>JBJEWS010000010.1:0-491861 GCA_051885175.1 Cellvibrio sp.
AACGCCCGCAATCCGGCGTTCTGGACACTTTTGGTGTGGATACATGTTAAATAAATAATATTATGGGAGCTTTAAATGGCTGGATACGTGCTATTGGCTAAACCCACTCGCTACACGTTTCGATGACCCCTCTAGCCATCCCAATCGGTTTGAAGTCATTTTTATGAAAAATGCGGAATTGCTCGATCGTATCTATCGCGAACTCAAGCAGACAATTTTAAGCCGGCAACATCCAGTCACCGGTTTGTTACCGGCGAGTACCGCGGTGAACAATCACGGTGATTATCGTGATGCTTGGGTCCGCGACAATGTGTACTCGATTATGTGTGTATGGGCCTTGAGCCAAGCTTTTAAACATCAAGGCAATCACAGTCGCTGCGACTATCTTGAGCAATCCACTATCAAGTTGATGCGTGGTTTACTGCAATCCATGATGCGTCAATCGGCTAAGGTTGAGGCTTTTAAATACTCACTCGATAATAAAGACGCACTTCACGCCAAATACGATACGCCAACTGGGCTTGCCGTGGTCGCCGACGATGCTTGGGGACACCTACAGATCGATGCCACCTCTCTATATTTACTAACGCTTGCGCAGATGACGGCCAGTGGTTTGCGCATTATTTGCACAGCAGGAGAAGTGGATTTTATTCAGAACTTGGTTTTTTACATTTCGAGCGCTTATCGAACCCCAGATTATGGGATATGGGAGCGTGGCAATAAAGTCAACAACGGAAAAACCGAGATCAACGCGAGTTCCGTTGGTATGGCGAAAGCCGCCTTACAAGCACTGGACGGATTCAATCTATTCGGCAAACACGCCAATCCCCGTGGCGTGATTCATGTTATCCCCGATTCCATTTCCCTCGCCCGCAACACTCTGGCAAGTCTCCTACCCCGCGAATCTCAATCTAAAGAAACCGATAGTGCATTATTGAGTATTATTGGCTTTCCAGCATTTGCAGTCAGTAATCGTGAATTAATTCAAAAAACGCGCGAGGCCATAGAAACAAAATTGTCAGGCCGTTACGGCTACAAGCGATTCCTCTGGGATGGCCATCAATCGAGTTTGGAGGTTAATAATCGCAACTATTACATAAGCTCCGAGCTCATTTCGTTCTCCGAGATAGAATCGGAATGGCCTTTATTTTTTACCTATCTCTATATCTCGGCAGTGTTCGAAGGCAACGCCAGTAAAGCCAAATACTTTCGTAAAAAAATCGAACGGCTCATGGTGATTAAAGATGGGGTCGGACTGATTCCAGAACTTTATTATGTTCCTAAACATCTCGTCGAAGCTGAAAAAGAAAATCCGCGCTCGCAAGAACGACTGCCAAACGAAAATATTCCACTAGTCTGGGCGCAAAGTTTATTTATCACCGGCTTGCTGCTTGAAGAAGAGTTAATTAACCATTGTGATCTTGATCCGTTAAATCTTCGAAATCTATCGACCGCAACCACTAAAACTTCGATTGCGCTGGTGGTTATCGCTGAAAATAAAGCCATAAAAGAAGAACTTATTAAAAATGGCGTAATTGCGGAAAGTTTAGAAGATCTAAAGCCGCTCGACATTTTAACCGCTGACATGGTGATGGATGCCTACGCCGATGTTGGCCGTAATAGCTCACTTGGATTAAGTGGTCGACCTAAACGGCGAATTCAAATTTTGGCATCGTCCGAAACTTACACCATTAATAAAAAATCTTATTTGTCATTATCCTGGTTACAAAACAAACGCTTGGATTATCGCACTGGCGATATTCAATGGTTTACCGATAGCTTAATCACCGAGATCGAATACGTAAGGCGACATTGGCTAAATTCCGATGTGGCCGTTATGGCGGTGTACATCGACAAAGAGTTTTCTAAAACGCCTGATATCGGTATTCTCTACAGCGAATTGCACAAGCTCCAGCTACGTAATCGTTATGATTACGTAGGCCATGCCTCGGCAAGTTTTGCTTTTAGGGCATCTCATCGTAACTATTTCATACTGCCTTACACCGAAATTAAATCGCTACGCGAAACCCACCACAAAGTCGATTGCAACTCTATTATCGAATTTTCGGCAGCCGATTTGGCGTATTGCCCGGACGAATTTAAAGAAGATATTACATGGTTATATCAACATCGCGACGCTAAAAACGAGCTTGAGCTTTTCAAGCGACTCGAACAGTTTATAACGCTTTTTAAGGAGAGCCCCTGCAGTACCGATGATGGGAAATCCTTTTTGTTCGAAAAGCTCACCAAAACACTGTTTAAAAATGCTCAGAAAAATCACCACTGGCTGGTGGCGCGTTTGTGTTTTGCTCAGTTTAATCAGCCATTACCCGATCTTCCCGATAGTTTGACTGTATTGGCCTCACGCAATTTAATTATCACGGTCGACAGCCAAAGCCTCCATCAAATCAAACTGGATTCGTCCTTCCACAATATTCAGTATTTTGAGTCGGCCAAAGCCTATTTTGATAACGACATCGAGCGAGTACTGGTTCAAGAACTTTTGTGTGCGCTAGGAGCGCTATTTCGAAGTTTCCCCTCATTATTCGAAGGTTTACATACCTTACAACTGCGCAATTTTTTAGCCTTGTGTTCGATGGAAGCGCCTGATAATTCATCGGAAATGACCACCTTAGAATGGCTAGGCTCACACTCCCCTGCCATCTTTTACAAAAAAATCGCGGGAATTCTAAAATCTCGCCGCAACATCTTTAAGCAAGATATTAATCACGTGGTTCCGTTTGAGTCGAAGTCAAATACTGGTAATGCGGCGTCGAGCGAAACTAGCTTTGATGATGCCATGAATACCGACTGGTTGGCTTGGCGCTCTAAACGTGGCTTGATCTCTCACTTCGACATTGGTTTTTTAAGAGAGATTTGGCAATCACTCAATCAGGTGGATGCCATGGTGTTTGGAATTAACGGCAAGAGTCATCGTTTAAATTGTAAGGAAGTCAGAAGCTCCATGACTGCCGGCGAGGAGAACTTCGGCTTACTTATCGACGAGCTAACGCAGAACCTTAGCCCTACCCATTACAAAAGCGCTGTGATTGAAGCACTTTATGCCTTTACCCAATTTGCCAAGCGCACGCCTGAGCGGTATTACAAAACCACATTGGTTTTCAAAGATATATTGCTTGACGCTGCTCACCGGTTGAGGCTCGATCAGAAGCATCCGGTCGGTGACAACCCCGACGAAGAGATCAATTTCCTGTTAAAGCAGTCGCCGCACTTACTGAACTTGTACGTTTCGCTAGTATACGAAGCTCGCTGCGTAAGCTGACCCAGCCCGAATTTTACGCAGAGAAAGCTGCCGAATCCTTCGCGAAGGTTTACTATAGGCGTAATCGTTGTAACGCGCGAAAAACAATATGAAACTACTCGGGCCTACCCTGTTTATTCTTGGGGCTATTCTCAATATCCTCGCCCTCTTTATGCTGGTTCCATTGCTATTTTCAGTGATGGATGAGAGCAATAATCAAATGGCATTTTTTATTTCTGCCACCATTACCAGTGTATTGGGGATTGCGGCGTTACTCGTTGGCAAACGCAGTAATTTTGAATATATGCAGCCACGGCAGGTTTTTCTCATCACTACCTGTAGTTGGACCACGATTGGGCTTTTAAGCGGTTTGCCATTTTGGTTGATGGATCATCCTTTTAATCTTGCCGATGCAGTGTTTGAGGGTGTCTCGGGAATCACCAGTACGGGTGCATCGGTCTTCAGTGGGCTCGATAATTTACCTCGCGATATTTTGCTCTGGCGATCCATCCTTAATTGGATCGGCGGCATAGGTATTATCGGTATGGCCATTGCCGTATTGCCCTTTCTACGCGTGGGCGGTATGCGTTTATTTAAAACCGAATCATCCGAATGGTCCGATAAGGCAATGCCGCGAGCGCGCAGCCTGATCGCAATGATTATCTATGCCTATATTGCCCTCACCCTGCTCTGCTTTATTGCTTATTGGCTTGTGGGAATGGACTGGTTTAATGCCATCAATCATGCCATGACGACTGTGTCGACTGGCGGCTTCTCGACATCCGACCAATCTTTTGCACAATTTGAAAGCCCTGCGATTCACTGGGTAGCCATCTTATTCATGTTAGCGGGGGCCTGCCCGTTCGTGTTATTCGTTCGGCTTGTGGTCAACAAGCATTTCGCCTTTTTAAGCGATACGCAGGTTAAGGGATTGCTCGCCATTGTGGCAGCGGTGACGGCGGTGATCACCACGCATCTAGTGCTCAACGAGGGTATGAACATCTTCGATGCTCTCACCAAAGCCTGCTTTAACATAGTGTCGATCATCACTACTACGGGGTTTGCATCGGCCGATTACCAAGCTTGGGGTAATCTGGTTATCACTATCTTCTTTTTCTGTATGTTCATCGGGGGATGTTCCGGTTCGACCTCTGGTGGAATAAAAGTCTTTCGCCTTCAAATTTTTATGGGGCTAGTGAAAGAACAAATCGTGGTGGCAATTCATCCACGAGCGATCATAGGTCGCCGGTATAACAATCGCCTTATAAGCTCAGAAATTATTGCGTCCTCAATTTCTTACATGTTTTTAATGGCAGCTTGCCTTATTACGATTGCGTTAATCCTTTCGTTGACTGGGCTTGATTTGGTCACTTCGCTGACAGGTGCCGCAACGGCAGTCATGAACGTTGGCCCAGGACTTGGCGATACCATTGGGCCTGCGGGAAACTTTGCAGCAGTTTCCGACACTGCTAAATGGATACTTGCGGTTGGAATGCTATTGGGCCGGCTCGAATTTCTAACCATTATTGTCCTTTTCTCTCGTTCATTCTGGCGCGCCTAAATGAACTACGGACATTTACTTCGCCGCTTCGCCTACCCGATTGGAATTTTATTTCCTTGGTTACTCACGCCTTTAGCTTTTTTAATCACCGATTATTTACCTAAGGCCAATGTGCCTTTGCTCTACCTCACGCTCGTGATTTTTATTGCGATTAACGTAACAGTCGAACTCGCGATCATTAATGCGCTGTCCAGCTTTTTTGCGTTTAGTTTCTTTTTTGCCCCGCCTTATGGATCGATTGTGATTCATGAAGACGAAGATTTACTCACTATCCTTGTATTCATGATTACCTCGATTGCCGTGGGTTATATGACGACTCGCCACAAGCAAGTCGTTCAAAAAATTCGCGTGCGCGAACTCATGACTGACATCGAATTAGAGCTGCTAGAAAAACTCCCCAAAGCACTTAATACAGAGGACGTAATTAGTGCTCTTCGCAGTGCGTTAGCGACATGGAAAAATCATTGCGTGCTCATTACACCGCACGATAAATGGGCCACTCACCCGATTATTCGACGATTGAGCCATCAAAGAAAAACGCATTTAGAGAATTTGCTAGGTGTGCCGCTCGATCAAATTTCTGAAAAAACCATTCAAGAATTAGAGACCGAGCACAGCGCTTATTTGATTCATAACTTTCGACAAGTTATTGGGTTGGTTAAAATCAAAATCGATGACATTAAATATCTTCCTAAAGATATTTTTGTTTTGCTGCTACATCAGGTCAATATTTCACTCGAACGTACTCACTTAGCCGAAGAACTTGAAAAAGAAAAAATCGCCAAAGAAAACGAATTAATTCGCTCAGCGCTCCTATCGTCTGTATCGCATGACTTCAGAACGCCGCTCACCAGTATGATTGGTGCAACGTCGATTGTGCTGGAATTAGGCGATCAACTCTCTCAACAAGAAGTCAAAGAGCTGTTAACGACAGTACTGGACGAGGCTCAAAGACTTAACCGTTATACCCAAAACCTTTTAGATATGACGCGTTTGGGCTCAGGGCAGATTCGACTCGAACGTTCGTGGGTAAGCATTGAGGATATTTTAAGTGCGACACAAAAACGTTTGCGTCCGCTGTTAATCCAGAATCGATTAGAACTTAACATTACGCCCAACCTACCACCACTTCACGTCCAGTCGGCTTTTTTGGAGCAAGCTTTATTTAACATCATCGATAACGCGATTAAGTTTTCACCACCCGGTGCGCCTGTAATTTTGCGCTGTTATAAAGATGGCGATCAAATGCTTATCGATGTATGTGACCAAGGGCCGGGTGTACCACAAGAGGAGCGCGAGCGTGTGTTCGAACGTTTCCACACGGCAGAAAAAGGCGATCGCCGCCGTTCAGGAAGTGGGCTTGGCTTAACCATTTGCCGCGGTATGATTGTCGCCCATGGTGGGACTGTTAGCATTCACGACAACCCTTACGGTGAAGTGGACGGCCGTAAAGGAACTTGCTTGCGAGTTAGCCTACCGCTTACAGCAGCCGACGATGTAATTGATGCACCGCACGAGTAATCCGCTAAAGAATACGCACATTTAACGCCTCTGCACTCGTATAACTTTTTTGCACTGCTAGAATCTTCGGCAATTGGAGAGACAAGACATGCCTAAAATATTGATAATTGATGACGAGCCGCAAATTCGTCGTTTTTTAAAGATAGGTCTGAGTGCTCAGGGCTATCAAATTATTGAGGCCGATAACGGCCGACAAGGTTTGTCCGTTGCGGCCGATGAAACGCCGGATTTAATTATTCTTGATTTGGGTTTGCCGGATCTCGACGGCATGGTGGTGTTAAAAAAATTGCGAGATTTTTACCACTCACCCATTATTGTGCTGTCGGTGCGCAATCGCGAGTCGGAAATTGTTCAAGCGCTCGACGTAGGCGCCAACGATTACGTAGTGAAACCTTTCGGTATTCAAGAGTTGATGGCGCGCATTCGCGGCTTAATTAAAGCTTTTGGCCCCACGGTAGAATCAGTCAAACAGTTTGCTGACGAGCGCGTTCTTATCGATCTTCAAGAGCGAAAACTTCAAGTCGATAATGAAGTGGTAAAACTATCGCGCAAAGAATTCGAGTTGCTAAAGCGTTTGATTAATAACGCAGGTCGTCTGGTTACTCAGCAACAATTGTTGCGAGAGATTTGGGGCGGTACTCACGTCGAAGACACCCACTATCTGCGAATTTTTATCGCTCGCCTACGTACTAAATTAGGTGATGATCCGTCTAACCCCCGTTACATTGAAACTGAACCGGGTGTTGGGTATCGGTTTCTTCCTTCGATTGAGTAGAATCAACCTAATAAAAAAGGCCCATGTGGGCCTTTTTTATTAGGTAATTGTTGGTTTACGGCGTGTGAATAGATGCGGGGGTTTTAATTGGATTGCAGTTTTTAATCACCACTTTGCCTTCCAACATATTCCCTTTCGCATACTCGGTAAAATAACACTCGTTCTTGACAGGATCATAATTTTGAATCCAGAGATGATCCTCTTTCCAAGTTGCATGAATGTGCATTTGCCCTTCAGGAACGCTAATCGACATAACGCCGCCAAGGTTTTTCACAAAATATTGCTCATAGTGAAACACGTAAAGCAGCCAACCAATAATAAAAGCAATTAGGCCAACAATTAATCCTGACTTAATATTAAACACGCGGGCAACAAGCCATCCCAAGGTGCCACTTACGGCGATAACTAAAATCCAATAGAGATAGGTAATCATCTTGTTGCTCTCCTGTATTGTTAATTTTTAGAGCGGCGGCGCGCTTTAAATAAACCTAGCCCAAATAATCCGCCTAGCAAGCCAAACAGACCAAGACCAACGGCACCACTTGCGCCCTTGGAAACAGGTTTTGGTTCTTCAACGACGGGCGCACGCTTGTTAAGAACCGGATTCAGTGAAGCCGCGGAATTAGGATTAGTGTCGACCACAATAATATTTTCGATCACCACAAAATTGTCTCGGCTCAATGGGGTTTTATTGGTCACATCATCGGCGGTATAACCAATCAAGGGGAGTTCTTGAAAAATGCTGCCCATATTAAATATAGAAATTTGGTTGATCTCTTTAACCACATCCATGCCTTGAGTCACCGCCCCAAATACAGTGTAGCCGCCAACGTTCACATCGAGCCCTAAAGAGTTGTCTTTCATGTTCACGAACCACTGGCTGGTTGCACTGTTGATCGCATTGCCCTTGGCCATGGCAACGGTACCCTCAACGTTGGAATAAACCGGAGTATTCAGTACGATCGGGCCTTCTTTAATCTGTTCCGCAACAAGAAGATCGTTCAGCGTATAGCCGCCTGCTTGTACAACAAAGTCTTTCACCGAGCGATGTACCAAAATATTTTGGTACAAACCAAAGCCTTCCGCACCCTCAACGTATTTGAGGAAATTATCAACAGTTGGCTTAAGCGCCGGATCAAAATCAAACAAATTGATTTGAAAATTACCCAAATTGGTTTGAACTTCGACGATCGTAGCTTGAGCTACTGATGCTAAGCCCACGGCTAGAATGCTGGCAGCTGCAAATTGGCGAGTAATAGATTTAACTGAAGATACCGCGCTCATGTGAATCCCTTATTATTTGAAGTTAAATTGCAAACTAGCCTACCATTAAATAGGGTTTTTTGGCACGTTTTTCATAAGTGAAAGGCGAGCAGCGCCTAAAATTTCTGTCAATTCGCTTTACCTTTCCCTAGGGGTAAGGATTAGAGTGAGGCCTCTTAAGGAGATCAACATGATTAAATTACACATCCCTGGAATGTCTTGCCAAGCCTGCGTCGGTCGAATCACACGTGCGGTTCAAGAAATTGATGCGGAAGCTTCTTTGGCGTTTGACTTGGATAAGCGCGAGGCCAGCATTGCCTCAAAGTTAGATCAGACCCAATTGGTAAAGCTGCTCGACGACGCTGGTTACGATTCGACCCCTTCCCCATCGACTGATTCTTAGTTGGGCTTGTTATGACCGAGAGTGTTCGCAATTACCGCGTTGATGGCATGAGCTGCGGCGCCTGTGTAGCGCATGTGGAGCGGCTCGTGTCGCGCGCGTCGGGTGTAGAGCAAGTGAGCGTCAATTTGGCTACCGCTCAAGCACAGATTAAAACAAGCGAAGGTTTCGACGAAAAGTCGCTCCTCGCTGTTCTTGAGAAGCAAGGATACCCCACCTCGCCCATCAAACTTGAAGATGCCGCCGAAACGTTACGTAAGAAACAACAACAAGACGACGAGCAAATTCGTGTCGTTTGGCGAAAATTTCTGCTTGCTGGGTGTCTTACCCTCCCTATATTCATCACCGAAATGGGCGGCCACCTTATTCCAGCCTTCCACCATTATTTGCACCAAACCTTTGGGACGAGTCTCTGGGTTATGCAGGCTATCTTGGCACTGCTGGTGGTGATATTCCCTGGACGGGAATTTTTTACCAAAGGTTTTTCCGCACTTTTTGGCGGAAACCCAGACATGAATTCTTTGGTGGCTTTGGGTAGCGGTGCGGCGATTATTTATTCGCTAGTGGTGACGTTTGTGCCGTCTTGGGTGACATCGTCAACAAGCAGTATTGCCATGAGCGTTTACTACGAAGCGGCCTGTGTGATTATCACACTGGTCTTACTCGGCCGATATTGGGAGTCTAAGGCGCGCTCTCACACGGGTGATGCCATTGCCAAATTAATGCAACTTCAACCTGCCGTAGCTCATCGAGTGCTCGATGATCAGGTAGTTGAGGTCAACGCCGATAGTCTCAACGTTGGCGATCTCGTTTTGGTAAAACCTGGTGAGCGAATCCCCGCCGATGGCGAAATAACAGCCGGTGAATCTTCCTGTGATCAGTCGGCGATGACGGGGGAGTCTCTTCCGGTCGAGAAACAAACTGGCGATACCGTCATCGGCGGAACGCTTAATTTGTCCGGCAGTTTAACAGTAAGAGTCAGCCGACCTATCAATGACGGCTTGCTATCGAAAATCGTTCAAGCCGTAGCCAATGCACAGGCGGGTAAATTGCCGATTCAAGCACTTGCCGATAAGGTCACGTTTTACTTTGTGCCATGCATTTTGCTGATCGCGCTCCTCACTTTCGTTGGATGGTATTACCTAGCCGGCAACCTCAGTAATGCCGTTATTCATGCAGTTGCGGTACTTATTGTCGCCTGCCCTTGCGCCATGGGGTTGGCAACGCCCACAGCGATTATGGTAGCGACCGGTCGCGCGGCAGAACTTGGTATTCTCTATCGCGATGGCTCGAGTCTACAGCGATTAGCCGATTTAAGCGCAATCGCCTTTGATAAAACCGGCACCCTGACCCAAGGGAGTTTATCGCTGGTTGGTCAGATCAACTTGTCGCAAGAATCTCCCGCACAGCTATTGAAACTGGCTGCAAGCGTCGAACAATCGTCCGAACACCCTGTTGCTCAAGCGCTCGTCGAGGCAGCACAGCAACAAGCGCTCGCACTTTTGACGCCTACACAATTTTTAGCGCATCCGGGTGGGGGCGTAACCGCACAAGTCGACGGACGTTCCTTCGCTCTAGGCAATAAACGGTTAATTGAAGAGCGTTATCCAGATCTTGATTGGTCGAGTCTTGATCCTCACGCGAGCCAACTTTCTCACTTTAGCCAGCAAGGCTATTCCTACCTTTATATGGTTTGCAATGGAAACTTAGCCGCTATCTTTGCGTTTGCCGATGTAGTCAAACCGGATTCGCAAATGGGGCTTAAAACTCTGGGGGCTGAAGGCCTCCAGACGTTCATGATTACCGGTGACAACCCTCACCCTGCTCAACACATTGCGTCACAGCTGGGTATTGGAAAAGTTCACGCTGAAGTATTACCCACCCAAAAAGCTCAGCTAATCCGAGACATTAAAGCCACCCACGGCACTGTTGGCTTTGTTGGCGACGGCATCAATGATGCGCCAGCACTTGCAGAAGCCGACGTGGGCATTGCCATGGGAACAGGTACTGATATCGCCATGGATGCTGCGGACATAGTGTTGGTCAAAGGCTCGATTACTGGCGTCGCGACCGCCTATCAGCTCTCGAGAAAAAGCTTGCGAACCATCAAACAGAACCTCTTTTGGGCGTTTGGTTACAACGTGCTGCTCATTCCCATCGCAACTGGAGTCTTCTCTATTTGGGGGGTTAACCTGTCGCCGATGATGGCTGCAGCGGCCATGGCACTGTCGAGTTTATTGGTGGTTACCAATTCGCTAAGGCTGAGACTATGGCGCCCAAGCGGTGCCAATCAACATTAAGTTTTCGTTGTAAATACTTGTTTATAAGGATTTTTTATAAAAATCATGAGTCAAATCACGACTTACACAATTGGTGAGGCTGCTGCATCAAGCGGCCTCACCACCAAAATGATTCGTAATTACGAGACGCTAGGCTTGATTCAAAATCAACGCTCAGCGGGAAACTATCGCATTTACGGTGAGTCTGACATCGAGCAAATGCGATTCATTAAGCATGCGCGATCACTCGATTTCTCGCTTAAACAAATCGCAGAACTCATGGATCTTTGGCATAACACCAACCGTTGCAGCGCCGATGTTAAAAAACTTGCTTTGCAGCATAAAAAAGCCATTGAACAACGAATTCAGGATTTACAGTCACTCGAACGTCAATTGGATGAGCTCATAGGCGCATGTAAAGGTTCGAGCGATTCCGATTGCGCCATTCTTAAAGGCTTAGCCAATCATTCCTAGCCAACCACTAACCAATATACGGTGATCTATGTCAACACGTTTTAAAGCTTTTTGCTTAATCACAGGCTTTCTTGCGCTAACCACTCAGGCAATCGCGCACCAACATAACGGCACGGGGCATTCTGCTTCTTCCATTAACCAATCGAAGAATGAGTTGCGCTTAGAAGTTTTCAAGAGCCCGACCTGCGGGTGTTGTGATGACTGGATCGCCAAACTTGAAGATAACAATAGTGGGGTGACGTCATATCATCCGGAAGATTTGGCGGGACTTAAGCAAACCCTCAAAATCCGCCCTGAATATCAGTCCTGCCACACCGGTGTTTCTAAAGAGGGATTCTTCTTTGAGGGCCATGTTCCGGTTTACTTGGTTAAGAAATTTCTAGCAGCCCCACCGAAAGGCGCACTCGGTTTAGCAGTTCCTGCAATGCCAGTCGGAAGCCCAGGGATGGAAATGGGCGACCGATTCCAACCTTATAGCGTTCTTATTATTAAAGGTGACGGCACTGCCACTATCTACGAGGAGATCAAAACTCTCGAGCAAAGTTTACGTAACGAGGTTAACTTTAAAAAAAACGCCGATTTTATCTATAGCAAATAATTCTCATTACGGAGTAGCTGATTTAGGCGCAAGCTGATGGCGCATCAACTCTATCTGTATTTTTATAAGGATGCTTCGGTAGTCAACAAGGGCAAAGCTTCTAGTAGTGAAGCAATGGTATTGCTCCCTGAAGCTTGCCCTCTGACCAGATGTTTAGCCTGAAACCCGAATTGGGTGGGACCCTCATAATCGGCCAGTAATGTGTCGCCAATAAAGAGGATTTGGCCCGGTACTAAACCCTTGCCCGTTAGAATCGATTCGTAGATTTCTCTTTCAGGTTTTATCGCACCTATTTCATAGCTAAGGTGTCGGTCGAAGTTGAATTGCGACAATAGCTTGTCGATCACTACACCGTAGGGTTTTGCCAAATTAGAGCAAATAGCGAAAGGCACACCTTGGTTAGCCAAGGCATTCAGGGCTGGTAACACATCATCAAAGAGCGTAAGGCTGGCTAACTCTTCCTGAATTTCCTAATGTAATTGGGTGAGCATATTATCTGGCGGGAAAATACCAAGCCCTGCGAAATGCAATCCCACGCCGTTGATATAGATACCCTCCGTCATTCGCAGGCCTTTGATGATGGCAATCCCTTGGCGGAGCGAAACATTCGTTGGGCATTGTTGCTGACGATTGTGATGATGGTTGCCGAGATTGGGGGCGGATGGGTATACAACTCAATGGCATTGCTGGCGGATGGCTGGCATATGAGTTCCCATAGTCTGGCGCTTGGACTATCTGTCTTCGCGTATGCAGCAGCTCGACGTCTCGCCCAGGACGCCCGTTTTTCCTTTGGCACCTGGAAAATCGAAGTGTTAGGTGGTTATACCAGTGCAATCCTCCTGTTGGGTGTGGCCTGCCTGATGCTGTATCAATCTGTTGAGCGCCTGATTTCACCAACACCTATTCACTATGATCACGCTATAGCGATTTCCGGTGTCGGCCTATTGGTTAACCTTATCTGTGCATGGTTGCTAAAAGATAACCATGCTCATCATCACGACCACCATGATCATCATCATTCGTCAGGTGATCACGAGCATCATCATGACTTAAATTTGCGTTCGGCTTATTTGCATGTTTTGGCTGATGCGGCTACATCGGTGCTGGCAATTGTAGCGTTGACGGGGGGCAAACTGTGGGGGGCCGATTGGCTTGATCCGCTCATGGGAATTGTGGGTGCCGTGTTAGTTTCAGTGTGGGCCTATGGTTTGTTGCGGGATACAGGGCGTGTGTTGCTTGATGCGGAAATGGACGCGCCGGTAGTGGCTGAAATTCGGGAAGTGATTGCAGCAAGCCCTGTCAAAGCTGACATTACTGATTTACACGTGTGGCGTGTGGCCAAGGGTAAATATGCCTGCATCCTCTCTCTTGCTACCACCGGTGAAGCCCAACCAGATTATTTCAAACAACAATTAAGTATTCATGAAGAGCTCGTGCATATCACGGTAGAGTTAAATGCGCATCCGATTCAAGTGATGTCGGCACCATGAGCTGTTCAGTGTTGGTAATCAAAAATGCACATATTGTGATTGCACGACCACGCTCCGTCATACCGCTGGACTCCATGCCACCTATTGCACTATGCTTTTAACCGTATTCACACGATATCCATTTTTATGGTCATTAAACAACGTCACCCTGTGTGGTTAATCGCACTGCTTACCTTGGTCTTTTTAGGCCAATCGTTGGCGGTTGTGGCTATGCCATGCCAGTTGGTGGACGTTGCTCCCATGAGCCATGATATGGAATCCATGGATCATTCCATGATGGGTATGCATCACGATATGAGCCAAATGGATATCCAGAATAAGGCCATGGATATGAAAGCCACTCACGATTGTTGCAAAACCATGGGGCATTGCTCCTCCAGCAGCTGTTCAGCACCGGCATTGAGTTATAGCCTGGCTTTTGCGGTTCAATCTGATACCTCAGTGAATACCAGTGGATATCACCAACACATCCCCAGTTCACTCATTTCTTCCCTCTATCGTCCCCCCATTTTCCGCTGATACAGGACAACTACGCCTGAAATTTGGCGTATCGGTCTACCAATTGTATTTGCGGGAGTGACATTCGCTCCCTCCGTTGATGTTTTACAACCTCACGTTGCTTTGGAGCTTTTATGGTTTTCCAGCGTTTTATGGGGGCTCTCAGTAGCCTTGCGATCCTGTTTTTAATGACAAGCCACACGGTACATGCGTCATCCGCCCCATCGGCTACTGCATGTGCCGATAAATCCGTGCTGTTAGATGTTTACAAAAGCCCTACCTGCGGCTGCTGTGGAGAGTGGATTTCCCATCTGCAATCACACAGATTGAAATCCAACATCCATCATCCCGATGACCTGAATGCAATCAAAAATCGCTACCGGATCGCCCCTCAATACCAATCCTGTCATACCGCTGTTTCACCCGATGGCTATGTATTTGAGGGACATATACCCGCTCCCCTCATCACCCGGTTCCTCACCGAAAAGCCGGAGGGCGCCATAGGGTTGGCTGTGCCCGGTATGCCAGTGGGTAGCCCCGGGATGGAAATGGGCGAGCGTTTCACACCCTACGATGTGCTGTTGCTCAAAAGCGACGGCAGCAGCGAGGTGTACATCCGCATCACCAGCTTAACGCAAACTTTCTAAGGAGAAATGGGCATGAAAATTCCCGATACCCGCACAGTGGCGATACAGACCACAATGGAATTAAATACCGCAACAGATCGCCATCCGGTGGTACCTGAGTTACTGCCATCAAACCAGTCGCGTCGTCGGTTTGTCCTTGGTGCTTCCTCACTGGTGGCGTTGAGCGCCTTGCCTTTATCAGGTCCGTTATTTGCCGAGACGCCTCAACAAACCAATGGTCCACAAACCTTGTCCGGCAATCAATTCGACCTGTCGATTGGCTTCCAGAAAGTGAACTTCACCGGTAAACAACGTATCGCCACTACTGTCAACCAAAGCTTGCCTGCACCGATCCTGCGCTGGAAAGAAGGTGAGCGCGTGACATTAAGAGTTACCAATACGCTCGATCACGACAGTTCCATCCACTGGCACGGCATCATTTTGCCCTCGGAAATGGATGGTGTACCGGGTATGAGTTTTGATGGCATCAAACCTGGCGAGACCTTTGTTTACGAATTTGATGTTCAACAAAGCGGCACCTATTGGTATCACAGCCATTCCGGGTTTCAGGAGCAAACCGGGCTGATGGGGGCCATCGTCATTGACCCCAAAGATCCCGATCCTGTCGCTTATGACCGGGATATGGTCGTGCTGCTGTCTGACTGGACGGATACCGCGCCTGAAAGGGTCTACAGTACCCTGAAAAAGATGAGCCACTACTACAACTTCCGCGAGCGGACGGTCGGCGATCTGGTGCGTGACCTCAAAACCAAAGGGTTCGCCGCTACCTGGAACGAGCGCGCCATGTGGGGCCAGATGCGCATGAGCGAAACTGATATATCGGACGTGACCGGGTATACCTATACCTACCTGATGAACGGCGTTACACCGGATAAAGGCTGGTTGGGACTTTGCAAACCCGGCGAGAAAGTGCGCCTGCGCTTTATCAACGGCGCGGCGATGAGCATTTTCGATGTGCGGATTCCGGGATTAAAAATGACGGTAGTGGCTGCTGACGGCCAGAATATCCAGTCGGTCGTGGTCGATGAGTTTCGCATCGGGGTAGCAGAAACCTACGACGTGATCGTGGAACCCGCTGCCGATAGCGCCTACACAATCTTTGCCCAAAGTAATGACCGTACCGGATATGCCCGCGGCACCCTGACAACGGATATTGCCTTGCGCGCCGAGATACCAGCGATGGACCCGGCTCCCACGCTAGGTCATCGCGACATGGGGATGGATATGTCCGGCATGGATCACAGCGGTCACGATATGTCGGCCATGAAGATGGATCACAGCCAGCATTCGAAGCCCACCATGGAAGGTATGGATCACTCCAGTCATGACATGGGCGCGATGGACCATAGCGGGCACGATATGTCAGCCATGAAGATGGACCATAGCCAGCACTCGAAGCCCTCAATGGAAGGCATGGATCATTCCGGCCATGACATGGGCGCTATGGATCACAGCCAACACACCGCCAAATCGCGTCTGGCCAAAGCAGGTTTTGGCAGCAATTTTGATCCACTCACCAAGATAAGCCATGTTGATACGGAATTTGGCCCACACGTGGATATGCGTTCAGACGCACCTCAAAGCGGCTTGGCCGATCCGGGTATCGGTCTGCGTGACCACATGAAATTATACGGTCGCCGTGTGCTGACCTACGCGGATATTCGCGGCCTGCATCCCACCTACGACAAGCGCGAGCCCTCACGGGAAATTGAGCTGCACCTGACCGGCAATATGCGCCGTTATATGTGGTCGATCAATGGCCTCAATTTTGCCGATGCCAAGCCGCTGGAACTGAGCTTTGGCGAGCGTGTGCGTATCATTCTGGTCAATGACACCATGATGACGCATCCCATTCATTTGCACGGAATGTGGAGCGAATTGGAAACCGGCGATCCGGCTTACATCCCACGTAAACACACCATCATCGTTCAACCTGGCTCACGTATTAGTTATCTCGTCACGGCCGATGCCAAAGGTCGTTGGGCCTATCACTGTCACTTGCTTTACCACATGCCCGGCATGATGCGTGAAGTTCGGGTTGTTTAGGAGCGAACCAATGAAAAATGTATCACAGCAAATATCCTTGGGATTGATAGCCGCTGCACTTGCCTATAGCGGTCAATCCATCGCCCATGAAGGGCACGACCCGTTGTTGGCGAAGATCCTGATCGATCAACTGGAATGGCGCAATGCCGATGAAGCAGATCCTTACGTGTTGGAGGCCCAAGGCTGGATTGGCAAGGATCTGAACAAGCTTTGGATAAAAACAGATGTTGAGCGTGTTGATGGCGAAACGGAGGAGGCAGAAGTTCAGGCTTTGTATAGCCGCGCTATCGCACCTTTCTGGGATTTTCAGATAGGTGTACGACAGGATTTAAAACCCAAGCCTGATCGTGAATGGGGGGTCATCGGTATCCAAGGATTAGCTCCTTATTTCTTTGAAATAGATGCAGCACTGTTTGTAAGGGATTCAGGCGATACAGCAGCACGTATCTCTGCCGAATATGAACTCATGTTCACTCAGCGATTGGTACTGTCACCTGAAATCTCACTGAATTTTTATGGCCAGAACGATATGCACCGACAAACCGGTTCGGGATTATCAGATGGCCAAGCAAGGTTGCGCCTGCGTTATGAAATTCGCAGGGAGTTTGCGCCCTATGTAGGTGTGAACTGGACCAGAAGTTTTGGAAATACAGCTGAGTTTGTACGTGAACATGGGGAAACCACTAGTGATACCCAATGGGTCGCGGGCATTCGTGCGTGGTTCTAAACCACCATTTTTTAACCATCAAGATAGAGGAATTAACAATGAAAAATTCATTACTGCGTTTCACCCTGGCTGTTGTCACCACATTGATAATCACACCAGCATTTGCTCATGACCCAGCGGAGCATGCAAAAACGGGGGAAGAATCCCCAAATCACTATACATATTGCGGTATGTCGATGATGTAGATCTCCGTGCCGCTGTCCACAAACAATTAAACAAAGGTGAATCGGGTAATCGCCTCAACAAGGCCCTTGCCATAGGTCGCCCGGAGTACAGCCAAACACTGAAAGACGACCAGGAATTGGCAGAGTGCTGCAAACGTATCCTAAAAAATGTTGTTGTCTGCTGGAATTTTATGTACGTATCGCAACTGCTTATGCGAGCCAAGACAGATGCCGAACGCACCGCAATTTTAAGGAAAGTCAAAACCTCATCATTGTTGGCGTGGGAACATTTTATCTTTCATGGTGAGTTTGACTTCTCCGATGCAAAGCTTCAGGACTCCCAAAAGTTTGATTTTAAGGGGATGGAAAATCCGGGGCTGATAAAGGGAATAGAGGATGAGGAAATTCCAACAACATAGGTAGAAAATCGTTTTCCCAAAATTTGGCGCTTATTTTAGTCAAATTTTGGGAAATTCAATGCAAGCTAACTTATTGTTTTATTTAAAAAAATCTGATTATCTACGGATTAAAATGCACTTTTGTTTAGAGTTAACCTAACGACTAAGGTTTAGCGCCCGCCTCTGTGCGCTCGAGCAATTTTGGCTCGGGCGCTTCCCACGATAAAGTCCATCCGCTTCCCGAAAAAATCTGTGTCATAAGTAGCTGAATCTGCTCTTGGGCGCTTTGCGGGAGGTCACTCAACATAGCTTTATCCTGCATGAGGCGTTTCGCCTCAGATAGAATCTCGGTGTATTCCCGATGATCGAAGCGGTTCATAAAACCTTGGTTGATGTCGTAAAACTCGTAGTCGGTATCTATTGCAATAATTTCAGCTTCGGGGAATTGCTCAACGACAAACGTCTTCGACTCAAAGTCACGCCTTAATCGCAATTTCGCAAAGTCATAACCTATAGCAACTTTGGCTTTTGCCACGATTAGCGCTTTTTTATTGGTGTTGAATAACCCCCAGAAAGAGCGATTATTATCGTGGCTGTAAATCTCGGTAAAGTAGCCTTCGGCTAATACGACTTTGAAGACCTTTTCGATACGCTCAAGGATAAGCTGCGCGTCGAGCGGGACATTCGCCGATTGGACGCGACGAGGCAATTTCCGCAGTAAGAAGAAGCCAGCGCAACCACCAATGGCGAAAGCTAACAACGCAACAACTAAGGTTTCCATAAACAGCCCTAAGTAAATGACGAGATTGAATCTGAGTATGTACGAGTGCCCCCGAAAATCATCTCCGCAGCCTTGGTGCCTGGGGTAAAATGGCGACTTCACAAAGGAGGCTATTTTGAGCGGTTTAGCGTTTCAGCAACAGACTTTACCATTGGCATATCATGAAGATTCGGCGGTGTATTTTACGCTCATTCGCTCACTGGGTCACGGCGTGTGGTTAGACTCGGGATTCCCAACAAGTGAATATGCCCGCTACGATATTCTGAGTGCAGCTCCCGCTGTCACCTTAACCACTCGCGGTGATCGGACAAAGATCACAACTCCCGACGGCACAATCTACTCAACCCAGAACCCTTTCGAGCTCGTGAAAGAGTACCTAGGAGAACTTAAGTCTGGCTTAATTTCCGATGATGTAAATCTACCTTTTGCTGGCGGCGCTATCGGATACTTTGGATACGACTTAGCACGACGGTTAGAAAAGTTACCCGCAACCGCCAGTGCTGACATCCCGCTCCCAGACCTTTACGTAGGTATTTACCCTTGGGCAATCATTCAAGATCACCATCGCAAAACCGCCTACCTTGTCTGTAATCCTACGCTCGCGCCGTCTTATAACTTTTTGGCAATAGCAGAATTGTGCGAGGAAACAGGAAAAAACAAAGAGTTCCACGAATCTAGAAATTACTTTAACAGAGTTATAAATTCTTTAAAAATCAATAAATTTGAATCAAATATTAAAGTTATTTCATACATTGATTCGATCAAAAAAATCCAAGCCTATATCGCTGCGGGGGATTGTTATCAAATCAATTTTGCACAGCGCTTTGAAGCCACTTACGAAGGCGATCCACTTCACGCGTTCTTTCACTTACGGCAAAAGCTACCCTCACCTTTCTCTGGATTTATGGAATTTGAGAATCAAGCTATTGTGAGTATCTCGCCCGAAAGATTTATTAAGATCGATAATGGCGCGGTGTCGACTCAACCCATCAAAGGAACTGTTGCGCGAGGAGCGACTCCAGAAGAAGATCAGCGTAACGCCGACTGGTTGAACACTAGCGCGAAAAATCGTGCCGAAAACGTGATGATCGTCGATCTCTTGCGAAACGATTTGAGCAAGCAGTGTGACGACGTACAGGTACCTAAGCTCTGTGAATTACAGTCGTTCGCAAACGTCCATCACCTTGTTAGCACAGTTACTGGCAGGCTCCGCGATGGCAGTCACCCCGTAGACGTACTGAAAGACGCTTTTCCGGGCGGGAGTATTACCGGAGCACCTAAGATTCGCGCCATGGAAATCATCGAAGAACTGGAGCCAAGTCGTCGAAGCATCTACTGCGGCAGCCTCGGCTACATCAGTGCACATGGCGCAATGGATACCAGTATCGCCATCAGGACTCTGAGCTTCGCCAATGGTAAGGCTCATGTTTGGGGAGGTGGTGGAATTACCGCCGATTCAGATCCCCAAGAGGAATACCAAGAGACTTTGGCCAAAGTCTCGAAAATTATGCGCTCGCTTGAAGAGCAATTTTCACCACAATAATAAGGCGTTGCCTTAATCACTTTATTAGGAATTATTATGCTTATTCAAAACCATCAGGTTGATCTTGAGACGCCGACTGGGCTTATGCGCACCTATGTTTACCGTCCAACAGCCGAGGGCAAATTTCCCGCGATTATTCTCTATTCCGAGATTTTTCAGCAGACAGGGCCTATCCGTAGAAGCGCCCAAATTCTCGCTGGACACGGATTTATCGTATTGGTACCCGAGGTATTCCACGAACTTAATCCTATAGGCACTGTATTGGGTTATGACGATGCGGGCCGCGATAAGGGGAACGCCGATAAAGTCGCGAAAACGCTTGAAGCCCATGATACCGACACGCAAACTATGGTGGATTATGTCAAGACCCTGCCTTACTACTCTGGAAAGTTAGGCGCGATGGGCTTTTGTCTGGGTGGCGGACTCGCCTACCGTGCTGCCATTCACCCTGAAGTGCTCGCTACCAGTTGTTTCTACGCAACCGACATCCACTCGGGGCTTACACCATCGAATGCGGGTAACGAGAGCCTTACTCGCACCGGTGAAATTAAAGGCGAACTACAAATGGTATGGGGCAAACAAGACCCGCACATTCCCGCCGAAGGCCGGGCAAAGGTTTACGCCAACTTAGTGGAAAAAGGCGTTAACTTTACTTGGCACGAAGTTAATGGTGTGCACGCTTTTATGCGTGATGAAGGCGAACGCTACGACGCGGAATTGCAACTCTGGGGTTATCAAACTGCTATTGGAATGTTTAAGCGCGTGCTCAGCCAAGCGTAAACCCAACTACCAAGGGCGCATTAAGCGCCCTTTTTTTGTTTTATACGAATCGACACCCAACAGAGAATCGAACCTGCAGTCACCAAAATTACTCCGTAGATTGCGCCCGATGAGGGAATAAAACCCAACCAAACTGCGCCAAAGAGCATCGCCAAAATTGGTGAAAAATAAGATGCCATCGCCAAAAGTGTTAAGTTTCCGCGTTGAACGCCGTAATTCCAGCACGCATAAGCCACTGCGCAAACGACACCCAAACAAAGAACTTGCAAACTCGCCATTAAGTCGAAAGATAAGGCGGGCTCGTCGGTGAGTGCGTGTTGCATCCAAAAGATGCTCGCTGTCATCACAAAAAATAAATGAATGGCGTTCTGTCCTTGGCCATATTCACGCGACATAATCGAATAAGTCGCCCAGAGAATGGCTGCACCAAAAGCAACTGAATAGGCAACTGGATTGTCTTGCATGTTTTGCCACAACGCGCCGATGGAACTTAACTTATCGCCCATCATGACCATATAGATGCCCGCTATGCACATCAGCATTGCCGGTGCGATAAGCCAACTGGCGCGTTCGCGACGAGTTAATACCGCGTATAAGATGGTCATACTAGGCCAAAGATAATTAATCATCCCAAGCTCAAGGGATTGCTCTCGCGATTGCGCCAACCCTAAGGCTAATGATAGACAAATTTCGTAAGCGGCAAATAGTCCACCGCACACCCAAAGGTACATGGGCGTATATTTTTTAATCTGGAATCCAAGAAATACAATCGACAGAACAGCACTGACCGAGAACACCAGTGCGGCGCCCCCATAAGGACCATAAACTTCAGAGATACCTCGGAAAAGCCCCATATGAGTGGCCCAAAGCATAATCGCCACTAAGCCAATCAGAGTTGCTTTACGAACCAGAGTTGGCGCCGACGCACCAAGAGGACTACTCATAACTACATCCCAAAATAACTAACAAAAAATTATAAAAACGCTCACTGTTAATTATTTTTGACGCGTTATAAAGTGAAAAACCCAGCTAGAAAGCTGGGTTTGACGAATCTTCCGAGAACTTAAAGGCTTAATTCACGGTTACTCGCTTTGATAAACTCTTTCTTTAAATCTTCGTAGGTGTGAACGGCAGGGAATTGCGGGAATTCGTCGATCACATTCTGCGGTGCATGGAAGAGAATTCCGCGGTCAGCTTCGCCCAACATGGTGGTGTCGTTATAAGAATCGCCGGCAGCGATGACACGGTAGTAAAGTGTTTTGAGCGCTAATACAGATTGACGTTTTGGGTCTTTCTGACGAAGTGTATAGCCTACTACACGGCCACGCTCGTCGGTATTTAAACGATGACACAACAGTGTTGGGAAGCCCAATTGACGCATCAACGGCTGAGAAAACTCGTAGAAAGTGTCGGACAAAATGATGACTTGGAAACGCTCGCGCAACCAATCCACGAACTCAACGGCACCGTCTAAAGGCTTGAGGGTTGCGATCACGTCTTGAATTTCTTTTAGACCTAGACCGTGCTCATCCAAAATACGCAAACGCTGCTTCATAAGAACGTCGTAATCAGGAATATCACGTGTGGTCGCTTTAAGCTCTTCGATTCCCGTTACTTTTGCAAATTCGATCCAAATTTCTGGAACCAAAACGCCTTCCAAGTCTAAGCACGCTATTTCCACGATGACCCCCGGTGAAGTTAGATATTCCGCCGCGACTGCGACACGAAAAAGATGGCGGCAATCTACCCGTTTTACGCGCCGAAATCAAACCAAATTGCCGCAAGTTGGCCTTTGGGATGAAGCATTAAGCGCTCTCTGGTATTCTGTGCCGACGTGTGAAAACAAGGCCGTGAGAACCCTATGACAGACAATTTGATTGACGTAGTTCAGCTAGAACATGAACTTCAAACCGCAAGCCCGCAACGCATTATCAAAGAGGCGCTTGCCCGCTTCGATAATATCGCCATCTCATTCAGTGGAGCCGAAGATGTGGCGCTTATCGAAATGGCCGTTAATTATCGTGCTGATGTGCCAGTATTTTGCTTAGACACTGGACGCTTGCATGCCGAGACCTATCGCTTTATCGAAAAGGTACGCAAGCATTACGGAATCAAAATTGATGTGGTGTCGCCCGATGGTGAAGCGGTTCGTAAACTGGTGAGCGAAAAAGGCTTATTTAGTTTTTACGAAGACGACCATAAAGAATGCTGCGGCATACGTAAGATTCAGCCGCTAAGACGCAAGCTACTTGAAGTTGACGCTTGGATTACAGGACAGCGTAAAGATCAAAGCCCCACTCGCTCTGTGTTAGCGGTGGTGCAAGAAGATGCCTTGTTTGCCCGCCCAGGCGAAAAGTTAATTAAGTTCAACCCGCTGGCGGAATGGTCTTCAAAAGAGGTTTGGGATTACATTCGCATGTGCGAAACCCCTTTTAATGAACTCCATCTGAAAGGTTTCACCTCCATCGGCTGTGAACCCTGTACACGCCCTATCGCACCGGGTCAACACGAGCGAGAAGGTCGCTGGTGGTGGGAAGAGGCCACCAAAAAAGAATGTGGCTTACACGCGGCCAATCCAGGCACGACACTTTAATTTTATTTTTCTAATTCAATCCCGTAGGGCGTATTCGCCCTATTCAACCACCAAGCAAGCGCCCGTACCTCGAAGCCCGCAATAGCCACCTGGATTTTTATGAAGGTATTGCTGGTGGTAAGTTTCCGCATAATAAAATTCTGCTAATGGCCCGATTTCGGTGGTAATCGGGCCAAATCCGCGCGCTTCGAGCGCCGATGCAAACTTGTCTCGCGTGTTGTTAATCAAGGCTAATTGGCAATCTTCGGTGTAATAGATGGCCGATCGATATTGTGAGCCGACATCATTCCCTTGGCGCAAACCTTGAGTGGGGTCATGGGATTCCCAAAAGACTTTCAAGAGAGCTGTTAACGACGTCACTTTAGGGTCGAAAGTGACAAGAACCACTTCCGTGTGGCCGGTTAACCCCGTACAAACCTCTTCATAGGTGGGATTCGGTGTGTACCCCCCAGCGTAGCCGACGGCTGTCACCACCACTCCGCTTTGCTGCCAAAGCCGCCGCTCTGCCCCCCAAAAGCAACCCATTGCCAAGACAATAGTTTCGCAGCCATCAAACGGCCCTATCATGGAGCGTCCCGAAATGGCATGAGTAGGATTAAATTCCATGGGCGAGCTTCTCCCGGGGAGTGCATTTTCTCGTTTCACCATGGTTGCCTTAGGATATGAGAAAAACATATCAGTGCCTCTACAGTCATTTCGAAGTAATAGTTTAGAAAATAAAAAAGGCACCTAGGTGCCTTTTTAGAACGCTTATTGGAACCAGCGTTGACTATGAAGTCGATTCCACCAAGTCAGCAAAAGTTTATCAAGACTTGCCTGAGCTGCCATACCAAACTTCTCGTGCAATGACTTTTTACACTTGTATTGGACGCTGTAGACGTCGGAAGTCGCCATTTTATCGCACAGGTATTCATCGCTGGTAAGCACTTCATCTACGAGGTTTACGCCAAGTGCTTGAGTTCCGTACCAAACATCTCCGTTGGCCACAGACTCAACATCCACACTTGGACGATTGGTCTTCACGAACTCTTTGAATAAGTCGTGAGTCTCGTGGAGGTCTTCCACGAACTTCTGTTTACCTTCTTCGGTATTTTCACCCAATACGGTAACGGTTCGCTTATATTTTCCGGCGGTATAAATGTCGTAGTCGATATCGTTCTTTTTCAATAGTCTGTGCAAATTAGGCACTTGTGCGACCACGCCAATCGAGCCTAAAACCGCAAAAGGCGCAGCGATAATTTTGTCTGCCACACATGCCATCATGTAGCCACCGCTGGCTGCCACTTTATCGACACAAGCGATTAGTGGGATGCCTTTTTTAGTAATGCGACTTAACTGGCTAGAAGCGAGTCCGTAGGTGTGCACCATGCCGCCGCCTGACTCTAATCGAATCACAACTTCATCCGCAGGGGTCGCCACACTCAATACAGTGGTGATTTCTTCGCGCAAATTATCGACTTGGGAGGCTTTGATATCTCCGTCAAAATCGATAACGAAAACACGCTTTTTAGCCTCTTCACTACTCGTTTCAGCCGCCTCATCGCCTTTCTTCTGGGCTTTTTTGCTGGCTTTCTTCTCTTCTTTTAACCGTTTTTTCTCCGCCTTTTCATGAGCCTTTAAGGCCTCCTCGTCCATCAAGGCTTCACGCAAATCTTCTCGTAAGTCGTCATATTTTTCGTTTAACTTAACAACTTCGATATGGCCTTTATCGGCTTTTCTTCGCGCCCCTAGACTCGATATCAATACGACGATGACAAACACAACTGCCACAAAAGTTAACGACTTGGCTAGAAATAAGCCGTAATTGGCAAGAAATTCCAAGGTATTACTCCAAATTAATAAACTGATCTACAGCTCGAACCGCTGCTTCATTAATTGGGCGGGGAACCAATCCTTTATCGCTCAAAAATAGTTGAAACTCAGCGGCATCGTGCATCGGCAAATAAATAGCAGTGCCGTAAGCTGCCTCAAAAAGAGGTGAATGATACTCATAAAGCCACTTCCATGCATCAATACTCGTCTCGGATGGATTAACGGCGTGGACACTACGCGGTTTATTGATTTCATCCTCTATCGAGAAATAACGACCATTCAAACGCTCGATTCGATAGAGCGGCATAAGCCCCAATCGTGCTGCTGTGGACTTGGGACGGATAATGCGGGTATCTAACTGCCATTGATCGCCCAGCAATACAAATGAACGTAGCGGCGCATCTTGGAGACTCAAATCAACGCGGTATTGCTGGGAGCTCAGCTGTGAAAATCGGATACTACCAATCGCTTGCTCTTTCGGCAGTTGGCGATAACTGTAAAAGTCCCAGGCTAGCAACCCCAGCACAACGGCCAGTGCCAGCATCGCCATACCGAACACACCGCGGATAAAACCCGTAAACCACGAGTTTCGAAACAGATACATTAGCGCCTTAAGTGCCACTACCAAGGCGATAAATACGAGTAAGCCTAACAATATTTTGTAGATCACGACTCTCCCCCTGACTCTTTGATCACTATCTCCTTTGCAACTGATAACAATCGTCCGGCAATACTTTGTGGACTCGGCACCATCGGCAATTGATCAAGCGAGAACCATTGCGCGTCGGTAATTTCGTGAGAATTCCACAAAAGCTCACCACTTTCATAATCGGCAAAAAATGCCAGCATAAGTTGGCTTGGAAATGGCCACGACTGGCTAGAAAAATAACGGATGTTTTTTATTTTTATTCCAACCTCTTCGAACACTTCGCGCGCTACAGCTTCTTCCGCTGTCTCCCCCGCTTCGATAAAACCTGCCAAAGGTGAATACACAGGTTTAGTCGCACGCTTATGATGTGCTAATAAAACTTGATCACCTTTGATAATGAGAGCAATCATGCAAGGTGAAATTCGCGGATAAAAGCGCAATCGACATCTGTGGCAAGCTCTCGCTGGGTCTATGTGGTCTTCTCTTGTGCGACTCCCGCACCGACCACAGTAGCGATGTTCAATTTGCCAGCGAGCTAACTGAGTTGCGCGGGCAGTAACCGCAAAATGCTCGGACGTTTGCTCATTCATCAAATCGCGTAGGCCGCGAAACTCGCCAAGATTAAAATCAAAATCTTCGCAGGCTTTAACGCCTTGGACAATCGCCACCTTATATCGAAAGCTGTTATCGCGACCAACGGATACAGGATTCGCGTAAAGCGATGATTCCCATGTTTTTAATAACGCATCCAACTCATCACGACCAAACCAAATGCGCTCAGACTTTTGGAAAATTGCGTACTGTTGGCGCGCATCCACAATCAAAAAAACCTCGGGCAATGATGTCTCCGAGGTTTGATGGGGTTCGAATGAATCTAAAATAAAGTCGGGGCTAAACATCAAGCAGCGTAACCCAAAGCTGATACGCTTTCCTCGGCGATTTGTAATATCGACGTGTCGGCCTGACGATCAAGTTTGACAGCATCCATGTAGTATTCGAGGCCGATAATAGCGTCAGCGTAGGTTTCGAGCTGATGCGTGATACTAGGGTGCGGCTCGCCAGTTAATAACTCATTCTCAACAAAGGCTAGACAAGCGGCCACTATTTTCGCCGCGCGACTCAATCCTAAAACCAACATGCCGCCGCGAACCGAATCGAGCGTACCTTGCAAATTATTAATATGGCCTTTATCGAAATTAGATTCGATAAACGACGACAATCCGCGTTTAACTAAAACCAATCCCGCTTCAATTTCTTCGATCACGATTTTCTCAGCTTCATAAAGCTGAGAATTCGACATCGCCTTGTCGCGCGACATGGTATTAATTTCGGCAACTTTTCCGTCCGATAAAGCAGCCTGCTCCAAATTGGATATGGTGCTTTCGACGTACAACAAGGTATCAGCAATCGACGTTAACTCGTCACGCGATACTGGCTGCTGACTAGTTTGCCAACCGACGATGCGCTCGATTTCATCTTGCAATCCCTCAGCCGGCGCACTAAGTCCGACGACCTTTAAAATTTCTGCCATATTTTTGAGCGAATCTAAAAATTCCGGCGATTCTGCTAATAACTCAGCACCACCTAATGCGGCGCGCTCTAGGCTATTTTTTAAATTATTAATTTCTTCGCGGAGCACACTAACCATGGACGACACGGTTTTAGAGCTGGGTCCACGCAAAAGTTCTATCTCGCGCTGCAGGTCCGCCTCGCTAAATTGCGCATAATCAAGTCCGCGTGAACGCAAATAATTCCGCACTTCTTGATCACTGCTATGACTAATTTGCAGCAGATGTAACAGTTCTTTTTCAAGTGTTTCGTCTTGTTTACGGTTGACAACCTGCCCGCCTTCAAATTGAAAGCGTTTGATTTCGCGATCGACGGCACTAAACAATAATTTTCTCGTGCGAGTTAACGGCAATTCATTATTTTGAAGGCGTATCAAAACGAGCTTCGCCAATAAAAAGAAAGAGGCAAGCGGCGTATCTGGAATTAATCCCCCGACACGCTCTAAGGCGCGCACCATAATCTTCATCGACGGTAGGGTTTGCACGTCTTTAACTACGTTTAATAAACCAGTTTGGTACATGTGCCTTAATCGCCGCACCAATGCTAGAGCATCATCAGCGAGTGTAATTTCTTTTGATGGGCAATGCGTTGGTTTGATATCGCTGTAGTAACTTTCAGGAAGTGCTTTTTGTCCACGCAGTGAGCGAAGCTCATTGATCGTTGGCAGTAAGAGCGACGGAATACCTTGGCCAGTTTGAGTGCAATATTCAAGATAGCGGGGAAGTATGAAAAAGCTTGTGGTGACTTGATCAAGCTGACTGTGATTGGCAATATTTTCGCCAAGCGTGATATCGGTAATATGCTGAAGAATCTCATCAGCGAGCAAATTAACTCCGCGTAGTTGGATCAAATTCAATGTCCCACGGATTTGCTGAATCGCATCGATACAACTCTGTAATAAGTCCGCGTTGTCGCCATCTTGTGCAAACTGTTCGAGGCTGACAGCTGCTTGCTCAATGGTGGCAATCAGTTCGTCGTGAACCATATTAAGGGACGAGATATTGATGGTATCGGTGCTGCTCACAGTACATCCTTAGCGATCTGGCGCCTATTGAAGTCGTGGTGTGTACGACTTGACTTAATCATTATTGTCTAAGTGTTTGACGTTAAAGAAAAACGACTTAGGCGTCAAGCCTGTTACCGGCTCGTCGCGAGGCGGTATTATTCCAACGATTTCTCAGGCGAAACAATCGACTCAGCTCGACCAATCGAAGCATTTGCCAACTGCGTCGCAAAACTCATCCCCGAGCGCGGGGTTATTCAGCGAGCCAGATGCAATTTCCACCCGAAGCCTTTTGAATTGACTGTAATTTTTCTTGGTGGGCTTCAAGCTCCTCGGAGGTCGCGCGGATAACGGGTAAAGGCACACGGTTGGTAGAGAGGCGAATAACTTGTTCTTGAGTCGAACCACCCTCGCCATCTTGCTGATTACCACCCAACATTAAACTCGTTTGCCCGCCTGTCATGGCTAGATAAACATCGGCCAAAATTTCCGAGTCAAGCAAGGCGCCGTGCAGCTGGCGATGGCCGTTATCGATGTCGTAACGCTTACAGAGAGCATCGAGGTTATTTTTTTGACCGGGATGCTTATGGCGCGCCATCACCAAAGTATCGATAACCGAGCAACGCTGTGCCAGATCACCAAAACCCGGGAACAACCGGTTAAGTTCAGCATTTAAGAAACCGATATCAAACGGCGCGTTATGAATAATGAGTTCAGCACCGTCGATAAAGTCGAGAAAGGCTTGGCCGACTTTTGCAAAGACTGGCTCATTCGCCAACCGCTCATTGCTAATGCCGTGAACGGCAAACGCGCCTGCATCCACTTCGCGTTCAGGGTTGATATATTGATGGTAGTGACGGCCAGTTAATCGACGGTTGAGCAATTCAACACAACCAATTTCAATAATTCGGTGGCCAAGCGCCACTTCAAGACCTGTGGTTTCGGTATCTAATACAATTTGGCGCATGCCATAAACCCTAATACTAAGTTAATTCTTCAATTCCACGATTAGCGAGAGCATCGGCAATTTCGTTTTCTCGATGCCCAGCGTGCCCCTTGACCCAGTTCCAGGTAACTTTATGCAAGGAATTCTCACGATCGAGTGCTTGCCAGAGATCAACATTCTTGACCGGTTGTTTGGCGGCGGTTTTCCAGCCATTACGTTTCCAGCCCGCCATCCATTCGGTAATGCCTTTACGAACATACTGGGAGTCGGTTGTTAACACTACTTCGCATGGCTCTTTTAAGGCTTTGAGCGCTTCTATGGCTCCCATCAATTCCATACGATTATTGGTCGTATTGGCTTCGCCACCCCAAAGCGACTTTTCGACCGAGCCGTAACGCAAAAGTGCTCCCCAGCCACCAGGGCCTGGATTTCCCTTACAGGCGCCATCGGTGAAAATTTCTACTTTTTTCAATCAGTTAATCTCTTTTTAGTGCGCAAATTCGATCGAGCGTCCGCTTGGCTGTGATTTGACTGGACACAGCCTCGTGTCATCGCCCATCCCATCGCTTGCTTTTTGAATCGCCAAATAGGCTTAATCGGGATTAGCGCTTGGGTGTCTTTGCGGGCTAGAACAATGTAAGTGGCGCGCCATCTGAGTATGCCCGCCGACGACTCATTGGTTGGGGCATATTGTAGCTGAGTCCCCATCGAAACATTCGGCATTGGCGTAATAAAACTCGCGTGCTGGATGTTTACAGGGGTTAGATCGAGCAATTTAAGCCAATCCAATAGCCGTCCGCGTCGAATTCGCGTAGTGCGGTAGACGGGGTTGCTCGAAAAGAACCGAGCAAAATAACTGTAAATCCCCCATAAACTCCAAGGATTAAAACCAACGATGGCGATATAGCCTTTAGACACCATCACTCGTTCCACCTCTCGCAACATTGCGTGAGGGTCGGCACTGTAATCCAAGGCGTGATGCATTAATAAAAAATCTATGGATTGCCCTGAGAGCGGTAGATCCTCAAAATCGGCTTGAATGTCCGGATGAACGGATCGGTCAGGATGAATACTTAGACGATGGGTAATCCGCAGCTCCTCCAAAGGTAATTTAAATCGAACCGGCGTAAGCTGAACCGCATGAAAACCAAAACACTGAGTTGTGAGTTGATCGAGTTGTTTCATTTGTGCCTGTAGCAAGGCCTTTCCTGGGCGGGTTCTATACCAATCGGTAAGATGCACACTCACATCGTCAAAAGTGGATTTTGCTACGTTTGAGTTAAATAGCGACTTCATTCGCCGAATAAGGGTTAACATACTCACCTTTAACGATTTCAAGCTAACCTCCAATAACCACACGAAGTGTAATTCGGTGGATTCTACTGTTCAGTTTTAGACTATCGTGACATTAGCGACATGAAAATATCTGCAATTCCAACACTCGAAACCAATTACATCTGGGCCATTTCTAAGGGTAATTCCTGCTATCTAGTCGATCCGGGCGAAGCGACTCCCGCGCTCGAGTATATCGAAGCCCATCAGTTTGAGCTTCAGGGAATTCTATTGACTCATCGGCATTACGATCACATCGCAGGCGTTGACGAGATTATTCAAAAATACCCCTGCCCCGTTATAGGCCCCAAATCCGACGGCATTCCTCAAGTGACTCAGTTTGTGAGCGAAGGCTCCACATTCTCGTTATTCGACACCCAAGTAACTGTATTTGACGTGCCCGGCCACACACCAGAGCACGTTATGTTTTTTATAGAGGGCGACCAAGCACCTTTGTGCTTTTCTGGCGACGCACTTTTCGCCGCTGGTTGTGGCAACCGGATGTTAGATGCCGACACCATGTATCGGTCGCTACAAAAATTCAAAAATCTTCCCCCAACCACCCTTATTTATTGTGGACACGAATACACGCTCAATAACCTTCGTTTTGCACTCGCTGTAGAACCCCATAATTCCGACATCCATGCGCGTAAAATTCATATCGAACAATTATTAAATAACGATGGCAAAAGCCTTCCCAGCGTTTTGCAAGAAGAATTAGCCACCAACCCGTTTTTACGGACAGAAGTCTCTGCCGTTATAGACTTTGCCCGCCGACAACCTGCCGTAACCCGCAACGAATTAGTTCCTGTCGAAGTTTTTGCACGACTACGGGACGCTAAAGATCAATTTAGATGACGTTTAAATTGGTTAAAAATCAAATGTGAACTCTGTCGTTTATTTAATCTTTTTATCGCCATCATGGTTAAAATTCACCCAATTTGATTGACCGGTAAATCCTTTTTCCGTAGTATCGCCCCCCATTGATCACACAAGATCAAGGAATAATTAACTTAAACAAACGATTCTCTCCTTTTCATAGGATGAAAATCCTATTTTGAAGACAAATAAGACATTCTTGTCTTAAAAGCCAACATCCTATGTTTATGAAAAAATCCATGATCCGATCACCCCTGTGGTCACGCATCCTTATTGCTTCAAGTATTTTTGGTCTTACGGCCTGTCAGACGTTTTCAAATAAGCAACAGCCTTCTAGTCAAGACAACTCAGCCCTTATCAATAGCGAGCTCCTGGCTGAATCAGACGACACCTTATTGGTCGATGCGGTACCTTCGGAAAATTTATGGGATGCAGTGGTTAGCGGATACGGGTTACCGAGTGTTGATCACAGTAAAATTGCTAATCACTTGCGGTGGTACTCAAATAACCAGCGCTACCTCGACCGTGTGGTCGACCAAGGCGAACCCTATCTTCACTATATTAAGAAGGAGCTAAAAGAGAACGACCTCCCTCTCGAATTCATTTTGTTGCCAATTATCGAGAGCGCCTATAACCCACTTGCGAATTCATCGGCTCGTGCCGCGGGCATTTGGCAATTTATTCCAGGCACTGGTCGTGCTTTTGGATTGGCCCAGAATCATTGGTTTGATGGCCGCCGTGACTTAGTTGCTTCAACCGATGCTGCAATCACTTATTTAAAGCGCCTTCATAATATGTTTGATGGCGATTGGTTATTAGCCATAGCTGCCTACAACGCAGGTGAAGGCACCGTTTCACGCGCGGTTCGCCGCAACAAACAAGCCAACAAACCTACCGATTTCTGGTCGCTAAAACTTCCCAAACAAACCCAAGCCTACGTCCCGCAATTGTTAGCGCTGGCTGAAGTGGTCAAGAATCCTGCTAAGTATGACGTCGCGATAAAAAGTGTTCCGAATCAACCTTATTTCGCACAAATCAACGTTAATAAGCCCATCGATATTGCCGTTGCAGCGCGCATGGCAGACATGGATCCCCATCATTTACGTCGTTTAAATGCTGGCCACATTCAATGGGTCGCCAATACCAAGGGAAACTATCGGATATTAGTCCCATTAGATAACGTCGACAGCTTTAAAGAAGTGCTTTCAGAAATCCCTAGCGCGAAGCCAGTGAGTATTGGCGGGACTTATACGGTTAAATCTGGTGATACCTTAGGCGCTATAGCCAAACGGCACCAAACAACCGTAGCAGAAATTCAAAGAGCCAATCGTTTGTCGTCAACACTGGTGCGAATTGGCCAAAAATTAGCGATTCCAGGCCAGCAGGCGGTTGCCTCAAGCGTTGGTGCCGAGGTTGACAAGTCAATGGCAAGCAACAATTACCAGGTGACCGAATACAAAGTTAAGAGTGGCGATAATCTTTGGACTATTGCAAAAAAGCATAAGATCACACTTGCTACACTTCTTGATTACAATAATTTAACCGCCAAGAGCAAAATCAAACCCGGTCAAACACTGATCGTGAAAGAGACCAAGAACGTTAGTGTTGTGGACGGAAAAATTGTCTATCAAATTCAAAAAGGCGACACCTTAAATAAAATCGCAACTAAGTTTTCTGTACCCAAACAAAAGATCATTGCTTGGAATAAAGTGAAGGATGAGAGCTATATCCATCCCGGCCAAGAGCTCTTAATTTTTGTTAATCAAGCTCAATAAAAAAACCGGCTAACGCCGGTTTTTTTATACATCAATTTTGGGGATTGCTCGAATAAGTTCCTGCGTATATTGGGCTTTAGGCTCAATTAGAACTTGCTCAGTTGGCCCTTCCTCCACTATTTGGCCTTTTTTCATCACGATCACTCGATCGCAAAGATAACGCACCACAGACATATCATGAGAAATAAAAAGAATCGCCATTTGATATTTCTGACTTAAGATCATAAGCAGCTCGATAATCTGAGCACGGATTGTCACGTCTAGAGCAGAAACAGGCTCATCAGCGATAATTAATTTTGGTTTAACTGCAATGGCACGAGCGATCGCGATACGCTGACGCTGACCACCAGAAAACTCATGTGGGTATTTATAAATAAACTGGCGATCCAGCCCAACTTCATCCATTAATTCGAGCACTTGATTTAAGACTGCCGATCGCTCGACAATCGAATGCTGTAATAAAGGCTCAGCAAGCGTCTGATAAATCGTTTGTCTTGGATTAAGAGAAGCGTAAGGGTCTTGGAAAATCATTTGAAACTCTCGGCGCGCTTTTCTCAGGGTATTTTTATCGAGCGATAAAAGCTCTTTCCCCTCAAAATCAACGCTACCTGACTTAGGCTCGATCAACCGTATTAAACTTCTTCCAAGAGTCGATTTACCCGATCCCGACTCCCCAACGAGACCAACAATTTCTCCCGGAAAAATATCGATCGAAATATTGTCGACTCCCTTGATGTACCCCGATATCCTTTTAAAGAGCCCAACACTGTATTGCGGAAACCAAGTGTTGATGTTTTTCGCCTTGATCAGCGGCTCTCGGGCCATCTCCATTTGATAGATTTGTGGCTTAGGCGAATCCAAAACGGATGACAATAATTTTTTCGTATATTCGTGTTTAGGAGATTTAAAAATTTCCTCTTTACTGCCCTGCTCTACCACCTCGCCTTTTTGCATCACGATTAACTTATCGGCCATGTCTGACGCAACGGCTAAGTCGTGCGTAATGAAAATTACTGCAAGGTTTCGCTCTCGCTGGAGAGATTTGATTAGGTTTAAAATCTGAGCTTGAACTGTAACGTCAAGTGCCGTAGTGGGTTCATCAGCAATCAGTAAATCAGGGTCAGCCAACAATGCCATGGCAATCACAACTCGCTGGCGCATTCCTCCAGAAAATTGATGCGGGTAGTCATCGGCTCGTCGTGCGGCATCGTTAATTCCAACCTGCTCTAAAAGATCAATGGCTTTTTTGCGAGCGTCCTTTGAGGAGATTCGTTGGTGTTGATGCAGTACTTCTGTAAGTTGATCTGCCACTCGCATATTGGGATTGAGGCTCGTCATCGGGTCTTGAAAAATCATTGCGATTTTTGCGCCTCGAACTTTACGCAGCTCGATTTCATTTAACGAAAGTAAATCCACTCCGTCAAAAATGGCTTTTCCAGATTCAATTTTTCCTGGTGGCGTGGGGATAAGACCAAGTAGCGAATAACAGGCAACGGATTTTCCTGAACCCGACTCACCAACAATGCCAAGTATCTCGCCCTTATTGATATCAAAACTTAAATTTTTAACGGCAACCTGCTGTCCGTTGCGCGTGTTAAAAACTACGCGAAGACTATCCACTTTTAGTAATGGTGTGCTTTCCATTAATCTTTCGCTCCACGAGGATCTAACGCATCACGCAAGCCGTCGCCTAAAAAATTTAGTGCAAATAACGTAAGACTTAAGGTAACGCCCGGCACTAATAGCAACCATGGATAATCGTCCATAGCCTCAACACCGGCCGAAATCATATTGCCCCAAGAGCTCATAGGAGCTTGAATACCGAGTCCTAAAAAGCTGAGACTAGATTCCAGTAAAATGATTCCGGGAATCGTAAGCGTGATGTAAACGATGATAGGGCCAAATACATTTGGAATAACATGCCGCCAAATAATTTGCCAAGACGACAATCCCATCGCACGCGCCGCTTCAATATATTCCTGCTCGCGAACAATCATCACTTGACCTCGGACGATTCGAGCCATGGTTAGCCACTCAACAGCCCCAATGGCAACAAATAATAAAATAATATTGTTTCCGAAAATAACGCCCAGAAGAATGATAAAAATGGTAAAGGGCAATGCGTAAAGTGCATCGACAAAACGCATCATTAGCGTGTCTACCTTGCCCCCCACAAACCCCGCTATCGCGCCCCAAAGAACGCCAATAATTAAAGCTACCGAGGTCGCAATGAATCCAACCAGCAATGAAATTCGACTGCCGTACATCAAACGTGTCAGTAGATCTCGTCCGTAAATATCTGTCCCTAACCAATGATCGGCCGATGGTGGCGACACGCCTAACTCAAGATTCTGCTCTTGATAACCGTAAGGTGCGATCCATGGTGTGAGTAATGCAACAACCACAAGAAAGACAATAAATATCAATCCAGCCATGGACATTTTATTACGTAACAATCTCGCCCAAGCATCTTGAGTCAGGGAGCGTCCCTGCTCGATTACTAACGAATTTTTATTTTGATTAATTATCATTTGTTGTCCCCCTCAAGTCGCATCCGGGGATTCATCCAAGTTAAGATAATATCGGCGATTAAATTCAAAAGAATAATTAGCGCCGCGAAGAAAATCGTACAGCCTAGCACCATGGTGTAGTCACGGTTAAATGCAGCCATTACATATAATCGTCCGAGACCAGGGATTTGAAATACAGATTCGACTATAAAACTTCCTGATAGTAATCCGGCCATCGCAGGGCCCAAATAAGACACTACAGGCACCAGTCCTGCGCGAAGCCCGTGAACCATAACAATGCGCGAAGTTGATAGCCCTTTTGCCCTCGCCGTCCGAATATAATCTTGAGATAACACTTCGATCATACTGCCGCGAGTAATTCTGGCTATGTAGGCTGCAAATGTTGAGGCTAATGTGATTGAGGGTAAGACTTTATCGCCCGCAACATTCCCCCAACCTGCGACCGGAAACCAATGAAGCCACAGTGAGAAAATTAACAATAGAATTGGTCCGAGTACTATGTTGGGTAGGCATATCCCCATCATTGCGCCCGACATCGGTATGTAATCCTGTTTGGAGTTCGGCTTTAATGATGCCATGATCCCAATTGGAATCCCGATTAAAATCGCAATTAAAATCGCGTAAATACCAAGCTCAGCAGTGACTGAAAAGCTCGAAGCAATTAACTCGTGGACAGAATAGCCTTCATATTTAAACGAAGGCCCCATATCACCTTTAACCAGATTCCACAAATAATCGGTATATTGTTTCCAAAGTGGATCATTTAGATGGTAGTACTCGTTGAGCTTTTTTAAGACCTCTTCTGGTAAACGTCTTTCGGAATCGAAAGGCCCACCAGGAGCGAACCTAATCATAAAAAACGTGATAGTAGTGATAAAAAATAAGACAGGTATAGCTTGAAGAACTCGTTTGAGGGTAAATCGCAACATGGTTACTCTCCCTCCTCAAAATAAACCTGCTTAAACACTATCTCTTCCGTTAAGTTTTGATGAATACCTTTTACTCGTGTGTCGAGCAAAAAACCTTTTGTGAAGTAATAAATAGGCGTAATCGGGGCTTCATCTATTACCATCTTCTCAGCCTTGGCGAGTATGCTTAAATTTTTGTGCACATCGGTTTGCATGAGTGCGGAGCGCATCAACGTATCGTACTCGTCACTTTTCCATCCGGTTCCATTGTTCTCGTTGTTACTCATAAAGAGTTCGAGAAACGTTGTGGGATAAATATAGTCCCCCAACCATGCTCTAACGCTGATGTCGTAATTGAGTTTATCTTGGTTATCTAAGAAAACCTTCCATTCCTGACTCATGAGTTTTATGTCAATGCCTAAATGACGTTTCCACATATGTTGGATTGCTGTGCAGATTTTCTCGCGATCATTAGAGATGTTGTATAGCAAAGTTAAAGAGGGGAAGCCTTCACCATTGGGATAACCCGCTTGACGTAATAGCTCGCGCGCCTTTTCTGGATTGAATTCGGATTTTGCACTGGACTCAAAGCCTGTATCGTCTGGGGGAACAATGCCATTGGCCACAATCTGCCCGCCTTTAAGGATCGAATCGGTAATAGCTTTTCTATCGATGCTCAAGCTCAATGCTTGCCTTACCCGCGGATCCGATAACGTTGGATGAGTAACATTGAAGTGAAGATAAAAAGTACCGTACATGGGTCCGTGGTAAAACTCGGGCGGACGCGCATTCACGTAGCTTTCCATTTTTAACGCAGGGACAGTCGATGTTTTATGAATCAAACCTCCTTTAAACATCCTCTCATCGATCAATGCACTTTGAGTCGACTTAAATACGATGCCGTTTAGCTGCACTTGATTTGCATCCCAATAGGATTCATTTTTTTTCACTACAGTCGCATCATTAGGTCGAGTACCCTCAAAAACAAACGCACCATTGCTCACAATATTCTCAGGTTTGGTCCATAAGTAGTTGCGTTCATAAGGATTGCCTAAACGCTCGAGAACATGCATAGGTACCGGAAAAAAAACGGGGTATTGAAGTGCACTAATAAAATAAGGCAACGGATTCTCTAATGTAATTTCCAAGGTATAAGGATCGATGGCTTTTATGCCTACATCATCAAAGTTTTTGTTCTCCGAATAGTAATAATTCTCTGCACCTTTAATAAAAAACATAAAGTTCACATAAGGCGCGGCAACGGCCAGTGAGAGAACGCGTTTAAAAGAATTAATAAACGTGCTCGCATCAATGGGGGATCCATCAGAAAAGACAGCATCTTTTCGTAAATAAAAGCGATAAACTCGACCATCCCCCGAGATATCCCAGTGAGTTGCCACACCAGGCCGAGACTCTAAAGTTTTGGGATCCGGTACGACCAAGCCCTCAAACAAAGCCTTAATAACAGAACTGTCGGGCGAGGATTGAACTAAATGAGGATCCAGTGTGGTGACGTCGGAACCTGCCCCAATATAAAGGATTTTTTCTTCAATGGCTTTATCGACTAACCGCTCTTTTTGGCCACAAGCCTGTAGAAAAAAACTCATAACGACGGCAAAAAGCAGGAAGTGTAATGGTTTCATGATAGTTTTAATCTTCCATTAACTCTTTAGAGAATGCGTCGAAATTATATTCGCGCCCTAAAAAACCTCGCACAAGCTCCCGCGCATCTTTCTGACCACCTGGCGCAAGTACCTCTTCCCTAAAGCGCTTAGCCAGAGCCTTATTCATCAACCCATTCTCAACAAATTCGTTATGCATGTCAGCTGCAATGACCAGTGACCACATATAGGTGTAATAAATTGCAGAATAACCATTTAAGTGGCCAAATGCTGTATAGAAATGACTACCGTCGACATAGGGAAACGCTGAATATTTACCTTGCAGTGCTTTTGACAAGGCCAAGGCATCGAGACTCTTAGGATCGGTGTTGTGCAGCTGTAGCGATAATGCAGCGTAGTAAAGTTGATGCAAGGTAAACACACCTTTACCGAAGTTCTTAGCTCGCTTCATTTTTTGAATAAGTTCTAACGGAATCGGCTCGCCTCTATCATTAATAGCGAAAGACTGAAGCGTTGGCGCGTCCCATATCCACTCCTCTAACATCTGAGATGGGGCCTCTACAAAATCCCATTCTGTTTTGATTCCAGAAAATGCAATTCGGGATTGGCTTTGCCCTGCAAACAAGGTATGAATTAAATGGCCGAACTCATGAAGAAATGTTTCAACTTGTGAGAACTCCATAAGTGCATTTGGGTCATTCTCACCAGGAAAGTTACAGACCAGGGCCGCTTCCGTTATTTGAACTCCTTCAATGCCGTTAACAATTGAGAATTGAGCAGCGTGTCCATATTTTCCAGTGCGAGGGTGCATATCTAAATAGAAGCGACCGACGAGTCCGTTTTTATCTAATAGCTCGTAAGCCTCGACCGACTCGTGCCAGACAGGGGTAGACCAAGGACGAATAGTCACATCAAACAAGTTTTCAACTAAAGAAAACATTCCCTTTTTAACTTGATCGTAGCGAAAATATTGTCGGATCTCTTGAGTATTTAAATCGAAATGCTGATTTTTTATTTTTTCTAACAGATAAGATTTTTGCCAATCTTGAACTTGAGTAACTTCTGGCTCATATTTTTTTAATTCCGCCAATAACAAATTAAGCTCGCTCTGAGCTTTTGGTTTTGCAAGAGCGGCCACTTTATCGATAAATTGCTGAGCATTACTGGGACTACCGATCATTTTATCGCTGGTGATTAGCTCGGCGAATGTGGAAAATCCCAATAAATTCGCTAACTCATGTCGCTTTTGAAGAAGCTTTTGCAATACATCCGCATTTGTGGCCGCCCGTTGATTGTAGATCAAGTAGAATTTTTGCCTGAGAGCGTCACTTTCCGCAAACTGCATAAAAGGAAAGTAATCGGTCGATTTAGTGCTTATTTTTATAATTCCATCACTGCTAGGCTTATGGCGATCGATATAATCTTGTGGAAGGCCGGCTAAATCTAGCGCATTTTTCAATTCCAAATAGGCTTCAGATTCACGGATGTTGCGATCAAAAGTTTGCCCTAGAGCGACTATCTCGTCTTGCAATAATTTAACTTGTTCGCGCTTACGCTGATCGAGATTGACGCCAGATAACCGGAAGTTTTGCAATGTTTTTTCACGATAACGACGATCAATCTCGGTGAGTTTGTCCACTTTAGTCTGCGCGATTTTGTCATATAGCGGCCGAGACAAATTAAGCTCACTGATAAAGGATGTGAATTTCTGCTCACAAACCTCACCGGATTTGCGCATATCTTCTTTGGGGAAAACATAAGCCACAAGCCCTGCGTGATAAACAGTCTTCTCGATTAAGATTTGAAGGCTATTCAAATCATCAAATACAGCTTTATCTGTTGGGTAGTTTTTCGTGAGTAAATTCGAAAACATTCCTTGGGCTTCGTCCAAGGCCTGATTACACTCTTCAAGATATTTAGCGGCATCTAGTTCAAGCAGTACCTTATTGGAGATTTCTAGACTGTCTGATGACGTTATTGTGGAAGCGGGAGGTGCGGTAGATGTGCTGCATGCAGACAACAGAACTAGCAGCCCCATCGAAATTAAAGATAAGGGTTTGCGTGTTAAAAAGATCGCCATGTAAATTCTCTCGTTCTCGTTATTAATCTGAGATGATAAGTAATTGATTTAGAGAGAATAGTAGACTAAAACAGCGTGTGACAATAGTCGATGTGCAAAAAGCTCAAGCATGTTCACGCTCCCAATAAAAAACCCGCAAAGCGGGCTTTTTATTGGGAGTTTTTATCGAGGCTTTTTGGGGTATCTTGGCCGGCATCATCTCGAATTTTCTTGTAGACGTAATAACTCACATATCCGGTCATCACACAACAAAGTGCAACAATGATTAAACCTGATACTACAACTGTATCTAAATACATAAGCCACCTTTTTAAACGCCATTTAATCGTTAATGTTTAAAAATAGTGTACCAATCTTGGTACCAGGGCTTTTGACATTAATCAACAAACTGAACAATGGTTAACGAAGCGACTCAACTATTGGCTTTAAAGTTTCGAGCCAAACTTCTTCGTTAACCTCACCTGCATACCTATAGCGAATAATGGCCTGCTTATCGATTATGAAGGTCTCTGGAGCACCGTAAACACCGAGATCTAACCCAAGTCTACCGTTCTTATCTACCACGCTTAAATAATAAGGATTAAGCAGGTCTTTTAGCCACTTCTCTGCACCTTCAATGTTGTCTTTGTAATTAACACCTATGATACGGACACCCTGCTCTTTAAGCGTCATCAAATAATCATGCTCTTGCTTACAGGTCACACACCAAGTAGCCCACACATTTAATAAAGTTACATGACCTTTAAAAATCTCATTTGTCGCGGAAGTGATGCCCGCTGGATTTTCCTGAGCAGCTAAAATCGGCAGATTAAAAACGGGGACTGGTTTATTCAGCAACGCCGAGGGTAGATTAGTTGGATCATTCGATAGCCCGCGCCACAACAACACGCTGAGCAGCATGAAGATAACAACGGGTATAAATAAAACAATTCGCTGTTTGCTCATATCAATCTCAATCTATGCCGCATCTGCCACGTCGCGACGGCGGTAACGTTTATCCGCAACCGCCATCAACGCACCTATTCCCATCATGAGAACACCTAACCAAATCCATCTAACGAAGGATTTAACGTGAACACGCATTGCCCAAGCGGTATCACCCAAGGGCTCCCCCATTGCCACATAGAGATCTCTAAATAGCCCCGGATCTAAAGCGACTTCAGTCATAAGACTGCCCGATGCGAGGTAGCGCCGCTTTTGGGGATTCATTACAGTCACGAGCTTACCGTTTTTAGAGACCCGCACAACAGCTTCGTCAGCAATATAATTTGGGCCTTGAATACGCTTTAACTCTTCAAGGGTAAATTCATACTGATTAAGCGACACTGTTTTACCAACATCCATTCTTAAATCTCGATGATCGGAATACACAGTAACGAAAGAGGCTCCAACAATCGACGCCGCAATTCCAAGGTGGGCGATGGCCATCGCAAAATAACTTAGGCTCAACTTTTTAAGGCCGCCGACTAAAGATTTGGCGTGACGTAAGCGATACAGCAAATCCGAAATAAAAGTGAACAAAATCCACAAAGCGATCGTCAGTGCGATTGCCGCCCCAATGCTGTAAGAATCACCTAACAGAATGGGAATACTCAAACCTAACAATAAACTGGCAATAACGGGCCAAGTCATTAAAGGACGTAGAACAGAGAATTTTGTTTTCTTCCAATTAGTCAGTGGACCTATGCCAATAAGCACACCCAATATCAAAATAATTGGTATAAAAAAGGTGTTAAAAAATGGAGGGCCGACAGAAATCTTCCCAAGCTTGAGAACATCCGCAACTAATGGATAAAGAGTGCCGGTAAGAACGGCCAACAACGCGATCATCAAAAGAATGTTATTGGCGAATAACAAAGTCTCTCTCGATAACATAGACACTTGGCTGGAGTTACGCACGACCGGTGCGCGCAGAGCAAATAGTGTTAAGGATACTCCGACAACCACTAGTAAAAAGCCGAGAATAAATACGCCGCGCTCTGGGTCGTTAGCAAAGGCGTGTACCGACGTTAACACTCCCGAGCGAACCAAGAATGTCCCCAAAAGGCTTAGAGAAAATGCGAATATCGCGAGTAAAATCGTCCAGCTTTTGAACATGCCCCGCTTTTCCGTCACAGCAAGTGAATGGATAAGTGCCGTTCCAGCTAACCAAGGCATGAATGAGGCATTCTCAACTGGGTCCCAGAACCACCATCCGCCCCAACCCAACTCGTAATAAGCCCACCAGCTGCCCAGCGCAATTCCGATTGAGAGAAATCCCCAAGCCAGGATTGTCCAGGGGCGTGACCAACGGGCCCAAGCCGCATCGAGCCTGCCTGTGAGTAACGCCGCGATGGCAAAAGCAAAAGTCACACTAAAACCAACGTATCCCATATAGAGAACAGGCGGATGCAAAATTAACCCTATATCTTGCAGAAGCGGGTTCAAATCAGAGCCATCGGCGGGCGATATTGGCAATAAGCGGTTAAACGGATTCGATGTGATAATAATAAAGGCCATGAACCCAACAGCGACAAATCCCATGACGGCCAAGACTCGAGACTGCATGGCTAAGGGCAAACTTTTCGAGAATAAGGCTACGGCAGACGTCCAGCCAGCCAGCATTAATATCCAAAGTAGAAGTGAGCCCTCGTGCCCGCCCCACACCGCACTCATTTTGTAGTACCAAGGCAGTAGCGAGTTAGAATGACTGGCCACATAGGCAACAGAAAAATCGTCGGTTAAAAAGCTATAGGTTAAACAAATAAAACTTAGAAAAACAAAAAAGAACATCCCGTGTGAGAGTGAGCGTGCCGAGCGCATTAGTAAAATATTGTTGGTGTAGGCACCTGCTAGAGGTAGAACCAACAACAACGCGCTAAAACACCACGCAATAATGAGTGCAAAATGCCCAAACTCAGGCATCAATTCGCCAAAAACTATGCTTGTATCATTTGGCATAATCGAGTTCCCCGCAGGTTGCTTGATGCTCACCTTTATCTTTCATGGCCTCTGCAACTTCTGGTGGAATATAGTTTTCATCGTGCTTTGCTAGTACTTCACGAGCTTCAAGCACGTTTTGACTGTTCAATTTACCGTTGATTACCGCAGCTTCTCCTTCGGCAAATAAATCGGGAAGAATTCCTGAAAACACTACGTTAACTTCGGCAACACCATCGGTGATGACAAATTTTACATCCAAATTTTCGGAAGAACGCACAACGCTACCAGGCTTAACACAGCCCCCTGCCCTCAAGTTGACATTTTGCGGGACGTTCCCCGCAGCTATTGCGGAAGGTGGATAAAAAAGATTGATATTACTGCGCAACGCGTAGGCTAAAAGCCCAACTGCCAAGGAAGAAAAGACAATAATCAATAACACAATAATCAAGCGCTGTTTACGTTTCGGATGCATAACAAATCACTATTAACTAATCGGATGGCGATGAATGGGAGGAAGTCGATTTTTGCACTCTACGTAGCCGTTCTTCCCGCCTAGCGGTGTCCTTCAAAAATTTCCGTTGTTGATACAATGGGTAGATCACCAGAACCAGTATCGCTGTAATGGTAATTGCATAAGACGCCCACACGAATGGACCATGGCCATTCATAGCCCAAAAATCGGCCAAACTCTCGAAGCGGAATTGGATCATATCAGCCGACTCCTTTGTTGAATTTTTGAACGATATCACCTACCCATTGCGTGCGAATTTCACGGCGTAAAATCTCGCGACGGGTAAACAAAATTAACGTGAGAGCAAAAAACAGATAAAAAGCCACAATCATCGTAAAAAGCGGGTATTTCATCGATGGGTCGATCGTCGACTCACCGATGAACTTAATCGTTGCGGGTTGGTGCAATGTGTACCACCAATCGACCGACTTATAGATGATAGGGATATTAACCATGCCAACTAACGCAAGAACCGCGCAAGCTTTATCGGCGCTTTCTCGATGTGTAAACGCTTTTTGTAGGGCGATAGTTCCTAAATAAAGAAAGAATAAAATCAACATGGACGTTATACGCGCGTCCCATTCCCACCAAGTTCCCCAGGTGGGCTTCCCCCAAATTGAACCAGTTACCAAACTAATAAATGTCAGAACTGCACCAATAGGTGCCACGGAACTCATCACCATATAGGGAAGCTTCATCTTCCAGATGAGTCCAATAGCGCCAGAGAGCGCCATAATGTAATAACCCGCCAGCGCCAAAAAAGCCGCAGGGACATGTATATAAATAATGCGATAACTATTACCTTGCTTGTAATCGGCCGGTGCGAAAGCCAACCCCCATACCAAACCCACTAACAGCAAAATAGCGGTGGCAGCGCCTAACCAAGGCAACCAAGAGGTTGTCTTTTCGTAGAACCATCTAGGTGAACCTAGTCGGTGAAACCATTGCCATCCCATAATTTTTAACCCTTTAAGAATTGCAGCTAATGCGTAACGCTCCCGCTGCCGCAAAAGGAGCCGTAATAATTGCAACCGCGCAGAAAAAACCTAGAACCGACAACTGCATTCCGACACTATGGCCAGCAATTGCCGTTTGAACCGTGTTAGCGCCAAATATTAGGATCGGAATATACAGTGGCATGATAATCAAAGACAACAGTAATCCACCCTTACGTAACGAAACTGTTAATGCGGCCCCTACTGCCCCAATAAGGCTCATAGATAGAGTGCCGAGAGCCAAAGATGTCATAAGGGGAATGTATCCCGAGCCGGGCAAACTCAACATCAACCCCAACAATGGCGAGAGAAGAACAATCGGGAGGCCGGTTGTGACCCAATGGACCAAGACCTTGGAAATAACGGGTAAGAAAACCGGATGGGGACTGACCAACATTTGATCAAGGCTGCCATCCTCGAAGTCGGAACGAAATAACCCATCTAAGGACAGCAAGGTTGCGAGAAGCGCCATAACCCATAAAATTCCCGGCGCAAGCATTGCTAGCACGGCTTTTTCTGGCGTTACCCCAAGTGGAATCAGTGTGATTGCAATAAGAAAGAAGATCAGCGGGTTTAGCAAATCAGCGCCGTTTCGTAGGCTAAGCAGCAAATCACGTCGAAATTGAGCAGCGAAAGCGCCACCCATCGACAAATGAGAATTTTTTGAAACACTAGACTTATTCATCGGCAAACTCCTGCGATATGGAGCATTCCAATGGCGGCGGAAAGTTAGCGAGATCGACAACACCTAAATTGTCGAGATCGAGATCCTGATGAGAGGTAAGGAGAACTGCACCACCCTGATCTGCGTGTTTACGCATTAAAGCCTCGAGATTTGCCACGCCCTTTTTATCGATTGCGGTAAAAGGTTCATCTAGAATCCAGATTCGCGCTTTTGACAGATACAGCCGAGCGAGGGCAACTCGTCGCAACTGCCCTGCCGATAAACTCCCCGCCAAAACATCTTCAAATCCGGCCAACCCAACTTGCTCAAGCGCAAAGTCGATGTCACCCTCCATGGGAGATTGATGCATATACCACTGCAAGTTTTCTCGTGGCGTCATCGCTTTCTTGATCCCGGGGGCATGAGGCAAATAGAGCAGATCGCAGGCGAACTCCCACCTTACCGACTCAAGAGACCTGCCTGAATAGAACATCTCGCCTTGATAATCGGGGCTAATGCCCGCAATCACCCGAAGGAGGCTGGTTTTTCCAGCCCCATTAGAGCCGAGTAATTGGAGGACTTCACCCGCATTGAGTTTGAGCTCGAGCCCCGAGAATAAACACCGCTCATCGCGCGCGATGGAAAAATCTCGCAACTCCAAAAGAGGAATGGGTGAAATCATCATAAAATCAACTAAGAGATCAAGCCTGCATCAAGTTAAGCCAGTTTTGGCCGCTACAATGATTGAGCGAAGCACTGCTTAAATCGACGACTCAATTAAAATGCCGAGATTATACCTCGAAGTGAGCCGTGACCAACGAAAATATCCACATTTTAATGGTACTTTACGCTGCATCAAACCAAGGGCAGATTGAAAACAGGAAGTGAGACAACTTTGCAAAAATTAGAGCCAACTCATATTCTTTTAAGAGCAAACTCGCTTTTAGCAGCAAGAAATTTTTTAGGTAAAGTATGCGACAGACCTTAACCATGTTTAGCCACACTTTGTGACAGCGAATTGCTTTATGGATATAACACCACCCAGTCAAAATTTATCGTCACTCACTACAAAGCTCTCGCCCATATCATCACTCAGCGGAGCAGACTCTAAGATTCCAATTCAAGGTCAAATCGTCACAGCCCAAGTGGTGAGCGCAAGCATTATTCAATCGTCTGGCATCCAACCTCATCAAACAAGCCAATCATCGATCGCCACGCAAACACTGCGTAGTGATGCCACAATCCCCGATAGTAAATCAGCTCCCTTACCTGTGAATCAACCACAAGTCGCCGCACCGGCCGTATCAAATCCATCAACGACTCAAGCAGCCCCCGCGCCTCCCCTCGCCCAAGCTAATACTCTCGAGCGAATACAAGCACAAAGCTCGCCTGCCACTCAAACTGCCTATATGAAACCCGACTCAACAGCGGGCGACTCATTAGATGAGCAGGCGAAAATACAACCCCGTGTTGCAAGCGCTTCTGCAAAGCTACAATCGGTTTACGCAAGCCAACTTCAATTTGCAAAATCTGCACATAATTCCAATTCGAGCACAATACTTACACCTCCACCTACGAAAGTGCTTAACTCGCATTTGATCGAGGCTCAAATCAAATTTACCAACCCAATACTTGGCCAAGCGCCGCTAAAGATTTTGACTGATCGAATAATCCAATCGGGTGATCGCTTGGCTCTACGCCAACTACCCGATGGCACTTTAAACCTATTAGGCAAGACATCGCTCGCGGCCGAGGTGCTTTCTCGAACCCCTGCAGATAAGTTATCCAATTTTATTACCCCCCTATCCGTATTACCGCAGCCTCGCCAACAGGCTAATCAATTAATTCATGCACAGCTCGCCGCTGTATTGCCGAAAGCAAAAGCCTCACAAAATATTGTTAATCATCTAAATCAATTACAGCAGGCGATGGACAAGCTCGCGCCGACTGAACGATCAGCTTGGCTCGGTCAGCAATTGTCCGGTGCCCTGGACCAACTCAACCAATCATTACCCAATTTTTCTAACAAGATTACAACAACAGATCTCGCGGCTGCGATCAGCAATAACGGCACTTTTCTGGAAAATCGTTTATTCAAAAACTTAATATCCGGAAACACCATAACAGCAGATGATTTATCAATATTGAAACGCAGCGATCAGAAAGCGCTACTCACGAACGTAGTGGAGGCAGCGCAAGCTCAAGCCGCAAGCATGGTGACACCCAGTACTAACGCGGCAATTCTTACTGCATTGAACGGTCGAGGCGCGATGGACACACCATTTGTCCAACTTCTCGCCAGCCTACTTAACTCTCGCGCCTCGCATTTACAAAACAATGAAACAAAACTAACTCAAGCAAAACTAATCACTCAAATTAGACAACTCGCTCAGAACAGCTTGTCGAAAATTCAGCTGAATCAATTGCAATCATTGCTTGCTAGTTTAGACTCAGAAACAACCCAATCGTCTGCTCAATTTGATATCTCCTTTAGATACCACAATGAACTGCAACAAATTCAAGCCCAACTTACTCAACAAGAAGTGACAATTACCGAAGATACTGGCGAAAAAAATTCCCCAAAACTCGTTAAACAGTGGTGCTTGGTGTTGAGTCTTGAGCTTGAGAATATCGGCAAAATATCTATTGAGCTCACTTTAATTAACAACCGATTAAAAACACGCATTTGGAGCGCGAGTGAAGCGAGCATTATCAAAATCAACCAAACCAAAGAACGATTAGTCTCGCTTCTCGAGAAGGAATCTATCCACATCGATAACATAGAGATTATCCATGGCGAAGCTCCGAGCCAACAGATGAAATTCAATTACAATTTAGTAGACGTTAAAACTTAGCCATGAATGACAAATCCATTACGAAAGCCGTAGCACTCTATTACGATGGAGAGAATGCACCTCAGATTACGGCAACAGGAACAGGAAGCATTGCGGAAGAAATCATTGCGATCGCGCAAGAGCACGATGTTCCCCTTTGCGACAATGGAACGCTAGTAGATTTATTAGTGCAACTCGAGCTAGGCGAAGAAATCCCCGAAGCACTTTACCGAGCAGTTGCTTGCGTCATTGCTTTTGCGTACGAGCTGGAAGGGAAAACGCCTGCAGACAACAGAACTAGCAGGTCGCAAAATTAGTAGATTTTTCTAAAATTGTCTCGAAAGATTGTGCGGAGATTGCGGTGCTAAATAAATAACCTTGATAATAGTGACAACCGAAGGCTCGTAAAACATCAAGCTGCTCTTCCGTTTCAACACCCTCTGCCACCAGCTCCATGTCCAGCAAGTTGCCCATAGTGATAATGGTTTCAACCAACACTCGGTCACTTCTATCCTCGATTAAATCGCGGACAAAGCTTTGGTCAATTTTTAAGGTTTGTACTGGCAAGCGTTTAAGATAGCTAATCGACGAATAGCCAGTGCCAAAATCATCGAGTGAAAAACTAACGCCATGCTCGATTAATGCGTTCATGGTCGATATTGCATCGTCAACACGCGAGATAACAATACCCTCTGTGATTTCCATATCAAGCGATTGATAAGGAATCGGATGAACCGAGAGCAGATTAAGGACGTCTTCGACAAACTCATCTCGCCTAAATTGGCGCGGGCTAATATTGAGGCTTAACCGCATTCCGCTAGTCCAAATACCTCGCCGACCCCATTCCACTAATCGTTTGCAGGATTCTTCTATCACCCAATGCCCAACTTGAATAATCAACCCAGAGGCTTCAAGCACAGAGATAAATTCCGATGGTGGAATCATGCCCTTTTCAGGGTGACGCCAGCGCAATAATGCTTCAGCACCCACAACACGATTAGTAAGGACGTCGAGCTTTGGCTGGAAATAAAGTTCGAACTGCTGCTCCTCGATGGCTCGGTGTAAGTCTCGTTCCATTTCGAGTAATCGGTTTACCTTTGCCGCCATTTCTTCGTTGAAAAACTCGATCGCATTTCGCCCCTTTTCTTTCACTTGATACATAGCCGTATCGGCGTGGCGCAATAACTCATCGACGTCTTTATCAGACTCTGGGTAAATCACCACACCAACAGAGCAAGTCACTCGCAACTCCATACTTTCATGCTGGAATGGCTGAGAAATGAGCGTTCGAATTGTTTCGCTGAGCTCAAGCGCTCGGTGTTCGGCGAGTATTTGATCCTGCTCCAAAGCGGTCAAGACAACAACAAACTCATCGCCACTCAAACGAGCCACTAAGTCCTCTTCTCGCAAGGATGCTCGCAAACGACTCGCAACGACTTTGAGCACCCTGTCTCCAACCGGATGACCAAGAGAGTCGTTAATCGTTTTGAACTGATCAAGGTCGATAAACAAAATCGCACCGAAGTAACCACGACGCTGAGCGCGGCACAGTTCGTGGGTCAAGCGCTCTACCAGCTGTAACCGATTGGGCAGCCCTGTTAAAGCATCGTGATGAGCCATGTGCTCCATACGCGCTTGCGCGTGTTTTCGATCAGTAATATCGACGCACACAATTAGCGAGATAACTTCATCATAGAAATTAAACGGCATCATGTGTGTTTGAAGTATTAGTTCTTTCCCGGAGGCCGTAACCAAGCGCTCCTCAAATGCCGGCAATTCACGTTCAGATTCAATAACAACCAAATCGTTAGCCAACATACGCTCAACATCAGGTACAAGATCTTTAAGCAATTCGCGCGTGGGAATATTGCGCATTGAATCGACAGAAAAACCCAATGTACTAGTGAGTGCTTTATTCGCGAACACGTAGTAACCGTCGCGATTCCTTGCACCAACTAATACCGGTAAGCTATCGATAATTTCACGAAGGTGCTCTTCACTGCATCGCAACGCAAACTCAATATCATTGCGACGCTTAAGGGAATTCTCGACTACGTCTAGTAAATGATTAATACTGCCAATCAGCTGTGGCAATTCATCTTTACGATTTTTTGACAGTGCTGTTAAACGACGAACGCCCGGCTCATCGGGATCAATCGACTGAACCTCGCGGGTGAGTTCCACTAGCGGCCTAGTGAACTTGAAGTAATAAATAATGAAGAATATGGATACCAGCGCAATGTTTTGTAACAGAATAATAAGCATGACGCGCTTGGCACGCTCGAAAAAACCTTCCAAGGCTTTATCGCCATCTACCGTCAATACGAGTTTGCCTGCGGTTCCATCGGTATAACCCGCTAAGGGTAAACTCGTGATGTACTCTCGATTCCCCAATTTGAATAATTGCGCGAGCCAATGCTCCACAGCCACTTCTCTCTGGGTGGTTCCAGTCGCAAGAACAAAACCGCTCTCGTCGAAGATTGAAACTTTATAAATGAATCCGTAACTCAATAAACCTGATACCAATTCGTTCGACAAGTCGGTATCGAGGGTCGCAACTGATCGAATAGCGGGAGGTGTGGTGACATGAATAACATCGTTCACTAACGAATGAATGCGAACTTTTTCATTTTGGAAATCGACGTACAGCTGAATACAGCCCAAGATGACGCTTAGCAATAAAGCGCAAAGGATTCCGATTTTAGCGAGCTGAAAAGAAATACCGTTAAAAAGGGCCGGAATCATCGTTTTCATATTATTTAAGAGCCTGTATTTTATTTTTCTGAAGAGCTCGCCCTTCAAAACAGCAGTGCCTCATAATTCCATAAAGCCAATCAATAGGAAAGCGTTTTTAGATTACGCCTAACTATATCGATTTTATTTTACATTTCCATGATGTCTAAAATCTGAACACCACTTGGCGATTGCGACTGAATGTCGATTCCACAGCTATCGTCCTCATCATCCTGCGTGAGACCGGTGCGATCTGGTGAAAGCGAAACGAAGTCGAACAACTTGAGGTCGGCAAGCTGCGACGGCTGGACATTCCGAATGGCAGTGAAGATAGTTTCCATTCGACCTGGATGCGCCTTCTCCCAATTATTGAGCATCTCTTTTACAACTTGACGCTGTAAGTTTTCCTGAGAGCCACAGAGATTACATGGAATAATTGGAAAGCCTTTTAACTCGGCAAACTCGGCAATGTCCGATTCGCAACAATACGCGAGCGGGCGAATAATCACGTTGCGCTTATCATCCGAACGCAACTTAGGTGGCATGGCTTTGAGTTTGCCGCCGTAGAACATATTTAAAAATAAGGTTTCGATAATATCGTCGCGGTGATGGCCAAGGGCAATTTTGGTTGCGCCAATCTCTTCTGCGAAACCGTAAAGAGTCCCGCGACGTAGCCGTGAGCAAAGACCGCAGGTGGTCTTACCTTCTGGGACAACTTCCTTAACGATACTATAGGTATCGCGCTCGATGATATGGTACTCAACACCCAAATTTGCCAAATAATTAGGCAGAATGTGCTCGGGAAATCCCGGCTGTTTTTGGTCCATATTCACCGCAACTAAATCAAACTTGATAGGCGCGGTTTGTTGGAGCCCCATTAATATATCGAGCATGGTGTAGGAATCTTTTCCGCCAGACAGGCAAACCATCACCTTGTCGCCATCTTCGATCATGTTGTAGTCGACAATCGCGCTTCCCACCAAACGACGCAGACGCTTCTGCAACTTATTAAATTCAAGACGATCTTTACGTTGATTGGGGCTAGTCATGATGAGGAACTCGAACTGCGAAAAAGATGCGGTATTGTACGGATTTTACGAGCGGAATGAAAACCTTGGGGCAGCGAAAGCCAGTCGAGTAGATGCCATAAAAACGGCAAAGATTTTCCGCTTGTTATTGAAACCTACTTGCTCGCAGCCTCAATAAAACCATTTTGTACGTTTTACAATCTTCCCGCCCAATAAAAGCACCACTAAAAGCCGACGCAACATGGAACAAGTTTTGCTTTATTCAGAATAACGTCAATATCCATCAGTAGGTGTTTTGTGCATTTCATCTCTCAATGGTTTAAATCAGCAACCTCCTCGAATGCCGATTCAGCCAAGGCATTAGCCGAGGGCAAGGCTCGTTCGAATAACGTCGCCACCATCCCGAGTCGACTCATGCCGCTGTGGTCGCTATATCAGCAACGGCAACTTATCGAGCTTCGCTGGAACAACAGCCAATTGAGTTACCAAACGGCGATTCTCGCACTTGATGTTGAGCGCAATTTGCTTTGGCTTGATGACGTTACTCCCTATCAGCATCAATTGGATTTGCAGGACATTGTCCGCCTTCGGTGCGTAAAACAGGATCAGGAAATGGTCATCGAAGGTGAAATCTTGGCGCTCGGTCGAGACTACGGTGCCACGGGTTTCGCCATCGCATTGCCAGAGCAACCAATCTACACCCCAAGACGCAAACATCCACGTATTTCCTGCGGCGATAAACCCAACTCTTTTGCCAACCTTCGCGCATTGGGCGGCGACACTTTTCTAGGTGTGATTCAAGATGTCAGCATCGGTGGGATGAAAGTGTCACTCTACGGAAACCACACCCAAAATTTCAGACCCAATAATCCTCTGGCCCATTTCGAGTTTCAATTGGCAGGCCAAAAGCCCATCAAAGAAGACGCGCGAGTGACGTCGGTGCGTTTTGTAAAAAATGATTCCCGAATAACTCAAGTTGGAATCGAGTTTGCCGATAAGTCTCCTGAAGCATTTGAGAAGCGTCATGAACTTCTTAGAAGCTGGCTTAATTCCTATACTGGTTTACGCTCAGCCTAAGAAATTCTTTCCACTGAATCGTGTTTGGTTGTCATGGCTCAATTCTGCGCTATTGAACACAATGAAAATTACGCCATAATGCGGCGCAGAAATAAGCTTAATGCAAACATAACTATTGCTAGGAATCGTATACATGCGCAACAACGGTCCTGTAACCGGTCGCGAAATTATCTTTGGAGATCACGAAGAGCTGGTTTCCTCAACGGATACTCGCGGCAATATCGAATTCTTTAATGACACCTTTTTGCGCGTCGCGGGATTTGCCGCCGAAGAAATGCGGGGGCAGCCCCACAACATTATCCGCCATCCCGATATGCCGCCAGCCGCTTTTGAGATGATGTGGAGCGCGCTCAAAAAAGGCGAGCCTTGGATGGGAATGGTGAAAAATCGCTCTAAAAATGGCGATCACTATTGGGTTGACGCCTATGTCACGCCACTAAAACTCGATAACCAAATTACTGGTTACGAATCTGTCCGCGCTAAAGCCGACCCGGTCATAGTTGCTCGCGCCGAGCGCACTTACAAACGAATCAACGCTGGAAAGCCACCTGTTCCACTGCTTGAAAAGTTCTGGCATCGTTGGGGTATTGCAACCATCAGCACTGTGGCAACTTTTGTTCTATTAGTAATTACCAGTGGTTTGTTTGGATTCCTAAGTCAAGAATCGGTGATTGCCTCTTTCGTAGCAGCCTTATTGATTTCGTTTGGCGCATACCAAATTCAACAAATGCAACTGTCGGATAACCTCGCCGAAGCAAGAAAAATCATGCACGACCCACTGGCGGCTTATATTTATTCTGGTCGTAGTGACGCCCTCGGTGAAATTCACTTTTCACACATGGCCATCAAGGCGAGATTACGAACTGCACTCGGCCGCTTCCGCGAATCAGCCCATGAACTGAAAGGCAAGGCAGTCAACGCGCATCATCACGCAGCACAAACACATACCGCTATGTCGTCGCAACAAGCAGAAATCGCGGGCGTTGCTAACGCGATGCAACAAATGGCTTTAGCTGTGCAAGAAGTCGCGGCTGGCGCGAACCAAACATCTCAAGCCACGAGCCACGCCATCGACGAAGTAGACAAAGGCCACAAGGTTATCGAAGGCGCTCGCGTTTCTATCGACGATCTTTCAGGCACAGTGGGCAACCTTGGCAACGTTTTAGCGAAACTTTCAGAAGACAGCGGCCGCATTGCAAGTGTCGTCGATGTGATTCGCGGAATTGCCGAACAAACCAACCTCTTAGCTTTAAACGCAGCTATCGAAGCCGCGCGCGCGGGTGAACAAGGTCGCGGGTTTGCGGTAGTAGCCGATGAAGTTCGCTCGTTGGCGCAACGTACCCAAGAGTCAACTGGGCACATTCAAGAAATTATTGGCAACCTCGCCAAAGCTACTGAGGCGGCAAGTACGAATATGGAAACTTGCCTTAGCATGGCCGACCGAAGTGTTGACGAAATGGGTAATGTTCGCAGCGCACTTGGCACCATTGCCGATGCCGTTAGCACTATTGATTCCATGTCACATCAAATCGCTGCAGCGGCTGAAGAACAATCGCAAATGGCATTAGAAATCGAGCGCAATACGTCGGCTATTGCCGAAATCTCAGATCAAAGTCAAAAAGAAATTGAAACTGCCGACCTACTCAATACTGAAATGGCCGAGCTTTCCAACCGCCAATTAAATTTAATTGTGCGTTTTCAATATTAGCCTTAGATCAACATCCTCTAGATAATCTCTCATCGAGAATATTTACCAGCAGATGCAAGGGAATACCTTGCATCTGCTAAGCTATGGAGAAAGGATCAAAGGAAGGTATCTCGATGTCTACTATCCAATTCCCCTCGTTCACTAGCCACAATAATGCCGATGAAATATTGGCTTTGGACCGCGCGCACGTCTGGCACCCTTACACTTCGTTTATCAGCCCAGGATTTATTGCACCGGTTGAGTCGGCGTCGGGCGTTTATATTAATCTTGCCGATGGTCGACAATTGATCGATGGCCTTTCATCTTGGTGGAGTGCGCACCACGGCTATAACCATCCCGAGTTAAACCAAGCTATCACACAACAGCTCGAAAAAATGGCTCACGTTATGTTCGCCGGTTTAACACACGAACCCGCCGTTAAACTCGCCGAGCGATTAGTTGAAATTACGCCCCGCGGCTTAAACAAAGTATTTTTTTCCGATTCCGGCTCGGTAGCTGTTGAAGTTGCCATGAAAATGGCTTTGCAATATTGGCACGCGCAAGGTCAACCGCAACGTACGACATTTTTAACGGTTAAAGGCGGTTATCACGGCGATACCTTCGGCGCTATGGGTGTATGCGATCCTCAATCAGGCTTCCATCACGTTTTTTTGCAATCTTTGTCGCACCATTTGTTTGCCGATTTGCCACCCTGCCGTTTTGAAGAACGCATGCATGAATCGCAATTCGCTTTGTTCACGCAAATGATGCAGCAGCACCGGCAAAAAATCGCCGCCGTTATTCTTGAGCCCATTGTTCAAGGTGCTGGCGGCATGAAATTTTATTCGCCGGACATTCTCAAAAAAATTCGCGAGATTTGCGATCACCATAAAATTCTTTTGATTGTCGACGAGATCGCCACCGGCTTTGGTCGCACTGGAAAATTATTCGCCTGTGAGTACGCTAGCATTGCACCGGACATTATGTGCGTGGGTAAAGCGCTCACCGGAGGATACTTAACCCTCGCTGCCACACTTTGTAACGACAGAGTGAGCGATGGCATTAGCCGCGGTGATCAAAACCGACTCATGCATGGCCCGACCTACATGGCCAACGCCCTCGCCTGCTCGGTTGCGAACGCGAGTATCGATTTATTATTAAAGTCAGACTGGCAGACAAAAGTCTCTGCTATTTCGCGCCAATTACACGATGAATTGAGTAACTGCAGAGAATTCGAGCACGTGGTCGATGTGCGTGTCTTAGGAGCGATCGGCGTTGTCGAGCTCGACGAACCCGTCAACACCAGTGATTTAATGGAAGCATTTATCAATGAAGGCGTATGGCTACGACCTTTCGGCAATATTATTTATGTCATGCCGCCTTTCATTATCACACCGCAAGAGTTAAAGAAAATCACCGACGCTATCTATAAAGTCGTCGCACAAATGCATGGCCGTCCACTACTACACTTGGCAGACAATGCACCCTGACTAAAAAGTACATAAAAAAGCACCCAATTGGGTGCTTTTTTTGTTACAGAATTGGTCTGATGCCCACCGCTTCACGAAGTTTTTCTAGCATCGGTTTCGCTTGTGCTCGCGCTTTTTGCGCACCCTTTTGCAGAACTTCTTCAATCTGCGCCGGATTTGCCATCAAGTATTCGTAACGCTCGCGCGCTTCTGATAATTGGCCATTGATCAGCTCAAACAATTGCTTTTTGGCCTCGCCCCAACCGATACCTTCTGCAAAGGCGTTACGCATCTCTTGAGTCTGCTCGGGCGTGGCGAACGCCTGCCAAATTTGAAACACAGCGGAGGTATCGGGATCTTTAGGCTCGCCGGGTTCCAATAAATTGGTAAGAATTTTATTGATCGATTTTTTCAACTGCTTTTCGGGCAACCACAATGGAATGGTATTTCCGTAACTCTTGCTCATTTTACGTCCATCGAGGCCTTGGAGCACCGCAACATTGTTATCCACCAAAGCTTCTGGAAGTGCGAAAAACTCACCGTAATGGTGATTGAATCGAGCCGCCACATCGCGGGCCATTTCGATGTGCTGAATTTGGTCCTTACCCACCGGCACTTTGTTGGCATTGAACATTAAAATATCAGCCGCCATGAGCACAGGGTAAGAATAAAGCCCCATAGTGATGCCAAAATCAGGGTCTTCGCCATTCGCTAGGTTTGCATCAACCGAGGCCTTATAAGCGTGCGCACGGTTCATCAATCCTTTCGCGGTCATACAAGTCAAAAACCAACATAACTCCGGAATTTCAGGAATGTCGGACTGACGATAAAAAATTGCGTTATCGGTATTCAAACCCAGCGCGAGCCAAGTTGCGGCAATTTCGCGGGTCGACTGATGCACCGCGACAGGGTCTTGGCATTTAATCAGTGCATGATAATCCGCTAAAAAGAAAAACGACTCGACATCACTGCGTAAACTTTCTTGAATCGCTGGACGAATGGCGCCAACGTAATTTCCTAAATGCGGGGTGCCCGAGGTGGTAATTCCGGTTAAAACGCGTTGCTTACCCGTAGGCGCTTGTAATTCAGACATGAATGTTTCCTAGCTGTATCAAGTCTATTGTCAAATTAAAGGCTGTAATAATAGCCTGATCTCATACGATTTGCAGAAGATTCATTAAGGCGCGATGGGATAAAGCTGTGAAGCCTCGACGAGTAAGCTCGCCTCGAAGCCCGCTTGAACAAATAGCTGCACCGCAACGGCTGCTCTTGGGCCGCCGTCGTCAGTAATCAGGTAGTGTTTGCTAAGAGATGCCGCCTCGTTTCGCAAAGCTGCAAGTCTCGACCTAACTTGCATAAGCGGGATATTCACACTTTGGGCAACCGAACCAAAACGACGCTCAACTGCCAAGCGGACATCCACAATTTGATATTTTGCAGGAACCTTTAAGTATTCTTCGGTGGTCACGCGGCGCAAGACCGGCTCTTGCAGTAATGCAATAAAATCGGCTTTATCAAGAAACTTAACCCGACCTGCCGTTCGCATAACCACACTGGCATTACGGCGTGTTCCGCCAACTAAAGCCTCTTCGCCAAAATAGTCACCGGGAATGAGATCGGCGAGCACTTTGCCTTGTCGATTAATCACCTGAGCATCGCCAGCCTCGATCACATAAAAGCAGTCACCTTCTTCATCTTGACGAACGATAGTCTCGCCTGCTTTAACCTTCCGAGTTTGCAGTTTGAAAAACAGCTGTTGGATATTGGCTGGAGGCAGCCGCATGAAAAGCGGTTGTTGCAAAAAGAGCGACATCCAATCGCGGGCGTCGACAACCTCGTCTTGATGCTCTTCAGAGTCGGCAGCAATCAAGCCCTCAAGGTAGCCCGTCGGAATACTAAAGCAGGTGACTCGATTAGCGGCGACGGCCGAGACTTGAGTGGGCGACTCCATATTAATGGGCGAAAAAGCTTCTTCTGTTTCAGCCATTAATGAATATCGTTCAAACGCCGAGTTCACCAAATCAATTTGACCGGAGACAAGATAATAGCGATCGTCCAAAGCTTTGCCGCGTCGAAAGACAATGGTGCCCTTAGCAAATTCGTGAAGTCGAATTTTCTCAATAGCTTTATTAAGAATGTCTAACGAAAACCGATCGAAAGGCTCAAACTGTTTAAGAAACTCTGGTGTCACCGACATCTAGATACCCCAAGACCGACAAGTTTAATAATCGGCAAAACTCACATTGACCTCCTTGTGTACCAACTCCTTATTAAAGTCAAAATGCACTTTGGAACATTATCAACTACTCGAATCAAAAGCCTTTTGATCTAAGTTGAACCCGCTTCGTTTAATTGTTTCGTTCACTGCGATTGCAAATAAGGGACAGGTGGTGCCGGGAAAGAAAAGAATAAATGAGCAATCTGATACAAATACCACGCATCTAAAGTGCCTGCCAATTCGCGGATGGAGTGCATTGCAAAAGTTGGCACACCCACATCCAACGTGCGAACACCAACTTCAGACGCAACGATAGGGCCAATAGTACTGCCGCAACCCATGTCGGTCCGAGCAACAAATGCTTGGTAGGGAATCTTTGCCTCGTCGCAGAGTAATTTAAACACTGCGCTGGTTTCACTAGTGGTGGCGTATCGCTGGTTCGCGTTGATTTTAATAACTGGGCCGTGATTTAACAAAGGCTTGTGATTTTCGTCATGCTTATCGCAAAAGTTGGGATGGACACCATGAGCATTGTCTGCAGAAATCATCAAGGATTTTTCAAGAACACGAATGCGAGTTTCTGCCTCAGGTAGCAGACGCTCTAAAAACTGTTCGAGCATGGGGCCTTTGGCTCCGCAGCATGAAGCACTCCCCACCTCTTCGTGATCGGTGCAAATAAAAATGCTAGACACATCGGTCGAAGCCTCGCAAACTGCACGAAGGCCTGTGTAACAACTTAACAGGTTATCCAAACGTGCACTTGCAATAAATTGATTCTCGACACCGATAGTTGCCGGCGCCTGAGTATCGTAAAAACTGATTTCGAAATCCAAAATCGCTTGCGCATCTAAGACAAGATTTGGATGTTCCAACAAAATCTGACGAGCGAGCAATTCGCGAAGGCTAGGTAATAACTTACCCTGCTCTAACTGCATCAATACCGGAATAATATCCCGCTGCGGATTGATATTTCGGCCAGCGTTAGCGTCTCGATCAAGATGAATCGCAAGACTTGGGATGATGGCAATCGCGCGCTTAAAGTCGATCAAACAACTCTCAACGGCGCCCGATTTATTTTTAAAGGTTACTCGCCCTGCCATTGATAAATCGCGATCAAACCATGGTGCAAGTAATGCACCGCCATATACCTCAACACCCAATTGGTAATAACCTTGGCGATTTAATTCGGGATTAGGTTTTAATTTGAGACAAGGGCTATCGGTGTGCGCACCAAACATACGAATGCCGGACTCAAGCAAATTATCGCGGCCATAAATAAATGCGATCACCGAACTTTGATTGCGAGTGAAAACGTATTTTTGCCCTGGTGTTAACGACCAAAGATCATGCTCATGGATTAAGGTAAAGCCCGCTTGCACCAAGGTATCAACCATATTGCGCGTTGCATGAAAAGGCGTTGGCGAGGCCTGCAAAAAATCTAATAAACCATGGTTAAATTCATCGACTTTCAACTGAACACTCATAACTTCACCTAACACTCATCCAACTCAATATTCACAATCAATGCTTACGCCGCGCTCGATATTATTCAATCGAGTTATCGCGAATGCGTTTACGTTTTTGCCAAGAGACAGTATCCCTTAGATACACAGGTTGGGCCTCTAAGGCACTTAACCGATTGCCTTTGTTAAATTCAACCGCAGCTAGCAATACAACCTCTTCCGCACGCGGTTGAATACTGGTATCAACTTTCACCGTATCGATTGCCGCAAGCTCAGGATAATTCCATCCAGAACCCACACCAATAACCAACTGTTGCCCCATCTGAGCGACAACGTCCGCCGGCGGCGAGACTTGCTCTTCATTGACCAGCGCGCACAAAGTTTCTGGATGGCGTTTGTATAACCCCCAATACACTTCATTCATACGCGCATCCAAGCTCGGTAAAACAACACCATCGAAACTTTCGTGGTGACGAAAATACTGCAACGCCATTGCCTGTAAAGTCGAGATAGGCACAACCGGAATGTTAGCGCCGAAGGCAAGCCCTTGAACAATGCCAGCACAGATGCGCAGCCCAGTGAATGAACCCGGTCCTCGTCCAAACGCGATGGCATCTAATTGAGATAACTTGAGATTTGCAGACGATAAAATTTCATCGACCATTGGCAGTAAGCGCTGAGTATGACTTTGCGCGGCTATCTCAAACAGGCTAGTAACTTCGCCGTTTTGATTAAGCGCGACCGAGCACGCGTCGGTGGATGTATCAAGGGCGAGAATAATACTCATGAAGAAAACCTAAGCAAAATGGGGAAAGCTCCGCGGTAGATCGCAGGCACAACCAAAAGAAAAGGCTCCGTAGAGCCTCATCTTTTATCATTTTTAGCTTAGTACGCTAAAGAGTTGTTCACGAATCGAATCGACGCTACCCACACCATTAATTTGAGAATATTTCGGCGCATTGGCTTTGGTTGCTTGCAGATTTTTGTAGAAGCTAACCAAGGGTTCGGTTTGATCGTGGTAAATGGCCAAGCGTTTACGAACAGTTTCTTCTTGGTCGTCTGGACGTTGTACTAAAGGCTCACCTGTTTCATCGTCGAGACCTTCGACTTTAGGCGCACTGTGTACCACGTGGTAAATGCGGCCTGAAGCTTCATGTACACGACGACCACTGATACGCTCGACGATTTCTTCATCGGGAACGTAGATTTCGATTACGTGATCGATTTCAACATCTGCGTCGAGCAATGCTTCAGCTTGAGGGATCGTGCGAGGGAAACCGTCGAATAAAAAGCCCTTAGCGCAATCGGCTTCGGTAATACGCTCTTTAACCAAGGCGATGATAAGGTCGTCGGAAACCAAACCACCTGCCGCCATAATGTCTTTTGCCTGTAGGCCTAAAGGCGTGCCGGCCTTAACTGCCGCACGAAGCATGTCGCCTGTGGAGATTTGAGGAATGCCGAAACGCTCCATAATCAATTTCGCTTGAGTACCTTTACCCGCACCAGGCGCGCCTAACAGAATAACTTTCATTATGAATTGTTCCTCGAATAAAACAGCGTTTTTGGCTATCTGACGCCTTTATTAACGATAATTTTGCTAAAACACGGTGAGAAATGAGCAAAATACAGTGAATTACGGCACATCTGCGTTCAGTTATTCATCAGACGAACTGCAAAATGCTTAGAGAAAAGAGGCGATAAGATACACGCGACGGCTTTTATTAACAATATATTAACGGCGCGACTGGTGAATTTTATGCCTAAGACTCCTTGATTGCGGAAGCCCAATTGCTAACTTTGACTCTTTGAAGCAAGACACTTCATCCTCAAAATCTTGTTATTTTGACGTTCTCATCCTAGAATGCATCCTTTCACTATGGGCCGACAGGATAAAAATATGGCAAAGGCAATTGAGCTAGACGAGTACGACCGTAAGATTCTTCGCGCATTGCAGGAAAATGCTGATTACTCCATGGCCGATTTAGGCAATCTCATTGGTCTTTCACATACACCCTGCTGGAGACGCCTTAAGCGCCTTGAAACCGAAGGAGTCATTCGCGGCAAAGTAACTCTACTTAATCCGAGCGCCCTTAATCTTGGTGTTACGGTTCATGCCTATGTCACCATGAAAGTCCACGACGCCAAAGCCTTAGAAGCTTTTGAAGAAGCTGTTTTAGTAATTCCGGAAGTAGTTGAGTGCTATTCATCTAGCGGTGATAAAGATTATGTGCTCCGCGTTGTTGTGGAAAGCGTAGAGCACTACGAGCGTTTAATGAAGCAAACCCTAATCCACCTTCCCAATATTGGCTCGATTAATTCTGCGTTTGCACTCAAGCAGGTTAAATTCACCACTCAATTGCCGATCTAATCGTGCCTCATAAGCACAAATAACAACCGCCCAGAGTTTGGGCGGTTGTTGACGAAGCGCTCGTTTATTCAAAACTCTCAGTTACGGACATCAACGATAGATAGTCGTCCAATCCGTATTTAGAACCTTCTCGCCCCCAGCCGGACTCTTTAACGCCACCAAAGGGCGCCATCTCGTTTGAAATCAACCCTGTGTTCAACCCTAATAAGCCAGTGTGTAATCGCTCGGGTAGCCGCGACAATCGCTTACGGCAGTTGGTGTACGCATAAGCCGCCAACCCAAAAGGCGTCGCATTTGCCAAGGCGATGGCTTGCTCTTCGCCTTCGAACTCAACCAAAGTGATGACTGGGCCAAAAATTTCTTCCGATAATATGCGCGCCGCTCTAGGGACATTAACAAGTACCGTAGGCGGATAAAAAGAGCCACGCAGTCCCTTTGGAAGAATCGCTTGGAAAATCTGTTGCGCGCCAAAATCACGCGCTTCTTCCACTAATTCGGCGACTTTTTGCACTGCCCTTTCGTTAATTAAAGGGCCGACGTTAACGCCCTCCTCAAGACCATTTCCAACGGTTAGCTGCTCCAGTTCGGCCAATAGAATCGCCACGAAATCATCGAATACTTTTTTCTCCACATAAAACCGATTGGCACAAACACAGGTTTGCCCAGCATTGCGAAATTTACTCGCAATGGCGCCCTTCACGGCTAACGCAATATCGGCATCAGAAAACACAATAAACGGCGCGTTGCCACCAAGTTCCAGCGACAAACGCTTAAGGGTTCCTGCACTTTGTTTAACGAGAGTTTTACCCACTGGCGTCGAGCCAGTGAAAGTGATTTTGTGAATTCGCGGATCACTGCAAATTTTCTCACCAAATCCACGAGAATCGGCCGTGGTTATGACGTTGATAAGCCCTGCAGGAACGCCTGCCCGCTCGGCAAGTGCCGCGATTGCGAGTGCCGACAGCGGTGTTTCTGCCGCTGGCTTAACAATAACCGAGCAGCCCGCCGCGAGCGCCGGCGCCAGTTTGCGTGCGAGCATAGCGTTTGGGAAATTCCACGGTATAATGGCAACCACTACGCCAACGGGCTTTTTAATTACGCGGGAACGTAATTTCTCTGATTTACTGGGCAATAGATCGCCGTAAATACGCGTGGCTTCGCCAGCGAACCACTCAATATAGCTGGCGCCATAGTCGATCTCACCTAACGCTTCCTTGATTGGCTTGCCTTGCTCGAGGGTGAGTAAATGCGCGAGCGCTTCTCTGTGTTCTATCACTAATTGATGCCAGCGGTGCAAAACTCTCGAGCGCTCAGGGCCGGGCACAGCTGCCCATAGGGGCTGAGCTTGGGTCGCTGCCTCTATCGCCGCCTCGATATCGTCTGCACCACCGTCTGCAACACTAACAAGTACCTCACCTGTTGCGGGGTTGGTCACATCGAAGCGACCACCTTTTTGAGCGGGCACCCAAGCACCATCAATTAATAAATCGGTCTGAAAGATATCGCCAAGACGCTCAATGAGACTCTCACTCAATCCACTATTGATACTCTGTGCCATGGCCAAACCTCCCAAAAAATAGTCACAAGTTAATAATAACGCCACGCCCGCCAATCGCCACTCACAATTTCCCCAAAACCGTTAAATCCGCCTCCAGTTTGACTCCTTGGCGCAGGCTTTTCTGATATGATTTGGAGCATATTCCTTTCAAGTAAGTTCTCATAAATGTTAAATCCCAACGCGCTGCAACAACTCGCCAGCCTCAAGTCGACTATTGTTTCCCAAAAAGATATCGCTCAGGGCATCGTTAGAACCACCACCAAACGCTTCGGTTTTTTGGTTTTAGATGACGGCCGCGAAGCCTTCATCGACCCCGACCAAATGCAAAAAGTCTTGCCCGGCGACAGAGTCGAAGCCGAAATCTCCACCAACAAAAAAGATCAATTTGAAGCCAAACTGACCCGACTCATCGAAACAACATTCGCCCAGTTTGTGGGTAAGTACGTTTCTAAAGGCAATCACTTTTTCGTCGAACCCGACAGCAACAATTTCAACCGCTGGCTTTTTGTACCGCCACCCGAGCGAAAAAATATTAACGAAGGCGACTTTATTCACTGCGAAATTTCTCGCCATCCATTCGATAACGGTGGCAAAGCCCAAGTTCGCGTTCTCAAGCGCGTGGGCTCCATCGACGAGTCAGGCATCGAAAGCCGATACGCCATCGCAAAATTTAACTTGCCCAACGAATGGCCTGCCGAAGCACAAGCGCAGGCAAACAGCATTCATTGGTCGCCTTTAGTGTTCGAGAACGAGGAAGATTTAACTCACCTTCCCTTCATCACTATAGACTCCGAAACCACTCGGGACATGGACGACGCGCTCTACATCACCGCGACCACCACCGGATGGGAAGTGTATTCGGCGATTGCCGATCCGACTAAACACATTGAATTTGGCTCACCACTTGAGCTTGCCGCGCGCGATCGAGTATCGACGCATTACATTCTCGGCCAAGCACTCACCATGCTGCCGATAGACCTCTCGCAAGACACCTACTCACTGGTCGCCGAACAAAAACGCCCAGCGCTTGTATGCAAAATGCAAATTGCATCTAACGGTGAAATAGAAAATTTCAGCTTCAGCGAAGCCATCATTCGCTCGCAGCACAAACTCAGTTACCAAGGCGTTCAAGACGCCCTATCTAACGCCGAAAATGCGCCAGAGTTTTCGTCCGAACTGTTAACACAATTGCAAACGCTCAAAGCCTTCGCCGATGCACGTGCAAGTTACCGCCGCGCCAACTCACTGATAATGGAAGAGCGCCCCGATTATTTTTACATGCTTAACGAGCAGAAAAAAATCGACCGCATTGAGCGTCGCGACCGCACAACCGCGCATCGCTTAGTTGAAGAAGCCATGCTCGCCACCAACATTTGTGCGGGCGACTTTTTTGTGGCCAACCCAGGCTATGGAATTTTTTCAACTCACATTGGTTTTCGCCAAGAGCGCATTAACGATGCATTAAGTTTACTCACCGAAGATCGCCCCGACTTAAACACTGGCGACCTCACCGAGTTAGGCAACTTTCTTAAACTCTTCCGCGAATTACGCTTAAACAATCAGGACCCAATCAACAGCGGTTTGCATTCGTTGCTGCAACGCCAACTGCAAGCGGGTGAATTAAGTTTCGAGCCAATTCCACATTTTGGTTTAGGTTTTAACGCCTACGCGATGATGACGTCACCCATTCGTCGCTATAACGATTTCTTTAATCATCTTGCGATTAAACGCATTCTGCGCGGCGAGCCACCATTAGAGATCGCCGATAAAACCGCATTGATTAACCACCTGCAAGAACGTTTAACCGCTGGCCGTCAAGCCTGCCGCTTCACCGAAACTTGGTTAGCAGCTCAGTACATGGCCAACCAAATCGGCAGCGTGCACACTGGCCAAATTACACTAGTGACCTCGATTGGCATTGGTGTAAAACTCGAAGATTGGGGCATGGACGGTTTTGTCACTCTCGCGCCTCGCGGTGGCGAAGTGAAGGCGCAATTCGATTCGCGCCGCTTAACGTTAACGGTGGAAGGCGTGGTTTACAAAATTGACCAAACGGTTCAGGTAATCATCGACGAAGTAGATGTTGAAAAGCATCGCGCCAGTTTTTCTATCGTCGACGACGCCACCGCCGAACGCTTAAGAGCCTGGATGTAATCCATGAACTATTGGTTGTTCAAAGCTGAGCCAGATGTGTATGGAATTGAGCATCTGGCTGCCGAGAAAAATCAAACCGGTCGCTGGGATGGTATTCGCAATTACCAAGCGCGCAATTTTATCCGCGACCAAATCGCAGTTGGCGACGAAGTCTTAATTTACCACTCAGGGATTAAAACTCCCTGCGTGGTTGGCTTAGCCAAAATCGTCAAAGCCGCCTACCCTGACCCCACGCAATTTAATCCTGAAAGCCCCTACTTCGACCCAAAAAGCTCACCCGAAAATCCCCGCTGGTTTTCTGTCGACATTCAACTTATCGAAATTTTTAAGTGTTCGCTAACTTTATCCGAAATTAAAAAGCATCCAGAACTGCAAGAAATGGTGCTGGTGAAACAAGGCAGACTTTCGACTCAGCCGGTAACCCTGCACGAATTCGAGATTATCCGTTCGATAACTCACGCATAGCGAACCAATTATTAATAAAAATCTCGTAAGCTAGTTCACGAAATTTTTTACTAAAACTTTCTGGACAAACGTAATTTGTTAAGATTGCTCCGCTATTCCACAATTTACGGATGATTAAACAAAGGGAATTTATGAAAAAACTTGTCTTATTACTCTCACTTCTCTCTTCAACAGTATTAGCCGATGCCAAAATTAAAGAAGCGTGGTTGACACAAAACCTCTACGGTAGCGACAACCCTGTAGCGGCGCTGCGTAAAGTCACGATCACCCAGTCGGGCGATGGTTATCAATTATTTATCGCAAATCAGTTTTCATTTTTGTGTGACTTGGAGTTCGGCGATTCCGGAAATCCCGCCTTTTTGAAAAATTGCAAAACCACTTCGCCAGAAAATACCAACTGGTATACCTCTACCGAATCGATTCCACTAAAGTGCGCAACCAGCAAGGTTGAGCATCTTTGCAAAGGAAGGTATCGATTACACAGCGGCGACTTTTCCTTCCCAGAAGAGCTTGTGATCGCACGAGTAATTCGTTAAAAACATGGGCTCCTCTGTGCGAGCCCATTTGCAGTTCTCTCCTTAAAAGTGCATGCTCTTAGTTCAAAAAAATAATGAATAAATCGACGAGGAAACCATGCCGAAATACCTATTCGTTTTACTTGCAGCACTTGGGCTCACCGCGTGTGGTGGGTCTGGCTCGTCTGGCACACCAGCGGCCAACACATCAACCTCGGTAAGCTCCATTCCATTATCCAGCTCAATGCAATCCTCGAGCACCAGCAGTGCGTCGAGCCCCATGATAGCAGGAGAGTTTCGTCTGCTATTTCGCGATGATTTTGATTACCTAGACACTAGCCGCTGGCAATTGATGCACCACTCGTGGGACACCAACATTGCGCTCTTTAGCGATAAGACCGTCAAAGTCGATGACGGTTACATGACGCTCACACTCTTAGCCGCTCCTGAAGGAACTGTTTCCGACGGCGGCGCTAAGCAATTCCTCGGAGCCGAAGTACGCTCCATCGAAACGATTAAGTACGGCAGAGTCAGCGCTCGGGCAAAACTCGCTAAAGGCTCAGCGGTAGTGTCGGCACTGGTTAGCATCTACACACCTTGGCCTGCGGATAATTGGAATGAATTCGATATCGAGAGCCTCGGTCACAATCCCCGACAAATCCAATTCAACGCCATGGTTTACGACGGCGTTTCTCCGCCACCTTCAGGCCAGTCGGTGACACCTACGCAATTCCCTGCACTTAAAGAATTGCCTTTCGATACATCGGAAGACTTCCACACTTACACGATTGAGTGGACACCGACAGAAGCAACCTTCGCTATTGATGGAACCATCTACCATCGCTGGAATAGCAAAATTGATCTGATGGGACTACCGCAGAATATTCTGCTAACTATCTGGGCATCGAATATCGAAGACTGGGCTGGACCCGTTGACGAAACAACCTTCAACGCTAGAGCCGTATACGATTGGATTGAGGTTTGGGAGTATCAGGAATAATAAAAAAGCCCGCGTTAGCGGGCTTTTTTAAGCCAACTCCACTTCGTTCTGTTTCGCCGCGATGTACTTCCTCATTTCAGCGATCGATGCATCCAATTCGTCACGCGTAAACCGAGGATTAATCGTGTTTTCAGGATGATGGATCTGATGCCTGATGTACGTGTTTTTTGTGACCATTTTTGAAGACTTGGCCACTCCTTTTCTTACCTCTGTATAAGCTACTTTGAGCTTATCTTGTTCAAAGTCAGTCAGCCAACCATTAGCCTCAATAAAACCGTAGAGCTCATTGTGATACTCACTATCAGCCTCATCGAAAACATGATAATTAACCTCGTTCATGGATGGATATGGAAGTGTCGTCCGATCAACACCCAATATCTGCTTAGCATCTCCATCAACAATAACTCTTAAGTCGTCAAAATCTAGAGACTTGACCACTACAGGACTATGCGTAGTTAAAATGACCTGAGTGTGACCCGAAGTCGATAATGCTTTGATCGCATCAATTAAATCTCTCTGATAGTTTGGATGCTGGGAAGTTTCAGGCTCTTCAATCGCATAAATCACGTTGGTTGAAGTTTGGCTCATGCGCCTCCGTTCAACTTCAGCTCTGAAAAAGTTAAGCAGCACCAATCGTTTAACTCCGCTACCCCTCTTATTAATTGGGATATCGTCATCACCAGCAATTGAAACCTTCTTAAAAACATCCGCCCACTTCAAATCCGCGGCAGCTGGAATCACAGGATTCAATTTACGTGCAACATCAGCATCCATTTCAGAAAGCTTCTCAAGTGTGGCATCGGCAACCTGTTGCAACCTTGCAGTCACAACGTTCGCTACATCGTCTAGCGCTTGAACCACATTAGGATCTTTCATTATCTCTTGGACTGCATATTTCATAGGATTCTGAACTTCACCATCAGAATCGCTGTTACTCCGGTCCGATTGAAATAAGGCATATGACGGGAAATATTTTTTTAGCGCTTCATAAAGATCCTTGGAATCAATTTTTGAAGCCTCGATTCTCGTCGGTTGCAGCTTTAGATCTTCTGAGTAGTAACTCCATATTGCTTCGCGAATGGAAACATTGTTAACCCTGTTACACTCAACTCCATTTGGTATTTTTTCTTTTAATTTTGCGTTGGTTAATGTGAGAAGATCTTTGCAACCAACGTTCGTTGGATGCAACGCATTAATATAAACCTTTGGCTTTCCAGTAGAAAAAACTTTAACAATCTCAAGATCACCATCTTCATTCAGAAGAAACTCGTCAGCTAAGGAAGTTTGACTTGTTGCGTCGATGACTAAATGTTCGGGAGCCCCACCGAAAACCACCCCAATCTCAATCTCAGACTCACCATCTCGACTTGCGGAGATATTCAAGTCTCCTGCATCGAACTTTATCAACCCATTCCCTTCGTTAAAGAACAAGTCTAGCGCTTCCAGTATCGTAGATTTTCCAATGTCATTTTTACCCGTGAACACTGTGAGAGCTCCCATATCCACAGCTACAGTCTCTCGGTAAGAACGAAAATTCTTTAGATAAACTCTTTTCAATCTCATGTAATATCCTCTTTCCCTGCTAAAGACAGCCGATACTAATCGTAATTCAAATCCAAACGCAATAAAAAACGGGATGGCTTTCGCCATCCCGTTTTTTATTTTTACCTGTGGAAGCTTAAATAATTAAGCAGGCAATAAGTCTTTTACAGCGTCGCGCTCTTCACGTAATTCTTGCTCGGTCGCAGTCATTTTTGCGCGAGAGAATTCGTTGATTTCGAGACCTTGAACGATTTCCCAATCGCCGTTTTTGCAAACTACTGGGAATGAGTAGATCAAGCCTTTCTCGATACCGTAAGAACCGTCTGAGTAAACGCCCATGCTTACCCAATCGTTTTCGTCTGAGCCTAAAGCCCAAGTGCGCATGTGGTCGATTGCTGCAGAAGCTGCTGAAGCGGCAGAAGAAGCACCGCGTGCTTTAATGATCGCTGCACCACGTTGTTGAACAGTTGGGATGTACTCTGCGTCGTACCAGTCTTGGTCGATCAACGACAATGCAGGCTTACCGTTAACGGTAGTTTCGTGCAAGTCCGGGTATTGAGTCGCTGAGTGGTTGCCCCAAATGGTCATCTTTTTGATGTCATTGATGCTGGTGCCAGTTTTTTCTGCCAATTGGCTCAAACCACGGTTGTGGTCCAAACGAGTCATTGCAGTGAATTGACGTGGGTTGATGTCTGGAGCGTTACGCTGAGCAATCAAGGCGTTGGTGTTTGCTGGGTTACCAACAACCAATACTTTAATGTTGCGTGAAGCGTGATCGTTGATCGCTTTACCTTGAACAGAGAAGATCGCCGCGTTAGCAGACAAAAGATCTTTACGTTCCATACCTGGGCCACGTGGACGAGCACCAACGAGCAATGCGTAATCTGCATCTTTGAAAGCTACATTTGGATCGTCAGTGGTTACGATGCCGGCCAACAATGGGAATGCACAGTCGTTCAATTCCATTGCAACGCCTTGCAAGGCTTGAAGTGCTGGGGTGATTTCCAACAATTGAAGGATTACTGGTTGGTCTTTGCCCAACATGTCGCCAGAAGCGATGCGGAACAATAATGAATAACTGATTTGGCCAGCTGCGCCAGTCACGGTAACTCTTACAGGTGCTTTCACGATGAGACTCCGTTTAACAAGAAAAAATGAATTGCAGTTGCAGATTCACACAATATACAAGGATATATTGCCGACATAACCCGATAATTTGGGTTGTATTTGAGGTTCACAAAACCTGTTTATGAGCTCGGCTTAAAAGGTGGCAGCGCGTGCGCGAGCCACCTTCAGCGGCCAAACATTATATTGATTTACCCAGAAATTTCACGCATTTAGCGGCTTCGCGAGGCAAAAAATTACACCAATTATGCGCTTTTGCACTTAGCGTATTGCGCCTTAAGCCCTTGATAAACGTCGTCTTTAAAACTGGCAGCGCCGCTGTTGAGTTTTGCCACGATATCCACCAAATGTTCGTTGTCTTCGCGACCGTCGTACCAATTTTTGATATAGGTGCCTTCTTTGTAGCCGTGATCCTGGCGGAAAAAGTTAAGAACATTTTTACCCACATATCCGCGATAAAGCGCTTCAAAATCGAGGCCGACGCCCAGCATCATCGCGGCAAATTCACGCAGGTGGAATTGTTTGTCTTGCAAAGTGGCGAGCGCAAAGGCTTCTACCGCAAGTTTAAAATCTGCCGGTTTGGATTGTGCTAAGTCGAGCTCGGTTTGAACTTTGGCGATTATCTCGTCCTGCGTGAGCGACGATGACAGCATGATACTCAAGCCAAAATGCCAAATGTCGATTAGCTCCAAAGCGACTTGTTCGGTATCGGGCGTTTGTTTTTTCCACCACTTCCATCCGTAGTGATCCATAAGTTCGGCGCACTCAACCCAAATCGCGCGATGCCATTCGAATCCAGCGTTACGCCAATCGGCATTCACTTTGGAGTTCATGCCATCTTGCAATTCGAGCATGGTGATAATTTGAGTTTTTGCTTCGGCCAAAGACATAAAAGCTCCTTAAATTACACGCCAGCAGGTCGATAAGCTGCCGCGCGTTTGAATAAGCGATAAAAATTTTCGGTAGTAATTTCGGCCAATTTTTCGAGCGGCAGGCCGCGCAAATCGGCAACGTACTGCGCGGTTTCGCGCACATTTTTGGGCTCGTTGGGCTTACCGCGAAACGGAATAGGCGCAAGGTAAGGCGAATCGGTTTCGACTAATAAGCGGTCGAGCGGCATATTGCGAACAACTTCGCGAATCTGCTCCGCATTCTTGAACGTCACAATGCCTGAAATGGAAATATAGTAGTTGAGATCGAGCGATTGCTTGGCCATTTCCCAATCTTCGGTGAAGCAGTGCATAACACCCGCCGATTCCAATCCGCCGTGCTCGCGAATTAAGTCGATGGTGTCTTTTTTTGCTTCGCGCGTATGCACCACAATCGGCAAGTCGAGCTCTTTGCCAGCCTCTAGGTGCATGGCAAAACTTTCATGCTGGAGCGACTTGCTGTCGGTTTCGTAGTGGTAATCGAGGCCAGTTTCGCCCAAGGCGACAACCTTATCTTGGTTCGCGAATGCGCATAGTTGCTCGTAACTTACAGTGCCTGCAGCGACATCGCACGGGTGTACACCCACCGATGCCAACACCCGAGGATATTGATGGGCAAGATCGATGATATTTTGAATGTTGTCAGCGCTTACGCTAATGCATAAAAACTGGCCAACTCCCCTCGCCTCGGCGGCGGCAAGCGCTTTAGACAAGTCGCCCTCGTAAGGCGACAGATTGAGCCGATCCAGATGGCAATGTGAATCAACCAACATCATAAATAAAACCCGTTAACCATTCGTACAACGATAAAAACAACAAAGCCAGGCATTGCCTGGCTTCTTGCATAGACGAGGTAGTTTACATGGTATGCGTCGGCTTGTCAGACGACAACATACCCGCAAGATAGGTTTCGATCTTGCCCGAGGCCACATTATTGGCATCGGTAAACTGGACACCAATGCCCGCCGCCTTATTACCTTGTGCGCCTTTGGGAGTAATCCAGACCACTTTGCCGGCGACAGGGATTTTCTCTACCTCGTCCATCAAGCTCAGCAGCATAAAAACTTCATCGCCCAGCTTGTAGCTTTTACTGGTGGGAATAAACAGCCCGCCATTGCTCACAAAGGGCATGTAGGCAGCGTAAAGAACCGCCTTATCTTTGATGGTGAGCGACAGAATGCCGTTGCGAACTCCGCCTAACGCTTGCATATGAAATCCTTACCAAATGGGGTGGGCTACTTTATTTTATTCTCGGGTGCCTGCCAGTGAACCTTCTCGCAAATCATGAACCGCTTATTTTGCGCGCAAAACCACAAGCCAGTCCAGTAGCAACTCTTCCCACAATAACTGTTTGTTGGGATTCGCGCCACTGAGCAGTTGTCGTTTAGTGGCGAGCACCTTCTCTAAATAGCGATGCAAGATACTCGGATTCACGCTTTCAATCCGCGCAATTAGCTCAGACGGCCAACCAAAAAGCTCCGAGGCATCTCTCAACGAAAGATACCGAGTGAGGCGATGCAGCTGTGCTAAATACCAATCCATTAACTGAATGTTATCGCCGCCGTACCACTTAGCGGCGATTTCTATCGCCGATGCTTGATGCAAACTGAGCTTTGCCAAGCCCGATAGATACTCTTGGCGCTTTGCCAATGCATCGCCCTCTAGAAGATCGCGAGCAATCAGCGGTGCACCCTGCGCTTCTCGCATAATGAGGTCGAGCGAAATATCACTGCCTTGCAATAAAGGCGCAAGCCAGTTAGCGACAATCGCCTGAGATGGAATATTAAAACTGCGCAGCTGGCAACGACTCCGTATCGTCGGCAAAACAGCACTTGGGGTGTGACTGACCAAAATCATAACCGTTTGAGCCGCCGGCTCTTCGAGCGATTTCAAAATGGCGTTGGCAGAGTTGAGGTTCATAGCTTCGGCGGGTGCCACAATCGCCACTTTATAACCACCCTGCTGCGCCGTTTTCGACAAAAGCTCGGTGAGCTCTCGCACTTGATCGACGCGAATAGCCTTACCCGCCTCTTCAGGTTCGATTTGCATGAAGTCTGGATGAGTTCCAGCGCTATGCAGCTGGCAGGAGCGGCAGCCTCCACATTCACTGCCCCCCTTAGGAGAGGCACACATAATCCAGCGGGCGAAGGCCTGAGCAAAATGCAATTTCCCCACACCTTGAGGGCCAGCCAACATCAACGCATGGGGAAAACGCCCTTGTTGATGCATATCGACCAGCTGCTGCCATTGCTCGCTTTGCCATGGATAAGGCTGTAATTGAATATCGCTCATAGGTCTCTACCGAAAATTTTGCCAAGCTTACCAATCCAAGTGGATATTTGCGATAATCCGCGCCCTTACACTGGAAGCCCGATTATGATAGACCCCGCAAGTATTACCGAACTCGACATTTTGTACTTAGATGACGACCTTCTGATCGTCAACAAACCTTCGGGCTTGCTGAGCGTCCCCGGCAAAGGGCCAGAAAATCAATATTGCCTTCATCGACTGGCCTTACAGTTCAATCCCAATGCTCGCATTGTGCACCGGTTAGATCAGGCTACATCCGGCATTGTGATGTTCCCGCTGAATTATCCTACTTTAAAGGCGATGACCGCCCAATTCGAAACACGCCAAATACACAAACGCTACGAAGCGGTAGTCGATGGATTAATCGACGACGATCAGGGTGAGATCACGCTTCCACTTATTTGTGATTGGCCCAACCGCCCCAAGCAAAAAGTGTGTTTCGAACAAGGTAAATCGGCCCACACCCGCTATCAAGTTATCAGCCGAGATGAATCAACCCGCACTACCCGCGTGGAGTTAGAACCCGTATCAGGTAGAACACATCAATTGCGAGTTCACATGCTGAGTTTGGGGCATCCTATTTTGGGTGATCGCCTTTACGCGCCTGAAGATGTCGTCGCAAAAGCGCCAAGACTTTATCTTCACGCGAAAAAGATTTGGCTACCGCACCCCATTAGTCAAATTGATGTCAGTGTCGATTGCCCAACCCCGTTTTAAGCCATATAGCAAAACAATCTATAAAAACCGCCGACTGTCGCACATATTTTGATTTTTAATGCTTCTTGATATATAAACGCACCGCTTTGAGTCCGATTAAAATTTTAAACTCAGCGAATAACAAATCATCAGGAATAATCATGAAAAAATCACTATTGGCTGTAGCGCTGCTATCTGCGTCCACTGCAGCAACTGCTAACGAACTTTATAACGGCCGCGTAAGTGGCATGGGTGGCGCAGGCTACGTAACTGCCGGCTACGCCGACGGCGTTTTATACAACCCAAGTTTGCTTGCCAATTACGGCGAAAGCGATGACGGCGCATTGGTCCTTAACTTGGGCGCGCTCGCACAAGACCCTGATGATTTAATCGATCACTTGGATGATTTAGTCGATTTGACTGACTCCGTCAGCTATGCCGGAAACCAGATCAACAGCGCCCAAGTCGATCAGCTTCGCGAGCTCCTCGAGGCGGTAGATGACAAGACTGCTCAAGTTACGGGCGGCGGCAGTCTTGTTATCGCCATCCCCACGAATTTGATCTCAGCGGCGCTAGTTGCCAAAGGCACATTTGCTGTGAGCGGAACACCACTGGTTGACGAAGCCGACCTTGGCCTCCTCGATGGAATTAGTGGCTGCTTAGCCGGCGCAAACACCTGCACTTTCAATCCCGAAAACCAGTTGCAAACCGAAGTCGTTGCACGCGGTGCGCTAGTTCAGGAAATTGGACTCGCTCTTGCCAAATCTTTCGACCTTACCGATGGCTCTCGCCTGCTTATCGGCGTAACGCCAAAGCGCGTAGAAGTTGACACCATCGTGTACACCGCATCGGTTGCAAACTTCGACGAAGACGATATCGACGCTGACGACTATCGCACCACTCAATCTGCTACCACCATGGATGCCGGTGTTACCTTGATTCAAGGCGCAATGAGCTATGGCATTACCGTGCAAAACATTTCGAGTGAAGAGTTCAAAGCGATTGATGGAAGCGTCTACGAGCTCGAAACCCGCAGCACTGCTGCAATCGGCTACAACAATAACTGGTTGCGCGCCGAAGCTGCTGTGGACTTGAATGCAATTTCGGTATACGGCTTTACCGGAAAAACTCAAATGGTTCGCGCTGGCTTTGAAATCTCTCCACTGTCTTGGCTGCAAGTACGAGCCGGTTATCAATCAGATTTAGAAAGCACCATGCCTGATGCATTTACATTTGGTCTAGGGCTTTCTCCGTTCGATACCATCAACCTTGATCTTGCTGCAATCTCCGGCTCGGACGACGCCATTGGTGCTGCTATGCAATTGGGTCTTCGCTTCTAATTGCGGGCCAGCTTGCAATAAAAACGCCGAGATTATCTCGGCGTTTTTATTTTTTCTAAACCATCTCAAGTTACGTTAACTAGCGCACCCACAAAGTTGTATGCAAGTTAATCTGCTTTTTAATAATGGAAAAATCGATCACACCGTCTAGCCTTTGAGTTCCAACCACTTATTCAAAGCAGGAGGATCGAATGTCTATTTCATCGCTCGACGAGCTTTTTATCCACGAACTTTCCGATATGTACAGCGCGGAAAAACAGCTCACCAAAGCCCTACCGGCCATGGTTCGCGCAGCCAGCAATCCCACACTTGCAGACGCATTTAAAACTCACCTTGAAGAAACTCACGGACAAATTGAGCGATTAGATCAGGTGGTCGAGTCCATCGAAGGCTTACGTCTCAAACGTATTAAATGTCACGCTATGGAAGGATTGGTCGAAGAAGCCAAAGAGCTGATCGATTCGGTAGAAAAAGGAGAAGTATTGGATGCTGGCCTCATAGGCGCCGCACAAAAGGTCGAGCACTATGAAATTGCAACTTACGGTACATTGGCGGCTTTGGCTAAAAAGTTAGGTCATAAAACCGCGGTAAAATTGCTACTCGAAACACTCGCCGAAGAAAAATCAACGGATGAAAAGTTAACGCAAATTGCCGAAAGCGATTAAGCATTTCTGTGAACAAAAAAACTCACCAGCGTGATAAAAATGTTTTCCTAAAAGTTTTTATCACGCTTTATAGATAATACTCACAGCACGTTTTTTATTTAGCTAACAAAGATTTAAGAACCCGCTCGATGTCTTGTTGAACTTGATCCAATGGTTGGCCCGCGTCAACTCGTGCGTAACGCTGAGAATTTTGTTCAGCGCGTTTTTGATAACCCGCACGCACACGTTCAAAAAATTCAACTTTTTCACTCTCGAAACGATCAAGCTCTGCACGGGCACTTGCGCGAGCTAAGCCAAGCTCTACCTCGATATCGAGCACAAGTGTTAAATCGGGGCGAAGTGTGCCTTGCACAAGGTTTTCAAGCGTTTCAATTGTTTCGAGATTTAACCCTCGACCAAAACCTTGATAAGCGTAAGTAGCATCGGTGAACCGATCACTCACCACCCAAGCGCCTCGCGAAAGCGCAGGTAAAATCACTTGGGCGAGATGTTGCGCACGCGCCGCAAAAATTAGCAGGAGCTCTGCCGATGGGTCAAACGCCTCATCACGTTTGGCTAAAAGTATTTGGCGTAATTCCTCGGCCAGAGGCGTACCGCCAGGCTCTCGGGTCATCACCACATCGATGCCCTGCTTCACCAACCAATCTTGGATGAACGCAATATTCGTACTTTTGCCGACACCTTCAGTGCCTTCGATGGTGATGAATTTACCTTTGACCATGCTAACTTCTCATTTACGAATTATTTGCCTGCTAACAATTCCTATAGCGGCAGTAAGTGCGTATCATACCGTCATTTTTTATTGATAGGAGCATTATCATGATTACGCTACAAACCAACTACGGCAAAATTGTCGTTGAACTCGATTTTGAAAAAGCCCCTGTTACTGCTGCGAACTTTGAACAATATGCAAAAGAAGGCTTTTATGATGGCACTATCTTTCACCGCGTGATTGATGGCTTTATGGTCCAAGGCGGCGGTTTCACCGAAAATTTCGAGCAAAAAACCACTCGCGAGCCAATCGCCAACGAAGCTGACAACGGCTTGAAAAACGAAGTGGGCACCTTAGCCATGGCCCGCACTAACGATCCACATAGTGCCACCGCTCAGTTTTTCATCAACGTTAAAGATAACCACTTCCTCAACCATGTAAGCAAGACCGGACAAGGTTGGGGTTACTGTGTATTTGGTAAAGTTACCGAAGGCATGGACGTTGTTAACAAAATCAAAGGGGTTAAAACCACCAGCAAGAATTTCCACCAAGACGTTCCTGTCGATCCAGTAGTTATTTTAAAAGTGACTGTTGAGTAATATGCACGCATTCATCATCTCCGATCTCCACCTCCACCCCTCTCGCCCCGAGATCACGCAAGCCTTTTATGATTTTATCGATGGCTTGCCAAACACGGCCGATGCCCTCTACATATTGGGGGATTTTTTTGATGCGTGGATTGGAGATGATGACGACTCGACACTTGCCAATGACGTCGCCTCGGCATTAAAAAAGTTGAACAACAGAGGCATAGCAATTTATTTTACTCACGGTAACCGTGATTTTATTTTGGGTAAGGACTACGCCGCTCGCGCTGGCATGACGCTTTTGCCTGAGGTTAGCGAGATTAACCTCGAGGGCAAAAAAATTATTTTGCTGCATGGTGACGAGCTTTGCACCAACGATCACGCTTATATGGCCCTGCGTGCACAAATGCGCAATCCTGCCTGGCAAGCTCAAATTTTACAGCAGCCACTCGAAGTGCGACGCGCACTTGCCGCTCAATTGCGTGAAAAAAGTGCGACCATGTCGAGCCTTAAAGCTCAAGACATTATGGATGTAACCGAGAGTGAAGTTGAAAAGCTGCTTTTAGAACACCAAGCCGATGTCATGATTCATGGCCACACCCACCGCCCTAATCGTCATCAAGTGCAGTTAACGAATCGAATCGGCGAACGAATCGTTTTAGGAGACTGGCACGAACTTGCTTGGTGTGTCGAAATTAAAAATTCACAATTAGATCTTCGCTCTTGGTCGATTGCCTAAGCGAAAAGTGATTTGCCACCACCAATAAGAAACCAAAAGAATTAAAAATTAAAGCGCCTTAAGGCGCTTTAATTTTTGGTGATTTTAATGCTCATCAAACACTTGAATGTAGTAGCCGGTTTTTACCGCTTCCGAAAGTGCGTCGTCAGCGGCAATAACTCTTGGGTCTGCAAGCAAACTACTCGGCACCATTTTGCGCTTTTCGATTTCAATGTCGCCAAAACCCGAGCGCATTAAGAATAATTTGCATAGGTGCTCGGCACCAAACAAGTCCACAAAATTAATGTACACAATAAAAGGGACCGACTGCCCTTCTTTTATGTCATCAATATCTTTTTTAGCGCGACCATTGGCCGAAAAAATAAACATATCAATACCTATCGTTTTTAATGGGATTTCCCAGAGTAAACCAATGGATCACACTGTCATGATGACTCGTAACGCGTCGAGACGAACCTTCGCTTGCTCTAAGTATTCGACGCTGACTTCTAATCGCTGCTTAAGATAATCGATTTCACTTTGACGCACGTTAGAATTCACTGCAGCAAGAGAAACTAACCTGTCAATTTCCGCGCTCAATTCTGTTACAACCGCTTTTTTAGCATTAGCGATTAGCTCGTTTTGCTGTTTTTGCGTGATATCTTCGGCTTGCTTCAACATTTCACTTAATGCCGGACGCGCATGACGCACCAGCTCTTGCGCATTATTGCGAGAAACTTTTTGAACAAGCTTAGACAATTGCGCGACGGTTAGCACACCAGATAAGTCTTTGCCTTTGTCATCGACCAACACGCGCATCAAAGATTGCGGTATGTGGCGGAACAACTCTAATTCTTTAGGCGCTGGGCAATGCAAGACATAAACCGCCTCTAACATCAAATTGCCAGGCTTTAACGGAGGCAGTTTGAGCGTACAAAATGCGGTATTACCAAATTCAGTTTGCGCAATTAATTCCTCAGCGCCGCGCACCAAAGGATGCTCCCAAGTGACGAACTGAATATCCTCGCGAGAGAGTGCAGTATCGCGATCGAAAGTAATAGTCAAACCATCTTCAGGTAATCCGGGGAATTCTTCGACGCGCATGTGATCACTCGGACGGATTACGATGCTCGACTCGGAGTGTTTGTCCGTATCTACGCCAAAACTATCGAAAACCGACTGCATGTAATGCCTTAGTGCAGGATTCTCATCATTTTCGGCTAATGCATTAACGAGTGATTGCGCAGGCTCAGTCTTGCACGAGTTTAATTCGAGCAACTTATCACGACCTTGTTGAAGTTCAGCGGTGAGACGCGCCGCGTGCGCTTGAACGTCCGACAGAAGTTGCTCGAAAGCGGCATCATCGGAGGCTGTGAGTAATGGCAATAGTCGCTCGGAAAACTCACTAAAAACTGCTTGTCCAATCGCACAAGTTTTTTCAAAGGCATTCAGTCCTTGGTGATACCAATGCAGCAATTTCTCCTGCGCTGTTCCGAGGTAATAAGGAACATGAATTTGAATATCTTCTTTCTGGCCGATTCGATCTAAACGACCAATGCGCTGCTCGAGCAAATCGGGATTAATCGGCAAGTCGAACATCACCAAATCGTGAGCAAATTGAAAGTTGCGCCCTTCGCTGCCGATTTCCGAGCACACTAATACCTGTGCACCTTCTTCCAAGTCAGCGAAGTAAGCGGCCGCGCGATCGCGCTCGATCAAACTCATGTGCTCGTGGAAAACGCCGGTTAGTACGCCTTTGCGCAAGCGCAAATATTCTTCCAGCTCTTCTGCTGTTTGGGCATCAGCACAAATAACTAGAGCTTTTTTACGACGGTTGGCTTTCAACCAATCGACCAGCCATTGAGTTCGAGCATCTTGGGTCCACCAATCGGGCGCACGCTCTTTGAAAATCGCTTCAGGGCGGATTTGCGAGGTAAGATCAAAAGTGTGTAAATCACCAAGTTCGTCTGAACTTAATGGGTAAGTGTTAAGGACGCGTGCTTTAAAGCCCTTCACCGACGCTCGAGTGTTGCGAAATAGAACGCGACCTGTGCCGTGTCGATCCAAAAGATAATTTACAGCTGAACTTGCCGCGCTCACAAAATCGTTTTCCGACGAACGAATCAACTCGTCCGCGGTAGAGTCACCCAAATATTCGGCTAACAATTTGCGATGCTGCGGCTCGAATGAGGTGCGATCTTCCTCAAGTAATTCTTGCACAAGATCATTCAATGGTTGGTACTGAGCCTGCTCGCGCTTGAACTTTTCAAGGTCGTAATAACGATCAGGATCAAGCAAGCGAAGGCGAGCAAAGTGACTCTCCACACCTAATTGCTCGGGAGTAGCCGTCAACAATAATAAGGCACTCGACACTTTCGCCAAGGCTTCAACTGCACAATAGGCAGCGCTGGGAGCATCTTCACTCCACACTAAATGGTGTGCTTCGTCGACAAGCAACATGTCCCAGCCCGCGGCAACGGCCTGTTCGTGACGATTAGGGTATTTAAGCAAGAAGTCGAGCGAGCAAATAATCAGCTGTGCTGACTCAAACGGATTATCGCTATTGCCCGATGTCTCGCTGAAGAAGTCGTCATCCTGGTGCTCGAAGTCGATTGACACTTCTTCAGAGTCTAGCCCCGACAATGCTTTGCAACGAGCTTCGTCCAATAGAGTGAAAGACAAATTAAAGCGGCGTAACATTTCCACCAGCCACTGATGTTGCAAGCTCGTTGGTACCACGATTAACGCACGTTTAACTCGACCGGTTAACAATTGCTGATGAAGGATTAGTCCCGCCTCGATCGTTTTACCCAAGCCGACTTCATCGGCCAATAGCACGCGCGGCGCGTAACGTGATGCGACCTGCTCAGCGATAAACAACTGATGGGCTAACAACTGTACACGAGGGCCAGCCAACCCAAAGTAACGACTTTGGCGATGAGCATGGCTGTAATGAAGTGTTTGATAACGTAAGTGGAAATGACTTGAGCGATCAATTTGCCCTGCGAACAAGCGTTCGCGCGGCGTACTGAATTGAACAAAACTATCTAATTCAAATTCTGGAATCGAGTGAGACTGCCCTTCTTCATCATCGCCCACGTACATAACAAGATTCGCTTGCTCGACGATATCTCGGACGACAATTTTGGTTCCGTCTTGGTGGCGAATTTTATCGCCAATTTCGTATTTGACGCGACTGACTGGCGCGTTGTCGAGAGCATAAGTTCGTCGTTCGCCTGCGGCCGGAAAACTGAGTGTTAATCGACGATTGGCTACATCCAACACTATTCCCAATCCAAGATCGGCTTCTGCCTCACTTATCCAACGCTGACCAATGACAAACTGCAACTCACTACTCCCCAAACTAACGGCTTAATCAAAAACATTGCGCATGATACTGACTTAAGCGCAGTTTTCCAAAAGATTCCAATGTAAAATGCTAGGCTTTAACGAAATCCCGACCATTATTCTTTGTATCCGAGTAAAGACATGAAATATCCGGCTTTGGACTCTGCCACTCTCGAAAAATTACAAGCGCTCGTTGCGCAGCACTCTACGCTCAGCTTGGTGTCGAGCAAAGACGCCCTCCCCGATTCATTGGGTACTGGCCTGCCACTCATCCAAGTCGAGACGGAAAAATGTTCAGCGCTAGTAAGCCTGCAGGGGGCGCATTTACTGCAATTCAAAACAACGCAGGGCAACCCTTTACTCTGGGTTAGCCCTAATTGCGATTTCACGCCGGGCGTTGCGTTGCGTGGAGGTGTACCGCTTTGCTTACCTTGGTTTGGCCCAGCTTCAGATGACCCTAAAAAACCCAAGCACGGATTCGCTCGGAATCAGTTTTGGCAATTGAGCTTCGTTCAAAATACGCAAGATGCGATTGAATTAACCTTTTTAATGACTCACGGTGCCGACCACCGATTCGGGTACGATTTTTCGGCCGAACTACGCATGACCCTAGGCGATACCGCGAAGCTCGAACTCACCGTTAATAACACAGGCTTAGCGCCGTTCGAATGCAGCTTCGCTTTTCACAACTATTTTCCGGTCAATGCTCTAGCAGGTATTACCGTTCCTGAATTGACGGGCAGAACCTATAAAGACAATTTCCAAGGCTATGCCGAATTTGAGCAAGAATTGCCGCTCGATTTCACCTCGCCTGTGGATCGTGTTTTCCCAAATGTTGAGAGCACTCTTACGCTCTCAACGCCCTCACCTGTCGTAATCGAGCATAGTAATTGCCCAAGTGTAGTGACTTGGAACCCAGGTACAGAAGCGGCAGGAAATATCGGTGATATAGGTTTGGGGCAAGAAAAGTATTTTGTGTGCGTCGAGCGTGGCGCGGTACTCAATGAGAAATGGACTATTCCAGCAGGCGGGCAAGAAACCGCTTGGATCGAATTTTACGAAAAGTAAAAATGATAAGGTTCACCGTAAAATAAAAAGGCTCTTACGAGCCTTTTTATTTTTCAGATCACTGCTGCACAGCTGTCTCAACCGATTCGCTTGCCTCTGACGAACTACTCGCGGACGAACTCGTCTCCGCAGGAGCAATTACACCCGCATCATCGCCGTCTTCTTCGTCGATTTCTGAAATCCCCTCAGCCATTTGGCTTTCCTCAATCAGAATTTGCTCCGCCGTTTGCACACCTATGTGATAAGCGGCAAACCCTGGCAGCACCACTTGATCGAGCGCCATACCCAAGACGCGGCCATTAAACGGCGAAATGATGTTGGTTCGAGCATTAGTGATAGGATCTGTTATTGTTCCTAAAATATCGCCCTCTCGTACTCGCTTACCCAAATGCACTCGACTGAACAAAATTCCACTCTGATTCGCTCGAATCCAGCTTGATCGATAGTAAACAGGCGCAACTCGCCCCCACTTGGGCGCTCGGCCGTACATCTCATTTTTGGCTAGTAAGGTTTTAATTGCCGTCACTCCCGCTGCAACCACATCTGACTGAAGATGTTGCGGCTCCCCCGCCTCCATAGTGACTGCCGGAATACCGGCACGCAGCGCAGCTGCGCGCAGCGAACTCGGATTGCCTCGGCTGTTTAACACCGCAATTTCACCAAAACTTTGCGCAAACTTAGCAACTTGCCCATCACTAAGGTCTGCCCTTAACTGCGGCAAATTTGTGCGATGAAAAGATCCGGTATGGATATCAACGAGCGAATCACAATGAATAACTACACTGTTGAAGAAAGAGTGGGCCAATCGTGATGCCGTACTGCCATGCGTATTACCGGGGAAATAACGGTTCCAATCGCGACGATCCGGAAGATACCGCGAGTTGCGCCTAAACCCCATAATGTTGGCCACAGGCACGCCGACAACAGCACCGTTAAGTTTTGAGGGGTCAATATCGAAAATAACGGAGCGGATCATTTCTACACCGTTAAGTTCATCGCCATGAATAGCACCAACCAAACAAAGCGTGGGTCCTGGATTCGCGCCATTCACGACTAAAACTGGAGTCGGCTCACTAAAACCAGCGGATAAACTATCGGAGCTCCAAGTTAAACGGCGATAACTTCCTGGTGGAATTTTTTGCCCCAAAATCTCTATCTCTCCAGTCGGAAGTTCCTCGGGCTCGGGCTCGGGCTCGGGCTCAGCTACTTGAATCCCGTCTTCTTCAACTAAAGTAAGCGTTGGTTCCGCTGTCTCTCCTGACGCGCCAGAATCAAGCAACGACGGTTTATGCTCGCTTCCCTCATTTACTGCCGAGACGGACGCGGCTGTATCAACTGCCATGGCTACGCTGGATGATTGCTCTGACGAGGCGCTGCCCTCGTCGGGAATATTCGCCGCTGCGGAAGATTCAGCACCTTCCACGGAGGTCGACGAATCGAGAGAGCTAACGCTAGTAACTGAAGAAAAAGACATGGCGCTGGCAGCCAAACTTGAGGCCGCAATCGAGATCGCCGAGTGGCTTTCGGAAGATGAAAAAGAGCTTGAAATACCTTTAAAACTTGAGCTTTGCTCGCTCACATCATTAGCTGGTGTTGCAGGTGATTCGTCTTTATCAGGGGCAGTCTGCTGCGTTAAAAGATTGAGCGCAGGCAAGGCGATTGATGACGATATACTTGATGAAGAAGTGCTTGATGAGCCCTCGCCTAACGATACGGAAAGATTAGCCTCGTCCGCCAGTGCCCAATGAGCACTCGCGCTCATCAATCCGATTAACACCCTCTGCCCAAACGTCCGACCCATCACCACACCCATGAAAAGGATACTCCATTACGGATGTCAGCCCTGATGACTGTCATGCCGCACCCAGAAAAATATTGGGATTATAGAGAATCCAGACACGGGTAAGAAGTATTCGTTCAGTGGACTTCACCTATTAACCTTCGCCAGTGGGCTCGTAGCCTGAAAACTTCCATGCCCAGTTTCGCCCACAATCGAGTCGTCACGAAAATAGTGGACGCAGTCGATACGCACCCACAGCGTAGCAGGCACCTATGACGAAACAAAACGTGGAACTGAGTACCCAAAACAAAAAACTATTGTCAGGAAACAATGGCATAAGAAAGACAAACGACACTGAGCGTAATAAGAAAACAGCAGCAATCGCCCACAACCCTAGTTGCAACAAAGGCAACCGACGCACAATCCCCGCTCCCGATAGGGCATAGCTTACACATGTTGCGAGAGCCACGCAGATCACAGAGGTGATAACTGCAGGGTAAAGTTGACCGGCCTCATCCATTTTCGCCATTTCTTCACCGGCGCCCAGTATCCTGTACCAATCTCCGCCAAAAATGATACATGCCAAATGTAATACTAAAGCGACAAAGGTAAGTGCAGCTGCCCACACCAAATAAATGTTAGATTTCATACTGGTTCCTTGTATTTGATTTGATTTAACTTAACACGCGCTCTTGGCGATTGAGGTTTTAACCACCTCAAATATTTCTCATAGGAAATAACCGCGACTTGAAGATTATCACCAACTTTTCACTTGCAGAAAAGTTAAACTTCGACAGCCTATACGCGATTTATTTACCTATAACTACCCAGCTTTAGGGCCACTTCACACTTCCTGGTGATTAAAATATGATACGTCAGTCATAAGTGTTCAAATCATCGATCATCTATACTTCCCCTTTCTATTTAGTTTCTATTACTTAGCCTCTAGCAATCCCCCCAAGGAATTTCGTCATGAATTATGCCTCCCGTCCACCACTGAATACTCTGGCTGGATCTGATGAACTTCTAGAGCGCATCACTGCGTCGGTCACTGGGGCGCGAAGCCTCGAGGCACTCACCCGCCCCTTTTTAACGATGCTTGCCGAAGCCACCGGACTGGATTCGACTTACCTGACAATCATCGATAACGAGGCCGGCACGCAAAAAATTCTTTTTGCGCATAACACTAAAACCATGCACATCCCCGAAAATTTAACGGTGCCTTGGGCCGATACTTTGTGCAAACGCGCACAAGATGAAGGCAAGCGCTATACGGAAGATGTCGCTGGCTGCTGGGGGGATTCCGAAGCTGCCGCGGCGTTGGGTATTCAAACTTATTTAAGTACGCCAGTTTTCGCTGGCGACGGCACCCTTTTCGGAACATTGTGCGGTGCAAGCTCAACGCCACAAAAACTGAACGACAATGCACTTAGTGTACTTTCGTTGTTTGCAGCGCTCATCGGTTGGCAAGTGGAGCGCGAAAGGCTGATGGCAAAATTAATCGATTACAACAACCAACTCTCTGGACTAGCCACCACCGATGAATTAACCAGTTTGCCAAATCGACGGTTACTGCTCGAACTTCTGCAACGCCAAATCGACAATGCCAATCGCGAAGGACGTAATCTTCTAATTGGGTTTATCGACTTAGATGGATTTAAAGCGATCAACGATTCGCACGGACATGCTGTGGGTGATCAATTTCTGAAAGCTATGGCCGAGCGGTTACGCAACACTTTGCGCCAACAAGACATTATCGCGCGCTACGGAGGCGACGAATTTGCGGTGGTGGGCGCAACGCCCATTGAGAGTCACGATGCGGACGCGGCGTTAAAAATTTTCCTAGACCGTATTGCTCAAGCAACGATTGGTGATTTTAACTGCGGCGAAACCATTATTCATTACACTGGCGCCAGTGTGGGGGGGATTCTACTCAACCCCCACACTCAAGATGCCGTTAGCGCGCTAAAAATGGCCGATGCCGCCATGTACAAAGTTAAAGAGGCGCGCCGCTCGGCTAGGCGCAAAGACAGTTAACTTACGCCATCATTTGACTGACTTAAATCTGAAAACCTCAAACTCTACCCATAAAAAAGCCCGCAATCGCGGGCTTTTCTCGGCGTGTTTTATTGGCATTAACCAATCAATTTTTCATAAACAACGCCATGGTCAAGAACTTTGCCATCGGCGCCCATCACGCGCATAGCGTCGGCAGAAATTTCGTCGATCACAACAACTTTGCCATCCACCAAGCCAATTTCAATTTTCATGTCGATAAGCGTCAAACCTTTAGTTTGAAGATCAGCTTCAACAATTCGACATACTTTGCGAGTCAACTCTTTCGCTTCTTCAAGGTGAGCAGGTGTCACCAAACCGATCGCCACAAGCGTTTCATCGTTGACCAATGGATCGCCGCGCTCGTCATCTTTAAGCGTAAGCTCTACTAAGTAATCTAATTTGATATTGGTGTCACGGATGTAATCTTGATAGCGACGAATAAAACTACCCCACGGACGCGTTCGACAAATAAACTCAATGCCGCCGCCACCTTGAATATTTTTACCCAATGGCTCAGCGCGACGAACTTCCATGGTGCCTTTATCTAGATCGAGTGCGACCATATGGGTCGGGATGCTAGCAGCATGTAAACGTGCGAAAAAGTAATCGGTCATTGCAAGCGACTTGCGGCCTTTACCTTCAACCTGCCCGATCACGGTATTAGCACCCGGATCTATCACGCCGTCGGCGCCGGTTACGTCATCTTTAAAAACAAGCAAAATATTGCCGTTTTCGAGCGCATATAAGTCTTTGGTTTTACCGGAATAAATTTTTTCGCTGGTAGTCATAGGTCTACTCGATAGTCACTATATGAACAGAAATAATGGACGCGAAGCCTTTAAAAGCCCTTCCGCCTGATTTTCCACCTAAAAGTTGGGCCGCGATTATAAACCGACTGAGCTTGATGTGCGCGAATTTTTAAAGCCAACTTCAAGCGGTATCAAGAGCGTATAGCGAGCCAAGTAACAATAAAAAAGGCCGGGTAACCGGCCTTTTTATTAATATTCAGGAATATCAACTTTGGAAAACAGCTCTTCCATCTCGGCTCGGCCGTGCCGAGTAAAGGCTTCGTTGACAACCTCTCGGGTTAAATGCGGGGCAAACTTCTCGATAAAATCGTACATAAATCCGCGTAGGAAGGTGCCACGTCTAAAACCAATACGGGTCATGCTTGATTCAAAAAGGTGGCTTGCATCTAGCTTCACCAAATCGCTATCCGTGTTTTCATCGTAGGCCATAGTCGCGATGATTCCGACCCCTAGGTTCAAGCGAACATAGGTTTTGATAACGTCGGCATCGGCAGCAGTGAAAACAACTTTGGGCGCTAAGCCTTTATTAATGAAGGCTTCGTCGAGCTTTGAGCGGCCAGTGAACCCGAACACGTAGGTCACGATGGGATATTTGGCAATATCCTCAAGCGTAAGCGTCGCTACTTGGGTAAGCGGGTGACCTTTTGGAACAACGATGCAACGGTTCCAACGATAGCAAGGCATCATAATAAGATCGGAGAACAGCTCCATAGCTTCTGTTGCTATCGCAAAATCCACAGTGCCGTCGGCCGCCATTTCTGAGATTTGCATTGGCGTGCCTTGATGCATATGCAAGGAAACATCAGGGTATTGTTTAATAAACTGACCAATAACGGGAGGCAATGCATAACGCGCTTGTGTATGCGTAGTCGCAATAGTTAAGGTGCCCTTGCGCTCGTTACTAAACTCTTGGGCAACTTGTTTGATGCTCTCAACTTTGCGAAGAATTTCGCCCGACGTTTTTAAAATGGCTTCACCTGCTGGTGTGATACGAGTAAGGTGTTTGCCACTTCGAGAAAAAATCTCGACTCCAAGTTCGTCTTCTAATAATCGAATCTGCTTGGAGATCCCGGGTTGCGAGGTATACAAACTTTGAGCAGTTGCCGACACATTCAAATCATGATGGGCAACTTCCCAAATGTAACGAAGTTGTTGCAGCTTCATAAGCCCTCCACATGGCTCACGCACTAAAATGGACTTACCATTAAACGGTGCTGTGGTATATCAAATCTCAATCTTATAAAAATCTTGTTGATTATAAGTTGATGAAGTTAGAACTACCACGGCGTTTGTTACAACTTTAGACTATATCCAAGAGTATAGAAGCCTAACGCTTCTCCTTATTAATCAAATTATTTATCAATAAAAATTCGTCTTGATGAAATCAAAATGTCATTCAGATTTTTCGGGTGGAAGCGTCAAATTAGCAATTCCATGGGGAACGTGCCCTGTTGCGACATAATCCTTTGCCGATTCACAGTGAAGCGGTTGATCATCAAAGAATACATCGGCGCCATAGGCGCGTAAAAATGGCCCTTTCGGCAACCCGCCGAGAAACAGCGACTCGTCAATTCGAATATTCCACTCTCGCAAAGTGCGAATGACGCGCTCATGCGCAGGTGCTGAACGCGCTGTTACCAGTGCGGTTCGTATCGGGCAATCTTCCCCAAACTTCGCCTGTAACAGTTGGAGCGCGCTTAAGAAATCTTTAAATGGCCCACCCGCTAAGGGTTTTTTGGCTGACGTTTTTTCGTACTTGGCGAAGGCCGCTAAGCCTTCGGCTTTAAAAATCCGCTCGGCCTCATCTGAGAAGATCACCGCATCACCGTCGAACGCAAACCGCAGCTCGTCGCTTTGTTCTTCATTTCGTTTTGATGCAATCAAAGTCGCTGCAGCCATGCCGGAATCTAGCGCGTGACGAACATCCTCAGGTTCAGTCGATAAAAATAAATGACACCCAAACGCGGATGCATAACGATAGGGAGAAACCCCGCTGCAGAAGGCGGCGCGTACGATCGGCAAATTGTAATGCTCGATCGAGTTAAAAACTCGCAACCCCGTGTCAGCCGAGTTGCGCGACAACAAAATAACTTCGACGCAGGACTCCGCGCCCAAGCGTTCGTTAAGTCGCAACAATTTTTGGACCAAGGGAAAGGCATCGCCGGGTTCGAGCGGCTCATCCTCACGTTCGACTTGATACTTAGCGAATGCCTCTAATCCTTGCTCTAAATAAATTTTATGACTGTCTTCCAAGTTAAATAACGCGCGAGATGAAATCGCGATCACTAGCTTGTCATCAAAACTCTGCGCCATATTGGATACCTAATTCATCAGCTGAAAACTATCGCGATCTAAATGCGCCGGAAAGCGCTCGCGGTATTGCACCAGTGCCGCTTTATCCAATACCTCGAGTTTCGCTTCTCGAGCCTCAGACTCGTACTGGCACTCTCCGTTTGGCTGGTAAACGCTGGAATGCCCTGAATAGAACTGCCCCGCTTCATCTGTTCCGATTCGATTGACTCCAACTACATAACTCAAATTTTCGATTGCCCGAGCCTGTAAAAGTCTCCGCCAGTGAAGCGATCGCGCGGCGGGCCAATTCGCAGTATAGATAGCCAAGTCATAGTCATCTTGGTTGCGGCTCCACACAGGAAAGCGTAAGTCATAACAAATTTGGGGCAGTATGCGCCATCCTTTGTGCTCAAGGATCAAACGTGTTCTGCCCTGTTGATAGCGATGATGCTCACCCGCCATTCGGAATAAATGACGCTTATCGTAGATTTCATAGCTGCCGTCGGGGCGCATCCAGATGAGCCGATTAAAATAGTTATCGCCCTCTTTCACCACCAAACTACCGGTAACGACAGCGCCAGTGATAGCGGCTTGATCGGCCATCCAACAATAGGCGCGTCCATCAGGTAATTCGGCAAAGCTTCGCGCACTTGAGCAAAATCCGGTCGTAAAAACCTCGGGGAGCACAATGACGTCGGCAACTCCTTTGTGCTGCAGGCATAACCTAGCGAATTGAGTCAAATTCGCCTCCGGATTATTCGCAATAATTTCATCTTGAACGAGTACAACTGCCAGATCGCTCATAAGAATACCTGCTTCTTATAACCAAAATTCAAACCATCTTATCCTTTTTCATGCCGAAATAAACAGCCAAAAAGGCGATACTCGTCGCAAAAGACGCGAACACGAAGGTAAATTCCTGATAAGCATGCCATAAGACTCCACTCCCTAAAGCCCCTAGAGCACCTCCGGCGCCAAAGCTTAATGAGCTATACAATGCCTGCCCTTGACTCTGACTACCCTCAACAAAGTGGGTTCGCACCACCTCAATCGATACAGAGTGTGCAACCGCGAAGCTAAATGCATGAAGAAATTGAGCTGCTAGCAATATCACAAGATTTTCGCCGAATAGACCAATAAACAGCCATCGGGCGCTCGTAATCAACAATAAAAACAGGAACAACTCCCTAATTCCGTACCGCACCATTAACCGTGGCATAAAGAGAAACATCACAATTTCTGCCACTACGCCCATCGACCACATTAGCCCAGCAAATCCTCGCGTGTAGCCAAGCTGTTCCACCAAAAACAGTGTGTAAAAGGTGTAATAAGGCCCGTGACTCAATTGGAGCAAGAAACTCGCTAACAAGAAGCACCAAATAAATGGTTGCGCCATAATTTGCTTAAAAGCACCGGAATTACGGTTCTTTTTAACCGCTCTAGGCTCATCGAAGCCAAAGCTCGATAGCAAAATCAATGTTAAAAAAGCCAAAATTGCGATAGGCAGATGAGCAATGGATACGCGATCAAAAAGCCACCCCAATCCAATCACAGCCAAGATAAAACCGACCGACCCCCATAACCGAATCTGCCCGTACCGATTTTCCTGTTTGTCGAGGTGTGACAGTGTAATAACTTCAAATTGAGGCAAAACGGCATGCCAGAAAAAGGTATAACTGCAAACAACGGCCAATAGCCACCAGTAATCTGGCGCGATAAAAACCCCAATGAATAACACACAGGCGAGCGAACAGCCAACTCTTAAAATTTTTAATCGCTCTTGAGTAGAGTCGGCAAGGTAGCTCCAAAAGTTGGGTGCTATTAACCGCGTGCCCATAATGACCGCCGTCATTACGCCGATTTCTTTCGCACTGTAGCCCAAATGATCGAGGTAACTTGGCCAGAACGGCGTTAGCGCGCCGACGACACCAAAATAAAAGAAGTAAAAACTGGATAGCCGCCAATATGGCAATACGCTTGGCATATTCCAACTCAATAAAAAAGCGCCATATGGCGCTTTTTAAATAGGACGTTGAGCAGGAATTACGGGAATGTCGTGAGTGACGCCACCATTCTGCCCACGGTGACGCAACATATGATCCATCAACACTAGCGCCAACATAGCTTCTGCAATCGGAGTCGCGCGAATACCGACACAAGGGTCGTGGCGCCCTTTGGTTATAACCTCTACGGGCTGCCCAAAAACATCAACCGAACGGCCAGGAATGTGCAAACTCGAGGTTGGCTTAAGTGCGATATTGGCCACAATGTCCTGCCCAGAGGAAATTCCACCGAGAATACCACCAGCGTGATTCGATAAAAAACCTTCTGGTGTTATTTCGTCGCGGTGCTCGGTTCCACGAGCTTCAACCACATCAAATCCATCGCCGATCTCAACGCCTTTAACGGCGTTGATGCTCATCAGCGCATGTGCAATCTCAGCATCTAAGCGGTCGAAAATTGGCTCACCTAATCCTGGCGGTACATTTTTAGCCACCACTGTGATTTTGGCACCGATGGAATCGCCTTCTTTGTTGAGCTTCTGCATGAACTCTTCCATTAGGGGGATTTTGCTCGCATCGGGGCAAAAAAATGGGTTAGTTTCGATCACATCCCAGTCAACTGACTCAACTTTGATAGGTCCCAATTGAGACAAATAGCCCCGAATCTCAATACCAAAATGCTGTTTAAGATATTTTTTCGCCACAGCGCCCGCCGCCACACGCATGGCCGTTTCACGGGCGGAAGAGCGTCCGCCGCCGCGATAATCGCGCACACCGTATTTGTGCATATAGGTGTAGTCGGCATGAGCTGGACGAAATTGATCTTTAATATTCGAATAATCTTTCGAGCGCTGGTCGGTGTTTTCAATTAATAAACCAATTGGCGTTCCGGTTGTTTTTCCTTCGAAAACACCTGAAAGAATTTTAACTTGATCTTCTTCTCGACGTTGGGTGGTGTAGCGAGATGTGCCTGGTTTACGGCGATCCAAATCGAGTTGAATGTCGGCTTCCGACAATTCAAGACCCGGTGGGCATCCATCAATAATGCAGCCCAACGCCAAACCGTGGCTTTCGCCGAAGGTGGTAACGGTAAATAACTTGCCGTAAGTATTTCCAGACATATTGATCTCTACACAATCACAAATTAAAGGCGAAATTATACGTGATTTTAAATTCGGGCGCGATTAGAGCAATCCGCGCTCACGCGCCTGTTTTAAATCTTGCGCGGTGATAACAAAAACTCCATGCCCTCCTCGCTCGAATTCGACCCACGTAAAAGGAAGATCGGGATAAGCCTCAGCAAGTGCCACCCACGAATTTCCCACTTCCGCCACGAGAACGCCATTAGGGGTAAGGTAATCAAACGCCTCGCGAAGTAAGCGACGAGTAAAATCCAAGCCATCCTTACCAGAGGCCAATGCCAATTCTGGCTCCGCCAGATATTCTGCGGGTAAGTCCGCCATATCCTCGGAATCGACGTAGGGCGGATTAGTAACAATGAGATCAAACCTCTGCCCGCTTAACCCTTCAAACAAATCTGACTGAAGAGCAAACACCCGATCCGACAAGCCGTGCTTTTGAATATTCTGCTCGGCAACTTCAAGCGCCTCAAAAGAGATGTCGCTAAGCTGAACCTCGCTATTGGGAAATGCGTAGGCACACGCAATGCCGATACACCCACTGCCTGTACACAAATCTAAGATTCGCGCCGGTGAGCTGACAATCCAGGGTGAAAACTGTTTATCGATTAGCTCGCCGATTGGTGATCGTGGGATGAGAACGCGCTCATCAACGTCGAAAGGCAGTCCGATAAACCACGCTTGGCCAGTGATATAAGCCACGGGAGTTCGATCGTTTACACGTCGCCTAAAATAATCACTGATGCAATTTTTTTCATCGGACGTTAAACGGGCGTCTAGCCAGCGGTCGTCTATTGGTGGATTCAAGTGCAGGGCATGAGCGACTAATTGTTCAGCTTCGTCCCAAGGATTATCCATTCCGTGACCAAAATATAGCTCGGCCTTTGAAAATTGACTTGCGCCAAAACGAATAACGTCTCTAATGGTTATTAATTCGCCGATAAAATCTTCAAATTCGTGCATTTATCATCTCGATAGAAATTTATTAGCGGCATTCTACCCAAATCGCGCGAGGTTTAGATTTTTATCGTTCAGCAAATCACGATAAAGGGGTAAACTAGCAAAAAATTTCGACTGACCTAAAGCCTCGTCTTAGGAGCCTCCATGAAAGAGCATTTTGCCAGCATCATCGCTGGTATCGGTGAAGACCTTAATCGCCCCGGATTGTTAGATACCCCCGAACGTGCGGCAAAAGCCTTCCAATTTTTAACCCGCGGATACAACCAATCTCTCGAAGAAGTGATTAATGGCGCCCTCTTCCCGTCAGATTCGCAAGAGATGATTATGGTTAAGGACATAGAGCTTTACTCTATGTGCGAACACCACTTGTTACCCTTCATCGGAAAAGCTCATGTTGCTTATATTCCAACCGGTAAAGTGCTAGGCCTCTCTAAAGTAGCCAGAATCGTCGACATGTTTGCCCGTCGCCTTCAAATCCAAGAGCAACTTACGGTTCAAATTGCCGAATGCGTGCAAGAAATTACCGGTGCATCAGGTGTTGGCGTTATCATCGAAGCCAAACATATGTGCATGATGATGCGCGGTGTCGAGAAGCAAAACTCGGTGATGAAAACATCTTCAATGTTGGGCAGTTTCCGCAGTAATCAAGCAACTCGGAACGAGTTTCTTTCACTTTTACGCTCTTAGTGCCTAACCTCTCTTTCGATATCGCAACATAAGAAATAAGGAGCTCAAAGCTCCTTATTTCTTATGTTATCTAAATAATTTTCTCTTACTCGCTCTTAAGCAACAGTTGCTCAACCTGCATGTAGGCGCGGCCATTCCCCCGACGAACCGCATATAACACTGTAATCAGTTTTTGCTCATTTACTTCGTGCTGATAAACACCATATTTTTGAAACTGGTCCAAACCATAAAGCTGATAAACTTTAAAGTGATTATTCGCCCAACTATTACTTGTGCCGCAATCTCGCTTTTCACACTCGTAGATCACAGTTGCTGATCGCTCATCAAGTTGTTTGCGATAAAATTCGTAGCCCATCAAATAAGTATCGGTTGAGGGTAGTTCAAGCGTAGCCCGGGATACATCCCCCTTTAAACGCTCAATCGACGTATTTCTCCAGACCCCACCGACTTTAACGTACACACCCGTTGCCAGAAGGTAGTCGCTATCTACACTCTCGCTAATCTTTAAAATTTTAGCCTCAGGATATTGCACCAAATTTTCACTTTTATCTTGGGCGTGCGCCCACAAAGCCAACACACCTAATACAAAAATGAAACTAAGCCAAGTTAATCGGCCCAAATAAAAACCTAACATAGTGATTTATCCACGTTAAAGAAGCTATTCACTTCAGCGGCAACTGAAGGATATTGAGCCTCCAAATGAAGATGATGCCCACCTTTTAGAATACGGTATGAAATGTGTGGTATTAGGCTGAGTAAATCAAGCGTCTTAGGGAACAATTTTGGCAAACCTTCGTCCCCCATTATCAATAAGTTGTCGCACTCGATACTTTTCAAAAAAGAAAGAATTTGATCTTGACTCAGCTTAATCGGAGACGGCGCCATTAGTCTTTCATCCGACGCCCATACGTAACCATCTTCAACAGGTTTTAACCCTCGGAGTGTTAAAGGCCTAGCGGCAAACTCACTGAGAGAAAATAATCCGTTCATTCTTGCCAACACAGCCGATTCGATATCGCGATAGACGCGTTTCGGTTTGCAAGGAATGTTAATTAGATAATTAATCGAACTCGTCAATTGCTCGACGGTTTTCTCTGGATCGACCGGCTGACTAGCCAAACCCTCGATCAATAAAAGTTTTTTGATTCTTTCGGGAAAGCAGGCGGCGGCGATAGCACTAATAATCGCTCCCCGCGAATGCCCTATAAGTGAAAAAGCTTTCCAGCCCAGCTGATCTGCCAATACCATAAGGTCGTGGACATCATCCCAAAAACTATAGGCGCCCACTCCCAATCGATGAGCACTTCTGCCATGCCCTGCCATATCTACTGCTATGATGTGCAGACCTTTTAGCAACGGACACAAGTGGCTAAAAGTGGCCGCGTTATCTAACCAGCCGTGCAGAGCAATGACAGGTTCGCCACCCTCATTCCCCCACTCTAATGCCGATATCTGCAAACCATTCACGAGAAATTTCCGCTCTCGTCCCGACAATACCTTAGTGTTATTTGGCGTTATTGGCATGAGACACCCAAAGTAATTTACCTAAGTGAGTAGCTGCGTAATCGTATTCAATTCCGACAAGGGTGGCATTATCCATGCCATGAAAATACGGATGCACTCCACAGAAATCATGAATGAATGTATTCAAAAAGGGATTATGAGAAACAACCAGCAAATTATCTAAAGGTAAAATATTGAGTTCATCGTAAAGCGTATAAATATCGGCAGCGGGAATTAAGCAATTTTTAGTGATGGGTTTTAGGTTATACCAATTAAGAAAGCAATCCGCCGTTTGCTGGGCTCTAAGGTATGGGCTCACCCAAAGCGCTTCAACATCGACCCTCTCGGCAAGTGAACTTGCTTGTTGGGTAGCCTGTTCACGCCCAACCTCAGTAAGCGGCCTGCGAGCATCATCGATGCCCCAAGCCGCCTCCCCGTGACGCATCAAGTAAATCCGCACTAGCTGTTCTTAGTATCGTTTTTAGAATTGTCGGTATCGGTAGAATTATTCGAAGCGTCTTCGCTCGAAAGATGGATCACAGACTCACTCGCCACTGGGTTTGATGGATTAACCGATCCACTATCAGTATCAACCGCAGTTTGAGTATCTGCTTTTGGTTCATCGACTTCCGATACTACGACACCTGCGGCCACAAGTGTAGCTGCACCTGATGAGCTTGAAGCTGGTGACTCGTTAGTAGAGGCCTTATCGGAAGCTGCTTTCTCTTGTTCTGGCGATTTAAATTCTTGAACTTTCGCTTTGATTTCGTCAGGAGTATCCGGCCAATCAGCAAATGGAAATGGCTTCTCATCGCTGCTGTACGTTAAAAACTTATAAACTTCGTAGAGATACGTTGACAGCGAATAACCAAATGATCGCAACTGAGCGTTATCTTTTCCTGTGATTAGCGCAAACAAAAACTGAAGCACTACGATAATCCACATTAAAATGCTCGCGAAATAGAGTGCAATTGCGTAAAGCACCATGTAGAGCAAACGAACCCACTGTTTTCCCGACGTTACGTTGGCTTTTAACTGTTCGTTATCCATAAAGATTTCCTCGCGTGGATGGCCTTAGTTTTTAGGTAAAGATTTCATGAATTTCACGTCGTGATTTTGCTCGCCCACCATAAGTTGATGAGCAATTTCAGCAATCGATTTATTGCCAAACAAAATAGCGTACAATCCTTGTACCAAAGGCATATAGACGTCTAACTCGTCAGCCTTTTGTTTAACTTGTTTCAGCGTATTAACGCCCTCTGCAACCTGACCTAAATTAGCAACGATTTCATCCAGCGCCTGCCCTTTACCGAGTGCAAATCCCACACGATAGTTGCGACTGAGATCAGACGTACAAGTGAGGATCAAATCCCCTACTCCGGCGAGCCCTAAAAAGGTCATAGGATTGGCACCCATTACCTCAGCAAAGCGCCCCATTTCTGCCAGGCTTCTGGTTAAAAGCATAGCCTGTGTATTCTGTCCGGCGCCCAGAGCCGCTGCCATTCCACACACAATCGCATAAATATTTTTGAGCGCGCCGCCAAGCTCTACGCCGTAACAATCATCGTTGGCATAAACACGGAATGTTTCAGAAGAGAGGGTTTTTTGAACGAGCTTAACGAGTTGTTCGTTTTGACTCGCAATAACAGTAGCGGTTTGTAGATGCTGCACTATCTCTTTTGCAAAGTTTGGCCCACTTAATACTCCTCGCGGATTGTTAGGCAACTCTTGTTCGAGCACTTGACTCATAAGAGTGAATCCAACCGGTTCAATCCCCTTTGCCGTGCTGACGATCATGGCGTCAGAACGAACATAAGGTTTTAAAGACTGAATAACTACTCGGAAGGCGGAGCTCGGAATACTCACGAAAATTAGCTCTGCATTCTCAATCGCCAATTGCAAATCGTCTGTCACAAGAAGCTCTGGAGAGAGCTTGTACCCTGGCAGGTAGCGAGCATTTTCACCCGACTCAACTATAGATTGAACCTGCTCTTTTGATCGCATCCACAAATAAGTTTGGTGCCCATTACTTGCGATAATATTGGCGATGGCCGTTCCAAAACTTCCGCCACCTAAAACAGCAACGCACTTCTTTTCACTCATAAAATCATCCATAGATGTTTTTTGTACAATCTGATCAAAAGGTTTCTTACAGCATCTTTTTATAACCGAGCTGTAACAATTTTGCACAATTTTTGACTTAATCTTTGTCCACAAAATCTGTGGATAAGTTCGTGGATATTTTTTGGGAAACAACGCCTAAGCCGCATTATTACTACCCCCCTTACAGATTGATCAAAAACCAATCAATATAAAAAATATCCTTTAATATCAACAAGTTAAGAAAAATCAGCCGAACGAATCTTTACTTTTCGACCGTTTTGAACAGTCTCTGGCCAAGCAAATTTATTTAAACACTGAGTGTGCATAAATAGGTAAGCGACTCTTAACCGAAAAGCCATTGATTTTTCGTTTTAGCTTTTGTTCATTTATTACTTTTAATTTACAAAAATAATATTTCTACGCAAAAGTGCCATAACGCCCTTGGGCATATACCAGCGGCTCTGATTCAGAATTCTGCAACAGTACATCAAGAATTTTACAAATTACTACATGATGGGTTCCGTAGGTGACAACTTGATCCACCTCACATATAAACGTTGCGATAGCGTCTGACAGTACTGGAACTCCCTGATTGTGATCCCAACTGCCAACGACGAACCGATCCTGAGCCGCATCCCTACCCGCACATATATTCGAAACTTCTTCATGGTGACGAGATAAAACATTGACCGCCAACTTTTGGCCGATGGCAGCCATCTCAGCCGAACGAGAGACCTGCTGATTGATACATATTAGTAAAGAGGCTGGTGAATCTGAAACTGATGTCACCGATGACACCGTCATCGCAAAAGACTCATTGTCAGCAAAGGTCGCGGACACCACACACACACCGGACACTAAGTCCCTCATACCAGCTTTCATTAACTGGCTTAAATTTTTTTCTTGCATTAGCGCCTCTCCTTTACAATGCGCGTATTCTGAATAGCATATCCAGCACAAACAAGTGCTTCCGATCAAATTTGGACAAGTGCTAATCAGCTCGTCTGTTTTTTGTATCATATTGAAAATTATTTATTTTTTTTACAAAAAGGAGTTGACGAGTCATAGGGGTGTCATTAATATACGCACCACTGAAACGCAAGCAGCAAATTGCTGAAGCGTTGAAGATGTCGGAGTGTAGCGCAGCCCGGTAGCGCGTCTGCTTTGGGAGCAGAATGTCGGGGGTTCGAATCCCTCCACTCCGACCAATTTTAAACCTGCGAAGGTTTTTTCCAGCAGCGCCCGTAGCTCAGCTGGATAGAGCACCCGCCTTCTAAGCGGGTGGTCGCAGGTTCGAATCCTGCCGGGCGCGCCATTAAGTTGGTTTTCGTTCTAAGCAGTATTCTTCTCTACGGTGGCTGTAGCTCAGTTGGTAGAGCCCAGGATTGTGATTCCTGTTGTCGTGGGTTCGATCCCCATCAGCCACCCCATACCCCTCCCTGATACATCTCAACATCCAATTAAACTACCTTTATATACCCAACAGTTTTTACTTGGTTTCTCGGCATTAGCGTGGGAAAATACTGTATTTTCAAAACGTTACTGTTAGGTACATATATGTCAGCACTCGTATTAGACGGCAAAGCTCTTGCCGCCAAAACCGAACAAGAATTATCTCAACGCGTTGCCGCACTCAAAGAACGCGGTAATGGCCAAACGCCCATCCTCGCAACCATTCTGGTCGGCGATGACCCAGCTTCTGCTACCTACGTAAAAATGAAAGGCAATGCATGTGCTCGCATTGGCATGGATTCTATTCGCGTAGAAATGCCAAGCTCGACCACTACCGAAGAACTTTTGGCAAAAATTAACGAATTAAACGAAGACCCAAACGTTCACGGAATTCTCCTTCAGCACCCTGTTCCAGCACAGATTGATGAACGCTTATGTTTCGATGCCATCGCTGCCGAAAAAGATGTTGATGGCGTGACCTGTCTTGGTTTTGGTCGCATGGCAATGGGCGAAGAGGCTTATGGATGCGCAACCCCTAAAGGCATCATGCGCCTTCTTGAAGCCTATAACATTCCGCTAGAAGGTAAGCACGCGGTGGTCGTTGGCCGAAGCCCTATTCTCGGCAAACCTATGGCAATGATGCTACTCAACGCTAATGCGACAGTGACCATCTGCCACTCACGCACTCAAAACCTTCCCGACTTAATTAAACAAGCCGACATTATCGTGGGTGCTGTTGGTAAACCCGAGTTCATCAAAGCCGAATGGATTAAGGATGGCGCGGTCGTAGTTGATGCTGGCTATCATCCTGGCGGCGTTGGCGATATCGAGTTGGGCCCACTAGTTGATCGCGTGGCGGCTTACACTCCCGTGCCTGGCGGCGTAGGCCCAATGACAATCAACACTTTAATCTACCAAAGCGTCGACTCCGGCGAGAAAAAAATCGGCTAAATACTGTGGAAGTTTTGCCGCTCGACATCTTGTACCAGGATGGCACCATTGTGGCGATCAACAAGCCTTCGGGCTTGTTGGTTCACAAAAGCCCGATTGATAAACACGAAACAAGATTTGCACTTCAAGAAGTTCGCAATCAAATTGGCCAACATGTCTACCCTGTACACCGCCTCGATAAACCCACCTCAGGCGTTTTAATCTTCGCTCTCAACTCTGAAACTGCTCGACTTCTTGCATTACAATTTGAGCAACATAGAGTGAAGAAAACGTATCTTGCTGTTGTGCGAGGTAAATGTGAAGGCGGCGGGGTTATCCAGCACGCATTTAGAGATGATGTTGATTATTTAGCAGGAATTAAGGATGATCGCCCATTATTGGAGGCAGAAACCCATTACCGGAGCCTCGCTACTGTCGAATTACCATTTTCCGTCGATAGATACCCGACATCTCGCTACTCACTTGTACAATGCAACCCCGTTACTGGTCGCAAACATCAAATTAGACGTCACCTCAAGCACATCAATCACCCCATTATCGGTGATGCCAAACACGGTAAAAGTTGCCACAACCGTTTTTTTGCCGAGCATTTTGGTATAAAGCGATTACTGCTCGCCGCAACAGCCCTAGAATTTGACCACCCCATTACCAATAAAGCGATGACAATCAAAGCTCCACTAGCCCCCGAATTTTACGGCCTAATCGCTGAATTAAAATGGGAACACGCTATTCCAGAATTTACCAAACCCAAGCGATTGCCATGCGTATAGACTCATTTATAAGTCAGAACTCAGATTTTTCTCGCAAGGATATTCAGCGATTAATTAAGCAAGGCCGAGTTACCCTCAATGATAGTTTGATTACGAAAGGTCAGACACCCTGCACCGATTCAGACTCAATCAAAGTTGATGACACAACCATTAGCCTCATCCAACCCCGCTATTTTATGCTTTATAAACCTCAGGGCTATGTCTGCGCTAATACCGATGCTGATCACCCTACCGTACTTGATCTACTCGACGAACCTCGTAAAAAGTTACTGCAAATTGCTGGTCGATTAGACATAGATACCACCGGCCTCGTGCTTATCACGGATAACGGGGATTGGAACCATCGAGTAACATCGCCGAAAAAGCAATGCGAAAAATGTTACAGGGTTGAAACGGCAGACCCAATCTTAGAAGAAGCCATCGAAGTTTTTTCAAAAGGAATAATGTTGCACTCCGAAGATAAACCTACTCTGCCCGCCCGCCTCATTATTCGAGATATCCGTTGCGCCGACCTTTATATTAGTGAAGGTAGATATCACCAAGTTAAACGTATGTTTGCAGCTATCGGCAATCGCGTGACTAAATTACATCGACATCAAATCGGATCGATCACACTCGATGCCAATTTAAACGAGGGTGAATATCGCCCCCTCACTTCTTCCGAAGTTTTATCATTTGTATAAGTTATGACTGATTTAGCATCCCAATGGCTGGTCGACCAAATTCGATCTCTTCACAAAGACTCTTCAAATCAACTTTGGATTGTTGACGAAAATTACACTGCGCAACACGACACACTACCCTCATTGCCGATTACAATCATTTGTAATCGCTTTGATCTAGCCGATCAGCTAAAACAAAAATTTCCCAATACTGTTTTTTCCGATTTCGACTTCACAAAAATTGAGAGCGGAACTCTCGATAATGTTTTTTATCGTATCTCTAAGGAAAAAGCCGTCACACATCATGTGATTAACCAAGCACACCGCTGTTTAAAAACGGGCGGACAATTTTTCGTTGTGGGCTACAAAAACGAGGGAATCAAAACCTACCTAGATAAAGCCGGTTTGTTATGGGAAGAAAAAATCACCCCGAAAAAAAATGGAGAGATTTACACTGCCGTTATACGTAAGCAAAACCTTAGCGGGACGCTACTCGACACTAGTAACTACACCGAACTGAGAAGCATAGGCGAATACGCGCCCCCCATCTTAAGCAAACCGGGTCAATTCGGTTGGAATAAACTCGATGCCGGCAGCCAGCTCTTAATTGACACTTTGAGAACCTTAAAGCAGCGCTATTCAGGCAGCGCATTGGACCTTGGTTGCGGTTATGGTTTCTTAACACTTAATGCCGCCCCCCTTCCACAGACTCAAGACATTACCGAATGGACATTAACCGATAACAATGCTGCTGCGCTTTTATCGGCCACTGCCAACTGTAAGTTTCACAACATTTCATCCAGGGTTATCGCTGCCGACTGCGCAAAAGAAATCAATCAGCAGTTTGATTTAATTTTGTGTAATCCGCCGTTCCACCAAGGATTCGATACCGAAAATAGCCTAACCGATAAGTTTCTCGCCTCTGCCGCATCGCATTTAAAAGCGAGTGGAGAATGTCTATTTGTCGTGAATCAATTCATACCCATTGAACGTAAAGCTCTACCTTATTTTTCTCAAGTTAAGCTATTGAAAAGCGATGGCAAATTTAAAGTAATCAGTTTATCCAAATAAATTTTACTCAAGCATCCACCCCACTAACTAAGTGATTATCGAGCAACCATCCCGTTGCTTTAGTAAACAGACCGAAATAAAAAACACGATTTATTCAATTTTTTGTTGCAAAGGGCTTGACCCATATTAGGGGCGTCGCTATGATGCGCGCACTTCCTAAGGGAAGCCAAGATTCCGCCTTAGCTCAGTCGGTAGAGCAAATGACTGTTAATCATTGGGTCGCTGGTTCGAGTCCAGCAGGCGGAGCCAAAATTTGAAAAGGTCGCTTTAGCGGCCTTTTTTTCGCTCACATGTTGCGAGTTTCTTATGTTCAAAACCAATGAATATTTTGATGGTGCAGTTGCTTCAATCGCCTTTCAAACTGAGACTCTTCCAGCAACTGTAGGCGTTATGGCAAAAGGCAGTTACGAGTTCGGAACTAGCCAACGCGAATATATGACAGTCATCACCGGCAGCCTCTCAGTTGTTTTGCCAGGCGAGACAGAAGTAAAAACATTTGTTGCTGGCGAAACTTTCATTGTAGAAGCCAATCAACGTTTTAAAGTCACGGCCGATGTTGAGTCATCTTATTTGTGCCGTTACGAGTAGTAATTTCGGAGTGTAGCGCAGCCCGGTAGCGCGTCTGCTTTGGGAGCAGAATGTCGGGGGTTCGAATCCCTCCACTCCGACCACACATCGCAAGCAATTGCATAAAAAAAGCCACTACCAAGTGGCTTTTTTTATGTTTGCCGATAATTAAATCAAGTCGAGCAGCTTTTACCCAATCCTCCAAAACGTCGCTAGATTCTTAATTTTTATAGCTTTTTTAGTTGACCTACGCTGCCGCTCTCGGTATTATGCGCACCACTTCCAGCGAGGAAGTCGAAGATCCGCCTTAGCTCAGTCGGTAGAGCAAATGACTGTTAATCATTGGGTCGCTGGTTCGAGTCCAGCAGGCGGAGCCAAATTTATAAAAGCCGTGATAATTCACGGCTTTTTTTATGCCTGCTATTTATCCGCTTTATGCGTCGCTACATTCCTTGGGTAGCAATCCGGTCTCGAAATAGCTCTCCAGCCCCTGCAGCAAACAAATGTTCTCGCTTAACACAGAGTGGGCAACGTTAGCTAATTCGTAAAACTCAACCCTTGCCCATTGATCTTTGAGCTCACGCGCCCATTCCACGGGAGTTATCGGATCGACGACACCACTTAAAACCAACGTTTTAGCCTTTGGGGGCAATCCTTGTTGCACCAAATTAAACGGCTTCTGATCGTGACAAACCTGCAACTTCCAATCCTGCGCAAAAAAACGGTTGAGCCAAGAGTATTGCGCCAAACCGGCTAAAAACACTTGCTCATCGCCAACTCCGTTGTCCTGACAATCGTTTAACAAAAACGCCAATTCGTTGAAATTTTCGTTCGAATTGTTTGACAGGAATCCAAGCATCATTAGCTTTAGGCGATCATCTTTACCGAGTATCACATCTACTAAGCCATCCATCGCTAATGGCCAAGCCTCAACTTGGTAAGCCGATGAAAACATAGCCGCAAGAAATCGAGAATCGGTTACTTTAAGATTGATTGGGCCTGCTACTGCATCTCTAACTGGTATCGCCACTGGTGCAACCGCAAGACGCGCTAGTGCCTGCTGAAATATCAACTCTATATCAAGAGCTGTGACAATTCTTTGAGGCAATAATCGTTCGAAAGATTTGAGGCATTGAGCGCTCAAGGCACAATTTACAAACAATTGTTCGAAAGCTTTACCCGCCACTTGCGGAATACTACTGACGCCACCTTTTCCGGCAGGATATAGCGAATCCAGCACCATGCTTTTTAAGGTGTAAGACCCGTTCTCTGGAAGGATTTGATCGACCTCCAACGCAAGACGAGTTCCGTATGAAACACCCAGTAGATGATAAGCACGATATTCAGGGTATTTTTGATTCAAGCTTTGCATTAACCCGACCACATCTTTTGCAGATTGTTTCGTTCCAAACTGCATCGGATTAATTTGTGGGTGACGAGTAGCTAAATCATTTAAGCAAGATGAAATAATAGATTTGTTTTTCTCTCGCTCAAGAGTTATCGGCGTATCAGTTTCCAATAACGATCGGTTAAATTCTTGAAGGGATTTGCAATCAAGAGATGGCTGCGACCTTCCAACTCCACGTCCATCCATCAATATAAGATCACGACTAAGCCCAGCCAATCTTGCCCATGATAACCATCGCTGAATTCCCGCTGCTGTTAAGCCATGGCTCACACCCGGTCCACCATTAAGATAAATAAGAGGATCCGATTTGGGTTCGATCGAGTCTGTCTTAATGATTACAACAGGCAGCTTAAACGCGCCCTTCTCTACCGTCGCGGTAAGGTATCCGCACACAATATCGCGCTGATAATCAGCCTCAAACCAACAAGAATGAGTTTTGAAATCGTAGGCTTGTGGCACTGCTACGGCGTTACCACGATTCTTGAAATACAGAATTCCTGTAAACAAAAAAATAACACCAACAAAAATAAAAAAAATACGGTATTTCATGATGCCTTACCTTGGTGACTCTTCACGGCAGGCCAAGGCAACAAATGCGGTGATAAAAATTTCTGCACCGCGTTATTAAAAGCGTTGCAAGTAAACTCAACACCCTTATCCGGCAAAATTTGAAACCGGTAATTTTGATTATCTAAAGAAAACGCCAAATGAAATGCATGAAGATAGGTGCGGTCACCGTCGAGCGATCCATCGGAATACAAAGGATCACCTAAAATTGCCGATCCCAAACTTTTTAGAGCCACTCGCAGCTGGTGAGTCTTTCCTGTGTGCGGCTTGAGTATAAAAAGACGCTTGCCTTCTCCGAGCGATTCACTAAAAAATTGAGTGATCGCTGGGTTGTTACTGGTTTTTAAAAGTTTAAAGCTGCCTCGCCGCGCAGGCTGCATATCGCCAATGATTAACCCTTGTTTTTTTGACGGCTTTTTTTGGCTAATCGCAAGGTAATATTTTTCAACAGATTTATTTTTAAAGGCTTCGCAAAGCTGTTGGTTGGCCTCAGCAGTTTTAGCAAAAACGACAAGACCCGATGTCACTTTATCGAGACGATGCACTGGGTATAAGCTAGTCAGCGAGAGTGCCCGTTTAACCTGCTCGAAAAGCCCCAGCTCCTCACCCTCGCAATGAAAGCCAATACCGGCAGCTTTGTTAACGACAATAAAGCTAGAATTATCTTCGATAACCGTAAAGACCTGATCGGCCATAAAAAATCTCTCTTAGTAACACATTGGCCTAAACAATATTCGCAATTGCCAAGAGGCTCACTATACTCAGGTTAAGTGTTCGCACGCTGTAAAACAGACGCAAGTGATTCACATAGAGTGTTCGTTTGCTCAGTCTGTCGATAGTGCCAACCTTTCGTGACAGAGTGAATTTTACGCAGTTTTCTACAAAAACTCGCGTCAATTCATGAAAACTCTGACTCAATGGGTGACAGTGTCGAAAGAAGTGAATACAGACGGGTTTTACAGCGGTGAACACGTCAATTCATCTTGTACCTAGTGTTATCCTGAAACAAACTCTCCCCCGAAAGGGGGTTTTTTCGTTGTGATGATTGGAAAATTCTGCTGCAACTCAAAACCTACGGTGTCTCGAATTTAAGCCCACAATCAAACCTTATTCGCAAAAGTTGGCGGTTTGAGCCAAGATAGCCTCCATTGCAATAGCTTCACCCTGCCCTTACGTCATCATTTGTTTAATGAGTTTGTTTAACGAATATGTCTATAGCCGAAATTTCGCCCGAAGATTACGTCGAGCAACATAAACTGCGCTTAAGTTATATGCCTTGGCTGTACTTTTCGCTAAAAGAGAAACATCTTGTTTGGGCTCGCCCTTGGCAGTCGCAAATCCAAGCGCTCTTGAGTGCGCTCGAGACGATTCAAATTGGCGAGAACGTATTTATTGCGCCCTCGGCAAAACTCTTCGCCGAGCCTGGTCGCCCCATCATCATCGGTGATAATTCAAGCATTGGCGCCGATGCTGTGCTCCACGGGCCCATTGAAATCGGTCAGAATGTCGCCATCAATCATCATGCGGTTCTCGACGGTGGACGTCGCGGAATTAAAATCGGCGATCGATCACGTTTAGCTGCCTATAGCTGCCTCTATGCGTTTAACCACGGCATGGATGCAAATCGACCCGTCATGAGCCAAGCTGTTACTTCGGCAGGCATCACGTTGGGTGAAGATGTATGGTTAGGGGCACATGTTGGCATTGTCGACGGTGTCACCCTGGGCGATGGAGCCGTTGTAGGCATGGGTAGCCTTGTTACTCGCGATGTACCACCACTGGCAAAAGTTGCCGGCTCTCCTGCTTGCATCATTGGTTATCGAAAATAAAAAACGATTTGAGGTAAATACCGTGGAAAAAACCGATTGGGCCGTCACGCTCTTTGTTTGGCTCGAAGTCACCTTTGTTGCCCTCGTGGCGTTACTGATTCTTAGCATCATCGTCATGTACATAAGTGACGTGACCCAAAACACCCACACAATCCGTAAAAACTATCCGGTGATTGGCCGGTTCCGCTATTTTTTTGAGCATCTCGGTTCTTTCTTTCGCCAGTATTTTTATTCACAAGACCGTGAAGAGCTTCCCTTCAATCGGGCTGAGCGATCTTGGGTTTATCGGGCCGCTAAGAATATCGATAGCAGTGTCGGCTTCGGCTCAACCCTCAGCTTGCAAACGCCAGGCACACTTCTTTTTTTGAATTCACCCTTCCCGATTGAAGAAGATCGCTCTTTGCCACCATCACCTATCACCCTAGGGCCTTATTCCAAGCACCCTTATACGACTTCGTCGATATTCAATATTTCAGCAATGAGTTACGGGGCTCTTTCGGTTCCCGCTGTGCGGGCATTGGGCCAGGGCGCCAAAATGGCGGGTTGCTGGCTGAACACCGGCGAAGGCGGCTTGTCGACTTATCACTTAGAAAGTGGGGCCGATTTAGTCTTTCAAATTGGAACCGCCAAATACGGCGTGCGTGACAAAGAAGGTAATTTGAATGACGATCGCTTACGCGCCGTTGCCGCCCACGAACAAGTCAAAATGTTCGAAATCAAAATTAGCCAAGGAGCTAAGCCCGGTAAAGGCGGTATTTTGCCGGCAGAGAAAGTAACCGCCGAAATTGCCGAGATTCGTGGTATCCACGAAGGTGAGGCCTCGATAAGCCCTAACGGTCATAAAGATGTTCAATCGGTCGACGACCTTTTGTGCTTAATTAATCGCGTGCGCGATGTGACAGGCAAGCCAACCGGATTCAAATCTGTAGTGGGCCAAAGGGAATGGTTGATCGAATTGATGGAGGCCATAAAAACTAATGGTCTCGAGAAGGCGCCCGATTTCATCACGCTGGATTCCGCCGACGGTGGTACTGGCGCTTCACCGCAACCTCTAATGGATCACGTTGGGCTGCCAATCAAAGAGACTCTGCCGTGGCTGGTCAGCCTACTCAAAGACCATGGCTTGCGCGATCGAATTAAAGTTATCGTGTCTGGTAAACTCATTAATCCGTCGATGGTGGCCTGGGCACTGGCCACAGGTGCCGATTTTGTTAACAGTGCCCGCGGGTTTATGTTTGCCCTAGGGTGTATCCAAGCACTTCAATGCCATCAGAATACTTGCCCAACCGGTATCACCACGCACAACAAAAAGTTACAAAAAGGTCTCGACCCAACCAATAAAGCGGTTCGAGTTGCTTCATATCATAGAAACATGACAGCAAGCGTCGCTATGATCGCTCATTCATGCGGTGTGGCCGAACCTCGGCAACTGGGTGTCGAACACATTCGGATGATGATGCCCGATGGCTACACTCGGCCATTGAGTGAAGTCCAACCTCAAATCATACGGATTATTGACAGCGATAAGCCTAGCTAATGGCGCTATAATCCAGCGGCATACGACTTTTTGGGAGCTACTTTATGCTTAAACGTTGTTTATATGTCTCATCGCTCATTTTTTGCGCAAGCTTCGCGGTTACCGTACACGCCCAATCGTCATCACCTACAGCAAAACAAATTCCACTCGTAATTGAGCAATTAGAGTGGGTTGATAAAAGCCGCATGGAAAAAGAATTGGTCGATATTAATCAATTCGCAAAATCCAAAATCGGCCGTCAATTTAACGGCAACCTCGATGATCTCGATGTCATTCAGCAGTTGATTGATCGCGGTTTTATCAAAAACGACGATCAAGAGCGCCAAGGGCAACTTGGCCTTGTTATGGGGAATGTATTTTTAGCCGACTTCCCATTAACTCTTGAATGGAAAGTGTACCGCGATCATTTAGGCCGTAGCCGAGCGCTTTGTGCAAAAAACACCGAGGAGTGTATTTTTCCAATCACCTTGTTGATTCGTCGGATGCAAGTGGGAACTAAACCCAACGTGAAGAAAATTTACTACGATACTGTCGATGCTATGGCCAATTACTTGCCGCAACAACCTTATGGCGGAGGTGTACTTCACCGCTTGCCCCCACGACGTTAATAAAAGCGCTGCGAGAACTTGCGGGAATCGAACCACGAGAGCTCGCGGCGCACTAGCCTTAATGTTCTAACCCTTAGGGGAGTAATCGGCGTAGTGATTACGCGCCTGTGTCAACATACTTGCCAGCGGCATGGCACAGGCATCCGCCCAATTGCGGACTGATGAGACCTAAGATACTACCAGTGCACAATGGCGGGGCGCTGGATGTGTCTTTGTGCTCTACCCGCTTGATTAGATGTTATGGAAGCCCTTGTTAGTTCGACGCTCGCCGTCACCTTGGCCGAAATCGGCGATAAAACTCAATTATTAGCATTAGTGTTAGCCGCACGTTATGCGAAACCCTTTGCGATCGCACTTGGCATTTTCATCGCCACTTTGTTAAACCATTCGCTCTCGGCATGGGTTGGCGCTTTCATTTCCACCACTCTTCCCAAAGAATATTTTGGCTATGTGATCGGGGCGAGTTTTCTGCTTGTTGCTATTTGGATGTTGATTCCCGACAAAGCCGACGAGGACTCCAATCGGTTTGGCGATTACGGCGTTTTACTCGCGACGACCTTATTATTTTTTCTCGCCGAGATGGGCGATAAAACCCAAATCGCAACTGTACTCTTATCCGCAAAATACAGTACCGATTTCATCAATATGTGCTTGGTAATTTTCGGCACTACCTTGGGAATGCTAATCGCTAACGTGCCGGTGGTTTACTTCGGTTCCAAACTCATGGAGAAACTGCCGATGGCCCTTACCCGAAAAATTGCTTTTGCAATTTTTATGAGCTTGGCAGTTATCACTCTTGGTGCGACTTTTATGGGCGCGAACTAGTCCGACGTACGCCTCGCGGTTGATTCCACAAAAAATTACACTTTTTTTCATGCTTTTCATAAAAGAAAACTATATAAAAATCATCGAGGTATGGTATTTTCCGCCATACCTAAGATCTCTCGGTCTCGCTTCCTAGTGGATTACCGCCTCTGCCGGATAACCTGTCGCTACGAAGCTGCCTCTTCTTGAAATACAGTCGAATCAAATTTGTTCAAAGCCGGCGCGCGGCGAAATTCAATTTGTCGCGCTAAGCTTTGGGATAGCGGACGCGCCTCATAATCGAGTAAAGGATGAATTAATGACATTACTCTTAATCGTATTTTTGCCACTTTTAGGTGCTTTACTGCCCCTAATGTCCGAACGGCTAGGTCGTAATGCCTGCGCTGTTTTCGCGGCGGTTGCTCCACTTACATCGTTACTTTTACTCATCAATTATTTGCCAGCCATTCTTAATGGTGAACAGTTTTTCTACGAACGAGAATGGATGCCACTACTCGGCCTCGATTTGAGTCTGCGACTCGATGGTTTAGGAATGCTATTCGGACTGCTGATTCTGGGGATTGGTCTGCTGGTCATCCTTTATGCGCGATATTATTTATCGCCTCGAGATTCCCTCGGCAAACTTTACGCACTACTCCAAGTGTTCATGATGGCCATGCTTGGCATTGTGATGTCCGAGAATATCTTACTGATGATCGTTTTCTGGGAAATGACGAGCATCGTATCGTTTTTGCTCATCAGTTATTGGTCGGTGCTTGCCGATGCGCGAAGCGGCGCGCGCATGGCGTTAATGATTACTGGAGCAGGTGGATTAGCGCTACTTGCCGCGGGCCTTCTTATCGGCCGAGAAGTGGGTAGCTACGCGCTGACCGATATTCTCGCAGCCGGTGATGTTATTCGCGCAAGCCCACATTACTCTTTAATTTTGTGTCTCGTGTTGTTAGCCGCTTTCACAAAATCAGCCCAATTTCCGTTTCATATTTGGCTACCCAATGCCATGCATGCACCAACTCCCGTGTCGGCCTATCTTCATTCGGCAACCATGGTTAAAGCAGGTGTGTTCCTTTTGGCAAGAATGCACCCTGCCTTGTCTGAAACAGATCTATGGTTTTATTTAGTCACGGGAACGGGGCTTTTTACTCTAGTGTTTGGCGCCTATAACGCGCTCTTCAAACACGACCTCAAAGGGCTGCTTGCCTATTCGACCATTTCTCATTTGGGCTTAATTACCTTGTTATTCGGGCTTGATAGTGAAATGGCCACCATTGCGGCAATTTTTCACATCGTCAACCACGCAACTTTTAAAGCGTGTCTCTTTATGACTGCAGGCATTATCGATCACGAAACGGGGACTCGCGACATGCTGCGGTTAAACGGGCTTTGGCGTTTTATGCCGGTCACAGCGATTTTGTCGATTATTGCTGCATCCGCCATGGCGGGCGTCCCCTTACTTAATGGCTTTTTGAGTAAAGAGATGTTTTTTGCCGAAACACTTAGCCTTGATCACAGCGGCGGCTGGTCGTTGATGGTGCCATTTATCGCCACCTTAGCTGGGATATTTGCGGTGGCTTACTCGTTCCGCTTCATTTACGAAGTTTTTTTCAACGGAACACCCAATGATTTGCCCAAGCCCAATCCGCATGAAGCCCCTATTCCAATGCTCATTCCGCTGGCGGTATTGGGTTTGCTGTGTCTAGGTATCGGCATTCTTCCCAACCTGACCATTGCTCAATTATTGGACGTCGCGAGCATGGCGGTAATTGGTGGTGATATGCCGGAATACGAAATCGCCCTGTGGCATGGTTTTAATGCCCCACTGCTGATGAGTGTGATCGCGCTCATTGGTGGCTTATGGCTTTACCAACAACGTAAAGGGTTGTTCGCGTTTTACGAGAGTCGTTATCGTCGCGATCACAAACAGCTCTTTGAAGCCCGAATCGAGCGCAGCGAGCAACACGCCCAAAAACTCACCAACAAGTTTGAAGCCGGCTCCCTCCAAATTTATTTAATTTGGTTTGCCCTAACCATTATCGTGTTGGCGGGATGGCAACTTCTGAAACTGCCACAGCTACAGGGCAGCTTACCTCTATCCAATGTCGATCCTATTTCGGCAGTGATGGGCTTTATCATGATTGTGGGCGCTATCGGCACTGTCGTTATCCATCACAATCGTTTCGCTGCACTACTCATTATTAGTGTCGTTGGTTTGATCGTTTCATTAATTTTTATCCGTTTCTCTGCGCCTGACCTTGCATTAACGCAGCTCTCTGTCGAAGTGGTTACCGTTGTCCTAATGATGTTGGCACTTTATTACTTGCCACAAATCACGCCTAACGAGTCGAGTAGACTTCGTGTTTCACGAGACGTTCTTATCGCTGTTGTCATAGGTGCAGGCGTTGCGGCCGTGGCCTTTGCGATCATGACAAGACCCTACTCGACTATCGCCGATTTCTACGTTGCCAACAGCTTAACGGGCGGAGGTGGGACTAACATCGTCAACGTAATTTTGGTCGACTTCCGAGGTTTCGATACGCTTGGCGAAATCACCGTCCTTACGATAGGCGCCATTGGCGTCTACGCGATGCTGCATAAACTGCGTTTGCCCACCCCGACACTCGACAACCAAACCACCCCTTGGTCTCATGAGTCGGCGCCAGTGGTATTGGTTGTGTTAGCCCGAGTGCTATTACCCTTGGCGCTACTGGTTTCTTTTTACATTTTTATTCGTGGTCACAATATGCCCGGCGGGGGCTTTATCGCCGGCCTCATCACCAGTGTTGCGTTAATTCTGCAATATATTTCGTCTGGAAATACCTGGGTGCGAGAGCGTATTAACGTAACTTACCGCTATGTTGCCGCCTCAGGCGTACTGATTGCCGCCATTACCGGTATGGCCAGCTGGCTGTTTGGATATCCCTTTTTAACCAGTGCGTTTACGCATCTCGATTGGCCATTTGTCGGGGAATTCGAAATTGCCTCGGCCATTGCCTTTGACGCCGGCGTCTACCTGACTGTTGTTGGCGCAACGCTCGTGATGCTTTCGCATTTAGGACGATTGACGCACATGCCGGTCACGGCCGGATTGCTGACTCAAACTGGAGAAAAATAATGGAACTGTTACTTGCCATAATTATGGGTGTACTCACCAGCTGTGGAATTTACCTAACACTACGTGGCCGAACTTTCCCCGTTATCTTAGGTTTGACGATGATGTCCTACGCGGTAAACATTTTTATCTTCGCCATGGGCCGTCTGACCACAGGAGCGCCGGCGGTTCTAAATGACGATGGCCGCTACGCTGACCCAATTCCACAAGCACTGGTACTAACCGCTATCGTCATTGGTTTTGCAATGACCGCATTCATGCTTGTCCTTGCTCTTCGTGCGCGCGCCGAGCTTGGCAGCGATCACGTCGATGGTCCTGACGGCACTGGGGAGCGTGCTTGATGAATCATACGATCATTCTTCCTATTCTCTTACCACTAATAATCGGGCTCGCTTTATTAATCGTCCCAAGTCGAAAACGCATGCTTAAACACATGATTAGCATGACGGCGATAGGCGCACTTATCCTGGTGAGCCTGATACTGCTCGCCGACGCTGATGCGGGAAACATTCAGGTTTATGCACTTGGCAATTGGCAACCACCTTTTGGCATAGTGCTCGTGCTCGACCGGCTAAGTGCAATCATGCTTGTGCTATCAAGCACCTTGGCTTTTTTCTGCATGCTGTACACCACCGACGAAGATGCTCCGCAAGTTAGCATTCATTTCCACAGCTTGGCGCAGCTTTTGATCGCAGGCGTAAACGGCGCATTTTTAACGGGCGATTTATTTAACCTGTTCGTATTTTTCGAAATATTATTGGTTGCGTCTTACGGACTTCTCATGCTCGGCCACGGCGCACGGCGTGCTCGTGCCGGTCTCCATTATGTACTTTTGAACGTGCTAGGTTCGTCCATATTCCTTATCGGAATTGCGATTATTTATGGAACCACCGGCACACTTAACATGGCCGATTTAGCACACAAACTTGCTAATGCAGAACCAGAGAATATTCCGCTCATCGCGACCGGCGGCATGCTGCTATTGGTGGTTTTTGGATTAAAAGGGGCGCTGTTTCCCTTGTATTTCTGGCTGCCTTCGACTTACGCAGCGGCATCCGCACCCGTCGCTGCATTATTCTCCATTATGACTAAAGTTGGCATTTACTCGATCATTCGGGTGTTCTCGCTAATGTTTGGCGCAAATGCCGCAGGCGACCTGGCCAATTTGATCATGCCCTGGTTGTGGCCAATGGCATTCATAACGCTGATCTTAGGCGCATTTGGGGCAATTGCTGCACGCGAGCTTCGAGTCCAGGTTTCATACCTTGTAGTTATTTCGGCCGGTACACTCTTGACCGGTATCGCGCTCAATTCAGCTCAAGCCTTGAGCGCTGTACTCTTCTACCTGCTGCACTCGACTTGGGTATGCGCGGCGCTATTTTTAATCGTCGATCTGGTCATTCGCCAACGGGGTTTTACAGAGGATAAAATTATCCCCGGCCCCGAAATGCAACAAGCTCTCCTAATCGGCGCATTATTTTTTGTCGCAACCATTAGCGTGGTGGGCATGCCGCCGTTGAGTGGGTTTATCGGTAAAGCACTTATTTTACAGGCTTCAAGTGGCCCCACAGCGCCTTATGTGTGGGGCGGTATTCTTATCGGTGGCTTGGGGGTGATGGTGGCATTAAGTCGAAGTGGCAGCACAATATTCTGGCGAATGAATCATCAACGTATTGATACGCTCCCCATCGATCGATGGTCGATCATCTCCATCGTCGGATTACTCGGATTTAGTATTGGACTGATGTTCGCCGGAAATCAGGTGATTGCCTACACCAATGAACTTGCGATTCAAGTGCTCGACCCCGACGTTTACATTCACGCTGTTTTAACACAGCCCTCAGCCGTGGAGTAATCATGGAAAAACACACGTCTTCGGTCCGCCCTCATCCGGATTCATTTCTAAAACGGAGTTTCCCCCATCCTGCACTGAGTGTTTTTATGTGGGGCTTTTGGTTGTTGATGGTCAACGATATATCGGGCGGCCACATAGTGCTGGGCGCCGTTCTCGCTTGGTTCATCCCCTGGCTAACCTACCCATTTTGGCCGGAATCGACTCCAATCAAAAAACCGCTCACAGTAATTAAATACATTTGTTACGTGCTCTGGGACGTGCTTGAAGCTAATGCTTCACTGATGTTGCGTATCCTTGGTCCAGTAAAAAAATTACATCCGGCATTTGTGGTTTATGAACTTGAAATCAAAAATGACTTCACCATCACGATTTTAGCTAGCACTATTTCACTCGCTCCTGGGACATTCACAGCAAGTATCAGTGAAGATCGCAAAACATTGTTGATCCATATTCTCAACGCAAAAGAAACCGAGAAAACAGTTGCCGCGATACGCGAGCGTTACGAAATGCCGCTCAAGGAGATTTTCGAATGATTGAAATTGCCATACCGATATCTTTAATGTTGGTCAGCATCGCACTGCTGCTTAATTTATATCGATTGGTGCGAGGGCCGTCGTTACCCGACAGAATTATCGCTCTGGATACCATGTACATTAACTCAATCGCACTTTTAGTCATTTACGGCATTTACCAAAATTCAGCACTTTATTTTGAAGCCGCACTACTCCTCGCTGTCATGGGTTTTGTGGGCACTGTCGCACTTTCAAAATATTTACTTCGTGGCGATATTATCGATTAGGAAAAAACATGACTATCACGTCTTTAGCAGAAAACCTCACCGCATTTTTCTTAATTGCCGGAGGAATATTCACTCTTTTGGGCGCAATCGGACTCGCGCGCCTGCCAGATTTTTACATGCGTTTGCACGGGCCCACCAAGGCTTCAACCTTGGGTGTGGGCGGGGTTTTAATAAGCTCAATGATTTATTTCTCGACTAAGTCGGGTGAAGCAAGTTTGCACGAGCTATTAATTACATTATTTTTATTTATCACAGCACCGATCAGTGCTCATATGGTTGCAAAGGTGGCTTTGCACATGCGCCTGCCCTATAGCGATCAAACGCGCGGAAATCCTTGGGAATAAAAAAACCGCCGAGGCGGTTTTTTAAAGATGTTTTACGATGGCATCCTTTGCACTGATAAGCTCGTCTTGCTTGGCATCTTTTGCATTGGCAAAACTTAAATCCTCCATCGACTCCATTGGAATTACGTGCAAGTGAGTATGCGGTACTTCCAGCCCTGCAATCATTAATCCCACACGTGTACAGCCAAATGCCGTCTTCTGCGCGTTTGCAATTTTATGTGCGACTTTCATCAAATGCGCTGCCGTCTCTTCAGACAAATCACTCCACTGATCCACCTCTTCGCGAGGCACAACCAATACATGACCTGCACGAATAGGTTGAATTGTCATAAAGGCAACAGCCACATCATCTTGATACACAAAATGCCCTGGAATACTGCCTTCGATAATTAACGAAAATACGCTAGCCATAATCTCTCCTACCGTTTAATACACCGCAAGTCCGCGGCGCAAAAGTTCTTTACTTAAAATTTCATCTAACTTATCAATAGAGTTGTCTTGAAGCTCGATGATATCCAAACCTTGTGATACAAAAAACTCTTTAGCTTCGAGCTTTTTCTGTAATTGTTGTGCTGGAAATTCATTATTAGAAAAATAATACTTGGGCCATAAAATAATTCCCAAGCGAACATGCGGAATATAAAGATCGATTGCCTGCCACTGCTCACCTAAGTAGATATCGCTATTCGCGCGGTGAAGTACTCGAGCTAAATATAACCAGTTATCCACTCGTTGTTGCAATCCGCTGTTAGCACTGTGCCCGTCAAATACACGACGAAGGTCATCTTGGGCCGAAAGCGCTGCAACCATATCGTTCAAAAATGCATTTTCAAGAATCGCTTCAGGCCAAGTGACGTAGGGAATAGCCGTTGCCTCGAACTCGTGCTGCTCGCCTCCCAAAGCGCGTCCTCTAACGGTGAGTCGCCAACCGTGAACAAATGGCTCAATTAAATCGGCTTCTCTTAATACAAGATTAACTAGACGTGCAGGGAGCCCCCATTTGGAACCAAGTGTCCCAGCATTAAGCGGAGCTGTGGGTAAAAGGCCTAAAAGTGGATGTTCGATGATCGACTCAGGCCAAGCAATATATTCACCGTACTTGGGGTGTCGTTGGTAAATACCACCTTCGAACTTGCCCTTTTCTGTCAGCTGCCACTGATTATCAATTTTCTGCATCCAGCCACTTTCTGCCAGCAATACGAAAACTTCTTTTGCGTCTTTTCCGATGCGTTTGGCTAACGTCGATGTCGAAATATGATTTGCAACCATGTTGGTCTCCTTGTTGAGATCCAGTGTACCCCAATCTTATTTTTCAACAATCGGTTATTATCAGCAGGCTTATAAAGAGAGAATGACTATGACGATTTGGTTAGACGCCGACGCAAGCCCTAAACCCGTAAAAGAAATTTTATTTCGTGCCGCGCACTCTCGTAGAATCCCACTGATTCTAGTCGCGAATCAATACATAGCGGTGCCGTCGTCACCTTTTATTTCAAGTCTTGTGGTGACACAAGGTTTTGACGAGGCAGACAACTATATCATCGAGAATTGTACGACAGGCGATTTGGTAATCACGCAGGACATTCCGCTTGCGTCGGAAGTATTACAGAAAAACGCCGAGGTCATTACACCAAGGGGTCAGACCTTTACAAAAGACTCAATCAAAGCTCGGCTCACCATGCGCGATTTTATGGAAACCATGAGATCAAGTGGCCTTGCTCTAAAAGACGGGCCTCCGCCTTACAGTGCCCAAGATAAACAAGCTTTCGCCAACCTTTTAGACCGATACATTCAAAAGCAAGCGCCAATTGCACCCTAATTGCATTTTTATCTGGCGTTACTTGTCAAGCTTCTTTATAATCCGCGTCACTTTCAGTAACCCCTCTCTTGATCTGACTATCTGGCCTTGGGGTAATGCTGATCAGCCAGGACGGCTGCGGGCTCACCCAAGTGCGCAATCAAATGATTCGGATATCCCGATTGCATGTGGTCACGTTTTTGTATCGCGTCGAAATGCATTAAGTCTCCGATTTAGTCGTCGTGTGCGAGCCAAGCGGATAGCAATCGTTAAATTTAACGATATTGCCTCGGCTACACAGCCTTGCGTCTACACTCATGAATGAAGTTCGCTTAACCGCGTGAGTTCCTAGTGTCTGCGTATACACAATTATTTTTTAATAACAGCCGTCATTTAATTGCTGGATCAACCTGGTCAGTTGAACAGTCGATAGCCCGTTATTTTTATATAGGTTTTTTACATGTCTGAACCCCTTTTATTTAGTGATTTAGCCCTTTCTGCTCCTGTACTTAAAGCCATTGCCAACGTTGGCTATGAAGCTCCTTCTCCAATTCAAGCCGCTGCAATTCCTGTTCTACTTGAAGGCGGCGATATTTTGGGAATGGCGCAAACAGGTACCGGTAAGACGGCGGCTTTCGCACTTCCTTTACTTTCAAAAATCGACCTAAAACAATCTACCCCGCAAATTCTTGTTCTCGCACCCACGCGGGAATTAGCCATTCAAGTTGCCGAAGCGTTCCAAAAATACGCCGCCGAACTTCCCAACTTCCACGTGCTGCCCATCTACGGTGGCCAAGACATGAGCTCACAGCTTCGCCAATTGAAACGTGGAGTCCATGTGGTTGTCGGTACTCCAGGCCGTGTTATGGATCACCTACGCCGCGGCAGCCTAGATTTAACTCATCTAAAATCACTGGTTCTCGACGAAGCCGACGAAATGTTACGTATGGGCTTTATCGATGACGTCGAGTGGATTTTGGAGCATCTGCCTAAAGAGCGTCAGACTGCGCTTTTCTCGGCCACCATGCCGCGTGAAATTCGCCAAGTCGCGAACAATTATTTGAATAATGCCACCGAAATCAAAATCGCGAGCAATCAATCGACCGGCGACAACATCGAACAAGTTTATTGGATGGTTTCGGGCACCAACAAATTAGATGCGCTAACACGAATCCTCGAAGTTGAACCCTTCGATGGCATGATTATTTTCGTGCGCACCAAAACCGCCACCGTTGAACTTGCTGAAAAACTTGAAGCTCGCGGATACTCTGCAGCGCCACTTAACGGCGACATGAATCAACAATTGCGCGAACGCACAATTGAGCGCCTTAAAAATTCCAAACTCGACATAGTAATTGCCACCGATGTTGCCGCACGCGGTATCGACGTTGAGCGCGTTAGCCACGTGGTTAACTACGACATTCCATACGATTCAGAGGCCTATGTTCACCGTATCGGAAGAACCGGTCGCGCGGGTCGTAGCGGTAAGGCTATTTTGTTCGTCGCACCACGTGAAAAACGCCTGCTTTACACTATCGAGAAAGCCACTCGCAAACCCATTACTTTGATGGAACTTCCTACTGGTGCAGCAGTAACAAAGCATCGTATCGATCAATTCACTCAGCGCATCACGAATGTATTTTCTGAGAACGTCGATCTGACTTTCTTCAACGACTTATTGGCCGAGTACAGCCACAAGAATGATATGTCGCCTGAAGATATCGCATCAGCTTTGGCGTACCTTGTACAACTTGAGCGTCCACTCCAAGTTAAGTTTGTCGACGTAAAAGCTGAGCGCCCACGTGATGATCGCCGCGACCGAAATGATCGCGGAGATCGCGGTGACCGTCGCGATCGCAACGACCGTGGTGATCGCCGTGAACGCAACGAAGATATGGATCGCTACCGCATCGAAGTTGGCCGCAATCACGAAGCTCGCCCAGGCGATATCGTCGGCGCCATTGCTAACGAAGCTGGAATCGAGAGTCGTTTCATTGGCCACATCAAATTATTTGATGAGTTTTCGACTGTAGATCTTCCCAAAAATTTATCCAAGGACGTTATTGCGCACCTTAAGAAAGTACGCGTTCGCAATCGCAACCTTGAGATCACACTTGATGTTGGTGGTCCACGCGGTGACGACTCTCGTCCACGTCGTGACGGTGGCCGTAATTTCAGTGGCCGCGACAATCGCGATGGCGGACGTGATCGCCCTCGCTTCAAAGATGGCGACAAAAAGAATTTCCGCCCAAGAAAAAATGACTAACACTCACCTGCTAGGTACTAAGCCAGAATTCCGGCTCAATACCTAGCAAGCGACACAGTTATTTAAAAATAAAAAAGCCCGCAGAAGCGGGCTTTTTTATTTTTAAACATTTACTGATTAACGACGATTAGTAACCAACATAAAAATTCCGCCGTAAATCACAAACAAAGGCCACCACGTAAAGAAAGGCAATTCCAACAAAAATAACAGCCCTACAGTTGCCACTATTACAGCCGACAAAATCCCCCCGGCCACTGCATGAGTAAAACCTTCACGACGCCATCTCGCTAACGCATTAGTCAGCGGAAAAAGCGATGCTGCCAATACAACCAACGCCCACCAATTATCAAAATCGAGAAAGAAAAGATCAACACCAAGATTTCGCAGCAAAAATATTACACCGATGACGACGACCATTATCCCAACGGTCCACGATGGAGAATATTGTGTTGCCTTAACATTTTTTTCGACGGAGTCTTGCTGCTGTTCCATGGTTATAGCCCTCGACTTAATAAATTACGACGCCGCTAGCACGCCCGAATGAAAACGAAACTCGATGTCTTCCGATAAAATTAAGTGACGCTCGCACTCTAAAAACTCACGTACACGCTCAGAAATATCCGCATCCCCAGCAGCGCGCTGCGCAAGTTTTAAATAATCTTCGTAGTGCCGCGATTCCGATTTCAACAAAGACAAATAAAATTTCTTTAATTCTTCATCCAGTAAAGGTGCAATTTTGGCGAACCGCTCACAGGATCTCGCTTCGATGATTGCGCCCACGATAAGAGTATCGATATAGCGTCCCGGCTCACTCGTTCTTACTAACTTACGTAACTCTCCAGCATAACGCCCTGGTGTTATCTGCTCGTAAGCCACCCCTCTCGCCTCCATCAACTCCATCACCTGCTCGTAATGACGAAGCTCCTCTCGGGCCAAACGCGACATTTTGTGCATCATGTCGAAATCGCCCACATAACGAAACATCAAGTTAATGGCCGTGGATGCTGCCTTCTTTTCACAATTGGCATGATCGAGCAAAAGCAAATCATGATTCTTAAGCGCAGTTTCCACCCAAGCATCAGGCGTTTCACAATGTAAAAATTCTAAAATATGGTCGATGGATGTCATAACTTCTTAACAATTAAATTTTCTTGTGGAGCCGCAAATTGCGGTTGAATATATCGATCGTAATAGGCGCACGAAAGTGCGTAAAAATCCTTTTCGATTTCATCACGAATTTGCACTAACGTATGATCACGCCATTTGGGCAGCACCGATACACCATAGATCGATAAGTCGGTGATTTGGCTCGCGCCCGCCCGCAACAAATCGAACACCCAACAGTATGGGTTTTTTGCTTCATTAAAGCGGATTTGTTGATATTTAATTTGTTCGAGCAACAATGCTTGATCGTTAATCTGGAAGCAATTACTCACGATCTGCCCCAAAAAACTTTCTAAACGCTCAGCAATGATAACTCGCTGCTCATGGGTATACGCATTCCAGTCGATCACCTCATGTGCAAAACGTTTACAACCTCGGCAAACACTATCGCCGATCCCAGTTGAACAAACGCCCACGCAAGGCGTTTTTACCGGTTTAAAAATAGACATTACTACTCATAGCCTAGCTTATTTAGATATTCCTGTAACATCTAAGGGTAACTTCCACAAAACTCCTGCCCCTGTCAGGTACAGATTTTTTCCATCATTTCCACCGAATGTGGCATTGGTAACGTTAGCATCGGTTTTAATAGTGGCAATCTGCTGGCCTTCAGGATTGAACACCCGCACTTGTTGGTACGAGTGCTCGGTAAGATAAATATTTCCATGGCAGTCGACAGTCATTCCGTCGGGTACTTTCACATCTTTAACCAAATCCCGTGTGGCCGTGACTGCGTCTTGAGACAAAGTATACTCGCGCAACACACCGTTTTCTTCTCCACCGGCAACATAAAGTTTGGTTTCATCGGCTGACAAGGCAATCCCATTCGGGTTCTTGAGACTCCCATCAATCAATAGCGCTTTACCATCTTTCACTTGGTAGACACCTGTCACAGGTTGCCCGCCAGGCGCCGCCGCTTTTTGAAAGTCAGGATCGGTAAAATAAGCGACGCCCGTTCGAGTAAAAACAAGATCGTTAGGTGAATTAAACGGGTTCTCATTATAAGAATCGATCACGATTGATTGATCGCCCGAATTGCGATCAAACCTTAGAAGACCTTTAACAGCATGAGCTGCCGCCACCAGATTTCCTTCGTGATCGAGCGTCAATCCGTTACTACCGGACGATTTCACCATCACCGAGACTTCGCGATCGTCCTTAAGTCGAAGAATTCGTGAAGGGAAACCTCTCTCAAACGAGAAATGTGAATAATACAAAGCCCCATTAACCCACACCGGCCCTTCATAAAGCCCTTGAAATTCACCAGTCAATTCGGTATGCGGAATGCGCTGCGCGATGTACTCCCCGCTCGGCGCGACGCCGCAAACCTTAATATCGTCGGCAGCTGATGAGGAGACGACATTGACTTCCTGTTTAGCGCCACACCCACTTATACCACCCACGATCAACAGCGTGGCCACATATTTTTTCAACATAATATTTGTCATCCTAGTAAAGAAAATGGCAATAATTTCCTTGTTTGGAATGTAAATGTGCATTCCAACTATGAATAAGAAGGTGGGCACATTACCCCAATTTAGTGACGCGAGAAACGATTTTCGTCATTTACCGAAAAAGATAAAACATTAACAGAGTCTGACACTTAAGGTATACTTCAGCGTTGATTTCTGGTTCTTTTCGAACCAATTGATAGGGATGCTTTCCCTACAACCGTACATCCATGAGGGTTCATGGATAGCCTCCCAAAACAGAGATCCTGTGGCCGGAGTAAAACTTAAACAAACGAGGAATAACACCGTGCTTGAAGCCTATCGCAAATTGGTCGCCGAACGCGCCGCTGAAGGCGTTCCACCTAAGCCACTCAATGCAGAACAAGTTGCTGGTTTGGTCGAACTCTTAAAGAACCCTCCTGCGGGTGAAGAAGAGGTTCTTTTAGACCTCATCACCAACCGTGTTCCGCCAGGCGTAGACGAAGCCGCTTACGTGAAAGCCGCTTTCTTAAGCGCCATTGCCAAAGGCGAAGACTCCTCACCACTGATTGATCGCCCTAAAGCAATTGAACTACTCGGAATGATGCTGGGTGGATACAATATTGAAACCCTAGTATCGCTTTTAGATGACGCCGAATTGGGTACTCTAGCGGCCGAGCAGCTTAAATCAACCCTACTGATGTTCGACGCGTTCCACGATGTGGCAGAGAAAGTAAAAACTGGCAATGCTAACGCCAAGGCGCTGATGGAATCTTGGGCCAATGCCGAATGGTTCACCAGCCGTCCCAAAGTTGCTGAAAGCACCAAATTAACCGTTTTCAAAGTTACCGGTGAAACCAACACCGATGACCTCTCCCCAGCTCCAGATGCCTGGTCTCGTCCCGACATTCCGTTGCACGCACTTGCAATGTTCAAAATGAAGCGTGATGGTTTAAACCCAGACGTACCTGGCACTATCGGCCCAATCAAGCAAATTGAAGAACTTAAAGCCAAAGGTTACCCGCTCGCATTTGTGGGCGATGTTGTTGGAACCGGTTCATCACGTAAGTCAGCGACCAACTCTGTTCTTTGGTTCATCGGTGAAGATATCCCCGGCGTACCTAATAAACGCACTGGCGGTGTATGTATTGGTGGCAAAGTAGCACCTATTTTCTATAACACTATGGAAGATGCCGGCGCTCTCGTTTTCGAAGCTCCTGTCGATAAGCTCAATATGGGCGATGTTATCGAAATCCGTCCTTATGAAGGCAAAATCCTCAACCAAAACGGTGAAGTTATCTCTGAGTTTGAACTTAAGTCGGATGTATTACTTGACGAAGTTCAGGCAGGCGGACGTATTCCTTTAATCATTGGTCGCGGACTTACCACCAAAGCTCGTGAATTCCTCGGTCTACCACCAAGCGATATTTTCTGCCTACCCCAAGCTCCTGCTGATACAGGCAAAGGGTTTACGCTCGCTCAAAAAATGGTCGGAAAAGCATGTGGTGTAGCGGGTATTCGTCCAGGGACTTACTGCGAACCACGCATGACCACTGTAGGCTCTCAAGACACCACTGGCCCAATGACCCGTGACGAATTGAAAGATCTTGCGTGTTTGGGCTTCTCGGCCGATCTAACTATGCAGTCATTCTGTCACACAGCGGCTTACCCTAAGCCTGTTGACATTGAAACCCAACACACTTTACCTGACTTCATCATGACTCGTGGCGGTGTTTCATTGCGCCCAGGTGATGGTGTTATTCATAGCTGGCTAAACCGCATGTTGCTTCCAGACACTGTCGGTACCGGCGGTGACTCGCACACTCGTTTCCCTATCGGAATTTCTTTCCCCGCAGGCTCAGGCTTAGTTGCCTTCGCAGCAGCTACCGGTGTTATGCCGCTTGACATGCCAGAATCAGTCCTTGTTCGTTTTAAAGGTGAAATGCAACCGGGTATCACTTTACGTGACCTTGTTAACGCAATTCCTCTTTATGCAATCAAGCAAGGCCTTCTCACTGTTGAGAAAAAGGGCAAGAAAAACATTTTCTCTGGCCGTATTTTAGAAGTTGAAGGTCTATCGACACTCAAAGTTGAGCAAGCGTTTGAAATCTCAGATGCTTCTGCTGAGCGTTCAGCTGCAGGCTGTACAATTAAACTCGACAAAGAACCAATCATCGAGTATTTGAAATCCAACATCACCATGTTGCGCTGGATGATCGAACAGGGTTACGGCGACGTCCGCACAATCGAGCGCCGCGCTCGCGCGATGGAAGCATGGTTGGAAAATCCAGAGCTAATGGAAGCCGACGCAGACGCAGAATACGCCGCCATCATCGAAATTGATCTCAACGAGATTAAAGAGCCGATTGTTGCCTGCCCTAACGACCCCGACGATGTGAAAGTATTGTCCGAAGTTGCTGGCGACAAGATCGATGAAGTATTCATCGGTTCATGTATGACCAACATTGGTCATTTCCGTGCAGCAGGTAAGCTATTGGCGCAAACCAAAGACGCCTTATCGACTCGCCTCTGGATTGCCCCACCCACCAAGATGGACGCACACCAATTGATGGAAGAAGGCTATTACAGTATTTATGGTGTAAAAGGTGCCCGCACTGAAATGCCTGGCTGCTCTCTCTGCATGGGTAACCAAGCACGTGTTGCACCCCACTCTACTGTTATTTCGACCTCTACACGTAACTTCCCGAACCGCTTAGGAGAAGGCGCTAACGTTTATCTTGGCTCTGCTGAACTTGCGGCCGTTGCTGCAATCATGGGCAAATTACCCACTCCAGAAGAGTACTTGGAATACGCAAATAAAATTGACAGCATGAGCAGCGAAATCTATCGCTACTTAAACTTCAATGAAATTGCGTCTTATCAAGCATCCGCTGAAGAAGGTAAGCGCATTGCCGCAGTTGAAATTCAGACTGTCGCAATCTAGATAGTTACGATACATAAAAAAGGGAGGCATTTATTGCCTCCCTTTTTTATTTGCTGGCTATTGGCTATCTAATTGATAGCCAATATTTTCAAAATAAAAAAAGGCGCCTAAGCGCCTTTTTTTATTTATTCCAGTTACTTTCTCTCAATGTCAGCCGTCTCGACTAAATGAGATTGATAACTGATGAGCTCGCTTTCACCCATCATTCGGACCAACTGGCCAGCAATGGCTGCCTTATTTTCATCTGATAAAGTGTCTTCACCCGCCTCAACAGAATTTAAAGAAAGTACTAAATAATCACCAGTACGAGTAAAACCACCAGCGATTTGTGGCCCAGCTTCTGGTTTAGGCACACCAAAGGCAAAATTAACTACCTCAGGATCATGCTCTGCGGAATTGCGCGTGACTTTTTCAAGTGATGTAACTTCTGTACCTACTTCTTTAGCCGCATTAGCCAAATCCAAACCTTCGCGGATTTTCGCCACCAACTCTGAACCGCGTTGACTAACTAAAGAACGTGTTTTCTCATCCTTTAACTGAGCTTCAATCTGCTCTTTAACTTCTGAGAGTTCCATCAATCTGCTAGGTTCATCGGCTGTTTTCTTGATCACGACAACATGTGTCGATGAAAGCTCAATAGGTTCACTACTATTACCAGCAACGAACACATCTTCCGAAAATGCAGCTTCAACAACCGCACTATTCGCCGCAATACCTACACCACCTTGCTGAGTAAACAAACCAGTGTTATTCGCAACAAGACCTAGTTCCTGAGCTACCTGCTTAAGATCATCGGCGTTATAAGAAAGATCTCTCAACTGATCCAACTTAACTACAAATAAGTTTTCAGCTTCAGCACGCTTGAGTGACTCTATGATCGAAGTTTTTACATCTTCGAAAACGACTTGCGCAGATTTAATATCGTTTACTTTGATGAAATGTGTACCCGCTTCAGTTTTCACTGGTTCGGAAACCTCGCCAACACTTAAACTATTCATCGCTGCAACAAATTCAGCAGGCAAATCGGCACCCGTTGTATAACCCAGATCACCGCCTAAATCTCTACTTCCGAAATCATCAGAGTAATCTCTGGCCAATGCTGCAAAATCCTCACCCGCCGACAATTTTTGGGAAACTTCAGCAATTTTTCCGTCGTCGTTCGACTCAATAAGAATGTGAGCAACTTTACGCTCCTGAGTCGCACCAGCCATATTGGCTCGATCTTGTTCAAATTGCTTGCGAGCTTGCTCTTCAGTAACCTCAATGTCGGCCAACATATTCTCAATATTGAGCTCTATGTAATCAACGGCTACGCGCTCGGCTTGAGTAAAACGATCAACATTTGCATCGTAGAACTTCTTAATTTCTTCTTCATTAACTGAAACTTGCTCGCTCACTGCCTCAGCTGTGAGGGTGAAGTAACTAAAATCACGAACCTGATTTGAAAGCTCAAAAAACTCATCGAGATCTTGCTTTGGTAAAAAAGCAGTATTAACGATAGAACCGACTAATTGACGTACTGCGGTATTTTCTTTAGATGCTTGCAGATAGCTTGCCGGAGTAAACCCTGCCTGACTAATACGCTGTAGAAAAATTTGATTATTAAATACACCATTAGCATCTTGGAATGCCGGTGATTTTGCTATATCAGCCCAAATAGCCTCATCGCTCACTGTCATTTTATTATTTTGAGCAGCTTGTGAAACAACCTTCGCCGCAATTAACTCTTCGAGGACAGTAGGTGCCAAGGCTTCACTCGTCAGCATACTGGCTGGAATATTATCGCCGTATGTATTAATTAATTCTTGCCGCTTACGCTGAACACCTAGCTCAAGCTCACTAACGGTAATTCGTTCCCCGTTCACTTCACCTGCTTTATCCGCGGATGGATTCCAATTAAATAGCGACTCCATTCCGAATAACGCCATTACGACGACTAAAAAGCCGATCAAAATGTAAGAGACAATTCCTTTAGAATTATCTCTGAGATCTTGCAACATGGGAAAACTCCTAATGCATCTGTAGCATCCAAGCCAGCCGATTGGCCTTATGGAACAATGTCAAGCGAATGGTTACCGAAAATGTTATTAAATAATATTCGGTATAAACCAAAAAAAGGGCGCACTTATCAATGCGCCCTTTTTATTGGATTAGGAAAACCCTTCATCCACAAATTAGTTCACAGCATCCTTCAATGCTTTACCTGCTTTAAAGCCAGGCACTTTAGCTGCAGCGATTTGAATTTCTTCGCCAGTCTGCGGGTTACGACCAGTACGTGCCGCGCGCTCTTTTACCGAAAAGGTACCAAAACCTACCAACACAACAGAATCACCTTCTTTCAAAGCACCAGTGATGCTATCAACAACTGCATCTAACGCACGACCAGCCGCCGCTTTTGAAATATCGGCAGACGCAGCAATAGCATCGATTAATTCGGTTTTGTTCACGCTAAACCCCTTAGATTAATTATGTAAAAAATAAATCAGAGCTTCTAAGTATGGTCAGTGCTCATGATCAGTTATATAACAAAATGAACTGCGATTTATACCAATAGACATTTCATGGGTCAAGGAAAGCTTTTAGAGATTTCCTGTTTCTTAGAGATGTTTCGTGTTGTGTGTATATTTTCGACAACCCCTGAGCAGAAATCACTCAGGGGATCTCACATTACTTGGTTAATGCGTGTTATTACGTGGCGACTCTTTCATAATCGTCTGTGCCGCTTGCTCTAATCTCTGATACTCCTCATCGGAGAGAGGGATCGGCTTGCGGCTCAATGCGATATCTAACACCTCATCAATCCACTTCACAGGCTTAATTGTCATATCCTGTTTGATGTTCTCGGGAATTTCTTTTAAATCACGCTCATTATCCTGTGGAATAATGACCGTTTTGATGCCGCCCCTATGAGCAGCTAAGAGCTTCTCTTTGAGGCCACCGATTTTTAAAACCTCACCACGCAGCGTGATCTCCCCAGTCATTGCCACATCTGCTCGGACTGGGATTCCTGTTAATATCGACACTAAGGTTGTCCCCATCCCAATCCCGGCACTTGGACCATCTTTTGGGGTGGCACCCTCAGGCACATGAATATGGATATCCACCTTCTCGTGATAATCAGGCGCGATTCCTAGAGACTGCCCACGAGATCGAACGACAGTTAAAGCAGCCTGGATAGACTCCTTCATCACATCCCCCAAGGAGCCTGTTTGAATAACCCGCCCCTTTCCGGGTACAGCAGAGCCTTCTAACGTAAGCAACTCACCGCCGACCTGAGTCCATGCCAAGCCAGTAACCTGCCCGACTTTATCTTCGTGCTCTGCACGTCCGTAATCGAACTTATAAACACCTAAAAGCTCTTCGAGGTTATCGGATGAAACTTTGTAACTCTTTGTCGTTTTGTTTTTAACGTGATTAGTGACAACCTTTCGACAGATTTTCGCCATTTCGCGATCCAATCCACGAACACCGGCCTCACGAGTGTAATATCGAATAACGTCTCTAATTGCATCATCTGTGACTGTTATTTCTTTTTCCGTCAAACCATTTGCTTTAATTTGCTTAGGCAATAAATAACGCTTAGCAATGTTTAACTTCTCATCCTCGGTGTACCCTGGAATACGAATAACTTCCATCCGGTCGAGTAAGGGCCCCGGAATATTCATCGAGTTAGACGTACACACAAACATTACGTCGGACAGGTCAAAATCCACTTCCAAATAGTGATCGTTAAAACTGCTATTTTGCTCTGGGTCTAGCACCTCTAATAGAGCAGAAGCGGGATCACCGCGATTGTCCATGCCCATTTTGTCGATTTCATCGAGCAAGAAAAGTGGGTTTTTAACTCCAACTTTGGCCATCTTTTGAATGAGTTTGCCTGGTAGCGAGCCAATGTATGTGCGTCTATGACCACGAATTTCCGCTTCATCACGCACCCCACCTAACGCCATACGCACAAATTCTCGGTTGGTAGCACGAGCGATAGACTCACCTAAAGATGTCTTCCCAACTCCTGGGGGGCCCACTAAGCAGAGAATCGGGCCTTTAATTTTTTTAACTCGCTGTTGAACAGCAAGATACTCAAGAATTCGCTCTTTAACTTCTTCTAATCCGTAATGTTCTTTCTCAAGAATTTCTTCTGCACGAGACAGATCATTTTTGACTTTACTTCGCTTATTCCACGGGACCTTAATCATCCAGTCGAGATAAGCACGAACCACCGATGCCTCCGCGGACATAGGGGACATCATTTTCAGTTTCCCTAACTCAGCACGCGCTTTTTCTTCAGCCTCTTTAGGCATCTTGGCGCCAACAATTTTAGCTTCTAGCTCATCCAGCTCATTAGTTTCTTCGCCTAAGTCACCAAGCTCTTTTTGAATCGCCTTAATCTGCTCATTCAAATAATACTCACGCTGGCTTTTTTCCATCTGTTTCTTGACGCGGCCACGAATCTTTTTCTCAACTGCATATACGTCTAGCTCAGCGTCCATTAACCCTAACAGCTCTTCAGCGCGCAGTACGGCGTCAGTAACTTCGAGGATCGACTGCTTTTTGCTGAGCTCTAAACTCATATGAGCAGCAACAGTATCGACAAGTCGCCCCACTTCAGTGATTCCACTCAGTGAGCTCACTACCTCAATCGGAACTTTTTTACTCAGACTGACATATTGTTCAAAATGGCTGACAATTTCTGTCGACAATGCCTTCCTAACAGAATCTGTGGGTTCCTTGGAATGAATAAGGGAAATATCCGCAACATTAGCAGTTTCACTTTCGACTACTGAGTCAATGCGCGCACGAGCGCGCCCCTCAACAAGTACCTTTACTGTCCCGTCGGGAAGCTTTAGATATTGAAGAATAGATGCGAGTGTGCCTACAGAAAAGAGATCGGCTCCGGCCGGGTCATCGTCTTGGGCGTTACGTTGAGCAACCAGCAGAACTTGCTTATCTGAAGCCATTGCCTGCTCTAGGGCGGCTATAGATTTTTCGCGACCGACAAACAAAGGGGTGACCATTGTGGGGTAAACAACCACATCCCGCAAAGGAAGAACTGGCACCCCTATAACGATCGACTCAGTATCAAAATCAGCAACCATTACTTAATCTCTCTATGGCGAGGCAATATGACCTCTAAATATTGATTAAGAATGGGGGCTATTGGAGCCAAATACAAGGAGGGAAAATAAAAAAGAGCGCCTAAGCGCCCTTTTTATGGCTTACTCTTCAGCAGCAGATTTCGGCGGGGTTGCCGCCATTTCATAAACCAGTTTAGGTTCTGCTTCGCCTCGGATCACAGCCGCATCAACAACAACTTTCGCAACGTTCTCTTCTGCGGGAATTTGATACATGGTGTCCAATAAAACAGACTCCATGATTGAACGAAGACCACGAGCACCTGTTTTACGCTCTAAAGCTCTCTCAGCTACCGCATCCAAAGCATCGGGACGGAAATCAATTTGCACACCCTCTAACTCAAAAAGACGCGCATATTGCTTTGTCAAAGCATTTTTAGGTTCGGTTAGGATCTGAACTAACGCGTCTTTATCGAGTTCTTCCAAAGTCGCAATAACAGGCAGTCGCCCCACAAACTCTGGAATCAATCCGTAACGTACAAGATCTTCTGTTTCAAGGTCTTGCAGGGTTTCACCTAAATTGCGCTTATCATCCTTAGCTTTGACAACAGCACTAAATCCGATACCGCCCTTTTCTGACCTTTCGCGGATAACCTTATCAATTCCAGCAAATGCACCGCCGCAAATAAACAAAATATTCGAAGTGTCGACTTGCAAAAACTCTTGTTGTGGGTGCTTGCGACCACCCTGTGGAGGTACGGACGCCACCGTTCCCTCAATAAGCTTTAGTAAGGCTTGCTGAACACCTTCTCCAGAAACATCTCGGGTAATTGACGGATTATCGGACTTGCGAGAAATCTTATCAATTTCATCAATGTAGACGATACCTTGCTGCGCCTTTTCAACATCGTAATCACACTTTTGGAGCAGCTTTTGAATAATGTTTTCGACGTCTTCACCGACATATCCAGCTTCAGTGAGAGTCGTTGCGTCCGCAATTGTAAAAGGCACATTAAGTAAGCGAGCTAGCGTTTCGGCCAGAAGAGTTTTACCACTTCCTGTCGGCCCAACTAATAAAATGTTACTTTTACCAAGCTCAACGGCGTCTTTATCTTTGCCTGATTTGCCAGAAAAACGCAGACGCTTATAGTGATTATAAACAGCTACCGCCAATACTTTTTTAGCGCGTTTTTGACCGACAACATACTGATCTAAGATGGCCGAAATCTCATGAGGCTTAGGCAACTTATCGGGACTACCCTCTGTGACAGATTCTTGAATCTCTTCACGAATAATGTCATTGCAGAGATCGACGCACTCGTCACAAATAAATACAGAAGGTCCTGCGATTAATTTGCGAACCTCGTGCTGACTCTTTCCACAGAAAGAGCAATACAACAATTTTCCGCCCTTATCGCCGGACTCATTGCTATGGTCGGTCATTCAAACCTCTCCATCTAATAATTGGGTAATGCCATTATGGTAACAAAATCATTGCTATGAGTTTAGCAAATCAGCCGCACCTACTTTTCAGCAGGCACTCGGCTTTCAAGCACTGCGTCAATCAAGCCATACTCTAAAGCCTGCTGAGCAGACATGAAGTTGTCACGCTCTGTATCTCGCTCGATACGCTCAAGCGACTGTCCAGAATGGTGCGCCATTAAATGATTAAGTCGTTCACGTATTTTAAGAATTTCTTGAGCGTGAATATGAATATCACTCGCCTGGCCTTGAGCACCGCCGCTCGGCTGATGAATCATTACGCGTGAGTTTGGAAGGCAAAAACGCTTCCCCTTTGCGCCCGCGTTCAACAAGAATGCTCCCATGCTACAAGCCTGACCAATACACATGGTGCTAACGTCCGGCTTAATAAATTGCATGGTATCGTAAATGGACATCCCTGCCGTCACTGAGCCGCCTGGGGAATTAATGTAGAGATGGATATCTTTATCGGGATTCTCGGCCTCAAGAAATAACAGCTGAGCAACCACAAGATTTGCCATGTAGTCTTCAACAGGGCCAACAAGAAAAATAACGCGTTCTTTTAAGAGACGGGAATAAATATCGTAAGAGCGCTCACCACGTGCAGTTTGCTCCAACACCATGGGCACCAAACCGCCAGCACTTTTAATCATTGATTGGGGATTTACGAAATCATACGCCATTTGATTTTTATCCTTACGAAGCAGCCAGCTTCAGACCATAACAAAAGATAATTTACAAAGAGCTTAACGCGTGCCGAGCATGATTACCAGTGAATTGAAGACTTTTTGCGGGAGACTAGAAAGGAAAAAACCGCAAGGTGATGACCTTGCGGTTTTTTTAAACAATTACGCTTGAGCGCGAGTTTTCATAACTTCTTCGTAGCTTGTTTCTTCATCAGAAACTTTAGCCGCCGCAAGAATATGATCAACAACCTGATCCTCCAGAGCGGCCGACTCAACACCCGCCATCAGTTCACGATTGCTTTTGTAGTACTGAATGACTTCTTCTGGCTCTTGATAAGTCGATGCAATTTCAGCAATTAGCGCATTAACACGCTCTACCTCAGGCTTGAGCTGAGCGGTTTTAACAATTTCACCAACAATTAAGCCAAGAGAAACACGACGCTTTGCTTCTTCTTCAAACATAGTGTCAGGCAACAATGACTTGATATCGAAGTTTTGGCGCTGACCACCGAAACGCTGCATCATTTGATTACGAAGCACTTCGATTTCGTTAGCTACCAACGCCTTAGGCACCTCAACGCTGTGTGATGCCAAAAGCGCATCCATAACTTGCAGTTTAACTTTAGCCTTTAGTGCGTTATTTAGTTCGCGCGCCATGTTTGCAGCTACATCTTTACGGAACTGCTCAAGACCACCCTGCTCAACACCGAATTTTTTGAAAAATTCTTCGTTAAGTTCTGGAAGTTCAGGCTCGGAAACTGAATTAACGGTAATGGCGAACTCAGCTTTGGCACCTTTTAATTCTTCAGACTGATAATCTTCAGGGAAGGTAACCTCGATTGTTTTTTGCTCACCTGCTTTTAATCCCAGGATACCTTCTTCAAACCCTGGAATCATAGAGCCAGAGCCAAGTACTAAGTTCTGGTTATCTGCTTTGCCGCCAGCAAACTCAACACCGTCTTTTGTACCAACGAAGTTGATATTAACCTGATCATCATTTTGCGCTGCGCGATCAACAGCTTTCCAAGTCGCTTGATGCTTGCGCAATACGGAAATCATGTTGTCGATATCCGCTTCGGTAACTTCAGCTTTAGCACGCTTGATTTCAAAAGCACTAAGATCACTCAACTCAACAGTTGGGTAAACCTCAAAAGTCGCAACGTATTCTAAATCTTTACCCGCTGCCAATTGCTTAGGTTCAATACTTGGCTGACCAGCAGGTTTAACATTTTCTTTTACTGCCGCTTCATAGAAAGAACGACTAATCACCTCACCAACAACTTCCTGACGCACACCTGCACCGAAACGTTGCTTAACAACTGACAGTGGCACTTTACCTTTACGGAAGCCTTTGATACTTACAGTACGAGCCGCTTGTTGTAAACGCTTTTCAATTTCATTTTCTACTTGCTCAGCAGGTACGCCAACAGTCAGGCGGCGTTCCAATCCGGAAGTCGTTTCAAGTGAAACCTGCATATGTGCCTCGTGAAATTACAGATGAGATATCTCGATCAATAAAAAAACACAGGCGTAAGCCTGTGTCTTTGGAATAATGGTGCGGACGGAGAGACTCGAACTCTCACACCTCGCGGCGCCAGAACCTAAACCTGGTGTGTCTACCAATTTCACCACGTCCGCATATGCCGAAGCATTAGGATGATGCACTTATAAAGCGTTGATTCTTATGGTGTTTTACAAAAATCTTTTGCCTCTGTGCTTCGAGGGTGCAAATAATGCCACAGTCATTTAGACACTGCAACACTTAAAATTCATTAGTTGTCATTCTTTGTCGAAAAATTATTTCTTTCAACTCCTCTACAGCTTTTCTGATTAAAATCACATCAAAATCCGGTTCTTTTCTGATCTCACCATCAACCAGGTGGACTGGGATGAGCCCAGCATCAACTGTTGGCTCTACCGGTACTAACGATTTTTGAAAGCGATCTGTCTCTGACGAACTCTTTAGTGCAAAAATCGTAAGTTTCAAATTATTAAGCGCCAATGAACCGCCACTCATCAATCGCAAAAGCTCTTCAACCTCCTGTGAGCATTTGTGAGCTGCCGCCATTCGCTTTGCTAGGTGCTCCATGCTCTCAATCCCAGAGATATTGGGCAGCCCTAAATTCTGAGCTAGCTCACGGGCATATAAATTAAGCGCCAAATCTAACTGAAGAATTCCAGACTCAACTAGCACACACCTCATCTTTGGCGAAACTGCTATTAAATCATTGAGCAATAGCTCAGCTGCTCTCAAGGCGCGATTAACTCGAACTAGATGCGACGCACTCATAATTCACCATAAAAAAAGGCCGGTTTAACCGGCCTTGATTAATTATTTATTAACAACCCACTTACCGTTAACGTAATGTGCCTTCCAGCCAGTCGCTTTACCATTAACTTCGGTTTGCACGTATTGCTCTTTTGTTTTACGACTGAATCGGATAATCGCGAGATTACCCTCAGGGTCTTTGATGGGAGCTTCCAACAAAAATGCGTACTTGTGATCAATTTGATTTTTGTAAGGAAGCAATTCAGCCACCAGAGGTGCACGAGTTTCACGATTCTTAGGGAACTGGCTTGCCGCTAAGAAAAGTCCGGCTGCACCGTCGCGCAGAACATAGTGATCATCGACTTTCTCACAGCGCAACTCGGGCATTGCAATAGGCTCAACTTTTGGAGGGGCTGCCTCACCACTCTTCAGTAATTTACGAGTATTTTTGCATTCGGCATTAGTACAGCCAAAATACTTTCCAAATCGACCCGTTTTTAACTGCATTTCACTCGAGCACTTATCGCACTCAATGGTCGGACCTTCATAACCTTTTATACGGAAACTACCCGATTCGATTTCATAGCCTGCACAGTCAGGGTTATTGCCACAAATATGTAACTTTCGAGCCTCGTCCAGTAAGTAAGAATCCATCGCCGAATTACAAATTTTGCAGCGATGCTTCGCACGCAATTGGCGAGTCTCTGCATCTTCGTCAGCGGTATCAACGGCTTCATCACCGGAAACGAGATTCATTGTATGTTTGCAGCGCTCTTTAGGGGGCAAAGCATAACCTGAACAACCTAAAAACACTCCGGTACTACCCGTGCGAATTTGCATATGTCGTCCACACTGAGCACAGGCTATATCCGTATCAGTAGGTGAGTTTTCGCGCATGCCATTTTCGGCACTAGAGGCTTGCTGCAACTTCTGCACAAACCCTTTGTAGAACTCGTTAAGAAGATCTCGCCAGTTGCGACCACCCTGCGCAACTACGTCTAATGCTTCTTCCATATGCGCAGTAAAGCCGTAGTCCATCAAATCGTCGAATGACTCCGATAAACGCTCAGTGACGATATCGCCCATTTTCTCAGCGTAAAAGCGGCGATTCTCTTGCCTAACGTAGCCACGGTCTTGAATGGTCGAAATAATCGCAGCATAGGTCGATGGTCGACCAATCGCACGTTTCTCCAACTCTTTTACAAGGCTAGCTTCCGTAAAGCGCGCGGGCGGCTTCGTAAAGTGTTGCTCTGGATTCAAAGCAATTAACGGCAATACGTCGCCCACTTTTACATCTGGCAATACAACGTCTTCATCTTTTTTAGCAATTTGCGGCTGAACTTTCGTGTAGCCATCGAAGCGAATCACGCGCCCGCGAGTTTTGAGTTCAAACTTTTCCGCCTGCACTGTCACACTAGTGCTGGTGTATTCAGCTGGGGTCATCTGGCAAGCCACGAATTGTTGCCAAATCAGCGTGTAAAGACGTTCGGCATCGCGCTCCATCCCAGATAACTGAGTGACACTAACGTTAGACGGACGAATTGCTTCGTGCGCCTCTTGAGCGCCTTCCTTACTGGAATATACAGCGGGTGACTCAGGCAGATAACGCTTACCAAAGGTATCAAGAATATAATCACGAACCATACTTACGGCGTCGGCGCTTAAATTCGTTGAGTCGGTACGCATATAGGTGATGTAACCGGCCTCGTAGAGGCGCTGCGCCAACATCATTGTTTTCTTCACGCCGAATCCTAAACGGGTACTTGCTGCCTGTTGCAAAGTCGACGTAATAAAAGGCGCGCTTGGTTTGGACTGCGTGGGTTTATCCTCGCGAGCAACCACTTTATATTGGGCAGGCTCAAGACGCTTCACCGCGGCCAAGGTTTGAGCCTCAGTGACCGGCTTAAATGCTTCATCACCGTCTTTGCGCACTTCAAAACGTACCGGTGTTTGGTTCGCCGTTAAATCAGCATGCAACGTCCAATATTCTTCAGGAATGAAAGCGCGAATTTCACGTTCTCTCTCGACCACCAATTTGACCGCAACTGACTGAACCCGTCCAGCGGATAGGCCGCGAGCCACTTTCTCCCACAACAAAGGAGAGACCATATAGCCCACAACACGATCGAGAAAACGACGCGCTTGTTGCGCGTCTACACGGTTTTGGTCAATCGGCCCCGGATTCTTAAACGCGTTTTGAATCGCTGATTTGGTAATTTCATTGAATACTACACGGCGATAGCGAGACTCATCTCCACCGATTGCTTCGCGAAGATGCCAAGCAATCGCCTCTCCCTCTCTATCCAAGTCGGTTGCGAGATAAATGGTATCGGCTTTGTCCGCGAGCTTGCGAAGCTCATCAACCACTTTTTCTTTACCGGGCAGAATCTCGTAGTGAGCTTCCCAGTTGTTATCAGGGTCAATTCCCATACGCGCGATCAGTTGCGACTTGCTCTTTTGCGCTTTATGAGCTGCTTTTTCTTCTGCACTCATCTTACGGGTAGCAGCCGCCTGTTTGGCGCGCTCTTTAGCGTCGACCGGCTTGGTGCTACCGCTAGTTGGCAAATCACGAATGTGGCCGATACTCGACTTTACGATGTAGTCGCCACCTAAATATTTATTGATCGTTTTGGCTTTGGCCGGCGACTCTACAATAACTAAGGATTTACCCATGGCAAATAAAAGACTCTCGTCAATATAGATAGAAGTAAGAGATGAATAGTTCTTACGTTTAGCACTGATATTCTTAATCAACAACAAAGTCGGACGGATTCAGCACTTTCGTTTATGAAAGGTGCGCATATATAAGTGGATAAGTGTCAAGGGTCAAGTAACTTTTTTACACATCCACCGCTAGGCTTGGCAGGATTGAAACTTTGCTATAGGCTAAATTATATGCCACAAGCATGAGAACTCTGCAATCTATGGCAGTTATCTACGCACGTTAACACCTTGATTTACAATAGCATTTACTTTTCTCAAGAACCTAAATAAAGGTGTGTGAAATAAAGCCATCTTACGATGAACTTAGAGGAGGCTCATGTTTCTCATCATTTTTCTCAGCCTCGTGGTCATTGGCGCACTTATTGGTTTGAGCTGGCTCGATAAACTCGATCAAAAAAATCGACACGAGCGATTAAAACTTCGCCGACTACAAAATTACAGCGAAGAAATTCAAGATCTACTCAGTACCTTAATCGAGACTATCCCTAACGATAAAATCATTTTAGCCATTAACGAGCACCTGATTGAGCAGCTTGAAGAAATCCTATCGCTACCCGAGGCGCCCGTTGAGTCGACGACCCTTGCGCTGAATCTTGCCAAAGAGCGTCAGACTCAATGGCAAGAAAAAATTAAACCGCGCTTTAGCCGCTATGCCCGTGACAGCGATGCCCAAATCGCCCGCACTCAATTACAACTCAAAGCAGCAATGGAGTTTCTGCCGGTTCTCGCGAGTAAAAATAAAATTACCGTCGCCGAATTGGAAAGTTTTCTAAGCGAATTGCGTTGGGCCGCACTTATGGTTTCTGTGATGTCGTTTGTTGCTCAAGGTGAACGCGCCCTCGTCATTAGTGACCGCTTCTCAGCGCTCGCCTTTTTCCGTAAAGCGCAGCAACTCCTGATGGAATCGCTTCATCCCGACCCGAGACGGGTCAAAATTATTAAAGAGATCAGTGAAATTATTGACGGTGATCGCGCTAAGCTGAGTGACGAATTTAAATATCAGGAGCAAGTGGCCGAGACGGAAGAGGCTGAAGAAGATTAATCCTCATCGTTTTTTTTGTCTTCCAGGGCAGAAATTCGTCGCAACATATCCAAAATATCGGCCAATACAGCTTCGTCACCTTTTTCTTGCCAGTAGACGGACGTGCCGCTCGGTCCTGCCCCAATCGCTTTAAGGTCGCGCGGTAGCGATATCATCAATCCTCGTAAATACTCTTGCACGGCGGGCGACGGCCTAACTGAGCTACTCCAATCCCACTCAGCATAAAAGTTCGATTCGTGAGGATAATCCGTTCGGCGTAAAGTCCATTCAGGCTGTAACAACTGGCTTGGATTAGGCTCGATAAAGTAACACGAAATTGTTTCGCCTTCGGTCGTTTCTGTGGGTAACTTAGGCAGTCGTGTGATGCGAAAGCTTAATCCCATGCTACGTGCTGCCATGCGAATTCGCTCTTTGCGTTTTTGATCTGGATTGGGTCGCATCGCCATAATTGGTCCTACAATGAGTGAGACCACCATGATTGCTAATAATATTTGAACAATTGTCACAGGAATTCCTACTTATATCATTGAGACGGTGTCAACATAGGTTATAGCAACAGAACAATGACTATGCTATTAGAGCGCCTTAAAACTACGATCGCGGAGAATACTAATGCAAAACCTCGATAGTTTTTACAAACACATCATCGTTGGGCTCGACTTGGCCGAAAACTGCAATTATGTCCTTCAAAAAGCTGTCGCCCTCGCCGCCGCTTCTAAAGCGACCTTATCGATCGCCCATGCGATAGAACCTATGTCATTCGCCTACGGTGGCGATTTACCGGTGGACTTATCAGCCGTTCAAGAACAACAAATTCACCGTGCCGAGACAATGCTGCAAGAGCTAGCGCAAAACTGCGGCTATCCCATACGTCAGACTCACGTCTTAGTTGGGCAACCAGCGAGTGAGCTTCAGTATCTTGCAGAGCAAACGGCAGCTGATTTGATCGTGGTTGGCACTAGAGGTCGAAAAGGTTTAGCGCTGCTGTTAGGTTCAACTTCAAACAGTGTTCTACACGGTAGCTGTTGTGATGTCATGGCTATTCTTATCCGAAAACCCGGCGACAATCACGACAAAAAAAACAGTGGCCCTGACCTTGATATCGCAGCAGGCTAAGCCTGCTGCATGTCTTCCAGCTCTGCCCATCGATCAAAACATTCTTCTAGCTCTTGTTGTTTAGCGGCAAGCTCTCCCAAGACACTATCCAGCTCATCTTTGGGTTTTTGATAAAAGTCGGGCGCCGAAGTTTGCGCATTAAGCTGCTCGACTTCTGCCTCAAGGCGTTCGATTTTTTGCGGCAATTCATCAAACTCTTTTTGCAGCTTATAGCTGAGTTTTTTGGGTTTGGGCGCTGTAGCCTTAGGTAGATTTGGAGTCTCTTCTTTTATTTCTTTCACTGAGTTAAGAGGCTCTTTATGAGCCGGCTCATCGACCGTCCAGCGACCGCCTTGGCGAAGCCAATCGTCATAGCCACCGACATACTCAAGTACCTGACCCTGACCCTCAAAAGCAATGACACTGCCCACCAAGTTATTCAAAAAGGCCCTGTCATGGCTAACTAATAACACCGTGCCTGGGTAATCGGTGAGAATTTCCTCAAGAAGCTCTAAGGTTTCGACGTCGAGATCATTAGTGGGCTCATCGAGCACCAATAAATTGGCAGATTTGCTGAATAACTTGGCCAAAAGCACACGATTTCGTTCACCGCCCGAGAGCGCCCGCAGCGGAGTACGAGCCCGTTCACCGCTAAACAGAAAGTCACTAAGGTACGAATAGATGTGCTTATTCTTACCGCCGATCTCAATAAATTCTCGACCTTCAGCAATGTTATCGACGGCGTTTTTATCTAAATCTAACTGATCGCGAAGTTGGTCGAAATAAGCCACCTGCAAATTGGTGCCACGTTTGATGGTACCTGATTGAGGTTCAATTTCGCCGAGAATTAATTTTAAAAGCGTCGACTTACCTGCGCCGTTTGCGCCTACAAACCCAATTCTGTCTCCACGCATTATGGTGGTCGAGAAGTTTTTAACAATGACTTTATCGGGGAATTGATAATTGACATCGGTAAGCTCAGCCACAAGCTTTCCCGAGTTTTCGCCAGCACTCAAGCTAAAAGTCGCTTTGCCTACAAGCTCTCGACGCTCACTACGGGTCTCGCGCAGTGCTTTGAGTGCGCGAACGCGCCCCTCATTACGAGTTCTTCTGGCTTTAATACCTTGTCGAATCCAAACTTCCTCTTGAGCAAGCTTTTTGTCAAATAGTTCGTTATGGCGCGCTTCATCCGCCAGCATCTGCTCACGGAATGTTAGAAAGCTCTCGTAACTACCTTCCCAGTAGCGCAGATGACCACGATCTAACTCTGCAATATGCGTAGCCAAATTCTGCAAAAGCGAACGGTCGTGAGTGATAAACACGATGGCGCCATTGAACGCTAATAATTGCTTTTCGAGCCATTCGATAGCCGCAATATCAAGATGGTTCGTTGGCTCATCTAACATAAGCACATCGGGATCGATGACCAAGGCTTTCGCGAGCGCTACACGCCGACGCCAACCACCTGATAACTCACTCATGTATTTATGTGATGGCAGTTGCAGTCGAGAAATAATTTCTTCAACTTTTTGCTGAAGAGACCAACCATCTTGACTTTCAATCGCTTGCTGTAACTGATGGAGACGGTTGATTTCAGCATCGGTTAAATCTGATTTTTCGGCGAGCTGGCGATAGTCGCGCAACAAATCACCAGTATCACCAAAACCTTTGGCGACAACATCAAATACGAGCTGGTCATCCGGCTCCGGCAAATCTTGTTCGAGGCGGGCGATTTTGATTCCACCTTGACGAATAATTTCACCCTTATCGAGATCAACTTCACCTGCGATCACTTTCATTAAGGTGGATTTGCCGGTTCCGTTGCGCCCAATTAGACATAAGCGCTGACCGCGTTCAATGGTGAACTCAACATTATCAAGAATGACTTGCAACCCGTAGGAGAGCTGGGCTTTTTCAATTTTAATCAATGACATATCAAAGAATCGTCGCAACCAAATAAAGCATAAGAAGATACTAGCGAGTCCACAGCCTGACTGATATTCTCAATGAATATCGAGCACCTGCAGAGCAGGTCCTGTTTGGTCGTCGCAATCCTTAAAAGGAAGGAATCATAGCCTATGGAGGGTAGCCGACCAAGAGAATTACCGATTTGAGGTTGGAAGATGTTATTTAATAGGATTAACCGTTTCGCCGCTGTGGCTGCCATTACTCTCAGCCTAGCCTCTTATGCGTTTGGACAAAGCCCCACCCACGCACCGATCATTTCCAGTGTACCAGTCCTTCCCGATCAATTTTCTGAACAACGAGCACTGTACCAACAAGCTCAGCGAGCTTGGGCAATGGGTGATTCTCAAAAATATAATCAACTCAAGCGTGAATTACGCGAATACCCTTTATCGATCTATCTCGATTTTAACGAGCTGGCGCCGCGTATTCCTAGTTTACCCATGAAAGAGATAGACGCATTTCTCGAACAATATGGTGATACTGTACCCGGCATCCGTTTACGCTATCGGGTGCTTGCTCAATTAGCCGAGAAAAAGCGTTGGAAGGATTATCTACGCTATTACATCCCATCAATTACCGAAACTGAATATCGCTGTAATTATCTGCATGCAAAATTAATTGATGGCGACGAGTCTGCACTCAAAGAAGTCGCCCCACTGTGGAACGTTGATAGAAGCCAAATCAAAGTCTGTGATCCACTATTCGCCCTGTGGAGGAAAGCTGGAGGGCAAACCCACGAGCTCACTTGGGAGCGTTTTTTAAAAGTGAGCGCTCGACAAGAAAAAACGCTTGCTAACTATTTAAAGAAGCAGCTGCCTTCGCGCTACCAAACAGCAGCGACAAGAGTACAAGCATCCTACTCAAACCCACGCTCTATTAAATCAGCGCAATGGCCCACGCAGCATGACTTTGAGCGAGACGCGCTTGCCACCGCAATCGATCGTTTAGCAAGAATTGATGCTTCAGAAGCCTTAGCGACTTGGAAAAAATATGAGTCATCGCCTAACTTTGCTCCTGACGAAAAAAAGCGCATCAATAAAAATATCGCGATTCGCTATTTGTTCCAAAAAAATGATGCTGGCGCCCGCGCGCTTGCCATTGCCCACGAAGATATTCGGGATGCAGATCTTATCGAGTGGATACTTCGCGAGCGTTTGCGCCAACTCGACTTTGAGACTTTTTACGAGTGGCTCGCTTATTTACCATCTGAAGTGCAAACGCATGAACGCTGGCAATATTGGCGAGCACGCGCAATGGAAGAGTTAAAAATTAAAACTCATAACAACCAAAGTGCCGACGACATTTATCATTCGCTCAAAACGACTCGTAGTTTTTACGGTTTCGCCGCTGCCGACAAACTTAAAACAAATTTTTCCCTACAAGATAAGCCCGCCACTTTTACAAAAGATGCACTATTAGAGGTGGCTAATCATGGGAGCGTTAAACGAGCGAGAGAGTTCTATTTATTAGAAGACTCAACCTCAGCCAATCGCGAATGGAGTCACGCTCTTCGGACGTTAAATCAAGACCAGCGAAAAATTGCTGGAAGATTAGCAGAGAGCTGGCAGTGGTACCGACAAGGCATCCAATCGATGATTCAAGCCAACTATTGGGACGATTTAACAGTTCGCTTTCCCATCGAGTACCGCGACATAGTGACCAGAAATGCGAAACAAACACAACTCGATCCCGTATTTATTTATTCCATTATTCGACAAGAAAGTGCGTTTATTCCTGATGCACGCTCACCGGTTGGTGCAACTGGACTAATGCAACTCATGCCGGCTACAGCAGCAGAAACCGCAAAGCGAAATAAAGTTGCCTACCAGCCCAGCGACCTAATCAATCCCGCAAAAAATATTGCGTTAGGCTCACACTTTCTAAAACAAATGATGGACAGGTTTAACCACAACCGACTATTAACGGCAGCCGCTTATAACGCCGGACCAAATCGTGTGAATCAATGGTTTTCGCCCGACAAAAGCCTTCCAGCCGATGTTTGGATCGAGACAATTCCTTTCAGAGAAACTCGCGGATATGTGCAGAATATTGTCGCCTTCTCGATTATCTACTCATACCGTTTAGGTGAGACACCTGTATTCCTTACAGATAGCGAAAGGAAACAAAAATTGTAGCAAAGTCATCACCGATGACTTTGCTACGCCGAAAAATAATTCTCAACTCGTTTTAAGATAAGCGATGCTAGCTCATCAACTTGAAATTTTGATAGCCAAGCATCGCATCCCACCTGCTCCACCATCGCTCGGTTAAAACTTCCACTAAGCGATGTATGCATTGCGATAAAAAGATCTGCTGCTTCGGGCATTTTGCGAAGCTCCGTCGTAAGACTATAACCATCCATTTCGGGCATCTCGGCATCAGTGATTAGCATGATAATCTCATCATGGATATTTTTGCCTTCACTGATCCAACCGGAAATAAGTTGCCACGCCTGTAAACCGTCTTGAACACAAATAACCTCAACGCCCAGTTGATTCACGATCTCGGAGATTTGGTTGGCGGCGGTATAGGAGTCTTCTGCGAGCAACAATTTTAAACTAGCGGCACGAGCTTTCTCGATTAATGGCGACTCCATAATGTTTTCAGAAACTGAAACGTTATGAGGAATAACCTCAGCCAATATCCGTTCAACATCGAGAATTTCGACAATTTCATTGTTAACACGCGTGATCGCTGTTAAAAAATGATTTCGCCCCATCTCTTTAGGTGGTGGCAATATATCTTCCCAATTGAGATTAACAATTCGATCAACAGGACCGATTAAAAATGCCTGAACCGATCGATTATATTCAGCCACTATGAGGTTAGCGCCATCAAGATCCCTAAGTTTGTTTAATCCAATTGCAGGACCAAGATCAATTACGGGGAGCGTTCTTCCACGCAGATGAACAACACCTCGAATAGAAGAATGGCTGCTGGGCAATTGGTTCAGTTGAGGCAGCTTCACCACCTCTTGAACTTTAAAAACGTTAATCGCGAAAAGTTGTCGGCCATTTAAGCGGAACAGCAAAAGTTCCAATCGGTTTTCACCAACTAGACGCGTCCGCTGATCCACACTACTTAAAATACCCGTCATAAAGAGCACCAATCTGATTATTGACAGTAGACCTATAAACACGCCGACAATTACATTATATTGAGCGTCTGTCTACACGGTGACGACATGAAAAACTCAATTTTATAAGGCCATTTATGCCATGTCTTGCGTTCCATTATTAGCTCGCCAACCCATTTTCAATCAAAAATTAGAAGTGATTGGTTACGAACTTTTAAATCGAAACCCGACTTTTGATCTCTCTTCGGCTTCTGGCCAAGATGCCGCTACGAGCGAAGTATTGTTAAATGCCTTTACTGAGCTACCCATGCAAGAGGTTGTCGGCAGAAATTATGCTTTCATTAATTTTTCAAAGCGTTTACTCAAAGAGCCTTTAGCTTTTCCTCAACAGCAATTGGTTATCGAAGTGCTGGAAGGACAAAAAATAGACTCTTCCATGCTTCATTCGCTAAAAGTCCTTCGTCAACAAGGCTACATCATTGCACTTGACGATTTTGTTCTTAATGAAGAAACCGAGTGTCTTATCGCCTATGCTGATATCATCAAGTTAGATGTCCTTGCACTTTCCAACGATGAATTGAAACACCATGTAGACGAACTCTCACAGTACGGTATCGAGTTACTTGCCGAAAAAATCGAGAGTTACGAAATGTTCGAACATTGTAAAGCCTTGGGTTTTCACTACTTTCAAGGCTACTTCTTATCTCGGCCAGAAGTCGTACACGGCAAGAAGCTTTCGGAAAATCGCCAAGCACTTTTACAGTTATTGTCAATTCTCCACGATCCAAATGCACCGGTCGATAAGATTGAGCTTTTAATCGCGAGCGATACAATTCTCAGCTATAAGCTCCTCAAACTCATTAATTCCGCCGCAATGAGCCTTGAACGAGAAGTGGATTCGCTACGTCAAGCCATTCTTCTTTTGGGTATCAATCGTCTACGCACATGGATTAATCTTCTCGCGTTAACGAATCTTGGAGGTAAGCCCCAAGAGCTAAGCATTATGGCGCTTACTCGCGCCCGCACCTGCGAATTGCTAGGTGCACGCATTGCCCAAAACTCTGAGCTAGACAAAATTCGTGTCGATGGTTTTTTCACTGTAGGATTGTTGTCGACGCTGGATGCCTTTTTAGATATGCATAAGAATGATATTGTCGACAGCCTTGCCATTCAGCCCTCGCTAAAAGACGCACTCTTAGGCGCTGATAATCCAGAAGGCACGATATTAAAATTAGTGAAATGCCATGAGTATGGGGACTGGAGTAATATCGATTGGAAGAGTTTGGAAAAATTTGCGCTCACACCAACCATAGTGACTGAGGATTACATTCAAGCGATTCGTTGGGTTAACGAAATTATGGAGAGCGTGTCTAAACATCTTTAGTACGCGCTCTTGGTCACCTAGATGGGTTAGATTCGCTAAGCGTTTAAGTTCTTCAGATAGGCAATAACTGCTTCATCATCAAAAGGCCAGCATAATGCTGGCCCTTGGCCATTCAATAACACTGGGATTTTTTCGGCATAATTTTCTATCCAGTCATCGCGATCAATGATGTCCGCGTGGATAAATCTAAAAGGATGCAAGGATTGAACTCGGTAAAGCACCTCTTCCGCAAGATCGCAAAGATGGCAGCCAGAAGTTCCCAACAACATGAGATTCTGCATCCTCAACACTCGCCACAATTAAATGATTTCATTCGTAACCTCATCAGGTTTTAAAAACCGATCACGCAAATCATCCAAGCCTTTTAATACTAAATCGTAGGTGGATTGGATGTCCGAGGAAATCTCGGGCGAGAGCATCGCCAGCGCCTCTAGTTGCTCTTTGGCTTGTCCATAGCCTAACTCAAATCCACGCAATCCTGCCTCTAAGCGAGACTGTAATTGATCTGGAGTCGCGCCATCTGCAACATCGAGCATCAATCGTCGTTCAATAAATCCTAAAATATTTCCGGCAACCTTGTCAGCGGTCATCGGCTCCACAGCATCGTAAGCTGCTACTGCATTCTTGTGATTAATCGATTGAAGGTAGTCCTTCCCTCCCATCGACAATTGCTCGTAGGCTTGAGCAACCAGACGTTCAAGTGTTTTTAACGAAGTCTCGCGCCGTTCTAAATAGTTCTCGCTCTTTTCCGCACCCGAGTGCTGCATAGTAGGCTTAGTCAACGATTGCACTTGAGGTTTGAAAGTGGATCGAACCACAGCGTGATTAATGTTTGATAAATCCATAACAACCTCGCGATAGGCAGAATAATAGGGGCAGCGCGACATTGACGTTAATCCTGTGACACCAGGCGGCAAAAGCGCTCAATCTTTAACCTTATCGACCTTGATCGGATATTCTTGAGTGGATTTATCAAATCCAAAAGCATGATGGTCTAAGGTAGATATAACTCAGCAACACCCCCACCTAAGGTTCCACCATTATTAAGCTTGAGAAATCCATGCCTATCTCGAACTTTGTGCATGTGTAAGACACGCCGCGCGAATACCAGACCGAGTCGAGTGCTGCCGGAAGAGAAAGACACCCCCATGGGTGAGGCAGCATCGCGAAGCATAGCGTTCGGATACCCTTCCCCATCATCTTCTACTCGCAGGACTAAATAACCCCGCTCCAACCGCGCACTGATGAGCACTTTACCCTTCGAGTAACGAGCGCAATTCAGAAAAAGGTTATTGAGAATCCCCGATACCATTTCGGAATCGTAATACCACACAAGATCTGGATCACAATCGATAGTGACATCAAGCCCTTTGGTATTAAAGAGTAACTCGTTGCGAGCAAATTGATCTTCTAATGTGTCTTGAACAAAATTTTCCTCGACCACAAACAGCAACCGTTGTTCGTCCATACGGTAAAGCGACAACAGCTGGATAAGCTCGTTGTTGATTCGCGCTGCCTCATACTCCAACACAGAATAATATTGTCGATGCTCCGCGGTCTGCGGTGGAATTTTTTCAACCATTTCCGAGACTGTATTAAGCAGCATGCCCAACGAATTTTTCATGTCGTGCACACTCGAGGCAAGCGCGGCTGAGAAGTCCATTTTGCTGTGGACTTGATCAGAACTCGTTTTGACTAAGCTATCCTTGGCAACAGTTTCATTAAATATTTCTGGTGTGCTCATTTTCTTATCTCGCATTAATGCTGTTTCTCTTTCTCGCGCAAAAGGTTTTCGAAACCTTCGCGAAGCTGACGATAGCGAGGAAACTGTTCATGACGATTAGTAATTAGGTCTTCCACTTTGCTTAACATTTCCCAGAGCAAATCGCAGGTCACCTTGTCATAACTCTGTTTTAACTCATCGAGTAGCGCCTGAGCACAGTTGAGCCTAAGCCCGATATGATGTGGCAAGGTTTTAAGTGCGCTCTGGAAGGCTTGCGCTGCAAGGTGATAGTTTTTCTCGTTATAGATGGAAATCCCTTTCTTATTGATTTCCGCCACCATTCGCTTGTTCTTTTGACTTTGGGGTTCGTCTTGGATCGCATCCAACAGCTCAAGAGATGCTTCATCATTCTGGTACTTGAGCGACAATTCAAAGAGCACCTTTTTGGCCTCATCTGTTTTTCCGAGCCGCTGCATCGCGCGGATCATTTCGATCTCTACGTTGATGTTTTTGTCTGAATTAGCGGCGAGTCGCTTGCGCCCCATTTCAAACTGATTCTTAGCGCGCGCATCATCACCCGCACAGGCGTAAAGCTGACTGGCCAAAAAATTCGCCTGCAAGACTTCATTCGCATTGGATGCAAACTTATTCTCAACATTTAAAACGCTTTTGAGAGCATCGCGCATGTAGGGCTTGGCCGCTTCCTTATCGAAAGAGTAAAGCTCGATAACGGCTTGGGAGAACTGAGTGTGAATCTCGGCTTGGTCGTAACTGGAGTTTTCGCCAATTTTTACCGCCTGCTTAAAGGCATTACAGGCAACTTTGAAATCACGATTTTCTTTAGCGATCGCCCCCAGTGCTTGTTGCCGCAAGATCGCTAGAGGTGACAATTCAACCGCTTGTTGGAGCGTCTCTTGCCAGGATTTCTTTTGGCCTAAGGCTTTGTAAATTTCGACCTGAAGGTCGTAGGCTTTCATGCTCAGGTGATTCGCTTGAATCACATCCGACACCCACTTTTGTGCCCCCATGTAATCGTGCTGGCGCAACCTTATTTTCGCCATACCCAGCTGAGCCCATTCCAACTCACGCACCGCCAGCACGTCCATAAACAGCTCTTCGCCTTTCGCCAGCTGGTTGTATTCAATATACATATTGCCAAGCAGCTTCTGACAGGCGACGGCATAACGGCTGCCCTTGGCGATTTCAGCCAAACAGAGTTTCTCGGCCTCGACCAAATCTTTAGATTTAATCGCCTTATGAATAGGCAAGAGTGCATTGCGCTGCGCTAACAAACGAACTAGGCGCTGCTCCAACACTTTAGTGGTAATCGGTTTGGTGAGATAAGCATCTGGCTCAAAGTCGTAGGCTGCCATCACGATACTGCGACTTGTCTCAGCCGAAACCAGTATAAATAGACTGTCGGTGCACAGGGTTTTGCCGATTCTTAAATCCTCAAGGACCTGTTGCCCGGTTTTGCCTTTGCCGAGGTTGTAATCACACAAGATGACGTCGTAAGTCCGAGAGCGACAATAGCGCAATGCATCCTCCCCATTATGGGCAGAATCAACATTACCTATACCGATATCCATGAGCATTTTATAAAGCGTTGATCGGAAGTTTTCGAAATCATCAACGATCAGGACATGGAGCTTGTGAAAACTCACTGCGGACATTTAGCACCTCCCAGAAACATCCCGCTATGATAGCCCCCTATGCCGTAATTCACTATCATCGACGGGTTCCCCATAACCGAAAGTTATTTAAGATCAAGTGAATCGCCTGTGCATCTCTTGGTAATACTGGGCGTCATCACAGCGAATCCGTTACAATAGCCCCCATCGCCATGGTTATATGGCTAGGCTTGTTATCTTATTTTCATATTCAGGTTAGTCATGAAGCCAACCGACTCTTCGCCGGATCAGATCTACGCCAACCCGCTTGAGCAAGTGGAACAATTCGCCTTTGACCAACAGGTGGTTAACGTCTTCCCCGATATGATCAAACGCTCAGTCCCAGGTTACCCTACCATCATCAACATGATCGGCAATCTCGCCGAGCGTTATGTCAAGAGCGGCACTCATTGCTACGATTTAGGGTGTTCTTTGGGTGCAGCAACCTTAGCCATGCGCCACAAGATACGGGCGACCGATTGTACGATTATTGGAGTTGATTGCTCAGAGGCTATGCTAGAGCGCTGCCATCAAGTGATCGACGCCGACTCCGCCGAGATTCCAGTACAGCTTGTTAACTCAACACTGCAAGACTGCTCCATCGAGAATGCCTCTATGGCAGTCTTGAATTTTACGCTTCAATTCATTCCTGTTGCGGAACGCCTAGCGCAATTACAGAAAATTGCGGCAGGTCTTAATGACGGTGGCGTGCTTATCTTGTCGGAGAAAATCGCATTTGAAGAACCGCTTCACCATCAGTTGATGATTGATCTTCACCACAATTTTAAACGCAGTAACGGCTACTCCGACTTAGAAATCGCGCAAAAACGGCAAGCGATTGAAAACTATTTAATCCCCGAATCACTAAATACCCATAAAGAGCGTTTACGACTTGCGGGTTTTACCAGCGCCGATGTCTGGTTCCAGTGTTTTAATTTCGCATCCATCATTGCTATTAAGTAATTGCTTAGAGACAAACGTGTCCACTCACTCATCAACTTCTACTGCTCCACTAAAAAGTTCTCAAGTGTTCCACTATCGCGAACTTCAAGCCGCTCTTTTACATTCACCACTTAAACCCTTGGCCGACGCTCTTCCTGAGCTTATCGAAAAAGGGCTTTGCGACAAACGCTTTGGCGATTTACCAGGCTGGCGAAATGCTTATCTGGCTTTGCCGTCGGTTAACACCAGTCTTGTTGAGCTAAAAAGTGCGGTTGTCATCGGTCAAGAGAGTGATACCTCCGCCGACGAAAAAGCGGCGATCGCCGAGCAACTGCGTGCGCTAATTCCTTGGCGAAAAGGGCCCTTCACGATTCACGGGGCCTATATAGATACGGAATGGCGCTCCGACTGGAAGTGGGATCGAGTAATCCCCCATATCTCATCCTTAGCTGGCAAAACCGTTTTAGATATAGGTTGCGGAAGCGGCTACCACTGTTGGCGCATGCTGGGTGAAGGCGCAGCACGGGTCATTGGTGTTGATCCATCACCACGCTTCATTGTGCAATTTCATATGGTGAAGCATTTTGCAGGCAATCATCTCCCCATTGATGTATTACCGCTGGGTATAGAAGACCTTCCGCCTAAGCTAAAAGCTTTTGATACCGTCTTTTCAATGGGAGTGCTTTACCATCGGCGATCACCAATTGACCATCTTCTAGAACTCAAAGATTTACTGACGAGCGATGGGCAATTGGTGCTCGAAACGCTGGTGATCGACGGAAAACTTGGCGAAGTGTTGGTGCCAGAGGGCCGTTACGCCATGATGAATAATGTTTGGTTTTTACCGAGCGTCGAAACCATGCTGTCTTGGCTAAGAAAAGTTGGGTTTAAAAACCCGCGGGTAGTTGATGTCAATAAAACTACAACAGAGGAGCAGCGCTCGACAGAATGGATGAAGTTTCATTCGCTTAGCGATTTTCTTGATCCTAATGATTCAAGTAAAACCGTCGAAGGACATCCAGCGCCAGTTAGAGCTGTGTTCGTTGCAGAAGCCTAAATTAATTTCTCTTTGCTAAACCTAATACTCCAATAAAAAAGGCGCTAAGCGCCTTTTTTATTGGAGTTTGAATCGGAGATCAGTCGTCTAGCATCTCAACATCGATATCAAGCCCGAACTCCGCCACAATCTGCTCACACCAGCGATTGAGGCGATCTGCACTCAAATTCTCTTGCTGGTCTTCATCTAACGCCAAACCAACGAATAATCCAGCTCCTGGAACTTCAGCTTTAGACGCTTCATATTCATAACCCTCGGTCGACCAGTGCCCAATAATATCGGCCCCCTGCCCCACCACCACGTCGTGCAAGAGACCCATAGCATCAAGGAAGTAGTCGCCATAGCCGAATTGATCGCCTAAGCCAAACAAGGCTACCTGCTTACCGGTGAAATCCACGGCGCTCACGTCGTCCCAAAACTCTTCCCAATCCGATTGAATCTGACCAAAATCCCAAGTGGGAATCCCCAGGATAATTTTGTCGTAATTTGCGAAATCCAACTGAGTGACATCGGCGATATCCATTACATCAACATTGTCGCTTCCCAGACGCGCCTGAATTCGATAGGCGGTACGCTCGGTATTGCCCTCATCGCTACCAAAAAACAAACCTATTTGTGCCACATTAACCTCTACAATGCGCAATCTGCTAAAAATTGAGCGGGATTTTCCCAAGATTCCCCCCGCGAGGCAAGATAAAAAAACCAGAGCCTAAGCTCTGGTCTTCAGTGGTTTATTGAAAGCCTAATCTGAATTTAGCGAATAATCTCGGCGCCATCACGGTGCTTAGCATGCATATGCTTTTTGAGACCCTGTGGCGAATGTTGATGGAACCCACGCTTGTGCTGATGTTTCGCTTTGTGCGCGACATACTGGGCTTTTTGTTCATCGGTGAGGATACTCAACAAGTGAAGCTCACTGCGCGCAGAACGCAATAGTTTCGCCGATTCTAATGCGCCAATCTTGGTGGCGATTTCTGCAATTTCGCTCTCTGGTCGCTGCTCGGAAATTGCATTACGAAGCGCTTTGCGTAGCTCTCGCGCTTGCTTAGCCTGCTCCCGACGCTCTGGTGCACCTGCTTCATTAAGCGACTTCAATTGTGCACGCTGATCTTCAGTTAGATCGAGGCCACGGAAACCTCGCGCTTTTTTACCCCATCCTTCTTTCGTCATTTCTGCGTTGACCGACGGTGCTACCGCTTCCTGAGCAACCGCCAAATTAACACTCGCAGCGCCAACCGCAAATATTGTCAGAAAACTTGCTAAGCCGAGTTGTTTAAAAAGAGAAGTCGATTTAGTCATGTTGCAATCCTCAAAGGAAATGAATTTGCTCAAGCGAATCAGATACGATAACTTCCCAACCCGCTGTGAACACAGTATCTCTGGAATTCTGTTAAGATTGGTTAAACATTTACCAAGAATCATGACACCTGTGGCCCTGTACTGCACACTGCCGCAAACCTTAGGTTGAGCTTGTGACTATGCAAAAAATCCTTTTAATTGATGACGATAAAGAACTTACACAATTACTGGGTGAGTACTTAACAAATGAAGGTTTCATCGTGGACATGATTCACGATGGCGAAAACGCGGTAAACATCAGTGAAGATCATGATTATGCATTGATCGTGCTTGATGTAATGTTGCCGGTCAGAAACGGGTTCGAGGTACTAAAGACTCTTCGTCAAAATATTCAGACGCCGGTCATTATGTTAACCGCCAAAGGCGACACCATTGATCGAGTGATCGGCTTAGAGATAGGTGCTGATGACTACCTCGCAAAACCCTGCGATCCTCGTGAATTGGTTGCACGCATTCGTGCAATTTTGCGTCGCTCGCAACAAATTGCCAGTCAGCCGCCAACGAGCGACCGATTAACATCTGGAAGTTTGTCGCTACATCTTGGCACTCGATCAGCTACTTGGGACGATAAAGAAGTCGTACTCACGGGAACGGAATTTAGCGTGTTAGAAATTTTAGTTCGCCGCGCTGGAACCGTGATTAGTAAAGACGAAATGACCGAACAGGCACTTAATCGGAAACTAACGCCTTACGACCGAAGCATCGACGTACATGTGAGTAACATCCGTAAAAAAATTGCCCAAGCGGGCTCCACGCGAGATTTAATTATCAACGTTCGCGGTGCGGGCTATATGCTGACCACTACCGATTAATCTCTTTATTACGCAAATTATGAGCAAGTTGTACCTACGCATTTTTATTACCTTTTGGCTTATCACCACAACGGTTATCGTAGGTACAAACTTGATCATACACTGGCAAGATTTCAGCCCGCAGGGCAACTACAAGTCCACCAAAAATACTGAAGAGTCACCAGCGGAACGAATGCTCTTCCAAGTGGCGGGTAACGCAGTTGGACGAGACACCGAACAATTCACACGTGACCTTCAGTCGATGCCACAATGGTCATTACGTTACCTCTACGTGATCGATCAAAACAACCAAGACTTATTGAAGCGCGCCCTTCCCCCTGGCGTTTTAGTGCTTGCGCCGAAACTTACCCCTGATCATCCGTTCGAAAAAGTTCAGGATCGCAACCGTCGTCTTTATGGTCGTCTCACCACGTTAAACGATGGCCACATCATCCGCGTGATTACCATTGCCGCCAATACAGAAGATGGGCCCGATCGCGACATTATTCTCGAATTATTTTTACGGAACATCTGGCCGTTTTTATTAATCTCTATCTTGGTTAGCGGCACCGCCTGTTATGTGTTGGCAAGATACTTAACTAAGCGCTTGAGAACCTTGCAAGAAGCTACTCACAAAATCGCTAAGGGCGATTTGAGTGTTCGTGTAAGTGAAAGTTTTGCCGGCGAGCGAGATGAAGTGGCCGAGCTTGGTCGAGACTTTGACAAGATGACCGCTCGCCTAGAAAAGGCCATGCATGAGCAGAAGCGTCTGGTTAAAGACGTTTCGCACGAGCTACGATCACCCTTAGCACGCCTGCAAATTGCACTGGCAATTGCGCAACAAAAATCCGATGCTTCCATTCAGCCTGAACTGGAAAAAATTCGCTCAGCTGCTGACTATCTGAACAGCATTATCACCGACATTTTAACAATCCCCGTTCAAACACCGGAAATCTCATCTCTCGATGATGTAATTGATTTAGTGAGCTTATTACACACGCTTGCCGACCAATACCAATACGATGCAAATAAAAAAAATGTCACTATTCAATTCAATACTTATTTAGATGAAGCTCTAACTAACACCCGCAGTAGCACGCTTGTTGGGGTATTCGAAAACGTAATTCGCAATGCTCTACTCTACACACCGGAAAATTCTAAAATCAGTATCCATTTAGATATCAATCTGCGAAGTAACCGATATCGCATCAGTATTTCCGATCAGGGGCCAGGAGTTCCGGAAGAAAATATCAACGATATTTTTGAGCCCTTTTACCGTACCGATCAAGCAAGAGCGCGTGAAAGTGGCGGGTTTGGCTTAGGCCTCGCCATCGCACAGCGAACTGTATCCATGCATAAGGGTGTAATGTTCGCCGAAAACAATCACGACAGAGGCTTGACTGTGTTTATCGAATTACCCCAGCTAAACGACTGATCCTTGACTAAGACACAAATCAAAGCCCTCCCCAAAAAAGCATAACACACTGATAAATAAAGAATTTTGCCTTATGGCATACATTTAGCTTAGGTACTAGCAAGTGGCAAACAATTGCCACCGGTTATTATCTAGTCCAAATCGAGTATGCCACGCTATGCAAGAGAGTAATTTCGTTCAGGCAACTGAGAGCTCAAGCAACGTCTCAGCCGCCCAGCAAGAAACCATGCTTCATCTTCGGTTATTACAAGTTTTACAGACCTCACTCGACACGGATGAATTGCTGAATAATTTTTTCAAACATGTTCAACCAATTATTGATATCGCCGGAATTACATTTTCATCTAAACAAGGCGACCTTTTCTTCGGACGAAAAACAATTCATAGCCGCGACTACAATTTAATTATCAATGATGAGATCCTTGGAAAAATTGAATTTAGCCGCCGCTCTCGCTGGTTAAATCGCGACTTAATAACCATCGAAAATATTTTGAGCTATTTAGTTTATCCACTTCGCAATGCGTTAACCCATCAACGTATGGTAAAACTTGCTCGCATTGATGGCCTAACACTCATCGGAAATAGAGCTGCATTCGATGAACATATCGAACGCGCCATTCAAACCGCACAACGCCATTCGCAACCTCTCACGCTGGTAATGCTGGACATCGATCACTTCAAGTCGATTAACGATTCTTATGGTCACTTTCAAGGTGACAAGGTTCTACAAGAAATAGCCAACACAATTAACTGCGCATGCCGCTCTACCGATAGCGTTTACCGTTACGGTGGCGAGGAGTTTGCAATATTGCTGGGCAACACTTCTATGTTAGGTGCAGAAGTTTTCGCAAAACGTCTCAACCAGTTGATCGCCCAAACCAATCACGCTTACCAAAATCAGCGATTTCAATTAACAGCCAGCATGGGACTTACCGAGTTAAGAGCCACCGATTCGAGTGAATCTTTTATTAATCGCGCCGACGCAGCACTTTACCGCGCCAAAAATGCCGGACGAAATCGAATCGAAGTGGCCGATTGACAATTCAACCTCTTCGCCCGAATTGTAGAAATAAAAAACCCGCCGAAGCGGGTTTTTTATTTAACTGATACAACTTGCAAAAATTATTCAGGTTTTTTCGTCTTGCGTCGTAGCGTTGTCTTCACACGCTTGGGAACACTGCTCGACGAACGTAATTTCTTCTCGTGACGCTGAAGCATATTAACCTCTTCGCGAGACGGCCTCATCACTTTGGTAGTGGTCTCTTCTTCGTAACCCGCGATACGACTCAAGTCGCGGATTTCTTGTTCGGTGAGCTCCGTCCACTGGCCTACACGCACATGAGAAGGAATAAAAATGTTGGCGTAACGCACGCGCTTAAGGCGGCTAACTTTAACGCCTTGCGACTCCCACAAGCGACGAACCTCACGGTTGCGCCCTTCCATTACCACGCAATAAAACCAGCGATTGCGCCCTTCACCAGCACCATCAACGATATCGGTGAAGCGCGCAACACCATCTTCCAATAAGACACCTTCGCGTAGCGCTTTTTTCATATCATCGTCAACTTCGCCCTGGATACGCACGAGATATTCACGATCGATAACTGACGATGGGTGCATTAATTTGTTAGCGAACTCACCATCGTTAGTAAATAAAAGCAATCCACTGGTGTTAAAGTCCAAACGACCTACCGAAATCCAACGCTCCCCCTTGATTGGAGGCAGGTTGTCATAAACCGTAGGACGACCATCTGGGTCAACACGCGAACAAATTTCCCCTTCGGGTTTGTTATATAGAATAACGCGGCGGCGACTGACCTCCGCCCGCTGAATGATGCGCTGACCATCGAGAAAAATTTTGTCTTCCAATGTGACGCGGTCGCCCAGGTTGGCAACTTGATCGTTAACCTTAACGCGACCTTCTTGAATCACGCGCTCCATTTCACGGCGCGAGCCAATGCCCATTCGAGCAAGAACTTTTTGTAATTTTTCGCCTACTGGAGTCTCCACTTCAGTTTCGACTTTTGCCGCTGCACCGGTCTTCGATACTTTTTTGGCGGGACTTTGAGCGTAGTGCTTGCCTGAGGCAGCGGGTTTAGAATTTCGTGAGCGAGTAGTTACGGCAGAGGAATCTTGTGCCTTTTTCGAGGCGGTGGATTTGTTCTTGCTGGCTACTGGCTTCACAGCCTTGGTAGATGATTCAAATGAATCAGGACGTTTTTGCTTTGTCATAACTGAAAATAATCGCTTTAGATGCGATCAATGGTTTCCTCTGTTGGTAACTCGTCATAAACCTCATCGCGAGGTTGCATTTCTCGATGCTCATCAGCTTGATGGTTATCGAGAGTATTCTCCAGTATAGGGTCTTCTTCAGCAGAAACGTTTTCGGCTGAAGAAGACTCTTCACCTTCTAAATTATTTACTTCGGCCTGCGCCACCGCCTGATCAAGGTTAGGTTCTGGCTCGGCTAAATCTAATTGTGGCGCGATTTCGTCAAGATCACGAATCTCGCTAAGTGAAGGCAACTCTTCAAGACTTTTCAAATTGAAATAGTCGAGAAATTGCCGAGTAGTCGCATAGAGGCTTGGACGACCGGGAACATCACGCTGCCCTACCACCTTAATCCAATCACGCTCTAATAGGGTTTTAATGATGTGTGAGCTTACCGCCACACCACGAATTTCTTCAATATCACCACGGGTGATTGGCTGACGATATGCAATAAGCGATAAAGTCTCCAAGAGCGCCCGTGAATAACGCTGCGGTTTTTCGTCCCAAAGGCGGTTCACCCAAGGGGCTAGGGAATCCCGCACTTGATAACGCCAGCCAGACGCCACTTCTTTTAACTCAAACCCGCGCCCCTCGTTAGCAGCAACAAGCTCATTCAACGCAGCCAGCACCGCTTCTTTGGTAGGCGCAAACTCTTCTTCGAATAGCTCAATAATGCGGTTAACCGATAATGGCTGATTTGCCGCCAAAATTGCGCCTTCAATGATTTGCTTAAGTAATTCTGGCGAAACTGCCGTCTGAGGTTCGGGCATTCCACGAGTGCGCGCGTCCGTGACGGGCGCTTCTTCAAATCCGAATAAAGATGCGTCTTCTTCACTTTTGTCGAGCAATTCTACTTCAGCGATATCGTCGGTCATTGTGTTCTAGCTTTAACGTGAATAGGGCCAAAAGGTTCTGTTTGTACAATCTCAACAAGCGACTCTTTTATTAATTCCATTACCGCAAGAAAAGTCACCACAACGCCTAAGCGGCCTTCTTCCAGTTTAAAGAGGCTTACAAATGGCACGAATTGTTTATGCGCTAACTTGTCGAGAACCTGAGCCATACGCTCACGAGTCGACAGTTTCTCACGCGATACATGATGACTTTCGAACATATCGGCGCGACGTAACACTTCGGCAAGTGCGATCAACAATTCTTGCATTTCGACATCAGGTTCAGGACGCGTGAGATTACGATCTGGGGCCTGTGCATGGGCAATGTGAATATTTCGCGATAAGCGCGGCAAGGCGTCGACATCTTCAGCCGCTTTTTTAAAGCGCTCATATTCTTGAAGGCGGCGTATCAAGCTCGCGCGAGGATCATCCTCTTCCTCGCTCTCCTCTTGAGATCGAGGCAATAACATCCGAGATTTAATCTCAGCCAACATGGCAGCCATCACCAAATATTCGGCGGCAAGTTCAAATTGATGGGCTTCCATCAATTCAACATAGGCCATGTACTGCGACGTAATTTCCGACACATTGATATTCAAAATATCAATATTTTGGCGGCGAATTAAATACAAGAGTAAGTCGAGCGGACCTTCAAACGCATCGAGGAAAACTTCGAGCGCGTCTGGGGGAATATACAAATCCTGCGGAATTTGCGTGAATGCCTCGCCGTTAACGACGGCAAACGGTAACTCACCCTGCACTGGCGCCGACTCGGTTTCAACAGTTTCGCTAGCGTTAGTCACACCTGTGCCGACGTCCGCCACCTGGTTATCCAGAGGCGTGAGCGACGTATCTTCTTGAAGCGTTTGAGTAATATCAGAAACTGTTGAATTCACTGGTCAGTAATCAGCCAAAATTGAGAGTAACGCCGCATTATAGAGGCTTTAGGCGTATCTTCCTACTGATATTCGGTCGAGCTCGCAAGCCCCAGGCCGACCTCATCTTGATGTCGCGCTAAAAGCCTTCAAATGCGCCTTTGCCTTGACGGACTAATTGAGCACTGTCCTCCGTTAAATCGACAACTGTAGTCGCCTCAAGGCCGCAGTAACCGCCGTCGATTACCAGATCGACATGATGCTCAAGGGTCTCGCGAATATCGTAAGGATCGCTCAAAGGGTATTCGTCACCCGGCATAATTAAACTGCTCGTCATGAGCGGCTCGCCCAGCTCTTCCAAGAGCGCCAGGGCAATCGGGTTATCTGGCACGCGCAAACCAATCGTTTTACGTTTGGGGTGTAGCATCCGGCGAGGCACCTCAGCAGTACCCTCTAAAATAAAGGTATAGGGGCCGGGGGTATGGCTTTTAAGTAATCTGAAGGCAGTGTTGCTCACACGGGCATAGGTCGCCAATTCGGAGAGATCTCGGCAAACCAAGGTGAAGTTATGATGCTTATCTAATTTGCGAAGAGTCCGGATGCGCTCGAGGGCATCCTTCTCGCCAATTCCACACCCTAAGGCATAGGCCGAATCCGTCGGGTATACCACAAGGCCGCCTTTGCGAATGATCTCAACCGCCTGCGAAATTAAACGCGCCTGGGGGTTATCTGGGTGAATCTGAAAGAATTGAGCCATTATTGCTCCTTAATAAACATTACATTGCGATTTTTTCGTCATCGACGATTTGGCGCCATTTAGGCGATTGCCATACCGGCGTGAGGCTTTGAGGAAGCGGCTCGAACCGTCCCAGTTCTTGCCACGCTAGGTCGGGCACATGAAAGTCGGATCCACAAGAGGCGAATAAGTTGTACTTACTACAGAGCTTTGCAAGATCCTGGGTGATGCGCGGGTCTTGAAAACCATTCACCACTTCCATTCCTTCGCCGCCCTGCGCCACAAAATCTTCAATTAATCGACACATTTTTGTGCGAGTAAGATCGTATTTAGCCGGATGCGCCAATACAGCCACTCCTCCACTTTGATGAATCCAGCCAATTATCTCGTCCATAGGTGGCCATATAAACTTAGCATCCGCAGGCTTACCTGTACCCAAGAAACGCTTAAACGCCGCCGCCATATCTTTGGCTGCACCGATATTTACAAGATGTTGAGCAAAATGTGGGCGCGCCACTACGCCATCAAGCGCCAAGTGTTTTGCGGCCTCAAGCGAATTGGGGTATCCAAGTTTTGCGAGCTTATCGCTAATAGTTTTCGCTCGCGCCTCACGCGCGGCTTCTTGGGTGGCTACAGCATTCCGCAATACCGGTGAAGCAAGGTCGACACAAAGGCCTAGAATATGGACGACGGTCGAATTCCAGCGACAGGAGAATTCGATCCCAGTGACTAGACCTAGGCCCTCTTTTCGTGCGGCGATTGCTGCATTTTGGACCCCGCCTATGGTATCGTGATCGGTCACAGCGACTACGCGTACGCCTCGCTCTTTAGCTCGTTCGACGAGCGCTTCGGGTGTCAATTTACCATCCGAAAAGGTGGTGTGGCTGTGGAGGTCGTAGATCACATAATTCTCGCTTAGGCGCAATATCCGGCGTAGGTTTACCTACTGAATTCACTTTTCACGTTAGATGACACATGTTAGCCGATAACTCAGATCAACAAGCAGCAAAACCTCAACAACCGCAAAAAAAAGAAAGCTTCCTCGCGAATCTATTACTTAACATTGTCATTCCATCCGTCATTTTGTCTAAGTTTAGTAACGATGAGTACCTCGGAGTCACCAATGGTGTAATAGTCGCGCTGGCTTTTCCGTTGCTATACGGCCTTTATGATTTTTGGCACATGCGGAAAATCAACTTCTTTTCGATTCTAGGCTTTATCAGCGTACTCTTAACCGGTGGAATCAGCCTGCTCCAACTCGACCCTCAATATATTGCAATTAAAGAAGCGGCTATACCCGGTCTTTTTGGTTTGGCGACCTTGATTTCGATTCGCACGCGCTTCCCGCTTGTTCGTACGTTTATCTACAACGATAAAATTTTAAAGATCGATAAAATTGATGAAGCACTCGATCAAAACAACAGCCGCCCTCAATTCGAAAAAGTTTTGCACAACGCAACGCTTCTTATCGCCGGATCCTTTTTTCTATCATCAGCACTTAACTACATATTAGCCAAAATAATTATGGTTAGCCCCGCCGGCACCGCAGAGTTCAATGCGGAATTAGGCAAAATGACCGCGCTCAGCTATCCAGTTATCGCCCTCCCGATGATGATTATTTTATTCGGAACTCTATTTTATATTTTTAAAAATATTAAGAAGTTAACCGGCTTGACACTCGAAGAAGTGTTCAACGACGGCTCACATTAATTCCAGTTTGAAGGTGACACCATGCTATACGCCATTATCAGCCAAGACGTAGAAAACAGCTTACCGCTACGCAAAGAACTTCGCAGCGGCCACCTTGCACGACTACAAGAACTCAATAATTTAGGCCGTCTGGTAATGGCTGGACGCCATCCTGCCATTGATGCAAAAGACGCTGGCGATGCGGGATTTACCGGAAGTTTAGTTGTGGCGGAGTTTGAATCTCTCGCTGCTGCTCAAGCATGGGCTGATGCCGACCCCTACATGACAGGCGGCGTTTACGCTCAAGTCACGGTGAAGCCTTTCGATAAAGTTCTCCCATAAGGATTTCGCCGTGAAAAAATTAATTCTCAGTATTGGTTGCGTGCTTTTATCGTCACACCTTTATGCTCAGTCTCAAGATCGCTACGTATCAGACAGTTTTTACATCCAGTTGCGCGCCGATAAAACCAATTCGGCGGCTTCGGTAAAATCCGGTATCGTCAGCGGCACTCGCTTGACGTTGATCCGCGAAGACCGTGGCGATGACGGCCAGCTTTGGGCTCTTGTGCAAACCCAAGATGGTGCCGAGGGATGGACACGCAGTAGCAATCTCATCGACAAACCCACCGCTGCAATTCAACTTGCGCGTATGCCGGAAGGCACTCGTAACGCGGTTGCACTCCAAACCGAAAACGATCTTCTTAAGCAACAACTGCAAACTGTCCAAGAGGCTTACGACAAATTATTAGCGGACACCGAAGACACTCGCCAAACCGCCACCACAGCCCTTAATTTGGAAGACGAAAATCAGCGTTTGTTAAGCGAGCATCAAATTCTGCAAACCCGCGTCGATACCCTCAATGCCGAAAACGAATATTTGCGCAAAAACGATATGTACAGCCAATGGTTGCACGGAGGATTACTCATTGTTGGCGGCATTGTAATTTCATTTTTGTTACAAATGATTGGCCGCCGTCGCCGCAGCAGCGAATGGCGCTAGATTAAAATTTGAGGAACCCATCATGATTACATTTCGTAAGCTCGTTGGATTTGTCGGCGCATATTGCTTGAGTCTATCCGCCGCCGCTAACAATCCTTTGGTGGAAATGAAAACCGATACTGGAAACTTCGTCATTGAAGTTTGGCAAGACAAGGCACCACTCACGGCCGCGAATTTTTTGGGTTACGTTGACTCAGGTTTTTACGAAGGCACTATTTTTCACCGAATTGTTCCCGGTTTTGTAGTACAAGGCGGGGGTTACACCTTCGATCTTCAAGAGAAGCCCACGAAAGACCCTATTCAGTTAGAGACCGAAGCAGGACTTGCCAATGATTACAAAACAGTGGCTATGGCTCGTCAAGACTACGCCCATTCGGCGACCTCTCAGTTTTTTGTAAACCTGCAAAATAACGAGGCATTGAATCCCACCAGTCGCAATCGCGGCTACGCGGTGTTCGGTAAAGTCGTTCAGGGAATTGAAACCATTGAAAAGATGGTCCAAGAGCCCCGTGGAATGTATCGCCGCTTCCCAGAAGCTCCTAACTACCCTATTCGCATCTTGAGCGTTAAGCGCATCGCCAGCCTTGCTGATGCGAGTCCGAGTGCGACTGCTAAGCCGCAATTCCAATCAAAATTTAAAGATGCCTTGGTAATCCCTGAATGACACAACCTGCGACTGCCTTGAGCGTCAATCTCAATAAAATTGCGCTCATCCGAAATTCACGCTCTGGAAATTATCCCGATGTTACGGCGCACGGCCGCCTGTGTTTAGATGCGGGGGCTGACGGCTTGACTGTTCATCCTCGACCCGATCAAAGACACATTCGTCCACAAGACGTGCTCGAACTTGCCGAACTTATCAAAGAATACCCGCACGCCGAATTTAATATTGAAGGAAACCCTTTTGCCGAAAAAATTGGTGACTTTCCGGGGTTCATGTCGCTAGTTGAGCAAACTCGTCCTCACCAATGCACTTTAGTGCCAGATAGCAATAGCCAACTCACCTCCGACCATGGCTTTGATCTCACCCAATCGGCCGAAATGCTCAAGCCAATTATTAAACAATTAAAAGATTGGGGCGTTCGAATCAGCCTCTTTATGGACCCAGACATTGAGCAAATTGCACTTGCAAAAATGCTCGGTGCTGACCGTATTGAACTTTACACTGGCCCCTTTGCTGAGGCATTTAAAAATAGAGACAGCGATCTTGGCGATTTGTTTGGGTCTTACAAATCTGCAGCCATTTATGCGGCATCGATCGGGCTAGGTGTTAATGCGGGCCATGATCTCAATCTAGAGAACATGCCAATGTTTAGAAAAATCCCCAATATTTTGGAAGTATCCATCGGGCATGCGCTAACTGTTGATGCATTATCTATGGGGCTTGTTCCCGCTGTGAAAGCCTACAAGGCCGTCTGCGCTATTTAATTTTTCTTAAGGCGCGGTAAACGCGCCTGTGACTTTTCGATTATGACAAATCAAACTGATTCCGATGCTTACAAAGCAAAAAAACGTTTTTTCAATTCGTTAATGACAGTCTACGGACGTAAAACAGTTCTCGAGGCTTTGCAAGATTCCAAGGTAGACATCTACCGCCTACATTTGGCTAAATCCAACAAATCGGCGGAAATTCTCACCGAGATTGTTCAGATAGCCACTGCAAAGGGTGCGGAGATTGTGTATCACGATCGCCAATCGCTTTCACGAATCTCAAAAAATGCGGCGCAAGATCAAGGAGTCGCCGCCGATCTCAAACTCTCGCAATATCAATCTTATGAAGATTTTTTGAAAAATCCGCGAAAAGATGACTACCGCCTACTTGCACTTGATGGGATTACCAATCCCCAAAACTTAGGAATGATTATTCGTTCGGCCTGTGCGGGAAACATTGATGGAATATTATTACCATTAAAAGGCAATGCGCAGATCGATCCTCTGGTGATTAAAGCCAGTGCAGGCACACTTTTCAAAGCCCCAATTTTACGTTGCCAAACTCTCGCATCCGCGCTCGACTCTTTTAAACAAGATGGCGCCACTATCTGTGCCCTGAGCTCACACGCACATTACGAACTCAAAGATTTTAAATCAGTTGGTGCAAGTATTTACGTATTGGGCAATGAGACAAACGGCGTATCACGTGAAGTTGAAGCGCTCTGCAACGAGCGCATTAAAATCCCGATGAATAACGGTGTAGAGTCACTCAACGTCGCAGTGACCGCCGCGCTTATCGCATTTAAAGGCCTTATTTAATTCTTATCACTCAGGCATGGGGAGCCGAACTAAGCGCTCCCCATAAGCAAACAGCCATTCATCAGCAATATATATTCCTCGTAGAGACATGGATGTAGGATTCGCCATAACCGAAAAACTTTCTCCGCCATTTTTCGACACCAGTATTTCGCCCGAACGGGATGAGATAAAAATCATTCCGTTTTTACTTGCCACAGCTCCACGCAAATTAGAGCGACTCGGCGAAGTCACCCGACTCCAAGTTGCGCCTTTATCACTCGATCTAAACAAGGCGCCTTTAGCACCGGTTGCAAGAATTAGGTTCTGATTATCTAAATAAGTTAAATAAAGCAAACTTTCGCCGTGCAGCGAAATAACATTCTTCCAAGTGCTACCCCCGTCTTCAGATAAGAAAATACTGCCAGAAACACCCGCAGCTATTACTCGGGAATCAATATTGATGATTGCTTGAAACCGTTCACTCGGATTTAAAGTTGTTCGGCTAACAATATCGCCAGCATGATAAACCACCAGATTGCCCTGATCCCCCACCGCGATAAATCTGTCGAGTGAAGGCACATAGGTGCCATTAAAAAAATGCGGTCGCTCCTCCTCGGCCTCCATCGCCCGCCAATTCAAACCGTTGTCGGAAGAATAATAATCCACGCCAGGCCCAGCAATTGCCATCACCTGCCCATTTTTTCCGGCAATCAACTTATGAAAATAGCCTTTCGAATAATCATTTAATACCAGCGTTGGCTTCCAAGTTTTTCCACCATCAGTCGACCGAATAATCGTGCCGGGCGGCCCCGCGGCGATGACCGAGCTATCTGAACTTATTACTGACGAAAAAAAGTAATCTTGTGAATAATTCTCTTGCGCTGAATTTTTCCAATGCCGCCCATCGTTAGCTGAAAAGACTAACAAGCCTTTGCTTCCCACAGCATAAATTTCAGAATTTAATTTAACAGAGTTAAGGCTTTGGATTACCTGCGGCATAGGGTCTTTCACCAGCTTCCACGATTGTCCCTGATCCCATGAGACAGCCATAGCTCCACCGCCACCTACCGCCATCAAGCAATCACCTTGGAGGGATACAGCATCAAAAGAAATTTGAGAATGAAGTCGCTGTCTTTTCCAAGTATTTCCACCATCAGCGGATATAACAAGAACACCTTGGTCTGCAGCAGCAACCCAAACATCTAATTGGTCAAAATATTCAAGCCGATTAATTGGCTCAGAACCTGAATATACTAAAGCCCAATGTTTACCACGATCGTCGGAGAGATAAATTTCACCGCTTGATGTCACCACAAAGAACTTCTCACTGGCTTTACTGAAATGTATTTGAGTTAGATAAAGATTTTTATTTCCAACCTCATTCCTAAGCCACTGCCCTGTCGCACTCTTACTCCAGGCTGCGCCGTCATTTGTTATTACTATTAATTGATCCTGGGCTGCGATAGCATCAGTAACATCCGCATCCGTTGGCAACGAATCATTAATCCAGTTTGCATCCTGATTGAGAAAAGCAACAAAACCTTTTGCCCCCACCGCAATAGCAATATCGACAGTGTCGAAAGTTTTTACTCTCCTAATTTCCGCAGCATCAGAAATAGCTGATCGATTCCAGGTGATTGCATCTCTCGATTGATAGATAGTTCCACCAGATGCCGCTGCCAACCAACTACTCGCTTTTGGAAGAAAAACCAGATTGCGCAAGTCTTCATCAGTGTCAATTTGAGCTGACTGCCATTGCTGCTGTTGATTTAATTTACCCAGCAATCCTTTTTCACCCGCGAGAATCATCTCGCCCTTCGAAGAGTTATCAGCAACGTCGAATATAGCTCGAGTATCTGGAATTTTAATCGCTTTCCAATCAAGACAACTGCCCCGGCTCGTCATTAAGACGCCGTCACTGCCTGCAATCACTGTTGCGTCTTTTAAATTTCCCGCCCACAAATAGTTGGAATTAATCACAATCTCATCAGAGATGTTGAATAAATCTTGATTTGAACCTGTAGTGCTTTTTTCACAGCTCGAGAGAATGCATAGCACACCCATCCAAACGAGGGAGAAGCAATATCGAATTTTCATGAGTAATCGCCACGAAACAGAATGAATTTGAAGATTTATCTGCCACTGGAAATTGAGCGAAGCCTTGCCAATAAAATTATTTTTATTAAAAAAGTGTGCGAGGGTGGATTCACAATAGTGCGATTCTACACACTCTATCAAATTAAATATAATAAATATTGTAAGTATCTTTCTTAATGCTATATTTCGATTGCAGGATTTTTGCGAGCCTCCTGCAACCAAAAACTGTAGTTAATACAGCAAAGGTTGCGTTACAAATCCAGGGGATATCGCATGTTTAAAAAAATTATTTTAATAACAGCATTGATTGGGATGTCGGCCTATGTTTTTGCCGCCAATCGTCCAAGTGGCTACACCACTATCTGTAAAATTGGTCAAACCTGTACGGTTAGCGGATCAACAAATGTTGCCTTCGGCGCCGATGACAAGTTTGTGTTCAAAGTTATCAATGGATCATTTAGTTGTAGCGTAGCCACTTTTGGTTCTGATCCTGCACCGCACAAGACTGTAAAAGAGTGTTCGATCCCGAAAAATGGATCGGGCGGTTCTTCTTCAAGCAGTAGCTCTACCAGCAGCAGTTCATCCTCAAGCAGCTCATCAGGCGGCTCGGGTGGAAGCTCAGGTGGCAGTTCAGCTTGTGTTGCCGGTGCAGTATTTGAGAACACCACTGTCGATTGCGGTGGCAAGACTCTCGGTCTGTCTTGCCCGGGCGACGGTGAAGGTCAGCCTCCAGTCATCACATTGAAAAACGCAACCGTAAAAAATTTGCGTATTTCTAAAAGTGGTGGCGCGGATGGAATTCACTGTACCAGTGGAAATTGTCGAATTGAAAACGTAGTCTGGGAAGACATTTGTGAAGACGCAGCTTCTCTCATCAATGATGGGAAAAAGCTAACAGTCTCAGGCGGCTCTGCTTATAACAGTGACTCGTCTAATTCCCCAGGTGGAAAGCCCGACAAAATTTTCCAACATAACTCTAAAAATAGTACCTTCGAAATTATTAATAATTTCACAGCCAAAGGGGTTAACGGAAAAATTTGGCGCTCTTGTGGAAACTGCACTAACAACGGCGGTCCACGCAACGTCATTATTAATAATGTTACTGTCGAAGGAAAAATAGGAAGTATCGCAGGTGTAAACCGTAACTTTGGTGATAAAGCGACAATTCGCAATTTACGAATCCAAGGCTACAAATCTGGATCACCTAAAGTGTGTGAAGAATTTAAAGGTGTACAAAAAGGTAGTTCTTCATCCAAATACGGTGAATACTGGAACACTGCAAACTGCGACGTTAGCAAGTCTGATATAACGGCATTTTGATTCTAAAATAATAATCACAACTTAATCGGCTCGCGAAAATCAGCACCCTCTCTTTAATTAGAGAGGGTTTCCACTTCCCAACCTGCCAATAGGCTCTGCCACATTTCATTTGCAGTTTTCTGTTCAGCTTCACGCAACTCAGCAAACTGGCTATCGCTTAACAGAGATCGAGCAAGCGCGAGATAATCATCTTTATAAGCGTGCAACGACTCTCGCAATTGTTCAATAAGTTGATTTTTAATATCGCCATCAGATGTTTTTATTTGCTCACCAAGGCCTGCTAAATCTGTAAAGAAGCGCTGCCTCGTTTCAAGTTTATGCATGACCAGCTCGCGGCGAATCGATTGATCTAAGTTTTCACCGTCTGGAAGTCCATCAAAAAAATTATTCAATTGGACTTGTTCGTAAGCTGAATCTTTTAAAAGATCAAACGTAGCCATTTCCGAATCGGAGAGCATAGCTTGTATATTTAAATCGATATCACGGAGTGACTGTTGTTTCCTGTCAATATAATCAGCGACTTCGTTGTCACTTAACGCCACCAAACCACCTGAAGACATTATTTTTTCCCGCTCGACGAGTAGCTGTGTGAGCTTATTCATCGCATCGGTTGGGAGCGTCAGTGAGTCCAGTAAAATGGCATATTTTAATAGGATGGTTCGTTGGATTTGATGTTCCCTAACTTCGTAGAAATCGACTGAGGGTGTTTTAACGTTGTCGCTCAACACAGGGGCAGGATAATCAGCATTAGAATCCTGCAGTGCCATGAACTGGATGTAATCTCTCAGCTCCGTTAATTTTGCCGAACACTGCTGTTCCGCTAAGGCTTGCTCTTGCTCATGAAGTTGCCCGAGCTCAAAAATTTGTTTTTTAAGATCTTTGTTGGCCGTATGTGTTAACGCCCATTGTGAAATTAAAAAAATAATGACCAGTGCGAATAGCAACGGCGTATATCTCATTGCATTATCCCTAATAGATAGAATGATTTTAGGTTAGAAGGTATTAACCAACCGAATACGCCGTTGTAATAATATTTTTATAATGGGATTTAATTTAGCGGTAACTCTGATGCAGCGTCAACCTGAGAAACACGAGTACGTGCAACATCCGAAAACACTTGCAAGTTTTCGACGACATCATTTGCGAGCCATTTCACAGATTCGTTAGGGTGGTTTGTCAAACTTCGAACTAAATCGACGTGTGATTGATTACCCGTTAATTTCAGAGCTAAAAGCGCATCCAATTTAACCTCGTCACTCGGGTCATTCAATAAAGGGGCGATAAGGTGTGCAGCCGAAACGTGCCTTAATCGTCCTAATTCAACTAAAGTTCTTCGTTTTGTATCAACACTTGCACCATCCATTTGCTCCGCTAAAGTCGCGGCGTGAGCTTCTATCAAACGGTTATCTCCCCGCATCGACATTACCTGTGCTGTTACGCGTCGCAAATCAGAATTAGGCTGTGAGTTGTACAATGTTTCTAGATCGTAATCGCTCACAATTTCCTTGACGTTTGCCATATCGAAGACCCCTTTCGCAATAACTGCGACTGCGTGGGTATTAGTTTTATCGGCGAGTAAATCAGTCGACTTTTCTACGAAACTTCTCGGATCGCCAACAAAACGAGTAATTAGATCTTTATGAGCTTGATTAAACTCGCCCATGTCGATTTTGGATTCTTCTTTGGCCTCTTCATCTTTAGCTTCGACTTGGGAAATGGGTTTATGACGTTGCTCTGGCTTAACCGTGCTAGTAATCGATGCTAAACGCGAGTCGTCGGCGAGTAGCGTCTTTTCCAGCTCTTCGATCTTTAATTCTAATTCGCTAATGTAGGCTTCATTCGTTATTTCATTAGGAGCCATCAACTCTGCTAGAGCGTATCCAACGATAGCCCCAAAACCCATCAACGCGATATTTATGACCTTTGATTGTTGAGATGAAGAACTCATGCCGACCTCCTTATTATTTTATTTATAAAAAAGGAGCACTCGGTGCTCCTTTTTAACAGCTGTAGCAGTTAAATATTTCCGAAACCGATAGCACCATTACAGTGTAACCATTCGCTGCGACCATTGCCGCCGCCGCAGCTGCCATTCTGATAAACCCCAGTGTTGTAGGTTTGATCTTCGGCCTGACGGACTCCCCCGTTAACGCTGATATAGTCAACTTGAACGTCACGGCTACCTGAGTCATTACTGTACTCAACAAGAGTTCCGCCAGAGAGATTTGTCGTAACGGTATAGTTAGCCATACTGGTCGTTAAAGGCCAAGTGGCGATAGTGGTGTTATTCACCTTGAAAGAAATCACTTCTTGACCCGTTACGCCACGTGCTCTAACTACAACGGTTTTACTTCCGCCCGAGTTACCCGCTGAGCTTGAAGATCCGCCGCCTGAGCCACCACCTGATCCACCATCACTTACAGTGATATCTGAGCTACCTGTACTTTGGTAGCCTTCGGTCGCCAGCACCATGTAATCGTGGTTACCTAAATTCAGGCCTTTGCTTGCCCAGAAGTTAAAATGGTTCGCCACTGTAATGGTTCCAGAAATGTTCCCGAAACCTTTTTTAGGATTGCGTACACTGAAGTATTGATAGAAAGTTGAGTTGTTACCTTCGATCGACGGCTGCCCGACGCGCTGACAACGACGAACATTATAGGTCGCACCATCACTTTGGAAGCTACCGTAGTCAACACCACCAGCACAGGATGCCGGATTGTAGGAGCCGTAACTTTCGATAATGTAATATTCGATCAGGGGACTACGAGTCCACCCGTAAAGTGCCAAGTAGGAGTTTTGCGAATTATTGACGTTGTAGTTTCCAGAATAATTCACGACACGCGGACCACCTGGATTCCATCCTTTTCCGCCAACCCAGTTGTTAGTGCTGTTATTCCAGTTAGATGTGTATCGACCACCAGACATAAGTCCGAAAGTCGCACTGCCGGAATCCTTCCAAAATGAGTAGTAAAAACCACCGTGAGTGCCTGTGGAATTAGAAGAGAGAGTCTGAGCCGCGACGCCAGACGCCACAGCGACCGATGCGGCAAAAAATATCGATTTAATTATTGTGGATTTTTTCATTATTAAACTCCTATAGACACTATGGCCTAATTGAGATTGGGTTGAGTCCCATTGCGGGCACCTGTATCGAACTGAACGAACTCATTATTGTTTTTCGTCAAGATATCGACACATTAGATATAAGTTTCCATCATCATATTGTCAACAAAACAATAAGCATATAGTCACATAAACTATATTATGCTGGCGATATAGCTTTTTATTATCAAAATCGCAAATCTAATCGTATTTATATTATTTTGATGGCGCGGGAAACGTTTAGTTGGAAAACTATTGTTACCCTAAGTGTTACCACACTACAAACAGGCGATATTACTCTGCAGATACAAAGCGCCATCGATTGAGATATTTCAAAAATATTTGGTTTTTTATCCTTCACAAAATACCCAAATAAACCATAAATATTCCGACAAGACGCAGCCCCCAAACAACATTAAGTTGATAAGAGCCTTTATCAAGAAATTTAACGGTCAGTGAAATTGCGCTGCTATACGAACGTCTTGGTTGAGGAATTGGAATTTTTTGAAAGAAGTTAGAAATAATGTTCGCAATAAGTTTAGGTCGATAAAAACAAGAGCCTGTCAGAGTTGATTTTATCTATTAGCTCAGCAATTACCGGGGTCACGGACACGGCTAGCAGAAGCGCCATGACAAAATTAAACCGCTTCTGACTCGAAGGTGCTTTAAGTAATTTTTTAATCGCAAGACCAAAAAACAACCATACTCCCATACATGGAATTGAAGTAAGAAAAAACATAAACGCGATAAGCAAAATTTGTAGATAGATATTTGCATCAGAAACCGTGAATGCTGCTACGGCTCCCGTCGCCATGACCCAAGCCTTAGGATTCACCCACTGGAATAATGCCGCTTGCCAAAACGAAATAGGTTTTGCACCGCCAACATCTAAATGTACAGGTGATGCTTTGGCAATACACCAGGACAGATACAATAAATAAACGACTCCTGCCAACTTAATAATGTCATGAAGGAACGGATAGCGATCGAATATAAAGCCCAACCCTAAGCCAATCGCTATCACCATTACGGGAAAACCTACGCAGACTCCCAACAAATGCGGATAACTTTTTCTTACACCAAAGTTTAATGAAGAGGTCATCAACATAATATTGTTTGGGCCCGGCGTTATTCCCGTGGACACGGCGTAAATAAAAATGGGGACTAAAATCTCCAAGCGCGAATTACCTCAACATTAAGCATTTAATACATCCAGCAATTCATTGAGTCGCACTTAAGAAATCAAGTCACCACACCTGAATGGATGATTCATATGATCTGTTGTTACCTGCTAAAAATCTAGCGTCCAGTGAATAACGATTCGTCGTTTAATTGTCACAACTGTGATTGATAAGATAGTTCAAGCGATTAACCCCCGCAGTAGGACTTACCGCCAAGGTGTATAAGTTACATGCTTCGGCAAAAAGAGCTATTCGGTACGGTATGGCGAGCGCCGAAAAATTAAATAATTTTTATCTTCTTGGGTTATCTATATCGACAATAATTGAGTTGAGAAATCAAACCCCCAATCCCCTGACTAATTTGAAAGTTCGAATCGAGTTAAACGAAGAGAAGGGTTTTAAGAGGATTTAAATTAAAAGACCAGAAAACAAAAAACCCTCAAAACCTTATTGATTTTGAGGGTTATAACGCAATTTGCGTTTTTATGTGGTGCCCGGAGCCGGACTTGAACCGGCACGACCAAAAGATCGACAGATTTTAAATCTGTTGTGTCTACCGATTTCACCACCCGGGCAGAGTGCTTTTACGTCGGTTCGTAAAAGTAACGTGGAGGCGCGATCCGGAGTCGAACCGGACTAGCTGGATTTGCAATCCAGAGCATAACCGCTTTGCTATCGCGCCTTAACAACTGGGCGCCATTCTATAGCTAACCTTTTAAAAAGCCTAGTCTTTTTTGAAAAAAAATTGAGTTTTTCAAAAAACAGAACAGCAAACACCCAATAAGAATAAAATTTATTTAGTCGATTACTCATCAACCGAAAATGTGAAATGTGGCCAAGCCGCTTTAAGATAAATAATCATCGACCACAGGGTCAATATAGCAGCTCCAGCATAGGCAATGAACCCTATGGGCTGGAGCAATTGAATGCCACTGAGTAAAACAATGATCGCTGTCATTTGAAGCGTCGTTTTTATCTTGCCGATATTTGATACAGCGACACTCGAACGTTTGCCTAGGCTAGCCATCCACTCGCGTAATGCCGAAATCACTATTTCCCGCCCCACAATAACTGCAGAAGCCACGACAAACCAAACCGCACCGTGATGCTGCGTAAGTAGCAATAATATCGCGATGACCACCATGAGCTTATCGGCAACCGGATCTAAAAATGCACCAAACGGCGTGGTTTGATTATATTTTCGAGCGACGTAGCCGTCGGCCCAATCGGTAATAGCCGCCAAGCTAAATACGAGCGCAGAAGCGAAAAGTGCCCATTTGAACGGCAGATAAAACACCACCACAAACAATGGAATTAAAATAATACGAAGCAGGGTGAGTCGGTTAGCCAGTGTCATGAACAATTCTCAAAAGCGACAAACGCGGTGATGATACACCAGCACTAATCGTTATGGAAAAAAGAATAGATTTCTTCAGCCATTTTCCGGCTGATTCCAGGGACTTTTGCCAGTTCCTGCACTGGGGCGTTTTCTATCTCTCGCAACCCGCCAAAATAACGCAGGAGCTCGCGCCGTCTTACCGCTCCGACCCCCGGAATATCTTCAAGACTCGATGTTTTGCGCTTTTTATCTCGACGCTGCTTATGCCCTGTAATGGCGAATCGGTGAGATTCATCACGAATATGCTGGATTAAGTGCAATGCAGGCGAGTGAGTATCGAGCACTATCTCTGCACCGGTATCGGCATCATACAGCGTTTCAAAACCTGCTTTACGGGTAGTGCCTTTAGCAACTCCGACAATTTGTACGCCCGCCACCCCCAACTGCTGCAATACCTCGATCGCCTTTCCCATTTGCCCTTTCCCACCATCGATAAGCAGTAAATCGGGTTGCGGAGCCTCTCCTTTCTGGATCCGCGTATATCGACGCGTGAGGGCCTGCTCCATCGCGGCGTAGTCGTCACCACCCGTAATTCCTTCGATGTTGAAACGGCGGTAATGGGATTTAAGCGGCCCATTTGTGTCGAATACGACACAGCTCGCCACTGTTAACTCACCGGAACTATGACTAATATCAAAACACTCTAAACGCTGAGGAGTTTCACTAAGGCCTAAAGCATCACGAAGCGCCTCAAACCTCCCTAACATATTTTGTTTTGTGTTCAGATGGGACGTTAAGTTATGTTGGGCGGCCGTAGTCGCCATTTGCAGCCATTGGGCACGATGACTGCGAGCATTGTGGTTAATGGCAACCTGCCGCCCTACCGCCTGCTGGAGAGCATCTTTGATTGTCTCCTCATCTAATAACGGCTCGGCAAGTAGTATTTCGCGAGGAATATCTCGCCCCCGACTAGCTAAATAAAATTGAGGAATAAACTCGTTTAGTAACTCTTGCGCGTTCTCGCAAAGGTTTAGCGACGGATAAAAACTTCGGCTACCCAAAATTCGGCCTTGGCGAATAAAGAGAATATGAACGCAAGCGTTAGAGGCTCTGACGTCTGCCGCAATGACATCGATATCGCCCCGCCCCTCTTCGATAACTTGTTCCGACTGAACAATGCGAAGCACACTGATCTGATCACGATAATGCGCGGCTTTTTCAAAGGCCAAATTCATTGCGGCCGCCTCCATTTTGCGCCCCAAATCCTCTAGCAATTCGTCGTTACGACCCGATAAAAACATTTGAGCATGCTTCAAGTCTTCTTTGTAATCGTCAGGCGAGATCAAACCAACACAGGGGCCTGAGCAGCGATCGATCTGGTGCTGCAAACAAGGGCGAGTTCGATTTCTAAACACCGAATCTTCACACGGGCGCAATTTAAAAGCGCGCTGCAGAAAGCTCAACCCTTCGCGCACTGCCATTACGTTGGGATAAGGTCCGTAGTAGTCGCCCCGCTTTTTCTTCGCGCCGCGATGAAAACCAATACGCGGATAATCCTCACCGCTAGAAATAAAAATATAGGGATATGACTTATCGTCCCGTAATAGGATATTGAAAGGTGGACGATTTGACTTGATGAGATTGTGTTCAAGAATCAGGGCTTCGGTTTCACTCGATGTAATAGTCACATCGATCCGTGCGATCCGGTTAACAAGTGCCTGAGTTTTTAACGTAAGACCTGAAGTTCTAAAGTAGCTCGACAGACGTGCTTTAAGATTCTTCGCCTTACCGACATACAGAATATCGCCCTTCGCATCGTGCATCTGATAGACGCCGGGCTTTTGGCTCACATCCGCGAGAAATCGCACATGATCAAATATAGGAGGCTTTTGTATCGCCTTAACTTTGACTTCGCTGGGGGACGTTAACGAGGTAATTCCATCCGCTGATACATTAGTCGGATTTTCTTCATTGGACATACATATCTCGGCTAAACCACAGCCTCAGGGTCTAATAGGTTGTACTTCACTGCTAATAAGGTTAACTCGACATCGCTATTTATACTGAGTTTTTCAAACACTCGGTATCGATAAGAGTTGACCGTTTTAGGACTCACAGAAAACGTATTGGCTATATCGTTCACTTTTTGTCCATTTGCAATCAAGAGTGCGGTTTGCAGTTCACGCTGGGATAGCTTCTCAAACGGGGTTTTGTCTTCGGCGGGAGCGGTCCTTTTTAGTGCGATTTGTTGAGCAATACAGTTGCTCATATACAAATCCCCGAGTCGGACCTTGTTCACGGCATCGACGATTTCGCTAAAGTCTGCGCCCTTAGTAACATAACCGACAGCGCCGGCCTGCATGAGTCGGGTCGGGTACAAGTCGTCATCACAAGCGGTTACAGCGATAATCTTCACATCGCCATCAACATGCAGGAGTTTTTTGGTCGCCTCAAGTCCACCCATGCCCGGCATCTTTACATCCATCAAAACAACATGAGGCTTTAAGATACGTGCTTTGGTGACGGCCTCTTCACCCGATCGAGCATCTCCAACGACGACGAAACCTTCAATATCTGAGAGCATCCTGACAATGCCCATGCGAACTAAGTCGTGATCATCTACCACTAAAATTTTTGTAAGCATAACAATATCCTGTGCTAGCGCCCGAACCTATCCATAACCTGTTGTGTCATTTTTATTATCAATGAAATGATCCCTGAGACCTTAGCCTAAATCTCACCTAAAGCACAACTCATCCTTAATAAGATACTCATGTCGTTTTGATCTATACCTCATCACCCGTGGAATAAACCCGTGGTTCAATTTCTAAAGCAATGCCAAATTGCTGAAAAACATCGTCCGCTATCGCTCGCGCCAACCGCAGAACGGCGCCAGAATCACTCTTGTACGGGTTAGTCAGCACTAGAGCTTGACGCTCGTGGACACGTGCCCCACCCTGTTCGCGGCCCTTCCAACCAGCTTGATCGATTAACCAACCAGCGGCAATTTTAAAGCGACCGTCCGCCTGTGGATAGGATGGAACCAAAGGAAACCGTTCAACCAGCGCCGAATGGGCACTAGACTCAACAATAGGGTTCTTAAAGAAGCTCCCAACGTTAGGGGTTTCAGCAGGATCAGGCAATTTGCTGCGACGAATAGCGATTACGGCCTCTGCTACATCTATTGGGGTAGGCTCATCCGATGCGAAATACTTGGCGAGCTCCGGATAGCCTAATACGAGTTTCGGTTGTTTTAAGAGGCGAAACACAACGTGCGTAATGAGGTAACGATCAAGCCCGTCGCGTTTAAAAAAACTGTCTCTATAGCCAAATTGGCAAGCGTCATTAGTGAAGATGATAGTAGTTTTAGAGGATATCTCGACCGCATGAACCTCATTGATAAACGCGTCCACCTCGACACCATAAGCACCGATATTTTGAATCGGTGCCGCGCCCACGCTACCTGGAATCAATGCTAAGTTTTCAAGCCCGAAATATCCGCTAGCTAGACTTGCCATGACGAAGTCGTGCCATATCTCACCCGCCGCGACTTTAAGTAGAACATGCTGCTCATCTTCATCAACAAGCTCGACACCTTTGGTCTGCATGTGGAGGACGAGCCCATCAAAACGCGAAGGAAGGATCACATTACTGCCACCACCAAGCACCAAAAGAGGAAGCTGCCTCTCTTTGGCGAAGATTAACCCTTGAAGTAAGTCATCGTGCGAGGTGACCGATAAATACCAAGCAGCCGTCGCAGGGACGGCCAATGTGTTAAATTTTTGAAGATTAAATTCCGGAATGAATAGCGCCACAGTGCCAACTCGATCAAGCGTGTTAAGAGGTTAATTCTTCGAGTAAACCAGCGGATGCTGCCTCTATGAGGTCGACCACATAATCGAATCCCTCATCACCACCGTAATAAGGATCAGGCACTTCGCTGACATCCACATCTTTGCCGTATTCCAAAAACAAGCCAAGTTTGCCATTAAAATCTTTAGGCTTAATCGCGTTAAGATTGGCAAGATTTTCGTTATCCATGGCAAGGATATAGTCGAACTCGTGAAAGTCATCGACTTTTACTTGGCGTGCGCGCAACCGACTTAGATCATAACCACGACGTTTAGCGAAAGCGATGCTGCGAGAATCTGGTGCCTTACCGGTATGCCAATCGGCTGTTCCGGCCGAGTCAATTTGAATAAGATGGCTCAAACCTAAATCATCAACCTTTTTGCGGAATATCCCTTCAGCAGTAGGCGAGCGACAGATATTTCCCAAACACACAAACAATACTTTTTTCATTTAATGCTGTTCCAATAAAGCGATAACACGATCCAGATCTTCTTGCGTATCGACACCACCTGGCACCTCGGCGCAGGCGGTGGCCACATGGATAGCTTCACCATTGGCCAGCACGCGCAACTGTTCCAAAGATTCGATTTTCTCCAAAGCCGCTTGCGGCCAAGTCACAAACTTATTCAATAAAGAAACCCGATACGCGTAAATACCAATGTGTCGCTGCGCGATAAAGTTTTCGGGTAAACAATCCACATCAGCCTTGGCGAAATGGTCTCGTGCGAAAGGTATTTGCGCGCGCGAAAAATAGAGAGCACGACCATTAATATCCGCTACAACTTTTACAATATTGGGATTGCGAAAATCATCCAATCGTTCTATGGGCTCACTTAGCGTCGCCACAGCAGCGAAAGCGTTTTGCGCAAGATTGCTCGCGACTTGGTCGATAACTTCATAGGGAATTAAAGGCTCGTCACCCTGAACATTTACGAGGATTGCTGTGTCCGGAAGTGATAATAAGCTTGCAACCTCCTGCAATCTATCAGTGCCTGAATTGTGAGAAACCGATGTCATCACAACTTTTGCACCAAATCCAAGAGCCGCCTCATAGATACGCTGATCATCAGTCGCAATGATGACGTCTTTAGCTCGACTTTGCTTAGCTCGTTCGTAGACATGCTGAATCATCGGCTTTTCGCCGATGACTTTAAGCGGCTTAGCTGGCAACCGGCTCGATGCATAGCGAGCCGGAATCACGACGTAAAATTCCATAGGAATACTCTGCGATTTATATGAGATAAAAACAGTAATGATTAAGCCTATTAACAGACACGGGCTTTTTTTGTGACCAATGAGTTAATTTTACTCTGAAGCGAGGCCCAAAAATCTTCATCGATTGCGGCATCCACTTCAAGGTAGTACCAGTTGTCGCGCGCAAAGGATTCACACTTTACAGCGTCTTTTTCGGTCATTACGACCGGCCTTGCGACATTGGCCTCAAAATCGCTTAAAGTGAAATCGTGGTGATCGCCGAACACCCGTAGTTCAGATTTGATCCCCAGTGCATTTAATGTTGATTTAAATCTCGAAGGATTGCCAATCCCTGCAACCGCCATCACTTCTTGATCTTTGAAATGCGCTAAAGGAATGCTCATTAGCGAGTTAATTTGAACAAAACGCGCGGGCTTAATGTTCATGATGTGGGATGGAATCCGCTGAAACTCATTAACACATTCAACAGTCGGCGAATTGAGTAGAACAAAATCCACACGATTTAACCGCGAGGGAAATTCACGGAGCGGGCCGACGGGAATACACATTCGATTACCAAGACGACGCTGACCATCAATCAAGACAATCTCGATATCTCGCCCTAAACGATATTGCTGTAAACCATCATCGCTTAACAGAATATCGCAACCACGTTCAATCAACACGCGTCCAGCAGCTACGCGATCACGACTCACACAAACTTCTGCACCCGTTCGCTTATATATCGTTAAAGGCTCATCGCCACTCAAGTTGGCAGTAGTGGTTTCATCGAGAACATAGGGCGATGTTGGGGGTCGACCACCGTATCCTCGGCTAATGACGCCAGGATTAAACCCCGCTGCCTGTAATCGCTTAACCAACTCAATGAGAAAAGGCGTTTTACCAGTGCCGCCAAGGGTGATATTGCCAACAACAACGACAGGAACATCCAACCGGGTTTGTCGAAAGGCCGTGAGGTACCAGCGCCTAAAACTACTGATACCCCAATAGAGCAGCGCAAGCGGGAGCAAGAGCCATACCCAAAGCTTTCGCTCGTACCATGCACTTAAGAATAAAGATTCAAGAGTCGCTTTCTGATGAGCAACTCCTTGGGATTGCGTCGACGTAGCCAAGATCGATTTCCAATAACAAGATTGCGCCTATTCTACCCTATGCAGCATCTTGCACCTAATCGATGTCAAACCCCATCAGGGCGTCGAGTTGTAATGCTAAGTTTGGCAAACCCTAGCTGTCCAACCGCATCCATGACTTTCACAACGTGCTCATGTGCAGCTTTGGCATCAGCAGTGAGGGTCACGGGGAGCGTGGTGTCACCGGACGATAACTCTTGGATGCCCGCTTTAATCGCATCAACGCTGTTGTTAATTAAAGCGCGCCCATTAATCGCAATGGCTCCGTCAGCCTCAACAACGATATCGAGGGGTACAGGCGCATCACTCGTCGGTGCTCCAACGGCTTGAGGAATCTCAAGTGCCAGATGAGTTTCTTTGGTAAAACTCGTCGACACCATAAAAAAGATAAGCAGTAAAAAAACTACGTCGATCAGCGGGGTAAGGTTAATTCCGCTGTCCTCAGGTTGGGTGCGTTTAAACTTCATACGCCCCCCCTAGGCTACTTTCAGGTCGACACGGCGATCAGAGTGAAGCGCATCCACAAGCTTTACCGCTTCTTCCTCAAAAGTCACGACGATAGCATCGACGCGTCTTTGAAAATATTTGTGGGCAATTGTAGCCGGAATTGCCACAACCAAGCCCGCTACGGTTGTATAGAGAGCTACCGAAATCCCGCCAGCCAATACGCCTGTATTGCCAGTGCCTTGAAGCATAATTGCGTTAAACACCTGAATCATGCCAAGTACCGTGCCGAGAAGCCCCATCAGAGGCGCGATATTGGCGATGACAGAAAGCGTGCTTAAGTAACGCTCCAACTGATGAATGACCTGATTAGCCGCTTCCTCGATCGACTCTTTCATCACATCGCGGCCGTGCTTAGAGTTCGACAAGCCAGCAGCAAGAATTTGACCTAAAGGGGAAGACTGTTTGAGCTCACGCAATTTAGTTGCATCGAGTTGATTATTTTTAACCCAACTCCACACTTGAGCCAATAAAGTCTTAGGCGCGAGTTTAGCCGGGTTAAGCGTCCAGAATCGTTCAAGACTGATACCAACCACCAGCAGGGAGCAAAGAAGTATAGGCCACATCATTATTCCGCCGGCTAAAAAGAGATCAATCACAGCTGAGCATCCTCGTCATAGTTATTGTGTCGGTCGATCAAAATGAAAAAGCTACGATACCACAAGATGATTTACATACCATACACTTGCCAAACTCTAAACTGTGACTCAGTTTAGAGTTTGGCAGGATACCAATAGCGACGATGCGTGCGCCGTGCCGTCTCTAGGTTTAGCGAGCCATCTACATTCCCAGTCAAACGAATTGCGCCATCCAAGCCTGTATTGAAAGGTTTTGTACCAACGTCGGCGAAGCGCTTCTGTACTACCGGATGGGGATGCCCGTAAGCATTTTTGTAGCCAGCCGTATAAATGACGTGTTTGGGATTCAGGTATTTCACAAAACTTGGATTGGACGAAGTGCGACTACCATGGTGTCCAGCGAGCAACACATCGACATCTTTCGGGAGTAAAGATGTTCTCAACAAAGCCCACTCTCCTCTTTCTTCAAGATCTCCCATTAACAAGAACTGCCGATTGCCAATCGTGATGAGCAAGATGCAAGAACGGTTATTAGCGCCACCCTGAAAAGATTCAACTGTCGAGAAAAACTGGAAAGAAGCGTTAGTTGTCTGCCAAGGTTGGTGGTGGTGACAACTAACCGCATTATCCGCAAAATCGCCGTCGCGACCGGGCTCACCGATAGACACGCGAGACACGTTAATTCGCGATAAAAACTCTTCATAGCCACCCGCGTGATCCTGATCCCAATGACTCACCACCAAGTCATCTACTTTCGTGATACCACGACGGTGAAGATAAGGAAGTAGAATTCCCGTAGAGGCGACAAACTTGTCAGAATATTTAGGCCCAAGGTCATAGATCAGCGTATAACTTTCATCCCTGACAAGAACAGAAGTACCCTGCCCCACATCGAAAAAAACCACTTCCCAGCTTGGCCCTTTCTTGCCACCAATAAGATAAAGCGTAAAAACAACTATCCAACTCAATATAGCCAAAGGAAGTAAGCCAAATTCTCTAGGGACCAGTTGCAACATCACAGCAACACCAATTAGTATCAACACGACAGGCGTGATGGATATAACGGGTGTCGCAAAATCGTTTGTGTAGAAAATCAGTTGAGTCAAAATTTCGATAAGAACATCTGTTAAAAAATCGGCCAATTGTACAAGCATGGTAGACATGCTCTCAGAAAAATAAGAAACAAATGCGCTCATTAACACTAAAGGGACAATCGCAAATGTAACAAGCGGTATTGCAATTAAATTTGCAAGGGGAGAAACCAAAGACACAGACGATAAGAAAAGAATTAATGGAATGAGTAAACCGAAAGTCATTAACCACTGGGATTGGATAAAATAAGATAGCTGTTTTAAAAACCTATCGATCAATGTTGGAGAACCTGCAATTTGGCGTCGCCCGCCGAAGTAAGCAATGAGCAATCCTACAGCACCGAAGGAAAGCCAAAAGCCAATATCGTAACCAGCTAGAGGATCAATGAGGAGCGTACACACTAATGCTGAAGCTAATATATTCGTGATGGATGTTTTTCTAGAAAGAATAATTGCTGCATTGAATAGGCAAATCATCACAAAGGTGCGAAGCGTAGGAATATTAAAACCCGCCAAGGCACTATAAATACCCGCAAAAACAATCGATGTGAAAGCAGCAACTTTAATCGCTCCTCCTACTCGAACTCGAATACTAATAGGTGAGAAAGCTTGAAGCATTCGCCCCATCACACTACCAATAGCAAATCCAACCAGCGCAAGAAAGCCGACATGCAATCCAGATACGGCTATTAAATGACTGGTTCCCGTTCGCTGCATGAGCAACCAATCATCAGCGCTTATGTAGTCGTTCTCGCCAATCAATAACGCTGTCAGTACCCCTTCGTGTATTACGCTCGCATTCAAAATATTGTCTTTAAGATTCCACCGCCACAAATCGATCATCGACTGCAATGAATTAACACCAATTTGAGAATATTCGATGACCTCGACCACACTTCCGGTAGCCCCGATTCCTTTTCTCATCAACCAAACTTGGTAATCAAATCCCGAAAAATTAACCATACCGCGAGAGGCTTTGAGTTTTACTCTCACCTTTAAGTGATCGTTCGGCTTGATCGGCAACGAAGGCTTACTAGCGGAAGGGTAATAATTCAATTGTATTTTTTTCGGCATTGTTTTTGTTATTAGATCGCCTTGTGCTGCAAACCATTTATCAGCAACTAACCAAAATCGTACTGACTTATCATTCGTTTGAGGCAAGCCTTCAACCCAACCTGAGATCGTAAATGAAACACCTTCATCCGATTCCCGCAATTGATTGTCTAGCATCTGGTAGCCAGAAAAAACTCCCCAGAAAAACCCAAGCAACCCAAACAAGAGAATCCGCGCTAGAGCGTGAAATGGGGAGATAACTATCAAAGGTAATGTGGTGAGGCACCACCACATTGATGGAAGACTGGGCAATATTCCGGCGAAAAGCACGCCGCTTGAAAAGAAGATAGCACCAAGTAAGAAAAACATTCTGACATCCTTATCATTATGTTTTCAGCTGATTTTATTCGTATCGTAAAGCGTCGGCTGGCTGTACGCGGCTAGCACGCCACGCAGGATAAATTGTTGCAAAAAAACTAATAAAAAGTGCGACCACAGCAACATAGACGCCGTCCTGCCACTGAAATTGAGATGGCAAATAGGTGACGGGGTACACATCGGAGTGCAGAAACTGAATTCCAAAAATCTTTTCGATCATTTGGACAAATGGCGTAACGAGCAGCGATAGAATCGCCCCCAATACAAGCCCTATCCCTGCACCGATGCATCCAATAATGCCGCCTTGAATCATAAAGATAGACATTATCTCAATGGTTGACGCCCCCATTGTCCTAAGAATTGCAATACTACCCTGCTTATCAACCACCACCATGATTAACGTTGACACAAGATTAAAGGCAGCGATTGCGATAATTAAAAACAACAGCAAACCCACTAAGTTTTTAGACATATGAATGGCTTGATAAACGTTACCATGAGTGCGCATCCAACTCGATCCGTAATAACCCGCCGGCAACTGGCTCACAACATCGAAAGCAATTTGAGGAGCTGCAAACAAATCATCAACCTTTAATCGAATGCCAGATACCGATTCAGGAAAAGGCGACAGCTTCGCGGCAGTTTTTATATTCATTAACGCAAAAGTGTTATCAATTTCGGTATTGGTATTAAGCACACTTAATACCGTTAGAACTTTGACTAAAGGTGCTTGTTGTGAGTTAGCCGAAGGAACTAACAAGCTGATCTTATCCCCTTCTTTTGCTCCCAATTTCTCCGCCGCGCCTCGACCAATTAAAATGAGATCACTCTGCTCCTCTAAGGCATTTAAATATTTTTTGTCGATGTACTTACCGATGCTTGATGTAGCCGACTCAAGCGCAGGATTTATTCCAAATACGACAACGGGCGCTACATTTTTTCTAAGCGCAATCAATCCTTGAAGATTGACAAATGGAGAGGCGGCTATCACTCGATCATCTCGCATCGCAATCGATATTATTTTTTCGTGGTCATCAATAGCTTGGCGATGGTATATCGTCGCCTGCGGCATAACGCCTAAGATATTTTCCCGAAGATCACGATCAAAACCGTTCATGATTGAGATCACCATGATTAGCAGTGCAACACCAATGATGAGCCCCAGAGTCGACAAACGAGAAATGAAGGAAACGAGTTGGCTGTGGCGGCGAGACAGTCCGTATCGGCCACCCAACAAAAAAACATATGACTTAAACATTCGCCGAATCCAGTTCATGAATTTTTCCATCAACCAAATTCAATACGCGATCCATCCGCTTCGCCAATGCCATATCGTGTGTAACCACAACAAAACTTGTACCAATTGACTGATTAAGTTCTAGCATGAGCTCTTGAATAGAATCGGCGGCGTGGCGATCGAGATTCCCTGTAGGCTCATCCATGAGCACGCACGCGGGCGAAGTCACGAGAGCCCGCGCAATTGCGACTCGCTGACGCTCGCCGCCGGATAATTCCGATGGTTTGTGAGTGACACGGTGCCCAAGCCCTACTCGTTCGAGTAATTTAGTCGCCTGCTCTTTTGCAACATTTTTATGAACTCCACCAATCAAAAGTGGCATACATACATTTTCAAGAGCTGAAAATTCTGGCAGTAAATGATGAAACTGATAAACAAATCCAAGAGATCGATTACGCAATCTTCCACGCTCATCAGCACTGAGAGCTGATAGCACTTGACCAGCAACAACTACTCGTCCCTCATCGGGAGTATCCAACCCGCCGAGTATATTTAGCAGCGTTGATTTTCCCGAACCTGAAGCACCGACGATCGATACTCGCTCTCGTTCAGCAATGGAAAAATGAACATCATTTAAAACAGGTACCGACAAATTTCCCTGTTTATAAGACTTGCTAATGTGCTCGCAGGAGAGCACAACGGAATTTGACTGTGACATAAAAATCCTATTCGTAACGTAAGGCTTCAGCGGGTTCAATTTTTGATGCGCGATAAGCTGGATATAGAGTCGCAAGCAAACTCAGAACGAAGGCAACACCACAGACAATTGCAACATCGCTCCACAGCAGCATCGAAGGCAATTCAGTGATGAAATAGACATCGGGATCAAACACCATGAGCCCAAATAGCGCTTCGAGATAAGCAACAATATCGCCAACAAAAACAGCCACAAGACAGCCCAATATGGCCCCCGCAAGAATACCTACCAGCCCCACAGTGACACCTTGAACAATAAATATTCCCATAACTTGTTTTGCCGTTAAACCAAGGGTACGTAACACCGCAATATCTGAACGCTTGTCGGCCACCATTAGGATTAGACTCGAAACGATATTAAATGCCGCAACTGCGATGATGACCATCAACAAAGTGCCGACAACAATTTTTTCCATCTTCACCGCTTGAAACAAACTGCCTTGCGTCTGACTCCAATCTTTAACCGTGAAAGCATCGCCCAATTGTTGTTGTAATTCACCCATAATCGTTGGCGCTAAAAACATATCGGACGTTTTAACGTGAAGACCCTGCACACCTTTTGCTCGAAGAAATGTTTGTGCATCGTCGATATGCACCATCGCCAAGCGAGTATCGACATCGGCGCCGACCTCAAATACTCCCACCAAAGTAAAATTGCGTGTGCGGGTGAAAGCACCCAATGGTGTCATGTTAATCTCAGGCGACGTTACGCGGATTTTGTCACCGGGTGCTAGCTGGAGTCGGCTCGCTAAAATTCGCCCCATCACAATCCCGTATTCACCAGGCTTTAAATAATGTAACCGTCCTACAAGCATTTTCTCATCGACAATCGAAACCTGTTTCTCTGCCTCGGGGTCGATGGCCTGAAGCTCGGCAGCATCAATACGGCCGCCATAAGTCAGCATCACCGTGGATGCAATATATGGCGCGGAAGCAATAACATTTGGATGAGCATTAACTTTAGCCGCGAGTGCTCGCCAATCGTCAACTTTGGGCGACTGATCGACGTACCCGTGAGGAATCACACTCAGAATTCGCTGCTTCATTTCCCGATCGAAACCGTTCATCACTGATAAAACGACGATCAGAGCCATGACACCGAGCGCCATGCCGACTAAAGAAAATGCACTAATGAAGGAAATAAACTGGTTACGCCGTTTGGCTCGGGTGTAACGCAACCCAATAAATAATGGGAGATGACTTAACATGGAGTACCAAAAAACAAATTATTGTTACATCTATTAACAGTAAGATAGTGCGCCAGTTGCGTTAAGCACGCGCTAGAGCCAAACTTTATCTCACACCCAAACCTTAGCACCTGCGTTGGATGCCCAGTCATGAACGAACGTCGCAGCACTTTTCGAATTAACGAGACCATCGCGTTGGAATTTAAGCAAGTTGCAGATACTACCGTAAACTCCTCTACGGCAGAACTGGAATTTCCGAGTAGCACCCCGCTTAAGCTATTTAATGAGTTAAGACGGCTCGATAACGAGAATGCCCTACTTTTTCACCAGATAAGGGAGTCTAACCGTCAGATCGCAGAATACCTACTGAATCTCAATCGAAAAATCGATCTTTTAAGTCAGGAAGTTCTGAAAGAATCGGCCACAAGCCCTGATACTGGCGGCATCAAACAGGTTAACCTTAGCGAAGGCGGTATCGCATTTGGCACCAAAACATTTGTGAGCGAAAACAGTCACATAGCGCTTAAACTGACATTTCTACCCAGCCACGCTGTAGTAGCCGTTTATGCAAATGTGACGCGCTGCTCGAAAACACCTCAAGGGGAGTATCAAATTGCGGCTCGTTTTTGCAACATCAACGAGAGCCAGCAGCAGATCATTGGACAGCATATTATGAGACGTCAGATGGCTGAAAGGCGCTCTGGCCGACCATCAGATTAAATCACGACATCATAAGAATAAGGAGCCTTTATGAAACTCGTTTTAGTGCTTTTAGTGGCAATTGGAATGACATCTACAACCATATACGCCCAAGCAGACGTTATTAAAATCCCAATAGGCGAACAAAACAGCGACCATGATTCAAAGTTGCCGCAACGTGGCACACTTAAATCAAAAGTGCTTGCAGAGCATGGCGAACCAACAAAAAAGTATGCTCCAGTTGGGAATCCCCCCATCACACGCTGGAGCTATACCGACTTCGACGTTTATTTTGAATACGACCATGTTATTAATAGTGTCAAACACTTTAAGCCGACTAATTCGCAATAAATCATTCAATAAAAAAGGCGCTAAGCGCCTTTTTTATTGAATGCAAAAACTTACATAGCAGCAATTACGTACGATTAATTCGGTTCATGCCATCTAAGGCTGCTATCCGATAGGCTTCTGCCATGGTTGGATAGTTGAATGTTGTCGTTAGAAAATATTCGATGGTATTACCACCATTGGGCTGACTCATGATCGCCTGGCCAACGTGCACAATCTCGGCAGCCTCAGCACCAAAGCAATGCACACCTAATATTTCAAACGTATCGACGTGGAACAGGATTTTAAGCATCCCGACATCTTCGCCAGATATCTGACCTCTTGCGGTATTTTTAAACAGCGCGCGACCCACTTCATAAGGCACTCTCGCCCGAGTTAATTCCGCTTCAGTCTTACCCACCGAACTAATCTCGGGAAGAGTATAAATACCGGTTGGAACTTCGCTTACCGTCTGACAATCAGCGCCAAACAATCCATTGGCCACCGCAGTACCTTGGCCGAATGATGCGCTTGCTAGGCTAGGCCAGCCAATGACATCACCAACAGCATAGATATTTTCAACACTGGTTACGTAACCTTCGTTCACAGCCAAATTACCGCGATGATCCGCACTCAAACCTACTGCCTCGAGGTTAAGCTCGTCAGTATTGCCGGTTCGACCGTTGCACCACAAAATCGCATCGCCTTTAATTTTTTTACCAGACTTAAGATGTAAGGTTACGCTCGAATCACGCGCTTCAATTTTTTCATATTCTTCAAGATGGCGAACCGTAACGCCATTACTTCTTAGGTGATAACTAAGAGCATCCGAAATTTCATCGTCGAGGTAAGAGAGAAGTCGCTCGCGGTTGTTAATCAAATCGACACGAACCCCAAGGCCCGAAAAAATAGAGGCGTATTCACAACCGATTACGCCGGCACCATAGATAATTAAATTACGAGGTGTATGTTCTAGCTGCAAAATAGTGTCTGAGTCATAGACTCGAGGATGACTAAAATCGACGTCAATCGGACGATAGGGTCTGGAACCTGTCGCAATAACAAAATCCTTCGCATGCAGAACCTCTCTTGCGCCGTCATCGAGCAACAAACTTACGCTGTTCGCATCGATGAATGATGCACGCCCAACATGAACTTTTACGCGGTTACGAACTAAAAAATTAGTGTGGAGATCAACCTGTTTAGGAATCACAAGTTTTGCTTGACGGAGTACAGCAGGGAAAGTGAGATGCTTGGAATCACTGATTTCTTTAAAAATACTACTGTTACGAAAACGAATAATTTGCTTTACCACGTGACGTAAAGATTTTGACGGAATCGTTCCGCGATGGGCGCAGTTACCACCAAAATTGCCTTCGCGCTCAATAAGCGCTACTTTTTTTCCGCGTTTGGCCGCTGCAATAGCCGCGCTTTCACCAGCAGGTCCAGAACCTATTACCACTAAATCGTAACTGTAATCAGCCACTCTAATCCCCTATTTTCCGAATACAAAAGCCTAATCGCCAAATCTTTAGCAAATATATGTGTTTTCTAACACTCTTATAATTTATTTTTTTAAATGTGTAGGATAGCTGTATCAGAACAGCTTAATCTTTGCGAGTAGCGTCGAAGGTCTGTACCCCTTCGCTTTTAATTTCCACCTCTTCTGCGCGGGACTCACATTTTGACTCGTCACCACCACACAGAGGACACTCATAATTAGGCTCTTGGAGGGCTTTACCGACGCCGCCACATGAACCTGCTAGAGGTTTTCTACCCATCAGAGTACCGATACCTAGCATCGCAGCCACTAACAACATAAAGCATAAGGTTATAAAAAAGATTGCCATAACTATTACCTCGTTGAGATTCCAAGTATTTTACGCTCTTTAGACAAAAAAAAACGAGGCGGTTCGCCTCGTTTTTTGGGGTTTAGCCGCCGAAGTCGTCCAACAAAATGTTTTCGTCTTCAACACCTAAGCTTTTCAGCATTTTGATAACGGCCGCATTCATCACTGGCGGACCACACATGTAAAACTCACAATCTTCCGGAGCTGGGTGATCTTTCAAGTAGTTGTCGTAAAGCACGTTATGAATGAAGCCAGTGTAACCTGTCCAGTTATCTTCAGGAAGAGCATCTGACAATGCGATATTCCATGTGAAGTTTTCATTCTCTGCTGCCAGCATGTCGTAATCTTCTTTGTAGAAGAGTTCGCGAAGCGAGCGCGCACCGTACCAGAATGAAATTTTACGCTTAGACTTAAGACGACGTAATTGGTCAAAAATATGTGAGCGCATTGGCGCCATACCAGCACCACCACCAATAAAGACCATTTCAGCATCGGTATCTTTCGCGAAGAATTCACCGAATGGACCATAAACAGTAACTTTATCGCCCGGCTTTAAGCTGAACACATAAGACGACATTTTTCCTGGTGGCAAACCTTGGGTACGTGGTGGTGGAGTTGCAATACGAATATTGAACTTCACGACACCTTTCTCATCAGGATAGTTTGCCATGGAGTAAGCACGAATAACTGGTTCATCAACTTTTGATTCAAGATCAAAGAAGTTAAAACGTTCCCAGTCTTCACGGTATTCAGGCTGAATGTCGAAGTCTTTGAATTTAACATGATGCGCAGGCGCTTCGAGTTGTACGTAACCACCTGCACGGAAGTCTACGCTTTCACCTTCAGGTAAACGCAATGTCAATTCTTTAATGAAGGTCGCTACGTTCGGGTTCGACTCAACAGTGCATTCCCACTGCTTAACGCCAAACACGTCGTCCTCTACTTCCACTTCCATATCTTGCTTAACCGGAGTCTGACAAGACAAACGCCAACCGTCACGAGCTTCACGTTTATTAAAGTGACCTTCCTCAACAGGTAGCATACTGCCGCCACCAGACATCACTTTACAGCGACACTGGGCACAAGTACCACCGCCACCACAAGCCGATGCCAGAAACACGTTTGCATTAGCTAGTGTTTGCAGTAGCTTTCCGCCAGCAGGCACAACTATTTTCTTTTCATTGTTAAGAGTAATAGTGACATCACCAGTACTTACTAATTTACTACGGGCGGCGAGAATTACTAACACCAGCGCAAGCAGGATGACAGTAAATAAAACGACGCCTAAAACAATTTCAATATTCATGTTTTACACTACCTCGGCGCCTTAGAGACTGATTCCGCCAAAAGACATAAAGCCTAATGACATCAATCCAACAGTGATAAAAGTAATGCCCATGCCGCGAAGACCAGCAGGAACATCGCTATATTTGAGCTTCTCACGGATTGCTGCTAATGCCGCAATCGCCAATGCCCAACCTGTACCAGCACCGGCACCGTAGACAATACTTTCAACAAAAGTGTATGAGCGCTCGACCATAAATAGAGAGCCGCCGAAAATCGCACAGTTAACAGCGATCAATGGTAGAAACACACCGAGAGCGTTGTACAGCGCAGGAACATATTTATCGAGAAACATTTCCAAAATCTGGATGAATGCTGCAATTACACCGATAAACACAACCAACGACAAGAAGCTCAGATCTACTTCAGGATACCCAGCCCACGCCAAAGCACCTTCGGCTAAAACGTAGTTATAGATGAGGTTGTTGAGTGGAACGGTAATTACCAATACACCAATAACCGTCAAACCTAGGCCAATGGCAGCACTAATCTTTTTAGAGATAGCCAGAAATGTACACATCCCTAAAAAGAATGCGAGCGCCATATTCTCAATAAACATGGCCTTAACAAAGAGACTTAAATAATATTCAAGCACGATTAAGACTCCTGTGTATGACGAGAGTTAGGTGCAATTTTGAACTCTTCTTTTTCGACTTGATCTTTTTTCCAGGTGCGAAGCGCCCAGATAAATAAACCAATTAAGAAGAAAGCACTTGGCGGAAGTAATAAAAGGCCATTGGGTACGTACCAACCACCATTTTTAACGAGTGACAGAATTTCAACACCCATCAATGAGCCTGAACCAAACAACTCTCTTACAACAGCTAGAGCAATCAACATTGCGCTGTAGCCTAAGCCATTACCTAAACCATCGAAAAAGCTCGGCACTGGAGGATTCGACATTGCAAAAGCCTCGGCGCGCCCCATTACGATACAGTTGGTGATAATCAAACCAACGAATACCGATAACTGCTTGCTCACATCGTAGGCGTAGGCTTTAAGGATTTGATCAACCACGATTACCAGCGAAGCGATGATGGCCAACTGACCAATCATACGGATCGAGCCCGGCATTACATTACGTACGCACGATACGAAAAAGTTAGAAAATGCGGTTACCAAAGTTAGAGAAACACACATAAATAATGTGATCTTTAGGTTTGAAGTAACTGCCAATGCAGAACAAATACCCAAAATTTGCAAAGCAATTGGGTTGTTCTTAAAAATAGGAACTAATAGAAGCTCTTTAATCTTCATGGATTAAGCCTCTCCATCATTAAGGTTTTTAAGAAACTTCTTAAAGCCCTTGTCGCCCAACCAGAAATGCAGTGCATTAGATACACCGTTTGAAGTTAGGGTCGCACCGCTCAAAGAATCCACCTGATATTGCTCAAGCGCAGGGTTTTTCGCTTTTACGACCGAGACCGCAGGAACGCCGTTTTCGTCGTAAATCTTTTTCCCTACCCATTGAGCCTGCCAAGATGGGTTATCGATTTCTCCACCCAAGCCTGGAGTCTCGGCATGTTCATAAAAACCCAACCCAGCGATGGTATTGAGGTCTTTTTCTAAGATCACCAAACCTTTCATGGTTGACCAAAGGCCTTTACCACGGAAAGGAAGGATGAGAGTTTCCATCTCGCCTTGAGCATTTTTTACCAAGTAGATAACAGAGAAGTTTTCGCGACGAAGAATTTTACCGTCATCTTCTTCTGCTGATAACGCGATTGAGGTTGAATCACTTTTTGTAAGCGCAATTTGATCGAAAGTACTGTCATAAGCATCGGAAAATTTACCAGTTTCCAAATCAACGACTTTTGCTTCGATACGCTCAGCAAATACCTCTTCAACACCACGGTTTTGAAGTTCGATACCCGCAATACGCAGTACATTTCGCTTGAAGTCAAGCGCCTTATTTTCAGTTTGAACTGGCTTTAGCATCACCGCTGCCGTCGATACTAATACCGAACACACAACACAGATGGCGAATGCGACACCCAAAATTCTGCCAAAGGATTCTTGTTTAGCCACGTGCTAATCTCCTTTTGATATTCGCCTGAACTACGAAGTGATCGATCAAGGGGGCAAACAAGTTAGCAAGAAGAATCGCCAACATCATGCCTTCTGGGAAAGCAGGGTTTACCACGCGGATAATCACAACCATAAAACCAATCAAAATACCGAACCACCATTTACCGGTATCCGTCATAGCAGCAGACACTGGGTCAGTCGCCATGAAAATCATACCGAAGGCGAATCCACCCACCACTAAGTGCCAGTACCAAGGCATTGCAAACATAGCGTTGGTGTCGGAGCCGATTGAATTGAAAAGAAGCGCTGTAGCAACCATACCGATCATCACGCCGGCAACGATACGCCAAGAAGCAATGCCCATTGCCAACAGAACCGCACCGCCGATCAAAATAGCAAGGGTCGATACTTCACCTACAGAACCCGCCATTTTACCGATGAATGCATCCATCCAAGTCAACTGACCTTGAAGTGCAGCCATACCTTCTTGTGCAGCAACTGATAACGCCGTTGCACCTGAATGACCATCGACAGCAACCCAAACCGCATCACCCGAAATATCACCTGCATAAGCGAAGAACAGGAAAGCACGACCAGTAAGCGCTGGGTTGAGGAAGTTTTTACCGGTACCACCGAAGATTTCTTTACCGATAACAACACCGAAGCTAATACCTAAGGCAGCTTGCCAAAGCGGTAAATCAGGCGGACAGATCAATGCGAATAACACGGAGGTAACAAAGAAGCCTTCGTTAACTTCATGACCGCGAATGGTCGCGAACAAGACTTCCCAGAAGCCACCAACAATAAACACAACTGCATATAAAGGAAGGAAGTAAGCAGCACCGTGCCAGAAGCAATCCCACCAGTTATTAGCGTCGTAACCGGCGAATAAACCAATTAATGCACCACGCCAGCCTTCGACTTGGGCAATACCCATTTCGGCCATAACGGTGTTGGCTTGGAAACCCAAGTTGTACATACCGTAGAACATTGCTGGGAAAGTACATAACCACACAGTGATCATGATACGTTTTAGATCGATTCCATCACGCACATGCGAAGTGGTTTTAGTTACATCTGATGGCTTATAAAAAATGGTATCGACTGCTTCATAAAGCGAGTACCACTTTTCATGCTTGCCGCCCTTGTGAAAGTGCGGAGCCATGTTGTCGAGTATACGTCTCAAACTCATTACTTAGCCCTCGTTCTCAATGCGTGTCAGATTGCTGCGCAGAATTGGGCCGTATTCATACTTACCTGGGCACACGAATGTGCACAATGCCAAGTCTTCTTCATCCAACTCTAAACAACCTAAAGCTTGCGCCATTTCGGTGTCACCTACGATTAATGAACGCAGTAACTGGGTCGGAAGAATATCCAACGGCATCACTCTCTCGTAAGAACCTACTGGCACCATTGCACGCTCAGAACCATTGGTTGAGGTCGTGAAGTTGTACAATTTTTTCGGCAACAATTTAGACAAATAGATGCCTAATACCGAGAACTTATTGGTACCTGCACGCAGATAGTGGAACATCTCGCGCTCAGTGCCCTCGGCCAATACTGAAATTTGTGTGTGAAAGCGACCCAAGAAGCCAGTCACATCACGGGTACGACGGCCACCGAATACCGAACCCGAGATAATGCGGTTCTCTCCGGACTTCAACTCACCCGCTGTCAATTCGCTTACGCTTGCACCTAAGAGGGTACGAATCAAACGAGGACGCTCAACTTGAGGACCCGCTAAAGAAATCACACGCTCATTATCCAGAACACCAGAGGTGAATAAATTACCAATGGCAATTACATCTTGATAACCCACACTCCAAACTACTTTATTAATGCTTGCAGCATTTAAAAAATGGATGTGTGTTCCTGAGTTGCCGGCAGGGTGAGGACCAGCAAACGATTCGTAAGTTACGTTGGCTGCACGAGCTTTTGGCATATCAGCTTCTGGCGCGTGACAAACGTAAACTTTACCTTCCGTCAAACGTGAAAGCACATCCAATCCATTAGCAAAAGCTTCTTTCTTTTCGGCAATCACAACACTCGCATCGACAGCCAAAGGATTGGTATCCATTGCCTGAACAAAGATCGAATGGGGTTTAGATTTGAGTTTTGGAGACTTGCTAAAAGGACGGGTGCGAAGTGAAGTCCAAAGGCCAGATTTGACCAAGTTCTCTTCGACTTGCTCTGCACTCAAGGTTGCCAGAGACGCAACATCGTATTTTGTAAATTCAACAGCTTCATCACCCTCTACGTCGATAACGATAGATTGGAATACGCGTTGTTCACCACGATTGATTGCAGAAATAGTGCCGGCTGCAGGCGCCGTAAAAATTACGCCTTCATTTTTTTTATCAGAAAATAATTCCTGACCTTTTTTGACTTTGTCACCTACTTTCACTGCCATTGTGGGTTTCATACCGTGGTAATCGAACCCAATGAGAGCTACTTGGCGAACCTGAGGACCAGCCTCAATAGTTTGATTGGGTTTACCTGTAATTGGTAAATCCAATCCGCGACGAATCTTTATCATACGTCTCTGCCTAGTCGTTCATGTGAATGGAGGCTCTTATCGAGCCGCGGAAACTTTGCATATTCGAATGAACACCTCAGCGAACTGTAAAAGTTTCTTCCTGGCGGGAACTTCTACACTCGCGGAGTACTCAAACCCGCACGCAAAATTACTCAGTCAACTAAAAAGTTAGCTAAGATTTATTCAGGCAATATGCATCCCTAAATCCAGACTCGCGGATTTGCATCAGCAGGAATAAAGATAGTGGAATGCGTATTGATTAGAGATAAATCTTTGCGATTATAATCTTTACGAAATGTTATCACCATAGGCAAACCCTTGTTTTCCCACAGCTTTACAGTGGATTCGCGTAAAAATCCCATAGTTTTTAACAAATTTTATACGCCAACCACGAATCAAAAATGAGAACAAATCTCATTATCAAAAAACCATCAAATCTGAACTGCGAAATAACGCCTATCCGTATCAGCAAACCTTCACGATGTTATAATCGATGAATTTTCGATCCCGCGTTTTAGGCGCGACCAACCAGTGATATCTGTAATGGCCCAAAAAAATTCGTCTTATTGCTCACTTTGGAAATTACCTGCGCCACTTAAATCATCGGGCAACCGCCAAACTTGGGGGCAGCTTCATGGCAGCGCGATTCCTTTAGCGATATCCCAATCCGCTTACGCCTATCAAGGATTGAGCTTGGTCATCGCGCCGGATACAGCGAGCGCCCATCAACTCGAGTTAGACCTTAAGTTTTTTAACAAAGGCAATCCAGACTTGCCGGTACTCGTGCTTGCGGACTGGGAAACCCTTCCTTACGACACAATGTCGCCGCACCAAGATATTATTTCGGAACGACTAAACACCCTGTATCGCCTCCCCTCCCTTACTAAGGGAATATTGGTCGTCCCCATCACCACGTTATTGCAACGACTGATGCCGGTGAGCTACCTACTCGGCAACAGCTTGATGGTATCCATTGGCGATAAAATCGATGTCGACCAACTCAGGCACAACCTTGAGCGCGCAGGCTACCATGCGGTCGATACTGTTTATGAACACGGCGAATTTGCAGTACGCGGATCACTCATCGACATATTCCCTATGGGCAGCCAGTGCCCTTATCGGATCGATCTATTTGATGATGAAATCGAAACCCTCCGAACATTCGAGCCAGAATCACAACGCACCATTGATAAGGTCAACGAAATCCGGCTACTGCCAGCAAAAGAATTCCCACTCAATAAAACCGGTATCAGCCAGTTCAAACAAAAATGGTTGGCTCAATTCGACGTAAACCATAAGGCTTGCCCGATCTACCAAGACATCAGCGATGGGATTACACCTGCAGGTATCGAATATTACTTGCCACTCTTTTTTGATTCGCTGAGCACCCTTTTCGATTATCTACCCAAGCAGACCCAGTTATTTGCAGTAGGCAACCTCGAAAAAGCCGCTGAACAGTTTTGGACCGAATTATTACGTCGGTACGAAAGCCGTCGCGTCGATCCGACCCGCCCCATACTGCCACCACGCGATATTTATCTCGCAATCGACGAGCTTTTCTCACACCTTAAGCCACTCAACCGAGTTTTTTTAACATCCGAGGAAATCGAGTCTCAGCAAGGTCAAATTAATTTCGCCACACAAATTCCACCCTCACTCCCCATTGATGCCCAAGCTGAAAATCCTCTCGCTGCAGTTGAAAGTTTCTTAATGAGCTACCAAGGTCGAGTCCTTTTTTGCGCCGAATCGGCGGGACGCCGAGAAACGCTTCTCGAGCTGTTGGGGCGCATTCGTGTTAAGCCCGCAATTCTCGATTCTTGGGATGAGTTCGTTGCCGGAAAAGATTCCCATGCAATTACAGTCGCGCCCCTCGACAAGGGATTGGTGCATCAAACTCCTAACCTTGCGGTCATTGCAGAGTCGCAATTATTTGGTGAACGCGTTCAACAACAACGTCGTCGCAGACAAACCCACACTAACGCCGATGCGGTTATCAAAAACCTGACTGAATTAAATATTGGGGCAGCCATCGTTCACATTGACCACGGAGTTGGTCGATACCGAGGTCTCGAAACCATTACCGTTGATGGTCAAACCAACGAGTTTTTAACATTAGAGTATGCGGACGAAGCCAAGTTGTACGTCCCTGTTACCAGTTTGCATTTGATCAGCCGCTACACCGGTGCCGAAAGCGAACTAGCGCCGCTGCACAAACTAGGCAGCGAATCTTGGCAAAAAGCAAAGCGTAAAACCGCAGAGCAAATTCGTGACACTGCCGCCGAGCTGTTAGACGTTTATGCCAAACGGGCTGCTCGAAAAGGTTTTGCATTCCCAGACCCGGGCGCTGCCTACGAAGTGTTTGCGGCGAGCTTTCCTTACGAAGAAACACCCGATCAAGCCCGAGCGATCGAATCGGTCATTACCGACATGCTGTCTAAAAAGCCTATGGATCGATTGGTGTGTGGCGACGTTGGATTTGGTAAAACAGAAGTGGCAATGCGAGCGGCTTTCATCGCTGCTCACAGCGGAAAACAAGTGGCGATATTAGCGCCCACAACTCTACTTGCTCAGCAGCACTACGAGTCACTCAAAGATCGTTTTGTCGATTGGCCAATTACCATTGAGGTCTTGTCACGTTTCCGCTCAACCAAAGAAACCAATCAAGTCTTAGAGCGGCTGGCGGAAGGGAAAGTCGATATAGTGGTGGGTACGCATAAATTATTGCAACCTTCGATTAAATTTCATGATTTAGGTTTACTAATCATCGATGAAGAGCATCGTTTTGGTGTGCGCCAAAAAGATCAGATGAAAGCACTTCGCGCCGAGATTGACATACTGACGTTAACGGCGACCCCCATTCCCCGCACCCTTAATATGTCCATGGCGGGGATTAGAGATTTATCTATTATTGCGACTCCGCCAGCGCGGCGCCTCTCAGTAAAAACTTTTGTAAGAACACGTGATGACGCCACCATAAAGGAGGCAATTCTGCGCGAAATTTTACGGGGCGGTCAGGTTTATTATTTACATAACGAAGTCAGCACCATCGAAAAAGCCGCTCGAGATATTCAGACCCTCGTGCCGGAAGCTCGCATCGCAATTGGTCATGGCCAAATGCGCGAGCGCGAACTCGAACAAGTTATGTCTGACTTCTACCACAAACGCTTCAATATTTTAGTGTGCAGTACCATTATCGAAACAGGAATCGACGTCCCTAACGCGAACACCATTATCATCGAGCGCGCTGATAAATTTGGTTTAGCACAATTGCATCAATTGCGGGGTCGTGTAGGTCGCTCTCACCACCAAGCCTACGCCTATTTACTAACACCCGATTCGAAATCCATGACTGATGATGCGTCCAAGCGCCTAGATGCGCTCAAAGCAGCCGAAGATTTAGGTGCAGGATTCACACTCGCCACCTATGACATGGAGATTCGTGGCGCAGGCGAACTGTTGGGTGAAGAACAAAGCGGCCAGATTCAGACTCTCGGTTTCTCACTTTACATGGATATGCTAGACCGAGCAGTGAAAGCCATTCGTCAGGGAAAACAAATCGATCTTGAGCAATCACTACGAGAAACTATCGATATTAATCTTCGGATTCCCGCGCTCATCCCGCAAGATTACTTGCCCGACGTTCACATGCGATTGGTCATGTACAAGCGACTCGCGAACGCCGATAACGATGATGCAATTCGTGAAATTCAGGTTGAAATGATCGACCGGTTCGGCCTTTTACCAGAACCAACTAAAAACCTGATTCGCGTCACCCAACTCAAGAATCAGGCGCAAGCCTTAGGTATTACCAAAATTGAAGCCAGTGCTAAAGGCGGTAAGATCGAGTTTTCTGGTGATACTCAAGTCGATCCGTTGCAAATTGTGAAATTAGTGCAAAGTCAGCCGCGCAACTATAAACTCGATGGCACAAATCAATTGAGATTCACTGTCCCAATGGAGTCGACCGAAGAAAGACTGTTAATCGTTAGTGATCTGCTAAATCATTTATCACCGAACAATAAACATTAAAGTTGTCAGCCAAGTTTGAAGGCCTATTATGAAATTTCCAGCAGTTGTTGTTTTGTCTCTTGCTACCTTATGGGCGAGTGCGATTAGCCTCCAAGTTTCGGCTCAATCACGTCATGAAGGTTTATACCAGGTCGAAATGATTGTGTTCGTGCGAGATCACATTTCGTCTCAGGAGCAATTTCCCGACTCGATAAAATTGCGCTACCCGTCACGCCTAGCGCACCTTCAAGATACGCCACCAACGGACGGTGATACCGATAATGCTGTACCCGAATTGGTTAAGCTTCCCCCTGAAGCGCGCACGCTGAACAGCGAAGTAGCAAAACTTAATGCCAGCGGTCGCTACCGCATACTTTTTCACGAGAGCTGGAAACAGAACATTGGCGCGGCTCGACAAGCTCAGCATCTCGTTATTACGGGTGGCGACACCTTTGGCAATCATTTTGAACTCGAAGGAAGCATTCAGTTGAGCGTTGCCACTTACCTTAAATTATCGACCAATCTTTGGCTGAGCCGTTTTCAACTGCTTACCGAACAAAACACTCACACCACTTCCATCGAGTTGCCACCTGTGCCGATTAGGCCAAAAACAATTGAAGAACTGGAACAAGAGGCGAGCCTCGATCTTCTTTTTGCCCAAACAGCTGAGGAATCATTGGAATTGCCTGAACCGCCCGTCGAGACTGCGACTGCACCTAGTTATGCCATAACCAGTGTTGTATCAATGCGCGAAAGCCGCGATATGCGAAGCAACGAAATTCACTATCTGGATAACCCAAAACTGGGTGTTCTTATCAAAATCACACCCACCGAGAAATTGAATAACGCGCAATAAAAAAAGCCCCAAACTTGGGGCTTTTTAATATACGGTTTAAACCGCTTTTAATAGTACTGACCGAACACCCAAATCATTCCGCTCGACATCGACAAACTGACATCAAGCGAAATTCCTTAGCTCTCTACAGCAACACTCGAATGTTTACCGCGTTCTTTTTCGATAAATACATTCGAGAATGCTAATTCCAATGCACCACTGGTCACCAAAGAAAAGGGTTCCAGAATCAGTGCAAATAACTCATGAGGCAAACGCTTCAAGCCAAAATCAGTGCCTGCCTCGGGGAAGCAAGTGAGATCCACCCGAAGGGTCGACCACCCCTTGCCAACAATTTCATTCAGCAGATGCGTTATTTCAACATCGGAAAAACAAGAAGGCCCCGCACCAATGCGAACAAACACTGGCGCACTGGGTGCTGCCTCTAATTTCACATCAAATAAAATGGCGGAATTCGACTCGAAGTAATCTGATAAAACTTGGCGCTCCGATGCCGACAAGCCTACTAACCCCTCACCTTTTCCGTTCCAAACTGCTCGTCGGGCATCCTCTTGAACATCGCGGTCAAGGGTAAATACCTCCACAGTTGAAACTTTGGCGTAATTACCATTCATTGACGCACGGTCATTCTCGTTGCCAACCAACAGAATGCTGTAGTTGCCAATCGGACGACGATTAAAAATTTCAAGGATTGGCTTCTCTTCAACGAGCACGAGTCCTTCTTCGTTTAAGCCATCGCCAAGCGTATCCTGATCGTCATAGGTCAGGCCAAAACCATAAGGGAATAATGGATCGTATTGCTCATCGCCGATATTAAGCGGTCCCTGATCTGGGCGCTTTGGCCAAGAAAATGAAAGCTTACCTTTAATCGGGAAATTAATATTACCGCAAGCCTTTCTGAAGATTACATCAGCCACACCCCCACCTTCGGTGCCGGGCTGCCAGATCACAACAAACGCGTCCGACGCGTTGAGCTCTCGGTTCACCCACATTGGACGCCCCGTCACAAACAAAGCCACCACCGGGATGCCATCTGCTTTTAATTTTTGCAAAAGTTGCAAATCGCGAGTATCGCCAGCTTTTAACAGTTGATGCTGAATATCGCCTTGCATCTCTGCATAGGGATCTTCGCCAAAGACGACTATGGCAACGTCAGGCTTTTCTTGGTAATTCCCTTCTGGACTGAATTCGTAACTCCCTCCGGCCGCTTTGATGGCTTGATCAAATCCCATCAAGAGTGTTGTGGCACCCGGGAAGTCAGCCATGGTGTTGCCGGTACCCTGCCAGGTTACCGACCAACCGCCAGTTTGCTTGGAAATATTATCGACTCCATCACCCGCGAGAAGAATTTTCTGGCTGGGTGATAGCGGTAAAAGATTGTTTTTATTTTTAAGTAAGACGAGAGATTCTCGAACCGCTTGCCTTGCAACCTCACGATGCGCGGCTGCACCCAATAGTTCATCTTTCCCAGATAGAGGGCGACTAGAAGGCAAACCGCGTTCCCATAGGTTTGCTCGCAACTTCACGCGCAAAATACGTCGCACCGCATCATCCACACGACTCATTGGAATGACGCCCGAGCGAGCTTGATCGAGAGTATTGCGATAGAGTGTCTTCCACTCAGGATCGGGCACCATGAACATATCGAGACCAGCGTTAATGGCTTGAGGGCAATTGGTGACGCTCGCCCCCTCAACAAATCCGTGTCCGTTCCAATCGCCGACGACAAATCCATCAAAGCCCATTTGGTCTTTTAAGACATCAGTCAACAAATATTTGTGTCCATGCATATGAACGCCGTTCCAACTATTGAACGACGCCATGACCGTTTGCACGCCAGCTTCAATCGCCGCGTAGTATCCAGCCGCATGGACGTTTAACAATTCCTCTTCGCTTGCGACGCAGTTACCGCGGTCAATACCGTTTAGCGTTCCACCATCAGCTAAAAAGTGCTTCGCACTGGAGATCATGTGTTTGTTATCGAGGAAGTTCGGCGTATTCGCCTCACCCTGCAGACCGGTAACCATCTCACCAGCATAGAGTCGCACAAGATCGGGGTTCTCTGAGTAAGACTCGTAAGTTCGACCCCAACGATCATCACGAACTACCGCAACTGTCGGGGAAAAATCCCAATCTAATCCAGTAATTGCAATTTCGGTTGCGGTAATGTCACCAATTTGGCGAATCAACGCCGGATTGTTTGTCGCGCCTAAAGCAATGTTATGAGGGAATAATGTCGCACCGATCAGATTGCCTACCCCGTGTACAGCGTCGGTACCCCACATGATTGGAATCGCGACGCAGCCATCAGATTCATCCATTGACGCCTCGTAATAAGCGTCGGCCATTTCCAACCAGTCGGCAGATGTGGCATTACGATTATTTTTGGGGAGGGAGCCACCGCCATTTAATACGGAACCCACGTGGAAATCTTTAACGTCTTGAGGCGTTAAATGACGAATTTCCGGTTGCATCATCTGACCGATTTTTTCCTCGAGCGTCATTCTCGCCATTAGGCTATCGATTTTCTGTTCAATCACCGGATCAATGCCGATTTTACTTTTCGCCTTTGGCCACAACACCCTAAACCCCCAAATAGTTAAAAGAGAAGTACAAATAAAATTCACAGCGGCTATTGCGTACCTTGCGCCTTTAATTAGGTTCCCTTCACAATCTACACAAATGGGGCGCAATGTAACGGCTTATGACAACGCTGTCAATTTGGTTTGTTAATTTACCCAATGCTTTTATTGGCACATCCCAAATGTGCTATTCTCCGCACCCTTATTTTTAAGGTGTCAAACCAATAAAAAGAAGCATCAGACTTCTCACGACACCACAATGACAATGCTAGAAAAAGACGAGGAGTCTTATGAACCTGTTGCTAGTTGCAGATATCGGCGGAACTAACGCGCGTTTCGGTCTACTTACCTTCGATCCCTCCTGCCCCACTGAATCCATCGATTACACAACCCGCGAGCAAGTGACTCTACGCTGCGCTGACTACCCCTCCATGGAAGCGATGGTCCGCGATTGTTATGTAAAACTTGGAAATATTCAGCCGGATTTTGCCTGTTTTGGTATTGCTGGCCCAATTGATGACGGCATCGCTCAAATGACCAACATTAATTGGAAGTTTTCAGTAGAAGAATTACGCGGGCAATTGGGACTGAAAAGACTTCACGTCATTAATGATTTCGCCGCAATGGCTTATTCGGTTCCATTCCTCAAAGACGAAGACCTTGCGACGCTTTATGCAGCCGATCGCGACCCGACCTTGCCTATTGTAGTGATGGGCCCTGGTACCGGCTTTGGCATGGCAGGCTTGATTCCGTCATCACAAAGCTGGCAAATCGTCGCCACCGAAGGCGGTCATGCGAGCTTCGCCCCGACCAACGAGAAAGAACTCGCGATTAAATCTTTCCTGTTATCTGAGCAAAACCATATTTCTATCGAAAACGTATTGTCGGGAAATGGGCTCGTCAATCTTTATCGCGCCTTGGCTCATATCGCCAAAGTTGAGCCTCAATTCTACAGCCCAGCGGATGTGTCGGGTCATGCGCTCAATGGCACAGACCCAATCTGTCGCGAAGCAGTAGAGACGTTTTGCGAGATTTTGGGGGAAGTAGCGGGCGATAAAGCATTATCTTGGGGAGCAAAAGGCGGCGTGGTAATTGGTGGAGGTATTACGCCTAAGTTAATGAGTATTCTCAAGGACACCCAATTTATTGAGCGCTACAAAAATAAAGGCCCTATGGCGAGCTATGTTGACGACATTTCGATTCGCCTCATACTGAATGACAAAGCTTCTTTAGTTGGCGCAGCCGCTTACCTCATTCACAACACCGATGGATTGAAATTAAACGCGGTATAGCGATCTAAATAAAAAACCCTGAATCATTCAGGGTTTTTTATTTACGCTCTTTTGCGCTCAAGCCGCCGGCCCAATGGAATCTCGCTTGATGCCACTCGAAGCCAACATCACTCCAGGCATAGAGACTTCTTTTCCTCGAACTTTTTTTAATAGTAAATCTGTTGCCTTTCTTGCCATTTGCAAAATGGGCTGACGTATTGTCGTCAGTGAAGGCCAAAGCTGTCTCGCGACAGGCGAGTCGTCGAAGCCTACAACCGAGAGCTCCTCTGGAATTCTAATTCCCCGCTGATGGGCGACCATCATGACACCTGCTGCCATTTCGTCGTTAGCCGCAAAGATTGCAGTGGGAGGCTCAGGCAAATCCAACAACTGTACAGCGCATGCTGCACCCGTCTCGAAGTGGTTATCGCCTTGTGCAACATATGCCTCTGGCAACACCACGTGATTGTCCTGCAGCGCGCGCGCAAAACCCTCATACCGCAATCCGATTGCCCGATGCTCTGGATTACCACGAATAAAGGCAACCTTTTGGTGCCCCAGGTTGATTAACTCTTGAGTCATGTCGTAGGTGGCTTCCATGTCGTTCGTCTCGACATAGGGTGACAAATGTTTTTCAATCGTCGGGGCGACTCGAACAAAAGGCACCCCCATATCAATCAAGTGCTGGATGGCCTCTAAGTTATCGGACAGCGGAGGAGTTAGCAGCACTGCATCAATTCGCTTTTCTAAAACCAATGCTTTCAATTCATCCACTAAGTGTTCATCATCATTTCGAGCAGGATGAACCACTAGCTCGTAACCCAATGGTCGACAGATATCTAAAATACCGCCTTGCACATCGAGAACATAATGAGCACCGGGAGCGCCGAAAATTAGCCCTAATAAATATGATCGGTTAGCCGCTAAACCCCGAGCAGAGAGATTGGGACGGTAATCGAGCTGTTTTACAGCAGATTCAACTTTTTCTCGCGTCTCTTTACGAACATTAGGTTCGTTGTTAACAACCCTAGAGACGGTTTTAATCGATACGCCAGCGAGCCTCGCGACGTCAGTAATGGTGGCGTTAGCCATAATCATTTTTACCTTATTATTTTTGCTCAACCGATTGTGAAGCAATGAGTCGATTTTACCATAAGCCACTTCCGCAAAAGGTTGCAAAAACTGCCGATTTCCAAGTGAAAAACTATGATTTAAAACTCTCGTTGCTATATAGTACGGCGCCCTTCTTAGAGGGATTCAATAACTAACGGCAAACTATCTAGCGCAAAATTCACCTAACAATAATTGATCAAAGTTAGATAACACGAGGAAATACCATGTCAAATGCCCCTACGAATGTCGGTGCCTCGCCCGATAATTCATCGCAAGAAACTTATACCGTCCCACTCGTTATTATTACGTTGCTATTTTTCATGTGGGGTTTCATCACCTGCATGAATGATATCTTAATTCCGCATTTAAAAAGCGTGTACACATTGAGTTATACGCAAGCGATGCTAGTTCAATTTTGTTTTTTTGGCGCCTATTTTTTTGTATCGCTGCCTGCAGGACATCTGGTGCACAAAATTGGCTACAAATCAGGCGCGGTAGTTGGGCTGCTAATTGCCGCCGTCGGTTGCGCACTGTTTTATCCCGCATCAACAACTGGCTACACACTCTTTTTATTCGCGCTTTTTGTACTCGCATCAGGTATAACCATATTGCAAGTTGCCGCGAACCCTTATGTAACTATTCTTGGCCCTTCTAAAACTGCGTCCAGCCGCTTAACTCTTACCCAAGCATTTAACTCGCTCGGAACCACCATTGCTCCACTCATCGGCGGTGCTGTAATTTTGGGCGGAGCTGTTGTACTTTCGGCTGATCAGATTGCGACTTTAACTGAGGCGCAGCTCGCTGAATATAAAGCAAAAGAAATCGCTACCGTTCAAATACCTTACTTGATATTGGCAGCTTTATTAGCAGCGCTCGCGTTATTTTTTGCACTTGTCCGTCTGCCTAAAGTAGGATCGACGCAATCACTAGAACCCACTTCAGATCAAGGCATTCAGCAAAAATCGGCCTTATCACACCCTCAACTGGCTCTAGGCGTTATCGGAATTTTCCTTTACGTAGGTGCCGAGGTGTCGATCGGTAGTTTTCTTGTGAATTTTATTGGCGAAAGTAACATTGCCGGATTACCGGAGGCCGCAGCGGCAAAATATGTTGCTTACTTTTGGTTTGGCGCAATGGTCGGTCGATTCATTGGGTTTGCGGTGATGCGTCATGTCAGCCCAGGTCTGACGCTCGCGTTCAACTGTGTTTGCGCCATTGCCCTAATCCTTATCGCGACCTTTAGCTCTGGCAGTCTCGCCATGTGGGCAATCATTTTGGTAGGGCTTTTCAATTCAATTATGTTCCCGACCATTTTCTCGATCGCATTAAGCCGCTTAGGCAAGCTCACCAGTCAAGGGTCAGGCTTCCTCTGTATGGCAATTGTCGGCGGCGCCTTAGTTCCGGTGTTACAAGGCTATCTAGCTGACACTATCGGATTGCAGCTTTCGTTCTTACTGCCTGCGCTTTGCTACGTTTACATCATGTACTTCGGCATTAAATTTGCCAAACTTCACTTAGCAGATAACCAGCGCTAAGAGTTCTAAAAAGGAGGCTTCGGCCTCCTTACTTATCTCAACAATAGGATAAGTGGTATCATACCGCCCTACTTTCTCACCACGGACACTCACTGTTAGATGCTTTCTCGCTCCCCTTTAGATCGTCGCTTTACACTCGCCCCAATGATGGAATGGTCGACGTCGGATTGCCGGACCTTTTGGCGTTTTTTGACAAAGCATGCAGTGGTCTACAGTGAGATGGTCACCTCTGGGGCTTTGCTTCATGGTGACAAAAACCGCTTTTTAGACTTCAACCCCATCGAACACCCCATTGCATTGCAATTAGGTGGCAGCAATCCAAAAGATTTAGCCACCTGTGCCAAAATTGCCGAGGATTGGGGTTACGACGAAGTAAACCTCAACTGCGGCTGTCCTAGCGATCGCGTTCAAAACGGGATGATCGGCGCGGTACTGATGGCACATCCCAAACTCGTTGCCGAGTGTTATGCCGAGATGCAATCAGCCGTGAAAATTCCGGTCACCATTAAACACCGGATTGGCATTGATGAGATGGATGATTACGAAGGCATGGTGAACTTCGTCGACGAGATTGCCTCTGCTGGCTGTACCACCTTTATCGTCCACGCGCGTAAAGCTTGGCTAAAAGGTTTAAGCCCGAAAGAAAACCGCGAAGTACCGCCGTTGAATTATGACAATGTAATTCGCCTCAAACGTGAACGCCCTTCGCTTGAGATAATTATCAACGGTGGTATTACAACTCTTGAGCAAAGCCAACAACTTCTAGAACATGTTGATGGCGTAATGGTGGGAAGAGAGGCTTATAGCAATCCTTATTTGCTGGCTCAGGTAGATCAAACCATTTACGGCAGCGATGATGCTGTTCCGACCCGTCAGCAAGTGATGGAGAAATTCATCGAATATTGTGAACAGGAACTTTCTAAAGGCGCGAAACTCAATCATCTAACTCGGCATATTTTAGGGCTTTATCAGGGCCTTCCTGGCGCGCGATCGTTTCGACGTGTCATTAGTGAGCAAGCACACAGACCTAATGCTGGGATCGAGGTTGTATATAACGCCCTAAACGCACTCTATGAGATAGAATAATTAATTACAAAAGTCTTACACCACTCTATTTAAGATAGTGAATTAAAAGACTATCGACTTAGAGTCAAAAGGACTAGAATACTTTGAAACGGCAAATGATGAACGTTTAACCACTTAATCTGTTGATAGGATGACCAAAGTGACTAGCAAACTCGAACAACTTAAACAATTTACCGACGTAGTTGCTGATACAGGCGATATCGAAGCTATTCGTCTTTACAAACCTCTGGACGCCACTACTAACCCTTCGTTGGTATATAAAGCGGCTCAGATGCCACAATACAAAGCATTGTTGGATAAAGCAGTTGCCGCCTCGAAGAGTATTACCAACAGCGCCGATCAATTAAGTTTTGCATCTGATCACTTAGCCGTTGGTATCGGTTTGGAAATCCTTAAAATCGTTCCGGGCCGTATTTCTACCGAAGTTGATGCGCGTTTATCATTCGATACCCAAGCCTCAATCGAAAAAGCTCATCGTTTAATTGACCTTTACGAACAAGGCGGCGTAGACAAATCTCGTGTTCTCATCAAGTTGGCTTCAACTTGGGAAGGCATTCGCGCTGCAGAAATATTGGAAAAAGAAGGCATCAACTGTAACCTGACATTATTGTTTGGCTTCAACCAAGCAGCGGCTTGTGCTGACGCAGGTGCATTCTTGATTTCTCCATTCGTTGGTCGCATTCTCGATTGGTACAAGAAAAACACTGATAAAAAAGAATACTCCGCGGAAGAAGATCCAGGCGTAATTTCTGTTCGCCACATTTACAACTATTACAAGCAACACAACTACAACACCGTAGTAATGGGTGCAAGTTTCCGTAACATTGGTGAAATCGAAGCCTTGGCAGGCTGTGACCGTTTGACCATCAGCCCACAATTGCTTCAAGAATTGGCTGATGACAACGGGAAACTCGAGCGCGCGCTTTCACCCGACAACACTGGCGAAGCGATTAGCAAAGTTATTGATACCGAATCAAGCTTCCGCTTTGGCCTGAACCAAGACGCCATGGCTACTGAAAAGCTCTCAGAAGGTATCCGTGGTTTTGTTAAAGACCAAATCGCATTAGAAAATCTTCTCAAGTCGATTGGTTAATTAACATAAAAAGCGCGATGTACTCCATCGCGCTTTTTAATTTTTTAACAACTCTAAAAGATCTCTAAATTTATCTTTATTTTTTGGGTCAAGCTCAATTAATAGTGAGTGCGCCTCAATTATTTTTCTTTTAATAGCTTCTTCGTCAGACGCATTTCCAACTAAAGGCTTCCCGTCTAAAGCAGGGATCGTTAAAGAATCGACGATCGTGAAAATATCGTCAAACCCCATTGATTCCAGCACTCTCTGAATATCCTGATTGGCCGCAAAAATAACGGGAGAAACTTTGTGCTTTTGTTCCTCCAGCAGCGATATTTTTGCCATTAGACCAAGTGTTGTACTGTCGATTGACTCCGCACCGCTCAAATCAAAAACGACTGATGAGAAGAGTGGATCGGCCAACATGCCCTCTATGTAACGGTCGAACGACATGCATAAGGTTAGGCGCACATCCCCAACCATTTTAATAACGTATACCCCATTTAGGCTTGCGACCAATATCTGGCCCGGCTTCATAAGAGACCTCGAGTCACGGTTAGCACAGCGATGTCATCAGGTCGGTCTTGTTCTTTAATGGATAAAGTTTTGCTGATCGAATCAAGCGTTCCAGAAGAATTAGCAACCGCTTGACGAAGAATAACTTCTTTTTCCTGAAGAGTGACTTTTGCGAAAGTTTCCAATATTCCATCTGAAAAGCAAACAAGGCTGAATTTCTCGGGTAAATGCACCTTGTGTACTTTCCATTCAACGCTTTTAAAAATTCCTACAGGTTTACCCTTCCCTTCCAGATAAATACAATTATTAGCGGTTTTTAAAATAGGTAATGGCAGATGGCCGGCTACCACATAACGCATTTCTAAAGTTTTAGTGTCTATAACACCGACAAAAAATGTTAAGTGATGCCCTAGCTTGGTATCCTGCAACTCAAAATTTATTTGCTGCAACATCCGATTAGGGTCCGTATCGAAATGCTCTGGTCTGCTAAATAAACCTTCTTCACGCACCATGCGTCCAACAACAAATTTCAGCCAAACCGTCACAAAAGCGGAAGATGCTCCGTGACCCGAGACATCGGCAAGATAAAACACCAAATAGCGATCAGCCAGCAATCCATAATCGATAAAATCCCCACTCAAATATAATGAGGGAAGTATTCTGTGCTGAACACTAAATCCGTCGGGCGTAGTTAATCCGGTTGGCATCATCCGTTTTTGCACTCGCCGACCCGCTAAATGATCCCGCTCTAACTCATCTAAATTATCTTGAAGCTGAGTATTAGCCGCGCGAAGTTGGTCGTGATAACGCAGATTAATTCGCTCGAGTTCTCTCTGATTAAGCACACGGCTAATACTATCGACTACGGTTTGGACATCCGCGATTGGCTTAAGAAGATAGTCTTTCGCGCCTAGCCGCAAGGCCTGAACTATCTCATCCGCACTATTAACGCTCGAAGCGACCACCACAGATAGAAGAGGAAATTGGCTATGGAGATCTTGCAATACTTCTATGCCGCTGGAATTGCTCACTTGTAGATTCAGAAGGACCAAGTCAGGAAGCTCCGCTACATGTAGCTCAGCCATTGCCTGTACAGGACTAGACTGTTCAAGCACCACGAAACCCGCATCTCTAAGCTGAAAAGCAAACGATTGACGAACCGGAAGATCGTCATCGATGATCAATAATCGCTTACCAATTAGATTTATCATCTGGCCAGCCACATATTGGGAAGAAATGGAAAACCATTAATAAAAAAGCGCAAACTCCTATTTAGGAGATTTGCGCTCGCGCTCTTCTTTACGTTTTTTCTGGATGTATGCTTGTCGAGTTAGAACTTTTTTCCGATCTTCGTAAGGGTTATCACTGGTTCGATATTCAATCTTAATAGGTGTTCCATGCAAGTCGAGAACTCGTCGATAGGTTTTTTCCAAATAACGAGTGTAGTGGCTCGGAACCTCGTCCGTTTGATTACCATGAATAACAATAATTGGTGGATTGTGTCCACCAGGGTGTGCGTAGCGTAGCTTAATGCGACGACCGTTAATCATGGGCGGTTGATGTTCACGAGTCGCATCCTGAAGAATACGCGTAAGGAAATTGGTAGAGAACTTGTCGGTTGCCGACTGGTAAGCCTTCTCGATCGATTTGTATAAATTACCAACCCCTGTACCGTGTAACGCCGAAATAAAATGGATTGTTGCAAAGTCCACAAAACGTAAACGCCGTTCGATCTCATTTTTAACATACTGTTTATGAGAGTCGTCGAGCCCATCCCACTTATTGAGCGCAATCACCAAGGCTCTACCCGCCTCAATGACTGTACCCATCAGGTGTAAATCTTGCTCAACAATACCTTCGCTTGCGTCCATCACTAAAACAACAACGTTCGCATCGGCAATGGCTTGCATTGTTTTAACGATCGAAAACTTCTCAACCATCAGGTCGATATTTTTTCGGCGACGCACACCCGCTGTGTCAATTAAAGTATAAGGCTGGTCGAATCGTGTGTAATTGATATAAATACTGTCGCGAGTAGTACCCGGGTGATCGTAAACAACCACCCGCTCTTCACCTAGCATCCGGTTCACGAGCGTCGATTTACCCACATTAGGACGCCCAACAATCGCAATCTTAACGCCCGTTGCTTCATCCTCTTGCTCTTCAGGAAGCTCTGGAACATCCGCAAGAACGTCCTCCATTAACGAACGGACACCACGGCCATGAGTGGCAGTTGTTGGAAACACTTCGCCCAAGCCCAGCTCATAGAAAGGTGCGAGTGCAATGTCAGGATCCATTCCGTCAATTTTGTTTGCGACTACGTAGGTGAGCTTATTGTGTACACGTAAATGCTGGGCGATCATCTCGTCAGCTGGATTAAGTCCAACACGACTATCCACAATGAATAAAACAATGTCAGCCTCCTGAATAGCGAGCAACGATTGCCCAGCCATCATGGAGTCGATACCTTCTTCTTCGCCACTTATACCGCCGGTATCAATAACGATAAAACGACGATTTTCCAATCGTCCCTCGCCGTATTTGCGGTCACGAGTCAGTCCTGGATAGTCAGCAACCAGTGCGTCACGTGAATGGGTTAAACGATTGAACAGTGTCGATTTACCGACATTAGGGCGGCCAACAAGGGCTATAACTGGGATCATAAATAACTATCGATAGAGAAAAAGCGCAGAAAAATCGAGTAAGCGTGCTTACCGCTAGATACAAATAAGCCGCCAGATGGGCATTTTATCCTATCTGGCGGCTAAAAGAATGAAAAAAGACTATTTTTTGTCCGCAATACGGTAGGCGATAAGTTTGCCCTTATTGTTGAACACATAGAGTTTATCGTTATGCCAGAGCATAGGCGCTCTTGCACCTTTGCCACCCAACTTCACGCGCGCGGCAAAACTACCATCATTTTGACTCACAAGATGTAAATAACCTTGGTAATCAGAGACAGCAACGTAATCACCGATAATCTGAGGGGCAGATAATTGTCGACGTAACATTTGCTCGTTACGCCATAACTCAGTCCCGTTAGACGCACTAAAGGCGATTAACGCACCCGATGCATCACTCAAATACAACGTAGAACCATCAACAACGATATTTTTAGCTGTGGAAGCGTCTTGCCCCCAAATAATGCTGCCGGTACCTCTTGCTAATGCCATCGCACGCCCCTGATAACTCGCGACGTACAAGATGCCACCAATTAATACCGGACTTGCGTGAATGTCGACCATTCGCTCTAATTCAGAGCGCCCTTTCGGTAAGGCGATTCGTTGTTCCCAAAGAATTACCCCATTATCGACATTAAAAGCCATGACGCGGCCATTGGAAAAACCTGCGTAAACCGCTGTATCACCCACAACCGGAGCAGGAGTACCTCGTAGCGTTAAATTTGGAGCGACATTTTCGTAAAACCAAAGGCGCTTGCCCGTTTTTGCATCAAACGCAAAAATTTTTCCATTAATGGTTTGGGCTACAACAACATTACCATTTGACTGAGGAGGAGCTAACACTTCGCCACTCACAGAGGCGCGCCATAGCTCTTCACCATTATTCTGGTCTAAAGCGATAACTTCGCCTAATTGGGAAGCCACTAAGATCAGACCATGCCCAGCGAACACGCCACCAGTTAAGTGATAGCGGGAATCCCCATCGCTCCACAAAGACTTAGTTGCTTGCCATAAATTCGATTTTGGTTGATTAACTTTGGCTGTGAATACTTTTTTACCTGAATCCACATTAAAAACTGCCAACTTTCCGAGATAGTCTACGGCATAGATATTGTCGCCATCGATCGCAGGAACAAGACTTGTGAAGCCTGGGCCCTGCCCGTCGCCTACACTCCGGCTCCATACTTTTTGTACCTTTATCGTGCTGTCAAAATCTACGAGTTCCATAGGCTCGTTGCCGGTTTTCTTACCAAACCATGAGCATCCTGACAGTAAGATAACTCCAAACAAACAACTCCAGCGACTTACATATGCCGTTTTAGTCATTATTGACTTTTCTCCTCAGTCAACGACGCGGGTGTTTTAACATCATCAGATTTCATTCTCAGCACCATTGTGCGAGCCTGTTCTTGAGGGGCAACTGAAGCCAAAGCGAGTTCGTAAGCCTCATGCGCATCCTGCAATTTACCTTGACGTTTAAAAATATCGCCGCGCAATTCTTGATATTCAGATTCAAACGCTGCTGAAGGCTTATCACCCAATTGTGCTAACGCTTTATCTAAGTCATTTTTGGCAAGCAGTACACGAGCCAAGCGCAAACGAACTACTTGCTCAAATGCGGCATCGGGTTTGGCAGACAAGATCCAACTTAGTTCACTTTCCGCTGCTGATAAATCGCCGCTATCTACAGCCAATTTTGCAGCAACTAATGCGGCTGACTTTGCGTATTGAGTTGACGAATAATCATTTTTTAAAGTGGTGATGAGATGTGCTGCTGTCGCTTTATCCGCATCCGAAAAGGGTTTATCGAGATTGGATTGCAATAATGTATCAAGTTGTGAATAGGTTGCAGACGCGGCTTCAGCAGTTTTACGCGTGTAATCTTTGTAATACTCGTAGCCCAACCACAAGGCAAAAAATACAACCACTGCGGTAACAACAGACTTTCCATTGTCTTTCCACCAGCGCTTCATATTTTCTAATTGTTCTTCTTCGCTTAAATGTACGCTCACTCGAGCCTCCTTAAAGTAATAGCTAACTGCCTAGTTAATTTTTATTCTAAACCCGCAAATCTATTCGAGTTCAGCCAAGTATTCAATCGCTTCATCCCAAGTCAGTGTGAGCTGCTCTGCGTCTTCTCGTAAAAGTTTGATCGAGACTCTATTATCACGCGCCTCATCTTCTCCTAAGATCAGAGCAATATCCGCCCCAGACTTATCTGCCTTTTTGAACTGAGATTTGAAGTTTCCTGCACCACAGTGAGTTAACAAACGAACGAATGGCAACTCGTCACGAATTTTTTCCGCCAACCGCATAGCGGCCAGAGCAACATCACCAGTTGCAACCAGATAAACGTCTGCTTGTTGATCTAACCCTTCTGGGAATGCCTCGAGCGCTTCGATTAATAGCACCAAACGCTCGAGCCCGATACCAAAGCCTACCGCAGGTGTTGATTTACCACCCAATTGTTCAACGAGACTATCGTAGCGACCACCAGCACAAACCGTGCTTTGAGAGCCTAGCTTATCAGTCACCCATTCAAACGCCGTTTTGCCGTAATAATCCAAACCACGAACCAATCGAGGATTAACTACGTAAGGGATTTCAGCCGCATCTAACAAGGCTTTAAGCCCATCAAAATGCTGCTTAGAATCTTCATCCAAATAATCCAGCAACACAGGGGCGCTATCTAATAAACGCTGAGTATTAGCATCTTTCGAATCGAGAATTCGGAGTGGATTAGAGTCGAGACGACGCTGGCTATCTTCGTCTAGCTGATCTTTAAAATTAGTAAGATAGGACACTAAAGCAGATTTATAAGCATTGCGTGCTTCTACACTACCAAGGGAGTTAAGTTGTAATTGCACATGTTCGAAAACACCAAGCTCGCGCAAGATTCGCGCACTGATCAATAGAACTTCTGCATCAATATCTGGGCCCTGAATACCAAAAGTCTCAACACCAATTTGGTGAAACTGTCGGTACCGCCCTTTTTGTGGGCGCTCGTGTCGAAACATTGGCCCCATGTACCAAAGGCGCTGCGTCTGATTATAAAGTAAACCGTTTTCTTCACAGGCGCGCACGCAACATGCAGTTCCTTCGGGGCGTAATGTTAGGCTATCGCCATTTCGATCCTCGAAGGTGTACATTTCTTTTTCGACAATGTCAGTCACTTCACCAATCGAGCGCTTAAAAAGTTCTGTCGATTCGACAACAGGAAATCTAATTTCCTGATATCCATAACGCTGTAAAATATCAGCGACAACCGCTTCAACGTATTGCCATTTAGGTGAGTCCGCCGGTAACAGATCGTTCATACCGCGGATAGCTTGGATTTTTTTCACAAAGAGACCTTAATTAACTTTATGCCTTAGCAATAATATTTTGCGCTTCATGGTCGAGTCGCGCTTGTTTTTGTTTCGCTTTCTCTCGAATAAGCCGTTCGAGATTATCGACGAGATTTTCATTAGTAAGCTTATGATTAGGCTCACCATCAATATAAATTAAATTACTTGGAGTACCGCCGGCCAAACCCAAATCAGCTTCTTTGGCTTCACCCGGGCCGTTAACTACGCATCCAATCACAGCGACATCTAAGGGTACGGTAATGTCTTCAACACGGGTTTCGAGATCATTCATGGTTTTGATGACATCGAAGTTTTGTCGTGAACAACTGGGGCAGGCAATGAAATTAACGCCCTTACTGCGAATTTTCAGGCTTCGGAGCATATCCCAGCCCACTTTGATTTCTTCAACAGGGTCGGCAGCCAATGAAACCCTCAAGGTATCCCCAATCCCATCCATCAAGAGTGCACCAAGACCAATCGCCGATTTCACAGTACCTGAGCGAAGCCCCCCAGCTTCCGTAATACCAAGATGCAAGGGTTGCTCAATTTGGGCCGCTAATTTTCGGTAGGCTTCAACAGCCATGAAAACATCCGAAGCCTTCACGCTAACTTTAAAATCGTGGAAATTAAAACGGTCTAAAATTTCTACATGTCGCAAAGCTGACTCAACGAGCGCATCAGGCGTCGGCTCACCATATTTTTTCTGGATATCTTTTTCGAGTGAACCTGCGTTCACACCAATTCGGATCGGGATATTTAAATCACGCGCCTTATCGACCACAGCTTGGATACGCTTCTCACGACCAATATTTCCAGGGTTAATTCGCAAGCAATCAACACCAAGATCCGCCACTCGTAATGCAATGCGATAATCGAAATGAATATCGGCGACAAGAGGAATACTGACTTGTTTTCTGATTTGACCAAATGCTTCCGCCGCATCCATTGTGGGTACAGATACTCGAACAATGTCGGCACCCGCCAATTGAATACGTTTAATTTGATCGACCGTTGCGGCAACGTCAGTGGTCTCTGTATTAGTCATACTTTGTACAGAGATGGGCGCACCACCTCCTACAGGAACATTACCCACCATAATTTGACGCGATTTTCGGCGGATAATGGGCGACTCGCAATGCATTTTTTTACCTTCTTAAGTGACTATCCAGTGGTCGATTTAGCGACCAATTTTTAACGTACGAACATTCGTACCCGGACGCGGTTCAATAGGGACATCATAACCATTGAGCGACATCTTCACCGCTCGTGCATTACCTAACTTTACTTGGAAAGGCGCCTGCCCTTCGACTTCGCGGACGCTCGAAGCGCGCTCTAAATCAGACGCTAACACATCACCATTGGCATCAACTATTTCTAACCAACACTCTTCAGAAAAAACAAGGCGCAATTTATCTAGCCCACCAGATGTTTGCGGCGTGGTTGCCCCTTCCGTATTTTGCTCAGCTTCAACCTGAGTGACCGAGCTCGTTGGTACAGAAACAGAATGATTTTCAGCAGAAGTTTGCGAGGACTGTGTCGCCTCGCTCGCGAGCGTGGACTGGCCCAAGATAGGCAACAAACTTGCTGCAGAAGATGGTTGTTTAGCTAAAGTATTTACCGCCAGTTCATCCGTATCAGTATCTACGGCAACAGCGTCCGCAGGATCTGCAATAACACTTGTCGGCACCACTTGGCTCGACGACGCACTACTCACTGCGGTATTGCCGACAGGTGCTTTATATTCTTGTGCTTTACGATTATCGAGAAACCAAACCGATATTAGCCACAATATCCCGAAGACAACGGCGAGAATGGCCAGCAAACTCATAATTTTCTTCGATGATGAAGGCTTCTTAGGTTGAATATTAAGCGAGGCCTGCGTACTGATTCCAAGCGCATCGTAAGCGGCAAGCACTTGCGAAGGGTCGATTTTAACCAGCGTTGCGTAGGTTTTTAGATAACCACGAATAAAGGCATCGGCATTGAGCTTCTTGAATTCGTTGTTTTCAATTGCTCGAACCTTGTATGCAGTCATATAAAGTTCATTTGCTGCCTCATCAACCGAAAGTCCCAATTGCTCGCGTGCAGCGCGAAGCAGCTCGCCAGGAGTTTGCTCAGGTTTAACGATGTCTGACTCGTTTAACTCGTCATGTTCACTCATTCAATCATACTCCTATATCAGCGAGACCCTTTATATTCCAAATATTCTTTTGAATAGGGAAAATAATTTTTGAGCGATAAAGCGTGGCTAGCCTCTTTATCTTTATTACCAAAAATACGCTCCAATCGAATCGCCAAATAAAGAGCGCGTGCGCCTGCTTGTTCGCGACTCATATAAGTATCTAGATAACGTTTTGCTTGAGCAAAATCTTGCGCTTGATAATGAATATCGGCCAGCTCGAGATAAGGAATTGCAAGTCGCTTATCTAAGATAGATGCATGCTCGAAGGCAGCTTTAGCACGTGCATTATTGCCAAGCATCATAGCTGTTCGTCCAACGTTCACTAATGCCTCGGCGCGAGCTTTGTAATCTAAATCCGCCGCTGCCTTCTCGAACTGCACTAGAGATTCCTCGTAACGCTTTAACCCGTACAGAAAAATACCATAAGCATTTTGCGCGTCGGAAAAATTGCGTTTCAAACGAATGGCCTGACGGTAGGTTTCTTCAGCCAGCACCAACTCTCCTTCCAGTTGATAGAGTTCTGCAAGAGTCAGCGTTGCTTCAGGTGATTTTTTGTCAAGCGCAAACGCCTTCTTCAAATGCAATCGAGCAGATTCTCGATTTTTATTTTTTACATAACCCGCAGCAAGACGATTGTGGAGTTCTAGTGCCTTTTCCGTATCGATATTGCGGCGGCTACTTCCTGAATTTTCGGTTACACAACTTACTAGAAAGAAAGAACATACGGAAACTACGGCCAACAACTGAAAATATTTTCTAAGCGATAATTTGTTCATACATCCCTCTTATTATGTTAATCAATTAACAAATCTGATGGTTTGCTCTTCATTGAATTTAGCGAGATAACGCTCACTGCGCTTAGTAATATCGTTAACCGAGCCCGCCAGCTGGCCACACGCAGCATCGATGTCATCACCACGCGTAGTCCGCACGGTCGTAATGTACCCTTCCTCCATTAAAATATCTTGGAACTTGCGCAAAGCGTTATTACTCACGCGCTTGTAATTCGATAAGTTAAAAGGGTTGAAAGGGATTAAATTAATTTTTACCGGCACGTCTCGAAGCAATTCGGCAAGTTCGCGTGCATGATGAGGTCGATCGTTGACTTGATCGATTAAGGTGTACTCGATGGTTATTTTCCGGTGAGTGTCCGGCATAGCTTCGATGTAACGTTTAGCTGAATCAAGCAGCATGGCAATCGGATACTTACGGTTAATCGGTACCAATTCATTACGCAATTCATCATTCGGTGCGTGCAATGAGATCGCTAAACACGCATCTGTATATTGGCTCAAACGGTCTAGTTGAGGCACAACGCCTGAAGTGCTTAAGGTCACGCGGCGTTTTGATATGCCGTAAGCGTTGTCGTGCATCATTAGATTCATAGCATCAACAACATTGTCGAAGTTGAGCAATGGTTCGCCCATGCCCATCATCACCACATTGGTCACACGACGAGGACCATTCGCGGCAAGTTGACCGAAAGATTTTGCAGCCAGCCACACCTGTCCGATAATTTCCGCCGCCGTCAAATCGCGATTGAATCCTTGCTTGCCAGTCATACAGAAACTGCAATCTAGCGAACAGCCAACCTGTGACGACACACACAAAGTGCCTCTATCACCATCGGGGATAAATACAGTTTCGACAACACTACCGCCGGTCACTCGAATTAAAAACTTACGTGTGCCATCTGCGGAGTCCAATTGCTGTTCGACAATTGGAGCTCGAATCTCAGCGCACTCATTGAGTTTGGCTCTAAGACTTTTGCTCACATTGGTCATTTCATCGAAACTTTCCGCGCCCAACTGATGAATCCACTTCATCACTTGAATAGCACGAAATTTCTTCTCGCCGATCGATTCAAAAAAAGCAACTAACTTGGCTTCTGGCATTCCCAGCAGATTAGTTTTGGCGACCCCATCCTGGAGTTTGGCCTCATCAGATGATGAGACAAGACTAAGAGGAGACAATGGTTCGGTCATCTAAAAATACCTGCTGGTGAAAAATTAGCGAGAAATCACTTCGTAAGAAGCAAAAAAATAAGCGATCTCGCGTGCGGCGGATGCTGGAGAGTCAGAGCCATGTGCGGCATTGGCAGGCATGGTTTTCGCGAAATCTGCTCGAATGGTGCCAGGTTCTGCTTTGGATGGGTCGGTTGCGCCCAGTAACTCACGGTTAAGTGCAATGGCATTTTCGCCCTCAAGCACTTGAGCCACTACGGGGCCTGAGGTCATAAAATCGACCAACCCTTCGAAAAAAGGTTTACCTTTGTGCTCAGCGTAAAAACCTTCCGCTTGAGCTCGACTCAAAAGCATCATGCGTTGCGCCACTATCTTTAAACCTGCTTTCTCGAAGCGTGCATTAATTTCGCCTGTGAAGTTATTTGCAACTGCATCTGGCTTAAGAATCGAAAGTGTTTGCTCGGTAGACATGGCAACTCCGTACCTTAAATAACGCTTTATCGGTTGCGCAAAAGGCGCCAACCCCCACATTGGTAAAATCCGAAGATTATACGCTGAATCAGGCTGAGTTAATACGCTGACGTTATAAGTTTAGGTGATATTGGCTAGGATTAACCTTTGATTAATAAGAATTTTCACCAAGCTAACTTGCGGCTTTTGCGAACTCTTGGATTTTGCTAACCATTGATTTAAGCCCATTGCTCCGAGTGGAACTAAGGTGAGACAGAAGATCCAACTGGGAAAAGTACGATTCCACGTCGAATTCGAGAATTTCGGCAGGAGTCTTTGCATTCAATGCTGCCAATACAACACTTAGCAGCCCCTTAACAATAAAAGCATCACTATCCGCCGCAAAGTAAATCTTACCGCCGTCGATTGATGGGCTTAACCAAACCTGGCTTTGACAACCGCGCACCAAGGTTTCGTCAGTCTTTAGAGCCTCATCCATTACCGGAAGCTCTTTGCCCAGATCGATGATGTACTTGTATCTATCCTCCCACCCGTCGAAGAATGTCAAGGCATCAATGACATCATCACTTGTCACGTCAATTCCAAACTGGGCCATATCGAATACATCTCTCGTCACAAAAAGCGGTATTGTAAAGGCAAGGCCGACCACATTGCGACATCCTATCGAGATAAGGCGCCCTCCCCTCTCCATTTCTTTATATGAAAAATAAATCTCTATACTTAACAGAAGTAAACCATCCAAATACCCGCCCAACCGTTAGAATAAACCCCGTATCTATCTAGGGAATGACAAGTATCAATTGCTCAAGCCCCTGATTCATAAATAAAATGCAGTTTCACTCTGCCATGGAGATTTGTAGTATGCGCTTCCCGCGTTCCGTTTTATTTATCAGTCTTTTTGTGATTGGCTCTGGTTCACTTTTGGGCTGTGGCGAATCATCAACCCAGGATGGCGCTCAACAGGCTGCCCCTGCTGCACCGAATGTTGGTGTTATTACCGTTAAACGTGAGCCAACCGTATTGGTCTCTGAATTACCTGGCCGCATTAATGCTTTTCAGACCGCAGAAATTCGCCCCCAAGTATCCGGCATCATTCTTAAGCGCGAATTCACTGAAGGCTCTCAGGTTAAGCAAGGTCAACCACTCTACACCATTGACCCAGCACCTTATGAAGCAACTCTTGCTAGTGCAAAAGCCGCTTTGGCGCGAGCAGAGGCCAACCTTGAAGTTACCAAAAATCGCGCCAATCGCTACGCGGAGCTTGTTAAAGACAATCTTGTGAGCAAACAAGAACGTGACGACACTCAGGCCGCTTTTAGACAAGCGCAAGCAGAAGTCCTTGCGGCTAAAGCCCAAGTGAAAGCTGCGCAAATCAACGTGGATTACACCAAGGTTCGCGCTCCTATCTCAGGGCAAATTAGTAAATCTGAAGTCACTGCAGGGGCATTGGTTACCGCTAACCAAGCACAGCCTTTAGCCGTGATCTCTCAATTAGACCCTATCTACGTTGATATCACCCAATCGAGTGTTGACTTGCTTCGTCTAAAGCAAGCCATGGCGAATGGCAAAGTTAGCCAAAACGATGACTCGGCAAAAGTTAACTTAGTGTTGGAAAACGGCGAAACCTACGGCCACGAAGGCAAACTTCAATTCTCTGAAGTGACCGTAGACCCAACCACCGGTTCTGTGACCCTTCGAGCCATCTTCCCGAACCCAGACGGCGTTTTATTGCCAGGCATGTACGCTCGTGCAGAAATCCGTGAGGGCGTTCGCCAAGACGCTATGCTGGTATCACAACGTGGCGTAACACGAAATGCTCGCGGTGAAGCAACTGCACTGGTCGTCAACTCCGATAACGTTGTTGAAGTTCGAGTGCTCAAGACAAATCGCACCCAAGGCGATCAATGGTTGATCGAAGAAGGCTTGAACGATGGCGATCGAGTTATCGTCGAAGGTGTGCAGTTCGCTCGCCCAGGCGCCCCAGTCAATGCGCGCCCCTTCCAAGCTAACGCCCAACAACCTAATTCACAGCAGTAGGAATTCGCCTCATGGCTCGTTTTTTTATTGATCGCCCCATTTTTGCATGGGTGATTGCCTTGGTGATTATGCTTGCCGGTATCTTGGCTATTCGCGGTTTACCCGTGGCCCAGTACCCCAACATCGCACCGCCGGCAATCAGTATTAATGCGTCTTATCCGGGCGCATCTGCTAAAACCGTTGAAGACAGCGTCACCCAAGTCATCGAACAAAAAATGAAAGGTATCGATGGCTTGCTCTACATGTCGAGCACCAGTGACTCTAGCGGTAACGTTTCTCTTCTCTTAACGTTTAAAGCAGGCACCGACCCTGACATTGCTCAGGTTCAAGTTCAAAACAAGTTATCGTTGGCAACTCCACTCTTACCCGAAGAGGTGCAACGTCAAGGCGTTCAGGTGGCTAAATCGGCTCGTAACTTCTTAATGGTTATCGGTTTTGTATCTGAAGACGGCAGCATGGATAACGTCGACATTGGCGACTACATCTCGGCCAACGTCGTGGACATTATGTCTCGCGTTGAAGGTGTCGGTGAAGTTCAAGTATTCGGTAGCCAGTACGCTATGCGCATCTGGGTTGATCCGGCCAAACTTCAAAACTTTAAAATCACCACTAATGATGTGGTAAGCGCTATCCGCGCGCAAAACGCTCAAGTCTCAGCAGGTCAGTTGGGCGGCATGCCTGCTGTAGTTGGCCAAGAGATCAACGCGACTGTTACTGCTCAAAGTCGCCTGCAAACGGCTGAAGAGTTCCGCAACATTATTCTTCGCACCAATGGCGATGGCTCGAGCGTATACATCAAAGATGTTGCTACCGTTGAATTAGGCAACGAAAACTACGGCATTATCGCTCGCTTTAACGGCAAGCCTGCTGGCGGTATGGGTGTGAAGCTGGCATCAGGTGCTAACGCACTGGACACAGCAGAAGCACTCAAAAAGCAATTAAAAGAGTTGGAACCTTATTTCCCGCCAGGACTCAAAACTGTCGTTCCTTACGACACTACTCCGTTCGTTCAACTTTCGATTAAAAAAGTGGTTAACACCTTAATCGAAGCGGTGGTGCTCGTATTCTTAGTCATGTTCTTATTTTTGCAGAATTGGCGTGCGACTCTAATTCCCACCATCGCAGTCCCCGTTGTATTGCTGGGTACATTTGCGGTGCTGTCAGCACTTGGCTATTCAATTAATACGCTGACCATGTTCGCCATGGTACTCGCCATCGGCCTTCTCGTTGACGATGCCATCGTTGTGGTAGAGAACGTTGAGCGGGTAATCCACGAAGAGCACTTGTCACCAAAAGAAGCCACCCGTAAGTCGATGGATGAGATCACTGGCGCACTTGTCGGTATCGCCATGGTACTTTCGGCAGTATTTATTCCCATGGCCTTTTTCGGCGGCTCTACCGGTGTAATTTATCGTCAATTCTCAGTGACTCTGGTAACAGCTATGGCGTTATCGGTCATGGTGGCGATTGTGCTTACCCCTGCCCTCTGTGCGACCATCCTGAAAGATTCAAGCCACAAGCAGACTGGAGACAACATGCTTGGCCGCTTCTTCACTTGGTTCAACCGAATGTTTGATCGCTCGAACGTAAAAACCCAGCAAGTCGCCACTAGCATGATCAAAAATCGCAAAAAGACCTTCCTCGTTTATTTTGCAGTTATTGGATTAATGGCGTTCTTAATGCTCCGTTTGCCCTCAGCATTTTTGCCCGACGAGGACCAAGGTTTGATTTTCACCCAGATTATCACGCCGACAGGTGCAACTACTGAGCGCACCCTCGAAACAGTTAAGCAGGTCGAAAATCACTTTATGCAGAATGAGGCAGACTCTGTAAGGTCGATCTTCACTGTTACCGGCTTCAGCTTCGCCGGACAAGGGCAAAACATGGCGCTTGGCTTCGTTGCCACTCATCACTGGGACGATCGCCCTGATGACAGTCAGCACGTCAATGCCATTGCAGGCCGCGCCATGGGCGCATTTAGTCAGCTACGCGATGCTATGGCGTTTGCATTCGTACCGCCTGCGGTAACTGAGCTTGGTACTTCCACTGGATTTAACTTCCATCTACAAGACCGCGCCGGCCTCGGGCATGAAAAGCTGTTAGAAGCGCGCAACATGCTGCTTGGAATGGCCAGTCAAGATTCTCGCTTAATGGGTGTACGTCCTAACGGTCAAGAAGATACTCCTCAGTTAAAAGTGAATGTTGATCTGGCAAAAGCTGGCGCCCTGGGTGTTAGTCAAAGCGAAATTAACAGCACTTTGAGCACCGCCTGGGGTAGTACTTATGTGAACGACTTTGTGGATCGCGGTCGTGTTAAACGTGTATACGTCCAAGGCATCGCTGAAAGCCGTATGAACCCAGAAGACATTAACAAGTGGTTCGTACGTAACAACAATGGAGAGATGGTGCCGTTTAGTAGCTTTGCGACCACCGAATGGACTTACGGTTCACCTCGTTTGGAACGCTACAACGGATTCTCATCAATGGAGATTCAAGGCATGGCGGCCCAAGGGTTTAGTACCGGTGATGCCATGGCGGCCATTGAAGAGATTGTGGCCAAGCTTCCAGCCGGCGTGGGCATTGAGTGGACCGGTATGTCGTACGAAGAACGGCAAACCGGCGGCCAAGCTCCTCTGCTATACGCACTTTCGTTACTGATCGTATTCTTGTGTTTGGCCGCATTGTACGAAAGCTGGGCAATTCCAGCGTCAGTAATGTTAGTTGTTCCTATGGGGATTGTGGGTGCGGTTATTTTCGCAACCATCTTCGGTAACGCTAACGACGTTTATTTCCAAGTAGCGCTACTGACGACAATCGGGTTGGCATCTAAAAACGCCATTTTAATTGTAGAGTTTGCGAAAGACCGTATGGAAAACCGCGGAATGACCGCAACCGATGCTGCCATCGAAGCTGTTCGTCTACGTCTACGCCCAATTATCATGACGTCGCTCGCGTTTATCTTCGGTGTTTTGCCTTTGGCAATCGCATCAAGTGCCGGATCGGGCGCGCAGAACGCATTGGGCTTAGGGGTAATCGGCGGTATGCTGACATCAGCATTCTTCGCGATTCTCTTTGTTCCTCTGCTGTTTACCACTATCCGTATGCTCTTCCCGCCTAAACCTAAGGAAGATTAATACCCATAAAAAAAGCGGTGCAAATGCACCGCTTTTTTTATGTCTTCAATAACACGATCTTGCTTCTTACATTAATCCCGAGAGATACCTCGTTGAATTAATAAAACATTCCTGTGGCCAATTGCGCTTCCTCGGTCATCATTTCTCGAGACCAAGCTGGATCAAAAACCAAATCTACCTTTACATCGTTAACATTAGGAACAGTGCGCACTCGATATTCGACGTCGCCGACCAGCACTGGCCCCATACCGCAACCAGGTGCCGTGAGCGTCATACAAATATCCACTCGCTTTGTATCTTGATCGATTTTGAGATCGTAAATTAAACCTAAATTGACAAGATCGACAGGAATTTCAGGATCGTAAACACTACCCAGTGCCTGCCAAACCTGATCTTCATGAATAAGATCATCACCGGGATGCTCAAAGTGGACAACATCGGCTTCAAGACCGAGCTTGTGTGCATCGGTGCCATCCACTCTTACCATTTGCCCTTGCACAGTCACCGTGTAGTTTCCACCGAGCGCCTGAGTAATGGTAACGAAGGTTCCCTCAGGAATTGTAATGGGGGTTCCATCAGGAACACGACGCGCAGGACAATCCTCCTGCGCCACCACCATGCGTCTTTCAGACATATAAATCCTTAGGGCTCCACGTTAAAACTTTCACCACAGCCGCAATAATCGGTAACGTGTGGATTGTTGAAAACAAGGTTATGGTTAACGCCTTGAGTCACATAATCAATACGGGTACCCGACACCACGCCAACGGCCTTAGGGTCGATTTTGAGTTGGTAGCCTTCGCCTAAATCCACCGAAAGATCAAGGGGATCGATCTCGTCAACCAAATCGACGATGTACTTCCAACCTGTGCAGCCTGCTTGCTTCAAACTCAATCGAATCGCTTTAGCCGAGTCGTGCTGAGCAAGCTGCTTTCTAAAATGCTCCGCGGCTGAGTCGGTTACTTCAACGACTGCCGCGTTAGGATCAAACGCTTGTACACTCATAGCAACCTCTATAACAAAAACATTTTTGCCTTTTCGATGGCGGCAAATAAGCGATCAACTTCTTCAAACGTGTTGTAAAAGCTAAAACTCGCGCGCACCGTTCCAGGAATGCCGTACTGAGCCATAATTGGCTGGGCACAGTGATTTCCGGTGCGAACCGCCACTCCTTGCTTATCCAACAACATTCCTAAGTCCGCTGGATGTGTGCCTTTAATAAGAAAGCTAAATACCGCCGCCTTGTTTTGAGCGCGACCGATAATTTCTAAACCTTCGCAATCTTTTGCTTTTTGCTGCGCATAGTCGAGCAATGCTTGCTCATGTGCGGCAGCAGCTTCTCGATCAATTGAATTTAAGTAATCAATCGCCGCTCCAAAAGCGATGGCGCCAGCAATATCTGGTGTACCTGCCTCAAATTTGAAGGGCAACTTATTAAATGTGGTACCCGAAAAACTAACTGTCTCAATCATCTCGCCACCACCTTGGTATGGCGGCATGGCTTCTAGCAACTCTTTCTTGCCGTAAAGAACGCCCAACCCTGTTGGACCGAAAACTTTGTGTGCAGAAAAAGCATAAAAATCGCAATCAAGGGCTTGAACATCAACCGCCCAATGACTGACACCCTGCGCTCCATCGATACACACTTTCGCGCCGACTGCATGAGCCATGCGGATAATATCCTCGATCGGATTAATAGTGCCCAGGGCATTAGAAACATGACCAACCGACACCATTTTTACGCGATCGTCCAACATTTTTTCGAAAGCGCACATGTCAATATCGCCATCGCCTGTAACAGGGATGGGTTCGAGCGTCGCTCCTCGCTCAAGAGCAACCATTTGCCAAGGCACAATGTTGGCATGGTGCTCCATGGCAGATACAAGAATACGGTCGCCTTGAGCAAGCTGCGCTCTGCCCCAACTGAATGCAACCAAATTAATACTTTCAGTTGTGCCTCGAGTCCAAATCACCTGCTCGATCGATTTCGCGTTAATAAAGCGCGCTACTTTTTCTCGTGCAGCTTCGAATTTAGTAGTGGCGCGATCCGCCAACGCATGTGCACCGCGGTGCACATTAGCATTATCGCGACGGTAATAATCGCAAAGTGCATCGATAACCGCGTTGGGCTTTTGTGTTGTAGCAGCATTGTCGAAGTAAACAAGCGGTTGCCCGTTTACCTCTTGATGCAATATAGGAAAATCTTTACGGATTGTTTCTACATCAAACACTGGACTCATAAGTTACTCAGACGCCGCCAACATTAATGATTGATCGCGACCAAAACGCTCTGCCAAACGCGGCAATAAATAATCGTGAATGACAGGATTTTGAATCTGTTCAAGCAGCTCATTAACGAAGCCAAAACTCAGCATTACTTCTGCCTCAGTCTTGCTCAAGCCGCGACTCTGCAAATAAAAACGCGCATCATCATTGAGTTGACTTACTGTCGCACCGTGAGCACATTTCACGTCGTCGGCATAAATTTCAAGCTCAGGCTTAGTATTGATTTCCGCCTTGTGGGAAGTGAGCATGTTTTTATTGCTCAATTCAGCCAAGGTTTTTTGTGCATCAGGATGGATATAGATCCGCCCATTAAACACCGCCAGCGCCGAATCACCCACAATACCGCGAAACACTTCGTTACTTGTACAGTGTGGCACCCAGTGACAAACATTCGTGTGAACATCTGCAACCTGATTATTCTTAGGCACGTATAAACCTTGCAAATCGAGGTGTGCTCCAGGACCACGATGATTGACTTGATAGTCGATACGATTAAAACGACTACCCAAAGTCAAAGTGAAACCTCTTAACTGTGATGCGCGGGCTAACTCAACGTGCACAGCTCCCAGATGCCGAGACGCTTCCTCTTCGAAATTTAATCGATAATGGTTAAGTGTCGAATTCTCACCAACAAATAACTCGCTTACGGTATTGACTACCGCGTGATTTAAATCACTACTTACGTAATGCTCAATCACTTCCGCGCGAGTATTTTTGCCAAGCGACACCAACAAACGTGGAGCGGAAATATTGTTTCGCGTGGCCACATGAACAATATATAGCGGCTTATCCAATTGCTGATTATCGGCAACCTCAAGCACAACTCCCTCATTTAAAAGAGCCGTATTGAGCGTGGTAAAGATATGCTTTTGCTTATCGATAAGACGATTAAGATTTTCTTTAATCCATGTCTGTTTGGTGCTATCTACCTGCGAAAAAAGAGACAGCCCATTTACCAACTCGGAAGAGTCTTTTTGAGAGAAAACGCCATCAATGAAAACCAACTTAATTGCATCAAGCGGGATCAGATCGAGCGAGCCTGCATCGATGGCTGTCTGCGCGGCATCTGCAACCGGAAAATCTTTTTGAAGACTATTAATCGGCAGATACTTAAAGTGCTCAGTTTTACGATTGGGCCAAGCGGCGTTTTGCCAATCGCTCATTGCGCCATTCGCTTCAGCGGCAAACCAAGCCAATGGCTTGCGTCGCTGTGCGATCGCCAATGTGTGCTGTTGAAATTCGCTCATGCCTTACTCCGTCAAATCGTCAAGCCACGCGTAACCTTTTTGCTCCAACTCGAGCGCCAATTCTTTACCGCCAGTTTTCACGATGCGGCCATTTGCCAACACATGCACAAAGTCAGGAACAATATAATCAAGCAAGCGCTGATAGTGCGTCACCACAATGAAACTGCGATCTGGTGAACGCATCGCATTAACACCATTCGCCACAACTTGCAGCGCGTCGATGTCTAGACCAGAGTCCGTCTCGTCAAGAATACATAACGATGGCTCAAGCAACATCATTTGCAAAATTTCGTTACGCTTTTTTTCGCCGCCAGAGAAACCTTCATTCACACCACGCTTTAAAAATGCTTGGTCTAAATTTACTTTTTTACTTGTCTCGCGTGCGAGCTTCATAAACTCCATCGCCGATAATTCAGGCAGACCAAGATGCTTACGCTTAGCATCCACCGCCGCCTTTAGAAATTCCATATTGCTTACACCTGGAATTTCGACAGGATATTGGAATGCTAAAAACACGCCTTCGCATGCGCGCTCTTCGATTTCCAATTCAAGGAAATCTTTGCCGTTAAACTCAATTTGACCGCCGTTGACCTCGTAACCATCGCGACCGGCAAGCACGTTACCCAAAGTACTTTTACCTGCACCGTTAGGGCCCATGATGGCGTGAACTTCGCCCGGCTTAACTTCAAGATTTAAACCTTTGAGAATTTGCTTGTCTTCGACACTCGCAAAAAGATCAGTAATTCGTAACATAACTTTAATCCGATAATGTGCTTACACGGTGAATGTTTTTGTAAGTGCGGGATTAACCCACTGAGCCTTCGAGACTCACTTCCAACAATTTGCCTGCCTCGACCGCAAACTCCATAGGTAATTCTTTAAAAACCTCGCGACAGAAACCGTTCACGATCATAGAAACCGCTTTCTCCGTATCGAGACCACGCTGGCGACAAAGGAATAATTGATCATCGCTCACCTTAGAAGTAGTTGCTTCATGCTCAATAACAGCGGTTGGGTTTTTACTCTCAACATAAGGGAAGGTATGCGCCGCGCATTTATCACCAATTAGCAAAGAATCGCACTGCGTATAATTCCGTGCACCTTCTGCACCTGGGTTCATTCTCACTAACCCACGATAAGCATTTGATGAGCGGCCCGCTGAAATTCCTTTACTGATAATTGTCGAACGAGTGTTTTTACCAATGTGAATCATCTTAGTGCCGGTATCTGCTTGCTGATGATTATTGGTGAGCGCAACAGAATAAAACTCGCCAACACTGTTATCACCACGCAATACACAACTTGGGTATTTCCAAGTTACGGCAGAACCTGTTTCGACTTGTGTCCATGAAACCTTTGCGTTGGTATAGGCAACGGCGCGCTTGGTTACAAAGTTGTAAATACCACCCTTGCCGCTTTCGTCGCCGGGATACCAGTTCTGCACAGTTGAATATTTAATCTCGGCATTATCGAGAGCGACCAATTCAACCACTGCGGCATGGAGTTGGTTCTCGTCGCGCTGAGGTGCGGTACAGCCTTCTAAATAACTCACGTAACCGCCTTCGTCACATACGATTAACGTACGTTCAAACTGGCCGGTATTCTGCTCATTGATTCGAAAATAGGTCGACAATTCCATTGGGCAGCGAACGCCTTTAGGAATATAAACAAACGATCCGTCTGAAAAAACAGCCGAGTTTAGAGCTGCGTAGTAGTTGTCTTTCTGTGAGACTACGGTTCCGAGGTACTGCTTAATCAACTCAGGATATTTTTCGACAGCTTCACTTATCGAACAGAAAAGTACACCCGCTTCCGCTAATTTCTCGCGAAAAGTCGTCACGACCGAAACCGAGTCAAACACTACGTCCATTGCAACGCCAGCGAGCACTGCTTGCTCATGGAGCGGGATGCCTAACTTCTCGTACGTTTTGAGAAGTTCAGGATCGACCTCATCCAAACTTTTTGGACGATCAGCCATGCTTTTAGGCGCCGAGTAAAAAGAGACTTTTTGGAAATCAATCTCATCGTATTTAACGTGCGCCCATTCAGGCTCGTCCATTTCCAGCCATGCGCGATAAGCTTTAAGTCGCCATTCGAGCAGCCACTCAGGCTCATTTTTCTTGGCGGAAATAAAACGAATAACATCTTCGTTAAGACCTGGCGGTAAAGTTTCCGAATCAATTTCGGTAACGAAACCCGCGGCATAATCTTTCTTAATGAGACGTTCGACTTCTTCAGACATAGTTTTTCATCCTAAGCGGAGAGCTTGGCTAACACATTGCAGATTGTTTCAATCGCAAATTTAATTTCATCTTCTTGGGTATACCGCCCCAAACTAATGCGCAAAGACGCTTGCGCGACATCATCTTCTAGTCCGATTGCTTTAAGTACATAGCTTGGTGACATAGTTGCCGAGTTACAGGCCGAGCCACTGGAAATGGCGAGATCGCGCAACGCAATCAGTAACATTTCGCCGTCCTGCCGCGCAAAAGCGATGTTAATAATTCCTGAAACTGTATTTTGTTTGGCTGAATTACGACGAATACCGGGAATGTGCTGAATGCCATCCCAGAGCTTTTCTCTGAGTTCTAATAAACGAACTTGGTCCTTTTCCAACTCTGACTTTGCTAAATTCGCCGCCGCACCCATGCCTACCAATTGATGGGTCGCAAGCGTTCCAGAGCGCATTTTTCGCTCGTGACCGCCACCATGAATTTGCGCAGCAATTGCAACTTCAGGTGCGCGGCGAACATAGAGCGCCCCCACTCCTTTCGGGCCATAAAATTTATGCGCCGATAGCGATAAGAGATCTACGTTAAGCTGGCTAACATCAACGGCAATTTTACCCGCCGCCTGAGCTGCATCTGAATGCAACAATATATGCTTGCTCCGACAAAGTGCGCCGATGGCTGCAACATCATTGATGGAGCCGAGCTCATTATTAACCAGCATGACGCTGACCAAAAAAGTATCCGACTGAATAGCGGCTTCGATTGATTTTGGGTTAACAAAACCAAATTCATCAGGCGCAATAAATGTGACCTTAAACCCTAGTTCCTGAAGCCAGAGCACTGGATCAAGAACGGCTTTGTGCTCAATCGACGAAACAATAATATGGCCACCTGTGGAATACTGGCGGCGATACACTTCGGCAGCACCTTTGATTGCAAGGTTATTAGCTTCGGTCGCTCCGCTCGTCCAAACAATCTCACGAGGATCAGCACCAATAAGTTCCGCAACTTGATTGCGTGCCTCTTCGACTTTTTCTTCCGCTTGCCAACCCAACACGTGAGAACGTGACGCAGGATTAGCGAATATTCCATCTTGCGTCAAACAAGCCATCATCGCTTCTGCAACGCTCGCAGCTACCGGCGTGGTCGCCGCATAATCGAGATAAATGGGTTTACGCATAACTCTACTTCTTTAAGAGATTTCACTGACAATGATGTTTAAACCATTGCTTTCGTTTGGCAGAGAGGAGCGTTTAACACGTGTGTCCTGAGATTCGCTGACCGCACGGATGTCACTTCTCTGCATCAAATCACCCAAACTGATACCGTCTAGAAAATCGTAAATTTGTAGACTCAAGTCTTGCCAAAGATGATGAGTTAAACAAACGCCTCCCTCGTGACAATTACCTTGCCCCTCACAACGTGTGGCATCAAGTGACTCGCTGACCGCATTGACAACTTGAGCAACAGAAATTGATTGTGCAGGCACAGCCAATTGATAACCGCCGCCCGGACCGCGCACGCTTTTCACCAACGCATGTTGGCGCAACTTGGCGAACAGCTGCTCAAGATAGGAAAGTGAAATCCCCTGCCTTGCCGATATGTCGGCCAAACTGACCGGACCTGCCTCAGTGTGCAGAGCCAGATCGAGCATTGCCGTTACAGCGTAACGCCCCTTGGTCGTTAATTTCATGATTAGCCATCTCAACTTGGTCGACAAATAGGAGGGCCTAAAACGGCACCAATCTAATCCCGAGTATTTTACTCAAGTATTACGTATATTCCAAATAATACAGTGGCTTAGTGAGAAGATTGTTTGCTATTCGATCAATAGTTAAGTGCTATAACGAATTAATCCTGCTTTTTGGCAGCTTCGCGAAGCGAATCTATGTCGGCCTTCAAGCCTTGCTTGGCTACCACTTTTTCCGTATAGAACACATAGTTCTTCATGGCCGTGAGAACACCGCGAAGAATATTCAACTCCATCTCATCCATCCGAGTACGATTGTATAGTCGACGCAGGCGGGTCATGGTCTGCTTGGGATTGTCGGGATCGAGAAACCCAACGGTTTGCAGGGTCTGCTCTAAATGTTGGTAATAATTTTCCAACGCCTCAGCTCCAGCAGGTGGCATATCCCACTCGTGCTGAGGAAGCGTATTCCCTTCGACAGCCGCCAAGTAAGCCATCCGAATTTCGTAAGTGAGCACCTGAACAGCCGTCGCCAAATTAAGTGAGCTGTAGTCAGGGTTGGAGGGAATGTGCACGTGATAATTACACTTATGTAATTCTTCGTTCGTTAAACCACGATCCTCACGTCCAAATACAATGGCAACCTCGTGGTTATTAGCTTCCGCCCATAAACTTTCTCCACATTGGCGCGGATCCAGCAATGGCCAGGGGATTCGACGCTCACGCGCACTGGTGCCAACTACAAGGGAGCAACCTTTAATCGCTTCATCCAGTGTGTCCACCACTATGGCATCATCAAGAACATCTGTCGCACCTGCCGATCGCCATACCGCCTTATCGGAAGGGAAGTCTTGGGGATCAACCAAATAAAGACGACTCAAACCCATATTCTTCATGGCTCTCGCAGCGCCACCGATGTTTCCAGGGTGCGAGGTGTTCACAAGAACAATACGGATATTGTTAAATGCTTTTTTAACGGTTTCGGAATTGACCGAGAAAGGAGCAAAACCCACTTGGTCGGGGGTTTTGATAGTAGGAATGGGCTTGGATAAGCCGTCGTCATTGACGTTGTCTGGCATGCTTAGGCTCCGCATAGGTATGAAATCGAGCTCGTCTTTTCATACCTGTAAAAAGCGCACAGTATACCGTGACTATACCTAGCCTCCAACAAAATAAGCCTGTATAATTCGCGCCTCTTGGCGAGAGGTGCCCATTAAATAGGCGACCTGCGGCCCTGTTCTTTTACAATTTCTTCCCCTGACTGGTTTTTTGCCAGGCTGGCTCCTGTGCCTCTAAGTGGCACTGACTTTTCGTACTCAAATTTGTACTTGGTGAATTATGGAACCTATGCTGACAATGGCTTTACGTGCTGGACGTAAAGCTGCCGAACTCATTGAGCGCGCGTTTGAGCGTGTCGACTTACTCACCGTCGAAACTAAAAGCCGCAATGATTTCGTAACTGAAGTTGATAAAGCGGCCGAAAAAGAAATTATTTACCACTTGCGCAAAGCCTACCCAGACCATTCCTTCCACGGGGAAGAAAGCGGCCATCAGGCTGGCAAAAACTCAGACTACGTCTGGATCATCGATCCCCTCGACGGCACCACCAACTTTGTCCACGGGCTCCCCCATTTCTCTGTCTCCATCGCTTGTATTTACAAAGGCCAAATTGAACACGCCGTCGTGATCGACCCTATTCGTCGCGAAGAATTCACCGCCAGTCGCGGCCGCGGCGCTGCACTGAATGGTCGTCGTATACGCGTCAGCAGTCGTAAAAGTTTCGAAGGCGCGCTTATCGGCACAGGGATTCCTTTTAGTGGCTATGCCTACGAGCACATCACACCCTACTTAAATTGCGTTCAAGAAATTGCGGGCCAAACTGCAGGCATTCGTCGCTGCGGTTCTGCAGCGCTCGACTTGGCCTACGTTGCTGCTGGCCGCTTTGACGCTTTTTGGGAAATGAATTTAAACAAGTGGGATATTGGTGCAGGCATTCTGCTCGTTAAAGAAGCGGGGGGCCTTGTAAGTGACTTCAATGGCGGCGGTGATTTCTTCGAAACTGGCCACATTGTTTGCGGCTCACCAAAAGTTTTTAAACCGATTTTACAAATCGTTCAGAAGAATTTAGGCCACTTGAAATAAGAAAGCCCAAATTCGAGCTATAAAAAAAACCGGCTAATCGCCGGTTTTTTTTATTAAAGAGGCACAACTTCTTCAGCTTGAAGGCCCTTCTCGCCCTGCTGTAACTCAAACTCAACCTTCTGACCTTCAGTTAGGGAGCGATAACCCTCGGACTTAATATTGCGGTAATGGACAAAAATGTCGTCACTATTTTCACCTCGGGTGATAAATCCGTAACCTCTAACATTATTGAACCACTTCACTGTACCCTGTTCGCGTACTGCCATGCAAAACACCTCTAACGCAACGTTATTTTTATAGTTTAATCCCCAACAATGCTCAAAAAACGAGCAAAATAATGGAGAGCGCCAAGGATATTACCAAATATTTCCAATTTGGCGAGCAATTTTGTCGCTTTTTTATACTTCAACTAGCCATTAAAAGCATAGATACCGGGTGCATTCCGCCAATGCTCTTGAAAGTCCATTCCATAACCAAACACATAGCGGTCAGGGAAGAATAGCGCGCGATAATCTGCTTGGATCTCGGGAATAAAACCTTCTATTTGCTTTTCACCTAGCACCGCGATTTTCACTGAAAGTGCCCCTTGGCTAATACAAAAGTCTCGGATGACTGACAAGGTGATCCCGCGATCTAAAATATCGTCAACGATCAGAACATGACGATTGGCGAGACTCGTCTCTGGTTTCGCCTTCCAAATGATATTGCCACCTGATTCGCTGCCACGGTACCGAGTCGCATGAATGTAGTCGGCCTGACAAACAAAGTTGAATCGCGGCAGAAGATATCCAAGCGTCGGCAATGCGCCATTCATCACCGCCAAGACCACCGGGTTTTTGCCGGCATAATCTCGATTAATAGCGGGCAACAACGTATCCAGAGCACTCTCAACCTCGGTTTGACTATATAAACAATCAGAGCGAGCCAGCACATCTTCCAAAGGGACTTCAATCATAATTTTATCTACAACAGTTAAGTGGATCGCGACTGTAACCGAGCAATCATGTAAGCCTCGTAGTCGGGAATGTCGCGTGGGGATTCCGAATTGAAAAGCGGCGAAGTAATAAGAAAATCCGCGGACGATTGATTGCACGCCACTGGAATATTCCAAACAGCCGCTATTCGCAACAGCGCTTTAACATCCGGATCGTGAGGCATAGGCTCGAAAGGATCCCAAAAGAAAATCAACACATCGGCTTTCCCTTCGGTAATCATGGCGCCAATCTGTTGATCTCCACCCAGTGGGCCAGACAGCAATGGCGTTACATCAAGACCTGTTTCTGACTTGATCACTTTGCCTGTGGTTCCGGTCGCAAACAACTTATGCTCAGCCAGTACCGAAGCATTATTCTTACACCAATTTACCAAATCGGTTTTTTTATTGTCGTGCGCAACGAGAGCCACCACTTTTTTTGCAGGCACCACACTTTTTTTGAATTCCATTACTCGCACCCTTAAGTCAACTTTGCATAAGAACGTATCTTGATATTCACCAAGTTGTTTAACGACCACCCTTAAACGAAAAAACCCCGATAGAAAACTATCAGGGTTTCCGGATATTCGTATTTTAAAACATTTTTGAAGCTTGTGTTTAGGCGCTGAGCTCAAGCAAAAGTTTGTTCAAGCGCTGAACGTAAGCGGCCGCATCCGGCAACTGCCCACCTTCTGCAAGAGTTGCTTGGTCAAATAACACGTGAGCAAGATCACTGAAGCGCGTGTCGTTCTGTTCTGAATCCAGTTTTTTAATTAATGGATGATCTGGATTTAGCTCAAAAATGGGCTTCATCTCAGGCAAGGTTTGACCAGCCGCCTCCATGATGCGACGCATTTGCGCACCCAAATCGTGCTCACCCACAACAACGCAAGCCGGAGAATCAGTTAGTCGATGCGTTACACGCACCTCTTTAACTTGGTCATTCAGTACTTTTTGAACGCGCTCAACCAATGGTTTCAAGGCTTCGGCAATTTTTTCTTGCGCTTGCTTTTCTTCCTCAGAATCGAGCTGACCTAAATCCAGCTGACCCTTCGCAACATCCTGCAAAGTCTTACCGTCAAACTCGCGAAGATGACTCATTAACCACTCGTCGACGCGATCAGACAACAGAAGAACTTCGATACCTTTTTTACGGAACACTTCCAAATGAGGACTGGACTTAGCAGTATTAAAGTTTTCGGCCACTACGTAGTAAATTTTATCCTGGCCTTCTTTCATGCGGCCAACGTAATCCTCGAGCGATTGCTCTTGCTCTGGCGAGTCATTAAAACTACTTGAGAAGCGCAACAATTTAGCGATTTTTTCGCGATTCGCATAATCTTCTGCAGGACCTTCTTTAAGCACCTGACCAAACTCTTTCCAGAATTTTTTGTAATCTTCGGGATCGTTTTTAGCCATTTTGCTAAGCATATCCAGCACACGCTTAGTCAGTGCGTTTCGCATAGCATCGATGTTGGGATCTTTTTGAAGAATCTCTCGCGAAACGTTGAGGCTTAAATCATTAGAGTCGACAACACCTTTGATGAATCGCAAGTAAAGCGGTAAAAACTGCTCAGCATCATCCATGATAAATGTGCGCTGAACATAGAGTTTAACCCCACGAGACATATCGCGATTATATAAATCGAATGGCGCACGAGCAGGAATATATAGCAAACTGGTGTAATCTAAATTACCTTCAACACGGTTGTGGCTCCATGCCAAAGGCTCTTGGTAGTCGTGCGCAATGTGATTATAAAATTCTTTATATTCGTCATCAGTCACTTCACTGCGCGAGCGAGTCCAAAGTGCAGTGGCGGTATTCACAACCTCATCTTCGATTGTGACAGTATCGTCATCGCCTTTGGTTTCTTTTTGCATCACCACAGGGATGGCAATGTGATCGGAATATTTTTTGATAATTGAGCCCAAGCGCCAATCATCCGCAAATTCACGTGCATCGTCTTTAAGATGAAGCACGATATCGGTACCGCGAGATGACTTCTCGGTGGTCTCTACAGAAAACTCAGCCTCGCCTGTGCACTCCCAGCGCACCGCTTCATTTGCTGCCACACCCGCTTTGCGACTAGTGACAACCACTTTATCGGCCACAATGAATGCCGAATAAAAACCAACACCAAACTGCCCAATTAATTGGGCATCTTTCTTTTGATCACCGGTGAGATTTTGCATGAACTGCGCAGTACCCGATTTTGCGATAGTACCCAAATGCTCAATCGCTTCATCACGAGTCATGCCGATTCCGTTATCGGAGATGGTCAGCGTGTTGGCGTCTTTATCAAAACTAACACGGATTTTAAGGTCGCCGTCACCTTCGTAGAGCGCATCCTTACTAATTGCTTCGAAACGAAGTTTATCGGCCGCATCCGAAGCATTAGAAATGAGCTCCCGAAGAAAAATCTCTTTATTGGAATAAAGCGAATGGATCATTAAATGCAAGAGTTGCTTTGCTTCGGTTTGAAAGCCACGTGTTTCTTTGCGCGCATCAACAGTCATGCTGTCACTCCTAAACTAAAAACATTCCGGTATAGTTGCTCTGGATATCAAAAGCGATGAATGTTTACCACAATGGGGACAGGCCCTTTGATTTCAAGTGAGAATAGGAATTTTTGCCACCCAAGGACGACGCTACCATGACGCCATTTCGTATATCTGCACTCCTTTTTCTTTTATGGGCGAGCTGTCAGCCGACAGCGCTAAGCGCGGCCGAAAAGCACTACGGCAAAGCGAGCGTTCGCTCAGTAACGGCTGTACTCGATGGCGACACTTTTCAAGTGAATATCCGAAACTGGCCATCTATCGTGGGCGAGCGAATTTCGGTCCGAATTACCGGTATTGACGCACCAGAATTAAACGGCCGCTGCCCTAAAGAACGCTATCTCGCCAAAATTGCCAAACAACGACTTAGCGATGAGCTGAAGAAAGCGAAACGCATCGAACTCAAGCGTGTTAAACGCGATAAATATTTTCGACTAAACGCTGAGGTATATGCCGATGAGCAAAACATCGCCGACATCCTCGTTAAAGCTAATCTTGCTAAACGTTATCTGCGCGGGAGAAAACCGAATTGGTGCATTTGACACGAGAGGATAAAACTAAACTGTGGATCAGCGCAGATTAAATAAAAAGAAACCTGAGCAGTTCAAGTTAGATAAGCAGAAATAAAAAAGCCCAGCTAAGCTGGGCTTTAAAATTGGTAGGACTAAGCAGACTCGAACTGCTGACCCCCACCATGTCAAGGTGGTGCTCTAACCAACTGAGCTATAGTCCTGAAGTGGGGCGCACTTTACCAAGGTAGAGCCTACTCGACAAGACCCAAATGGTATTTTTTTAATAAAAACCTAATGGATGATTATTTTTAAATCAGAACCTCTTAGGTTTTTTACAATTAGATTAAATCTAAACCACGTGCCAGATCGGTTTTTAGATCGGCAACGGATTCAAGCCCCACAGAAACGCGGATTAAGTTTTCGGTAATACCAGAAGCTGCTTTCTGCTCAGGACTTAATCGACCATGACTTGTCGTCGCGGGGTGAGAGATTGTCGTTTTTGCATCACCTAGGTTTGCCGTCAGCGACATTATTCTGGTGGAGTCGATTACCTTCCATGCTTGATCACGCTCACCTTTAACTCGGAACGATAATACACCACCAAAAGCAGATTGCTGTTCTGCGGCGAGTTCGTGGCCCGCATGAGAGGTCAATCCCGCGTAAAACACCTTCTCGACCTTCGAGTGACTTTCGAGCCATTGAGCCAACTCGAGCGCATTAGCTGAATGCGCCTTCATTCTAAGACTCAAGGTCTCAAGACCTTTTAAAAATACCCAAGCGTTAAACGGACTCATACTGGGGCCTGCGGTACGAATAAAACCCACCACCTCATCGGCAATCGCTTTGGGAGCAATCACGACGCCACCAAGGCAGCGGCCTTGTCCGTCGATATATTTTGTCGCCGAGTGAACCACAATGTCGGCACCTAAACTCAAGGGACGCTGCAATACCGGCGTGCAGAAGCAATTATCGACAACCAACAACGCGCCCGCCGTATGCGCCATTTCTGCCAAACGCTGAATATCCACTATTTCGCAGAGAGGGTTAGACGGCGTCTCTACGAACAGCAATTTGGTCTCTGGAGTAAGCGCCGCTTGCCAGCCGGAATAGTCCGTTGGATCGACGAAAGTTGCTGTCACACCAAACTTTGCCATGTATTTGCTAAAAATGACGGTTGTGGTCCCAAAAACGCTGTGCGAACAAATCACATGGTCGCCCGATTTTAAAACCGACATGCAGACTGCCAGTATTGCCGCCATTCCCGACGCTGTCGCTACGGCAGCTTCGCCACCCTCCAGCGCTGCCATGCGGGACTCAAACGTGCGTACTGTGGGGTTTGTGTAGCGGGAATAGACGTTACCCGCATCACCGCCACCAAATCGTGCAGCCGCCTCCGCAGCCGATGCAAATACATAGCTTGAGGTTAGAAATAGCCCTTCGCTATGTTCGCCTTCATGGGTGCGAACTTGCCCGGCACGCACCGCAAGAGTTTCTATATCAGCACCGATTAAAGGATCAATAAATTCATCCATCTGTTTTACCTCAGATCGACACTCGGTCGAGATCACACTTAGATCAAACAAAAACTCCCGAGAGTTTGCACTGCCGGGAGTTCTTTTAATTAATTGGAATCACGCGCCCCATTATGTAACCCAATGGGCAATTCCATTTGTTTCTCGGTTCGCCCTGATTTAATAATCTCATTGCGAGCAGCGGCTAAATTATTGAGATAGGTCTCATCGACATCGTCAGTGCAATACTTGCCATCGAACACAGAACAATCGAACTTAGTAACGTTAGTATTACCCTCAGCCGAGGCCGCAATTAGATCTGGCAAATCTTGGAAAATTAACCAATCGGCACCAATTTCGCGACATACCTCTTCATCGGTGCGGCCATGGGCGATTAATTCAGTTTTGGTGGGCATATCAATGCCGTATACGTTCGGGTACTTCACTGCTGGCGCGGCCGAAGCAAAATACACTTTATTTGCGCCGACATCGCGCGCCATCTGAATGATTTGCTGGCAAGTGGTACCACGCACGATCGAATCATCCACAAGCAAAACGTTTTTACCTTTAAATTCGAGTTCGATCGGATTCAGTTTTTGACGAACGGATTTTTTACGTTGCTGTTGGCCCGGCATAATAAACGTGCGGCCAATATAACGATTCTTAACGAGACCTTCGCGGAATTTAACACCCAGCTTTGATGCCAAAGCCTGGCCTGCAACGCGGCTTGAATCGGGGATTGGAATTACCACATCGATGTCGTGATTAGGATTTTCGCGCAAAATCTTTTCAGCGAGTTTCTCACCCTGACGCAAACGTGCCTTATAAACCGATATTCCATCCATGATCGAATCGGGGCGAGCAAAATAAACGTGCTCAAAGATACAAGGGCTTAAATCAGGATTTTCGGCGCATTGGCGCGTGAAAAGATCACCCTCGTTAGTAATGTAGACTGCCTCACCAGGAGACACATCACCAATCAATTGGAAGCCCAAAACATCTAGAGCGACACTCTCAGACGCCACCATGTACTCAAAACCACCCTCTTCGGCTGGTCGACGACCATAAACCAAAGGACGGATACCATTCGGGTCACGGAAAGCAATAAGTCCATAATTCGCGATGATCGCTACAACGCTATATCCACCTTTAACGCGTTTATGTACACCGCTTACTGCAGTAAACATGTCATCCGGTGTTGGGATCAGCTTGCCTTGCAATTGCAGCTCGTGAGCAAATACGTTCAACAATACTTCCGAGTCAGAATCTGTATTAACGTGGCGCAAATCAGTTTTAAAAATGTCTTCGCTCAATTTGGCAGCATTAGTGAGATTGCCATTGTGAGCCATGGCAATGCCGTAAGGTGAGTTCACATAAAACGGCTGAGCCAAAGCTGGACCAGACGAACCTGCCGTCGGATAACGAACATGCCCAATACCAATATTGCCCAATAAGCGCTGCATATGGCGAGTACGAAAGACATCGTTAACCAAACCATTGCCTTTTTGCTGTGACATACGGCCGTCTTGGCACGTCACCATACCCGCTGCATCCTGACCACGATGCTGCAAAATGGTCAGTGCATCATAGATTTGTGTATTGACATCTCGTTTACCAACAATACCTACAATGCCACACATATATTTGCCTCAATTGTTAACACGGTGTTAAAAAAATTACTCGACGAACAAAAGATCATCGGATGAAGGAAGCGCGTCTGGCAAAGCCTCTGCACTCCCCCACAAAGTTAAAAACCATTCGCTAACGCCATGGTAGAGATCGACCGTCCATTGCTCACACTCCACAAAAAATGGAAGCAATGTCGATTGTTGCCACCAGCCATCTTCCTGAACAGGAAGAATTTCTGGCAGCCAAATCACCAAAATCATGACGATAATAAACCCACGAGCAGCACCAAATAAGACACCTAAGAGTCGATCGGTCCCAGAAAGCCCCGTGGCTCTAACGAGACTACTGACGAGATAACTCAGCATCGCTCCTAGCAACAAAACACCCACAAATAAAATAGCGTAGGCTGTAACTAGCCTAAGGGAAGGAGTTTCGATAACTGATGTTAGTAAAACACTGACGGGTGACCCGAAGATTTTAGCGGTTAACGCAGCGGCCACCCAAATGACGACCGAGAATGCCTCCTTGATTAACCCACGAATCAAGCCGACAAGACAAGATAAGCCGAGAATGAGGACGATAGCCCAATCAGCCCAAATCATTAGTGACGAGATTCCAGCGTTAACATAGGATTCTTGATAATTTAAAAGGAGGCGTATTCTACCAGAGGCGCGAAGGCTGTGGCGTTGTATTTACAGCATTCTTTAGCAATTATTTACCCGATTTCGGTTGGAAAATTAATCGTTAAGCAAATGAATTGAGCTTGTTAAGCTCACACCATCGCAACCCAGCTGATTTATGGCTCGAATTTTTGAACCCAAGAATTAACTGACAGTGCAGAATCTAACGATTGCTTAACCCGCGCAGCCTCTGCTTGATCAAGAAAAGGCCCCACGAAAACTCTGTACGTAAAGCCGTTATTTAACGGCGCCGAGCGAACGTAAGCCTTGTGTCCTAGCGACCGCAACTGGGACTCAAGACGCGAAGCAGATTCTTTTGACGAAAGGCTTGCAACACGCACAACATACCCGGTTATCAAACCCTGATTATCGGTTGCAGGCGGAGCCAATTGGGTTTTGGTTGAAGCAGATGAAGAAGACGAGCTGTCCCAAGTCGAGACTACCGCTGACGTATCACCTCCTGTGACGCCGGCTTCCACCAACTCCTCTGAAAGTTCTGGAGGAGACGGGGGAAGTGAAATTGAGGGCAGCTCCTCACCCTCGACAAACATCGCGTCTGGTGAAGGCGCCGTTTCAATGCCTTCTGGCATCACCGGCTCATTAAATGCAATGGCTGTAACCTTTGGGCGCTCGGGAATTTGGGAATTTTTATCGACAGAATAAAGCTGATTATCTTTGAAAAAACTCGGTAAAAATAGCACTCCCACTGCCGCTAATATGGCAGCACCTATCAATCGATGTTTATGCGCTTCTTTCACTTGAGAATCCCCATGGGCGATAACTGACCGAACTTAGCTGAGGTTACACGACATCACATTCAAGGCTTCAGCAACGGTAAAAAATGAGCCAAACACAAGAATTAGGTCTTGCTCCTCGGTCGCCGAATGAATATTACCCAAACAAGAAGCAACATCACCTGAATAAAATATCTCGCCACCTAATGCATTCAAGTCACTTCCCAATTGTAACGGGCTAGCAGCGCGAGGATTATTAGACAATTCAGCTAGCGACCAGTGGTCGACAAGATCGACAAGATTAAGAAGACTTTGCTCTCGATCTTTATCTGCCATCATGGCCACAACAGCATATATGCGCCCATCAGAGTGAGTGGATCGCCAATGAGTTAGTTTTTTAGCAAGTAATGCGGTCGCCGCTGGATTATGAGCCACATCTAAAATCACAGCCCTATTACGCCAAACTGACTGTTGAAAACGCCCAGGAATAGTTACATCCGCCAAGGATTTGAACGAGGCATCGGTGATCGCAATCCCTAAGTTCGTCACTACCTGAAGAGCAGCCGCCATACTCGGCAAAGGAAGTTGAGGCAATGGTTGGTCGGTAAAGCTCAAGTTACCACTTCGCCAGCTCCACGTGTGGGCATCAAGATTTTCTTCGTAACAGAATTGTGTATTCACTAATTGCAAATCGGCTTTGATCGAATGGGCGTAATCGATCAAGGTTTGCGGCGCATTAGCATCTGCGCAAATGGCAGGCCGTCCAGCACGGTAAATCCCGGCCTTCTCAATCGCAATTAACTCGCGAGTATCACCCAACCAATCTTGGTGATCGATGTCGATACTTGTGACCACCGCAATATCAGGATCAACAATATTAACCGCATCCAATCGGCCACCGAGTCCAACTTCAAGAATAATTGCGTCGAGCTCGCTCACACTAAATACGTGAAGTGCCGCGAGTGTTCCGTATTCGAAGTAGGTCAGACTAATCGCAGGGGAAAAACTTTGGCAGGCGTCGTAAATGGACTGGAATGCATTGATGATAAGTTCGTCACTGGCATTATCACCATTTAACGTAATACGCTCGTTGTAAGCATTTAGGTGTGGCGAAGTGTAAACACCGATATTCCATCCGGCCTGCCTCAGTAGCGCCGATACAGCAGCTACACACGAGCCTTTACCATTAGTGCCGGCAATAGTGATAACTTTTGCACGAGGCTTTAACAAATTTAACCGTTCAGCGACCTGAGTTATCCGAGTAAGACCTAGATCGATCTCACTCGGATGGTGCGCCTCTAGCCAACTGAGCCATTCATCAAGACGCGTAAGTTTCATTCGGTCAGCCTAACTTAGCGATGGGTAAATTTGGCAAGGATACTGTATAGCTTATCGCGCATTTCCGAGCGATGGATGATCATGTCGATAGCGCCATGCTCAAGTAAAAACTCTGCTCGTTGAAAGCCCTTCGGCAATTTTTGACGAATGGTTTGCTCAATAATACTTGGCCCAGCAAAACCAGCACGTGAGCCAGGTTCAGCCACGTTAAGATCACCCAGCAATGCCAAACTCGCCGATACGCCGCCGTAAACCGGGTCAGTCATCACCGAAATATAGGGTGTACCTTGCATACGTAAACGCTCGATCACGGCCGATGTTTTAGCCATTTGCATTAGCGAAATTAACGCTTCTTGCATACGCGCCCCACCGGTTGCAGAGAAGCAAACAAAAGGAATGTTTTCTTGGAGGGCAAGAGTTGCAGCGCGAGTAAATTTCTCGCCAACAACGTAGCCCATTGAACCACCATGGAACGAGAAGTCAAATGCAGCAGCAACAATTGGCATACCGTTTAATTCGCCACGCATCGCGATAAGCGCGTCTTTCTCTCCAGTTTCTTTCTGAGCTTGGGTTAAGCGATCTTTATATTTTTTGATGTCTTTAAACTTCAAACGATCGACTGGCTCAACCTCGGTGGCGAGCTCCTGACGATTTTGCGGATCCAAAAACATATTTAAACGATCGCGAGCGCGTACACGCATGTGATGATCACACTTAGGACAAACTTCTAAGTTTTTTTCAAGCTCAGGACGGTACAACACCGCATCACACTTAACGCACTTTTCCCACAGACCTTCTGGAATTTTGTTGCTGCGAGTCGTATCGCTACGAGAAATGCTTGGAATAATTTTATTTAACCAGCTCATGGTTGAATCTCTTGTTTGTTTTCAAATAAGTAGGGAATCAAATTAACAAAGCTCGTCGAGAGCTTGTCGAATCTCACCGATTAAAACGCCCAAATCACTGGCTATGGCGTTGCTGCTTGCGGCAGCATTCGCGCCCATCCTTGCAACCAATGCACTACCCACAACAACGCCATCAGCATGCTGTGCGATCTGCTTTGCCGTGTCGGCATCCTTAATACCAAATCCAACACAAACGGGAAGATCATTAATACCGAATTCGGCGAGTTTATCTTTCACAGAACCCACATCAAGATGCCCAGCACCGGTAACGCCTTTCAAAGAAACGTAATACAAAAACCCAGAGGCTAAGCGTGCAATTTCGCGTCCTCGTTCGGCTTTGGTTGTAGGTGCCAACAAAAAGATATTGTCGATGCCCACACGATCAAGTTCAGCCTTGAGGTTACCGACTTCTTCTGGCGGCAAATCGACAGTTAACAAACCGTCAACGCCAGCTGCCGAGGCAGCATCGGCAAATGCCGCATAGCCAAAACACTCAACAGGATTCGCATAGCCCATCAGAACAACGGGGGTTTGCTGGTTTGTTTCACGAAATGCTTTTACAACCGCTAATGTATCGCGAAGACTTACATTATGTTTTAAAGCTCGCTCGTGAGCGTGTTGAATAACTGGACCTTCGGCCATAGGATCCGAGAAAGGGACACCTAACTCGATAATATCAACACCTTTAGCAACCAATTCATGCATTACATCAAGCGTAGCGCTGGGATATGGGTCACCACAAACAATGTAAGTGACAAGGGCTTTTTTGTTCGCTGCTTTGATTTGCTCAAAGCACTTGGAAATTCGACTCATCGAAACCATTCCTAATACTGAATTATGTTCAGCCGTTATACGCTGATACCGTCGATCGCCGCGACTGTGTGTATGTCTTTATCGCCACGACCTGAGAGACAGGCCACAATCACGTCATCTTTAGCCATCGTTGGCGCTAATTTCTTCACATATGCCATAGCGTGGCTCGATTCGAGTGCAGGCATGATGCCCTCAATGAGTGTTAACTCGCGGAACGCACTCAGTGCTTCATCATCGGTAACCGACACATAGTTAACACGACCAATATCGTGCAACCACGCATGCTGAGGACCAATCCCCGGATAATCAAGCCCTGCGGACACTGAGTGCGACTCGATAATTTGTCCATTCTCGTCTTGCATTAGATAAGTGCGATTACCGTGAAGCACGCCAGGCTTACCTTGATAAAAACGAACAGCGTGGCGCCCTGTCTCGACGCCATGGCCACCCGCCTCGACTCCGTACATTTTCACCGACTCATCACCCAACATTGGATGGAAAAGACCAATAGCGTTTGATCCTCCACCCACGCAAGCAACAAGCGCATCGGGTAATTTACCCGTTTGTTTTAATGCTTGGTCGCGTGCTTCACGACCAATCACTGACTGGAAGTCACGCACTAATTGCGGATAAGGATGCGGGCCTGCCGCCGTGCCTATGATGTAAAAAGTATTATCAACATTGGTCGCCCAATCGCGCATCGCCTCATTCATCGCATCTTTCAATGTTTGCGAGCCAGACGTTACAGGAAACACTTCTGCTCCCAGAAGCTTCATGCGGTACACGTTGAGCGCTTGACGCTTCACGTCTTCAGCACCCATGTAAACCCGACACTGCAACCCGAGACGCGCTGCGATGGTCGCCGTGGCCACACCGTGTTGTCCTGCCCCAGTTTCGGCGATAACGCGGGTTTTTCCAGTGAATTTGGCTAGCAACGCCTGCCCAATTGTGTTGTTTATCTTGTGGGCACCAGTGTGGTTAAGATCTTCGCGTTTAAGATAAATCTTAGCTCCACCAAGCTCTTTACTCCAACGCTCTGCAAAATATAACGGCGATGGACGACCAACATAATGCGCCAAGTCTTTGTCAAACTCCGCTTGAAATGTTGGGTCATCTTTGAGTTTGAAATAAATCTCTTTCAAATCATCTAATGCATGGATCAGCGTTTCTGACACAAAACGCCCACCAAAAACACCAAAATGCCCGAGCTCGTCAGGGACTTGATTGAAATCGATATCTGAATATTTTGAGGTATTGCTCACAGATAAACACCCTTTTGAGGCAGAAGACTATAAGGCCTTCTGAGCATTAATAACGAAATCTTGCATTTTCTGGATGTCTTTTTTGCCGGGCGATAACTCTACACCGCCACTTACATCCACTGCATATACATTAGTAGCGGTAATCGCCGCCGCGATATTATTGGGGTTCAGTCCACCTGCTAACACAACAGGAAGTGGAGGATTTTTAGGCACTAACCCCCAATCAAAAACTTCCCCAGTCCCCCCCGGGATACCCTGCTTGTAAGCGTCGAGTAATATGGCCGAGGCGGACGAAAAATCTTCGAATACTTGCTCCAAATCTATATCGGGCCGCATTCGAATCGCTTTCATGTAAGGTCGATTAAACGACTCACAAAAATCGGCGGTTTCGTCACCGTGAAACTGAAGCAAATGAAGAGGGACTCGCTGAAGGACGCGATCCACCTCACTTTTTTCAGCATTAACAAACAAACCAGTCAGCACCGTGAACGCACCTAAATGTTGAATGACTTGCCGGGCACGCTCGGGCGTCAAGTAACGGCTACTCTTCTCGTAGAAGACAAACCCGAGAGCATCAGCACCGGCCTCAATGGCATTAACAGCATCTTGCTCGTTAGTAATACCGCAGATTTTAACTTTAACCATAATCGAGATACTGTGCCTACCGAGATTGCAAGGGGCGAATCTTACCAGAAAACCGGAATAAATGAACGTCACACGGTTAGAGCTAGCGTCTAAACCCTTGCAAAGGTTCAGTCAGAAATAATGGGCCCGGCAAGTGATGTGGCAATTTAAAATGCTCTGGATATGCTGCATGGACAAGATATAAGCCTTCCGGTTTTGCAGTAATCCCACCTGCCGATCTATCTCGAGCTTCAAGAACGTCTGCCACCCATTGAACCGGTTTTTGCCCAGCACCAACTGCTTGCAACACACCCACAATATTGCGAACCATATGGTGCAAGAACGCATTTGCCCGTATCTCCATGATAATCAGGTCGCCACGCCGAGCAAAATCGACGTAATCAACGCGTCTTATGGGACTTTTCGCCTGGCACTGCGCTGCACGATACGACGTAAAATCATGCTCCCCAACCAGAGACTGCGCGGCGCGATACATGACATCCATATCCAATTTGTGAGCTGACCAAGTCACTTGATCGTGAAGCAGCGCAGGTTTCGCATCAGCGTCGCAAAGCAAATAACGATAAGTACGCTCCAGTGCCGAGAAACGAGCATGAAAACTGCCCGGCACCTCTTGAGCCCATTTTATCGAGATAGTGTCGGGCAAATAAGGTTTGACACCTTTCAACCATGCCTTGGTAGGGCGCACAGCGCGAGTATCAAAATGAACCACTTGGCAGGTCGCGTGCACACCAGCATCAGTTCTTCCAGCACATACAAGAGAAATCGGTTCATCCGCGACCTTAGAGAGTGCGCGCTCAAGCGCCTGCTGAACAGTTTTTACGCCGTTAGGCTGCTGCTGAAATCCATGAAATTCTGTGCCCTTATACTCCACGCCGAGCGCCACACGCCTCACACCTTTAGGCAATTCCATACCGTCAAGTAATTCACACCCAGGCTCATAGGGCTTCATTCCCGGTTTAACTCGATTGTCTACATCATTCATTAATTTGTCTCGCAAAACTAAAAAAGCCCCGTGCAGTCAATGCACGGGGCTTTTTTAGTTTATCAACTTATGCGTCTAATCGTTTAAGCAAGTCGTTAGCTTCTGCCTTTTGAGCATCATTGCCTTCACTCAGCACTTCATCAAGTATATCACGCGCACCCTCAGCATCACCCATATCCAGATAGGCTCTTGCGAGATCGAGTTTGGTAGCCGCTTCATCCGTGTTAGCGAGGAAATCCAACTCATCATCCAACTCGTCATCCGAGCCGGAAAAATCTTCCGCAGTAAAACTAAACTCTCCGGCTTCAGCGCTCTCAAACAAATCAAGCTCATCAAGCTCGTCAGCTGCCCCAGAGCCCTCACTTTCTGATCTATCTGAAGATGCGGTAGACACGTCACCCTCTGCATTCGCGAGCAAATCTAACTCTGCTGTATCAAATGCAGATTCTAAATTAGCGAGGTCTTCTTCGTTAAAGCCTAGAGCCTCAGCGTCCTGTTTGATGGCATCTTCCAAGGTACCAGTGTTATCTGCTGGCTGCGATTCGTCTAATGATTTCAATAATTCGTCAGAATCGAAAGCGGCTTCAAGGTTAGCCAAATCCGACTCAAATAACGCCTCATCTAGTTCATCATTAAGCGAGGGCTCAAGCGACAGCGGCTCTGCCTTATCAAGGTCGCTGATCTCATCATCAAGACTTGCAAGATCAAGATCATTAGCATCTAGTTCAAGATCAAAATCTTCATCAAGATCGATGGTCGACTTAATATCTTCTGTTGGGAATAGTGCATCCGAGAAGTTCGTGGTTAACGGTTCTTCTTCTATTTCATCTAAGATCAGTTTGTCATCAAAGGTTATATTTTCAAGTGACTCAGACGCTTCGCCCACCGCAAGCTCATCCATCGCCAATAAATCTTCATCAAATGAACCACTCAAATCGAGCGAGTCAAACTCCGAAGTTTCATTGGATTCCAATTGATCTTTTGAATCTAAAGAGTTTAAGTCCAAATCATTCAAAGAAAGGTCGAACTCATCTTCGAAATTTAGATCAAGCTCGTCCACACTCTGAACGGGCTCTTCGGTGTCAGCCGAAGTAGTTTGTGCATAAGCGACGATTCCCACGGCGGCTGCAGCCCCAATCGCCGCAAGCGCAGATCGCTGAGACTCAGCTTGATCCTGTTTACCTTGTTGCTCGTACACTTCGATAAGTTTATTGCGATAGGCAGCATTTTCAGGCTCGTCTGCAACCGCCTTTTCTAAAACCGCCTCAGCGCGGTCAAATTGACCAAATCCAATATAAATATCTGCTCGATCTAGCGGTGAGACGTCGCTAACGTCATCGTCAACCGGATCGTTTGCAATGAGCTCTTCAAGAGATTCCTCTTTAGCTATTGGCTCAGGAGTGATGTCCTCCTCAGGCTCAAACGTATTATCTTCTGGTTCGTAGATAAACTCGTCTTGAGCAAAACTCTCTTCTTGGTCTTTACGGCGACGATAAACAAAGTATCCCCCTCCGACCAATAAAGCAGCGGCCAAACCAATCCAAGGCGCATTCTCACTTAAAGTGTCCATAAGCGTGGGGGCGCGAACTGGGCCACGAGCTACTGCAGCGGCGCTACTCTTCGCAGCACTACTGGTGACACTCGATTCAGCGCTACTTGCGACCGCCGCCACCGCGGGAACGACGGCTGGCTCAGATGTGGCGGATTCTGAAGACATAGCATCAGCAATCGCATCGTCTTGGGGAGCGTCGACCTGCTGAGCAGCGATTTGCATTGCCTTCAACTTTTCATTACTCACTTGGACCAAACTTTCCATCGTCTCTACTTGTTCTTCGAGATCTCGGATTCTGGAAGCGAGCTCTGCATTCTCGGCACGACTACGATCAAGCTCTTCAAGTGTGGTATTCAACTCATTTTCAAGCGCAGCGGTTCGCCCTTTATCGGCTCCACTACCCTGCCCTTCACCACGGGCAGAAGCAGACAGCGTTACGCGACCCTGAGCCTCTTGCGCAGTACTTTGGGTTCCCATTTGACGAGAGGATGCATCCAATTGAGCCCCGTATGCCTCGCCGCCAACTTGTGCCAATTGCGCAAACCGAGCGATTGATTCTCTGTTTGAGCGGTTGGCTTGCTCTTCGGCATTGGGGATACGAAGCACCTGACCACGACGCAAGAGATTGATATTTTGGTTAATAAATGCGTCTGGGTTCGCCTCATAAATCGCGATCATCGCTTGGTGAATACTCGCGCCCGAAGAACGACTTGCTCGGCGAGCAATTTCCCACAAGGTGTCATTCGCTTGAACCTTGTATTGATCTGATGAGAGTTCTGCAACTTGAGAAGCGCGAGAAGGCGCCTGACGAACCTTAGCTTTAGACTGTGGACTCGTTTTGGGCTGAGTAGCAGCTACCGGAGTTGATGTAATCGTCGGGGCTGCCCGATTGTCGTCAAAGTTGGGCAAATCCATTAAAAGCGTGTATTCACGCAATAAACGACCCGCAGACCATTTAGCTTCGACCAAAAAGTTAAGGTACGGCTCGCGAACAGGGGAATAACTCGTGACGATCACTTTGGGGCCATCTGGCGCATCCAAACGGACATCAAATTGAAATTCGGTATAAAAATAGGGACGGTCGATACCATTACGCTCAAAATCGGCAGGTGACGCCAGAGCAACCATGATTTGCTCCGCCGTAAGATCGCGCGTATCTAGCAACTTAATTTCGGCTTGTAGCGGCTGGTTAAGCGAAGATTTAACACTGGCCTCACCAAGTCCTAGGGCATTCGCACCAGAAGACAAAATGAATGTTGTTAAACTACAAGCTAAAACCAATTGACGAAGACGCATAAACGCTATCCTTTTATTATTTCACGGCCTTACTGGCAAAAACTGGCGAGGTCTCTCGATTCCCACGCCGAATTCTACGGCAACCACGATGGAGTTAAAATGCTCTGAGCGTATCCTCGAATCACTGTTCAGATTCGCTCGTAAGTATTCAAGATAAATAGGCTTTTATCAATAACAGCGCCAACTTAAACGATCTAAGTTACTCATCTACACAGGCGCTAAAATAATCTTTTTTGAGATTTGTGAAAAATGTCTCACATCCTTAACCAAAAGTAAAAAGCCTCGAGCGAATCGAGGCTTTTATGGAATTAAGCTTCCTTAAGGATGCGAAGCATGCGGCGCAGAGGCTCGGCAGCGCCCCACAGGAGCTGGTCGCCCACAGTGAAAGCCGAAATATATTCCGGCCCCATGTTCATTTTACGTAGACGCCCCACTGGCACATTCAAAGTTCCAGTCACTTTCGTTGGAGTCAGATCGCGCATACTAGATTCACGATCATTGGGCACAACACTCGCCCAAGGGTTAGCGTTCGCAATGATGCTCTCGATGTCTGCCATTGGCACATCTTTATTAAGCTTTAAAGTAATCGCCTGGCTGTGGCAGCGCATTGCACCAATTCGAACACAAAGACCATCGATAGGAATTTGTTGATCAGTTAAGCCCAAAATTTTATTAGTCTCGACATGACCTTTCCACTCCTCTTTGGATTGGCCAGTTTCCCACTGTTTGTCAATGTAAGGCAGCAAACTTCCAGCCAAAGGGTGACCAAAATTATCGACTGGGAACTCACTTGAACGCATAGTTTCAGCAATTACGCGATCGATCTCTAAAATAGCAGAGCGTGGATCAGCCAACTTATCAGCAACTGATGCATGAAGTGCACCCATCTGAGAGATCAGTTCGCGCATATTCTGTGCGCCGGCACCCGAAGCTGCTTGATAGGTCATTGAGGTTACCCATTCGACCAATCCTTCTTTGAATAAGCCGCCTAACCCCATCAACATCAAGCTGACAGTACAGTTACCACCGATGTAGTTTTTAACACCTTTCGCTAAGCCATTCTTAATTACATCGGAGTTCACCGGGTCGAGTACAATGATCGCATCATCGTTCATGCGCAGGCTTGAAGCTGCATCGATCCAATAACCATCCCAACCCTCACCACGCAATTTAGGGAAAATTTCGTTGGTGTAGTCACCACCCTGACAGGTAACAATTACGTCGAGTTTTTTTAATTCTTCTACCGAATAGGCGTCTTTCAAAGCCGGTAAATTATCGGCTACTTCCGGTGCTGCACCACCCACATTAGAGGTGGTAAAGAAGATCGGCTCGATGTCTTTAAAGTCGCCTTCTGCTTGCATACGCTCCATTAACACAGAGCCAACCATACCGCGCCAACCTACGAAACCTACTTTCATGTTGTTCTCTCTTAACAAGTCGCTAAAGTGTCGCACCATACCTTGTGGGGATGGTGATCTTGATGACGGCTACTAGGCGTTGAGTGCTTCAACGACGGCGTCACCCATTTGTGAGGTCGATACTTTGGTCGAACCTTCGGTGTAAATATCTACTGTACGCAATCCCTTATCCAGCACGACGCCAACGGCTTTTTCGATAGCATCGGCCACATCGGAAAAGCCTAAGGAATAGCGCATCATCATTGATACGGACAAAATTGTCGCCAGAGGATTTGCGATATCTTGGCCTGCGATATCAGGAGCCGAACCGTGACATGGCTCGTACATTCCGCGCCCGTCTTTATCCAATGACGCCGATGGTAACATACCGATCGAACCTGTGAGCATGGCAGCCGCATCAGACAAAATATCGCCGAACATATTGCCCGTTACCAAAACGTCAAACTGCTTGGGCGCGCGAACCAGCTGCATAGCCGCATTATCGACATACATATGTGATAACTCGACATCTGGATATTCTTTGTGAAGCTCATCCATGACTTCGCGCCACAACATAGTGGCCTCAAGCACGTTGGCTTTATCGACTGAACATACACGTCCGTTACGCTTACGCGCCATTTCAAATGCGGTGCGTCCGATACGAACGATTTCGCTCTCGGAATATTTATAGGTATTAAAACCTTCGCGCTCGCCATTCTCGAGGACACGAATACCGCGAGGCTCGCCAAAATAAATGCCGCCCGCAAGTTCACGAACAATCAAAATATCCAGACCCGATACAACCTCAGGCTTGAGCGATGACGCGCCCACCAACTGTGGATACAAAAGCGCCGGGCGCAAGTTGGCGTATAAGCCAAGCTGAGAGCGGATTTTTAACAATCCTTTTTCAGGACGAATCGCACGGTCGAGCTTATCCCACTTAGGGCCACCTACCGCGCCCAACAAAATAGCGTCAGCTTTGCGAGCGCGCTCAAGGGTCTCATCAGTTAGCGGAACGCCATGGGCATCAATTGAACAACCGCCCATAAGGCCGTTTTCTGTTGTGATCCCCAAATTGAATTTTTTATTAACAACATTCAATACTTTGGTTGCTTCGCGGACAATCTCAGGTCCAATGCCATCGCCTTCTAAAATTAAAATGTGCTTACTCAATGTCTCATCCTCGATATTTTATTGAACGCCGGTAAACAACCAAGGCGCTTCTTGCTTGCGTCTCTCTTCGTAGGCGCGAATAGTATCTGCCTGCTCAAGCGTGAGGCCAATATCATCCAATCCATTTAACAAACAATGTTTTCGAAACTCGTCAATTTCAAAACTGAATGCTTGACCGCTAGGCGTTGTCACCGTTTGGGCTTGGAGATCAATACTAAGTTCATAGCCATCTTGGGCGTACATTTCTTTGAATAGTTGATCGACAATTTCATCACTTAAGATGATCGGCAACAAACCGTTTTTAAAACTGTTGTTGTAAAAAATATCGGCAAAACTCGGAGCAATAATACTCCTAAAACCGTAATCATCTAGCGCCCAAGGTGCGTGTTCACGACTAGAGCCACAACCAAAGTTTTCGCGGGCCAACAAAATAGTTGCGCCCTTATAGCGTGGAAAGTTTAAAGGGAACTCCGGATTAATCGGACGACCTGAGCAATCTTCATCCGGCTTGCCCTCATCTAAATAACGCAACTCGTCGAACAAATTTTTACCGAAACCTGTACGCTTGATCGATTTTAAAAACTGCTTAGGAATAATCATGTCGGTATCGACATTCGCTCGATCCATTGGTGCAGCGATGCCTTTTACAAGGGTAAAACTTTTCATTACAAATTCCTCTTAAGCTGCAGCAAATTCACGAACATCAACAAAGTGACCCGCAATCGCGGCGGCGGCGGCCATAGCCGGACTCACCAAATGTGTGCGACCACCGTAACCTTGGCGCCCTTCAAAATTTCGGTTAGAGGTTGATGCACAGTGCTCACCTGCCCCCAACTTGTCGGCATTCATCGCCAAACACATTGAACAACCAGGTTCACGCCACTCAAGGCCCGCCGCAATTAAAATCTCGTGCAAACCTTCGGCTTCAGCCTGCGCTTTTACCTGTCCAGAACCTGGCACAACGATGGCTTCTTTGATGGTCGGCGCCACTTTTTTGCCTCTAACAACGGCAGCTGCCGCACGAATATCTTCGATACGAGAGTTGGTGCAAGAACCAATAAATACGCGATCCAATTTAATAGAGGTAATGGGTTGATTGGCTTCTAACCCCATGTATTGCAATGCACGGATAATGCCTGCTTTTTTAACTGGATCGGTTTCTTGAGCTGGATCAGGGACTTTCTCATCGATTGCCACCACCATATCGGGCGAAGTTCCCCAAGACACTTGTGGCTTGATTTGGCTGCCATCAATCTCGACCACCGCATCGAAGTGGGCACCTTCATCACTCACCAATTCACGCCAGCTTGCCACTGCTTTTTCCCAATGCTCGCCTTTAGGCGCGTAAGTGCGACCCTTAACATAGTCGATAGTGGTTTGATCCACGGCGACCATGCCTGCACGAGCGCCCGCTTCAATGGCCATATTGCACACCGTCATGCGCCCTTCCATGCTCATATCGCGGAAAACCTGCCCGCCAAACTCGACCGCGTAACCCGTACCACCTGCAGTACCGATTTTGGCAATAATGGCCAATACGACGTCTTTAGGAGTAACGCCCACCCCCAACTTACCATCAACTTTGATAAGCATGTTTTTCATTTTTTTGGCAATTAAGCACTGAGTTGCCATGACGTGCTCGACCTCACTGGTCCCGATGCCGTGAGCCAATGCCCCCAAAGCACCGTTAGTGGCAGTGTGCGAATCGCCACAAACAATGGTCATCCCCGGCAAGCACGCGCCCGACTCAGGCCCGATAACATGAACAATGCCTTGACGGCTATCGTTGATTTTGAACTGGGTAATACCGAACTCATCACAGTTATCATCCAAAGTTTTCACTTGAATAAGCGAAACTGGGTCCTGAATGCCTGCGACGCCATGAGCCCGTTCAGCTTGAGTCGTCGGGACGTTATGATCGGGCGTTGCCAAAATAGAATTAGTGCGCCATGGCTTGCGACCATGAATACGCAAACCTTCGAACGCTTGAGGTGATGTCACCTCATGAACGATGTGGCGATCGATATAAATTAACGCCGATCCATCGTCGGATTGTCGCACCAAGTGGGCATCCCACAACTTGTCATACAACGTCTTAGCAGTCATTCAATTTCCCCTACGCTAACGGTTTTGCGCTGCGCGCTTATGTGATAGTGGATAGCGGCACGAAAAAATGCTTTCGTGGACAGTATCTCGATAAATGCATACTACTCAGCCACATCCAATAAAACAAATTTATCTTTTTTATATATTGCATAACCAAAGGGAATCGATGAATAATTCAGTCTTCACGGGAGTGCAGTATGGATATTCAACAAATCAGAGCGTTTATCGCCATTGCGGAACTCGGGTCTTTTTCACTCGCCGCAGAACAGTTACATCTTACGCAGCCAGCGATCAGTAAGCGTATTTCGCTACTCGAAGATCAGCTCTCCGTACTCTTGTTCGACCGAGTTGGGCGCCAAGTATTACTAACCCAAGCAGGACAACATCTTCTGCCCCATGCGCGCCGGATTTTGGCAGAAGTGGACAGCGCAACCCAATCATTACTTCAACTCTCGGGCCAAATCAGTGGAACGTTAAGTATTGCCACCAGCCACCACATAGGCGTGCATTACCTACCGCCGTATTTACGTCAATACGCAAGACGGTACCCGCAAGTGAAGCTCGACTTGCACTTTCTCGACTCTGATATCGCCTACAAGGATATCGTGAACGGTCGCTTCGACTTTGCACTTCTCACCCTACCTAACGACCAAGATCCCAAAATTTTCACAAAACAACTCTGGCAAGACGAGCTTCTCGTAGTGGCCGGCCCAAAACATCCTCTGGCAAAACTCAAGAAAGTGACCATTCGCGATTTGAGCCAATACGGCACCATATTGCCAGACCCCAGCACCAAGACCACTTCGTTATTAAAGACTCGATTTGACCGTGAAAAACTTCCCTTGAACATCGACATGATCACCAATCACTTAGACGCGATTAAAATGCTTCTGAGCATTGGTCTCGGCTGGGGGGTACTCCCCAAACGGCTGGTAGACGACAACGTAACCTTGTTAGATCTCACTATTGAGCCACTATATCGACCGCTGGGTTATGCCTATCATCGGCAACGGCATCTGAATCACGCCACCACAGCCTTCCTCACCATGCTGGAGGAGCCGGTGACAAATATGGCACCTAGTGAGGCAATTAATGCGACAGAGTCGACGAAAAATGACATCGCCAGTTAACACTCCATTCAACTTTTGTCGTTAAAATGCGACAAAATAATTCTCCAACGCCCTTCAAGGACATTATATGAACATGTTTCGCAAATCAGCCCTAGCGGCCGTCGCTTTGTCGGCAGCCAGTTTCGCCCCATTGGCCTCTGCCGATTTAATATTTGGTGTTTATGCAGGTGCGGGCGCTTGGAACGCAGAACTCGATGGCTCGATCGGCAAACCTTCTATCTCGACGGACGATCTGGGTACCGATAAAGAAACCAATACTTTTTTCTACGTTGCGGTTGAGCACCCTGTTCCACTAGTGCCAAACGTAAAATTGCAGTACGTCGATATTGCCAGTAGCCAATCCGGTACCGCCTCGACCGACTTCTCCATTGATGGCACCCAATTTACACAAAGCTCAAGTGTTGATAGCGACATCGACCTATCTTTCGTGGACGCAACCCTTTACTACGAGTTACTCGATAATTGGTTAAACCTTGATATTGGTGTGACTTTAAGAAAATTTGACGGTTATCTAGCCGCCACTTCCGACACTGTTAGTGCGCGCGTAAAAGTCGATGAAGTTGTGCCTTTAGGTTACGCCAAAGCCCAGTTCGATCTTCCCTTTACCGGTTGGTCTGCTGCTGTTGAGGCGAATTATGTAAGTTATAGTGATTCGAAAATTAGCGACATGAGTGCAAAGATTGGCTATACCTTCGACTCTTTAGTGCTTGATGCAGGTATCGAAGCCGGCATCCGTACGTTAGACATTACTATTGACGACGACGGCACCGATGCGGATGTGAAACTTTCAGGCCCCTATATCGCGGCAATGTTCCACTTCTAAATGATCCCACTTAAAACAAAAAAGGCTTCTTAAGAAGCCTTTTTTGTTTTAGTTAAAATTTGAAACGATCGTACAAACCGATTTGAAAATAAATATTGTGCGATCCTTCCAGAGAGTTTCCATAACCAACATATGCCGGTCCGAACGGCGTCTCTCCACCGAAGAAAATCCCAATTGAATTCAATGTGTCGTCTGGATCACTAAGCGTGTAAGCGTCACGAACTCGCGCCGTCTCAAGCGTTACCCCCATGCGCATGTCACCGTTAAAACCAAGCGGCATTCGTCCAATAATTTTCTCGAGACGAACATGACCGTAAATGGTCTCATCAGCCAATACCTGATTGTGCGCATAGCCCGATAAATTCAAAAAGCCGCCTAAACTCGCCGCATCATAAATCGGCAAAGTTCCTGACAAAGAGGTGGTGTAGTTACCGTATAGCCCCACAACAAAGTCGCTCCAGGGATAGGCCACGCCAAGGTCCGCTGATACACGCTCATATAGTCCATCTTCCTCTTTAAAATACGTCAGATCGCCACGCCAGCCTTGGGACGGAAAGTAAAGTCGGTTTCGACTATCAAATACCACTCGCCCAATGACACCGGAGTAATCAGCTTCTAAATTCGAAAGCCCAAAAGGATTGAAATCAGACCGTCCTTCTACCTCTGAATAACGCCAGCCTAATCGAGCCTGCCCCCAGAGCCCAATATTTTTCCCAAAAGACAAGTCAGCTACGCGGCTTGATAAGCGATACTCGGCCACCTTGCTGTTACCCTCAAAAAGATTAATGTCATCGCGATTAAGAACCACTCTAGGCTCGATAAAGTACGTCTGCTTTAAGTCGAGCGGCTGATAAAACTCCATTTCCAAATAGGGTTCCGTGCCTATGTCAAATAGCGCAAAAAATTCGCCGCCTCGCTGATTGATCCACTTCTTCCGGTAGGCCCCACGTAAATTGATTTGCGCGCCATCTCGATACTCATCAGCAATTGAGAAACCGAACAAAATGGAGTCTCCAGTCCACGGCCGTTCGGTGGGCAAAATTTCTAAAATCGATTTTTCACCCTCGCGGTAAATGTTGTAATCCACCACTTGAAAATCGCCAGTTCCGTACAGGCGAATGAGATCTTGATCCAAGATCACCCTATCGATAGGTTCGTCGAGTGGCTGCCTGATAAATTGTCGAATGTATTCCTCAGGCACTAAGTCGCCTGCTGCGACTTTGATTTCGTTAACGACCTCAACAATTTCTCGCGCGTCTTGATACTGCTGTTTCCATTGCGCATAAGCCTCTTGGGATACTGACAATTGACGCAACTTTGCCAATTGAGCTTCCGCCGCCGCTTTACCAATATCAGCCGCTTCTGCATAGCGACGAAAATCGGTTGCCGTGATATCGCCTAACTGAGGCTCAAGATAGATATCGTCTTCACGCAAAGCCGCTAATGATCGATGCACGTTTTGATCCGTCAAAATGCCAATCATCTGCGCGGTCACCGAGACTAATGAATTGACTTCGTCGGCGGGGCGAAGTTTGCTTCCAACGTTGACCGCTATAACGCGCGTCGCCTGACAGAGTTGACGCGCGAGTTCGACTGGAACGTTATCCACAAGTCCGCCATCGACTAACTTGTGGCCGTCGATTTCGACCGGCGCCATGAGTCCAGGAACAGACATACTGGCCCGCATGGCTCGACTTAAACTTCCTTCTTTGAGTACAACACGCTCACCTGTTCCAATGTCAGTTGCGACTATCGCAAGCGGCAGCCGCGAATCTTCAATTTGACGCTGACCTTGGAAATCACCCACTAAGTAATTAAAAAATAATTTAATTTTCTCACCGGCAATCATGCCGGATTGATACTGGACACCGCCTTTCTTCGATAACCCGATTTCGGTGCCGGCGATAAGGTCTTTATTAATCTTTTTCGTTCGATAGGAAAGCTGCGAATAATCAGCCTTATCGGTAAACATATCGGCCCAGTCGGCATATTTGAGTTTTTCACGCATGTGCTCTGGGGAAACACCAGCAACATAGGCGCCGGCAACGAGAGCTCCCATACTCGTCCCCACGACACAACTGACGGGAATTCGCTCTCGCTCCAAGACTTCTACTACGCCAATGTGCGCAGCTCCACGCGCGCCACCACCTCCTAAAACGAGTGCAACTCGCTCAACACCACTGGCGTTAGATAAAAGTGGCCCTGGATGTTCGCTAGCAATCACATCCATCGCGGCAGTTATTAAAGTCGCCACAAGAGTGTATTGACGAAATTTTCGACTGGTAAACAATTTCACACGCCACCCCAAGAATGACTTTTATTAGCTTGGTTTATAGGAAGACTGCGCCCTTATGCAATATTAGCTAATTTTTATCGACGCCCTGCGAAAATAGTCATCCTATATATCCTTTTTTTCACATCAATAATTATCCCGTCATCCTAAATAAGTCACACATATAGGACAGGATAACCAATACACTGAATATTCAAACACAATAAACCAATTTTATGGCAATAATTGAATTAAATATCCCACACACAATCATTTTTGCAGTAGAATTCGCCTCATTAACGGAATTTATATGGATCGCGCAATTATGAAAGTCACTCAAGTTGATGACATTAACGTTATCTCTCACGAATTATTGATTTCTCCCAAACAGTTGAAAGCCAAAATCCCCATGTCGGATAAGGCGCGAGAAGTTGTAACCACAGGTCGCCAAGTCATCCGCGACATTCTTGATCGTAAAGATCACCGCATTTTTGTCGTGATTGGCCCATGCTCAATCCATGACGTCGAAGCTGCCAAAGATTATGCCTCTCGCCTTAAAAAATTAGCGGATGAGGTTTCCGATACTATCTACATCGTTATGCGCGTCTACTTCGAAAAGCCGCGCACGACCGTAGGCTGGAAAGGATTAATCAATGACCCCTACTTGGATGATTCTTTCAAAATTGAAGATGGTTTACATATTGGCCGCCAGTTGTTACTCGACATCGCCGAAATGGGCTTGCCAGCTGCAACCGAAGCGCTTGATCCTTTATCACCTCAGTACATGCAGGATTTGATTAGCTGGTCGGCAATTGGTGCTCGCACCACTGAATCACAAACTCACCGTGAGATGGCAAGCGGATTATCATCGGCTGTAGGATTCAAAAACGGCACCGACGGCGGCTTAACCGTAGCCATCAATGCCTTGCAATCTGTTTCGCGCCCACACCGCTTTTTGGGCGTAAACGCCGATGGACAAGGGGCCATTATTCACACTCGCGGCAATACTTACGGGCACGTTGTATTACGCGGCGGTAACGGTAAACCAAATTACGATTCAGTAAGCGTTGCAATTTGCGAACAAGAGTTAGCAAAAGCCAAAGTCGCTCCTAATATTATGGTCGACTGTAGCCACGCTAACTCGAACAAAAATCATGAGCTGCAAGTTCTTGTAATGGAAAATATTGCAAGTCAAATCGTCGAAGGCAATAAATCGATCGTCGGTCTTATGGTCGAGAGCCACATAGGCGCTGGCAACCAATGTATCCCTGAAAACTTGGCAGACCTTAAATACGGCGTTTCGATTACCGATGCTTGTATTGATTGGGAAACAACTGAAAAAGCGATTCGTAATATGCGTGACACTATCAAAGATGCGCTTATCAAACGCCAACAGCAGTAATGTTGAATCCGATCTAGAAATGGCGCTTAGGCGCCATTTTTTATGGCAGCGGCCAAATACGCAGCCAAAGCCTTGGGCCCGATTGAATTTCGGGAAGATAGATAAGGTCAAATGACTTTCCCCAAAATTAACGAAAACAAACCTTTGCTAATAGATTTAGCGGTTCGGTTAACTGACTTACGACCATCATTTCAGCTATAGTAACCATAATTTAATACTCATCTGGGCCATCCTTATCCCTCGGAATGTTTCGCTATGCTTAATGCTGTTGCAAGACCTCTAAAAATTTCACTCCTTGCGCTCACCCTATCGCTTTCAGGTTTAGCTGCTGCAGAAGCCCCTGCTCCTTTAAAACCGACTGAGGAGCAGCAAAAGGCGGCAGTCACTTTGATCAAACGCCTTACCAACGACCACTACCGAAAAATGGCGTTCGACGATAACCTTTCATCGCGTTATTTCGACGAGTATTTTAAATCTTTAGACAGTTCCAAGAATTTCTTTCTACAGTCGGATATCGATGAATTCGCTCCTAAGCGGAAGTCCTTTGACGACGAATATTCAGCTGGAAACTTATCGACCGGTTTTGCTATTTTCAACCGCTACAACGAGCGTGTGGTAGCTCGATTAGAAAAAATTATTGCGCTTCTTCAAGATCCAGAAACCAAAATCGATCTGAATGAAAAAGACCAAATCGAAAGTGATCGCAAAGATGCCGCTTGGCCAAAAACCGAAGCAGAAGCCGATGAGCTTTGGCTGCGCTATATCAAGTCTAATATTCTTAACTCGGTATTAGGAAACAAAACCCAAGAAGAGAGCGTAACGAATTTAGTTAAGCGCTATACCAATCAGTTGCGTCGTGTGCGTCAGCAAACTTCCGAAGAAGCGTTTAGCGTGATGATGAACGCACTATCGAACCTCTACGACCCTCATACCAGTTATCTCTCTCCCGAAAACGCTGAGAATTTCGATATCAGCATGTCGCTAGAGCTTCAAGGCATTGGTGCCGTGTTGCAGATGGAAGATGACTACACCAAGGTCGCCAGTCTAATTTTCGGCGGACCTGCTCAGAAGCAAGGTATTCTTAAACCTAACGACAAGATCGTTGCCATTGCCCAAGGCAAAGACAATCCAAACTCCGCCTTTGTCGATGTGGTCGGATGGCGCCTTGATGAAGTCGTTAAATTAATTCGCGGAAAAAAAGACTCTTATGTTCAATTGGAAGTGATTCCTGCGAATCCAACCGCTGCAGGAAATAAGACGATCACCATTAAGCGTGAAACAGTTAAGCTTGAAGACCAAGCAGCTAAGAAAGCCATATTCACGGTCAAAGGTGAACACAAAGAGTACAAGATTGGGTTGATTGATATTCCCACCTTTTACATGAACTTCGAAGCCTATCAAGCCGGTGACCCAAATTATCGCAGCACAACTCGCGACGTTCTTAAGCTACTCGAAGAACTTCAGAAAGAAAAAGTCGACGGCGTGATTATCGACCTTCGCGACAACGGCGGTGGCTCTTTGCCAGAAGCCGCCATGCTGACCGACTTATTTGTCGATCCGGGTCCTGTGGTTCAAATTCGCCACAGCAACAATGTTATCTCTCGCAATTACCGAGCCTATCAGCCCGCGCTTTATCGCGCGCCTATGGTCGTGTTAGTCAATCGATTCAGTGCGTCAGCCTCGGAAATTTTCGCAGGAGCCATCCAAGATTACGGGCGCGGCATCATCGTGGGCACCACCACTTTTGGTAAAGGCACAGTACAGACGCTTTTCGACCTCAAACATGGTCGTTTGAAAATCACAGAGGCGAAATTTTATCGCATCTCTGGCGAAACGACCCAACATAGAGGTGTAGTACCCGATGTAACCTTACCAAGTCCAATCGATCCTGATGAGATCGGTGAAAGCAGTTACGACAACGCGTTACCTTGGGATCAAATCCATGCGGCGCCGCACACCAAATACCACAAAATTTCTCAGTATCTTCCTAAGATTGAGACAAAACATCAGGAGCGTCTAGCTCAAGATCCAGAATTTATCTTCATTAATCAGCAAGGTCAGTTGTATAAAGAAGCAGCTAACAGAGAATTTATTTCCCTTAATTTGACCGAGCGTAAGGCACAGCAGGCCGAAACAGAAAAGAAGCTGCTCGACATTGAAAATCAACGTCGTAAAGCGCAAGGTAAGCCAGTGTACGAGACTTACGAGGCCTATAAAACTGCTGTCGAAAAAGAAAACGAAGCCAAATCACAAGAGCAATCCAAGGAGCTAAAACCTTTGGAAGACCCATACGTGATGGAATCTGGGCATATTCTGGCAGACTTTATGGATCAGCTACTGACCCGTACCAAGCGAAAATAACATCGAAATTTATTAATGTCAGCGCCCATCCTGGGCGCTTTTTATATCTTTGAGTTAGTTATGAAAGTTGTATCTTTTAACGTAAACAGTGTTCGAATGCGCATGCATCAACTTGAGCACGTTGTAAACACATTAAATCCCGACGTGATCGGCTTACAAGAAACTAAAGTCAACGATCCCGACTTTCCGTTAGAAGCCTTGGTCAATTTAGGCTACCACGTGGAATTTTTTGGGCAAAAGACCCATTACGGCGTCGCCCTGCTCTCTAAATATCCATTCAAAAAAGTGATCAAGGGTTATCCACTTGATGATGATACTGCACAGCGTCGATTCATTGGTGGACAGTTCGATACCCCACTCGGTGAAGTAACTATTTTTAATGGTTACTTTCCACAGGGGGAATCAAGAGATCACCCAATCAAATTTCCTGCGAAACAAAAATTTTACAGCGATCTTAGTGAATATCTTCGCGAACACTACTCACCAGACGACAACCTCATCATCATGGGTGATATGAACATCTCTCACCAAGATATTGATATCGGAATTGGTGAACAGAATCGCAAGCGTTGGTTACGTACTGGAAAATGCAGCTTTTTACCTGAAGAGCGCGAATGGTTAAACACATTGCTTAGTTTTGGTTTTAAAGACACCTACCGTGAAAAATTTCCAGATTCAGCCGAAAAATTCAGCTGGTTTGATTACCGCAGCGGCGGGTTTGAAGACACTCCTAAGCGCGGTCTTCGTATCGATTTGATTCTTGCTACCCAAGGTCTTAATGAGCGCTGCATCGATGCAGGAATCGATTACGAAGCACGGGCCATGGAAAAACCTTCAGATCATTGCCCTATTTGGGCTACTTTTATCTAGGTGGCACAACAAGAATTTAGGACATAAAAAAAGGCCCTAAGGGCCTTTTTTTATGGGAATTAATCTATCGCAACCAGTTAATAATGCGAGATCTTAGCTCATCAAATCGAATTGTTTTTGCCACGACGTCATCAATGTCTGATTCGCTCACGGTAGGAGCCACCGCATCAAGCTCGGTTGCCGTCATAGCAATGATGGGCAAACGTTCGGAATCGAGACTCCCTTGCTCTTGCTCTCGAACTTTCTCGACAATCGAGAGTTGCTCGCGATCTTTTTCGTCATAGTCGATAACAAGAAGATCAAAGTTTTCTTGCTGCAATACCTCATAAGCATCAGCCGCCGTTTGAGTTACTTGCGTATAGCACCCCATTTTTTTGAGCATTGAAGTCAATATCATTTGATCAACGCGATGCTGACTAATAAGCAAAATTTTACGCCCTACCAAGTTACCCAAAGGTCGACCAAGATCATGCTCGTCGATACCCGGCTGCTCGTTAAGAAGTTTACGCACCAACACATCATAAAGTCGTTTACGCATGACTGGCTTTTCGATCACTGAAATGTGATTGTGCTCGGCCAAATACTCTTGCAGCTCCAAGGTCTCGCTTTGGATGGGACTCATCGCCAAAATTTGTTTAAGATCGGCGTACTCCGGAAGGCTGACCAACTCGCGAGATAAAATCATGCTGGCGGCGCTACCAAGTCGCGTATAAATTAAAACGATGTCAATCGGCGCCCCTCTGTCGCGCGCCTCTTTTAAGCGCTGAAGGGCTTGGTCATGACCATGCGCCACATGAGTTTTCATTCCCCAGAAAGCGATCTCACCTGCTAAAAAATTTGCACTACTTTCAGGCAGGTCTACCAGCAAAATATCTTTACCCTCTAAGCGATGCTCCTCCCCTAGATGATGCTCTTCTTGAGAAACCACCTCGAGTTTAAGGGTAATGATAATGCGCTTTCCGCGCTGCCGATTAGATGAAAACTGCAGGTTCCCGCCCATACATTCCGCTAACCCTTTCGCAATCGAAAGCCCGATTCCAGGTAAGTCTTCTGGTTTGTCTAGATTAGCGTTATCGGTTTCCACCTTCTCACGATCACTGATAATCAAACTCAGAATTCCGTCGTTTGAGTTGCTCTGAGTGAAGTGGGCCTCCACATAAATGTGATCGATACGGCTCGACTTCAATGCGTGCGACATAACGCCACTAAGCACTTGATTCATTCGCAATAGATCGGCGCGAACTCTCAAAGGCATTTGGGCATCGAATGAGTAATAAAGCTCAATACCCGCCTGATGTGCGCTGAGCGAGGAATCTTGAATAAATTTTTCGAGCACTCGCACCAAGTCGAATTCGAGTGGTTCGAGCAGCAAACTTTTTTTAGAAATCTTTGAAAAGTCCACCACATTATTTACAAGGTCGATCTGACGCGCGGTATCGCTGATGGCCACACTGAGCAATTCTTTTTGTCGTTCACTAAGTTGACTGTCGTCGATCGATGACAGCGTGCTTAATACATCGCCAATAGAGCTGCGTAATTCATGTCCAAGGCTCGATAAAAATTCATCTTTTAAATCTAACTGCGCTTGAGAAGATCGATTCTCGCTTTCAAGACCAGAAGCTCGTTCTCGCAAGGCTAAGTTTGCTTCGAATCGCTCCCAATAAGCAGAAGCTGTGACTCCACCTTGATATACCAACATCAAATAAAAGGTAATCATGATGAAGCCGTACAACACTCCCTCGACCGAACCCAGAAAGATTGCGGTTAACGCAGCGGGAATCTGGCCAATAAATAAATAAAGCGTTAGAAACTGTTTATAAGGTGCAAAAACACTGGAAACACTCGAATAAAAAACCACCGAATATAGCCACATGATGAGCGTCTCGTTTTTCATCCCCAACTTCCAAGTCAGAGTCACGAGAATCACACTCCACCACAGAGCGCCTAAACAAGAGGCGAAAAAATATTGATTACGCCAACGAGATGGGCCTTTTGAATAAAGAGCATCGAACCTGAATAAATAATATCCACGCCAGAGTGTCGAGATTAACAGGCCTGCGAGAAGTACAATGGCCGTATTGTGCTCATGGACTTGAAAGTTACCAAATAATAAACAGAGTGAAAAAACCAATAAATTGAGGATCAATCCACGCCGAGTGTATTTAGCAACGCGAAGATCCGTTTCGCGCATAATTTGTCGGTCTTTTTGAACTTTAGATTTTGGAACGAAGAAATTAAATACGGCCATGTTTGATTACCGGCTTACGTCGGTTACCCCTCGAGTAAATGAACGGCGATCTCTTTGCCGATAAAAACCATGACGGCAAAACCAAGCACGCCAAAGAGAACGAAGGTGCCAAAGCGACCCGCCTTCGATTTTTTGGCCAGGTCCCAAATAATGAAGAACATAAACCCCATCAAGATGGTCAGGCAGATGTATAAAGACCATGTATCAAACTGTTCACCCGTCATTTTCGTACTCCTAGCATCAACTAAACTTGAGTCATTGTAGCGAAATTCATCCAGCCGTGACTCGGCCATTATTTTAGCGATAAACATCACGGCTCATATGGCATTTATTGATCAGTTAGATCACAATTTCGCACCAAAATCCAAGGACAAATTTGGTATTCCCTAATAAGAATACACGACATCCCCCCCCCCCCCAAAGGAGCACCACATGTTTACTCATCAACGTACTTTGCGGCTTGTCGCCGTTGTGACGATATTGTTCAGTCTAACCGCTTGCACCTCACTGCTAATTGGCAACCGAATTCAAGGAGCTATTCTTAACGCCGTGTTCACTCAACTGGTAGGGAAAAGCCCCGAGCAATTGCTCGCTGATTACCGCATTCAAGACAGGCTTAAACCTCTATTGGGCGAGCACTATGAGCCCGCCATGAAATTGTTACAAACTGCTCGCGAAGTTCAGCGCGAGGGTGCTCTATTTTATGTTGCCTCTCGCTATGCGCCAGACGAAGTGAAAGGCGCACTTAGCACGGCAGCTATGATTTACAACGCCGACACCAACCAAATGGCCGTAATGCTATTAGGTGAAGACACGGCGCAAATCATTGGCGAGCAACCCAGTAACGGTGACTATCTAGAGCCCTTATTACCAGAGGAGCTTAAGACGGCATACGATCACACGGTGGCAATTAGGAATAACCCGCTAATTGAGGCCACCAAAGATCTTCTCGACCAGAAGTAATATTACGGGTCGTACTGCATGTCTTTCGGAATGGGCAGATTGCGTGGATACACCGGTCGCTGCCCCTTCCCTTTTCGGTAAGCGCGCAGTTGAAAAATGTAAGCTAACACTTGTGCCACCGCCATAAAGAGCCCTTCAGGAATACTTTCATCAACCTCGGTGGTGTAATAAACCGAACGCGCAAGCGCAGGAGATTCCAAAATTTCAATCTGATGCGCTTTGGCAATCTCCCGGATTTTAAGCGCTAAATGATCGCCACCCTTTGCTAATAATATTGGGGTATCCATAGTATCTGGGTCGTATTTCAGTGCGACCGAAAAATGCGTGGGGTTTGTAATCACTACATCGGCTTCCGGAACATTTGCCATCATGCGACGCTGCGCAATCTCACGCTGTAATTGTCGAACACGCCCTTTTACTTCAGGTTTACCTTCGGTTTCTTTGTATTCGTCTTTTTGATCCTGCCGCGACATCTTGAGTTTTTTGTTGTATTCAAACAATTGAATCGGAACATCAACTGCAGCAATCGCAATGGTTACAGCAGCGAGAATCAGAGTTGCCATAAGCGAAATATCAAGAGAATGAATAATGGCATTTTCGACATCGGCATCGTTAATGCGAAAAATCGACTGAGCGAAAAACTTTAAAAGCGCAAAAGTGGTGGCCATGATGATGGCCACTTTAAAAATTGATTTCGCCAGTTCGATGAGTGACTTGATCGAGAACATTCGTTTAAGACCAGCAAGCGGATCCATCCGACTTAACTTAGGTTCGATTGCTTTATTACTGAAGTTCCAGCCACCAAGCGCAATTGGGCCTACAACGGACGCTATAAGAAGTGCGATCATAAGAGGGGTGATGCTAAGCAAACCCTGATAAATCGCTTGCACCAAATGGCTGATCATGGTGTTCACATCAAAAATTTCGGCCCGTGTGAGTGTAAAACTCTCGCTAGTGATCCCGATAATTTTTCTGCCGATGAACTCGGCCGTCATCCAAATTCCACAGATAGCCAGCATCAGCACGAAAGTGGTCGTCAAATCTCTCGATCGAGGAACCTGCCCTTCTTCCCTCGCTTTTTCAATTTTTCGGGGACTGGCCTCTTCTGTTTTTTCTTGGCTGTTATCGCCTTCTTCAGCCATTACTGTGCCTCCGCCAAGCGTAAGAACATTCCCATGCCTTCATCCATCAATTGATAAAACAAAGGTAAAAAGTTGGCCAAGCTAATCCACATGAGCGCAAGACCAAAAATTAAGGTTGCGGGAAAGCCGACAGTAAACACGTTCATCTGGGGGGCCGATCGCCCCATAACACCAAATGACATATTCACGATCATCAGTGCAGTGAACAAGGGCAACGAAATAACCAAAGCGCCAGCGAACATCCAAGAGCCCATATTGGCGAGCATGAGAAATGAATCGACTCCCAAACCACCAGTTCCTACGGGAATATTAATAAAAGTATTAATAAAAATATCCAGCATCACCAGATGGCCATTCACACTCAAAAAAAGTAGTGTCGTCAGCAGCGTGTAAAACTGTGAAAGTATCGCAACGCTAACGCCACTGGCTGGATCGTTCATTGCCGCAAAACCCAAACCCATTTTCATCGCAATGAATTGCCCAGCTAACACGTAAAGGTGCATAACAATCTGCATGCAAAAGCCGAGAGCTAGTCCAATCAAAACTTCTTGAAAAATGGTGATCACTGCCTGCATAGACAGCAGTGGGATGGCAGGTGGAGGAGGAATGACCGGTACAACTATAAAGGTTGTTAGCACCATTAATACAAGGCGGATTCGTACCGGTACAGTGCGAGCACCAAGGATGGGTACCGCAAGAAAAAACGCACCCAACCGAATCATTGGCCAGAGATACTGCCCAATGAAAAGAAAAATTTGATCGTCGGTGATGACCAGCGGCTGCACGACACTAGCCAATCAAAATAGGGATGTTATTAAAAATGCGGTCAAATAAATCCATAAACTTGGTAAGCAACCAAGGACCGGCAATCATGATACTCGCAAGCGTTACAATCAACCGCGGTAAAAAACTTAAAGTTTGTTCGTTAATTTGTGTCGCAGCTTGGAAAATACTAACCAACAGGCCCACGGCAAGGCCAGGCCCAACAATCACACCAAGCATGATAATTGACAGCATAAATGCGTCGGCGAAAATATCCATTACCACTTCTGGGGTCATTGCTATCTCCTATACACCGTAACTGGCTGCCAAAGTGCCAACAATCATGGCCCAACCATCCACCAGCACAAACAGCATTATTTTAAAGGGTAAAGAAATAATGAGCGGCGATAACATCATCATACCCATCGCCATCAGCACACTCGAGACAACAATATCGATAATCAAGAACGGAATAAAAATTAAAAAACCGATTTGGAACGCGGTTTTCAGTTCACTAATAATAAACGCGGGAACCAAAATCGAAAAAGGCGTTTCTTCGGGTGTGACAATTGGCGGATGTTTAGCGATCCCCACAAACAGAGAAATATCAGACTCTCGAGTTTGCTCAATCATGAACTTATGGAATGGGCGTGCCACGTTCGCCAACGCCTCTTGTGCACTTATCTGTTCATTGATGTAGGGCTGCAAGCCCTGAACATTAGCTTGATCAAACACTGGTTTCATAATAAAAAGCGTAAGAAATAACGCTAACCCAATGAGTATCTGGTTAGATGGTGATTGTTGAAGTCCAATGGCCTGCCGCAAAATTGAGAAAACAATAATAATGCGCGTGAAGGACGTCATCATCATCAGTATCGCTGGCAAAAAACTCAGCGCTGTCATCAGCGCGAGGATTTGCAAGGTCACCGTATACTCCTGAGTACCGTCGTTATTGGTTTTTACGGTAACCGCAGGCAAACCCGGGATTGCTGGCAAACTACCCAGTGTGGACTCTCCCGATGCGGCTAAAGGTAAGCTCGGTGCGTTATTCAGAGATTGATTAATAGGCGGCGTGGTTTGCGCAAGTGTGCTCATCGATAAAATTATCGTGAGAATAAACGCGAGTAAATAACAGCCGTGCCGAATGAATGATTTCATTTTTCTGAATGCTTCTGGGTTTGCGCCGCCAATACGGCTTTGAGTTTTTGTGCAAAGTCTTGACCCGCCGCTGGCGTTTTTTCAACATCAACAATCGGCTCATCGAATACGTGCAATGTATTAATCTGGGTTGGAGTGATTCCAATCAAAATTTGTTTGTTACCCACCGAAATTAACGAAACCCGTTCCCGAGTTCCCACCGATAAATTCGCCAGTGGCTTTATATGCTGGCTCGAGTAGCCCATACCTTGCCCGAACTTTCGTACAAATAAGGACAATGCGTAAATTAACGCAATGATAAACACCAACGAGAGAAGCACAGTCAGTAATTGCGACCCCGTCTCTTGAGATGTTTTCGTATAAGAAAGTTTGATATTTTCGCCATCTGCACGACTTACTCCTGCCGAATCGCTCTCGATTTGGCTTTGAACAACTGACACTTCCTCAGCCGCAATAGAGGGTGCGTCTTTTGCTTGACTCACTAAGCTCTCGGAGTGATTTTGTGAATTCTCAGTTCTGAGTTCATTAGCCGTTTGTCCGCCATGGGAAGAACTTTCCTCGGCCAACACACCCGAAGTCGTCAAACAAAAAAACACTCCCAAAAGGAGTGTGTTGACTAATTTACCTACCGAACGAGTCATAACGCTCTCAACTACCGTAATTTTTTGATTCGCTCGGCCGGACTAATCACATCCGTCATTCGAATGCCAAACTTCTCATTCACCACTACCACTTCGCCATGCGCAATCAATGTACCGTTGACTAGTACATCAAGAGGCTCCCCAGCTAAACGGTCCAATTCAATGACGGAGCCTTGGTTGAGTTGCAGGAGATTACGAATGGTGATCGAGGTGCGCCCAACTTCCATCGAAATAGAAACGGGAATATCGAGAATAACGTCCAAGTCTGGTTTGGGTTGCTTCGACGACTGTACTTCACTTTGAATTTGATCGAAGTCGATTGCGTCGCCTTGCGTCTGCTCTTGTTCAGCTAAAGCAGCGGCCCACTCATCAGCCATCGAATCTTGGTTGATATCATCACTCATGCTGATCTCCTTTTTTAGGTGCACCTGTGCCTGTTACATTGTAAGCACTGCTGCGATCAATAAACTCATTAATTTTAAAAGCCAAATTCCCATTATGTTGACCGATTTCGGTTCTGAACATGGGAACACCGTTGGCGGTGATCACGTGGTAATCCGGTAATTCAATAGGAATAATATCGCCCGCTTTCAATTCGACAATTTCACGCAGAGTGATATCGCGGCGAACAATATCGCACTCCAAATCGACACGCGCCGACAACACATCTTCACGTAAAGCTCTTATCCAGCGCTCGTCTTGCTCATCACTATCACTTTGAAGACCTGCATCGAGCATTTCGCGAATAGGCTCGATCATCGAGTATGGGACAGTGATATGCATCTCACCACCACCGCCATCTAATTCGATATGAAAAGTGCTCACCACCACAACTTCACTGGGGCTCACGATGTTCGCCAGTGACGGATTCACCTCTGAATGGACGTACTCAAAATTGATTGGGAAAACCGCCTTCCAGGCTTCAGCCAAATCGACAAAGGCTTGATTGAGCACCATCTGAACAACGCGCAACTCGGTGGGCGTAAATTCGCGACCTTCAATTTTAGCGTGGCGACCATCACCACCAAAAAAGTTATCGACTAATTTAAATACCAGACGCGCGTCTAAAATAATCAGCGCTGTACCACGCAGAGGTCGAAACTTCACCATGTTCAAACTCGTTGGTACATAAAGCGTGTGCACGTACTCGCCGAACTTTTGGATTTGCACCCCGCCCACCGAAACATCGGCAGTTCGGCGAAGTAAATTAAACATACTGATGCGAGTGTAGCGAGCGAAACGCTCGTTGATCATCTCGAGGGTCGGCATGCGCCCGCGAACAATACGGTCTTGACTGGTGAGATCGTAGGGCCTTACCCCACCCGGTTCAAGGTCCGATTCAGTATCGATATCACCATCATCCACACCGTGGAGGAGCGCATCAATTTCGTCTTGCGATAATAAATCTTGCACGTTTGAGCCCTATTTATTGCATCACAAAGTTAGTAAAAAGCACCTGCTCAATAGTGGCAGATCCCGTAGGAGTGGGTTGTGATTTTGTCAGCAGCGCATTCTCGACCCGTAAAATTTCGGAAATCGCATCGTGAATCTCCTTGCGCAATGCGTCTTTACCCTGCACCGTATGAAGCGACTCAAAATTCTGCTTATTTAAGAGTTTCACAATACTGTTACGAATCGCTGGCAAATGCAGGCCTAACTGCTGCTCAAGGTTAGGATCGCGAAACATCAAACTGATTTCGGCCTGAAGGTAGCGCTGACGGCCATTCACGTTAAAGTTCACGATGAAACTGGGAGTCAAGGTCATGTAGATCGCGGGCATAGCAGATGCCGACTGCGCCGCATCTCGATTACCCGACGACTTATTAAAGAAATCTGTGGCCCATAAGGTTGCAACTACGCTCACGAGCACCAAGGCCACGCCACCTGCTATTAGCATTGCGAGATTCTTTTTAGAGAATTTACCCGTTCCCGATTGTTGATTGGCTTGCTCATCTGCCATGTCAAAACTCCGTCAGTTTTGTTGCGCCTAACCACAAGTAGCAATACTCATGCCGAATGATCGACAGCGCCAACTTATTCACAGCGATCAATCAATAATATGACGGAATTCTAAAGGCAATTAGCAGAAGATGGGCTTTTATTTGAAATAAAAAAACGCCTCTAATGATCGAGGCGTTTTTTAGGTGGTCGGCGCTTAACTAGTTAAACGTAGTGATCAACCAAATTCAGTGATGAAACGGGCGATTGTGCGATAACCATTACATCATCTGGCTCAGGAACGTCTGTCTCACCCTCACCTTCATCAGAACTCTTCTCCTGCTGACGACGGTCTGATACATCCACCTCGACATGGTTCATCCCTTGTTCGGCGAGCATTTCCCGTAAACGAGTCGCTTGCGAATCCAATGCCTCTCGCACCGCTGCATGAGGACTGACAAAACTCACATGCGCTTGATCATTTTGTACGGAAACTCTTACCTGAAGGCTCCCAAGCTCGGGCGGATCCAACCGAATCTCCGCAAATTTCAAATTTTGAGCCGCCATGAATAATACTTTTTCGCCAACTTCGTTATCCCAGCCTGGTTGCCCAAAAGATTGATTAAATGCCAAAGCCGCCATATTTGGCCGCTGAGCGGCGGTAGCCGTCTCCACGCCTTTAATGGCATTGGCGGATAAGGCAGTCGTGACCGCTTCGCCTTCTGTAGTAGAAAGCTCACCTGCAACGGCCGAGAGCGCTTGAGCAAACGCCTCACCCTCTACAAGAGACGCGCCTTCAGTACCACTTAATAAACCAGCCGCCAGATCGGTTTTCAGCGCCAAGGGGGATACGGATTCACCTAAACCTGTTGTCTGCATTGTAGGAAGGCTTGTCAAAAGTGCCGCCCCCGAAGCAGCAACAGGAGTGAGTGCGTGGCGAGAATCTCGCAGATTGGAAAGAAACGTGACCGATGATTCTTCGGTATCAATTAATGCCCCATTTTCAAATTGCATAGAAGCGAGTGCTGAGAGATTAGACTCTGTGCTAGTGGGAATATTCGCAGAACTCGAGCCAGTCGCTTGGGCTGCTATTGGATTTAAAAACGTGCCCTGCAATGCGCCCTCTGGGCCGGAGACAGCTCCCCTCTCACCGATTTGAATTAAATTAGCATCAACTTGATCTATTGACAAACTCGCCTCGACGATCAGAACGTCTGATTCTGACTGGATATCCTGTGACGCTGAATTGGAGAGTTCGTCGTATGATGGGGCGCCTGCGACTTCGGCAGATGCAGCCTCCTTCTTAACCTCTGTAGATGTACCTGAAGATTTAACCGCTGACTCTGACTTAGCCGTGATGTCCTCGTTTTTCGCGGCTTTTAGCACCTTACGAAAATCACCACTGCCGCCCAAACTTTCGCGAGCCGTATCACTACCTTGTGATGCCACCGAGCCAGAATCTAAAACCGATGTGAATGAACTGACCGATTGAGCTGGTGCCAACATAATTTCTCGCCTCGAAAGCCGCTAAAAGCGGCAAGCCATTACCGCTATCGCTAAAAATCAACCCAGAATTGCCGCTCAACGTGGCAAATCGAACTATTGATAGAGATAAAGCAAAACGAGTGCCACAGATCACACCAAAGAAAAAAGGGTGGACTTCACCATCTGGAATTGTGGTTTGAGGGGCTCGACCAGCCGTTGCAACTCAGTGAGTCGCCCTTCAATAATCGCCGTTTCCGCGTTCGCGCACAAATCAGCAAATATCTCGGCTCCAATATTCAAACTACTCCCTTTCAATCCATGCAGAATGCGTCGTACATTATCCATGTCGTTCCGATTCATAAACGCATTCAACTCAGCTAAACGGAACTCGGCATCCTTTAGGTAGGTAAATACCAATTTAGAGAAATCAGGACCCATAATTTCACGCAAGTTTTCAAGCATTTCCATATTCACTATTTTTTTCATTCGTCCTAGTACCACTTGGAGATGCTAATCAACTGTCGACCACAAAAAAGTCGCCTCTACCCTATTACCACTACCTAAAAACTCTAATGTATGGCAAAGACTATTCACCAACATCAGTCCTCGCCCAGCGTAACCTTGATGCCTTGATGATTTTCCTATATTGACTAAAATTCGAGAAACATCAAAGCCTTCACCCGAATCCTCGACAGAAATTTTCAACTCGCCAAGCTCACCTTTTATTCGCACCGAAAACGACACTTTAATTCCGCCGGAGGTGAGCTGCTGTAGCCGCTCTTGTTTGAGTTCGTAATAGCGTCTGAATCCATCAGGCTCTGACTTTAATTTAGAGTCTAAATTTAAAACACCGTGCTCAAGCGCATTCGTGTATAGCTCCGATGTAATCGCAAACACTTCAGCTTGATGATTGCGTAAATTTTTAAACTCCATAAGTCCATTCACCATAATGGACAAAGGATCAACCTCGGCAAGACTCGTGTAATCAATATGGAGTGATGAATTCCAAAACGACTCGGCAGCCGACGTCAATTTGATGGCTTTTCGCTCAGGCAAACAGGTTTTAGGTAAAGAGTCTCCAATCGCAATTTCGATAAGCGAGACATCATCGGTTTTCTCTTCGCAAGAAAAATCGTTAACGCCTTTCAATATCTCATCAAAAATATTTTCTTCTGCTTTGTATTCGCGAAAAATATTCCATAGAGCTTGCTCGCCAAACATGTCACCCTGAGAATTAGTGACCTCGTGAACTCCATCTGTCCAAAGAAATATTCTATCGCCAGCGGATAGCTTAATCTTTTCTGTTTTGGTTTTTAAATGCCGATTATCGACAATACCCAATGGCAAATGCGATGACTCTAATTTTCGCAATTCTTTGGTTGAGGTGTTAAACACCGCTGCATCCGGAATACCGCCATTCCAGTAATAGAGTTCTTTTTTTCTAAAATTAATTTCAACAATAATTGCACAACAAAAATTACTTACCGGAAGAATGCTTTTTAATTTCCGGTTTAACTCAAATAGGATATCGGAGATACCAAAGCCTTTTGGAATCATCGCGTAGAACGTTGAGGCCAGTGGCATTGCGCCAATCGCCGCCGACAACCCGTGCCCAGTAAAATCCCCTAATAAAACCACCATATTGCCATTAGGTCGGCAGGACGCGACAACTATATCCCCATTAAAGATGGCGAGAGGCGAAAGAAAATAACGAACGTTTTCTGTATCCAAACCGCCAATATGTGCAATTTTATCGAAAACTGTCTTGGCGACCATTTGGTCGTGCATCAGCCGTTCGTTATGTTTCTGAATAACGTCTTTTTGCTGGACAACAGTTTTTTGTAAATTGCGAAGGCGATTTAACGCATTAATCTTAGAGTTGAGAACAATACGATTGTACGGCTTAGACAAAAAATCGTCGCCGCCGGCATCTAGCCCTTTAACGAGAGAAGTTGTATCGGTGAGAGATGTTAAAAATATAATGGGAACAAATTCTGTCCCAGCCATTTCTTTAATAATTTTTGCAGTTTCGAAGCCGTCTCGCTTCGGCATAACCACATCAAGAATGACAATATCTGGCTGGTATTTTTGGTAGAGCTCAACTGCTTGGAAACCATCTTGAGCTTCAATAATTCTGTGCCCTACACGTGTCAATATTGTCGATAGAATAAGCAGATCCGATTCTGCATCATCAGCAACCAATATTGTCAATCGCTCACTCGGCTGGCTGCTAATGTCGAGAGAGTTCATAAGGCTCTACTGAATAGCGAATAGTTGATTAAAGTTAGAGATGGTTAGAATTTTTCTTACATCATCGGAAACATTTTTAAGTGTAATTTGTGTATTCGCATCGCCGGTGTAATCGCGAAGCAACAACAACATACCCAGTGCAGAACTATCTAAATAGGTAGCATTGTGGAGATCAATTACGATCGACCTTGGCACCTCGGGCAAGTTTTCGTATGCATCCCGGAAACTCTGATGACAACTGAAATCAAATCGATCCTCGACTGTGATAACTAAGTGAGACTCAGCTTTATCAAAATGTGAAGATATTCCCATAATTTCCTCTGCAGTCGTCTGTCGTCTTCTTATGCTGTTTCCTTCCAAACATAAGACACGAAAATAATTAAAGAATAATTTTCATATTAATGAACAAGCCTATGGGAGATACTAATGAATAGCAAGATCAGCCGTCATCTTTTTGGCGCGAGAATCTTTGAGTGGTTAAATCATCAATCTCTTTTTGTAATTTTTTGTCAATTGCTAGTTGTTCTTCAACTTTGTAACGCTCTATTAAGTCAGCGATGGATTTCCTTTTTTGATACAACTGCTGCCAGACCGTCTGCGCCTTCACAACAACACGTTCAGCCCGCTCCACCTTCTGAGATTGCTCTAGCTTTAACTGATCGATACGTTGAATAAAACTCGAATAATTAATTAACTGTTGAGCATTGCGCGGTGCGCTACTCACTGAATAATCGGCAAGATACTGATTGCGATAGTCATCAAGTTGCTGTAACTGTTCTTGCTCGATCAACAATTGTTGGCGCGCTATATTTAACGATTGAGCAGCGTTCTCTTCTTCTTTCTGCGCAAGATTTAACACTATCGCCATGCGCGATGAACGAGTCTGCGCCATCGATTACGCTCGATTATGTTGAGCCGCCAGAGGGCTAGGATTTTTAGCGGGCGGCTTAAGGATGTTTTTGAGGTTTGCAATCGACTCACCCATGGGGACCGCTTGGCGCATACTTTGCTGAATAAACGCACGCAGATGGGGATAGCGATCAATCGCAAAATCGGTTTCGGGATCAGCGCCCGGTGAATAGGCCCCAATCGCGATAAGATCTTTGTTTTGCTGATAACGTGATGACAGCTGTTTAAATCGCTGCATTAATTTCACGTGATCTTCGTCGACGATATTTTGCATTGCACGGCTAATGGATGCTTCGACATCAATCGCGGGATAAATTCCTTCTTCTGCAATCTTACGAGACAAAACAACGTGACCATCGAGAATCGCACGAGCTGAATCGGCAATAGGATCTTGCAGATCGTCGCCTTCAGTTAACACTGTGTAGAAGGCTGTAATTGAACCACCACCCTCTTCACCATTACCGGCGCGTTCAACCAATTCAGGTATTTTTGAAAATACGGAAGGCGGATATCCTTTGGTCGCAGGCGGCTCGCCAATTGCCAATGCTATCTCCCGTTGCGCCTGCGCATAGCGCGTCAAAGAGTCCATTAGCAATAAAACATTTTTACCCTGATCGCGATAATATTCGGCGATCCGACTACTTAATTGCGATGCCCTAAGACGCATTAAAGGCGCATCATCGGCAGGCGATGCAACCACCACTGCTCGCTTTAATCCTTCTTCACCCAGAATATGATCAATGAATTCTTTAACTTCTCGACCACGCTCACCGATGAGACCGACCACGACCACATCAGCGGTTGTGAATTTTGTCATCATACCCATGAGCACACTTTTACCCACCCCTGAACCTGCCATGAGTCCTAGACGCTGTCCGCGCCCCACCGTGATTAGAGCATTAATCGCTCGAATCCCAACATCGAGTGTGGTCTTAATAGGGTCGCGCTTAAGAGGATTAATTTCACTCGGGGTAAAATCTAAAAAATCTTTCCCTTTTAATGCGCCTTTACCATCGATGGGCTGACCAATACCGTTTACAACTCGGCCTAATAATTCTGGCCCAATGCGCATTCCTGCCTGACGAGCCATAGGTACAACGGGAACACCCGGCGATAACCCTTCCACACGTTTGACAGGCATGAGATAAACTTTTTCACCAGAAAAGCCGACCACCTCAGCTTCAATTTTCCGACCATCGTCGTTCAAAATTTGGCACTGACTACCCACACTTACTTTGAGACCAACTGCTTCCAGCGTTAATCCAACCGCGCGCGTAATACGGCCTTCCGATTGAGGCGTAATCGGGCAAATCCCAGTTGGAATATAAGGAGTTAAACGGTTAAGTAAATCAGACATCAGGCTGCGCTCGCGGTGACAAAGTTACATCATCCAACCCAAACGCTGATAGAGGAGACTCTTGCTCTTCAGCTTCGAAAGTTACTTCATCATCTTGATTGTCACTTGTTTCAAGCGGCGGCAAGCTAGAGAGCTGCTTGGTGATAAATTGTTGCAGAACATGCTTTAAACGAAGCTCCACCGATTGATCGACTCGGCTTTCTAGCGTTTCAACACGAACTCCGCCTTCGGTTAATTGCTGATCCGGAATAATGTTCCAAGTCAAATTGTTGTCGGCGGCGTAGTTTTGTAAAAGCTCTGCATCTTTGGGGTTAACGTAAACTGATAACTGCTGATGCCCTACCGGCAATGCATCGATCGCCTCTTTCGCCAAAGCAATGATGTGTCGACGATCAATTTGCAGCTCTCGAGTAATCACGCTCTGTGTCATGAGCGCAATACTTTTAACGATCATCGCCTCGAGCGCATCCGTTTGCTGGGCAAGCGGCGCCTCGAGTGCATCTGCTAGTTTGCGAAGGCGTAACTGTTCGTCAACCAATTGCGCTTTAAATTCAGCATAGGCTTGCAAACGCCCTTCTTCGTAACCTTCGGTGCGCCCTTTTTGATGCCCGTCGTGATAGCCTTTATCGAAACCTTCTTTTTCTGCCGACGCCACTATTTGCTCAAGCTCTTCGGCAGTAGGTCCAGTATTGTTAATGAGCGAGCGTGAATCGATTTCGACAACCGACACAGATTCGGTTTTCGCGCGATCTTCAGCGGCTTTGCGCTCGCGTTCTTCTTTTTCAAACGAGGGCAAAACATTGGCATTTTTGCCAATCACCGGCAACATCCAAGGCACAGCCGATCCGGCTTGCTCCGCGGGAATTTTGTCCCAAGTTGATTTATCTTTCATAGGCACGGCCGTTTACTCATCTTAGGTTAGAGCATTTGCTCGCCAGAGCCACCAAGAATAATTTCGCCAGCATCTGCCATTCGACGTGCGGTAACCAAAATTTCTTTTTGCGCGGCTTCCACATCGGCCAAACGCATTGGCGGTTTGGTTTCAAGATCATCACGCAACAATTCTGCAGCACGCTTCGACATATTTTTGAAGATTTTTTCTTTCAAATTGTCATCGGCGCCTTTAAGCGCGATTACCAATACTTCAGACGAAATTTCACGCAACAGCGCTTGAATACCGCGATCATCAACATCGACAAGATTGTCGAATACAAACATAAGGTCTTGGATTTGGTTACCCATATCTTCATCGATACGTTTAATTCCATCCATGAGTTCAGCTTCAACCGATCCTTCTAGGTTGTTCATGATCTCAGCCGCAACTTTATAACCACCCATGGTTTTTGTTTGCGATGAGGCTGAGCCCGAGAATTGCTTCTCAAGAATATCGTTAAGTTCTTGCAAGGCCGTCGGCTGAACCGTATCGAGTGAAGCGACTCGCATCATAATGTCGAGCCGTACTTTTTCAGTAAAGTAAGAGAGAATCTCGGCGGATTGATCCGCGTCGAGATAGGCAATCACAATTGCCTGAATTTGCGGATGTTCGTTGCGAATAATATCGGCAACCGAGCGCGCATCCATCCATTTAAGAGTATCTAATCCAGTGGTATTACCGCCCAACAAAATTCGGTCGATTAGACCATTGGCTTTATCTTCTCCCAATGCGGTGATGAGCATTTTGCGAATGTAGTTATCCGCACCCATACCAAGGCCTGTGAGGTTGCTCACTTCTTCTAAAAAATTGCCCATCACGAATTGCACATCCGATTGCTGGACGTTTTGCAATTGCGTCATAGCCGCGCCGATTCGCTGAACTTCTTTGGGGCCCATGTGTTTTAAAATTTCGGCAGCATCTTGCTCACCAAGCGACATCAGCAAAATAGCCGCTTGATCGACGTGCCGCATTTTAGGCGGCGCCGCTTGTTTATTTTTTGCATCAGTCATCGCGATTTACCCATCTTTTTACGACTTGTGCCACTCGGCCCGGATCGTCGGCGATTAAACCTTTAATTGCGTTAATTTGATCTTCGTAATCCATGTGCGGGCTTGGCAACATAAAGGCAGTTCCGCCCGTTAAGGTCACTGTCTCGTCGGAAACGCCATCAAGACTAATGCCGTTGGCTGCTTCGAGCGCCGCTAACTGACGCTCCTCTTCTTCTTCAATTTTACTGCCGCCACTATTCGACAAGCCTTTAAATAGTGGGCGCAATACACCGAACACTATCGCTAAAAACAGTAACAAACCTACAATATAGCGAATATTGGGAACAATCCAGACTTCCCACCAAGGTAGCGGCTCCTCAACTAACATGCCGTCGCGATTCATAAACGACGAGTTCAATACATTTACGCTATCGCCACGCACAGCACTAAAGCCAACGGCATCGCGCACCAAGAGCGATAACTGCTCAAGTTCAGCTTCTGTCCAAGCAATTTTTTGCTCGACACCTTCGGCATTTCGCACAATTTTATCATCGACCACTACAGCAACTGTTAAACGTTTAATTTGCCCTTGCTGATGTTTGGTGTAACTAATGGTTCGATCTAATTCGTAGTTACGAGTCGCCTGCTCACGCTTATTGGTCGGCGTGGTGTTAATGGGCAATCCGGTATTAGGGTCGATTTGTTCCGGCGCCTCGGCCATTCCTGGCGGTTGGTTAGTAAGCGCGCCTGGAATACCCACTGCCAAATCATTGGCTGCTCGAGTTTCGTTGAGTGTTTGCTCCGAACGAATCGCCGGCATATCAGGATTAAACGTTTCGGCCGCTTGTTCGACCGCAGTAAAGTCCACATCGGCACTTACTTGTGCGCGAAACTTTTCGCTACCAACCACTGGCTCGAGAATACTGTTGACTCGCTGAAGAATATTGCTCTCAACGGTTTTGGTGTATTGATGTTGTTTAGTCGCGACAGTCAAGTCACTCGCTTCATCAATCATAGAAAGCAAACTACCGTGCTGATCTACAACGGTGACATCTTCAGCGCGCATTCCGGGAACCGAAGACGCCACCAAATTCATAATGGCTTTAACTTGCGCCGTTTCGACGCTGCGTCCCGCATACACATCAAGAAAGACCGACGCAGTAGGGTTGGTCGCGTCGCGAACGAATACCGTTTTCTTAGGGATGGCTAAGTGTACGCGAGCGGTGCGAATGCTATTAATACTGGTAATGGTGCGAGCAAGTTCACCTTCGATACTACGTTGATAACGAGTGTTTTCGACAAACTGACTGGTACCCAAAGGCTGCTCGGCATCCATAATCTCGAAGCCTTTAATTTGGCTTGAAGGAAAACCTAACTCCGCGATTTTCATACGCGCCAAATGCACGTTGTTGGCATCCACTAAAATAATGCCGGTATTTTTTTCGATCTTATAAGGAATGGCATTTTGATCGAGCGCTTCGACAACACTGGCGGCATTTGCAGGATCAAGCCGACCAAACAAAGGGCGATAATCGTCAGGCTCTTTGGTCCACATCCACATAACAATTGCAAAGGCCACAGCAACACTTGCGATTAGCGCCACAATAAAACCCACTTGTCGCGCGACAGTAAGGCGACTAAAGCCTTCTAAAAAGTCGCCGCGCAGTGGTTTCTGCTTTTGCTCTACAGCGGTGTTTTTTTCATCACCTGCAGTTACGATAGTGTCTACCATTTTTTTAAAACCTTATGTCGCTTGCTCGCGTGAATGGCGAATTATATCGCCATATTCATGACGTCTTTATAAGCTTCGATAACTTTATTACGAACTTGAACAGTTGCTTGAAAAGCCACCGAGGCTTTTTGTGAGGCTACCATCACATCGGTGATATCGACACCGGCCACACCGCGCTCGTACGCATTGGCCATTGACGACGAGGTTTGCTGTAAATTGTTAACTTTGTTGACCGCTTGGCTGAATAGGTCGCCAAATGCAGGGCCTCGTGAAACCGGTGCAACTTCCTGATTGCCACCAATTTGACGCATAGGATTTACGCGATCCATTTGGCCTAAGCCATTGGATGTATGAAATGCGTTGGTTTGCGACTTCAACGTGCGCATGTCTTGTAAAAGACGGCTGATATCAACTCTATCGACCATGTGACTAACCTCACCACCATGACAAAATTTTGGCATTTTTCTAAAAAATGCTGCCTTAACGGGGTAATTGCACAAACTAGGCCAACTCATCCAAGGCGACGAATTAGCGCGATGAATTAAACCTAACGCTCTTAACGTCTGATCGATATCACGACGTTACGCGATGAATAGAAATTGGGAATTGAGGCTGGAAATTGCTGAGCGGATTCTCAGTCGAGTTATTTTGAGAGTTTAAGAAGTGAAAAATAAGCGCGGATACTGCCGCGCTTATTAAGACACTAATCGGTGATGTCGTAACCTTCTTCGCGAAGTCGCGCAATTTTATAGCGGAGCGTTCTGGCACTAATGCCCAAACGTTCAGCGGTATTTTTACGGCTGCCACCTTCGACCCGCAAAGTATTCATGATAATTTCATATTCACGCTGCTTAAGATCATTACCTAAAGCAGGATTATTTAAAGTAGGCGCAGGTTTATATTCACTGCCCGACAACCCAATCGTCTCGGCTCCCGTAGTCGCATAAAAACCGGATTGATGGCTTGGCAATGTGGCAGCAGACGCAGTGCCCGCGCGTGCATAAATGGGCACCACTTGAGCCGATGCTTGACCTTGAGTCAAGGCATTAGCTGCCTCGATTAAATTAGGTTTCTCACTAAACTGACTGCTGTGCTGTGAATAACCAGCGCCGTAAACATCGCCCGAATCTAACCCTAGATCTTGAGCCTCGATAGCAAAGCCGGCTTGTAGAATCAGTGCTCGCTGCATGATGTTATCCAACTCGCGAACGTTGCCTGGCCAGGAATACGCCATTAGCAATTGCTTGGCCGATTGTGTCAAATAAACGCCGCGGCGATTTTGTTTTTGCGCATGCTTTTGCAAAATGCGCTCAGCTAGAGGGACAATATCTTCGATACGATCGCGCAAAGGTGCCCATTGCAGTGGCAATACACTTAAACGGTAGTAAAGGTCTTCGCGAAACTTTCCTTCGACAACTTGCAAACGCATGTCACGGTTAGAAGTGGCAATAACGCGCACGTCGAGCTTGATCGTCTTACGGCCGCCCAAACGCTCCACTTCACGCTCCTGTAAAACACGCAATAATTTTGCCTGAAGTCCAATATCCATTTCCGAAATTTCATCGAGCAAAAGTGTTCCGCCATTAGCTTGCTCGAACTTTCCTGGCGTTGTCGAATGTGCGCCCGTGTAAGCACCTTTTTCGTAACCAAACAACATGGCTTCTAGCATATTCTCGGGAATCGCTGCGCAGTTAATGGCCACGAAGGGTTTGTTTCGACGGGGTGAATTGTCGTGGACAAAGCGCGCGAGAACTTCTTTACCTGTACCCGATTCGCCCAAAATTAGAACGGTCGATTCCGATTGCGCTACGCGAGTCGCCAACTGCAATAAGTGGCGGCTTGATGGCGCTTCCGCGATAGGATTATCGCCCTGCGCTTGAGCCACCCCCATGTGCCGCGCGACAGTTTCAACCAATAATTGTGGTGCGAAAGGTTTGACCAGATAATCGACAGCGCCGTTTTTCATAGCATCCACAGAAGCCTCAATGGATGCATAAGCCGTAATGAGCATCATGGGAATTTGCGGGTAATCCGCTTTCACTTGACGCAATAATTCTTGCCCACTCATGCCGCCCATGTTCACGTCGGACACAATCATTCCGATTTCAGAATTAATAGCTAATTGCTTAAGAGCGTCCTCGGCGCTAGCAACCGCCGTCACGCTGTAGTCGGCAAGTTGTAATGTATCGACCAGCGCTTCCCGTAAGCTGGTGTCATCCTCAACGACTAACACTGTGCCTAGACTTTGAAGTTCTTGGGATTTAATTGCGAGAGCCATAGTTAACTCCTACTGCGGAAATGATGCGAATGGAAGCAAGAGACTTGCGCAAGTGCCTTGCCCCTGTTTCGAATTTAATAAAAATTTTCCGTGATGGGCACGAGCAACGGCTTGCACCACGCTCAGACCAAGTCCAGTGCCTTGCGACTTTGTGGTCACAAATAAATCGCCCACGCTTGCTAATAATTCCTCGGGAATACCGGGGCCTTTGTCGCATACCCGAATCCATAATTGTTCGGGCTCATTCGATAACACGGTGCGTCCAAGGGCATGAGGATATAAGTTCAGCTCGATGCGCAACTTCGCGTTTTTTTCAACGGCCTGAATGGCGTTATTGACTAAATTAAGTATCGCGCCGACCAATGCCTCTTTGTTGCATTGAATATATTTTTCTCGACACTGAATAACCCACTCGCAGCTCGATTCACTGGTGAGTAACGGAACTTCCATTGCCTCTACCAAAGCCTCTTGAAGCTCGGCGACACTCATGACGTCGCGCAATGGGATTTCGCCTTTCACATACACCAGCATGTCTTGAATTTGACGCTCGATGTTGGTTAGGCGGCCTTGTATTTTTTCGACAAATTGCTGGCGTTTCTCGTCGGTAATTTTTCCATTTCCGAGATGACCTGCGTAGAGCATGGCGGCCGATAACGGCGTTCGAATTTGATGCGCCAGAGCGCTCATCATTTTTCCGAGCGCAGAGAGACGCTCGTGGCGAGATAACTCGCTTTGCAGACGACGGGTTTCGGTTAAGTCGGTTAAAAGAATAATCTGACCATCAACGCCTAGGTTACGTGTTTGAATGCTGATGCGGCGCCCGTCTTTAAGCGATACCTCATGACCATCGTCTTGGCGGGGCGCAAAGCACCGATGAATCAGGTCGCGCCACAGCTCGCCCTGTAAAGGATCACCCAAAAGCTCACGCGCAGCAGGATTACACTCCGATACGTAACCTAAAGGATCGAGAACTACTACGCCGCCGGGCAGGAAATTCAAAAGACTTTCGAGGCGATTGGCCAGCCGCTCTTTTTCGGCTAACTCCTCTAAGCGTTGACGGCTCAATGTCGTCAACTCTTCATTAAGTTCAGCAACGCGATTTTCTAACTGATGATAAGAATTGGCTAACTGCTGCGACATTTGCTGGAATTGCGCAAAGGCTTCGGTGAGATTCTCGCCGCCAGCCTCACCTTGCTGAGTGGCCAAGGAGCGACGTTTAGCAACCAACGGACTGGTCGCCGCACTTGTGGGACGCACAATGTGAATGAGATTGCCCGCAGTTGCTGGACGCTCTTGAACATTGGATGACGTTGGTAGATTCATGACTTATCCCAAAAAATGATGCTGCTCAGTCAATTTTCCATCGAAAAGTGACGCACGCCGATTTCTTACAAGGGATAATGCAATTGCAATGCCAGATGTAAATAACGATAAAAATCAGACACTTATGATTATTATTAAGTTTGCCAGTCAAAGAATTGGCTTTTACGCGCGAATCGACCAGAGTTTTTTCTAGCATCTTCGTCGGCCACTGCGTAACATGCGCGCTCGGTACCAGTAAGGTCAGTACCGCCATTCAGTTAGAAAGCGCAGGCTTTCCTCTCTTTGCTCGTCAGACCTTAACCTGAATCTCAGGGGTCGAGCGCCAGGATTTATCTATGTCATTCGCGTCACTCGGCTTAAGCGCCGAAATTTTGCAAGCCGTTGCCGAAGAAGGTTACGACTCCCCTACTCCTATTCAAGCTCAAGCCATTCCGCTGGTATTAAAAGGCGGCGATATCTTAGCTGCCGCACAGACGGGCACCGGTAAAACCGCGGGCTTTACGCTGCCGATGCTCGAGCGCCTTATTAAAAAGCCGACCGGTAAAACAGCCCAAGGCCGTCGCCCACTTCGCGCCCTGGTGCTCACCCCTACTCGTGAACTCGCCGCTCAAGTGGGCGACAACATTCGCACCTACAGTAAATACGTTCCAATTCGCTCGACGGTAGTTTTCGGCGGCGTTAGCATCAATCCACAAATGATGAAGTTACGCGGCGGCGTCGACATTCTCACGGCAACGCCCGGTCGACTGTTAGATTTAGTGAATCAAAACGCGGTATCGCTTCGCGATGTAGAAATACTCGTACTCGATGAAGCCGACCGCATGCTCGATATGGGCTTCATTCACGACATCAAGAAAGTTTTAGCGTTATTACCCAGCAAGCGACAAAACTTATTATTTTCGGCAACTTTTTCTGACGACATCAAAGCACTTGCCGACCGCCTGCTTAACAACCCAACACTGGTGGAAGTCGCTCGTCGCAATACCACCAGCGAACAAGTCGAGCAGATCATCCACCCAGTCGATCGCAACCGTAAACGTGAGCTCTTATCCCACTTGATTAAAAAAGATCAGTGGAAACAAGTGCTGATCTTTACTCGCACTAAGCACGGTGCCAATAAATTAACCGAGCAACTTAACGATGATGGCATCACTGCCGCCGCTATTCACGGCAACAAAAGCCAAGGCGCGCGCACCAAAGCCTTAGACGATTTCAAAAAAGGAAATATTTGCGCGTTGGTTGCCACCGATATAGCCGCACGCGGTATCGATATCGATCAACTACCATTTGTTGTGAATTACGAGCTGCCGAATATTCCAGAAGATTATGTTCACCGAATCGGTAGAACAGGTCGTGCGCAAGCAGAAGGCAAGGCGATTTCGCTGGTATGCATTGATGAGAATGGATTTTTAAAAGACATCGAAAAGCTTATCAAAAGCGAAATACCCAAAATAGTGGTCGAAAGTTTCGAACCTGATCCTAACGCACGCCCCGAACCAATCGTGCTTGGACGTCGCATGACGATTGGCGCCGGTGCGAAGCCCAATGGCAGAAACAACAAACGTCCTGGCACGACGTTGGGAGCCAAACCCAAAGGTGGCCAGCAAAAATCGGCGGGTGGTAAACCCAGTGCCAATGGAGATAAGAATGGTGTGGCTAAAAATCAATCTGCCCGTAAGCCTTCAAGTGTCGCTTCGAAGATGAGTGGCCTAACGCAACAAGGCCAACCTCGTCGTCGCAAGCCTAAAGTCGATTGATAATTGTTAGGTAATAAAAAAGGCTCCCTGGGAGCCTTTTTTATTTATCGCTGCATATCATATTTACGCATTTTTTCGACCAATGTCGTACGTCTGACGCATAGCTTATCGGCGGCACGCGCCACCACACCACCACAATCATTGAGCGCCTGCTGAATCAGACTGATTTCTAACTTAGTAATGTACTCACGCAAGTCGATTCCACCTTCTGGTAATAAAGGCGAGTCATTCATGCTGACATAACCCTGCGCTTGCGGCATATCGGTTGGTGTCGACTTAGTGGCAAATTCGTCTTCAACTTCGACGTGACGATATTTAGCAGGCAATTCTTGAACACCAATCACGCCATCGGGGAACATGATCGCCATACGCTCAACCAAGTTGGCCAGCTCCCTCACGTTACCACTCCACTCGTGTCGACACAGCGACATAATCGCCGCCGAGTTGAATCGTATGGTGCCACGTTGCTCGGCTTCCAGACGAGCAACCAACTCATTAAGTAACAATGGAATGTCTTCAGAGCGCTCTTTAAGTGATGGCAACTCAATAGGAAAAACGTTCAGGCGGTAGTACAGGTCTTCGCGAAAGGTGTTTTCCTCAATCATCTTTTCGAGATGACGGTGAGTCGCGGCAATAATTCGCACATCAATAGATTGTGTTTTATTGCTGCCCACGCGTTCAAAGCAACGCTCTTGAAGGACGCGCAAAATTTTGACCTGCATATTGAGTGGCATATCGCCAATCTCGTCTAAAAACAAAGTACCGCCTTCGGCCATTTCAAACCGGCCGGCGCGGGAGCTAATTGCTCCAGTAAAAGCGCCTTTTTCGTGACCGAACAATTCACTCTCAAGCAGCTCGGCAGGAATCGCACCGCAGTTGACCGGTACAAACGGCTTATCGCGACGCGGTGAGTTGTAGTGCAAGTTTCTTGCGACAACTTCTTTACCAGTACCCGACTCTCCAGTAATAAGAACCGATACATCCTTATCCGCGACCTGAGACATCATGTCGCGAACCTGTTGAATGCGAGCACTAGTCCCTACCAAACTTCTAAATAAATGAGGCGGCCTGCGGGTTGGTTGTCGCTTAGATTTCATTTGAGCATCGCGATATAAACGACCACGGTGCAGAGTGTCGACCAAAATATTGTAAGTAGGACTTGAAGGAAGCTGAGCAATGACCATGGACGCAAACGTCTCATCAATTTGGCTATCCGCTTGTGTCGCATCGTCATCAATCAGGATGACCGCGGCTTCATCGCTCCAGTTATAAAGCTGTTTCAAAATCTGCGCATATCCGAGCGCTGAACGAGAATAATCTCCTAAAAAAATTGCCGAAAACTCGTCTTTCTGTGCGCCGGATGCATCTACTTGATCCAGCCAATCGGTACTTCCCGCAATCACCGCTGTTTCACTAAGAAAATCAAAAAGGACTTTAAGATTTCGGGCGCGAGATGAGTCGTCATCGATTACGAGGATTTTATTAGAGTGCCGCATAAATTTGCCCCAAGTTTATTGTTCAGAGCGACAGGGAGAAAGCCTCAGCTTTGTCGCGATTTTCAACAATATCTGCTTTTGTCAGCGAGAAGTCAATTTAATGACAACCGCTGTTACGTTTGTTTGACGTCAATCAAACTCACTATCCAATTACCCGCCATAGCGTCAAATAATGAACAGGAAACAACTAACTACTCGGAGTTTGTGTGATGTTAGGAATGTCATCCCAACCTGATTTAATGGTTTTTAATAGTTCGACTACCTCGCCAACTTTTTTCGGGTCGTTATCTTGCGACGCTTCAAGTAGACGAAAGCTCATGTATTCATAAAGGCGGTCGAGATTTTCCGGCAATTCCCCCTGAGACATATCGAGTGACGATCGCAAGCCAGAAATAATCGCAACAGATTTATCAATAAAGCGTGCTTTTTCCTCGTAGGCATTGCGCTCAATTGCCGCATTGGCACGTAGAAGATGAGTAATTGCGCCTTCAAACAAGAGTTGTATGAGTCGATGGGGAGATGCTTGACCAATCTCAGAAGTGAGACCTAAATTGCGGTACTGCTTTAGTGCTTCTTTAGATTTATAAAAAGTCACGAGAGCCTCAACTAGCCGTTTTAACGATAGATACCGCTAGGCTAGCAGGGCTCTTGAAATAATGCGAGTTGTATCACAGGTTTTGCGCGCGATCCGCCGAGTCATGACAACGGTGAATCATATTGGCATAAACGGTTTTAAGTCCACTTAACGCTGAAATTAAAATCTCTTTATTATCGCGGTTAGCGGCAATCACGCGATCGACCACCAACGCACAGAGCGTATCGAGATGTTGCACACGCCCCCAGTCCTCTTGATCTAGCGCCTCAAGAAGATCTCGTTGAAGCTGCTTGATTGCAGAAACTCCTGCCGAACCTCTGTACTCAACAGGAGGCAATACTTGAAGATGATGATTCATGTGCGTCCTTAATATCCTGGTCCGATGGCATCCCAACCGACTTTAATTTCGCCTAAAAGTTTGGCGCACTCATCTAACATTTCGATATCGTTTTCGCGATTAGCCTGAGTTAAACGACGGATGATGTAATCGTATAAAGAATCGAGACTTTTCGCTAAATCGCCGCCTTGGTTGTCGTTAAGACTACCTTGCAGTCCGCCCACAATATTAATTGCCTTAATAATCAGCTCACCTTTTCGCGCAATGTTGTTCTGCTGCATAGCACCTTTGGCCTGAGCAATACGCTCAAGAGCACCTTCAAACAACATTTGAATGAGACGATGTGGCGAGGCCGCCTCAACCCCAGAGTGAACCTTAACGGAGGAGTATCGTTGAATTGCGGAGAAAGAATTCATTACACAGCCCTTACCAAAGCCAAACACTAATTCGATACCAGTTTAACGACTGGTTTTAGGAAACCTTTAGGGCATTTATAAGAGTCGAACGAATAATCACAGGAGGCTTGCACCCGAACGAATACTGTATATAATCACAACTACTGTATAAATAAACAGAGATGGGCACGCTATGATTTCTCTAACACCACGACAACAGCAAGTTTTAGATCTTATCAAGCAGTACTCCGATGAAACCGGTTATCCACCCACTCGCGCTGAGATAGCTCGCATTCTAGGTTTTAAATCACCTAATGCCGCCGAAGAGCACATTAAAGCCTTGGCCCGAAAAGGCGCAATTGAAATTATGCCTGGCGCATCGCGCGGAATTCGCCTTATTCCTCAAGAAAGTGATCAGCCAGAAGGGCTACCGATCATCGGCCGTGTAGCGGCGGGTAATCCTATTCTGGCAGAAGCTCATATTGACGATTACTGCACAATCCCGCCCAACTTCTTCTCACCAAGTGCCGACTTTCTGTTGCGCGTGAAAGGGATGAGCATGAAGGATATCGGTATTTTAGATGGTGATCTTCTTGCCGTTCACAGGACTGAACAAGCAACTAACGGCCAAGTCATCGTCGCTCGCATAAATGATGAGGTTACGGTTAAGCGCTATAAGCGTACTAAAAACCCGTCGATCATTGAGTTGTGGCCAGAAAACCCAGAATTCGATGTCATCAATGTCGACTTGACCGAGCAGGAATTTGCCATTGAAGGTTTAAGTGTGGGGGTCATTCGTCGTGATTCATAACGCAGCTATCTCATCCACGAACTCTGCTGTAACTGCATATGGTGTGACAGAGTTGATTCTTGCAGACCAATCGCAAGCTCAATTGCAATTGGTGCTTCCCATGATCTGTCACCTAACCCAACTTCAAGATGAACGTTGGGTGACTTGGATAACCGATCGCGTCATTGATAAAAAGGCGTTAGTTGCGCTTGGTGTTAACACAAAAGTATTTAGGATATTGCCTTGCGTTAACAAAGCTGACCTTCTGTGGATTACGTGGGAGGCACTGTCGTTGGGAACCAGTCATACGGTAATCGCAGATGCTGGTAGATTGAGTGAAATAGAGATAACTCAGTTAGAACAAGCGGCAAAACTCGGGAAAAGCCAAGGGCTCATTTTGCGTCAACGCTAAGACCCAGGCCATGGAAGGCTCAGTTAGTGAAGTTGATGAATCTCATTCATCTCCTCATCGAAAAAGTCCTGATCAAAATCATCCTCATCATCGCTTGCTGCATCCATAGCGGCTTCAATCATTGCTTTGGCAATTGTGAACTTCGATTTTCCGAGTACCGATAAAGATTCTTTTGAGAAGCGAATCGTTACCAAAGGCTCTTTAAACTCGTCATCCGCACGCTTAAGCGCAATTTCACCATTTGTTAACTCAACCAATTCGTACAATGCGGACATTCACCATTACCTATGCAAAAGAATGCCTCATTCTACCATTCGATAGCGATAGATCGGCAAATTAAGCAGCCAGATATTAAAAAACCAGCCGAAGCTGGTTTTTTAATATCTGCTTTAGGTGTTAAACACGCTCAAGCACTGTGGTAATACCCTGCCCCAAGCCAATGCACATTGTCGAGACACCTAAAGCGTAATCTCGGTCTTGCATGACGGTCAGCAGTGAGCCAGTAATTCGCACACCCGAGCAACCGAACGGATGACCTAATGCGATCGCCCCACCATGCAGGTTCACTTTCTCTTCATATTTATCAAGCAACTGTAAGTCTTTTAAAACCGGAAGCGCCTGAGCAGCGAAGGCTTCGTTAAGCTCAACAGCCTGAATATCATCAATAGTTAATCCGGCCGCCGCCAAAGCTTTTTGCGTTGACGGAACTGGACCATAGCCCATGATAGATGGATCAACTCCCGCCAATCCTACAGAGCGAACTTTGGCAATCGGCTTAAGCCCAAGACTTTGTGCCCGCTCGTAAGACATCACCATCATGACCGAGGCACCATCCGATATCTGCGACGATGAACCAGCCGTGACCATCCCATTTTTAGGGTCAAACGCCGGAGGTAGTTTCGCCAGTGCTTCGTAAGAGGTGTCATCACGAATGGTTTCATCCACTTCCGCAAGCTTCACAAAGCCATTTTCATCATGACCTGCGATCGGGATGATCTCGCGGTCAAACTTACCTTGATCCCTCGCCCACGCAGCAGCTTTGTGTGAACGAACACTGAACTCATCCATTTGCTGGCGGTTAATGCCATGTAATAGCGCAAGGTATTCTGCCGTCATTCCCATGCTACCAGCGGCCTTGGCGACAGTTCTGCCTAAATACGGATTTGGATTTACCGACTCCATCATTGGCAGATGCCCCATGTGCTCAACCCCGCCAATGATGTAAACATCGCCCATACCCGCTTTAATGTTGGCTGTAGCAATATGCAGCGCGCTCATGGAAGACCCACACAAACGGTTTATCGTTTGGGCCGGAACTGTGTGTGGCAGATTGGTAAGCAAAAGAATATTACGCGCGATGTTGAAGCCCTGCTCTTCACGCTGCATTACGCAACCCCAGATAAGGTCGTCAACTTCCGCAGGATCAAGGCTAGGATTGCGCGCGAGTAGCGCGTTAATAATGGCAGCCGACATGTCGTCCGCTCGAACATTTCGAAATATTCCACCCTTAGAGCGTCCCATTGCGGTACGGGCATAATCAACAATGACGGCATCACGTGCTTGTAAACTCATTATTTCTACTCCTTAGCCGTAAAACTTTTGATTGTTGGAGGCGTGACGCTGAATATTCTCGGGAACCTCGTATAGAGGCCCAAGATGTGCAAATGGTGCCGCAAGCGCAGCAAAGTTCGCGGCTCCCATGGAGTCAATCCAACGGAATACTCCACCTCTAAAAGGAGGGAATCCTGTACCGTACACCAAAGCCATGTCTGCCTCGGCTGCACTCTCAACAATGCCTTCTTCTAAACAGCGCGCCAATTCGGTGGCCATCGGAATCATCATGCGAGCAACAATATCTTCGTCGGTGATCTCGATATTGCCTTCAACAATAGGCGCCAAGAGCTCCTTAACAACAGGATCAGATTTTTTGGCCAATTTGCCCTTCTTATCGAGTCCGTACTGATAAAAGCCCTGATTATTTTTTTGGCCTAAACGGCCAGCCTGATAGAGAACATCGGTGCAGGAAGTAAAATCACGCTTCATGCGTTCAGGGAAACCTTCCGCCATTACTTTTTCGGCGTGTACTGCAGTATCTATACCCACCACATCGAGTAGGTAAGCAGGCCCCATTGGCCAGCCCCATTTTTCCATGACCGAATCAATGCGCTCAAAGTCGACTCCGTCGCGAACTAACATCGCAAGACCGGCAAGATAAGGAAACAACACCCTATTAACTAAAAACCCTGGGCAATCCTTAACAACAATTGCTTTTTTGCCCATTGCGTTGGCGTAAGCCACCGTGCGCGCGATGGCGTTATCGGATGTTTTAACACCGCGAATAACTTCAACCAAAGGCATCATGTGTACGGGGTTGAAAAAATGCATGCCGCAAAAATTTTCGGGCCGCTCTAGGGATTCCGCCAAATAAGAAATCGAAATGGTAGAGGTGTTCGAAGCTAAAACCGTATCGGCGGTAACCTTTTTTTCAACCTCAGCAAGAACGCTTTTTTTAACATTTGGATTTTCGACTACCGCCTCAACCACGATATCGACCTGATCGAAACCATCGTAGCCCAAGGTGGGTTCGATTCGATTAAGTGCATCACCCATTTCAGCTGGTGTAAGGCGCTTGCGCTCGACACGCTTGGAAAGAAGCTTGTTCGCTTCACTTAATCCAAGATCGATGCCCTGTTGAGCAATATCTTTCATCTTGATCGGAACACCTTTAAGTGCCGACTGATAGGCAATACCACCACCCATGATGCCAGCGCCGAGCACGGCGGCTCGCTGCACTTTTTTATCGGCTTTCTTCTCCCAACTTTTGGCTTTTTTACCAATCAATTGATCGTTAACGAAAATACCAACAAGTGATTCCGCCACGGAGGTTTGCGCCATTTTGGCAAAACCTTCAGCTTCGATTTGCAAAGCTTCTTCCCGACCTTTATCAGCCGCTTTCTGCATCGCCTTAATCGCTGACACGGGTGAAGGATAGTTCCGCCCTGCTTGCGCACCCACAAAAGCTTTAGACGTCTCAAAAGCCATAATGGATTCAATAAAATTCAATTTGAGGGGTGATTTTTTATCGCCACGACGTGTTTGATAGTCGAGCTTCCCATCAATGAGTAACCGGAGAAGGTCGCGAGCAGCTTGTTGTAGATTATCTTGGCTGACTACTGCGTCGACTACTCGGGCTTTAAGAGCATCTTCGGCCGAATGCTCTTTACCGCCAGCAATCCATTCCACTGCCACCTCAAGCCCAGCCAATCGAGGCAATCGGACGGTACCGCCCCAGCCGGGGAAGATGCCAAGTTTAGTTTCTGGCAAGCCAAGTTTGCTTCCTGTAGTCGCCACACGATAGTCACAGGCAAGCGTCAATTCCATTCCGCCGCCCAAGGCATAGCCATTGATGGCCACAACTGTTGGAAAAGGTAAATCCTCGAGGCGATTAAAATTTTGATTATTTTTAGCCAGATGTTCGGTGATTTTATCGGGACCTTCAGCAAACACTTTGCCGAATTCCATAATATCAGCGCCGACTACGAATGCTTCTTTACCACTCGATAACAAAAGGCCTTTCACACCTTCAGCTTTCTCGAGAATATCGAGTACAGCGCTTAGCTCGTTGACGGTCTGAACATTAAATTTATTGACCGACTCACCTTGTAAGTCGATGACAAGCGATGCAATGCCATCAGAATCGAGCTTTAGCGAGAGGGAATTTCCTTGAAACATATGGTATCTCTCTTGATATCGTTATGAATAACTCAACTGCACACTGGCAGCACCTAAGCTTTTTGTAACTCTGGAAGTCTAGCAGGCTACTTCACATTACCAAGGTTGGCAAACACAAGCATCGTTGCGATTTGAAGTGTCACCAAGCGGAACGCAAGTTCAAAAAACAATCAAGTAAGGCACAATCGAGTCGTCTTTCTTCCTTGCTGGATAAAACAGAAAAACTCTCCGGGCGCAAATGAAAATACATCGCCCTGTGTTAGATAATATTCGCCCGAGGTTGTCGTCACTAAAGCGTCACCAATCAGTACACTACCGACCACTTGGCGCTCACCAGCGGCTAATAGAGGCGAGGTAGAGGCGTCGAATAGTGTAATAAATTGACATTCGCGTGCAGTGGCGCCTGCACCAAAGGTACGCGGTTCGATAATACACTCACCCGTCTTGGGCGAAAGCTGTGCACTAAGAGAAGGCAGTGATTGGGAATCGTCGAGCTTAACTAACGAAACCGGCGATGGATTAGTCGATCTGAAGAAATCCTGAGGCGACACAGAGAGCGCATTTAAAATGCGATTGATTGATTGAATGCTTGGGCTAACCTGCCCCTGCTCAATCATGGAAATGTTGCTGTGGGTAATGCCTGAACGCTTTGCGAGCTCCCGTTGGGAGAATCCTTGTATTTCCCGCAATTGTTTAAGGCGGTTACCAACAAACTCGAGACTAATGTCGTTAGAAGAAGGTGGCATCACAGTATCGTCCTTAACGATCGCGAATTCGTTTCGCGATAACTGCTGTGATTAAAAAAACCTCGCCCACTTATTTTTGTGGTTTGGAAGCTAGCAAGTTCTCGCGCTCAATAGTGGGTAGATTATCGATAATCAGTTGGTACGAATGATCGATCATACGCTGAATTTGAATCGAAGGAATACTGCCATCTAACATTACAGTGTTCCAATGTTTTTTATTCATTTGGAAACCAGGTCGCACCGCAGGATACTGTTCACGCAATTGAATAGCCAAATCGGGATCGCACTTAAGGCTTACACGTGGAGCACCGCCTTCAGCAGTCAAGGTGGCGAACATTTTGTGGCACACTTTATAAACAGCAATGTCAGGGCTTGCTGGAAACATTTCTTTTGCTTGATGCTTTTCTAACAAATATTTTTGAACCGAAATAAAATCCATGATGTATTCCTTGATCGACCACTCAGGCCGAGAGTAAACCACAATCACTTAGAAGCAAGCCCAACTAAAAAGTTGGTGACGAATCATCAAGTGAGTTACAACATATATAGCGGAAAACTGCCCTACTGCTGGCTAATTTAACAAGACAGTATCGGTCATAGTTCCCCAACTAATTACCCTGCTAGGCAAGGATGCAAAGATGCCAGGAAGATTGACAGGATCAACTCCTGTTGCTACGGCGTAATCTGCATCGGCCACCGTAGAAATGACATTCAAATTCATGTCGAAAAGATCGATGAGCTTTTCATCCGCGCCGGACAAAAAACGATTCCAATAATCTTCCTGGACAATATATCCCTGCATAAACCCTCGCGCCCACTGCTCAAGTGTTTGCCGTTCTTCATGGTTTTGAGTATAGACCGCATCAAATGGGAAGCTACAATCTCTCACTCCAAGCTCTTGCTTGTGAAAGATGAAAAGATGCTCAATTTGAGGTTTAACAGACCGCGAAGATGCCTCGATCAAAACTTCTTCGTTGTCGTTAAATATCAGATTATACCATTGTGTCGATAAGCTTTCAGCTGTAATTGCGAGCGCTCGCAAAAAACCATCCAACTGATAAATGTTCATAACCTGTTGGGCCTCGTACCTTTTGAGGAACTCAACGAGGCTTCGATAATTGTTAAAGTTTCGTAAAGACATTTCGCTCATAATTCTAAAAAGACGTTCGCCGATACTCACGGTACTCAGGCTGCCAAAATGCCGCATCGATTTGCTCAGCAATCAGCTCCTCGGGAATCGCCATGGCGACACCATTTTCAATCGCCTGAAGAATTAGAGCATGAGCAATTCGCTTACTGACTTCACGGATTGAGTCCAAAGGTGGCAGTATCGCCCCATTTTGAGCCGTTGTTGCCGATAGTTCTGCCAGAGCCACGCTGGCTGCCATCAACATATCGTCGGTAATACGAGAAATCTTAGCCGTAATGACCGCAAGCCCTATGGCAGGGAAAATATAACTGTTATTGCACTGCGAAATCTCAACCGCTGTGCCATCAATCACAACAGGTGGGAACGGGCTTCCTGTCGCAACCATAGCCTGCCCCGAAGTCCAGCGCAAAACGTCTGCAGGGACGGCCTCGACTTGAGACGTAGGATTTGATAGCGGCAGAATAATCGGTCGGTCACACGCCGCATGCATGCTGGTGATTAATGCTTCAGTAAAAATCCCCTGCTGCCCCGAAACGCCGATCAAGATCGTTGGCTTGACTAAAGACACAACATTTTTGAGTGTTAAGGGCAAGCGCTCAGGATTTATGCTATCAACCTGACTTGCCGATTGCGCGAACGGCTTTTGAAACTCCATTAGGTGATCAGAGTTTTCCGTTAGGAGTCCATGTGCATCACAAAGGAAAACGCGCGCACGCGCCTCAGCCAAACTCAAGCCTTCACGAACCATTTGCTTGATGACGTAATCTGCAATTCCGCAACCAGCTGACCCTGCACCGGCAAAGACCACCACTTGTTCCGAAAGTTTCTCGCCTTTACGCTTTGTTGCGGCCAGAAGCGTGCCTAAAGCGACACTCGCTGTGCCTTGGATATCATCATTAAAGCAACAGAGCTCGTTGCGATACCTATGCAATAAAGGGGTAGCATGAACGCCGGAAAAATCTTCAAACTGCAACAATACGTCTGGCCAGCGCAATTTTACAGCCTGAATAAATTCATCAACAAATGCGTAGTACTCATCATTCGAGATGCGAGGGTGCCGCCAACCCATATACATAGGATCGTTCAAAAGCGCCTCATTGTTGGTACCCACATCAAGTGTGACCGGCAAAGTGTAAGCGGGACTAATGCCTCCGCAAGCCGTATATAAAGCTAACTTTCCGATGGGGATTCCCATTCCACCAATACCTTGGTCACCCAGTCCGAGAATTCTTTCACCATCAGTAACTACAATCACCTTAACCGTCTGCTTGGTGGCGTTTTGCAGCATGTCATCCATGCGATCTCGGTCGGGGTAATTGATAAACAAGCCCCGCTTACGCCGGTATATTTTTGAAAATTGCTGGCACGCCAGCCCGACCGTGGGCGTGTAAATCAGAGACATAATTTCGGTAAGATGCTCCGAGACTAATCGAAAGTACAATGTCTCGTTAGTGTCTTGAATATTGCGCAAATAAATATGCTTATCCATCGGATCGGTAAACGCACACAACTGTTCGTACGCGCGGGCTTTTTGTTCCTCGATCGTTTCGATGGCGTAAGGCAACAAACCTTCAAGATTAAATTGTTGGCGTTCGCGCTCCGAGAAGGCACTACCTTTATTGAGTAGGGGTGCTTCTAACAAAGCGGGACCGGCGAAAGGAATATAGATGGGACGTTTTTTAAGCATAAACTTTACTGATCCGTGCAATAATTTTACGCTGCAACCTTAGCTTATATAATGACTTACAACCAGCTTGCGCGAATAACAATCCCAAGCTAGCGCATCTATCTATATTCTTAGAGACCCAAAATGGATCTATTAGCATTTATCGAGAAGTTAAAGAAAACTCCAGAGCTCGTCCAATTCAGAGAAACCATCGAAGTGATAGACACCCAATATGACTTTGTGGAAACAGAATTCACCAACCATCTTATTCACAATGCTGCGGGCCAAAATAATGGTTCGTGCAAAATTTTTAGTTTTGGAAAATTAAACAAGCTCACTAAAGACGAGACTCTAGCCTGCTTCGGAGATTACTACCGTGAAGACGTTTTAAAAAACCCAAACGGTGAAGATCACCAAAATATCCGCAATTTTATCCTTGCTGGTTGGGACGGGATTTCATTTGCTCAATCAGCGCTCAGGTTACGAGGCTAGTTATGTGGTTCCAGAAAGAAATTACTCTCAAACCGCGCGCTCGAGGTTTTCACCTCATCACTCACGAAATCATTTCGCAGCTACCGGAGCTACAGCAGATCGATGTTGGGTTATTGAACATTCTTATAAAACATACCTCCGCGTCGATCACCATTAATGAAAATGCCGACCCTGATGTTCGAATCGATTTTGAAAGTTTTTTTAATCACACCGTACGAGAAAACGAGCCTTACTACGTACATACGATCGAAGGCCCAGACGATATGCCCGCGCATTTAAAATCGAGCATTCTGGGAGCCAGTTTGAATATTCCCATAAGCGATGGGCGACTAAACCTTGGAACTTGGCAAGGTATCTACTTGTGCGAACATCGCGATCATGGCGGACCACGGCGTTTAGTCCTGACTTTGATGGGTGAGAAATAAAAATAAACCCCGCATTGCGGGGTTTATTTTTATTTCATGAAGCCAGGTGGAAGTCCGCCGCCGGGTGGCATACCGCCAGGAAGAATACCTCCCAAACCTCGCATCATTTTTTGCATTCCACCACCTTTCATCTTGCCCATCATTTTCGCCATTTGCTTGTATTGCTTAAGCAGGCGATTGAGATCTTGAATAGTGGTGCCAGACCCTTGTGTAATGCGGCGCTTGCGAGAACCGCTCAAATCGTCTGGGTTACGACGCTCTTCGGGTGTCATGGAATTGATAATCGCTTCCATGGTTTTAAACTGCTTATTCATCATGTCATTTTGAGTGGCCATTTGCGCGATATTACCCATGCCAGGTAATTTATCGAGCATAGACGTTAATCCACCCATGTTTTTCATTTGCAACAATTGGTCACGCAAATCTTCTAAATCGAATTTTTGACCTTTAGTCACCTTCTTGATGAGCTTTTCTGCTTTCGCCTTGTCAACATTGCGCTCTACCTGCTCAATCAATGAGAGTACATCGCCCATGCCTAAAATTCGCGATGCCACGCGATCGGGGTGGAATGGCTCAAGCGCATCAACCTTCTCACCGACACCTAAAAACTTAATCGGCTTGCCTGTGATGTGACGCACCGACAATGCAGCCCCGCCACGTGCATCGCCGTCGGCCTTGGTTAAGATCACACCAGTAAGTGGCAGCGCATCATTAAAGGCCTTTGCAGTATTCACTGCGTCTTGACCAATCATGGCGTCGATGACAAACAAGGTTTCAATTGGGTTTAAGGCAGCATGAAGGTCTTTAATTTCATGCATCAATTCTTCATCGACGTGTAAACGACCCGCCGTATCCACAATCAAAACATCGAAAAATTGCTTCTTGGCATGTGCCAACGCGTTGTTCGCGATATCAACCGGCTTTTGATCGCCACTCGATGGGAAAAACTCAACCTCAACCTCAGCAGCCAAGGTTTCAAGCTGCTTGATTGCAGCAGGACGATAAACGTCCGCACTCACGACCAACACTTTCTTTTTCTCTCTGTCTTTTAGAAAGCGCGCGAGCTTAGCAACTGAAGTGGTTTTACCTGCTCCTTGAAGACCAGCCATCATCACAATCGCCGGTGGCTGTTGAGCTAAATTCAAGGTCTCATTGGCGCTACCCATAGTAGCAACTAACTCGGCCTCAACAATTTTGAGAAATTGTTGCCCTGGATTAAGTGCTTTACTGATTTGTTGACCAAGCGCTTGACTGCGCACTTGATCAATAAATGATTTAACAACAGGTAAGGCTACGTCGGCTTCTAGAAGTGCCTTTCGTACGTCACGCAAAGCATCTTTAATGTTATCTTCGCTTAAACGTGCCTTACCGGTAAGGCCTCTTAGCGTCTGAGACAGACGATCTGATAGATTCTCAAACATATATATTCTCGTCGATGAACGTCTAGTGGCTCATTAAGAGCGTCCAGATTCAAAAGGAGTAGGCGTATCTAGCCTAATTACATGAAAATTGGAGCGCATTATACCTATATTTAAAGGATTGCAGAGCCATACCGTCGGTTTTTAAATTAACTCACCGCCACCCTAAAGAAGAACCCTTCTCATTTACTTCTCTTTAAGGCCAACTTGTGACACACTGACGAACAGTCGATTTTGAGGGAAAGCAACAAAAATCGACGCCACCAGTCTCAATGTGAATTTGTTTTGGCAACAACTATGAATTTGGATCCTCAATTAACACTGATTGCGAATTGGATTGCCTTTGTTCTCTACGGACTGGGCGCCATTGCACTTATTGTTAACTTTATCAAGCAGCGACCTATCGCGACCAAACCTCTCGCGATCTACACAGGGCTAACACTGGTTATTCATGCCCTGGGCATCCATGGCATGAGCCTCACACCTAACGGGTTTTATTTGTCGTTTTTTGGCGTGGCATCGCTAATATTTTGGCTCATCAACAGCATCGTGTTTTTAAGCAGTTTTAAAAAGCCTTTACATAATTTATTCATTTTACTTTATCCATTTACGGCACTTTGTTTGGCCTCCACTTTAGCCACGCGAGTTGTTTCAGAACCTCAATTATTAAGCTACTCCATTGCAAGTCACGTTATTTTATCGATTCTGGCCTACAGCTTATTGATGATCGCAAGCCTACAGGCCGTTATTCTTGCCTATCAAAATCACAAGTTACGCCACAAACAATTGGGCAAACAGCAAAGCCTACTGCCGCCATTAATGACAATGGAATCACTACTCTTTGAATTTATCTGGGTAGGGGTAATCTGCCTTACTTTTGCGATTATTTCTGGGTTTTGGTTCCTCGATAATATGTTTGCCCAGCATCTCGCACACAAAACCATCTTCTCGATTATTGCGTGGTTTATTTACACCACTCTATTGGCTGGACGAGTTACTCAAGGCTGGCGCGGGTATAAAGCGATCCGCTGGACGCTGGTCGGCTTCTTATTTTTAATGCTCGCCTATTTCGGTTCAAGATTTGTCCTCGAGCTGCTCTTATCCTGATAGATCAGTAATAAAAAAACCGCCTTTCGGCGGTTTTTTTATTACTTAGATTTGAAGAACCTTAAGAGCCAAGCAACCCCAAACGCGATTACCATAATGATAACGACCAAAAGAACGATCGCAATTAAAAAGTCCAAGACCTCACCCCAAGTCAGCCCCCAACCGTAAACGGCCAAGAATATAAAACATGCTGAGGCAATCAAGTTGATAGCGAGCCCGCGCGAACGGAAAAAACGTTTGAGCCAAAACATGGGCTATTTCACAAAAATCAAAACAACGGGAACAAACACCGCCAAAGCAATAGCTTTTACAAGAAAGCTCTGCTTAAGACGAGAGTATTTTTGAAAATACTCTAAATTAGAAACCGCCAACTGAGCGCCAATATAAATTGCTGCAAAGAGGATAAGAATTAGAACTGCGTTTTCTTCAAACATTTATATTGGCCTCTTATGCTCGGCGCCACTGGCTAGTGCCGTCTTTAGCGTCTTCGATAACGATGCCTAGTTCGGTTAACTGCTTACGAATCTCATCAGCGCGCGTGAAATTCTTAGCCTTCTTCGCTTCGATGCGTTCTTGCACCAAGGCATCAATTTGTTGCTCGGAAATTTGGTCATCCCCACCAGACTTCAAAAAGACATCGGGCGCCTCATTGAAAATGCCTAAAATTCCACCCAATGCTTTGAGCTCTGCGACTAATGGATTGGCTTTCGCAGGATCACCCTTAGCGGAGTTGATTTCGCGCACGAGATCGTACATTCCCGCCAAAGCAACTCGTGTATTAAAGTCGTCGTTCATTGCAGCAACAAACCCGCGATAGTGTTCAGAGTCGGCTAAAGTCGAAAGTTCTGCCGCAGGCACTTGTTCGTAACCACGCAGAGCCGCATAAAAGCGCTCTAAACCAGCACGTGCCTCGACTAAGTTATCTTCTGCATAGTTGATAGGGCTCCGATAATGACTACTAATCAATAAAAATCGAACAACTTCTGGATGATATTTTTCTAACACATCGCGAATAGTAAAAAAGTTACCGAGTGACTTCGACATTTTTTCACCGTCGACTCTCACCGCGCCCGCGTGCATCCAATAATTAACGTATTTACAACCGTTAGCGGCTTCACTCTGAGCAATTTCATTCTCATGATGTGGGAATGGCAAATCAGGTCCACCGCCATGAATATCGAAAGTCTCACCGCAACAGTGCTTACTCATCGCCGAACACTCGATGTGCCAACCCGGGCGTCCCAATCCCCAAGGAGATTTCCAAGCTGGCTCACCCTCTTTGGCGGCTTTCCACAACACGAAATCGCGAGGATCCTCTTTCACCTCATCGACTTCAATGCGCGCGCCAGACAAAAGCTCGTCTGGGTTTTTGTTGGTAAGCTTCCCGTAATCTTTAAAGCGAGTCACGCGGTAATACACATCGCCATTTGGTGCGGCGTAAGCGTAACCTTTATCGATGAGGGTTTGATTCATATTGAGAATATCGTCGATATGCGCCGTCGCGCGAGGCTCGATGTCGGGTCGAGCGATGCCGAGCTTGGCCTCATCTTCATGCATAGCCTCGATAAAGCGTGCTGTGAGCGCCGTGTAATCTTCACCATTCTCATTGGCTCGACGAATAATTTTATCGTCGATATCGGTGATGTTACGGACGTAAGTAACATCCCAACCTTGGCTACGCAAGAAACGCGTAATTACATCGAACGCTACCAACACTCGTCCATGCCCAATATGACAATAGTCGTAAACGGTAATGCCGCATACGTACATCGATATTTTGTTGGGTACCAATGGCTTAAACACTTCTTTTTGACGAGTGAGGGTATTGTAAATCTGCAACATAAACGCGTCTCTATTACACAAAAAAGGCGATAATATCGCCTTTTGTTGTTGACTTATTAATCATCGATTTTCGCAAAACTGTCTTTGAGGCCGATCGTTCGATTAAACACCAAACGCTCTTTCGTCGAATATTTACTATCTAAACAAAAATACCCTTGACGCTCAAACTGATAAGTAGTGCCAAGGGTAGCCTGAGCTAAACTCGGTTCTGCTTTAGCATTTTCCAAAATTTCGAGATTGCTGGGGTTGATCGCATCTAAGAAATTTTTGCCGCTAGTATCTGGCGCTTCATCATTAAAAAGACGATCGTACAGTCGGACTTCGCAGTCGACACTATGAGCTGCTGAAACCCAATGAATAACTCCTTTCGGTTTAACCCCATCTTCTGGATCTTTACCTAGCGTGTTCTCGACAATACGAGCAATCACTTCGATCACTTTGCCGCTTTCGTCTTTAACGCAAGATTCGGCCTCAATCACGTAAGCACCACGTAAACGCACACGCTTACCTAACACTAGGCGCTTGTATTTTTTGTTGGCTTCCTCACGGAAGTCTTCATCTTCGATGAATAACGTTTTGCTGAATACTAATTCGCGTGAACCAAGATCTTCTCGATTGGGGTGGTTAGCGACACTTAGTTTCTCAACTTTATCATCGGGATAATTCACCAAGGTTAGTTTGAGCGGGCGCAACACACACATCGCACGCGGCGCATTTTTATCTAAATCATCGCGAACACAAAACTCTAGCATCCCCACATCGACAACGCCGTCAGCTCGGGTGACGCCAATGCGCTCGCAGAATTCACGGATCGATGCTGGGGTATAACCACGTCTACGCATACCCGAAATAGTTGGCATTCGAGGGTCATCCCAACCGTCGACGAAGCCCTCATCCACTAATTGCTTCAATTTACGCTTACTAGTGACCGCGTAATTAATATTTAAACGAGCAAACTCGTATTGGCGAGGCTTCGCGGGAACCGATAAGTTTTCGATAAACCAATCGTACAATGGGCGATGTGATTCAAATTCCAGCGTACAAATTGAATGGGTAATTTGCTCAATCGCATCACTTTGTCCGTGCGCAAAATCATACGACGGATAAATACACCACTTATCACCGGTTTGATGGTGGCGCGCCTTTTTGATTCGATAAATAATGGGATCACGCAAGTTAATATTGGGCGACGCCATATCAATCTTTGCGCGAAGAGAACGCGCACCCTCTTCGAATTCGCCATTGCGCATTTTCTCAAAGAGCTCTAGGTTTTCTTCAACGCTTCTGTCACGGAAGGGGCTATTCTTGCCCGGCTCTGTGAGAGTACCGCGATACTCACGCATTTGCTCGGCTGAGAGATCACATACAAAAGCTTTGCCGGCTTCGATTAACTCGATAGCCCACGCGTAAAGTTGGTCAAAGTAGTCTGACGTGTAGCGGACTTCACCAGCCCATTTGAATCCTAGCCACTCGACATCACGCTTAATGGATTCGACGAACTCTTCGCTCTCTTTTTCGGGATTGGTATCGTCAAAGCGAAGATTGCACACGCCATTGAACGTTTGTGCCATGCCAAAATTTAAACAAATCGATTTTGCATGACCAATATGTAAGTAACCGTTAGGTTCGGGCGGGAATCGCGTGATAACCCGAGAGTGTTTACCCTCTTCCAAATCTTTACGAATGATTTGTTCGATAAAATGACTTGGCTTAGTCTTGACTTCGCCTGTGTCTACTGACGAGTTTAAATCGCTCATGGCGTAAATTTATCCAAATACAATGAAAGCGTGAAATGGGCAGGGTTAATTAGTGCGCATTGTACCCATTTAGCATTATTAGGGCTATGAATTTGGGCGGCCAAGCGCACTAAGACATTGAATTTTAAGGCGCCGAACTTGATGTCTGTGCACTTGACGACGATTTGGGCGGGGGCGCTGCTCGATAATCTGCTCGTCGGTTGAGCTGATATTTACGAACCGCTCGATTGTGCTCGGCCAATGTTTTTGAGAAATGACTCGTTCCATCGCCCTTGGCCACAAAATATAACGCATCGCCCTTGGCCGGATTTAGCGCCGCTCGGATCGCCGCTCGGCTTGGATTACTAATGGGCGTTGGCGGCAAACCGGAAATAACATAGGTATTGTAGGGTGTTGGGGTTTCAAGATCTTTACGAGTAATCTTGCCCTTAAAGCGATCACCCATTCCGTAAATTACCGTGGGGTCGGTTTGCAGTTTCATTCCTACCTGAAGTCGTCTTACGAATACCCCTGCGACATCACCACGTTCGGCCTCGTGGCCAGTTTCACGCTCCACAATGGACGCCATAATAAGGGCCTCGTAAGGCGTCTTATAAGGCGTTGAAGGATCACGTTTTTGCCATTCCTCATTAAGAGCCGTCTTCATGCGCTCATACGCCTGGCGCAGAATATCGATATCCAAAGTTCCTCGGTGATAAACGTAAGTATCTGGGAAAAACCAACCCTCAAGAGCTCCTTTAATACCCAGCACTTGCGCTATCTGCTGCTGCGTTTTATTGGCTAGCGTCTGGTCGAGCGTTTCTGAACGAGCCAATGCAGCCAGAAATTGACTGACCGTCCAACCTTCGATAAATGTAATTTGATTAACAATCACATCCCCTGCCACCAACTTGTTAATCAACACTGTCGGCGTAGCACCCACGTCTAGCCGGTAATCGCCAGAATGGATTTTATTAGACGGCGTGAGTCGCGCATAAATGCGAAGAATATCGGCATGTTTTAACACACCTGCCGCCTCAAGATCCCGCCCGACTCCAACCAGCGTCTGACCGGGTTTAACCTGAAATTCGTAGGGCGATTCAATATTTAAAGGTGAAACAAGCCAGTGCTGGTAATAGCGCCACGCCGAGTAGGTCACGCCCATGGCGATTATGGTGCCAAGCAAAAATAACACCCCTAGAAAACGCCAAATAGACCTAGTATTCTCAACTCGACTAGGTATTGTTTGCTTAGGGGATTCGTTTGAAGGTGAGTTATCAGTCATTTCTAAATTGCTGCATCACTAAATGTTGTAGATGGCGCGCGACCTGCATTGAGGTGGATGTCCAAATAAGCCTATCACCATCTATGATTTCAATAATGGGTAAAACCCCCACTACTGCATTAGTAATAAGAATTTCTTGAAAGCGGTCCAAATGATGAAGCGATATTTTCCGCTCAGGAATATCGAGCTTCGTCTTCAAAAAATCCCTCATAACGCCCTGCACACCACAATGGTCGATTACTGGTGTGACGATATCCTCTCCCGCGAAGAGAAGGTTACCTGAAATCGACTCAATAAGATTTGAATCATAATCAACCATAAGGCCATCATCGTACTCATCTTGCCACTCAGCTCGTGCAATTACCTGATCAAGTCGATTCAAGTGCTTAACACCCGCTAGTATTCCCTGCCGTCCAAGTCGATGCTCGCAGATTCTAACCCGTAAACCATTGGACCAACCAAGGCTCTCTTCCAAGGCTGCAGCAGGCATTACCATAACCATGAAATTAACGGTGGCTGATCGATCAAATTTATAACCACGCCCCCCAGACTGCCGAGTCACGATAATTTTGAGCACTGCATGTCGAGCTTCGATAGTTCGTGAGTCGCTTAGCGCTTTTTGAACTGCTGACTCAACAGAAGCAGCATCAATATTGAGCTTCAAGACACTTGCGCCGCGTATCAGGCGCGCCAAATGTAACTCCCACAAAGGAATTACACCTTTTACCACCCGACAGGTTTCGAAAATGCCGTCACCATAGGCTATCCCGCGATCTAATCCCACGTTCGGATTAACCGCTTCATTATTAAGAAAACAGATGGGAAGTGCCATGATTGCCCCAGCAGCTCAGAATCTTTTTTGTCACAGCATAAATTAAAAAGCCGAACTTTCGTCCGGCTTTTTAATTTATCAGCGAATTTTCGCGAACGAAGGTTACACTTTCTGGAAGATCAAGGAACCATTCGTTCCACCAAATCCAAATGAATTCGATAAAACCGCATCAATTTTGCGCTCTTGCGCTTTGTGAGGCACTAAATTGACACCCAAGCAGGATTCATCGATGTTATCGAGATTTATTGTCGGTGGAGCAATTTGATCGCGAATAGCGAGAACACTAAAAATCGCCTCAACCGAACCCGCTGCACCCAAAAGGTGACCAATCATCGACTTAGTAGAGCTCACGGCAACCTGATCAATTGCACTGCCCCATACACTCTTAACCGCTTGGCATTCCGCTTTATCACCAGCCGGCGTCGAGGTACCGTGCGCATTCACATAGTGAATTCGATCAACAGAAATACCTGCATCTCTAATGGCATTTCGCATTGAAGCCGCCGCACCCGAACCATCTTCTGGCGGTGAGGTCATGTGGTATGCATCACCACTCATACCAAACCCAATAAGTTCGGCGTAAATTTTCGCACCGCGTTTTTTAGCGCTTTCATATTCTTCAAGCACCATAACACCCGCGCCGTCACCCAAAACAAAGCCGTCACGGTCTTTATCCCAAGGGCGACTGGCCGCCTGAGGAGCATCGTTGCGGGTCGAGAGCGCGCGTGCCGCAGCAAATCCACCAAGCCCTAAAGGCGTAGTGGCCATCTCGGCTCCACCGGCGATCATCACATCAGCATCACCACACTGGATCATGCGCGCAGCAAATCCAATACTATGTGTGCCTGTGGTACAAGCAGTGGTGATAGCGATATTAGGGCCACGCAAGCCATACATGATCGATAGATTGCCAGAAATCATATTGATGATGGCGCTAGGTACAAAGAAAGGAGATATACGGCGCGGACCTTTAGAGGTAAGAGTCGAGTTACCCTCTTCTATCGAACCAATACCGCCAATACCAGAGCCAATGGAGACACCTATGCGGTCACGATTCTCATCGGTAATGTCTAAACCTGCATCGCGGATCGCTTGAATGCCTGCCACCATACCGTACTGGATGAAAGGATCCATTTTGCGAGCTTCTTTGCTCGGAAAATATTGCTCCACATCGAGATCACGGACTGATGCGCTAAATTGCGTGGTGAAGGCGGAAGCATCGAAAGTCGTGATTGGTTTCACGCCGCTCACTCCATTCACAATACCTTGCCATGTATCGGCAACGGTATTGCCCAACGAGGTGATCATCCCCAGCCCCGTGACAACAACTCTTCTACGTGACACTTAAAGTCTCTCCTTTGCAGGACTATTATTACACTCAGATTCGATCATGACGTGTAAATTTTAATGACAAGGCACGAGCCTTATCCTTATGCAAAAGAAAAAGCCGTACTATTTTTCAATAATACGGCTCTTCCGAATTTAAATTCAGTTGGCAGAAAAATTATGCCAAGTTGGCATTGATGTAATCGATAGCCAATTGAACGGTAGTGATTTTCTCAGCTTCTTCGTCTGGAATTTCAGTTTCGAATTCTTCTTCGAGAGCCATTACCAACTCTACGGTATCCAAAGAATCAGCGCCTAGATCTTCTACGAAAGAAGCTTCGTTTTTTACTTCGTCTTCTTTAACACCAAGTTGCTCGGCAACGATCTTTTTAACGCGTTCTTCAATGCTACTCATGTCTTATGTAACTCCTAGTGGTTGTTAATTCGAAACCGTCCAATTCAAGTGGCCATAAGGGCCAGGAAGCTTCGGTTAAAATCGTTCGGCATTCTACAACGAAATTATCGGAGTTGTAATGCCAAAACCTAAAATAGTTTAGCTTTTAATAATCAATTGATATCAATATCGCAATATCAATTCACTTATGACATATACATGCCGCCATTGACGTGAATCGTTTCACCCGAGATATAAGCCGCGGCATCGCCTGCCAAAAACACCACAACTGAAGCAATCTCTTCTGGCGCCCCCAAACGACCAAGAGGAATGCGTGACATTAATTGCGCCTTTTGCTCTTCCGGCAAAACTTTAGTCATGTCGGTATCGATGAATCCAGGGGCAACCGTGTTGACGGTAATATTTCTAGAACCCACTTCAGCGGCGAGCGACCGTGCAAAACCGCCCACTCCAGCCTTGGTTGCAGCATAGTTTGCCTGACCCGCATTACCCATTGAGCCAACCACAGAACTAATGTTAATAATGCGCCCCCAGCGTGCTTTCATCATTCCGCGCAGCACAGCTTTACTTAAGCGATAAATAGAACTCAAGTTGGTATTGATAACATCAAACCACTCCTCGTCCGACATGCGCATCAGCAAATTATCTTTGGTAATGCCCGCGTTATTAACGAGAATTTCGGGGGCACCGAACTCTTCGGTGACTGATTTGAGCAAACTCGCGACCGACTCAGCATCGGTAACGTTTAATACCTTACCCGCGCCACGAATACCTAACTCAGCAAGTTTTTCTGAAATTTTTTCCGCACCCGACTCACTGGTAGCTGTCCCGATAACAATAGCGCCCGCTTTACCCAATTGTTCAGCAATCGCCGCTCCAATTCCTCGACTCGCACCAGTGACCAGCGCAACTTTATTTTCAATCGACATATTCATCTCACTTAATCATTTGCTTTAATAGCAAAATATTATTCCTATAATGCGGTGAGGACCGCCGCGACTTCTTCGGTTTTTTCTATCGACAAGGTGGTTAAATCACCGTTAATGCGCTTATTTAATCCCGATAACACTTTACCTGGTCCACATTCGACGGTTATCGAAACACCTTTTCTAACCATAGTTTCAACACATTCAACCCAACGAACAGGGCTATAAATCTGCTCAATCATTAACTCACGAATTTTAGACGGATCAGATTCGGTGTCTGCAGTGACGTTGTGCACAACTGGGATGTTGGGCGCATTGAATGGCGTGGCGTTAATGAGCTCAGCCAAGCGATCAGCGGCAGGTTTCATTAATGATGTGTGGAACGGAGCACTCACAGGTAGCGGCAATGCACGCTTGGCGCCCGCCTCTTTACAAAGCGCACCGGCACGCTCAACTGCAGCTGCAGTTCCCGCGATAACCACTTGGCCAGGTGAATTGAAATTTACCGCCGTAACCACTTCACCTTGAGCGGCTTCTTCGCAAGCCTTTAGGATAAGATCATCGGCCAAGCCAATGATAGCCGCCATTCCACCTTGGCCAGCTGGCACAGCTTCTTGCATGTATTTTCCACGCAATTGGACTATCTTAATGGCCGCCTTAAAGTCGACAACGCCCGCACAAACCAGTGCTGACCACTCACCCAAACTGTGTCCTGCGACCAATACTGGCTTTGGCGCGTTGGGCTGTTCGGTCCAAACCCGCCAAACTGCGACACTCGCTGCCAACAACAAAGGCTGGGTGCGCTCGGTCATGTTGATATCATCTTGAGAGCCATTTTGGACCAAGTCCCACAAATCGTAGCCAAGCACTTCTGACGCTTCAGCGAATGTTGCCTGAACCACTGGATAAGTCGCTGCCAAATCAGCAAGCATGCCGATTTTTTGAGAGCCCTGACCGGGAAACACGAAGGCGAGATTTTGTTGAGTCATAATCTTGTACTTTTCGTTGTTAAATTAATGTTCACTGGATTTTGAATTTGACAAGGCGATTGAAATTTTTTCCGGCAATCGATTTTTGACCTGATCACACGCCAACCGGATTGAGGTCGCAAATCCCGTAGCATCAGAATCGCCGTGAGCCTTCACAACCACTTTTTGGAGCCCTAAAAATACTGCGCCATTGTAAGCAGACGGATTCAAATCCCGCTTCAAATTATTAAGAACAGGAGATGAAATCACGGCTAAGAATCGAGAGAATATATTTCGACCAAAAGCAGCTTTGATTTTTTCGACAATAAATCGAGCAACCCCTTCGCTTGCTTTAAGCGCAATATTTCCCGAAAAACCGTCGGTTACAATTACGTTTACATCCCCATTAAAAATACGGTTAGCCTCTATGAAGCCAACATATGCTTCTCGAAGCTCGGCCTGAAATAATAACTGGGCCTGCTGAACTTGCTCCGTGCCCTTATGAGATTCGGCCCCAATATTAAGAAGCCCCACTCGAGGAGCCTCGACACCTTGAGTACGCACGAATTCTCGGCCCATCAGACCAAATTGCAACAACTGCGAGGGAGTAGCATTAGGAGCCGCGCCCAAATCAAGTAATGCTGTTACATTTTTTTTGGTTGGCACAACACGACATATAGCAGCACGCTCGACTAACTCATGGCAGCCAATGAGATGTTGCGACAATAAAATTAGTGCACCTGTATTACCGGCACTGACACAAGCATCAACCTCACCCACCGCCAGGAGCTGCAAACTCTTACGCATTGACGATTCTTTTTTATGTCTCAATGCGACCGTTGGCAGATCATCCATTGCGACAACTTGAGTGGCCAATAAAAAATTAGCTCGTTCAGCTGGCAAAGAAACCATCATTGACTGGACAGAGGCATCCCCAACAAGTGTTAGCCTAACGTCAGGGATTTGGGAAAGGAGATTTTGGCAAGCATCAATAACAACACGGGGACCTAAGTCCCCGCTCATAGCGTCTACCGCTATATGTATTTGCGCCGACAAGTGAGTGCTCGTCGCTTAAAACGATATTACTCGTTTGCGCCTTTGTCGATCACTTTACGACCACGGTAAAAACCATCGGCAGTAACGTGATGACGCAAATGTTTCTCACCGCTGGTCGAATCAACTGATAAAGTTGGGCCAGTCAAAGCATCGTGAGAACGACGCATGTCGCGCTTTGAACGAGATTTTTTGTTTTGTTGAACAGCCATGGTTTGCTCCTATTTACATACTCACTAGAACCGAGGCGCCTCGTTATTTCGGCGAGCTCTTAAGTTGTTCTAGCACTTTAAAAGGGTTTTGGGTTTCTTTAACCTCAACTGGCTTGCCACTTGAAAATAAGTTGCGATCAACGCATAACTCATCGTGGTAGGCCACTATAGGTAGACTTAGCAGCACTTCCTCTTCGATCATCTCGTAAAAGTCCGCTGCACCTTCGCCAACAATCCAAGGATCAAGATACGCTGGCAATGACTTTGCCGCCTCTTCATCCCATACGATCGCAAGCGATATATTACTTTCTACATCTTGATAGACAGGCTCTAAACATCGTTGACATTTAAGAGCTAGCTTACCAATAGCGCTACCAGTGACGGCGCGCTTACCCTCTTCATTAATCGCAAATTGAAGTTTAACGGCAATCTCGCCATCGGCCACTTCAAGTGCTTCCACTAGCCGCGGTAAATCACTGACAGCAACGAAACCCTCTAAGCTGACGCCCTGCTGAGCGAATTTTCGAGGATCTCCGTGACGCGGAAACTGTTTTTGAGATAGGGTCGTTAACATAAGCGCGCCATGATAGGGATATGGTCAGTTCCTGTCAAAGAAAAACTCGCATTTTCTCTTGGTTTTCCTAACAAATTCGTCAGAATAGCCTTGAAATCATTTTAAATACCATACGAGAGAAGAATGCCCCTACCCATTTTGCTCGGCTCAAGCTCAGTTTACCGAAAAAGCCTCCTAGAAAAGTTACAGCTTCCTTTTATATGCGCATCGCCCAATATAGACGAATCACCACTTCCGAACGAAACCGGCGACCAACTTGCCTTGCGCTTAGCAGTAGCAAAAGCAGCCGCACTTTCCACCGTTTTTAATTCCCACCTAATAATCGGCTCAGACCAGGTTTGCACCTGTAATGGCAAAATCTACGGAAAACCTTTAACGACAGAAAAAGCAAAATCCCAACTAAGAGATTTTTCAGGGCGCAAAGTCACGTTTTACACGAGCATTTGCCTTATGAATTCTCTTACCGGGAGCATTCAAAAAGACTGTGATAGCTATAGCATTCAATTTCGGAAGCTTAGCGATGAAGATATTGCTCAGTACATCTCAATCGAGCAGTCACTTGACTGTGCCGGCAGTATCAAATCAGAAGGGCTTGGCATTACCTTGATTGAGCGATTTGAGGGGCAAGACCCCAACACATTAATTGGACTCCCCCTCATTAAGTTAATCACCATGCTTAAACGCGAAGGTTATAACCCCTTAGCTCCACGCCATTCAAGCAACTGCGGGAAATGATCCATACAAAGTTCGGGGTCATATTTTTTTAATCGATCGATATGATGCGCCCCGTAGCTGACGGCGATTCTTGGCATTTCAATCGCTTTTGCCATACCCATATCAAATTCGGTATCACCCAGCATGACAGCCTCCGTAGATCTACGCCCAAAATGTTTAAGCAGCTCATTTAGCATCAGCGGATTAGGTTTAGAGGCGGTCTCATCCGCACAGCGACTAGCATCGAAATAATCGACCATATCCATCATTTGCAGCATACGAGATAGACCCTTGCGCGCCTTACCCGTCGCAACAGCCAGATGATGCCCCTGTTCTTTAAGCGCATCCAAAGTTTCTTTAACACCTGGGAACAGCACCGCAGGCACAGCCTGGTCAAGATCAATGAAATGCTGAGCATAGGTTTGTCGCAATAATTCCAACCCCGAATCGTCAGCATCCGGATATAAAGTCCTTAAAGCTTCAGGCAACCCCAAACCGATAATTTCATGGATTTCATGATCTTCAAGCACTTTCCAGCCAATCGCTTTGGCTGCCGATTGCATTGAACGGGTAATAGTCATGGTGGAATTACACAGAGTGCCATCCCAATCAAATATAAAAAGCACAAATACCTCTACAATTTTTTATTTAATGGCGCCAGCTTTGAAAGGGGTGCCGCCAAATCCTCTGGCAATGGCGCGTTGACCCAAGTTAATTCTGTAGTGTTAGGCAAGTTAAAGCCCAATGCAGCGGCATGGAGAAACAGTCGCTTAACCCCGAGCTGCCGGTAATACGCATTCACTTCATCGCTTCCATATTTTTCGTCACCAATTAAGCTATGTCCCGCATATTGCGAATGCACACGAATTTGATGCGTACGCCCAGTGATCGGCCTTGCCTCAATGAGAGTCGCACCGTCAAAGAGTTGCAAAATTTTGTAACGTGTAAGACTTGGCTTACCATCCGGATGAACCTTTACGATGCGCTCCTCATTACCCACCTCAAGCCGCAAAAGAGGAGCCTCAACCTTATCACACCGCTTAGACCAAGCTCCGCTCACCAAAGCATGATAGATTTTGACCACATCGCCGGTGGATTTGTCTCGCAATGCTGCCTGAAGATGGCGAAGATAACTTCTCTTTTTAGCAACCATAATGCAGCCCGAGGTATCCCTATCCAATCGATGCACCAGCTCAAGATAGCGGGCATCCGGACGCATTTGGCGCAAAGTCTCGATTAATCCAAGCGATACTCCACTTCCACCATGAACGGCAAGCCCAGCCGGCTTATTGATAACCAGCATTCCTTCATTTTCAAATAGTATCGAGCGATTAAGCAGCGCCATCATTTGGTGACTTGCCTTGGCCTCAACCTGACTGTCACCTTGCGCCACCCTAACCGGTGGAACACGCACAACATCACCCAGCTGAAGCTTATAATCCGGCTTCGTCCTTCCTTTATTTACCCGAACCTCTCCCTTACGAATCAGGTTATAAATACGAGATTTCGGAACTCCCTTGAGCTGAACCATTAAAAAGTTATCAAGCCGCTGAGCAACCAACTCTTCATCAATAGTGAGCATTCTTACGGAGGGATAACCTTGCGCCTGAGGAAGTGTAGAAACCGCCATCTAATCTCTCGAATCAAACTTAAACAATGTCGACATCATAAGGCACAACACGCCGATTTCACACCCAAGGCACACTCCCCCACCAAAAATCAGACTATTCATTGCTGCACCTAAACTTTGCTGCTATAGTCTGAGCGCTGTTTCAGGCTGGTTTCCGCATTACGCATAGATAAATCGAGGCGAATCGCAAGGAAATACCGCTGCCAGCGGAGCACTGTATTGAAGACACTTAACACGCTCCTTTTAAAAACTTGATAGCAGTAAATGCAATAGGCATTTACTTTTAACGTACCCACACCGATTTAAGATGATTTGTGGCCTACGTTTTGTAGAACTCTGAACTATTTGTAATAAATATTTTATTGGTTTTGTGCGAACACATCGCGCGATTTACAACAAGGTTCCAGCTTCGCCCTTCGCGACCTTACCGCTGGAGTAAAACCTTCAAGTTGTACTCAAACTGTTTCGACTCGATTATGTTGATTTACACAAAGATCACGTGCAATCAACGCAAGGAGCACCCGTTTACCGAGGCCTATATCCCGCGTAAAGGCTTTGCACCTAAATCTTGTCTAGCAGGCTTGTAATCGCCCTAAACACTTATCTCGCAAAACCCGTGAAAGCTTTCGTCACACTTGAGGTCGAACGCACACAAATAGCGCCATAAACATGGCAGTCCATTAAGAGAAAATGGGACGAAGATGTCTAATCGTCATTGCGCCACGGGCCGATAGAACGGATATGACCCTCCCAACAACCCCCTTCTCAGGAGCTTAGAGCCTCTTGAGTCTTGCGCGGTTGCACAAAACGAGCTGCGATAGTTTTGATCAGGTGCCGGTATCTACCATCAACTTGGTATAGATTTAGGTAACCCATGAAAAGAATGCTCATTAACGCCACTCAACCTGAAGAGTTGCGTGTAGCACTGGTCGACGGCCAATGGCTGTATGATCTCGACATCGAAAATCGCGCCCGCGAACAAAAAAAATCCAACATTTACAAAGGTAAAATTACCCGCGTAGAACCCAGCCTCGAAGCTGCATTTGTCGATTACGGCGCCGAACGCCACGGCTTCCTCCCCCTTAAAGAAATTTCACGCGAATATTTCAGTCGCAACCCAAATGAGGTTGAAGGCCGCGTACGCATTAAAGATGTCGTTAAAGAAGGCACTGAAGTTATCGTTCAGATTGATAAAGAGGAACGCGGTAATAAAGGCGCCGCGCTTACGACTTTTATCAGTCTCGCTGGACGCTACTTGGTTCTTATGCCGAACAACCCACGCGCCGGCGGTATTTCTCGCCGCATCGAAGGAGAAGAACGAGCTGATCTAAAGGACGCCCTTAGCTCAATCGAAGTCCCTCAAGGCATGGGCGTAATTATTCGTACTGCTGGCGTCGGCCGCAGTGCAGAAGAACTGCAATGGGATCTCAACTACCTTCAGCAGCTGTGGCAATCGATTGAGTCAGCAGCAAAATCGGCTCCCGCTCCCGCCTTTCTATTGCAAGAAAGCAACGTTATTATCCGCGCAATTCGCGACTATCTTCGCCAAGATATCGGAGAAGTTATCGTCGATAGCAAAGATGCTTACGCTACCGCTTGCGATTTCGTTGAGCGCGTTATGCCCAACTATCGCAATAAGGTAAAACTCTACCAAGACGATATTCCACTGTTTAACCGCTATCAAATCGAATCTCAAATCGAAACCGCGTTCCAACGCGAGGTCAAACTCCCATCGGGCGGATCGATTGTTATTGACGTCACAGAAGCCTTAGTTGCTATCGACATCAACTCTTCTCGTGCAACGAAAGGTGGCGACATCGAAGAAACTGCTCTTCAAACGAACCTTGAAGCAGCCGATGAAATTGCTCGTCAATTACGCCTACGTGATATGGGCGGCCTTGTCGTCATCGACTTTATCGATATGCAAGCCCAGCGCAATCAACGAGAAGTTGAAAACCGCATGCACGACGCGCTAACCGTCGATCGTGCACGAGTTCAAATCGGACGCATCTCCCCCTTCGGTCTATTGGAGATGTCGCGTCAACGCCTTCGTCCGTCACTGGGTGAAACCCACTCAAAAATGTGCCCTCGCTGTTCGGGCGTTGGGACCATCCGCTCTACTCGCTCGCTCGCTCTATCGATTTTGCGATTGGTGGAAGACGAAGCTCAGAAAGACCGCAGCGCAGAAATTCGCGCAATCTGTCCTGTATCTGTAGCCACTTACCTACTCAATGAGAAGCGCCAAACAATTTCCAGTATCGAGACACGTAACCGCACTCGCGTCGTTATTGTGCCGAGCCCAGATTTAATGACACCGCATTTCGAGGTTCAACGCCTACGCGATGACGACGAAGGCACCCTCGAAACGAGCTATAAGATTCAACCTCACGTTGAAGAGCAAAAAGATGACGATGAAGATGTGGCGAGCAAAATTGCTGCCATGCCGAAACCCATCGTTCAACTCAACTCACCTCAACAGCAAGCACCAGCACCTGCTGTTAAAAAACAGAGCTTATTGAGCCGCCTTGTCAATGCCATCGGCAGCCTCTTCGGCAAAGAAGACAAGCCAAAGAAACACAAGCGTGACGGCAAGCGAGACAATCGTCGCCCACAATCCCGCAACCGCCGCGATGGTAGTCGCGATAATCGTCGTCGCGACAAAAACAAAGATAGCCGCGAGCTTCGCGACAACTTGGATGGCCGCACTCAAGAAAAACCAACCAAGGAACAAGAAAAAGAAGTTCGCAGTCACAATGAAGAACGACCATCTCGCCGTCAGAAGAACAATGACAAGCCTGAGCGCAACCAGCGCCAAGGTCGTGATGATCGCCCTGCACGAGCGCCACGCGAAGAGAGAGAGCCAACTGCATCTCAGGTCGCCGCACTGGACGTAGAAATCGAAGAAACCAATTTCGAGATCGGTGAAGATGGTGAGCAGCGCCCTTCACGTCGCCCTAATGGTCGCCGTAGCCGCAGTCAAAATCGTCGCCGCAATCGTAGAGATGTTCACGACAGTGAAGACTCTATCGACACATCTCTTACTCAAACGGCCGTTACCGATAACACACCCGAAAAGCCATTGAGTGAGGCCGCCGAACTTGCACGTCAAATTTCTGCTGCCATTGCAGAACACGAAAAGCAAACCTCGGCAAGTCAGTCTGAACGTGCCGCGCTTTATTCAGCTAACACTGAACAGCCAGTGACTGAGGAAACACCACGTGATAGCGCACCTCAACCAATGAAAGCCGAAAGTGCGCCAGCTGCGAGCGAGCTTCCGGCCGAGACAACTGAACTGAACACCGATAAAGCGGAAGCAACAACTCCAATTATCGAGATTCATTCTAAGTCAAAGTCTGAGGCCGAGAATTCACCAGCGCCAGAAGCGCCTAGTGTCAGTACGAATCATGAAGAGGCTCATTCATTCGAATCAACTCTTCACGAGGAAACCTCTTTAGCTCCTTCTCAAAATGCAGCCGAAGAAGTCGCAGGCGATGCTATTGATGAGAAACAAAAGGTAAATGCTGTAATTTCTCAAACCGAAAGCGTAACTGTTCCCTCTCGAGCAGCGAACGACCCACGCTTGGCGCCGAAGCCTGTAGAGCAAATCGCAATCGAGACTGAAGAACCAATAGCGAAATCGCAAGAAATGCTCGACACCAGTCTACCGCCTGCTGTGGAGCACAACCCTCGCCAACTGTCACGCCCAGCTAACGACCCAAGACTGAAGCGCGACAACTAATGTGAATTTTTCACCAAAAAAACCGAGTTTTAATCAACTCGGTTTTTTTGTGTTCGATTTTTTTTAGGACGCCCAAAATTCTTTTAATTATTTGAAAAAACAGTAAAAAATTTCTTGCTGAGACAAAAAAAGTCTGTATAATTTGCGGCATCCGGAAGGGTGGCAGAGTGGTTTAATGCACCGGTCTTGAAAACCGGCGTAGGTGAAAGCCTACCCAGGGTTCAAATCCCTGCCCTTCCGCCATATTAAAGGCCCAGTAGAAATACTGGGCCTTTTCTTTTTCTACTCAAAAATTCCCACTTTCACTTTTCTTAAAACACACGTAAACAATTTACTGATAGTATTAAAACATCTCTCACTGACTACTTAGGGATTTCTGTCATGTACGAACAATCAAATATTTCTCACGCTTCTTCTCGTGGTATCGAGATTAATAGCGTTTTAAAAAACACCTATTTACTTCTTGGTTTGACTCTGGCTTTTAGTACCCTTACTGCCGCATTGGCAATGGCCATTGGCATTGGCCGCGGAACTGGACTCATTATGAGCTTGGCCGCCTTAGCATTGATCTGGTTCGTACTACCGCGCACAGCCAATTCCGCAAGCGGACTAGTTGTTGTATTTGCTTTTACCGGATTGATAGGTGCAAGTATTGGCCCTCTTCTTAACCACTATTTATCTTTGGCAAATGGTTCAACCATAGTATTGCAGGCTCTGGCGGGCACCGCTTTTGTTTTCTTCGGCCTTTCTGCCTACACATTGATAAGCCGAAAAAACTTTAGCTTCATGGGCGGATTCATTGCGATTGGTATGATGGTGATGATCGTAGGAATGCTTTTTCTTATAGGTGCAAGCTTGTTTGGCTATCAATTTCAAGGCCTCAGCTTGGCATTTTCGGCAGGCGTGGTGATTCTCATGTCTGCGCTAATTCTTTACCAAACCAGTGAAATTATTCATGGTGGAGAAACAAATTATATTTTAGCGACCACTCAGCTCTTCTTGTCGATCGTCAACTTATTTACTTCTTTACTCCACCTTCTTGGGATCGGTAGCGACGATTAACGTCAAATCTCGCTCGATATCACACTATAATAGGGCTCATTTGTAGCCCTATTTTTTTGGAACTCTATGGCCAGTTTTGCTATTGCCGTATACGGCTCCCCCTACAGCTCCGAATCTAGCTATCACGCTCTGAAATTTTGCCAAAGTGCGCTCGCGAAAAGCCATAGCATTGTGCGAGTGTTCTTTTATCATGAAGGTATTTATTCAGCGTCCATTCTTAATACCCCTCCTCAAGACGAGATAGACCTAACTTTGCAATGGCAAAACCTAGCTAGAGACAACAATCTTGATTTAGTGGTATGCATAGCCTCTGCACTTAAGCGTGGCGTATTAAATCAAGAAGAAGCTCGTCGATACAAAAAAGACATCGGAAACATGGCTCCGGAATTTACCATTAGTGGATTGGGTCAGCTATTAGACGCCACTGTCAACGCTGATCGCCTTATTACATTCGGAGGTTAGCGTGAAAAATTTATTGGCGATTTGCTCTCACGCGCCCTACGGCAGTAACCTTGCAAAAGAAGGACTCGATGCTATTTTGGCGGCGGGAGTTTTCGAACAGAATCTCGCCGTATTATTTGTCGATGACGGAGTATTTCAATTACTCAGCGATCAAGACCCAGCTAATTTAGGGCAAAAAAATCTCGCGCAAGCTCTTACTGCCCTCCCCTTGTTTGGCATTGAGCTAATTTACGTTGAAAAAGAATCTTTAGCAGAACGCGGCCTCAGTAGCGAGAATTTAGTTTTAGATGATATTTGCGTGATCAATCGTCACGACGTTTCTCAGCTTATTGACCAACAGCACCAGGTATTTACCTTCTAATGGCTAACTTATATTTGATCAGTCGCTCGTGCTTCCAAAGTAAAATCCCCGAGACGGCTATATCTAGGGCAGGCCCCAACGACGCATTTATGTTTATTGGTGACGGCGTTTACAGCGTATTACCGTCCTCCTCAATATTTTCGTCAATTAAAGCAAGAGAAACATTCGCTTTAATGGACGACGCTGCAGCGAGAGGGTTAATCCAAAAAATTCCACAAAGTCATTTAATCGACTTTGAACAGTTTGTAGATTTAACTCTGAGATATGATCGAGTAATTAGCTGGTATTAATATGCGAGAACTGCCAGAAACTGATAACGATGGCTTCCTTGTCAACCTGTCTGATTGGAGCCTAGAAGTTGCCGAAGAATTAGCGAGGCGGGAAGGCATAACCCTCACAGAGAATCACCGCGAGATGATTGAAGTTTTTCGAGAGTTTTATGAGGAATTCGGCCTCTCACCTGCGATGCGACCTTTAGTAAAGTACGTGAGTGCAAAACTCGGCACTGAGAAAGGTAACAGTATTTATTTACTGTCCTTATTTCCACCAAGTGCCGCAAAAATTGGAAGCAAGATTGCAGGGCTACCGAGACCGACTAATTGTCTCTAAAAAAAGACTGCAACCCTGTTAGTTACCAGCAATAGCCAGCGCAATAAACCAGCAATAAAAAAGGAGGCAAAAGCCTCCTTTTTTATTGCTGGTTTCTATTACTTTGTCTTACGCACCATCGATAGATTTGATGGTTCCTTTCGGAAGGACAGCGTGAACAGCAACCTTTTGGAAGCGCAACTCAATATTATTGCCAACGTCCAATACTGCATAATTTTCGTCGACCTTGACTACCTTACCTAGCATACCGCTAGTGGTAATCACCTCGTCACCTTTCGCCAATGCAGCGATTAAGGCCTGATGTTCTTTCTGACGTTTGCGCTGTGGACGAATAAGAATCAAATACATAAATAAGAACATGCCGCCAAACATGATCAAACTTACCATTGGGCTACCTTGTGTTGCGGCGCCCGCTTCTTGTGCCATGGCAGACGAAATTAACAAGCTCATCAAATAAACCTCAAATAAAAAAGAGCGCTAACTCTACCGAATTTAGGCTCGGCAAGCAATTAGCGCTCTTTAAAGAAAGGTTGTTAACGTTTGTTGTTACGCGTAATCACGGAAAAGTTTACGGAAAACACTGGGCGATAGACCAGTCCAGCGTTTAAACGCGTTAGTGAAACTCGTGCGATCCGAGAAATCCAATGCTTTAGATACATTATCAACACTCATGTGATCGTCGATAAGGTATTTAATTGCGTAATGGAAACGTAGCACATCGCGAATCTGAGCGAAATTAGCCTGTTGCTGTTGTAGGCGGCGCTGTAGAGTACGCTTAGATAGCTTTACATCTTCGGCAATGCGATCAATTGAGAGATCATCATGCCCAATCCGCTGCTTAATTGCTTCCGCCACACGGTTGGAGACGCCTTCGAATTTGGGAATCTCGGCCATTGCCAAGTATTCCTCATAAGATCTTACCTCTGATCCATCAAAAGCATTATCTGAGCCATCTAAACCTTGACGATAAATACGTTGTAACTGAATCACCTGTTTCTCCTTTGCCTAAAATTAGGCATCATCATTAGTTATCGAACAAAAATGAGCCTGGTGTGATTTTAGTTTTGGTGCGCCGCCCTAAAGGGATCTTTTTGCCCAAGTGAGAATGATTATAGACTAACCTAGACGACCACAAGTGAAATTAAGCGATAAAATATCGTCAAAATCATCATTTTTAAGGCTATTTTATTATAAGAATTGCGCTTAAATTCCCTTTCTCAATATGTGAAGCATATCATCATGATGGGTTTTAGTATTCACTTTTTTGGTTATATGGCGCACTACCCCCGTTTTATCAATCAAGAAGCTTGTCCTAATAATTCCCATAAATTCCCGCCCCATGAATTTTTTTAAGTCCCATACACCGTAAACTTCAGCAACTTTATGTTCCGGGTCGGACAAGAGGGTAAAATTTAACGACTGTTTTTCGATAAAGCGTTGTAGCGCCTTAGGCTCATCGGGACTTATACCAAGTACGACGGTATCCAACAACTCAAACTCGCTTTTGTAGTCGCGGATACCGCAGGCTTGGGTGGTGCACCCTGGGGTCGACGCTTTGGGGTAAAAATAAACGAGTAAATTCTTTTCTCCGAAGAATTGAGCTAAAGATACATTCTCACCCGATTGATCTAACAAAGTGAATTCGGGGGCTTTATCACCAACAGATAACTTACTCATTGTTCGACTCTCCTATTGCGCATCTTGAGGCGCATTAAATAACAAAGTTTTCTCTTCATCGGTAACGAGGGTTTGCGATCGAATTTGAGACAATTTCGGGAATTTAACTTGATTACGCCCCAACCGCTTTGCACTGTAAAGATAGCTATCTACATTGGCGACGAAACTCTCGGGCGAGATCTGACTCGATGGCGCAAAGCAACCCACACCAAGACTTGCAGTCACCCAAGCCTGCCCTTGCTCAAGTGGCAAAGGAGAATTTGAAATCGCCTCACGAATTCGTTCAGCTACTTTTATTGCGCAAGCGAGCTGAGTGCTTGGGAGAATTAATGCAAATTCTTCCCCGCCATAACGGCACGGAAAATCAAGTTTGCGGAGCGCCGACTGAATAACTTTAGCGACATGAGCAAGCGCTTGATTACCCGCCTCATGTCCCCAGCAGTCGTTAAATTGCTTAAAAAAATCGATATCAAGCAAAATCAAGGAAAGGAATGTACCGCCTCGCTTCGCACGCTCCATCTCTACCGGTAACATCTCCGAAAAGAACCGATAGTTATAGAGGCCTGTCAACTCATCGGTACGCACAAGGTTTTGCAGCTGAGCAACTTGCTGCTCAAGCTCCAGCACTCGCTTGAAATGACGACAATGCGAGCCGCCCTCACAGGATAAGGCAACCACGGTGGCCTCGTTACAACTCGACATTTATTTATATCTCGATGCGCTAATCGCGATAAATTTTTAATAGGTCGCCGTAATGGTCTATTCGGCGGTCGCGTAGATACGGCCAAATTCTTCTGACGTCTTCGCTACGAGCCAAGTCCACATCAACTACCTGTGTCTCCTCACAATCCGTAGATGCGCGATACAAAAATTCGCCTTGCGGGCCTGTGACAAAGCTACTACCCCAAAAATCGATTCCATCGCCACCTAATGGATCGGCCTCGTGCCCCACCCGATTCACGCTCACAACAGGAACACCGTTAGCGATCGCATGTGCGCGTTGAATAGTCGTCCAAGCATCACGCTGGCGATTCTTTTCATCTTGATCGTCAGTAGGATCCCAACCTATCGCAGTGGGATAAATTAGTAGCTCAGCGCCAGCCATGGCCATCAAACGCGCAGCTTCGGGGAACCACTGATCCCAACACACTAAAACCCCCAGCGTTCCCACCGAGGTTTTTATCGGTTCGAAGCCCATGTCACCAGGCGTGAAATAAAACTTCTCATAAAAGCCCGGATCGTCGGGGATGTGCATTTTCCGATACTTACCCGCGATACTACCGTCTTTCTCTAACACTACCGCCGTATTGTGATGAAGACCAGTAGCGCGCTTCTCAAATAAAGAAGCCACAATGACAATGCCAAGCTCTTTCGCCAAGGCACCTAATACATCTGTAGACGGGCCGGGGATAGTTTCGGCCTGATTGAAGATAGCCGTATTTTCTTGCTGGCAGAAATATAGCCCACGATGAAGCTCTTGAAGCACCACAAGCTCAGCACCCTTTTGGGCTGCTTTACGGATTTCAGCGATCGATTTACTCATATTCGCATCTAAATCGGCGGTATTAGCCTGCTGCACAATACCAACCTTAAGAATTTTTGCGGGAGTGACAGATTTATAACTCATAAGCTGGCTCCAAAACACCTTCAGGAATTTGCATCGTAATGCAGTGCAAACTACCGCCCTGCTCAATCAAACTATTACAAGGAATACCCATAATTTCGTAGCCTGGGAAAGCCTGCATAACAACTTCCAAGGCATCCTCGTCAGTCGGCAGCCCATAGATGGGAACCAAAACCGCTTCATTCACAATTAAAAAATTGGCATAAGTGGCTGGTAGCCGCTCGTCGTCATCATTTAGAACTGGGCCGGGCCATGGTAGAGGCATGAGCGTATAGGGCTCACCATCAGCGTCAGTGAAGATTTTCAACTCTTCTTCCATCCGCTTGAGCGCTTCGAAATGAGGATCGGACTCATCGTCACAAGCGGTATAAACGATAACGTTGTTCGGGCAAAGGCGAGCTAAGGTGTCGACATGACTATCGGTGTCATCACCCTCCAAAAAGCCATGATCGATCCAGTTTATTTTTCGCACACCAAAGGCTGTCTTCAAACGGCTCTCGATTTCCGCCTTGGTTAATCCAGGGTTGCGATTAGGATTGAGCAAACATTGTGACGTAGTCATAAGAGTGCCCTTGCCGTCGCTCTCGATTGCGCCGCCCTCTAAAATCCAGTCCTGCTCGTCAAGTTCAGCAAGAGGAAAAGCCCCCTGTTCGTGCAAGCGTCGAGTAATTTTATCGTCTAGCTCATAGGCGAATTTTCCGCCCCAGGCATTAAATTTAAAATCCAGCAAACGGAACCGCTCACCTTCTTGAACGGTGATAGGACCATGGTCGCGAGCCCATGTATCGTTGCTTTCACAGGGATAAAAGTAAATGTAATCAATGGGCGCTTCCATCGCGATGAGATTTTCGCGAATTGAATCAATAGCATCGGCCGGCGCCGCAATGATGACATCGGCAAAATCTGCAATGACAGTGGCCAATGCTTCATAAAGCGCGACTACGTCTTCTAAAATCCAGTTCCAATCGGTCTTGTGGTGGGGCCACGTGAGCAATATCGCGTCTTGCGGTTCCCATTCAGCGGGCAAACGGCGCAGCGTATCTGAACCATGCGTCATAGCGACTTTCCTATAATATTCGTGCAATAAAATACCAAGGATTATACCGCAAAATACCGCTATTCGCGCTTAAACTGGCTTTAGGATAGACTCGCACTCTTTCACAATTACGACGGAATGAAGATTCTATGATCCAACTCATAACCCTAATTATTCTGGTCACCGTCTTTGTACTGGTTTTGCGCAATTTGCAAAACGCGCCTGTCGCCGCGCGGCGTAGGGGTTATTGGCGATTGGGAATAGCAGTAACCTTATTCATTTTGTTTTTTTTAATTATTACCGGACGCATGCACTGGGTCGGCGCCTTGTTGGGGTTATTGCTACCGCTTGGAAAACTGTTATTTCACATAATTGCAGAACGATATATAAGTCGCTCGTTCGAGAACAAAGCTGCCCCCGAAGAGAGTAAATCGTCTTCCATGTCGCTCGACGAGGCTCGCGCTATATTAGGTGTTTCATTGAATGCGAGCAGAGAAGATATTGAGTCTGTCTACAAAACTCTTATGCAGAAACTTCACCCCGACCGCGGCGGAAATGATTATCTCGCGGCACAACTCAATCGCGCGCGTGATCGACTGCTCGAAGAGCTCGATCAAACAGCATGATGTTTACGCTTTAATAATAAATGCTGATAGCGGCCTAGCGAACGGTAGGGTTCAATTTGAGAAAAGCGCAACTCCATCTCGATGGCTTCATCGGGTGTTTGTCGAGCCGTTTCCGCATCTAAGATGTAGTCGTAGAATACGCGAATCCCGCTATATGCCAAGAGCTCTAAAGGCAACTCGTCAACCCATCGCAATACGTGAGATGGGTCGATTGGGTTAATAGGCGTGAGGCTTCCTTTGTAGCCGCGCACATCGTTAGTGGCGACCTTTCGATAATTTGCTCGCAATAAGTTTTTAAAGATCAACGAGTGAACATTATAAAAAATTAACGATAGATAGCCGTCGTCTTTTAAATATCTGAGCAAATGAGGCAACAGATCTTCTGGATTCTTTAACCACTCCATCACAGCATGAGAGATAACCAAGTCAAAGCGCGGCTCACCCCACCCTATATCAAGCAGTTTCTGCCCCACTTCTTGAAGCGAACAATGCAATAGTGTGACTCGGTCATGCAAGCCTTTTACATCGACTTGCTCTTTTGCTAATGCCAACATCTCACTTGAAATATCGCAAATCACTACGCGATGCCCACGCTCGGCAAGTCCCAGCGAAAATTGCCCTTGCCCTCCACCCGCATCGAGAATTAACAAAGGTTCCGAACAGTCTTCAGACAGTATTTCACTATGCTCACGCAGATCCCGCTCGACTACCGCTAAGCGAATGTCCCCTTTAAGACTTCCGTAAATTTTCCGCGCAAATCGGTGAGCAAGATCATCAAAGTTACGATCTTGAGAAATGTCCTGTTTGGCCATGATTGATAAAACTCAGATAAACAATGGGAATTTGGTACACTGGCGCCATCAAATCTATCGAATGTGATGGCTTAAGGTAGGCACAATGAACTGGTGGGTCTATATGATTTTGACAGATACCGATCATTTTTACACGGGGATCACAACCGATCCGCTACGCCGATTCCTAGAACATCGTACAAGCCGCACGGGTGCCAAATATTTTCGCACCAACAAGCCTATCGCATTTGCATTACTGGAACAGGCGAATAACCGAAGTCTTGCCAGCCAGCGCGAATACGCCATTAAGAAATTAAACCGCCCGCAAAAAGATTTACTTATTAGCAACCACTTTCCCGAAACAACAATTTTTTACGAAAGTTTAGGAATAGCCGCACACGACATTCCACTTATGGTGCCCTCGTCGAGGAGTGATTGTGGTGAGTAACCGTCACTGCGAGGCCTGCGGACAAGTTAAAGCCCGCTGTTTTTGTCAATTTGTAGTCTCGATCGATAACATTTCGCGAATTCTCATTTTGCAGCACCCAAGCGAAGTCAAAAACGCAAAGAATACAGCCGGACTTCTTGGCAAGTGCTTGAAAAACAGCCAAACCTTCGTTGGGGAGATCTTTTCCGAAACATTTTTACACTCCACCTTGTACTCTCGCGGATTGACACCATTATTACTCTATCCACCAACGACCGATGCCAAAAGCCTTGGTCTTGAGAGTCCACCTGAATTACCCAGTGATATCGATCCTAAACAGGTTTTACTTGTCGTGATTGATGCAACCTGGCGTAAAAGCCGAAAAATGTTGTATCTCAATCGGCCGCTTCAAGGATTAGCCAGACTCAGTCTCGATGAGATTCCGCCAAGTCAGTACCGAATCCGCAAGGCCGATGGCGAGCACCAGTTATCGACGTTCGAAGCAACTTGTTACGCCCTTTCAAACTTGGCACCTGAACAAAATTTTCAGCCTTTAATTAATGCATTTGGCGCATACATCGATCATTTGGCGAGTTTCTATCCGCACGCTGCGCCCAAACTACAGAATCAAGAGGATTTATGACGCATCCGGCTTTCGAATTTATCCGCAAACATCCATTGGCATCCTTGAACCTGACGCTCGAAGAATATCGCCACAAAAAGACTGGTGCGCAGCATTTGCACCTCGCCTGCGATAGCGAAGAAAACGTTTTTCTCGTGGCTCTTCGTACAGTACCGGAAGATTCTCGCGGCGTTGCCCACATTCTTGAGCACACGGCACTTTGCGGAAGTGAGAAATACCCAGTTCGCGACCCCTTTTTTATGATGGTTCGACGTTCACTTAACACTTTTATGAACGCCTTCACCAGCTCCGATTGGACGGCCTACCCCTTCGCTAGTCAAAACCGAAAAGACTTCAACAACCTTCTTAACGTATACCTCGACGCTGTGTTTTTCTCGCGCCTCGATCCTTTAGATTTCGCTCAAGAAGGTCACCGCGTCGAATTTGCGGAGACGACTAATCCCGAATCGGATTTAGTCTACAAAGGCGTTGTGTTTAATGAAATGAAGGGCGCTATGAGTTCGGTCCCTTCGCAGTTGTGGCACACGCTGTGTAAATACCTCTACCCGACAACCACTTATCACCACAACTCTGGTGGCGATCCTGCACACATTCCCGATTTAACTTACGAGCAGCTTAAAGAGTTTTACGAGACTCATTACCATCCCAGTAACGCAATTTTTATGACCTACGGAAATATTCCAGTAGGCGAACTTCAAACCACTTTTGAAGAGCAGGCGCTAAGCAAATTTTCTCGCCTTGATAAAACCATCGCTGTTCCCGATGAGAAGCGCTATTTCGCTCCTGTTCGAGTTCAGGAGTCTTATCCAATCACCGAAGAAGACAACGGCCCACGTAAAGCGCATGTAGTGATGGCATGGTTGCTTGGCAAAACCACCAACCTCGACGAAACACTCGAAGCGCAACTGCTCTCAAATATTTTATTCGACAATAGCGCCTCACCGTTGCAACAAGCACTTGAGACGAGCGAATTTGGCGATGCTCCTTCGCCCTTATGCGGACTGGATGACTCTTCAAAAGAACTTGCTTTCGTTTGCGGTTTGGAAGGTTGCGATCCCGCCGATGCCGATAATATCGAAGCCATGATCATAGAGACTTTAACCAAGGTCGCCGAAGAAGGTGTTCCTCAAGATCAGGTCGAAGCCTCATTACATCAACTTGAATTGTCGCAACGCGAAGTGGGTGGCGATGGCTACCCTTACGGTCTGCAATTAATTTTAACAGCCTTAACCGCAGCGACTCATCGAGGCGATGCCGTCGCACTGCTCGATTTGGATCGAGCACTTAATAGCTTACGTGAAAAAGTGAGGGACCCAGAATTTATTCAAAAAACCGCGCGCAAATGGCTCATCGACAACCCGCATCGTGTACGACTGTTAATGACGCCCGATACACAAATGAGTGCTCGCGCTCAGGCTGCCGAAGTCGCTCAGCTCGCCGCGAAAAAAGCAGCCATGACTGACGAGGAGAAACAAGCTGTTATCGATCAAGCCTTAGCATTACAAGAGCGTCAACAGCAAATCGATGATGAAACGATTTTACCCAAAGTTGGCATCCCAGATATTCCACCGGGGCTTCACTACACCGAAGGCTCGCGCGAAACATTAAATGGTTATCCGCTGCGATGCTACGAAGCCGGCACCAACGGTTTGGTATACCAGCAAATCAATTTCAAATTGCCGGCATTAACTGAACGCCAATTACAGCTATTGCCTTTTTATTGCATCTGTTTAACTGAGCTTGGCGTTGCCGGAAAAAGTTATCTGGAAACTCAATTATGGCAATCGGAAGTAGTTGGAAGTCTTAACGGATTTTCAACCATTCGCGGTGATAGTGATGATGTTCAAGCTATCGATGCCTATTTCACCTTGTCATCACGCGCATTGAGCCGAAACAGTCTGTCAATGAATCAGCTCATGAAAGCTACGCTCGATTCGGTATCTTTTAATGAGCACGATCGAATTCGCGAATTAGTGACTCAAAATCGAACCCGTCGTGAACAAAGTATTACTGGCAATGGTCACGGTCTTGCCATGACCGCTGCTTGCGCGGGCATGAGTCCTTCGGCAAAGGTGGCTCACGAGCTGGGCGGACTTAAAGGCATTGCATGGGTTAAAGCCTTAGATAACTCACTCAACGACAAAGACTACCTTGTACAGTTCTGTGATGAACTGGCCGAAATCCACCAATTAATCGCGCAATCGCCCAAGCAATTTTTGCTAGTTGGTGAAAAAGAAAAACTCGAACAATATCGCCAAGATGTCGCACAGACTTGGCCGGAAAATTATTACGTTGCTCAAGGTTTCGAATGCTTCGACCTTGAACCGGTTAGCCATAAAGTCGCCGAGGCCTGGATCACTAACACCCAAGTCAACTTTGTAGCGAAAGCTTACCCCAGTGTACCGCTCGATCATCCCGATGCCGCAGCGTTAACCGTACTCGGCGGTTTTTTACGAAATGGCTTTTTGCATCGCGCTATTCGGGAACAAGGTGGTGCTTACGGCGGCGGTGCCAGCCAAGACAACAACAGTGCCGCGTTTCGGTTTTACTCTTACCGCGATCCTCGTTTAACCGAAACCTTAACCGACTTCGATGCAGCCATAGACTGGATGTTAAGTCACGATCACACCGAACAGTCACTCGAAGAAGCAATCTTAGGTGTCGTGGGTAGTATCGATAAACCCGGCTCACCCGCTGGAGAGGCGAAATCAACTTACCAAGCGGAGTTATTTGGTCGCACGCGAGAGAAGCGCGAACGTTTTCGCAATCGTGTGATAGGCGTGACACTTGAAGACCTAAAGCGAGTTACTGCAACCTATTTAGACAAAGCAAAAGCAAGCGTTGCGCTAGTCACCCACGCAGGAAACAAATCGGACATCGAAGCATTAGGGTTAGACTTAAAACAAGTTTAAGTTTTTCTTTCGCATACAAAAAAAGCCACGAAAGTGGCTTTTTTTGTTGTTGCGTTTTGATCGTCTTAGTCGTCGGAAATTTCGATCGACAAAGGTGCAGACGAATTTTTAGCTCGCAACCACAAATTTGCAGCAAGTTTTCTTGCAACCTCGCGATAGATCGAACTGATGTGAGATTCGGGATCTTTCGCGACACTCGGCAAGCCCGCATCCGCATCCAATCTGATTGATAAATTGAGTGGTAAAGCACCTAAAAAATCCGCCTCATAATCATCGGCGATACTCTTACCACCACCCTCGCCGAAAATGGGTTCTGCATGTCCGCATTTGCTGCAAACATGCACCGACATATTTTCAACAACACCTAATACTGGCACATGGACTTTGTGAAACATTTCCACGGCTTTTTTCGCATCTAACAAGGCTAAGTCTTGCGGTGTGGTAACAATCAAGGAACCTGTCACAGGCACTTTTTGTGCGAGCGTAATTTGGATATCTCCGGTACCAGGCGGCATATCGATAATTAAATAATCGAGCGATTGCCAAGCCGTTTGCGCCAATAACTGTTGTAGAGCACCGCTTACCATTGGTCCGCGCCACATTACGGGAGTTTGCTCGGTAACAAGATAACCCATAGAAATCGATTGAATGCCTAATGCCTCTATAGGAAGCATCATCTGCTTGCCGTCGACTGTCGTGACTTCAGGACGACGTTCACCCACCCCCAACAAATGTGGCTGACTTGGCCCGTAAATATCCGCATCAAGAATGCCAACACGCGCGCCCTCCGCTGCAAGTGCCAAGGCAATATTCACCGACGTAGTCGATTTGCCCACACCACCCTTGCCAGATGCAACAGCGATGATATTTTTCACTCCCATGATGGTCTGTTCGTGGGTAGTAGGCGCAGCCTCGATTTGACTTTGAATATCGACGACGACATTTTCAATTTCATCGAAGGCTTTCGCCGACGCATGAATCGATTCAGCCAACGCTTGATAAATACCTTTCGCGGGAAAGCCGAGTTCGACCTCGACATTTAATTGATGGTCAACTAACTCGAAGTGTTTCACCGCTCCGAGTTCACCGAGTGTTTTTCCTGTAACAGGCTCGATAACATTATCGACCGCCTGTTTGATTTCTAGATTCATGCTTTACCTCATTGGCAGGCGCAATGCCTGCATCAATTACAACTGAGTTGAAGTGGGCGTGCTCTCGACTTCAAACTCATGATCCAAAGATTTATCCTCTTTGTGATTTTTTGCTAGCAACATATAAACGGCAGGCAATACAAACAATGTAAATATCGTTCCGATGGTCATTCCCAGCACGAGAACAATACCAATTGAGTTGCGTGCTTCGGCGCCTGGACCCGTCGCAAAAATAAGCGGCGTATGACCGGCGATAGTAGCCACACTGGTCATCATCACAGGGCGCAAACGAATCACCGCTGCTTCGGTAATTGCTTCCAGCTTTTCCTTACCTTGTTCTTGTAACTTATTGGCAAATTCCACAACCAAAATTCCGTTTCGCGCAATAAGCCCCATAAGGGTCACTAACCCGACCTGCGAATAAATATTGAGCGTACTGGTAAAACCATTGGTGAAGAATGGCATCCCTGCTGGCATATGCAAGAAGGTAAAAATAAGTGCACCAAACATTGCCAATGGCACAGAGCCGGCGAGAATCACCAAAGGATCACGGAAACTATTGTATTGCGCCGCAAGCACTAAAAAGATCATGCACAGTGCAAGACTGAACGCAGGAATAAAACTATTGCCTTCACGAATCAACTGTCGAGATTCACCGGTGTAATCGATGGTGTAACTCTTAGGCAATATTTTTTCCGCTTCCGTTTGCACGAGCTCAAGCGCTTCCGCTAAACCAACGCCAGCGACGCCACTGATTTTCACGGCATTTAATTGCTGCATACGATTAATACTGCGAGGCTCAGTGGAATGCGTTAAGGATGCGATTTGATCCACGCGAATAAGCTCGCCCTCAGGCCCTGTGATGTACAACTCACGAAGATTTTCGGGCGTTAAACGGTTCTCGCGCTTAACCTGTGGAATCACTTTGTAACTTTGGCCTTCCATACTGAATCGATTGACGTATCCGCCACCGAGCAGAGTGCCTAAATCCGCCGTCACTTGTTGAAGTGTCAAACCTAAATCGGCAACGCGTTCTTTATCAACGACGAGCTGATAATCTGGCTGATCGACTTTTACATCGATAGTTGTGAAATGAAATTTTTTCGATTCCATTAATACTTTTTGCAGTTGGATCGCATAGTCGTAAACTTCTTTAATATCAGCTGTCGAGGCCAACACGAATTCAACTGGGAATTGACCACCACCCGGTAATGCTGGTGGCACAATTCCCAAGACCTTAGTACCTGAAATAGTATCGAGCTCCGCTTGAATATCTTTCAGCACTTCATGAACCGAACGCTCCCGATCAGCCCAAGGCGTTAACACCAAACCGGAAAAACCACCTGTAGGAAGATTCACTTGGAAATTAAAGGAGGATTCTTCGGCACTTAGTAATGCTTCATTTACTTGATTCGCGTAGTAAACCGATTGATCTACATTCGAATTCGCTTGGGTTTCGACTATGCCAAAAATAATCCCCTGATCTTCAGTAGGTGCCAATTCTTTAGTCGACATGACGTAAAGCGGAATACAAAAAATCGCAAGCGTGATCCAGATAACATAAAGCGCAGGGCGATTTTGCAACTGTACAATGAGCGTGGACGCGTACCAATCGCGGAATTTCGCAAAAGGTTTTTCCAAAGGCGCGGGGCGACTCTTTTCTTGTTTGAGCATGCGAGAACCCAGCATAGGCGAAAGTGTAATGGCCACGATCGCCGAGACCGTCACTGCCCCCGCAAGCGTAATCGCAAACTCACGGAACAAAGTACCGGTAAGGCCGCCTTGAATACCGATCGGAACGTAAACCGATGCGAGCGTGACTGTCATGGCGATAATCGGCCCTGCCAACTCACGAGCACCGACAATTGCCGCCTTATAAGGAGACAAGCCTTCTTCAATGTGGCGCTCGATGTTTTCCACCATCACGATGGCATCGTCCACTACTAATCCAACGCAAAGTACAATCGATAACAGCGTTAGTAAGTTAAGCGAGAATCCGCACACCTGCATGATAAAAAACGCCCCCACTAACGACAGCGGGATTGCCAGCAAAGGAATGATGACCGAACGACTAAAGCCCAAAAACAAAAAGATTACGATAATAATGATGATGAGTGTTTCGATCAGCGTTTTGACTACTTCATCAATCGCAGCGGCAATATATTCCGTGGAATCGTAAGCAACCGTGACGTCAAGGCCCGTCGGCATCTCAGTTTTTAGTACTGCGATTTCTTTGTGAACCCGCTCCATCACGTCGAGTGAGTTGGCCGTCGGCGATACCCAGAGCGCCATAAATACCGCCGTTTCACCACTATAAGTGACCACTGAGTCGTAGTTCTCGGCTCCCAAGACTACGTCGGCGATATCGGCTAAACGCACAATGCCATCATCATCGTCACGGACAATCAGTCGATTAAAATCTTCCACCGATTTTAGGTCCGTATCGGCTCGAAGATTAACTTGAGTGTAACTTCCACGAGTTTGCCCGATGGCTGCTTGCACGTTATTGGCCGCGAGTGCTTGGCGCACCTGCAAGGGGGTCACACCGAATGCGGCCATTTTTTCGGGCTTAAGCCAGATACGCATGGCAAATGTTCGACCACCTAAAACTTCGGCTTTTTGCACACCGGCAACGGCGGTTAAACGCGGCTGAACCAATCGCGTCAAGTATTCGGTAATTTGGTTCTGATCCAAAATCTCGGAGTTAAATGTAATGTACGCCGCCGCAAATGCCGAGTCGGCCGTGGTGACGTTAATCGCCGGTACTTCGGCCTCGGGCGGTAAATCGCCGCGAACTTGATTCACTTTGGCCGAGATTTCCGTCATGGCCTTAAGTGGATCGTAATTGAGTCGCAGATGAACATTGATGGTAGACATGCCCATCACGCTTTGAGATTCGATGTAGTCGATTCCTTCGGCCGAGGCAACAGCACGCTCAATAGGCGTGGTAATAAAGCCTCGTACCAATTCCGCGTTAGCGCCCACATAGATGGTTTGAATAGTGACAACCGCTACATCGCTTCGAGGAAACTGGCGCACAGACAAATTAAACGCGGCTTGTATTCCTAAAATTAAAATCAATAAGCTGACGACAATTGCCAAAACCGGGCGTCGAATAAAAATATCGGTGTATTTCATGTTCGGTTGCTCGTCCGTGAATTAGTTGTCGATGGGCTGAGGATCAAGGGAGTAATCAAGCTGCGGCTTTTCGCCCAAAACTACTCGCATGTCGGCACGGAGTTTAAAAGCCCCCGCACTAACTATTTTGTCGCCCTCTTTAAGGCCATCTAAAACTTCAACAAAATCACCGCGACTTTTTCCAAGGCGGATGAATTGCTGGCGTGCTCGATAGACCTCAGCGGTGCCGCCTTCATCTTCATCTAACACAAAAACCGTATCGCCGAATGTGGCATAAATAATGGCAGTAGAGGGAATCGATAAAATGCGTTCCGGCTCAGACAAGGTGACTTCCGTAGTCACGGCCATGCCGGGAATAAACCAACCTTGGGAGTTATCGACATAGGTTTGTACCAAGGCATTACGGCTTTTAGGATTAAGCTCGGCGGCAATCGCGGTGATTTCACTCGTTACAAATTGTGTTTTATCTTGCGAAGGAAAAACTTTTACTTGCTGCCCATTTTTCATTTGTCGCAGCCAATCTTGCGGCACACTCAAATTGACTCTCACACGATTAGTCGCCTGTAATGTGACAATGGGTGAACCCACTTGCAAATCTTGTCCTAAATCGGCTTGACGCAATCCCACCTTTCCAGCGAAAGGCGCGCGCACAATTTTCTTTTCTAAAGTGGTTTTTAAGTTGTCGACTTCGCCACGCGCCGAATCGCGCTGCTGAGTGGCTTCGTCCAATTGCGCTTGAGAAACCGTGTTAGTTTTACGAAGCTCCAACATTCTTTCGTAATTGCTTTGAGCGAGTTGCAACCGCGCTTGCGCCGATTTAAGCAGCGCTGCTTCGTTTCCTAACTCTTGTTCGATCAGCACAGCGCCCGCTGGCACCCAATCGCCAGATTTAAACGCGATTTTTTTTACACGCCCTGCCACTTCAGCGGCGATGGTGATCCCTTCTTGCGCCTCGACAGTACCGACTCCGCGATAACTGTTAGGCCAATCTTGATAGGCCACAGTGAAGGCCGACACAGTTGCCGTCTCTTCAGGTGCGCTAGCAAAGGTAGAGATTAGCGTTCCTATTTGGGTGGCTTTTATCGATCCCAATACAGCGGCTATAGCGAAAGTCAGTCCGAATCCAAGGAGCAAATTTATAAAAAGAGAGCGGGATTTACGCTGTAGAGTCATAGATCACCTAAATCCTATTGAGGTGGTTTATTGTGGATAATACGGTTGGTCCAGAAAGCAGCCGATATTAATGATTTCACTGAGGATTAGAAAGTAGCATTAGTCATAGCTTTTAGAGGCTTCGCACTCTAGTATCACCCTTTGATGTCGTTATTATTAACATTGTATTGAATAGGAATTGGCTATGACGTTTGCCCCTCACGTAACAGTGGCCACCATCGTGGAAGATGACGGGCGTTTCTTGATGGTATACGAGAATGCCGATGGTGCACGAGTATTCAATCAGCCAGCGGGTCATCTTGAGGCTAACGAAACGCTTCGAGAAGCCGCCATACGCGAAACTTTAGAAGAGACCGGCTGGGAGGTGGAACTGACTGGTGCCGTTGGCGTGCATCTCTACACGGCACCTCGAAATCAAGTGACTTACTGTCGCGTCACCTTTATTGCTCGGCCGATAAAACATCACCCTGACCTACCGCTCGACGAGGGCATCATAGGGCCACAGTGGCTAACGATTGACGAGCTCCGCCAACGTAAAGATGAATTGCGCAGCCCCATGACACTGCAGATCGTCGAGCAATATCTCAATGGCGCACGCTACCCATTAGACGTGATTGCCGGATAGCCCTTTCATCGGCGTCGCCAAGGCCTTGGCACCCACCCATCGCATTGGCACTCTTGGGCAATGAAGAGTAAAATGCCGGTTTTCACCTAACGTGTCAGTGTGTCCTATGTCCGAAGTTAAGCCATTAGTCATCGTTGGAATGTCTGGGGGAGTCGACTCCTCCGTTTCCGCCCTTCTACTCTTGCAGCAAGGCTACCGTGTCGAAGGCCTTTTCATGAAGAACTGGGACGAAGACGACGGCAGTGAGTATTGCACAGCTAAGGCCGATTTGGCCGACGCACAGATGGTTTGCGATAAGCTCGGTATTAAACTACATACTGCTAATTTTGCCGCCGAATACTGGGACAATGTTTTCGAGCATTTCCTTGAAGAATACAAAGCGGGCCGCACCCCCAACCCCGATATTCTGTGTAACCGTGAAATTAAATTTAAAGTATTCATGGAATACGCCACCATGTTGGGCGGCCATTTAATCGCAACCGGCCACTATGTTCGTCGAGCCGATCGCGAGGGCAAAACATATCTGCTCAAAGGATTAGACCCGAATAAAGATCAAAGCTATTTTCTTCATGCAGTCGGCGAAGCAGAATTTGCGCGCACTCTATTTCCCGTGGGCGAACTCGAAAAGCCCGAAGTACGACGCATTGCCGAGGAGTACGGGCTGGTCACAGCCAGCAAAAAAGACAGTACCGGTATCTGTTTTATTGGCGAGCGCCGCTTTAAGGACTTTCTAAGCCAGTATCTTCCTGCTCAACCCGGCGACATTCAAACGCCCGATGGCACCGTGATCGGCACTCACTCGGGGCTCATGTATCACACCATTGGGCAACGTCAGGGGCTAGGTATAGGTGGCGTAAAGGGCGCGAATGAAGAGCCTTGGTTCGTCGCGCAAAAAGATCTCGATCGCAACGTATTAGTAGTCGTACAAGGCACACATCACCCCCTGCTCTACACTAACTTCCTGACCGCGTCGCAAACGCACTGGATTAACGGAGCGCCAGCGACCTCAGAATTCCGCTGTACGGCGAAAACTCGCTACCGCCAAGCCGATCAAGCGTGCACCGTGACCATATTAGATAACGGTGATTTAGCCGTGCTCTTCGACGAGCCACAACGCGCAGTCACGCCCGGTCAGTCGCTCGTGCTCTACCACGACGATACATGCCTAGGTGGGGCCGTTATTGAATCAACCGAAAATCGTTAAGCCATTTGTAAACGGGATTGATTGTGAGTAAAAACTGGACAGACATAACCCTTTCTTTGGCAGGTACGCTTCAGGCTTGTGTATTGGTCAATCAAGTCGCCAACACTGGCAGCATCTCGGATGATGCTCTTAAAGTTTGTGTGCGAAGCGTACTCGATCTCTCACCAGCATCGACTCTCGATGTCTATGGGAGTGATGTAAACAGCTTGCGCATTGGCCTTGAGGCCCTTCGCGACATTCTCGATAGCGCCAATAAGGCACATCCCGAAGCGACTCGCTATACACTCGGCATTTTCATTCTGCAAAAAAAGTTGATGGCCCGCGACGATATGCTTGGGCTTATTGCTAGCCGTCTTCAACAGGTGAATGGTCAAGTGACTCATTTTGGCGAGACGCACGATAACGTGATCGGCAACATCGCCGATCTTTATTCCGAGACGCTGAGTAAATTCACCTACCGTATTCAAGTCACTGGAAATTACAACTACTTACAGCAATCAAGAATCGCCAACCAAATTCGTGCGCTTTTATTTAGCGCGGTTCGCTCGGCGATTCTTTGGCGCCAGAACGGCGGTAGTCGCCTTCAGTTTTTATTAAATCGCAAACAGATTGCACAAACCGTTGACCAACTCTTGTCTCAACTTTCGAACTGATATTTCGCTCAATTACATTTGACTAACTTTAGATTGATCTAGGAACTACGATGGATAACTCATTCAACACTCTTACGGGGCTCAATGCCATTTCTCCTGTTGACGGCCGCTACGGTAGCAAAACGGTTGCCCTGCGCCGTATTTTCAGTGAGTTCGGCTTAATTCGCTGCCGCGTTGAGGTTGAAGTTCGCTGGTTACAACAACTGGCTCGTCACCCAGAGATTAACGAAGTTCCCGCTTTTTCGGCCGAAACCAACGCTTTCTTGGACAGCATTGTCGCCGAGTTTTCGGAAACTGATGCGCAAGCAATCAAAGACATCGAAAAGACAACCAATCACGATGTAAAAGCCGTTGAATACTTTTTAAAAAATAAATTTGCTGGCAATGCCGAACTCGAAGCAGTCTTAGAATTTGTTCACTTTGCGTGCACCAGTGAAGACATTAATAACTTGTCTCACGGTTTAATGCTTCGCGACGGTCGCAATGTATTTTTGAGCGATGCCAAAGCCATTGTTGATGCTATCGTCAATCTCGCCCATAGTTACGCCGAAGTGCCTATGTTATCGCGCACTCACGGGCAAACCGCATCACCAACAACCGTTGGCAAAGAGATGGCCAACGTTGCCGCTCGCCTTCGCCGCCAAATAAAAGCGGTGGAGAGCGTTGAACTCTTAGGCAAAATCAACGGTGCAGTTGGTAACTACAACGCGCACTTATCGGCTTACCCCAACATCGACTGGCAAGCCAATGCCGAAGCCTTTGTGACGTCACTCGGTTTGACTTGGAACCCCTACACCACGCAAATCGAACCACACGATTACATTGCTGAACTGTTCGATGCTATTGCCCGTTTCAACACCATTTTGATCGACTTCGATCGTGACGTATGGGGCTATATTTCGCTCGGTTACTTCAAACAAAAAACCGTCAAGGGTGAGATTGGCTCTTCAACCATGCCGCACAAGGTTAACCCAATCGATTTTGAAAATTCTGAAGGTAATCTCGGTATCGCCAACGCAATCTTCACCCACCTTGCACAAAAATTACCGATCTCTCGCTGGCAGCGTGACCTCACCGACTCGACCGTATTACGCAATATGGGTGTTGGATTCGGTTATAGCATGATTGCTTATGGGTCTACACTCAAAGGCATTAGCAAGCTCGAGATCAATCCAAGCCGTCTAGCCGAGGATTTAGACAACGCTTGGGAAGTTTTAGCCGAGCCGATTCAAACCGTGATGCGCCGCTACAATGTGGAAGGCGCTTACGAAAAACTTAAAGAACTGACTCGCGGACAAGCAATCACCAAAGAACTCATGGTTCAGTTCGTCGAGTCCCTCGATATTCCTGAAGATGCAAAGGCAGGTTTACGCGAACTAACACCAGCCAACTACATCGGAAACGCCATCGCTCAAGCGAAAGCGATTTAAAAATTCAAAGGGCTCCTAGAGCCCTTTTTTGCACTTTTTAGCGAGAAAATGATTATGCCAATGCCATTTACGCACTTAGGCGATATCAGTATCGACGAATTCCTTCGCGATTACTGGCAGAAGAAACCTTTATTGATTCGCAATGCGTTTCCTAACTTCGAATCTCCCCTGTCACCTGACGAGCTTGCCGGCTTGGCGCTTGAAGATGATGTAGAGTCGCGCATTATTATCAAAAATGGAAAAACCCCTTGGGAACTGCTCAACGGCCCATTTGATGAAGAAATTTTCACCAAACTGCCCGCTAAGCGCTGGTCGCTTCTGGTTCAGGCGGTCGATCAATTTGTTCCGGAAGTTAATGAACTTTTAGACTACTTCCGTTTTATCCCCAATTGGCGACTCGACGACTTAATGATCAGCTACGCTCCTGATGAAGGTGGCGTAGGCCCTCATTTCGATTATTACGATGTGTTTTTATTGCAGGGTTTGGGTGAGCGCCGTTGGAAACTCGGCCAAATGTGCGATAACAACTCTCCTCGTGTTGAGGGTACTCGGTTAAAAATTCTGAGCGAATTTCACACCACCGACGAATGGGTACTCGGGCCCGGCGATATGCTTTATATACCACCAGGAATCGCTCATTGGGGTGAAGCAGTCGGCGATGATTGCATGACCTACTCCATTGGTTTCCGCGCTCCAAGTCACGCCGATATCGTGGCCGAGGCCGGTCAAGAAATCGCTCTCGATATCGTCGATGACAAACGCTTCAGTGATCCCTATCTAAAAGTCCAAGAGAATCCCGGTGAAATTCGTTCCGACGCAATTGACCAAATTCGGGACATTCTCAACGAACACTTCACCGATGATCGTCTTGCGGTATGGTTTGGCAAATATATGACCGAACGCAAATACCTCGAGCACGTTGAAGAAGCCCCTGAAGAAATCGATGCAGACCAATGGCAATCGGCACTAGCAGAAGGTTGCGCCCTCTGGAGACACCCTGCCGCTCGCGTGGCCTTCCACACGGATGCATCGGGAGACACCATGCTATTTGCCGACGGCGAAGCGATTAACTGCTCTCGCCCTTTAGCAGAACTTATTTGTGCCGAAACAGAGATCAGCTGGGAACAAGTTAAACCTTTCTTAACGGAACCATTCGACGTGGCAGCGCTCTCACAACTCATCAACCAAGAAACTTTACTGGTTGATGAATAAGGCTAACCCGCCAGCTCAACCGAGCTGGCAATAATAAAGACATCAATCACGTGTATCAGATAATTCAAACCGATTGGGAATCTCATCAAGACGAACTGACGGCGATACGCACTCAGGTTTTCGTCGAAGAGCAACAAGTACCGCTACACGACGAGTGGGACGGTCGCGATGCTGATGCTATTCACTTTATTCTTCTTGAAGACGACGCCCCTATTGGCTGCGCGCGTATTCTCATCGAAGAAAATAACCCACTTGGCCGGTTTCACATTGGCCGAGTTTCGCTGCTTCGTCCTTATCGCGGTCAGGGGCTTGGTCACTCATTGGTTCAATCACTGGTCGAATTTTGTGAGAAGGAAGACGCAAGCTCCGCTATTTTCCTTCACGCTCAAGCGGCACGACAAAAATTTTATCGCATCCTCGGCTTCGAGGCATTGGGCGATGAGTTTATGGATGCGGGCATTCCCCATATCACCATGAGACGTGCTCCAAGCCAAGAAACACCATAAAATTTTGCGATCCGCACTGGTTTTTTCTTGCTGATTCGTTTTTTATCCGATATATATAGATTCAATCTATATTTGAGGCCATTTGAGTCTATAAATATAGGGGTATTTGAAGATTTGACTTAACGGAATGATCTTCTAGATTGTGTGCTATGCGTTGGTTGTCATGGGTAAACTGCTGATTAAGCGAGAGAGTGACCGCTTTTACGCATAGCAAAATTCACACACTAATCTAGCCTCGGCTGCTTAGTGAACCTAAATTGCTCTAACCTCTCGATAACGAAAAGGAACCCATTATGGTTGCTAAAAAAGCGCCAGCAGCGAAAGCTGCACCAGCCAAGAAAGCCGCAGCGACTAAAGCTGCTCCAGCAAAAAAAGCACCAGCCGCTAAAAAGGCACCTGCTGCGGTGAAGCCCATCACCGAGCGTCAAAACAAAACTCAAATGATTACCCAGATCGCCGAAGCCACCGAGTTGAGCAAGAAACAAGTTCAGTCTGTACTTGATGAGCTATCTAACATCATCGAAGGCCACATCAAGAAAAAAGGTGTAGGCGAGTTCGTGTTACCCGGTTTATTAAAGATTACCACTGTGAAGAAGCCTGCGACCAAAGCACGCAAAGGTATCAACCCATTCACCGGTGAAGAAACTACCTTTAAGGCGAAACCCGCTTCAACCTCAGTTAAAGTTCGTCCTTTGAAAAAGCTCAAAGAATTTGCACTTTAAGTTCTGAGTAGAAAAAACCCGCCAATCGGCGGGTTTTTTTATAGCCTCAAAGCGCCTGAAAATCATCGCCGACCAAAGCTGATTGAAGTCGCTTTACTCGTTCTTCCAAAGCACCTGGCTCGTAATCAAGTGCTGGCACTTTTCCCCAGATGGGTTGCGGCCATGCGGCATCAGTGGTGAATCGTGCAACGTGATGCAAGTGCAGTTGCGGCACCATGTTGCCGAGTGCAGCCACGTTCATTTTGTGCGCATCAAAAAGACTGGTCATAACCTCACTCAGTCGGCAAGACTCTTTCACCAACTGCAATTGATCCTCGTCGTCAAGATGGTGAATCTCTCGAATATCTTCCCGCTCAGGCACCAAGATGCACCAAGGATAGTTAGCGTCTTTACTCAGCAGCAAGAGCGACAAAGGAAACTTTCCGACAATTACTGAATCTGCCAACAAACGTGGATGCAAACTGAACATAAGCCCTCTCTTTAAATTCTTGTTATGAATTCATCAATAAGTTCTCGGTGAATCCCTTAATTGCGCTATACCCGCAAGACCTTCCGCCGTAGAATAGACGTTTTTCTAATCCCACAGTATAGCCAAGAAGAAGTCTCGATTATGCGCTCTAGTCGTTTTTTAATTTCTACGCTCAAAGAAACCCCAACCGACGCTGAGGTTATCAGCCATAAACTTATGCTGCGTTCGGGCATGATCCGCCGCATGGCATCGGGCCTTTATAATTGGCTGCCAATGGGGCTTCGTATACTTCGTAAAGTCGAACATATTGTCCGCGACGAAATGAACAAATCAGGCGCAATGGAAGTGCTGATGCCAGTGGTTCAACCCGCTGAGTTATGGGAAGAGTCGGGCCGGTGGCAACAATACGGTCCAGAGCTTTGCCGCCTCACCGACCGCCACGAACGTCCATTTTGCCTAGGGCCTACTCACGAAGAGGTCATCACCGATCTGATTCGTAATGAAATTAAAAGCTACAAGCAATTGCCAGCCAATTTCTATCAAATCCAGACAAAATTCCGTGACGAAATTCGCCCCCGCTTTGGCGTGATGCGCTCGCGTGAATTCATCATGAAAGATGCCTACTCGTTTCACCTCACCCGTGAATCACTGCAAGAAACCTACGACGTTATGCATCAAACCTATTGCAATATTTTCTCGCGTTTAGGTTTGAACTTCCGCCCAGTTCTTGCCGACACAGGTTCTATCGGCGGCGCCTTTTCGCATGAGTTCCACGTTCTTGCAGACAGCGGCGAAGATGACATCGCCTTCAGTACCGAAAGCGATTACGCCGCAAACATTGAAAAAGCCGAAGCTCTGGCACCAGAGGGTGAGCGGGCAAGCGCGACTCTACCATTAACGGAAGTTGCGACACCGAACGCGCGTACCATTGCAGAAGTTGCCGAGTTTTTATCAATCAACGCAAGCCAAACGGTGAAAACCCTGATCGTACTTGGCGAAGCCGGTGAAGAAGGAATTCAGCCTTTAATCGCGTTGGTATTACGTGGCGATCACGATCTCAATGAAATCAAAGCCGAAAAACTCGAAGGCGTTGCTAGCCCGCTCACCTTCGCTCCTGAAGAGCGAATCAAAAGTGAATTAGGCTTAACGCTTGGCTCAATCGGACCTGTCGGTCTAAACATTCCAACAATTGTCGACCGCAGTGCAGCTCATCTCGCCGACTTCGTTTGCGGCGCCAATAAAGACGGCTTCCACTACACAGGCGCCAATTGGGAGCGAGACGCAAAACTCACTCGCATCGAAGATATCCGCAACGTGGTCGCTGGTGATCCGAGTCCCTGCGGTAAAGGCGTTATCGAAATTAAGCGCGGCATCGAAGTCGGGCACATTTTCCAATTAGGGACTAAGTACTCAGAAGCAATGAATGCGAAAGTGCTTAACGAAAATGGTAAAGACCAGATCATGATCATGGGTTGCTACGGCATTGGAGTCACTCGCGTCGTTGCCTCGGCTATTGAACAAAATCATGACGAGGCCGGCATCATTTGGCCAGACAGCATCGCACCTTTCCATTTGGCAATAGTGCCGATCAATCTCGCGAAATCGTCCGCCGTTGCCGCAAAATGTGAAGAACTTTACGCCGCACTCACAGCGCTAGGCATGGATGTGCTCTATATGGATGATGAAAAAGGTCGTTTAGGCAGCATGCTGGCTGACATCGACCTTATGGGGATTCCACATCGAATCGTGATTGGTGATCGCGGATTAGAATCCGGCAACATTGAATACAAAGGTCGCCGTGATAGCGAGAAACAAGAAATCGCACTTGACGATGTGGTTGAGTTTTTAAAGAGCCGGATTCAATACCGTTAATTGCTACTCACACTACCGTTACTCGATGACGGGCGTAAAAAAAGCAGGCATTGCCTGCTTTTTTATTGGAAGACATTATTCACTTAAATGAGGGTTGGGGGCGAATGCCGCATAGGGAAATTGGGCAATTTTGTCGCTACCGCCCTTCACTTCACTCACTTTAACAGCGCCCTCTTTTTCAACTTCGTCGATGCGAACGATTGCGTGCATCGGAATATAAGAGCGTTTAACACCTGCGAATTCGTTTTTGAGCTTTTCTTCTGCGGGATCTACCAACAGCTGACTGCGCTCACCAAATATGAACTCTTCGATCTCGATAAAGCCATACATATCGCTTTGATAAATCGCCGAGCAAAAGACTTCATAAATCTGGTTCTGATTTAAAAAGATCACTTTATAAACGGGTTTAGCTGCCATATTTCTCTTTAACCACTTAACATTTGCCAAAAGTGTCAGTGAATACCGCACCTTTTTGAAGCCGCTGAGGATAGCACATTTGCTTATTAATAGCCCCAGACGAAGAGTTATTAGGGATACGGCACGATATACGCTAAAATACGGGCACTACTGTCCTCGGCGCGAGCCGACAACTTTCACACAAAGACGAGTTTATGAACTTTGCAGCCCTTGGCCTCGCGCCTGAAATACTTCACGCCGTAAAAAAATGCGGTTATCAGCAACTCACTCCCGTTCAAGAACAAACTATCCCGACAGCTCGTCGTGGCCGCGACATGCTGGTGACGGCGCAAACCGGCACGGGTAAAACCGCCGCATACGGGTTAAGCGTCCTTCAACAAATGGCCGAAAAACCCAGAGCAACACGCGCGGGCTACGTTCGGGCACTTATTTTAGCGCCGACCCGCGAATTGGCTGAGCAAGTTGCAGAAAACATCAAGAGTTACAGTAGTCAATTGCCTTTAACCACGCAGGTGGTGTTTGGCGGCGTTAAGCACACGAGTCAAGCCGCAAAACTAAAGGCCGGTGTCGACACTCTTGTCGCCACACCTGGTCGTCTACTTGAGCACGTCGAGCTTGGCAATATTTCGCTAGAACAAGTAGAGTTTTTAGTTCTCGACGAAGCCGACCGCATGCTTGATATGGGGTTTCTTGCTGAGATCAGCAAACTTCTCGCCACCATGGGTAAGAAGCCGCAAATCATGTTCTTCTCGGCAACACTTACATCGCAAGTGCACACTCTCGCCAAAGAAATTCTGGTAAGACCTCAAGTCGTAGCTGTCTCTAAGCGCAATACGGTTGCCGAGACGGTCGAGCACGTGCTTTATCCGGTCGATCAAGTCCGCAAATATGAGCTATTTATCGAACTACTGCGCAGCCAAAATTGGTTTCAGGTGATGGCCTTTAGCAGCACCCGCGAAGAAGCTGATCGCCTAATTGCTGCGCTTAAAGAAGATAAAGTCGAAGGCGCTGTTATTCATTCCGAAAAGACCCAAGGTGCGCGTCGCCGTGCATTGAAGGAATTTAAAGAAGGCAAATTGCAGGTGCTAGTCGCGACGGAAGTCGCCGCACGGGGCCTCGATATTCAAGGGCTCGATTACGTGGTCAACCTCGATCTGCCGTTCTTCACCGAGGATTATGTACACCGAGTCGGACGTACTGGCCGAGCTGGCCAAAAAGGTATGGCGATTTCTTTTGTAAGCCCTGCCGACGAAAACAAAGTTGCGGCTATCGAAAAAGTAATTGGAACCAAAATCAAACGCATCAAACAAAAAGGATTCGAAGTCACCGAATCGGCACCCCAAACAGGCCGTCCTAAAACCTTGTTCGCTAAGGCAACGGCAAAAACGGCACAATCCAAAGCACAGGCTCGTGGCAAAACCAGTGATGGCCAAGCTAAAAAACAATCCCGACCTGCCCGCGCCAATGCGCAAAAGTCAGCCGCACCTAAAAAGACAAATGGCCCCAAAATCGCCACACTGAAGTCGGGTCGTCCAGCTAAAAATAAAAGTAAGCGCTAGTCGCGATTTTTCGACTTAACAAAAAAGGGGCTATTGCCCCTTTTTGGTTCGCGCGTTTTCGTTAATCGAGGTCGCTTTCATCGCCATCGACAGGCTTAGGTTCGCGGGCCGCCGCTCGAGCGATAATCTCAACGTAGCATTCATTGCCGCCCGCCGCGACCACTCGATCCATACTCCTAATAATCTCGCCCACGTGCACAACTTCCGATTCAGCTTCAGAAGCGCCAAAACGGCAATCAAACGCCCAATAGTGAGCACCTATGGGCAAAGGCTTATTACGCTCACGCTTAATATACTTACGCACTTCGTGCTTAATCGCTTCGAGCAAGCGCTCAGGATGCTTACCTTCAATATTGAGCTTAAACGTTTTCTTCATGGTTAACCTAAATGGAATAATCGGCAAAGCGAGTATCTTACTTGAATTTCGCGCCTGTTACTGCAAAGAAGTGGTGCGCTGTTGGCAAGTTCGTCCTATAATGCCGCACCGTTTTTGCACGATTTTTAAGCAAATCCATCCGCTTTTATGCTCAAGGTTTAAATCCACTGTTATTTAGGTAGTCGCCCGATGTCCGCAACAGACGCTCCCACCAAGAAACTCTACATTAAAACCCACGGTTGCCAGATGAACGAATACGACTCGTCTCGCATGCGCGATTTGCTGGGTGAGTCTCACAATATGGTGGCGACCGAAAATCCAGATGAAGCGGATGTCATCCTTATTAATACTTGCTCGATTCGCGAAAAGGCCCAAGAGAAGCTCTTTCACGAATTGGGTCGCTGGAAAAACCTAAAGAAAAACAACCCCAACCTGATTATTGGTGTTGGTGGATGTGTTGCATCACAGGAAGGCGACGCTATTGCTCAACGCGCGCCCTACGTTGACTTAATCTTCGGCCCACAAACGCTCCATCGCCTACCTGAGATGATGGAAACAAAGCGCGAAAATGGCGTTGTCGTGGTTGATGTTAGCTTTCCCGAAATTGAAAAATTCGACCACCTTCCTCAGCCAGATGCCGACGGCGTCAGTGCTTTCGTGTCGATTATGGAAGGCTGCTCTAAGTACTGTACTTTCTGCGTCGTGCCCTATACTCGCGGTGAAGAAGTGAGCCGCCCAGTTGCCGACGTTATGGCCGAAGTCGTTCATTTAGCCAAGCAAGGCGTTCGCGAAGTGAACCTATTGGGCCAAAACGTTAACGCTTATCGCGGTGAATCCGCCGACGGCACAATTGTTGATCTGGCGGAGCTGATTACTTACATCGCCGCAATCGACGGAATCGACCGCATTCGCTTTACCACCTCTCACCCAGTAGAGTTCAGTGATTCCCTAATCGAGGTGTACAACACGGTTCCCGAGCTGGTCAGCCACCTTCATTTACCCGTTCAAAGCGGTTCCGACCGGATTCTCATGGCAATGAAACGCGGCCATACAGCGCTCGAATATAAATCGAAGTTGCGTCGGATTAAAAAAATTCGCCCAAATATTAGTTTCTCATCCGACTTTATCGTGGGCTTTCCGGGCGAAACCGAAGCCGACTTTGAAGCCACCATGAAACTGATCCACGATATGGAATTTGATACATCGTTCAGTTTTATTTATAGCCCCCGCCCCGGCACCCCAGCCGCCGACTTAGTCGATGACACCCCCGAGGATGTTAAAAAGCAACGGTTGAAAATTCTTCAAGATCGCATTACTCAGCAGGCAATGAATATCAGCCGTCGCATGGTTGGCAATACCGAGCGGATTTTAGTGTCTGGGTATTCAAAGAAAGATCCTGGCCAATTATCGGGGCGCACCGAGAATAACCGAGTTGTAAACTTTCGCTGTGATAATCCCGATCTGATTGGTAAGTTTGCCGATGTCATTATCGAAGAGGCACTACCAAACTCTTTGCGTGGAACACTCATCTCTTCGGAGCTTGATGCCGACTGGAATTAGTCCTTACAAAAATTTTCAGTTTAACAGTGACGTTGCCGCGATTAAGCTAGGATAATGAAGCGAAAATGATTCGACGCTCATTAAACTGGGCGTCGTTTAATCACTTAAGGATCATATGATGAGGTTAAACAAAGACTACGTGTGGCCCGTGATTGGGCTGTGTGCCGTAGTATTTTCAGCGTGGTTGCTCTTTCATGAGCTCCGCGAGATATCTCTTGACGACATTTTAACCAGCTTAAAAACTATCTCAGCCCAAGGCTGGGGTCTCGCCGCTCTATCGACGGTCGCTGCCTATATCGCCCTTGCTGGCTACGATCGCCTCGCTTTAACCCATCTTAAAAAATCCATTTCTTGGAGTTTTATCACAGGCGCTTCTTTCACAGCCTACGCGATCGGACACAATATTGGCGCGAGCGTGTTATCAGGGGCTGTCGTTCGCTATCGAGCCTATACCGCCAAAGGCCTCACTGGTACTGAAGTGGGTGTGCTAGTCGCATTCTGCTCTTTCACTTTCACACTGGGCACTCTCTTACTTGGCGGAGTCGTGCTGCTACTAAGCCCTGAGCTTCTCACGCGTTTTCATCCGGATTTGGCGCCTTGGGTCGCTTATGTTGCCGCTATCGGTATGCTACTCGTAGTGTTGCTTTACGTATTGGGTAGCCTAACGAAACGCACCACACTCACGATTCGCAAAGTCACCATCGAATACCCCAAGTTTCGCCTCATTCTTCGCCAGCTATTTTTGGCGCCACTTGAGCTGCTCGCCGCCGCGGCGATTATTTATTTCGCGCTCCCTGGTGACCACGATATTTCATATTTGCTGATTCTCGGAATCTTCTTAGCTTCTTTCTCGGCCGCGCTCATGTCCCATGCTCCAGGCGGGTTAGGCGTACTTGAAGTCATGTTCCTTTTAGCGCTCCCTAACGAAGACCCTGCAGATGTCATTGCGGCGCTACTGGTATTCCGTCTCTTTTATTTCATTATTCCGCTGATTATTTCACTACTGTTGGTCGTGATCTTCGAACGCGACCAATGGATGCACCGCTTCAAAAACCGCCGTATTAAAGCCATGGCTCGTCGCAAAGAACGAGCCAGATTGAAAGAGAAAGAAAAAGCCGCGCAGTTGGCAAATAAAGAGAGTGGCGACTAAATCCCTTCTCATCTTCTTTGCTATCCGTTAGGCTAGTCGATCAAAAAACGGCCTAGAATCTTAGACCGTACAATAATAAGGTTGCCGAAAAGGCAGCCCTTCGGCAAAGGTATTCCTTCGACACCTCGTCGCACTCATGTGCACTCATACAATAACGATGGATGGAATACTGTTATATGAATAATAAGATACTCACCGTCAGCTTACTTAGCATTGCGCTTATAAGCTGCGGAGGCACTGCAGAAGATTCACAAGCGGCAAGCTCTACGGCTGTCAGCTCAACTTTATCCTCAACGCTTACCGTCTCATCGCAGACACAATCGCCACCTAATGAGGGTAGCGTCGCTAGCGAACAATCCTCTTCTCAACTCATCAGCGAGCAATCACCTGAAATATTAGCTAGCTCATCTACTGCGCAAACGACCGCTGTTGTCCTTTTCGAAGAGAATTTCGATGGCGCCAACGCTAATAATTTCTACACCACCTACCGCTTAAATAATAACAACCAATCGCTTTATCGAAAGGCCGGTGGCAACCCGAGCTTCGTGGATGGCGGCATTGAGCTTAACGGAGCAAGATTTACTATTGGGGAAGCAGGCGGCGATCTCGATTTAAGCCAACCTTGGACGCTGTCTTTCGACGTACTAGCCGCGAGCGGTTCAGGAAAAATCCAAATCTACGTCGACAACAATTCAACCTCAGGTGATCGTGTATTTAATCAAAACGCAATCACGCTTGACGTTGGTACTCGATTTGTCTTGCAAAGCAATGAAGGTACAGCAGAATCTTATATTCAAATCAGAGCCGAAAGTTCGGCGACCCTTCGCTTTGATAACTTACGTATCGAGCGGACTTCAGATGGTCAATCGAGCAGTACATCTAGCGGAGCAGTATCTAGCTCATCACAAGGCGCTATTTCTTCGTCCAGCTCGTCTTCGAGTTCATCCGTGATTTCATCGTCAAGCTCCTCGTCTTCTTACAGCTCATCGTCGAGCTCAGCCCCCTCATCGCCCAGCACCCCTACCGACGGTGGACTCTCGGCCGCTTGTTACCTACTGGCAACCGATCCACTTGTAAACTGGCGTGAAACCAACTTGCAAACTGACCAGGAAATTGTGAAGTGTCTGCATGATTCGCTCGGCCGCCCTGTAGGCTATGGCGAGCAGGCCACAGGCGGTTATGACCCAAATGGCAACAGCCGCCTAACCGTGATCGTGAAGCATCATCCAGACGGAAAATCGGTTGAACAGCAAATCGCAGAGGCGATCAACGATAACAATCCCAATTGGATAGTGTTCGACAAAGTTGACTTCCGCGAGCCACACGAGATTGGCCTTTATCGCCTACATTGCAGTAATTCGCAGATCAGCAGCGTTTTGGGTATGACTGAAGCCCAATGTTTAGATTACCAATCTTGGTGCTCGGCGAATAATGTGGCAAGCGCCAATTGCCTCGACCAATTCTTTAATAACAAACTCAACAACAAAAACCTTACCGTTATGCGCAACCCCGTTATCGGCTCGAACAAAACCATCGACGGACGTATGAGCGAGGCTTGGTTCCTGTTCTACGGGTTTATGATTGGTCGCGATAGCAGCGGCGTTTCTACCCAGAAATCCGACAATGTGATTCTCACTCACCTTAACTTTAAAGGTGCCGGTCACACTGAAGACCACTATGTCGACCCCGATATGATTCGTGTTACCGGCGAATCGGAGCACGTTTGGATCCACAAGAACAGCTTTGACACAACGGGCGACTCGGCTTTCGACGTAAAAGTGGGCGCGCGCAACATTACCATGTCGTTTAACAAGGTCGTCGACGTTAAGCGTGCGACTCTTCATGGATCAAGTGATAGCCGTGTGATCAACCAGTTGATCACCACCACTATGCACAACAACTTGTTCCTCACCCGCACCGAAAACTATCGTACCTTGGGTAATACGTTGCGACGCGTGCCACTGTTACGTCGCGGTACTACGCATATGTTTAACAACGTGTTCGTCAATTATCGCAAAGAAATTCTTAGCCTTCGGGTTGGCGCAACCGCTCTTTGGGAAGATAACTTGGTCGTTATCGATGCTGTGAACAAAGAGAAAAACCTAATGGATGCTTGGCTGAATGAAGTCGTGGGCAATCTGTTCAAAGATATTTCCGGCGGTAATTTCCGCAATAGCGGTGATTACCTCTGGACCAGCAATGCCCAATGCGAATTAGATGCTGCAACCGCTCGTCCGCTTACCAGTGGAACCGACAGCGTGCCCAATCTGGCCAACAACTATTCATCTGCATCACAAACGACGATCAATACCCATCGTCTGCCTGCGCAGCAAACATTGGCTGACTACGTAAGTGCGACCGCTGGGAAATACGGGCAACGCCCATTCAACTCACCTCTAGCGGGAAATGCCGCTTATGTGGTTGGATTGGGACGAGTGCCCTGTTTTAACGATTAAAGAATTAGCCCCCGCATGATGCGGGGGCTTTTTGTTATATTCGGCACCAATCATTATAAGATTTTAGTATCAAATTGGTCATAAACACTTTTTAATAAAAAATGCGATATCATAAGCGCCACTTTAAGCGAATAATCATAACGCCGCCGCTTTAAAATCAAGATGCGTACTTTCGCCAAGCCAGTTAATGAGTTAGGCTTTTGAATAACTCCCCAATATCACATTGTATTTAATGACCAATCACGCAATTTCCCAAGAACCACCCGTCACGCGGCAACTCACCCTTGACCCTGCAAATAGCCAACGATTAGCCAATTTGAGCGGCCTCCTTGGCCAACATATCCGTCTAATTGAAGAGCGTTTACATGTCGATATTCGACACAGAGGTGCCGACTTTGAAGTCACCGGGTCAGCTCGCACAACGCGCGCGGCCATTGAGATTCTCCGTCGCCTTTACGCCGATACGGCTGATACCGAATTAACGCCCGACGAGGTACACCTCGTGCTACAGACCTCTGGAGTCGAAGAATTAATGCAAGACATCGAGAACAACGAAGCCATTGGCGATCAACGCCCATTGTCGGCCGACGATATATCCGCTTTCCCCACCAAGACAGAATCAGCACCCGAGAATGATTCCCTGGTTCTTATTCGGACTAAAAAAGGCACTATCAAGCCACGTGGTCTTAATCAGCAACGTTACGTACGCGCTGTTCAGCGCCACGATATTAACTTTGGTGTCGGCCCTGCGGGTACCGGTAAAACTTATTTAGCGGTGGCCTGTGCGGTAGAAGCACTGCTTAAAAATGAAATCGAGCGCATTTTATTGGTTCGTCCTGCAGTAGAAGCCGGTGAAAAATTAGGTTTTTTACCGGGTGATTTAACTCAAAAAGTCGACCCTTACTTACGCCCTTTATACGACGCCTTGTTTGAAATGCTGGGCTTCGAGACCGTCGGGAAATTAATTGAGCGAGGTGTAATTGAAGTTGCACCTCTGGCCTTCATGCGCGGCCGTACATTGAACAATTCGTTCGTCATTCTTGACGAAAGCCAAAACACCACACGCGAACAAATGAAAATGTTTTTAACACGCATTGGGTTTGGCACTACCGCTGTTATTACCGGCGACCCCACTCAAATCGACTTGCCTCGCGGAGTTCAGTCGGGGCTTCGTCATGTCATCGACGTGCTCGATAACGTCAATGGGATTAGCTTCACCCACTTCACATCCAAAGACGTGGTTCGTCACCCGCTAGTTCAGCGGATTGTCGAAGCCTACGACGCCTTTGAAGAGAAAAATCCCGAAAAATCCCCTCGTTCGCATGGTCTTTAGGTTATCCCGTTATGTCGTATCAAATTGATGTTGTAGTCAATAGCACACTATCAAACCTTCCCAGCCACGAGTTGATCGAAGATTGGATTAACGCGGCGCTCACGCATTTTGAGATGGAGCGTGGTGAGGTTAGCGTTTGTATCGTCGATGAAGAAGAGAGCCAAACGCTTAATCGTGATTACCGTGGCAAAGATAAGCCCACCAACATTTTGTCGTTCCCTGCAGAACTCCCCGAAGATGTGGACATCCCATTGCTCGGCGATTTAGTGGTATGTGCACCAGTGGTGGCACGCGAAGCGGCTGAACAAGGCAAAAGCCTTAATGCCCATTGGGCACATATGTTGGTGCACGGGACCTTGCATTTACTCGGTTATGACCATATAGAAGATGATCAAGCCGAAGAGATGGAAGCCATCGAAACTGATATTATCACGGCGATGGGGTATCCCGCCCCTTATCAAGAATTGGCCTAATTGGGCCCGATAGACCTTTTACGCCCACCTGGGCGCAAAAGTTAACCCTGTTCACTAACCAAGCAAGAGAGACGTAAGTCAGGAACGCACCATGTCGGACGATTATCCGAGTAGTAACTCTAACGAGAAACATGAACGAAGTTGGCTGAATAAAATTATTCACGCCTTTAGCGCCGAGCCGAAATCGCGCGATGAACTCCTTGAAATCATCAAAGATGCGGCACAAAACCACCTGCTCGACCCAGAAGCGGTCAGCATTATCGAAGGCGCCATGGACGTTTCTACTCTCCATGCGCGAGAGCTGATGATCCCCCGCTCGCAAATTGTTGCGTTGCGACTTAACTCGACCCCCACCGAAATTCTTGAGCAAATCATTGAATCCGGCCACTCGCGCTACCCAGTGATTGGCGATTCCATGGACGATGTCCACGGCATTTTGCTTGTTAAGGACTTGCTACCCATTGTGCTAGCAGGCACAGAAAATTTCTCGATCGAGCCGATTTTGCGCTCGGCGAACATTGTTCCAGAAGGCAAACGCGTTAATATTCTTCTGCGCGAGTTCCGCGAAGATCGTTACCACATGGCGTTAGTCATGGATGAGTTTGGCAGCATTTCTGGGCTAATTACCATCGAAGACATCCTCGAAGAAATCGTCGGCGATATTGAAGACGAGACCGATATCGAGGAAGAAGTCACCGACTTAATCAAGCAAGTCAGCGACACCGACTACATTATTAAGGCACTAGCGCCAATTGAAGATGTCAACGCTTATTTTGGACTTGAACTGAGCGATGAGGATTTTGATACGCTCGGCGGAATATTAATGCAAGCGTTTGGCCATCTTCCGAAGCGTAACGAAGAAGTCGACATCGGCAACCTTCGCTTCCGCGTACTCTACGCCGACAACCGTCAAATTCACCTCGTGCGCTTGACCTTGTTACCTCAAGAGTAGAAGGTCGACTTTCCAAAAATCCCGCTTCTGCGGGATTTTTTATAATGCGTGTCCAATAACAACCATACTGGCTACCCAACAATTATGGCTCAATTGCTTCGCTCTCCCATCGCGCTGATGCTTATTGCGTTTATATGCGGTGCTTTACAAGTTTTCAGCTTTGCTCCTTTTTCAATCTGGCCGCTTGGATTCGCCGGGCTTGTGGCTTTTAGTTGGCTATTGAAAGACACTCCGCGCAAATCGGCTCTGCTGCGGATTTACGCCTTTGGATTCGGGCTTTTTTTAGCCGGTACCCATTGGATTTTTGTATCGATCCATGAGTTTGGCGGCGCCTCGGTTTTGCTCGCTGGAGCAATCGTTATATTGTTCACCGCATTTTTGGCACTAGTATTCACTCTGCCTTTTTACATCGCACTGCGATTCTTTTCCTTCTCGTCTTTACAGCTCTTATTTCTAGTGCCTTGTATTTGGTTTTTGGGAGAATGGAGCCGAACCTGGTTCCTAACCGGTTTCCCGTGGTTATTCAGCGGCTATGGATATCTATCAACTCCCCTAAGCGGCTACGTGCCGATTATTGGAGTATCGGGTGTAAGCCTGCTTGTGATGACATCGGCAGCCATTACTGCTTACATCTTAGGCGCGCGAACACCTTCCAAATTGCGCTTTGGCTTATTAGGGATCCTTGGTGTTATTTGGCTAGCTGGATACGGCTTAACCAAGATCAACTGGACTCAACTTGAGGACAAACCGATTCGCGTGGGTATGATTCAACCCAACGTCGATCAAAGCATTAAACTCAACTGGAATTACGAAGCCATTCAGCAAAGCCTTTCGCAACTTCGCGAGCAAAGTGACGGGCTTTGGGACAAAAACGATTGGATTATCTGGCCAGAGGCCGCCATTCCCACAGCTCTCACATTTCATACGGCGCTTCCATTTATCGAGAAAATGAATAGCCAAGCAGCGCAGCATCAGGCGGCTTTGTTTACCGGGGTTATCTACGACGATCGTCAAACGAAAAACTATTACAACTCAATTGTCGGCTTGGGCGATGGTCTTGGGTTTTACCATAAGCGCCGCCTTGTGCCTTTTGGTGAGTACGTTCCCCTTGAAGAATACCTACGCGGGTTTATCGAGTTGTTCGATTTACCTACGTCTTACATCAACCTCGGCCCCAAAGAGCAACACGGTCTGATTGCTCACGGAGTCCGCATCACCCCTGCGGTCTGTTACGAGATCGTTTACCCAGACCTTATCGCAACCTCTGCCAAAGAAACTCAGGTGCTGCTTAACATAAACAACCTGGGTTGGTTTTTGGATTCACTGCAATCCAAGCAGTTCTTGCAAATGGCGCAGATGCGCGCCCTCGAGACAGGGCGTTATTTGATTTACAGCACAAACAATGGCCCAAGCGCGCTGATCGACAACAAAGGTAAGATCCTCGCGCAAAGCCAAGCCTTCACCGATGAAACCCTTGAGGGAGTAATCTACCCCGCAATTGGAACGACGCCCTTCATGCATCTTACAACCACGGGGCTCGCGTGCTTTGTCATCTTACTTTTGTGCCTGTGGTATTGGTTTTCGCCCCGAATAAACACTCAGACTCGTGAGACCTAGCACCAATCTAAAGCACAAAAAAACCTGCCATTGGCAGGTTTTTTTATCGGGCTGTTGTCGAAATTAAGCCGATATCTCAACCTTAGGCTCCACGGGGTTAAACAGCTCTTGCAGAGTAATATCCCAATGCTCATTACGCGATTCATCCAAAACCTTCATTGTCGAATGCAGCTTCGAATACCAAGGCAATGTCAACGCGATTCGCTCGTCATTAGGCATTTCGTCGCGCTTACGCAAGGCTTGAGCCACATGATTAATCGTGAGGTCGCTCAAGTTGTAACTCAGTACATAATCGCCCTGATAACTTTGGGTCATGATCCCCGCATCAACCAAACTTGCCGTCAGGCGTTTCCATTGCTCGCTCGATAAACCCAATTGCAGTAATTTCCATTCGCTCATGCCCTGCCCGCGCAAAGAGGCTTGATGCAATTCCCAGATCACTAATAGAGCTGCAAACACATCGGGATAATTTCGATTCGACAAGCCTATTTGATAAAACTTAATGCTGTGGGTGATAACCGCTCCTGCCAGAATCATCATCCATATAATATTCACCCACAAAAGAAATAGCGGCAAGGCTGCAAAGGCGCCATAAATGAACGAGAAAGAGGAATTCGCCACTATCAGCGTGAATGTCCACTTGAGAAATTCAAAAGCAATCGTGGTTATGGCGCCGCCGATTAAGGCGTGTCCCAATGGAACCTTACAATTAGGCACAGCGGCGAACAGTAAGCTAAACGCCATCCAGGTCAGTAGCCAAGGCACAAACTTAAATACCCACTGGAACACGCCTAGAAGATCTGAGTCCCCCACAATAAGCTTAAATGACGTGAGATACGCACTCATCGCCAAGGCCGCTCCGAGCAGCAATGGCCCCAAACTTAACACTGCCCAATAGAGTAAAAAGTTCGCCATTCCCCGGCGGCCACGGGCAACGCCCCATATTGAGTTGAATGTTTTTTCGATGTTTTTAAGCATTAAGTAGGCAGAGCCCATGAGAAACACGACCCCAACCGCCGAAAGTTGCCGAGCCTGCTGCGAAAACGTTTTGAGATAATCGCTCACTTCACCTTCGTTGACTGGCAAAAAATGGCTAAAAAGCAGCTCTTGCAATTGATCGCCTAAACTTTGAAAGGCGGGAATGATCGAGAACATGGCGTAGGTCACAGTCATCACAGGGACTGTTGCAAATAGCGTGACATAGGTAAGTGCGCCAGCACTGCTTTGGCAATTGTGATCTTGATATTGACGCACCACTAATCGAGCAAAGCCCACTAACCAATTCCAGCCTTTTCGCAGCATTTGGGTTAAGTGCAAAGATTCATGCATAATTTGGCAATTTCCTTAAAAGCACTGACGTCGCGTCAGTATAATGAACGGCTTATTCGACTCGGTGACTATCACTATGATTACACTCTACCATAACCCACGTTGCTCAAAATCGCGCGAAGCCCTGCAATTATTACGCGATAATCATATCGAGCCCGAGATTCGTTTATATCTTGAGTCGCCACCCACAACTGCGGAATTGGTCGATTTACTTAAAAAACTAAAAATGTCTGCTCGCGATTTACTTCGCAAATCAGAGGATGCTTATAAGGCGCTTAATCTTAGCGATCCAACCTTGAGTGAAAGCGACATTATAGACGCTATGGTTAATCACCCTAAGTTGATTGAGCGCCCTATTGCCATTGATAGTAAAAAAGCGGTGGTCGGGCGCCCCCCACAAAACGTTTTGCAGCTCGTTTAACGCCTAAGGATTGTTATGTCACCTTATATTCTCGTGCTTTATTACAGTCGTAACGGTTCGGTCGCGAACATGGCCAAACAAATTGCACGCGGGATCGAAATGTCCCATGGTATCGAGGCGCGCCTGCGCACCGTACCGCCGGTATCGCCTGACACCCACCCATCTGCACCAATCATTCCCGAAAGTGGAGCCAGTTACTGCACGATCGACGACTTGCGCCACTGCCAAGGTTTAGTGCTCGGAAGCCCCACTCGCTTTGGCCAAATGGCGGCACCACTCAAATATTTTTTAGAATCGACTAGCGATGTATGGCTTAGCGGAGAGCTCATCGACAAACCTTTTGGCGTGTTCACCTCGACATCGAGCCTCCACGGCGGCCAAGAATCGACGCTTCTATCCATGAGCCTACCCCTAATGCATCAAGGCATGATTTACGTAGGCATTCCCTACAGCGAAGCCGCCCTGCATCACACTTCTACTGGCGGTTCCCCCTATGGCGCAACTCATGTTGCTAACAACGAGCAAGGAATTAACCTCTCGGCAGACGAGATCACCCTCTGCCAAAGCCTTGGCAAGCGCATCGCCAAAGTCGCACTAAAACTTGCAACCCATTGAGATTGTTATGAACGAACCTACTCACGATCAAGCCGAACCAACGTCTGGCAAAAAGCCTTTGCACATCAGCGATGAACAAGCCGCTTCGATTAATAAATCTTATCGTCTTGGGCGCATCACATGCCTTAGCTGCTACAGCGCCCTGCTAATTATTTTTACATTCGTTCATTTGTTCAGTGGCGATTTGAGTATCCGCGATTGGCTAGTGGCAATTTTCCCGCTATTAATTTTTATTCCTGGGCTTATCAAAAACACACACCGCACCTATAGCTGGTTGTGCTTCATCATCCTCATGTATTTTTTAATTTATGTTCCCTTGGCGATGACCCGAAGCGACTTCAGCGACTGGCTAGTCGTCGGCATCCTAAGCGTATTTTTTATCGCCGCTATGATGACCAGTCGCTGGTTACAATATTGGAATTACTATCGTTTTGTTCAGAATAGAAAATAAGGACGTTACTGTGACTGTAAATTATTACGAACCCCCACAACCAGAAGCGCCGGTCGCCGCCGTTAAGCGGCAGAAAGTCTCTAATTGGCCGCCAGCTCCTGCAAGTAAGAAAGGCTTTTTCCGGCGTTTTTTCGGCGCCATAGGCGCGACTATCACGTTCATCCGCAACACTGTGATGAACATTTTTTTCCTGCTATTGGTGATTCTAATTTTTGCAGCCATCGCTGGTTCGGCGCCGCAGCCGTTACCCGCCGAATTTATTTTAAAAATCAAACCTCAGGGACAACTGGTTGATCAATACACTTATGTCGACCCCACAACGTTGTTGTTAGCCGATGAGAACGCCGCTCCTCGGGAAACATTGCTACGCGATGTTATCGAGACCATTCACTTAGCTGCTACAGATGACAGAGTAAAAGGCATTCATCTTGATCCTTCAAGCATCACCGGCGACGACATCTCAAAACTTGCTGAAATAGGACAAGCGCTAGAAATATTTAAATCAACTGGAAAAAAAGTTATCGCCACCGCCGACAACTTTTCACAAGGCCAATATTTTCTCTCGACATTTGCCAACAAAATTTATGTGCACGAGCTTGGCAGCCTATGGCTAACAGGGCTTGCCCGTTACAACACCTATTTACATTCGGCATTAGAAAAGCTCGGCGTGACCATTCATACATTCCGTGTGGGTAAATTTAAAGACGCCATAGAGCCCTTTATGCGCGATGACATGTCCCCCGAATCGCGTGAGCACAATCAAGAATGGGTATCCATGATATGGCGGAACTACACGCAACAAATTGAGTGGGCACGCGGCTTACGCGAAGGAGCTCTCAATCCACTTATTAATAATTTCCATCAAGACCTAGCTAAACACGGCGGCAACATTGTGAGTTTATTGCTCGAGCAAGGACTCGTCGATGGCGCCCTTGAGCAACGTAAACTGAAAAATGCTATTCATAACGAGATTGGTAAAAACGCAAATGACAAACGTTTTTCAATTGTGGACGATTCGGCTTACCTTGCCGAAAAACGTTTACTACCTAAGGTTCACGCTCAAAACATTGCGCTCATTGTCGCAGCTGGCAATATTCTTGATGGCAATCAGCCGGACGGCTCCATCGGCGATTCAACATTAGTGAAAAAATTGCGTGACGCACGACGAGACGACTCTGTTAAAGCGGTCGTCATCCGTATCGATTCCGGCGGCGGCAGCGCTTTCGCATCCGATAATATCTATCAAGAAATTAAATACCTGCGCTCAAAAGGAAAACCTGTCTATGTTTCCATGGGGCGCTATGCAGCATCCGGCGGTTATTACATTGCCGCAGGCGCTGATCAAATCTGGGCGCAGCCAACCACAATCACCGGGTCGATTGGCGTTTTTGGTCTCTGGGCGACTTTAGAAGAAAGCTTTAAAAAACTGGGAATCAACACCGATGGTGTTACCACAACCGACATAGCGGCCACGGGTAATTTAATGCTGCCTTTGCCAGAAAAAAGCCAACAAATTTTGCAGCAGAACGTCGAATTTATTTACAACCGATTTATTGGCATAGTGGCCAACTCCCGTGAACAGTCTGTCGAAAATATTCACAATATTGCCCAAGGTCGAGTCTGGACCGGTGAGAAAGCCTTAGAGCTCGGCTTGGTGGATCGTTTAGGTACGCTGCAAGACACCATTGACGCCATCGCGAAAACTGTCGGCCTGACTGATTATGGAGTTAAAGTGATTGAGCGAGAGCTGAGTCCAAAAGAGCAATTCTTAATGTCGTTGGCCAATAGCCGCATCGCCGCTTTCATTCCTAAAGCTTGGCTGCCCTCGTTCACCTTCTCACCACTTGTTGAAGAGATGCGTCCGGTAATTGATCAGTTATCGGCGCTCAAGAAAATTAGCGATACTCGCGGCGTGCTTATGGTTTGCCTCGAGTGTCAACAGCCTTAATGCTGTCGCCCAACTGGGTACAACGACAAATAAAAAAGCCAGCAAATGCTGGCCTTTTTATTAAAGGTCTAACGCTTTTTTTACGAAAGGAATGGTCAGCTTGCGCTGTTCTGCCAAGGAGGCAGCATCGAGTTCGCCGAGCTTTGAAAACAGTACATGGGTATCACGCGATAAGCGCAGAATTAAAAACTGGGCGACATCATCACTCAATTCCAATCCACGCACTTTAGCCCGCAATTGTAGTGCTGCCTGCTTATCTGCATCTTTTAATTGCATGACTTGATAGGTTGAACCCCATTTCAGCCGAGAACGTAAGTCTTCAAGCGTTAATGGCAATTCACGAGGGCTTTGATTGGCAGAAATGACAAGCCTCTTTTGCCGATCTCGGGCCGCATTAAAAAACGCAAAAAGTGCGAATTCCCATTCTGGCTTTCCGACGATTAAATGAAGATCATCGATACAGACCAGATCAAGCAATTCCAAATCGTTAAAAATCGATTCGGGATTTTGATCCAGTAATTCTCTCATGGGTAAATACTGGAAACTCATTCCACGCTTTTGCGCCTCACGGCAGGTCGCGTGTAATAAATGAGACAACCCAGACCCCGAGCCCCCCCACAAGTAAATATATCGCTCGTAACCAACATCCAGTAACGCTTTTAACTCATTAACAATGAGTGCATTCTGAAGTTGCTCCGGCGAGCAGTAAAAATTGTCTAACGACGCATCATCATTAAGACTTACCCCCAATGATAACTGCTGAGGTTTTAGCGTCATACCAGCCTGCTTATCGTAACCACATGTAAACTATTGGATTCTCATCTGTGCCCATTGGAGACACAGCTTGAGGAAGCGGCGTATCTTCTACAGGGCTCGTCATTAACGATTGTTCAAATTCCGCCTCAAGTGCTCGAGCTAACTCGTCTTCACTCATAGTGGCGTCTTGTGAAGGCAAATTCTCTGTGACCACACCGTTAAGCAATTGATTGACATCACTCATCAGTTGTAATCGATCGCCCAAGCTCAGGGTATTGAGCAGGAGCTTAACATCACCGTCGGTTGTGACTTTCACCACTAGAGTGCTGGCATCATTCTTAATAATGTTCATCGACTTAATAACAGCAAGACTCGATAAATAATCTTGCACTTGTTTGAAACCGCGAAAATCGCGAACGCCGTCGATTTTCAAATAAAACGATTTAGGACCATCTTCATTAGGTGTCATAGAGTAGTGTTTCGCTAAGGCATCGCTGATTTGATTAACGGCCTTATTAGCAAGAGGTGAAAAAGTATCCGCAGTATCGCCATCTGTTAATCCAATCACCGAATGGAAAAGCTGCCATTGCGCTACCCAAGGCTCCTGCACAACCGCCTCCGATGACGAGGCATCCGAATCATTAGACTCAAACTCACTTGAAGATGAAGTGCTTGATGATGAGGATGAAATCGCTTCTGAACTCGATGAAAGCTCGCTCAATTCTTCTGCTGTAGCTGGGGGCGGAATCTCGCCCATGGACGCAGGCTGCAAACGCAGCAAAACCACGGCATCCGCTCTGTACCTCGTAGAGGCCATATCAATTAATCGACTATCGACACGCCAAAGATCCTCTGGTCGAATCGACAACTGATCTTCAATGTCTTGTGCTGCAACAATCAACGGGACGCCACGTGCTCTCGCCGTTTGTTGTAACGACTCGAGCAATTGAGGGTCAAGCTCGACACTAAGTCCTTGAGCCGTTTGGCTCACCACCCAAACCAACAACGTCGGTCTCGGTTTAGGCCACACTGGCAAACCCGCTTCGCTCAGCAATTTATTGATAGCGTCCGACGAATAACCCAGCGTAATCTCCATTGCAGGCACTTCAATTTCGCCATCCAGCATGGTTTTGGTGAAATCACTATAGGAGAATCCAAAAAGGTAGTTCTCGGCGCTTGCCTGCGCATTTTTTATCACGGGATGCTCTGCTGCATCGCTACGGCCCGATGCGCGCACGACTATCTCGCCTAAAGTTTGTGATGCCGCACGCTGACGCTCGGCATCGGACTGTGTTTTCACTAGCGCTTTGGCGGTATATAGAGAGTCCGTTTGCGCCGAGGCCGAGATCGCCAATAGCCCGCACATAATCCAGACGCTATAAGCGGCAAATGCGATAGATCGAGAAATCACCGATGCATATTTCATAACCAGCATGCTTCCCTAAAAATTAATGAATTTGGGCAGAAACCTTGCCCAAAACGCGGCCACTTGAGGCTAAGTGCTTGATTAAAAGGCGGCTATTGTATCAGGCCAAGTCGAAAAATAGAGTTTTTCGCCCAATAAGTTTATAGGGGTTTACTCACACTTATCGAATAATTCTGCCTGCACGGGCGCATAGAAACTGGTAGAATGGCGGCGATTTTTTTACTCGGCCTCTCTGCAATTTATCCAGCAGCCCCTAGGCCCATTATTAACGTACTCTTCTTGAGTCTCTTTTCAAGATTTCAGTTGCGAGCCTTTCACATGAGCGAACAAAACACCACTCCTTCCCTTAGCTATAAAGACGCAGGCGTTGACATAGATGCGGGCGAGGCCTTGGTCCAACGTATTAAAAGCGTAGCTAAACGTACTCGTCGCCCCGAAGTTATGGCGGGCTTAGGCGGATTTGCAGCGCTCTGTGAAATTCCAGAAGGCTACCGCCAACCGGTATTGGTATCAGGCACCGACGGTGTTGGTACCAAGTTGCGTTTAGCCATGAATCTTAAAAAGCACGACACCATCGGTATCGATCTTGTTGCCATGTGCGTGAACGACTTGGTGGTTACTGGCGCTGAGCCATTATTTTTCCTCGATTACTACGCCACCGGCAAACTCGATGTCGACACCGCAGCTGCTGTAGTGAGCGGCATTGGCGATGGCTGTGAATTAGCAGGTTGTTCGCTGGTCGGCGGTGAAACTGCCGAAATGCCAGGTATGTACGAAGGCGAAGATTACGATTTAGCTGGCTTCTGTGTCGGTGTTGTCGAGAAGTCAGAAATTATTGATGGAAGCAAAGTTCGCGAAGGCGATGCGCTAATCGCAATTCCATCAAGCGGCCCACATTCAAACGGTTATTCACTCATTCGCAAGATTATCGATGTGAGTGGTGTCGATTTATCACAAGATTGCGGCGGCCGCCCGTTGGCTGACGCCTTGATGGAACCCACCCGTATTTACGTTAAACAATTGCTTCGCTTAATCAAAGAATCTAGCGTCAACGCAATGGCTCACATCACCGGCGGTGGTTTGACCGAGAACATCCCGCGCGTTATTCCTGAGAATTGCAAAGCGGTTATTGACACCAAAAGCTGGACTTTCCCACCGGTATTTCAGTGGCTACAAAAAGCAGGTAATGTCGACAGCTACGAAATGTACCGCACGTTCAACTGCGGCATTGGCATGGTAATCGCCGTCCCTGCTGATAAACAGCAAGAGGCCATTGCACTCCTGAAAGAGACTGGTGAAGAAGCGTTCACCATCGGTTATATCGCAAAAGCTAACGCCGATGAGCACCAAGTAGAACTGCAAGGTCTTTAATTTAATGAGTGAAGCAACTCCTGCCACCAAGCCTATGCGCTTGGTGGTTTTGATTTCGGGCAGCGGAAGCAACCTCCAAGCGCTAATAGACGCGAAAGCTCGCGGCGATTTACCGGTCGATATCGCGGCGGTTGTCAGTAATCGCCCAATGGTGCAAGGCCTAACACGCGCCCAAAACGCTGGGATTCCCACACTAATTATTGATCACAAAGAGTTCTCGAGTCGCGAAGCCTTCGATCAGGAACTAATCTCACTTATTGATGCCTATGAACCAGATTTAGTGGTTTTGGCAGGCTTCATGCGCATTTTAACGCCCCAATTTACCGAGCATTATCTTGGGCGCATGTTAAACATTCACCCGTCCTTGCTACCCAAATATCAAGGGTTGAACACCCACCAAAGAGCGATCGACGCCGGCGATAGCCGCCACGGAGTAACGGTCCATTTCGTCACTGCTGAATTGGATGGCGGCCCAGCTTGTATTCAGGCTAGCGTGCCTATACTTGAAAATGACGACGCGGGGCTTCTCGCCAAGCGAGTGCAAAAGCAAGAACACATTATTTACCCACTCGCGGTTAAGTGGTTTGCGGAGCGACGACTCGTCATGAAAGAAGGCAAAGCCTTTTTAGATGGTACTCCCCTACCTGCCTCGGGCCACTTAATCGAAAGCGAAGATAGTTAATAACTGTACCTCTAGGAGGATTCGATAATGAGATTATGTAATTGGTTAATGGCTGGCCTGCTATTACTTGGCAGCGCCGCCAACGCTAAAGACCCTGTAGAGTTTCACAACCAATACAAAACCAAAATGTACGGGTTCGCGATTACCGTTACCAATAGCCTTAAAAAAGCCGATGGCAATAACTACGATTTATTGTTTCGCTTCGACTCCATGCTAGGCAGCATTACCGAAACTTCAAAAATTCAATGGGATTCAACCAATAGCGTGGTAGTACCGCAACATTACGTTTACAAACGCCGCGGCCTAGGCAAAAACCGCGATGCTGACCTTAAGTTCGATTGGGCGAAAAACACTGTGCTCAATCAGGTTCAAAATTCTGAATGGAAAATGAAACTTGAACCCAAGGTCCAAGATAAACTCAGTTATCTGTTACAGCTACAGCACGACTTTCTGGATGCCGCTAAAAGTAAATTCATCTACAAAATTGCCGACGGTGGCTCCCTCAAGGTTTACTCTTTCGAAAAAGTCGCTGAAGAGCGCTTAAAGACTCCGCTAGGTGAAGTCGACACCATCAAAATTAAGCGTAGTCGCAGCAACAGCGACCGCACCACTTATGCTTGGCTAGCGCCTAAATACGGCAATTTGTTGGTGCGCTTACAACAAATTGAAGGAAAAGATTCATACACAATTGATATTACTAACGCTAAAGTAGCAGGTAAATCAATCGACAAGTTTTAAACCCTAACGCATCATTGATGCAACACTCATCATTACAAAGGTTCATTATGTCTATCTCTGAAAACAAAGTCGTTAGCATGCACTACAAGTTAACCGACCCCGAAGGCAATGTTATCGACTCATCGGAAGGCCAAGAGCCTTTGACTTATCTCCAAGGTTTCGGAAACATTATTCCTGGCCTTGAAGATGCGATGGAAGGTAAAAACGTTGGTGATAAGTTCACCGTTCAAGTAAAAGCCGAAGACGGTTACGGCGTACGCAATGAAGAGATGGTCCAAGTACTTCCTTCAAGCATGTTCACTGGTATTGACCAAATCGAAGTTGGCATGGAGTTTCATGCTGAGACTGAGCACGGCTTGCAAGTTGTTACTGTGACTCACGTTGAAAACGATCAAGTCACCATCGATGCTAACCACCCATTGGCTGATGTCGATTTAACGTTTGATATCGAAATCACTGATGTACGTGACGCAACCGAAGATGAGTTGGCCCACGGCCATGTACACAGTGCCGGATGCAACCACTAATATCGGTTGCTAGCGCACAAAAAAAGCTCCAATGGAGCTTTTTTTGTATTTATCGAGTTTGCAAAAAACTTTATCGCGCCTCGTTTTTAGTCTCACCACAGCGTTCACAGCGGTAAGCCGTCACTAGCTTGCCCATCTTCACATCGAATCTGTTCTCGCTGACAACAACCCACTTGTGAAATCCACTTCGACATAGAGACTTGCCTTTGTGTTTAACAAAGGGGGAAGGTCTTTTAAATGCAATGACTTCTCCCATTAGAATTCACACTCGCGCATCAGGCTCAATTTAATTCGTTTAGGTTCTAGGTAAGGTAACACCACGCTGACCTTGATATTTACCGCCGCGATCGGCATAGGACGTTTCGCAAATCTCATCTGATTCAAAGAATAGCATTTGAGCCACGCCTTCATTGGCGTAAATTTTCGCAGGTAATGGTGTAGTGTTCGAGAATTCTAAAGTCACATGCCCTTCCCACTCAGGCTCAAGCGGCGTCACGTTGACAATGATTCCACAACGCGCATAGGTAGACTTACCCAGACACACGGTGAGAATACTGCGAGGGATACGGAAGTATTCAACCGTTCTTGCCAATGCGAAAGAGTTTGGAGGAATGATGCAAACATCACTCTTAATGTCGACAAAACTCTTCTCATCAAAGTTTTTAGGATCGACCACTGTCGAATGCACATTGGTGAAAATTTTAAACTCATCAGCACAGCGCACATCGTAGCCATAGCTTGATGTGCCGTAAGAGACTATACGTTGACCTGCTGCATCGTATCTAACCTGGCCCGGCTCGAATGGCTCAATCATGCCATGCTGCTCGACCATACGGCGCATCCATTTATCGGACTTTATACTCATGTTCTCTCCAAAGTGTTTAAATGAGCGCATTCGTCATCGGTGATTTGTGAAAGGCATTTTAGCGACTAACCTCTGTAGATGCTACCTTGCTCCTATGCGTCTTCAGGCTCTTTATCTAAAATAGACGCTTCGCAAGCCCACCAATTATTAGAACAATGAAACACGCGAAATGACTCAATTCCTAAAATTTTTACTCATCGGTGGAACCGCCACGCTCGTTCAATTCTCGGTCTTGGCCATATTGGTTGAACTATTAAAGCTCAACCCCGTCATTTCCTCCGCTGCGAGTTACATAGCCGGTGCGATTGTTAATTATTGGGCCAACTATAAATATACCTTCGCTAGTCGCACGAGCCACAAAGAAACTCTTCCAAAGTTCTGCACAACAGCGGCAATAGGGCTGGCAGTTAACACTCTTTTATTTGCGGGATTTCTTGTTTTACTCGATACCGATTGGATAAACACTATTATTGCGCCATATATTTTAGCGCAGTGCTTAGCTACGGGAATAACTGTGATCTTAAACTTTGCACTTCATAAATTTTGGATATATCGTTAGCACACCCCGATAAACTATAAGAAATGGACTCCATGCATGAATTACCCTGTCGTCTATGACCACAATAACTCGAAGTACCTTCCTTACAGTTTAGGGCTCGTTCTTTTTATCGCGTTTGTTGCTGCCGTTTTTACTTACACTGCTTTTTGTATTCATAAAGGTCTCTTCTCCGACGAACATTTCCATGCACCTCAGATATGGCACATATTTGCGGGCAAAGAGATGCTGGACAACAAAATTACCGTACCGCTCACGTACCACTACGCCATTGGTTTGATCGCTCAACAAATTGGCGCCTACAACGATAATCTTTTGCGATTTATCAGTTTACTTGTGGCGTTTACGACTATCCCGCTCTTTTATAAATTATTTTCGCTACGCACTCCGTTTTACGCCGATGTTAGATGCCTTCAAATGTTTTTTTTACCATTGGCTTATGTGTACTACTTTTTAATTTATACCGATATATGGGCACTGGGCTTAATCGCCCTTACGCTTTATCTCGCCTTAAGAAACTTCTACGCACTCTCGGCACTTGCTGGATTAGCAGCCGTTATCCTTCGACAAGACTCCATTATTTGGGTCGGGCTTAGTTTTTTACTTATTGCATCTCAGCACATTCAAACTATTTCAAAGCCAAACCTTATTGCTTTTATTCGCCAAGCCTTTACCAAAGGACTCTTATATCTACCCATATTCGCGGGATTTATCGCTTTCTTAATTCTTAATGAAGGAGTTGCATTAGGCGATAAAGACATGCACAACACAGGTCTCATCAACCTTGCCAACGTTTATCTTTTTCTCATCTTGGCTTGGGTGATCTTTCTGCCGCTGAACATCCAATCGATTAACACCATTGTTAACTATTTTAAAGCTCACACGATTATTAAGCTGATAGCTTTGGGGCTGCTATTTTTGGGTTACATGGCAAGTTTTGAAAACTCACACCCTTACAATAAAACTCACTTACATTTTTTCTTACACAATGGTCTAGCTCATTACTTAACATCCACGACACTCTATAAGGCGCTTAGCTTTATTCCGGCCATCTGGATGGCACTGACACTGTGCCTCATGAAGTTACCCGAATTCCGCTTTAAGTGGGCGCTCTTTGTTATACCTCTCGCCTTAGCATTTCACCCGATGGTGGACCCTCGCTACTACTTGCCGGCATTTTTGGTCGTGCAATTAATACGCCCGCCACTAAGCCGCAATATCGAATTTATCACTCTGTGCATCTATATTTTGCTAACTGCATTTGTCATCCTCGGCACCATTAAAAGTTATTTCTTCCTCTAGGTATTCACGCTATGAAAAGCCTGCTCTCAATTATTGTTCCTATGTATAACGAAGAAGAAGTCATAGAAACATTTTTCAATGTTATGGAGACAACCTTATCCTCCATTGATATGAACTACGAAATCATCTGCGTAGATGACGGTTCGAAGGATAACACTCTGGCTCTACTCAAAGAGCAGCACGCCAAAAACCCCAACGTAAAAGTTATTGCCTTATCTCGCAATTTTGGCAAGGAAGCAGCAATGACTGCCGCGATAGATTTTTGCTCAGGTGATGCAGTCATCCCGATGGACGCCGATCTGCAAGATCCGCCAGAAATTATTGCCGACATGATTCGAGAATGGCGCAACGGTTATGAAGTCGTATTCGCCAAACGCGTATCTCGCGATAGCGATACAGTTCTTAAACGCAACACGGCAGGAATGTTTTACAAGTTCTTCAACAAAATCAGCGATATCAAGATTCCCGAGAACGTTGGCGACTATCGCCTAATGGATAGAAAAGTCGTTAATGCGATTAAACTTTTACCCGAAAAAGATCGCTTCATGAAAGGTCTTTTTTGTTGGCCTGGATTTAAAAGCACCACGGTAGAATTTTCCCGTCAGAATCGAAGCCAAGGTACGACCAAATTTAACTATTGGAAGTTATGGAATTTTGCGATTTCGGGCATCACATCGTTCAGCACTGCCCCCATTCGCCTCGGTGTTTATCTTGGTCTCAGTGTATCGGCATTCGCGTTTCTTTATGGCGCAGCTATTATCATCAAAACCCTTATCTACGGTAATGATGCACCTGGTTACGCCTCACTTATGACCGTCGTTTTATTTGTTGGAGGAATACAGCTTTTCTTCTTAGGATTGATGGGGGAGTACATCGGCCGCATCTACAAGGAAGTCAAAAATCGTCCGATTTATTACACAGCAGAGCAGATCGGCTTTTCGACTAGCAAATCCAATAGCCCAGTAAGAAACTCTTATGAAGTCATTTGACAAACCCTTTCTGCTGATTCTAATAACGCTAATATCGGCGTGCTTTGGGTACATTTGCATCAGTCTTAACGTAAAACTTCACGCTGATGAAGCATTCCATGGCGGACAAATTTGGCTTTTTTACGATAATCAGAACAGGCTCGCCGGTAACATTACCGTACCGCCAACCTATCACTTCATCATCGCCAAGATTTCACAAGTGATCGGGCAATATGCCGATAATTTATCGCGCGCTTATACACTGCTAATTGGCCTTATTGCGGTCCCCTTTTTTTATTGGTCGGTTAAAAAATATTATGCTGATCAAGCCTCTCTCCGCTCCATACAAATCTTATTGCTACCGCTTATTTTCCCGTATTTTTTTGTGATCTATACAGATATTTGGTCGCTCTTAGCTGTCGCTATCGCGTTCAGCTGCGCCGTCTATGGGCGATATCATTTATCCGCAATCGCATGTATCGCCGCCTTATTATTGCGACAAGACAATATCGCTTGGGTGGGGATCATTTATCTCTATATTTTGTTTGAAAATATTAACACCATCGATAAAACCAACCTCTCTAGAATCATTCACAACAATTTCACCAAAACCATTGTTTTCAATTTTATTTTTATCGCATTTTTGGCGTTTATTTATTTCAATAAGGGAGTCGCTATTGGTGACGCTGGCGCGCACAAGTTGTCGTCATTCAACCTCACCAACTTGCACATTTATCTCTTATATTGCTGGGTGTTGTTTTTACCTCTGCACCTTCATCAGCTGCCAAAGGTGTGGGCGTTAATCAATCGCCCTATTGCAATCCCCTTTTTAATTGCTGGATTTCTTTTTTACATTTCGACGATTGAAAACTCTCACCCTTACAATCGAATTATGTACGACTACTTCGTCCATAATTTAGCTGTTCACCTTATTAGTGATTTTCCTTGGGTGAAAGTTATCTCGTTTGTCCCCGCGGCATGGACACTCTTGAGTTTTGCCACTATGCCGTTGCGTGATAACCGCTGGCGGTGGTTTATTTGGCTGGCACCTGTAGCGGCAATCATCCATCCACTCATCGAGCCTCGCTATTACATTCCCGCATTTTTTATTTTGCACGTTATACGGCCAATATTGTCGACCAGAAGCGAGTGGTTTTTGCTTTTTTTCTATCTGTTCACTTCCGCCGCGATTCTTTACGGCACCGCAAAAGAACTTATCTTCCTTTAGTCAGTTCGAGCGCTGCCGCTGGCGCAGCGCTTAAATTCTACGCCACACGCCTTGCCGCCAACGCCAATATTTAACGGCGCTCCGCATTGCTTCATCCAGAATCGCAGCGATCAAAATCCCCCAAATTCCAAGCCCCATGGGTATCGCTAAAATATAAGCAACGGGAGCAGAAAAAAGCCAGATAATCGCGATGCTCGAAAGTGAACTAAACGCCGCATCACCCGAGCAGCGCAACGATGCACCAATAATGATGTTTGCAGTACGAAAAGGTTCGGCCACGAAACTCAAGAAAAAAGCCCAGCCAGCTAACGCAATAATCTCGGGATTGCTGGTAAATATTTTGATAACAGGTTCGTGAAATAACAAGAACACACCCGCTAAAGCACAACAACCGATTAGTGCAGCGCGAAGGCTTTGTCGCAGCTGAGCCTGCACGAGATCGTACTCTCCTCGACCAATCCGCTGAGCAATAATTGTCTCTGTCGCCATCGCAAGGGCAACCGAAATCATCAAGCAAAATAGCAAAGTATTGAAGGTATAAATTTTTATTTTAAGGGCAGTGTCACTCACATCAGCCGCGATGAAATTAAGCGTGATCATATAAGCCTGAAAGGACATTGGCTCAAGCACTGAGGGCGCCGCAATCAGAATTACAGGAACGATCAATTTAAAGAAATGTTTAGCTCCATTTTTAAACGCAATTTTGATATGCAAATGCCAATGAACGATTACGATCAAGAAAAGCAATCCCGATGCTGCCGCAATGATTCCCGCTACAGCGACCCCCGCAATGCCGGTTGGAGGGAAAGAACCGATCCCGTAGATAGCAATGTAATTGCCCAAAATATTCACACTGAACACAATAAGATTACTCATAGTGTTCCAATGTGGCTGACCGTAAATGTTCAAGATGGTCTGGTAGACCACGCGGAAGCCCCAAACGGCAACCATCCATCCAATGATGGACAAATAGATGCGAGCGGCTTCGTCAACGGCTGGAGTTAGACTCATGAAAGACGCAAGTGCAGGCCCACCGAAGTTAACGGTTAAGGCCGCGATCAAGGCAAGTAAAACCGAAAAATAGGTATAGGCCGCGATGGTCGCATTACCACGTTCGTAATCGTTAGCACCTATACGACGATTAGCAATAGCCGCACCGGCAAAAGCGCTTACCGTCAGAAACTGATTGGCTACGTAAACAATAGGCGACACCGCTCCTACAGCCGCAGCCGCATCATCAGAAATGCGGCTCAAGAAAAACATATCGACCATTGGAATGGTGTAAATCACGGCTTGATCGACGAGCATCGGCGTGCTCATACCCCATAAGCCTTTGTCGAGCACCCGACTTTTTGTTACAGCTTTCATATTAACTCGACTATTAATGAGCGTCTCTAAGTACCTGTGCCGGTGCAGTGTTGACCAAAGGTTTAAGAGACATGTAACCCAATGCGGCGATCAAACCGGCTCCCATTACGGGGCCGATCAGCCAATACCAATAGTGCGGTTGCACCGGATTTTCCAGTACGAAATATTGCACTAAAAACACCAACACTTCACAGCCGATGATTGCCAAAGCGCCTGCAATCGCTCCTAAAACGGCAAACTCAACTCCGAGGCTTTTCACCACAAGATTTCGAGAAGCTCCCATGGCACGCAGCAATCCAATCTCTCGTTTACGGCTATCTAAACTACTTAGAACCGCAGCAAACAACACCATGATTCCACCGCACAAGGTTAAAACAAACACTAGCAAAACCCCGTAACTCACTTGCGAAATAATGGTTTGAATTTGTTTAATCACACGATCGAGTTCGATCACCATCAAGGTGGGATGCTCGTTTAGCAACTCGTTAATAAATATCTTTTTAGCGGCGGGTAAATGGAAGCTGGTAATAAATGTTGGCGATGCCGCTGCCAACGCACCCGGTTCTAAAATATAAAAAAAGTTTGGCCGCATGGATCGCCAATCCAAACTTCTGATGCTCACCACTTCGGTTTCAACTTCAAGCCCTCCCACTGAGAAGGTCAAGACATCACCCAAACGAATACCGATGCGAGTTGCATCTTCCTGCTCGACCGATACTCCCGGTAAATTCGTCGCTCGGGTAAGACGCGGATCGGTGAACCAATGGCCCGACTCAATTTTGTTGTCATCGGCCAGAAGATCACTCCACGTAAGATTAAGCTCGCGATGCAAACTGTTGGATGCACGGCGCTGCTCGTCGGTTGGAAGTTCACGATTGATTTTAATTAAACGCCCACGCACCATCGGATAGATGGTTTCGTGTGAGAGTTGATTGTCGGTCAGCTTAGCTTGAATACTCGGCACATCGTCTTTCGGAATATTCACTAAAAAATGATTAGGTGCATTCGCAGGCACCTGCATTTTCCATTCTTCGATGAGAGAAGTGCGCAGCAAAGTTAGCGTCAACAACAGCATAAGTGCAACCGCAAACACCAAAATCATGATGGCACTCTGGCCTTGACGTCGATGAAGATTAGCAAAAGCAATCCGCCAAATACCACCAAGTGAAATCGCACTCTTACGAACGAGATTTAAGCCACCCCAAGATAACAAAAGCGTGGCCGCCACAATTAACCCAACGCCTGCCGTCATAATTAATGCAAGCGATAAGTCTTGGCTGAACAAGGCAATCAGCACAACAACCGCAACTGACGCGATAATAATTTGGCTGGCTACTCGGGTACTGCCAACAGGAATATCTCGCCGCAGTATTCGCAGCGGCGGAATACCCGGTAAATACCACAACGCAGGCATTGCGAACGCAATTAAACAAAGGATGCCACCCAGCAGTGAGTAGAGGTAGGGCCAGAGATCAGCCTCAATTAAGGATATTGCAAAGTATTTTCCTATCGCCCAAGCGATAGAGCTTTGGAGCAGTTGCCCCAGTAGTAATCCTATCGTCGATGCAACAAATCCGAGCGCTAGAAACTGAACGAAATAAAGACGACGAATACGCGATGATGAAGCGCCCAAACTTTTCAATAAAGCAACCGTCTGGACGTTGTTTTCTGCAAATCGGCGTGCGGCGATAGCAATGGCAACACCTGCCAGCAGAACGGTCATGACCGCAGCAATAATTAAAAACTGACGACCTGTATCTAACGATCGACTCACGCGATTTTCGGCCGTTTGCAAATCTTTGATCCGCTCATGAACCGTTTTTTGAGCCGTGATTTTATCGCGAAGAAGCGCAAGCGTAGTTTTATCGTCGCTCGCTAAAGACAGTTGATAGGTCACCCGACTACCTGGCTGAACAATTTGAGTCGCCGCCAAATCTTCAAGATTCATCAAAACGCGCGGCCCACCCATCAAACTAAAAAAGCTGGTGGAGTCCGGTTCGCGAATGAGCACTTGGCTAACGGTAAGTTCAATTTCGCCGACACCTAATTTCTGCCCCAGCTTAATATTCAGTAACGGCAGTAATCGCGAATCCACCCAAACCTCACCAGCCGGAGGAATGTCGTTGGTGGTACGAATCAGCGAGCGCTCGAGCGCGAACGGCATTTGGCTCACCTCAAACTCGCCACGCAAAGGGTATCCATTTCCTACAGCTTTTATAGAAACTAATTGCATTGCATCTTGAGCATAAGCCATGGAAGAGAAAAGCACCGCTTGCGCATGCCTCACTTGATGAGCGACAGCCTCTTGACTATGAGTAAACACTGTGTCGCTCGGCGACTCGACAACAAAATCCGCTCCTAACATGGCATTACTTTGTCGCAGCAATGTATTTTCGAGTCGAGAAGTAAAAATAGAGATGGTCGCTAATACCAAGACGGCAAGAATTAGCGCAAACACTAATAAACGAGACTCGCCACTTTTCCACGCTCGCGATAACATGCGAAAAATCATTGAGAAGTTCCCTCGCCCAGTAACACCTCGTCTTTATTGATAATCTCGCCCGCTACGACATGGACTCGGCGTTCGCAGCGCTGCGCCAAGCGTTCTTCATGGGTAACTAATATGAGAGTGGTGCCTTCTTTTTCATTCAAGTCGAACAAAAGATTAATAATTTTTTCGCCCGTTACACTGTCGAGATTGCCGGTCGGCTCGTCAGCGAAAAGAACTTTAGGCCGCGTAACAAAGGCACGCGCGATCGCAACACGCTGTTGCTCGCCACCGGATAACTGTTGGGGATAATGCTGGAGTCGCTCGGCAAGGCCAACTTTTTCTAAATAGCGAATCGCTTGAGCTTTTGCATTAGATTCGCCTTTCAATTCGAGCGGCAGCATCACGTTTTCCAGCGCTGTCAAACCGGGAAGTAATTGAAACGACTGAAATACAAAGCCCACATGCTCGGCGCGAACTTTCGCGCGCCCATCTTCATCTAATTGCGTTAGCGATTCACCAGCCAATAAGATGTCACCCGTGGTGGGTGTATCGAGTCCTGCTAGCAGTCCCAATAAGGTCGATTTCCCAGAGCCGGAAGGCCCGGTGATGGCCAGCGACTGACCTTTTGCGACCTGTAATGAGATACTGTGCAATAGTTGCAATTCGCCTTCTTGCGTATCCACTTTTTTCGTGACTTCTCTAACATCTACCATGGCGTAGGACGACATATTTGATTAACCTTATCGATAAGTAAATGTGACGTAAATTTGCCCAACATTGTACAAACTTCGGATAAATGAACTATGAGAGTTTTAAAGCTTTGCCTGATTTTACTGACTTTTGTCAGCCTCGGTGCGCAGGCATCATCAAAAACAATTATGGTGCATGGCGATAGCTTGAGCGCAGGTTACGGAATCGAGTTGAGTGATGGTTGGGTCGCTCTGTTACAAGTCAAAGTCGACCAAAAATTTCCAGGCAAATTTAAAGTCGTTAACACGAGCGTATCCGGAGAAACCACCACCGGCGGAAAAGCACGCTTGCCGGCACTGCTTGAACACCACCGCCCTAGTATTGTGTTGTTAGAACTTGGCGGAAACGACGGACTTCAAGGCCACCCGATTCCGCTCATGAGAAAAAATCTTGCCGCGATGCTCGACGCAATCGAACAAGCCGATGCAACCGCACTTCTCATCGGGATTCAGATTCCGCCTAATTACGGCTCCCGGTACACCAATCAATTTAGCCAATCGTTTCACCAAATCGCCGACGATAAACAAGTCGCGCTGGTTCCTTTTTTACTCGAAGGTGTGGCGACTCACAGCGAGCTAATGCAACGCGACGGTATTCACCCCACCAAAGACGCACAAGCTAAAATACTCGACAATGTGTGGCCTCACCTACTTCCACTCCTTAACGACGCGAACTAATCAATGCACGAGCAAAAGAACAATCCGCTCCACGGAAAAACTCTGGAAATGATTTTGAATGAACTGGTGGATTATTGGGGCTACGATCAACTCGCCTTGCGCATTCCAATAGGCTGCTTTCAGAACAATCCGAGCATTAAATCTTGCTTGAAATTTCTTCGGCGCACACCTTGGGCGCGCACCAAGGTGGAAGCGCTCTATTTGGAATCTTTCTGCCAGCCCTAATTGCCAAGCGCACCGTTCAGGAGTGAATTAATCTTCACTCGCTGGATTCGAGATAGGTGTACCATCGGGATAAGTGAATACGATTTGATCCGCACGCGTCACATTCTCGGTCGCCTTTCGACAAATCTCTAAGAATGCCTCGATACCTGCCGAACGGAACTTGGCTTTGTGCATGACAAAACTAAATTCGCGTGTTAAATCCAAGCCCGCAACATTGAGGGGTACAAGAGTACCCTGCTTAAAATCATCCAGTAACGCCAAGCGAGAAATACATCCAATTCCAATATTGGAGGCGACGGCACGTTTGATGGCTTCTGTGTGCTCAAGCTCAAGTGCAATATTAAGGTCGGCCAAGCGGTGACGGAAATTCGCATCAAACACTTGCCGCGTACCCGAACCTGCTTCGCGCAGTATCCACGGCTCCCCAATTAAATCATCAATCGACAGATTTTCACGCTGAGCCAGAGGGTGATTGGGGTTGGCGAATACCACAAGTTCGTCATCCACCCAGTGAACCGTATCCACGTCGGGGTGCAAGAAACTGCCCTCGATCAAACCGAAATCCAATTTGAAATGGGCAACGTGCTCGACGATCTGCTCGGTGTTGCGAACGTCCAATTGCACGCGGCTACCTGGGTAGCGACTCATGTACTGTCCTGCTAGCCAAGTTGCCAAATAATTCCCGACCGTAAGGGTGGCGCCAATGCGCAGTGAGCCAACCGCAGTATCGCCCGCAAGATAGGTTTCCAGTTGAGCGGCTCTATCTAACAACTCGATTGCGTAAGGGAGAATTTGGCGACCGCGTTCATTGAGTTGCAGTCGTTTGCCGTAGCGATCGAACAGTTTGGTATCGAACTGCCGCTCCAACTCGCCCAGCGCCATGCTGGTGGCTGATTGCGTTAGGGAAAGTGATTCGGCCGCGCGCGATACGCTCTCAAACCGACCGATAGCGACATAAACTTCGAGCTGGCGTAGGGAATATTTCATATCAACCTAATTGAAGATGCTTATCAGTACAATCAACTTAACAGATAAGGATTCTATACCTATAGTGCCCCCTTAGCCAATTAATCTCTCGCTCTCAAGGATGGCTAGAAGGATAGCGACGGAGGGATTCGAAGAAGGACTCTGCGCTAGGCGTAATTAAATGGTGACCGAAAAGGGAAGCAACTGCTTCCCTTTTTATTTTCTAATTTTATTTTTCTTTCGCTGTAAGTAATTTGTAACCGCTGCTTACCTCATTGGCTTTAGAGACAAAATACTCCGCTCACCTCACAACCGCCTTGTTAATTCACCATTTCGATGTAATCAATCAACAGTTGCACGTTGGTATTGCCCCGAAACTCATTGATATCCAATCGATACGCAATTCTCACCTGTTCAGGCTTAGCCGTTTGCCAAGGGGTAGGATTGATATTAAATGCGATAGCATCAATCCATTGCTGCGGCGCCGCACTCGGAGCCAAGGTAAGCTTAAGGTGACGATCACCCAAAATCCGGTGCTGCACTACACGAAATAATCCATCGAATAATGGTTCAGCAAATTGCTGTCCCCAAGGACCCGCATTTCTTACCCACTGGGCGCACTCCAAAGTGATCTCGTCCGGCAACAATTCACCATCGGTGAGAATTGAAGCTTGCAAGTCATCAGCCGACAAATTGCGGCGCACCTCATCATCAAATGCTTGAGCAAATTCTTCAAAGTGGCAGCGCTCCAAACTCATACCAGCAGCCATCGCGTGGCCGCCAAACTTAGTGAGTAAGTGAGGCTTTTTCGATGCGATCGATTCGAGCGTGTCACGAATATGCAGCCCCGCAATCGATCGCGCCGATCCTTTGATCACGCTATCCCCGACATCTGCAAAAACAATCGTCGGGCGATTAAATTTGTCTTTAATCCGCGAGGCTAAAATACCAATCACGCCTTGGTGCCAAGTTTCTTCAAACAAGCACATACCAAAGGGTAAATCGGCAGGCGTTGCGCCTTCAAACTTCTTAAGCATCTTGAGTGCCTCTTGCTGCATACCAGCCTCAATTGCTTTGCGATCCCGATTAAATTCGTCGAGCTGTTGGGCGATTTCAAGAGCAAGTGCGTCAGAGTCGGTGAGAAGACATTGAATCCCGAGCGTCATATCATCGAGCCGTCCGGCGGCGTTTAAACGCGGACCGAGCGCGAAACCCAAGTCGGCGGCGCTCAATTTACTGACATCGCGATTGGCGATCTTACAGAGCGCATTAATTCCCGGGCGAGCCACGCCAGCTCTCATTCGCGCAAGCCCTTGGCTCACCAAAACACGATTATTGAAATCGAGCGGCACCACATCGGCTACTGTCCCTAAGGCCACTAAATCTAGAAAATTCGCCATGTTCGGCTCTTTAATGCCAGTTTCGGTAAACCAGCCTTGCTCACGCAAATAGCCGCGCACCGCATTCATCACGTAGAAGATCACCCCCACTCCCGCCAGATGTTTACTTGGGAAAGGACAGCCCGGTTGGTTAGGGTTCACAATCGCATCCGCTTGAGGTAATTCAGCGCCCGGCAAATGGTGGTCGGTCACTACTACCGCGATACCCAGTTCATGAGCCGCTGCCACACCCTCGATGCTCGAGATGCCGTTATCCACGGTCAGGATAATATCGGGATGGTACTCAGCTGCCACCTGAACGATTTCGGGCGTGAGGCCATAGCCATATTCAAAACGATTGGGCACCAAAAACTTAACGTCTTTAAGGCCCATGGCGCTTAATGCCAATACGGCAAGCGCGCTTGAGGTGGCGCCATCGGCATCGAAGTCGCCGACTACGAGAACGCGAGCTTCGGCCATAACCGCTTCGCCTAATAACTCGCGAGCCGTATCCAGCCCTTTAAAGTTCGGTTTTAAGAGGCTTGTTAAGCCGTAATCCAATTCATTGGGCGAAGTGATACCGCGTGCGGCATATAACCGCTGCAAAAGTGGTGGCAACTGAGGCGCATTGAGGGGTGAAACCGAGGGACGACGACGAATGATTTTTTGCATGGCACCAACACAAGATAAATTTGGTGGCCATTATAAGCCATAAAAAAACGGGCGCTGGGCCCGTTTCAAAGAGGTTCTATTTTGATACTCGCGCTGTTACAGCGCGGTCACATCTGAACGAGAAACTTGGCAGTTAGTGGTATTCCAGTATTCGCCATGCTTAGATGACGAACTGCCCTTTTGCACGCCGTTGAATTCCTCACAAATCTTGGTATTCACAGAACCCCAATTTTTAATCTTGAGATTACGAATGATGGCTAGGTCACCGTAGTTGCGGTTAACGCCTGCGATGGAATCGATAGTACCGTTTATTTTCACATCGTAAGCAAGCAGCTTGCGGGGCCCGCCGTTGTTAGTGCAGTTACCGCACGACCGCCAAATTTTCCCGTTATGGCCAGTTGCGGTGAAGCCGCCGGACACAATAGTCCAACTGTTTTTCGAGTTGTGTTGGAAAATCTTGTCAGGGTTGCCACCCACTCCACCTGTCGAGTTGTAAGCTGAACCACCGACGATAGTCATGGTGCCACCTTCGGTTTTGTTAGTTGCGGCGTCTTCACAGATATCATTCCAGGTCACATCCGCTAAAGTACAGTTTCCGCTGTTACAGTGAATGCCGTCCGAGCCGCCGTTGGCCGATAATTTGACGTTCCGAATCGATGAGTTGCGCAGAGTTAGTACCGCAGGCTGAGATTCACTGTCGGCGTTACAACTCAAACCAATGGTCTTGCCACCGCAGTCGACGAATCTATCGGTAAGTGTTGCACCTGCGGTACATTCGCTCGATGAACCCACTTTTTGGAAAGTCCACTTTTGTCCGTCACCACCCCAGTAGGTGTAGAGGCGAATATCAGCACCCGCGTACATGTTCATCTCCCACACATCGAGCGCGCGGTCAGATAATTTCGATTTAATTGAGTAATAACCACTCCCAACGCTGTCGATATACCAACGCTGGTTGTTGCCACCCGTGTATGTCCACTGACGCACTTCAGCGCCATCATTGGTGTTCCATTCCCAAACATCGAGCGATTTTCCGCTATGAACCGCTCTAATCGAGTAAGAGCCGTCACTTTGTTTAGCGATATCAAACTGTTGGTTGGTGCCGCCCAGGGTGAACCATTGAAATACCTTGGCGCCATCCGCCTGACTGAACTCTTGAACATCGAGCGCGTTACCATTGAGCTTGGACACAATCACATAACGGCCATTACTAATATCGGCCAATACGCTGCTGCTCAATAAAAGCAACAAAATGCCAGTAAAGATATTTTTCATACAATGTCTCTATCGTTATTAAAATTAGTGATTTGAATAGATGAACCTCACGGTGACCGATAGTTATTTATTGTAATAATTGTCAGACAATATAGATAAGAAATTGACAATTTCCAGCCAGAAGAAGCGTTACGTGCCACCATCTTGGAATAGTGCGGATGGTGACAGAGACAGTGTGGAGGATTTGGAAAATTGGGAGTTTACGAAACACTCGTCGAATGTCAGGAGAGATCGGGTCGAATATATTGCAGACTTTGGAGCAGAACCCGTCAAATCTCCGAGCAATATCAATGATTTAAAACTAACGTGTATCTGAAAAAATTGGCAAAGCAAGAAGAGTCGCAACCGTCAAAGTTGAAAAAGTTATCGCGGGATAAGATTGTTTGACGAGTTGGAGCACGAATTGTGAGTGGATTTGCGCCAACAATCCAACCCCCCAAATTATCTTATGGTATGAATTAGAACCAGTTGAATCGACGGAGTATGCGCTGAACTTAAGAGTTTTGAGCTCGTTTTGAAAAACGTAATCTCATCTCAATTGGTGAGTAAACAAATTTGTTTAAACTCCGTGTCTGCTCGTTTTATCCTCCAGAATTTAAGGAAAGAATAATCGAATTACCAAAACCGACAAGAAAAACGCGCCCCATAGCCCGAAAAGCTTTGGGGCCTAAGATTAGTTTTAAAGCAAAATTACAGTGGCAAAAGCTCGAAACTGGCCGACTCGCCCGACTTAATGTCGGTTAAGAATAAAGAACCGTCGGTGATGGTGGCAGACAAGTTCATGGTCTTCGTCATGAGCTTCACCCCCTCCCCGAGCGCCTCGGCCGAAAAGTGATACAGGCTTACTTTGGGTAAGGCTCTGATTGGTGCTTGATGGGTTTTCCACCAAACATCAAAGCCGCGGCCATAAGTAAAAACTTCAACTTTTTCTGATTGGCTCGAACCTTTTTTGAGGCGATCAGGCATCGGCTGCCCTACTTCAATCCAATTAAGAATGCGCCCGTCGTCGTGCTTCAACCAGAGATCCGGCTCGTCGACCGAAGACAAACCGCGGGTAAAGCTCAGGTTTTCCTCGGCGCGATAACAAAAGGCCAACAAGCGAACCAGCATGCGCTCTAGGGTTTCCGATGGGTGTAGCGCCAAGGTTAAATTGAAATCGGCATAAACATGCCGATCCATATCGGCGATTTGGAGAACTGCTTTGTGAACGGTCGCTTTTTCAGCCATGGGAATCCCTGAAGAAAAGCGGGCATCATAACCCGCACTTTTAGTATCAGCAAAACTGGTCTCACCTAGCAGGCCTTACGGCCGCCACTGGTAGGGCGGCTTAATCGTCACCTCATTCACTTGAGTCACACCTTGCCAAGCATCGCTAACGAGCCCGTAAAAACTTCCTGCGGTCTTCGACGCTGCGACAAATTCAAGATCGCCCAATAACACTGCATTGCCGCCTACGGATTGTTGTTGTCCAAACCAGCCTAGTGGGTAAAAGGTGCCCATCACATTGGCCGAATCCCTCACATCAAACCGACTAGCCCCGTGATGCGGGTGAGACGAAACGCCAATTACACTCATGGCGCCAACCCGACCTCCCGCGACGTTGCCATTGACAATGGTGGCGTGATCTTCGATACGCGCATTGCCCGTCACCTGGCCGCCGAGGACTTTTGCAAAGGGCCCGACAAATACGCTCGCCGGCGTGGATGGCGTTGCACAGCCGCCACCATTGGCGTGCAATTGTGTTCCGGCTGGGCAGGCATCACGAACACCATCGCGGAAGCCTTTAGGCCAAGCGCCCTCAAGCTCTACCATATAGGGGTAACGATAAATTGACGGATAAGCGGTGCCATCGGAAACCGATTCCCAAGTGATTTTTTGATAGCGCGTAGGCGTCGCAACTACGACAAGAAACACTTGCTCGCCCGGCGACAGGCAAAGTTCCAATTCTCCATCTGTGCCGCGCACTAATGACGAATATTTCGCCTCGGTCATGGCCGCATTGGTAGTCACCAATCCCCAACGCCAGCCTGAGTCGGCACCTTCTTGGACTACACCACGGAAGGTGACTTTTATCGATGTTGCACCCGACTCTGGCATCAGTTGAACGACGTTATAGCCCCAACGCTGCGGCGCCCAGTGATAAGGAGATACAAATCGGCGATCACTTTGCCAACTTTCGCTTAGCGGCTCTAATTGCGTCATGCGCAAATGGCGAGCGCTATAAGCGCCTGCGTCGGCGTTGATGGCGCCATAGGCTCGACGATAAACAGCACCTTGATCTTTACCGTTCGGGCTCTTGTAGTCCCAAACAATATTGTGCATAGCCCACTCACCGAAGCGGTCATTGAGATCCTCAAGACTCCAACTTTGACTCAACATGAGTTTTTGCCACGGATCGCGTTGGCCTGCCGGTGCTTGGTAAGACCACATATTGTTCACCGCACTTGGGCAATATTTATCCTTGATGAACTCGAAAAATTGCCAGTTACAGTAGCGATTGCGAGTATTGCCGTAGTGTAAGTGCGGCGCGTTAACGAGCATTTCGGAGCAGTGAACATCATTGCTAAACAATTGATGAGGCATCCAGTTCGCATGGGATTCATAAATCCAGCAACCCACACCACCGCAATCACCAAAACCTTGTGTCATGGATTGCAAGCCATGGGTAAATTCGTGTGCTAATCCCCAAGCGTCTTTCGTCGCCGCAGGCCCTACCCACATTCCCATGTATTGGTTTGCGCCGCGCGACCAGCCACCGCCCCACAAGGGGAAATCATTATCGAAATGAACGGCCGCCTTAAACTTATTCGCCGACTGACAATAGGGTTCGGGAAATTGCACCGCCGAACTGAAATAGAAGTCCCAAACGGTTTCTAAAAGATTAAGTGCGGCTTGGGCGTCTTCTAAGGTAATTGAGGTTCCGTCTTTCCAATAGGCAGCGAAATGAGCCGACTCAACTCGTAAGGGTGCTCCCGTTTCTCCGCCCCCCAAAGGTGCCTGCCAAATCCCAGCAACACATTGGGTTCGCGCTTGGTTTTCGCATTCGAGTCCTGCCCAATCATGGTCGGGCAGAGGAAAAGAACAACTCAACGGTGGCGCACTTGATGAGCTTGATGAGCTTGATGAGCTTGATGAGCTTACCGAGCTTACCGAGCTTACCGAGCTTACCGAGCTTACCGAGCTTAGGGAGTTTGATGAGCTCGATTGCGACTGCACACTCTCAGTCGACGATGACACTTCACTTTCCTTTTGCGATGAAACACTCTGCGATGAGCTTTCCTGCGACGTCGTGGTCTCACTTGCCGGCACACTGCTTATCGAAGTGTTTGTGCTCGAAACGTTGACTTGGCTGGATATATTTGAAAGTGCTGATGAGGATTGAGAGTGCTTTATATCGGATGTAGATGCACTACTTATCCTAACCTCGACCTTAACAATTTGCCCGCCTCCACCGCCGCAACCGACAAGTACGCCAGTTAAACCAATTAACAGCAAGCCGATCTTAAATGCGTTCATACGAACCCGTCCTTGATACGATAAATATTATGGAATATTCGCCAAGGCTACTCATCCATCATTCAGAAAGCTTGGGGGTTGGTCACACACTGACTCGATCACACAACTCGATTGGGGATATGTGCGGTGGTTAAAACCACTTGTGATAAAATTGCCATCTTTTCCACGCAGACTTCGAGACTTTATGCCGACGCACTTTGACCTGACTACCGATCTACCCGAACAAACCGCTGTGAATTTTTTGGCAGAACGCACAGGTCTTTCGAAGGCGAAAATAAAAGATGCAATGAATAAAGGTGCCTGCTGGTGGATACTCAAAGGCAAACAACAGCGGTTGCGCCGCGCAACAAAGGTGCTCGACAAAAACACCCGTATTCAACTTTATTACGATGAACATTTGCTCGCACGCGCTACCACTGAACCCGTGTTACTCAATGATTTTGGTCGCTACACCGCATGGCATAAACCGCACGGAATGTTGGCACAAGGCTCTCAATGGGGCGACCACTGTAGCCTTTTACGATACGTTGAGGTCACCACCAAGCGCCCAGTATTTTTAATTCATCGCCTCGACGCCGACGCCCGCGGCATCATGCTAATCGCCCATGATCCGCAAGCCGCTGCAAAACTTTCGCTACTTTTTCAAGAGCACAAACTGCATAAAGAATACTGGGCATGTGTTGAAGGTAAATTCGACTCTCCCGAACCTCTACTTATCAATTCGCCCATCGAAGACAAAACAGCGCGAACGCATGTATCACTTATTGAATACGATCAAGATCATCACCAAACACAAGTAAAAGTCGTTATCGAAACAGGAAGGAAACATCAGATTCGCCGTCATTTAGCGAGCATCGGACACCCAATCCTCAATGACCGTTTATATGGCAAAGCGGGTAAAGACCCACTGCAACTCTTCGCGAAACGGTTGGAATTTATTTGCCCGTTAACTCAGCGCTCTATTCACATTGAATCGACTGTAGAAAGTTAGGCACTAACAAGCAGCATCAGCCCGTAATGGATTATCGCCGCACCAAAAACGAGCGCCCATGCGGGGAGTCTTCGTAAAAATAAAAGCACGAGTACTAGTAAAAATACTGCAATACTAGCGAATGATTGCCACTCCAACACCTGCGACATTTCAAGACACGCGGCCAAGAGTAATCCTACAACGGCCGCATTAACGCCGCGCATCGCGGATATAACTGAGGCGCTTTTGCGTACTTTTGCCCAGAAGGGCAACACACCCAGCAACAAAAAATAGCCAGGCGCAAATATGGCGATCAAACATATCACTGCGGTGAATATGGGGGCCTCCGCCGAAACAGACGCCCCTAAAAACGCTGCGAAGGTAAAGAATGGGCCGGGTATCGCTTGAGTTAATCCATAACCTGCTAAAAAAGTTGAGGGCTCCATGAGCCCCGTTGCGACGACTAATTCTTGCAGCATAGGCAGCACCACATGCCCACCGCCAAAAACTAATGAACCCGTAATGTAAAAGCCCTTCGCCAAGGTCGCGATGGAGTCACCCAAAAAACCCTCGGCAAAAAATAACAAGAATAGGACTACGCCGTATAGTCCAAGCCAAAGATAACGAGACCCCACTTGTTTGCTGGATGAATCAATTGTTGCAGGGTCAATTTGAACCCTTGGCGAGCTCGCCTTAAACCCATACCTTCCGATGATTGCCGCCATTGCTATGACGATAACTTGAGAGAAAATACTCGGAACCATAATGAGAAACACAGCCGCCGCTACTGCCAGCAACCTAGTGGGTTTATCGGGGCAAAGCTTCATTGCTAGCTCATAGGTGGCATGAGCCACTATGGCAATTGCCGCAATTTTTAAACCATCCAGAATGGCAGTAGGTAGCGCGTCCGAAAAAGCTGCTAAGCCGAGCGCCAATGCAATTAGAAAAACCGCCGAAGGTAAAGTGAATCCGAGCCAAGCTGCCAAGGCTCCGCGCCAACCCGATTGAAGCGCACCGAGCGCCATGCCGACCTGACTGCTCGAAGGACCAGGCAAGAAGTGGCATAACGCCAAAAGCTCGGCATAACCCGCCTCGGTGACCCAGCGGCGCTTCACTACAAATTCGTGATGAAAGTAGCCCAAGTGCGCGACAGGACCACCAAACGAGGTGCAGCCCAAGCGCAAAAAAATAAGAAATATTTTAATGCTCGTTAATCTTGAGCCATTTTCTAACAATTAACTTCCCTCTCAGCTGGTGAACCACATTTATGGATGTTAACCGACCTTTCTCGATAGTAATCCGACTACGAATAATCCGAGCGCAATTACGGCAAATGCCACCGAGAGATTAGTCACTTGTGAAATAAATCCAACCAAGGCTGGCCCTATTAACCCTCCCAAATAACCGATGCCCGCCACTGAAGTGATGGCCGCGTTAACCGGCATAATGGTTTGGCGCCCTGACGCCGTGAAAAGCACAGGAACAATATTGGCGCAACCCAACCCCACTAACGCAAAGCCAAGGTATCCCATCCAGTACTGAGGAAATGTAATCACCAAAGTGAAGCCGATAGCACCTAAAAGACCGCCCAACATCACAACCTTGGTGCTGCCGAGTTTTGTGACCACCGCATCACCAGTGAATCGTCCAAGCATCATAGTGAAGGAGAAAAACACGTAGCCAAGCCCTGCTTGCGCCGCATCGACCGCTCTAAAATCACGCAAGAACAACGCACTCCAATCAAGCACTGCACCTTCGGCCATGAAAATAATGAAACACATAATGCCAATGAGCAGAACGATTCCTTTTGGGAAAACGAATTTCGATGACTCTCGCTCAGACGGCTCATTGAGCAAGTGCTTGAAGCTCAGCGCGCTCACAATTAAAACAACTGCAATCGCCACAAAGAGAGAAAACATGGGAGCACCCGACAGCCACAACACCGCACTCACCAAGCCTGCACCCAACATGCCGCCCAAACTATAACAGCCGTGGAAGCCCGACATAATGGTACGACCTGCACGCTGTTCGATAACCACCGCCTGAATATTCATGGCGATATCGACCGCGGCGATGCCAGCACCAAACAAAAATAACGCAGGCAAAATTAGCCACACATTCGAAATTTCCACCAAGCCGACCAGTGCCACGCACATAGCCAAGGTCCCAGCGATGATGACCGGGCGACAGCCATATTTACCTGCTAAGACGCCGCACACCGGCATCGCAATCACGGCGCCGATGCCGATACATAACAGTAATAAACCGAAGAAAGCATCACTCGCGCCTAGCTGAGCTTTCACAAAAGGAATGAGCGGCGCCCATGCGGCCATGGCCACACCTAAAACGAGAAAAGCAACTCGCGTTGCCCAGACTTGCGCCGCGGTTGCGGGAATTTCTGCCGATATTGGTGATGTCATCAAAGTTACTCCAAAAAACCTCTGCGCATCATAGCGATGAACTGGTGAAAGTAATGAGTCTTGACCGTTTTTAATAATGAATAGGTATGCAGCCACAGACGAAAAAAAAGCGCCTCGCGGCGCTCTTTTTATTCGGGTCTCATGTGCGGGAACAAGAGCACATCGCGAATAGAGGGTGCATTGGCGAACAACATAATTAAGCGATCGATCCCGATGCCTTCGCCTGCGGTTGGCGGCAAACCGTATTCCAACGCTCGCACAAAGTCGGCATCGTAATACATGGCTTCGTCATCACCTGCATCTTTTGCAGCCACTTGATCTTGAAAACGTTGCGCCTGATCTTCGGCATCGTTCAATTCCGAGAACCCGTTAGCCAATTCACGACCACCAATGAAAAACTCAAAGCGATCGGTCACCGCAGGATTGGTGTCACTGCGACGCGCCAGAGGCGAAACTTCGATAGGATATTCAGTGATAAAAGTCGGCTGATCCAAACGATGCTCAACGGTTTCTTCAAATATTTCGGTTTGAATTTTACCAAGCGGCGTGCCAGGTTTAATTTTCAAACCTAACCCTTCGGCAATTTTGGTTGCACCTTCAACGGTACGTAAATCATCAGCACTCACGGTTGGGTTGTAATGCAAGATCGAATCAAACATGGAGAAACGATCGAAAGGCTTACCAAAATCGTACTCACTCTCTTGATACTTGAGGACGGCACTGCCGGTAACTTCCAAGCATAATTTGCGCAATAAATCTTCGGTTAAATCCATAAGATCTTTGTAATCGGCATAGGCTTGGTAGAATTCCATCATGGTGAATTCTGGGTTGTGGCGAGTTGAAACACCCTCGTTGCGGAAGTTACGGTTGATTTCAAACACGCGCTCAAAACCACCTACAACTAGACGCTTCAAATAAAGCTCTGGCGCGATGCGCAAGAACATGTCCATATCCAACGCATTGTGATGTGTCACGAACGGACGAGCTGAAGCGCCACCAGGAATCACGTGCAGCATGGGTGTTTCGACTTCCATAAACCCACGACCCGCCATATAACTGCGGATGAAGTTAATGCACTGTGAGCGCAAACGGAATGTATCGCGAACCTCTGGGTTCACGATTAAATCCACATAACGCTGGCGGTAGCGAATTTCTTGATCGCTCAAGCCGTGGTATTTGTCTGGTAGTGGACGAAGTGATTTAGTGAGGAGCTGGTACTCTTCCAAATTCACGTACAAATCGCCTTTGCCGGATTTGTGCAGCGCACCCTTCACGCCCACTATGTCGCCGATGTCCCAAAGCCCCCAAGTTTCCTTAATGTGCTCTTGAGCAGCTTTGTCAGCGTAAAGCTGAATGGTGCCATCGCCATCTTGCAAAACCATGAACGGACCGCGCTTGGCCATAATGCGGCCGGCAACGCTCACCTGATGATTTAATTGCTCCAGCTCTTCTTTGCTCTTCTCGCCGAATGCCTTCTGCAAATCCACGCTTTTATCTTCACGGCGGAAGTCATTCGGGAAGGCGTTGCCCTTTTCGCGAATGGCGTCCAGCTTGCTGCGACGCTCAGCGATAAGTTTGTTTTCATCTTGAGAAGCACTAGAAGTCTGTTCGTTGCTCATAATCATCACTAAATTAAGTTAATTTCGGCGAAAATCGCCACCATTAAAGGCCAGCTTTTAAACTTTCAACAATAAACTGATCTAAGTCACCGTCTAATACCGCTTGGGTATTGGAGGTTTGCACGCCGGTGCGCAAGTCTTTGATACGAGAATCGTCCAACACGTAAGAGCGAATTTGACTGCCCCAGCCGATATCAGCTTTGTTGTCTTCCATGGCTTGTTTGTCGGCGTTGCGTTTTTGCATTTCCTGCTCGTACATTTTTGCACGAAGCATCTTATAGGCTTTATCGCGGTTAGCGTGTTGCGACCGCTCGTTTTGACATTGAACCACAATACCGGTGGGAACGTGGGTAATACGCACCGCAGAATCGGTTTTGTTAATGTGCTGACCACCCGCTCCCGACGCGCGATAAGTATCGATGCGCAAATCAGACGGATTAATATCAATCTCGATATTGTCGTCGATCTCTGGAGAGACAAATACAGAGCAAAACGAGGTATGGCGGCGGTTGCCCGAGTCAAAAGGCGACTTACGCACCAAACGATGAACACCTGTCTCGGTGCGCAACCATCCAAATGCGTACTCACCTTCAAAATGAATGGTAGCGCTTTTGATACCGGCCACGTCGCCTGCGGATACCTCTTCGAGGGTGACCTTGAAGCCATGGGCTTCACCCCAACGCAGATACATTCGTAATACGATTTCTGCCCAGTCCTGTGCCTCGGTGCCACCGGAACCAGACTGAATATCCAAGTAAGCATTGTTCGGATCCGTTTCGCCCGAGAACATCCGGCGAAACTCCAAAACAGCTAACTCTTTTTCGAGTCGATCCAGCTCAAGTTGAACCTCGCCAACTAAGCCTTCATCATTTTCCTCAACCGCCATATCAAGCAGTTCGCGACTATCGCCAATGCCAGCTTCGAGCGACTCGATCGTTTTCACAACCGTCTCAAGCGATGACCGCTCGCGCCCTAAAGCCTGCGCTCGCTCGGGATTCTCCCAAACTGCCGGTTCGGCAAGTTCCAATTCGACTTCGGTTAAACGCTCTTTCTTGAGATCGTAGTCAAAGATACCCCCTGAGCACAGAGGTTCGCTCAGACAAGTCTTTAAGGGCAGTAATAAGCGGATTTATTTCCATGATGACGTATAAATACTCGGATGCGCAGGGCCTAACCGCCTGCCGGGAAAAGAAAGGCGCATATTCTACAACAGTTCATTGAGCCACACCAAGTCAAGCGACCGACTCCGCCGATTAACTCTTTAGCGTTTTGGACAGCTTGCAATCGTTTACTTAGCGCAAGTAACCGGTTACATTAGCCGAGTATCAAAGCTAATACATACAATAATGATAATTCGGAGTTTCCATGGACGTTTTTTTACGAGTGACCAGCATCATTCTTCTCACCTCTTTGTTATCCGCTTGTGGCGGATCATCCGGAGGTTCCTCAAACAACCAAGGCAAGTCATCAGCCGTCGCGCTTTCTTCGCAACAATCGACCTCACAAGCATCAAGCCTCGCGAGTAGTTCGGCCTCAACAGTCTATTGTGGTAGCTATCCAATTTGCGAGACTGACAACCATAGTTGGCAATTTAGCCATTCTGGTTACTGCCTTTCTAAAAGTTTTTGCCCCGCTCATCGCGTCTCGCTGCCGTCGAGCAGTTATCCCGAGCGTCTTGTTAATCCCTCGGCCACGCAAACAGCCCAAAATGTTTTTGAATTCCTAAACGGTATTTATGGCGACAAAATGCTGTCCGGACAAATGGATTTAACCTGGATGGATAGCATAGACATGGCTGAGCGCGTCTACGCGGATACACAGAAATATCCTGCCATTATGGGCTTCGATTTCATGAACTACGGCATGACCGCCGATTGGGCGCAGGGACAACAACAAACAGAAGAAGCCATCGACTACTGGAATGCTGGTGGATTAGTGACTTTCGCATGGCATTGGCGCGACCCGTCTAAACTTGGCACTTCTGAGGTTAATTCAGCAGATTTTTATACGACCAGCGAGACGATGACTCATTTCCGAATTCCGGTTAAAGATGGGCAGCTCGACACCAGCTCCGCCGCTTTTTCACAAATCAATGCAGGAATCGATTTGATCGCGAAAGAGTTGCTTAGTCTACAAGATGCCGGTGTTCCTGTTCTGTGGCGCCCTCTACACGAAGCCGCTGGCGGCTGGTTTTGGTGGGGAGCATCACGTCAAGACAATGTTCCTCCTGCATTCGCGCAAATTTTGTTATGGCGACATCTGTACGACCGTCTAACCCATCATCACGGCCTTAATAACTTGATTTGGGTGTGGAATGGTCAGGACGCCCTTTGGTATCCGGGAGATGAGTATGTCGATATCATGGGATACGACATCTACGCCAATAATCACCAGTCGCAGTTAAGCACATTTAAAAAAGCAGAAAAGTTTTCGTCAGAGAACAAAATGGTTGCACTGACTGAAACGGGTCGCATCCCCGACCCCACTTTGGCATTTCAAGATGAGGCGCACTGGCTGTGGTTTATGGTGTGGAATGACACAGACAAAGCAGATCACAAAGACAATTTCTGGTCTGTGGTGAATTCACTCGCGCATCGGCAAGCGGTATATCGTCACGAGCGGGTGTTGTCGCGTGACGATCTTCCCGATTTCAAACAGTAATTAAAGCAAGTAGCACTTGGCTGGTTATCACTACCCGATAGCCAGCCAAGTGCACAAAATTGATAATTTTTTAGAACTAGAGCCTGAACTCGTTCGATGAGAACAATTCGTTAAGCGTCGCTACAAACTGATCTAGCTGAATTGGTTTAGTGAGGTAATCAACAAAATCAGCCTCTTTACCTCGTTCAATGTCGTGCGGCATGGCATTCGCCGATAAAGCAATAACGGGAATCGCTTGGGTTCGCGGATCGGCTTTTAACACCGACAAAACTTCAAAGCCGTCCATACCAGGCAAATTAATATCCAAAATAATTAAATCTGGCTGCTTCTGCCTTGCTTTAAACACGCCAGTAAACGGCTCATCAGCGATGTCTAAATTAATCATTTCAAATCGCTCGGCGATTTGCCGCATTAATCGGATGTTGGTTGTATTGTCTTCGATATACAACACCTCCAGCGGTTGTTGCAGTCGCAGGTGAAGTTCCTTGGACGCGGGCTGAGGCTCGTCTTTTATGAGATGTGGTAACGCCAAACCCTCAGGACAACTCGTGGGAAGCTCAATCCAAAATACCGTTCCCTCATTTTCGACACTCGTATAATCGATACTGCCAGACATCATCTCGACTAATCGTTTGGTTATAACTAAGCCAACCCCCGATCCCTCGATATTTGAGTTCTCAGCCGATAATCGATTAAAGGGTTCGAACATGTGCTTTCGTTTATCGGCAGGAATGCCGCGGCCAGTATCTTGAACCAATATTCGCAGTCGATGCTCGCCAAGCCCTTCAAAGACAACAACTACCGAGCCGCCAAGCTTATTGTATTTAATGCCGTTACTGATCAGATTAATTAGCGCTTGCTTAAGACGCTTTACATCAGCTTTCACATAGACATTGTCGAATAAGCCAAAATTAACCGAGAGCTTTATACCAAAACTACTCGCCTGAGTTTCGAGCAGAGAGCAACACTCAAGCACCACTCGGGATGCTAAAACAGGTTCCATTTCAATCGAAAAACCACCTGATTCGATCTTCGAAAGATCGAGAACGTCGTTAATCAACTGGAGCAAGTGTTGACCTGCTTTGCGAATTTCCCGAAGGTTAGCGACTTGCAGCGCATTAAGATTTTGGTCCATCTCGAACAGCTGCGCGTAACCGAGAATGGCATTAAGCGGTGTGCGAAGTTCATGACTCATGCTGGATAAAAACTCAGACTTGGCCAAATTGGCTTTTTCAGCCTGTTCTTTGGCTTTAATCACTCGCTCTTCTGCACGCTTGATGTCGGTGATATCGATGTTGCTACCCGACATAATTTTGGGTTTCCCGCGGGAATCAAATACTGCCTTCCCACGCGCTCGAACCCAACGAATATCGCCGTTTTTACACACGATTCGATATTCAACATCGAAGATACCCTCGCCGCGGATATGGCGAGCTAACGCATCATCGAATTTTTTTCGGTCTTCGGGAAATATATGTTGCCGCCAGATATGTAATCGGTCTTCTCCACGCGTGACCAAATCATCTTGTGCGTTATAACCCAATATTTCCCAGCAACGCTGAGAGAAATGAAAGCCACCATGATCGGCATACCACTCCCAAATTCCATCGCTCGACGCCTCCACAATACGAGCTTGCCGCGCCTCACTTTCCCGCAGCGCTTTTTCAATGGCCTTGAACTCTGAAATATCAAAACTCATACCAGTGATGATCTCAGGACGGCCTATCTCATCGCGAACTGAGTCAGCTCGAATTTGCGTCCAAACGACTTTGTTGTATTTATCGTAAATTCGGTACGTGGCGTATATGGGTTCGAAAGATTTGAAGTGAGCCTCGAAAATGATTTTAACGAGGTGTCGGTCCGGCTCATATATTCGCTCAAGGACAGCCTCAGGACTGTTAATAACAGCAGCATCAGATTGATCGTAACCAAGACACTGCCAAAAGCCACCCGCCCAAATGAACGTATTGGTCTTAACATCCCACTCCCAAAAGCCATAGTCTCCTGCGCGGAAAAGACGCTGAAATCTTCCTATGCTTTTCCTTAGCAGTTGCAGATCATTACTTTGCGTTAACTTAGGGTCAAAACTGATATGTTCGATCATGAGATTTTTATTGTTAAAAAGTTTTAAGCGTCAAAAAAATATTCGTCCAATGAATAAAGAAAAACAGCGCCCTAAGGCGCTGTTTTTTACGGCATACCGTCTTCGAATTCTTCACCTTTGGGTTTGGGCATCAAATCTTCTTTGGTGATACCAAGTGCAGCTGTAATGTTCGCACAAACATACACCGAAGAATAAGTACCCGCTATAACACCGATCATTAGTGCTAAAGCAAAACCTTGCAACACTTCGCCGGCAATGAAATACAAACAAAGCAAAACCATCAACACTGTTACCGAGGTCATTAAGGTACGACCTAATGTTTGCGTAATCGATATGTTGATGATCTCGTGAGGGTCCATTTTTCTAAGGAGCCTAAAGTTTTCACGAATTCGGTCAGAAATAACGATAGTGTCGTTAAGTGAGTAACCGATCATCGCCAATACCGCCGCAAGTACGGTTAGGTCAAAGTCCCATTTGAATATAGCGAAGAAACCCAAGGTCACAATCGTATCGTGAACCAAGCCCAAAATAGCGCCCACTGAGAACTTCCACTGGAACTGAACCGCGATATAAATGTAAACCAAGAAAAATGCGGTTAATAATCCCAACACCCCTTGATCACGCAACTCATCGCCAATCTGAGGACCCACGAATTCACTTGAACGCAATTCTGCATCTCCACCAACACCCGCTTCTAACTTACCGATTAGCGTTTGCAGATAAGCCGATTCGATCGAGCGCTCAACAATAACTGCCGCTGTACCCTCGATTTCGACATACTCCACAGCGCCATAAAGATCGCGAGGGAACAAATTCGATGAGGCAAGCGAATCAACCGTCGCACCAGACACTAAAATCACATCAGCAAAAATCTCATACTCACGTGTAGGACGACGAAGTTCGGCAAGCGCATACTGAGAATTCAATGCCGATAGCTGGGCACCTATAGCCTCGGCGGCTTTGGGTTTCATTTCATCTTGGGTTCTGATCATGATGTCACGATCAGAGCCGAAATAAACGGCGATGGGGCTTTTCAAGCCTTCCGTTTCTAAAACATTTCGGATCTTATCTAAATCGACACTTTGATCAAATCTGACTTCAAGCTGAGTACCACCAGTGAAGTCCAGGCCCAACTTTAATCCGTTGATTGTAATCGCCGCCAAAGATATCAAGATAATCAGAATTGACAGCGTATTGGTGTACTTGCGCACACCCATGAAGTTAATTGTATTTTTGAATGCCATAACTCAGTCCACGCTCTCTTAAATCGAAATTTTCTGTAGGTTTTTACGGCGACCATACACAAGGTTGGCTAGCGCACGACTACAAACGACCGACGTATATATGGTTGTCAAAATACCAATGGTGAGAGTCACGGCAAAACCTTTAATAGGACCTGTACCAATAGCAAATAGAATGACAGCAATAATTAAGTTGGTTAAATTGGCGTCTAGAATGGTGATCCAAGCTCGATCATAACCAGCAGCAATCGCCATCTGTGGTGAGTTGCCAGCCGCGAGCTCCTCTCGAATACGTGAGTGAATAAGAATATTCGCATCCACCGCCATACCAATGGTGAGAACAATACCCGCGATACCCGGCAAAGTGAGGGTCGCGCCGAAGAGCGATAAAATCGCAATGATCAAAATCACGTTAAGCGCCAGAGCAATGTTGGCGAAAATACCAAACATCTTATAAACGACGATCATAAAAATGACGGTTAAGATCATGCCCCAAACCGCGGCATCGACGCCCTTGGCAATATTATCCGCTCCTAAACTTGGACCAATCACACGCTCTTCAACAAAGTGCATGGGCGCGGCTAGAGCACCGGAACGCAAAAGCAGTGCAAGTTCTGACGCTTCACCAGGGCCATCAAGGCCGGTAATTCTAAATTGGTTACCCAAAGCAGCTTGAATGGTGGCAAGACTAATTACACGCTTCTCAACGTATTGGATGTTCTTTTCAACTTCTTCACCGGCTGCGTTTTTAATAATTTCAGTACGGTTTTTATATTCGATAAACAAGATGCCCATTTGGCGACCAATATTATTACGAGTCGCACGGTGCATTTTATCGCCACCGATTTTATCGAGAGTGATATTAACTTCTGGCTGATTCGTTTGTGGGTCGAACGAGCTGCGCGCGTTAGACACGTTCTCGCCTGTTACGATGATCGATTTTTCTAACACCGCATTACCGCGACGCATTTGTTCGATCTCATCTTTCTGAGGGAACTCTTCACGCAGGCTAACTGGCGTTTTCAAGTCAGCGGCGAGACGAAATTCAAGGTTCGCGGTTTTACCGATAACACGCTTAGCCTCAGCAGGGTCCTGCACGCCAGGTAACTGAACAATAATGCGGTTGCGACCTTGCCCTTGAACAATCGGCTCGGCAACACCAAGCTCATTCACACGATTACGCAAGGTGGTTAAGTTTTGACTCAATGCGTCTTTTTCGATATTACGAACTTCGATTTCGGTGTAGCTGGCAATAAAACGGAAATCGTTAGCGCCCGCATCCACTTTCTCGAATAGAAATTTGTCAAAGGTTGGGCGTAATTTGCTGATAGCTTGATCGCGTGCGTCTGCATCACGGAAACGACCTACAACAGCTTTATCGGCTTTTGTTGCGCTCAATGAACTGTAGCGAATACGCTCTTTTCGCAGCGCATCTTTCATTTCATCAGCAGCAATAGTTCTGTGCTTTTCAAGCGCAGCTTCGGTATCTACTTCCAGTAAAAAGTGAACCCCACCGGCCAAATCCAGACCCAACTTCATTGGGTTCGCACCGAGGCTCTGTAACCATTGCGGTGTGGTGGATGCTTTATTCAAAGCCACTACAAACCCGTCACCCAAACTACGTTGAATCACTGCGCGCGCTTTCATTTGAACGTCATCTGATGTCACACGGAGCATGGCCGTTTTGCCATCGGTCTCGCCACCAAACGATTCGATTCCAGCCTCTTTTAAAGCAGCTTCCATTCGACGAAGTACACTTTCATCGATCACTTTAGCGCTCGAATCACCCGAAACTTGAATTGCCGGATCTGGGACATAAAGATTGGGCAGAGAATAAACAAGTCCTAGTGTGGCAACCACCACTAAAAGCACGTATTTCCACAGCGGATAACGATTCAACATAGGGATTTCCCGTAATTATCTAAACTGGTTAAGGCCAGCTTCTTTTTTAATTCGCCACTTTTGTCTTGTGGCTGAAATCTTAGACGGTTCGCACAAAGCGCAAAATTATACTCTTATAACACGAAATGGCGAACTGTCGTCTTACAATAGCGTGTAGTTTTATGGGGCCAGAGGGGGAACTTGCAACCCCTGTGCTGCATAAAAATCCTCTACGAATGCGTCGAATCTACCTTCCGATAACGCATCTCGCATACCCTTCATCAAGTCTTGGTAATAGTGCAAATTGTGAATCGTATTGAGCTGGGCGCCCAACATTTCGTTGCATTTATCAAGGTGATGGAGATATGCACGCGAATAATGGCGACAGGTATAACATTGACATTCGGGATCTATCGGCCCCGCATCATCGCGAAACTTGGCGTTGCGCAATTTTAAAACACCTGTGCGCGTAAATAAGTGACTATTGCGGGCATTGCGACTGGGCATTACGCAGTCGAACATATCAATTCCGCGACGCACCCCTTCAACCAAGTCTGCTGGCTTGCCTACCCCCATAAGATAACGAGGTTTGTCGCTTGGCATTTCATGACTGAGATGATCCAGAATGCGAATCATGTCTTCCTTAGGCTCACCGACCGATAAACCACCAATGGCATAGCCATCAAACCCTATCGACTTCAATCCAGCCAAAGATTCAGAGCGTAAGCCTTCATACATTCCACCCTGAACGATACCGAACAAGGCCGACTCACTATCACCATGGGCTTTTTTCGATCGATCTGCCCAGCGAAGTGATAGCTCCATTGATTTTCTCGCTTCGTCGGGCGTAGCCGGGTAAGGAGTACACTCATCAAAAATCATGACTATGTCCGAACCGAGATCACGCTGGACTTGCATCGAGGTTTCAGGATCGAGGAATACTTTATTGCCGTTAATTGGCGAGCGAAACGTGACGCCCTCTTCGCTAATTTTTCGCAACTTGCCTAGGCTAAAAACTTGGAATCCCCCAGAGTCGGTCAAGATTGGGCCTTGCCATTGCATAAAATCATGCAGATCGCCATGTTTCTTCACGATCTCAGTACCGGGACGGAGCCACAAGTGAAAAGTATTCCCCAAAATAATTTCGGCGCCTAATGCTTTAACGTCTTCCGGCGTTAACCCTTTAACCGTTCCGTAGGTTCCAACTGGCATAAACGCTGGCGTCTCAACAACGCCGCGAGGGAATTTAAGGCGTCCACGGCGAGCTTTACCACTAACACCGTCAAGCTCGAATTTCATAAAACATTGTCTAGTCATAAATCTATCGAATTCTGATACGTCACTCGCCAGCAGGGATATCGTCTGCTGCATGAGGATTTTGAGTTAAAAACATGGCATCGCCGTAACTGAAAAAACGGTATTGCTGAGCCACCGCTTCTGTGTAGGCAGCCATGATATTGGTATAACCTGCGAAAGCCGATACCAACATAATGAGGGTAGATTCGGGCAAGTGAAAATTAGTTACCAGCGCATCCACGACCGAAAAACGGTATCCAGGATAAATAAAAATATTCGTCTCACCTTTATAAGGCGCGATCTCACCGGGCACTGATGCCGGCGCCAAACCCAAAGCGGCCGACTCTAAACTTCTTACACTGGTGGTACCAACGGCGATTACTCGCTTTCCAGCGGCTTTCGTTGCTCGAACGGCAGCCACCACATCTTCCGTAACTTCCATAATTTCAGAGTGCATATGATGATCTTTTATGTCATCAACACGCATGTTCTGAAAAGTCCCCGCACCGACATGAAGCGTTACGAACGCGATGTGAACACCCTTCGCCTTTAAGTCGTCGAGCATTTTTTGATCGAAATGCAATCCCGCTGTTGGCGCTGCGACAGCACCTTGCTTTTCACCGTAAACAGTCTGGTAGCGCTCACGGTCAGACAGAACCTCACTTCTATTAATGTAGGGAGGTAAGGGCATATGCCCTACTCTTTCCATCACGGTGAATGCAGTTTCTTCGCCTTGGAATTCCCATACAAAAAGCGCATCACGCCGTTCGATCAGCTTAAGTGGCGTACCATCTTGAAGACTGACGACTGCTCCTACTTTAGGAGATTTACTCGCCCTTGTGTGCGCAAGAACTGTGCGCTCGTCGAGCACTCGCTCAACCATCACCTCAACATGACCGCCAGTCTCTTTAACCGCAAATAATCGTGCTGGTATGACACGGGTGTTGTTAAAAACCATCAAGTCGCCTGGATTGACAAGGTCTAACAACTCGGGAAATTGACGATGAACTCGCTGACCGGTTGCTCCGTCAACATGCAGTAACCGACTTCCCCGTCGTTCATCGGCAGGAGTTTTGGCGATAAGGTGATCTGGGAGATCGTAAAAAAATTGCTGGCGACGCATGAACTGGCTTGAATACCCAAAAAATAGAGGCCGCAAGGGTATACCAATTTTCGGCAGATGGAAAATGTTTAGGTCGCACGAAAAACAAGTTGATTTATAAATAAACGAATTAATACAAATACTGATTTTTTTTACCGAAAACTCAAGAAACGTTTGACAGCATTTCAAAAACCTATAAAATGCGCCTCAACAAATCAGCCAGTGTGGCGGAATTGGTAGACGCACCGGATTCAAAATCCGGCGCCCTTAAAAGCGTGTCGGTTCGAGTCCGACCACTGGCACCAAATCCCAACTTAGAGACTACCAGCTCTAAGCAAAAAAACCCGCGAAAGCGGGTTTTTTTATTTCCCCTTCCTACAGACGCCATCAAACTCGTAAGATACTTATCCAAACATCCCAAAGATAGCCTTGCAGAGTCAATTATGAATTACCCAAGTTTACTACGCCGTTTTGCTGCGATTGGATACGACACTTTAATTTTATTGGCGATCAGTATTCTTTACGGCTTCATCGTAGTTGCGATTAATTTCGCAATTAATGGAGCTCCTGCCGTGGGCGAACGCGTTTCATGGGGAGGCCTAGAACCCTTAATTTTTGCAGGATGGATTTTTACTCAGATTTTTTACTACGTTTATTTTTGGAATAGAATCGGACAAACCGTAGGAATGAAAACTTGGCGAGTACAAACACTTTATAACGGAAGCCATACTCTCAGTTACAAAGTCGGCTTCATACGTGCTGGGCTTGCCATACTTTCGTTTGCGGCTTTTGGTTTGGGTTATTTATATGCGCTGGTCGACCCCGACAAACAAACACTGCACGATAAATTAAGCGGCTCGATCACACTGCTCACCTCAAAACTTTCGAAATAAAAAAGCGCACAAAGTGCGCTTTTTTATTTCGCTCGCTTGAGCAGATAAAGCCCAAGGAAAAAACACAGCAAAATTGGGAAGAGCACTGCAATAAAGGGCGCAATACCAAACACGATACTCGCTGGTGCCACCAACTGCTGTAGCAATTGGAATGCAATCCCAAACACAATCCCCGTAAAAACTCTCTGCCCCATGGTCACACTGCGTAGAGGGCCAAAAACAAACGACAAAGCAATAATAACCAAACTCACCGTCGCTAAAGGTTGAAATGTTTTTTGCCAGAAAGCAAGCGCATAATTCCCTGGATGGAGATTCTGATCTTTAAGATAAGTGCTGTAATAATTGAGGTTGCTAATGGACATGTCTTCTGGGTCCATAATCAGCATGCTCAGAATATTGGGTTTTAAAGGAGTTTGCCATTCACGCACTTTTTCATTCGTTTTAACGATAGACCCACCATCAAAACTGGTGATCGAGACATCTCTCTCCTCCCAAACACCTTCTCTAATGAACACAGCTTCTCGGGCAAAGCTGGCAAATACAAGCTGACGGTTCTCATCAAAATGATACCGCGTAAGCCCTCTAATTCCTCCGTCGGGTGTGGCGGCGCGAATATACATAAAGTCATTACCTTCGCGATTCCACATGTTATTGGCTGTTCTCACCCAGTTATCGCGCGACATAATGCGTCGAGCATCCCCAGTTTGCTCAGTGTAGGGAGCCACGTATTCACCAAGAATGACGCCAACGAAAGCAAACAATAAGGCAGGACGAATTGCCATCCAAACAATCCGCTTTACAGATACTCCGGCGGCACGAACAATCGTAAGTTCGCTTGAACTCGCCAGAAGCCCCAATCCGATTAAGCTCCCAATCAAACAGACAAACGGAATAAATTCATAAATTCGACGCGGGATGGTATAGGCGATATAGATCATCGCCTCTTTTGCGGTATAACCACCACGAACTTTTCCGAGTTGGTCAATCGCACTGAATACTAAGTCCAAAGACAAAAGCACAAATAGTGTCATCAACATGCACAAAAAAACAGTCGAGGACACATAGCGAGTAATCTTACGCATGGGTCAACTCCTGTTTTGTTTGACGACTCTTGGGACGAGTGATGCGCTGCCAATTCAACATGACAAGAGCTGCACTAAAAAATACTAAATGAACGATCCATAACCCCAAAGCAGGATCAAGTTTTCCCTTGGTTATTGATGAACGAGCATTAATTAAAAAAGCCAGATAAAAAACGTAGATAAGAATCGCAGGTAGCATTTTGAGATAACGCCCCTGGCGCGGATTCGTTTTACTCAATGGAACAGCTAACATGGTCGCGATGATTACCATCAATGGCATAGAAATTCGCCATTGCAAAGTTGCGATACTCTCCAAATCTTTTGCACCAATTAACTCAAGCGTAGACTTAGCATCACTTTTATGGGTGATTTCGGCTACTGTTTTGGCAGGCGGCATATAACGCCCCCAATCCTCGAACTCGGTAATGGCAAACTGCTGTTGACCTGGCTCACCCTGATAGCGTCGCCCATCGCTCAGCACCAAATAGCGTTGCCCAAATTCATCATGAACTCGCTGAGTTCCTTTATCGGCAACTATGACAACACTCGTATTTTTTTCGTCCCGATGGAAAACAAACACCCGCTCAAGCTCGGTCTTGTCATCACTGATGCCTTCGATATAGACCACCACCTTATTGTCGCTCATCATCTGAAACCGACCGGGCTGAAGGCTATCGAATTCACTACGCGTTTTTTGTTCCGCCAAGGTTTGCTCGGTGAGCTGCGCGCCGACGGGGCTCACCCAAAAACTAAACAACGCCACCAAGGCCGCAATCACTCCCGCTGACGCCAATGCCATTTTGAGAACCTGCCCTTGGCTTATTCCACAGGCCGATAGCACGACCATCTCGCTATCCATATACAAGCGACCAAACGCCAGCAATATTGCGAGATAAAAGCCCAGAGGCAATATGAGCTCAAGAAAACTGGTCATGCGAAAGCCGATCACAGTGAAAAGTACATCCACTGAAAGTTTGCCTTGGGCCGCATCGTCTAAATAATCGCTAAACTTTCCAGTTAGCAAAATCACGAAGAGCACAGCGCTTACTGCGAGCGTAGCGATCAATAATTCTCGAGAGAGGTATCTAAATATTATCAAAATGTCATCCTTTGGCGAAAATTTAGGCACTCACAAGAGCTTAGGAGAAAAGGCCCTATCTCGCGTGATGGGAACACAGCATCGGCGCTAAAAGTGTGGCATTATCACGCACAAATGACCATTTGTCTTGATTCTAGACTTCATTATTCATGTCAACCGCATACGAAGGGCAATCACATGGCAACGACTACGAGCAAACGCTCCACTAAAACTACGACCACTAAAAAAAATACCAAGAACACTACAATTCGCTTTCAATCTAAGACGCTCGATATCACCACTCATGCCGTCGACTGCTTAGTACTCCCCATTGGAAATGATTTAAAACAATCGAGCGATTTTTCGAAAGTCGACGCGGCGTCCGCATTTCAATTATCTCAATTGATTAAACAAGAAAACTTCGAGCCTAAACCAGGAAAGTCACTATTGTTATTGGGTGAATTTGGCATTAAGGCTAAACGCATTTTGTTGCTAGGTACTGGCGCATCTACGGTGAACGATCTTCGCCAAGCCTTTGGAAAAATTCATGACGCTTTAAAATCGCTCCCCATTGCTTCAATCACCGTCAGCTTGGAAAATTCCCCAGCGGCAAGTATCGATAAACAAGCCCGAATTTTAGCTGAATGCACCGTTTCGATTGAGCATCGTCCAGATCATCTCAAAAGCAAACCTGCGACCACTCCTTACTCACCAAACACCATCACTCTTAGTATTAGCAAAGCCGACGCAGCAGACGCCGAGAAAGGGCTTGCGGTTGGCCAAGCGATCGGTAGCGGCGTTAACTTAGCGCGCCTGCTAGGCGATTTACCCGCAAACATTTGCACCCCAAGTTATCTTGCAGAACAAGCGCTTGGGCTGGCCGCTAAAAATAAAAAACTGAGTGTCGATGTACTCGATGAAAAGCAGATGAAAGCGCTTGGAATGGGCTCGCTGTTATCGGTTGCTGCGGGCTCAGAACAACCCGCCAAACTTATTGTATTTGAATATAAAGGCGGCAATAAAAAAGACGCACCCATTGCACTGGTTGGAAAGGGTATTACCTTCGATACGGGTGGCATCAGCTTAAAGCCCGGCGCCGGCATGGACGAAATGAAATACGACATGTGCGGTGCTGCCAGTGTGCTCGGAGCCTTTAAAGCCATCACTGAACTTAACTTGGCCGTTAATCTCGTAGGCGTCATCGCCGCCACTGAAAACATGCCAAGCGGCAAAGCCGTAAAACCAGGCGATATCGTATCGTCAATGGCTGGCCTTACCATCGAGATTTTAAATACCGATGCCGAAGGCCGCTTGGTGCTATGCGACGCTCTCACCTATATTCAAAGCCGCTTTAAACCTAAATCCGTGGTTGACATTGCGACCTTAACTGGCGCCTGTGTGATCGCATTAGGCACTCATGCAACCGGACTTTTCAGTAACAACGACCAACTCGCCCAAGCCCTATTAGAGGCAGGTGAAACGACTGGCGATCGCGCATGGCGCATGCCACTTTGGGACGAATATCAAAAGCAGCTCGATAGTAATTTTGCTGATCTGGCCAATATCGGTGGCCGAGAAGCGGGTTCTGTTACTGCCGCCTGCTTCTTATCACGCTTTACCGAAAACGTGCCCTGGGCGCATCTAGATGTGGCGGGAACCGCCTGGAAATCTGGCGCAGCCAAAGGTGCGACGGGACGCCCTGTCAGCCTTCTCGTTCAATATGTTCTCAACGAGCTTGCTGCCTAATCATGTCTCAGGTCGACTTCTATTTACTACCCGATCAGACCAGCGCCGCGCGCTGGTCTTTTGCTTGTAAGCTTCTTGAGAAGGTTGTCCGGCTTAACTTTCAGGCTCACGTTATTTTAAATTCTAAAGAAAGTTTTCAAGAATTCAGTCATTTACTTTGGAGTTTCAAACCCGAAAGTTTTTTGCCGCACATGCAATTAGGCCCACAACAAACTCGCCCCTTGCCCTGCCCCATTACGGTAAGCAGTCAAGAAGATTTGCCCACGTGGACCCAGTTAGCCAAGCCCGATGATAAACAGTTTTTGTTGCTCAACCTAAGCGATCATCCATTATCGGTGCAGCTCGAACCCTTGCTTCCCCATTGCGACCGAATCGCCGAAATTGTCATACAAGAGGAAAATTGCTTAAAAATCACTCGCAGTCGATACAAAAACTATCAACAGCGAGGCATTGCAATCGAAACTAGAAAAATTGAAAGCGCTCAATAAGTGTGCGACATTAGCTGTCGCTTAACATACGAGTGAAAATTGCCAATAGGGAAATCGGCAACAACGATGTGTGACGGAGACGATCTATATCGATAAGTCAGGAACTCATTTATGGCGAATACCTATAAAAACAAGTCCGAACTCCTCAATGAACTTCAATCTATTCAAGAATTATTGCTGGATTTACCGACAGCACCTGATGTTAATCGATTTATCACCAAGTGCGATCTACATTCTGCGAATTCAACTCCTGATTCCACTACCTCGAAAATCGACAAGCCAATCCAAGCCGAGTTTTGCTTGGAATTGCGTGAAGACTCTGAGCCCTACTCAAGCGATCCCGAGTACAGCTTTTTAGAAGCCAAGCAACAAGTTGATCAGCTGCTCGCTCGCATTATTGGCTCATCTGTAAGTCAACTTAAGGGAGCTTCCCCGATAAAAAATCCCTTTAAAAATCACAAGCACTCACCTGCTCTCCATCACCCGACGAGCGATAATCCCAAGCTGATCGAAGATCTAGTCACGCAGTTATTACCATCTTTAGCGCAACAATTACGAAATGAATTATCGAAATACAGCACACAGGATTTGACAGCACTCTTGTCTCACCACTTAAACAATTCAGCGAACTGATGGAAAGCGGATACGCATAAAACACACTATCGCAAATCCGACGATAATGAGATTAGCTAAGAAAATCTCTCTGTATCCGGCGATATCAGCTATTACGCTCACCATCAAACTACTTAAGAGATTACCCACGTGAGTAGTATTAGTGTAGAGCGCGGATGCTCGACCAGATTCTCCTGGCATTAATAACTGAACAACCGAAACACCAAGCCCAGCAAGAATTCCAATAAATGCCGCATTAAAAATTTGAAGAGCAAACAATTGCCACAACTCTGTGGCAAAGAAAATTCCCGCGTACAAGATCAGCGCCGACGCACCCGCCACATAAATTAATCTTATTAAAGGTATTCTTGCCGCATAAAGGCCCGCGACAATCATAAACGGCACCTCAAATGCTGCCGTTGCTCCCATTACCCAGCCCATCCACGAAGCAGAAAATTCAAGATTTTCAGTCAAATGAATTGGCAGGCCAATTAAATAAGCGTTGTTCACTCCCCAAAATAACGAGAAGCCAATAACACACAACACTAATGACGAATTCATTTTAGTTTGCGGTGATAAACGCCCATTGGCATGATGGTCTATATGTTCAGGTGGAATTCTATCCTTGGTTCGATTTTCAGATGCTTTTGCTTTCAAAGGCGGGAGAAAAATAAGTACCGAGGCGCAAAGCAACAGTGACAAAATCGCAGCTGATGAATAGCTTGCAGCGAAGCCGAACAAATCAACTAAGATAAACCCCAAAGGTGGGCCTATTACCCAAGCCAAGGCAATCTGTGCCCTTACGATGGAATTGAATAGCGGCGCTCGTTCTTTAGAAATTTGTTTATCGGCGTAGTCCAAGCTATAGGCCATGACCTGCGAAAAAGAGACCATCGATAAACTAAACACCAAGGTCGCCGTAACCGCGATAATCCAATAATCTCTAACCAACGCAAACACGCTACAGGCAACACAACTTAAAAGACAGAGAGTGGCGATTAATGGACGGCGATCGTCCAATCGATCCGACCAGCCACCCAATAAAAAATTGTAAACAATACTCGCAATTGCGATTCCCGCGAAAGGAATACCCACTAACAACGGCCGTACGCTAAGCTCGCTCGCTAGAAATAAGCTAAAGCTCGGTATCACAAGCGCACCTATTACGCCTATACCAAAAAAGATAATGTAGATTGCGAATGCAGTGGGAGACAACAGGGGGGATTTCACGCGCCACTTCCGAAAAAAGTGCGTAGGATAGCCCAAGCGCCACGAAACGCCCATGGCTTTATCAAGAAGCCTGTATAATTAGCTAAATTTCGTTCGGAAAGCTTTTATGTTCTGCATCAGTATTCAAATACGCCCCAAAATTTCTGCCTCCTTTCCACGAGAGGAGCTGCTAAGTCGAGTCCGTCCGATTCGATCCCCCGAAGTCGACGCCTACGAAGATAAGGGTAAACTTTTACTCAGTTTCAACTTCTTCACCGAACTTCCTAGCACCCTGTGGCAGCAGTTAAATTCAGTATTATTTGATGAGTCCGATTTCGCATTATTGCTCAGAAATAACGCTATCGTTTTAGCAGAAGATGAAATGTCAGACGCTTGTTATTTATTACATCATTACGATGCTAACGAACCTCTCGATCAATTACCTTAGGTGTATTCATGAGCGCAATTAACTGGTTCCCTGGGCACATGCACAAGGCCCGAAAAGAAATCGCCGAAGTGATGCCGCACATGGATGTCGTCATCGAAGTGATCGATGCAAGAATTCCCTTCTCATCGGAAAACCCATTAGTCCCGAGTTTGCGCGGCAGTAAACCCTTGATAAAACTGCTGAACAAATCGGATCTCGCTGATCCCACTATTACGCAACTCTGGGTCGAAAAAATGGAGCTGGAAACGGGCGTTAAAGCAATTCCCGTGACTACCCAACGTCCCGAACAAATTCGATCATTGCTCAACGCTGCTGTGAGCCTCGTCAGTGAGCGTCAACGCGAAGTCCGTCCTGCTCGCGCTATGATTATGGGCATACCTAACGTCGGTAAATCCACGATTTTAAACACCATTGCTGGCCGAGTGATTGCCAAAACCGGCAATGAAGCTGGCGTTACTAAAGCGCAACAAAAAATTAAAATGGATAATGGTGTATTGCTAACCGATACTCCCGGATTTTTATGGCCAAAATTGTCACCGCCCTCCTGCGGCTATCGGCTCGCGATCACAGGTGCGATTAAAGACACTGTGTTCGATTATGCCGACATCGCTCTTTATGCCGCCGACTATCTTAAAGTTGCTTATCCCGAAGCATTGATGGATCGTTACAAGCTTCATGAATTGCCCGAAACAGATATCGAGATATTGGAAGCAATTGGCGCGAATCGAGGAGCCACTAAAAAAGGTGGCGGCGTCGATTTACAGAAGGTTTCAAGTTTACTTATTAACGAGATTCGAAGCGGCGCTCTCGGACCAATCTCTTGGGAAACGCCCGAAATGACTGCCAGGGAAGTCGAAGATGATCGGATCGCTGAAGAAAAACGAAAACAAGAAAAAGCAGAGCGTGATGAAATTCGACGATTAAAAACCAAAAAAAACCGACGCTAAGTCGGTTTTTTATTGGTTAATTTTCTTACGAACAAAATCTGCCAATTCTTCCGGAGCAACCTTTCCACGCAGATGACGTGGAAGCTTGTAGCCTCGCCAAGTTACACTCCACAACAAGGTTTTATTTGGGCTCAACTTACGTTGTGCCCCCTGATGCTTAAGTTCCAAAAATGTTTTGTCGCTATGGGCAAATAATTCTATTTCCTGCTCACCCGGAACCACACTCTGTGGCTCTACATCTTTAAATTGCTTGATTAATACTACGTCGTTTAATCGATACGCCAACCAGCCTTCAGCTCCGTCCATCGTAATTTTGTGATGGTCACCGCTTGTCATGAGTGAAGCGTCGTAGTGAAACCAACAAAGCCCCTGATCGATGCTAACTTTAAGTGGGTAAAAAATCCCGCTCATTGGCGGGGTATGCCCCATTGGAAATACGACCTGCCCTTTGGCTGGCACCCGTGTAAGTTCAAGTGGTGCAACGTGTTTTCTTTTTTTAGAGAGGTTTTTAATTGAGTAAGTAATTCGGATACCGTCGTCGAGTAAGCGATAACGTTTAGAGAATTGATAATCAGTAACAGGGTCGACCTGACTGGTTAGTGTAATTGCGTCGTCATCGACTTCAAGTTCGTAAGGTTCGCTATCCAGCACAGGTGGTGGTGGCCAACCCCATTCTGATTGTGGGCTCGACCATAAAACATTACCCCACCGCCGGTGCTTATCATTTAAATCGGTAAGAACTTCTTGACCTGAAATTTCAAAGGACGCAATTCGGCCTGAAACCGACGGTGTTATCACCATACGCAACTGGTCATGCTCAATAACAATATCTTCACCTTTGTAGCTCGCGTACTCGGGTAAAGCGAGCTCCACCGCTTTGTGTCCATCACAAGCGGCTAAAGTCATTGCCCCGAATAAAGCACAGGTGATTTGCAATGAGCGGTTCATCAAAAACTTCTATCCAACATAAATTTCACAGCTTTTGCGAATAATTGGCACAAGTTTAGCGGTTTTCATCTCTTGCGCCTATTTGCATCGGGTAAAACCTAGTAAAGCAACGTAAATAATCGGCGCTGGTATTCAATGGCGAGTCGATCACCTTTACCAAGTCCTGCGAGCACTGATTTATAAAACTGCAACACCTCACCATCTTTCATTTGTCGATCTAATCGCACTAGCTCATAAAGATGCTCTAAAGATTTACGAATTTCATTCTCTTGGTGTAATTGCATGGCCAATTGGAAACGGATATCGCAATCCTCAGAGTTTTCGGCAAACTGCGCTTCTAACGCTTGAAGTTCAGGTGACTTTGCTGAAACTCTTTTATCTGCTATTGCCACCTGTAATGAGACAAATCGATCATCTTGATCTGTAGTTTTAATTTGTTTTAGCGCATCATCTGCTTCATCGAGACGATTCATTTGCAAATAACATTCGACGATATCAAGCATTACCTCAACCAAACCTTTCGATTGTTGGTAAGCCTCTTGAAGCAAGGGCAATGCCTCAGCAAAATTTTGATCTGCCATATGCCCTCGAGCCATCGTCAAAGTGGCTTCCCACAGCTTAGGAAGGTGCTGATCTAAAAATGCGGCGACCTCCGAAGGTGTTTTACTGCCCGCAAACCCATCCACTGGCTGACCATTTTTCATCAAAACCACGGTCGGTAAACTTCTTACCCCGAATTGAGCGGCAATGTGATTTTCTGAATCTGCATTAACTTTAGCCAAGAGAAAGGCACCGTTGTAATCGGCAGCCAAGCCCTCAAGAATTGGCATTAGCGCTTTACAAGGCGCACACCAGTCTGCCCAGAAGTCGATAACAACTGGGCGCTTGAATGACTCATCAATTAGCTGAGCCTGAGCATTCTCCATTGTGACGTCGACAACATGAGTCATAACTTGCTCCTAATTAAAAGCGACTTAAAAAAACAAAACGCCGCGGGAGTTACTCCAGCAGCGTTTTTATCGAGCGGACTAGCGATTATTTACGCACATTGCTCGCAACAAATTGTTGTACTTGAGCCAGGTCTTGAGGAAGAACTTGAAAACGCTCCTCTCTCTCGAACAAATCCTTCATGTGATGTGGTAGTGCAGGGTCTTGATCCTGACCTGCTTTACGCACTGCTTCTGGGAATTTCGCCGGGTGTGCGGTAGCTAAACAAATCATTGGAATATCTTTGCGTCGACGGGTTTTACGTGCGGCCTCAACTCCAATAGCAGTGTGAGGATCAAGCAGGTAACCGGTATTTTCAAATACTGAACGAATAACGTCGATGGTCACTTCGTCGTTCACCCCGTAACTGGTAAATAATTCACGGGCTTTGGCTAAGGCTGATTCGTCAAGCACCATTGCGCCGGATTTGAAATCATCCATTAATTTGCGAATCGCGGAACCGTCACGATTATATAAATCAAACAACATACGCTCGAAGTTGCTCGACACCATGATGTCCATTGAAGGGGATAGCGTGTGTTGCAACTGATGCTTACTGTGATCGTTAGCGCTAATGCAACGATGCAAAATATCATTACTATTGGTCGCGATGACGAGCTGATCTACAGGAAGCCCCATTTTCTTTGCCAAATAGCCAGCAAAAATATCACCGAAGTTACCGGTCGGCACCGAGAAAGCCACTTCGCGATGCGGAGCGCCTACTGCCAAACCAGCCCAGAAATAGTAAACAATCTGAGCCATGATCCGCGCCCAGTTAATCGAGTTAACGGCAACGAGCTGGCGCCCTTCAGGTAAGAAAGACTGGTCAGCAAAACTAGCCTTCACCATGTTCTGGCAATCGTCGAAGTTACCTTCCAAAGCTATGTTAAATACGTTTGGCGCCAGCACACTTGTCATTTGCAAGCGTTGCACATTCGACACACGGTTATGCGGGTGCATAATAAAAATATCAATATTGTCGCAGCGACGGCAGCCTTCAATTGCTGCAGATCCGGTATCGCCCGAGGTAGCCCCCATCACTACGACTTTTTGATTACGCTTCTTCAATAAGTGATCTAAGAGATGACCTAAAAATTGGAGCGCGAAATCTTTAAAGGCAAGTGTTGGCCCTTGGAATAACTCAAGAATCCACTCGTTATGAGCGGTTTGCACCATGGGCGCAATCGCGTCATGTCGGAAGCTCTCATAAGCCTTATTAATGATGCTCTTAAAATCCTCATCACTGATAGCACCAGCAACGAACGGTTTCATCACGTTAAAAGCCAATTCTTGGTATGACAATCCCGCCCAAGAAGCAATTTCTTCTTTCGAGAATGTCGGTAAAGTCTCTGGTACATATAGCCCACCATCTGGGGCCAAACCTGTCAGTACAACTTCTTCAAAACTTAACGCAGGCGCTATGCCACGGGTACTAATATATTTCACGATATAAACCTTTTAATTACTTGAGCGCTTCTACACGGATGCGTACAACCGGTGCAGTTATCGTATCTAAAGCCTCGATGCGGGTGATTGCATCTATTAATTGCTTTTCAGGTGCACTGCTGGTTAACAAAATTACCGGCACCACATTGTCACCTTCGGGCGCTTCTTTTTGGATCATAGCTTCGATACTGATACCAGAATCGCTGAGGATCGTAGCCACTTTCGAAAGTACGCCAGGCTTATCCAGCGCCGACATGCGCAAGTAATAAGCTGTTTCTACTTCGTCTATCGGCAGAATGCGTTGCTCACTAACAAACGAAGGATTGAAGCCCAAATAAGGTACACGATGCTCCGGATCAGCCGTTAATGTCCTAGCCACGTCAACCAAATCACTTACGACCGATGATCCCGTGGGCTCGGCACCAGCACCAGCGCCGTAATAAAGTGTTGGACCTACGGCGTCGCCTTTTACCAATACAGCGTTCATCACGCCATCGACGTTTGCAATCAATCGCTTTTCAGGAATTAGCGTTGGGTGAACACGCAGCTCGATACCATTGGCCGCTCGACGCGCGATACCGAGGCTTTTAATTCGGTATCCCAGCTCCTCGGCGTAGGAGACGTCTTCTGGAGAAATTTTGGTGATGCCTTCGGTAAATGCTTTGTCGACATCAAGTGGAATACCAAATGCCAGCGAGGCTAAGATGACGAGCTTGTGAGCTGCATCGATACCTTCGACATCAAAGGTCGGATCAGCTTCCGCGTAGCCCAGCGCTTGGGCTTCTTTTAATACGTCGTCGAACGCACGACCTTTATCGCGCATTTCGGTAAGAATAAAGTTACCGGTACCATTAATAATGCCGGCCAACCATTCAATGCGGTTAGCAGAGAGTCCTTCACGGATCGACTTAATAATGGGTATACCACCTGCGACCGCTGCCTCAAATGCAACAGTTACACCTTTTTCGGCTGCTAGTGCGAAAATTTCGTTGCCGTGATGGGCAATCAACGCCTTGTTTGCCGTTATAACGTGCTTGCCATTATTAATGGCTTGAAGCACTAGATCTTTTGCAACTGTTGTACCGCCAATTAATTCGATCACAACATCGACATCGGGGTTATTAACAACCTCAAAAATGTCGCGGGTAACTGGAATACCTGTGGTGTCGCATTGAGGATTATCGCGGCGAGCACCAATTTGAATAATCGTAATGTCGCAACCGGAACGCGCGTTGATTAGCTCTTTATTACGTTTAAGGATATTGACGGTGCCGCTTCCTACGGTTCCAAGACCGCAGACACCAACTCTTACCGGTTTCAAATTACACTCCTATTGCGACATTACATAAAAGGACGGCCACCTTACTCATGGCAACCGTCAGTGTCAATCTGACGAGGAATACAACGCCTCGCTAGAATCGATTAAAGCCCTAAGCGCGCCGCAAGGTCAGCTGGCGGCACATAGCCTGGTAATACTTGACCGTCTAAGGTAAATATTGATGGAGTTCCCGATACCCCTAGCTGACCACCCAATCCAAACTGAGCCGCCACAGGGTTATTGCAGGTTTTGTTTTCAATTGCTTGGTTGTTTTTAAGCTTAGTGAGAGCGTCTTGAGGGTTGTCAGAGCACCATGCACTCACAAGCTTTTGCGCAGACACACTCCCGACACCGGCGCGCGGATAAGCCAGATAACGCACCTCGATGCCTAAATCGTTATAGCCTTTGTACTTTCTACCGTCTTCTTCGTATTCGTTCATTTGTGAATGCAATTTACGACAGTAGCCGCAATCAACGTCGGTAAAAACATAAACCACTTTTTTCGTTTCACCTTTAGGTTTAAACGCGATCGTATCTTTCACATCGATCGCCGCCATGGCTTTTTTACGATCTTCTGCTAATTGCGGATCTTCATAACGGGCAAATCCACCCGCACCAATTGTCATGACATCACCGACAATCATATGTTGACCATCAGCAGCTACATAAAGAGTAGGTCCACCTTTCACCTGCACCGCGTAAACACCTTTGATCGGTGATGGGCGAGGTTGTGCGTATTCAATACTTGGATTAGCCGCTTTCAATTTTTGAAGGATGGCGGATTCCGGTGAAGCCTGAGTTTGGGCAAACGCAGATAAACTCAACATACCTAACGCCACTGCAAAACCTAAAATAGATTGTTTTATCATAACCAATTCCTAATTTTAATAAGCCTCTAACCGCGAGGATGATGTTCAGCATGTTGCTGCTTCATTCGAAGATTCGCAACATGGGTATATATTTGCGTTGTCGACAAATCACTGTGGCCTAGCAGTAATTGGACAACTCTTAAGTCGGCCCCATGATTTAACAAATGAGTCGCAAAAGCATGTCGAAGCGTGTGCGGCGACAATGGCTTATTGATCCCTGCCACCTGCGCCCAGTGTTTAATCCGATACCAAAAAGTTTGGCGCGTCATGGTCTGCCCCCTTGAGCTTGGAAATACCACCTCACTTGGCTGCGCCTGCAACAGCAAGGGCCGAGCGTCACGGTAATAATCTTGAAGCCACTTAGCAGCCTCCTCCCCCATGGGAATCAATCTTTCCTTGCTGCCCTTACCGGTCACTCGAATTACGTTCTGCCTGAGATTAATCTGGGAGCTAGTCAACTCAATTAGCTCTGTTACACGCAACCCACAAGCATAAAGCAACTCTAACATAGCTTTATCGCGCAGCCCTAAAGGTTCAGATAGATCAGGGGCCGATAATAAAGACTCAACGTCTTTTTCAGTTAACGTACCAGGCAGCGGGCGCCCCAGTTTAGGGCTTTCGATAAGCGATAAAGGATTGGCATTTATTATATTTTCGCGAACTAGCCATTTGTATAATCCTCGATAACAAGACAGCGCTCTTGCAGTAGATCTGCCCGAGAATCCTTGTTTTAACCGCCAAGCTAAATAGGATTGGACTTGAATCGAGTCAGCAAGAATTAATGTTTTGTTTACATCGGCCAAAAAATTGGCCAACTGCTCCAAATCTCGTCGATATGACTCTTGAGTGTTTAAGCTAACACCTTTCTCAACCCACAATTGATCTAGGTATCGCTTAATCAACAGCTCGTCTTGATCATTTTTGACTTTCATTATGCATTTGCCGCACTTAACGATCCACAAACCTTATCAGATAGCATTAAAACAAAAAACCGGGACAGTCGCCTGCCCCGGTTTTTTAAAGCCTAGATCACATAAGTGATTAAGACAGCTTCTCTTTAATACGCGCAGCCTTACCAGTAAGGTCACGAAGGTAGTAAAGTTTAGCTTGACGAACATCACCACGACGCTTCAACTTCACGCTCTCAATTAATGGAGAGTGAGTTTGGAAGGTACGCTCAACACCCACGCCGTGGGAAATTTTACGTACGGTAAAAGCAGAGTTAAGGCCGCGACTACGGATAGCAATAACTACACCTTCGTAAGCCTGAACACGCTCACGCTCACCTTCTTTTACTTTTACGTTAACAACAACAGTATCACCTGGCGCAAACGCTGGAAGATCACTTTTAAGTTGTTCTTTTTCCAATGCATCAATAATTGGATTGCTCATGATGGCTCCTAGGAGTCTATAGCTTCACAGCTAGAGTTAATCATCAATTTCAAGGTCACGACGAAATTCCGTCAACAGCTTTTGCTGCTCCTCATTTAAATTTACTTTGTTAAGTAAATCTGGCCTTTTCAGCCATGTTCGCCCTAGCGATTGTTTCAATCGCCAGCGCTGAATCTGTTTATGATGCCCAGACAATAAAACATCCGGAACACGTAAGCCTTCAAATTCTTCAGGTCGTGTGTAGTGCGGACAATCCAATAGACCGTCCGAAAACGAATCCTGCTCTGCCGATTGTGCATGCCCCAAGGCCCCGGGGATTAAACGCGTGACAGCGTCAATAAGCACCATCGCAGGTAATTCACCGCCACTCAAGACATAATCACCGATGGACCATTCTTCATCGATAACTGTATCGAGTAAACGCTCATCAATGCCTTCATAGCGCCCCGCAATCAATATTAAATTGCCGTAACTATGTAGTACATCGACACCTTGCTGAGTTAAAGGCCGACCTTGAGGTGAAAGATAAATAACCCGAGCATCTGCTCCAGCCCACTCTTTCGCCGACAAGATGGAGTCTCGCAAAGGCTGCACCATCATCACCATACCTGGGCCACCACCAAATGGGCGATCATCAACGGTAGAGTGCTTATCGTGGGCAAAATCGCGAGGAGTCCACGTCTTTAATTCAACAAGACCTTGCTTAATAGCGCGACCGGTTATTCCAAATTCACTAATCGCTTTAAACATATCGGGAAAAATCGAAATGACCGCGATTTTCACCGGATCATTAACAAGTGGTTCTGCCACTTCGCTCTCCACGGTTTAAGGCTTAATTAAAACTCTGGATCCCAGTCAACCAAAATGCTTCCGGCCTCTAAATCAACCGACAATACAAATTGACCTGGCACATAAGGCACTAAACGTTCTTTTTGATCAATACTAAGGCTATCGCCTTGCACGACCAGAACATCATTCGCCCCTGTTTCAAGGATTTTTGAAACAACTCCAAAATCGAGTGATTGCCCCTCAAACTGAGAGACCACCCGCAAACCTTCGAGTTGATGCCAATAGTATTCACCTTCTTCAAGTGCGGCTAAATCGCCACGATTAACAGCGATATCGCACTTAGTAAAGGTTTCCGCAAGATTGCGATCATCGACACCCTTAATGTGAGCGACAAATGCATCTCCATGCGGACGAGCTTCATCAATTTCAATCTCTTTAATGCCATGAGGTGTTTTTAACAGCCATGGCCGATAATTAAATAGATTGTCTTGGGGCTCGGTATAAGAGTGAACTTTAACCCACCCTTTAATACCAAAAACTGCCGTTATACGCCCGACATTAACCAGATTACTTTTAGCAGACATCAGGCGACCAACGATTAAGCAGCTTTTTTGCTTTCTTTGACTAATTGCTCAACGCGCTCACTCATTTGTGCGCCTTGACCCAACCAGTAAGCCAAACGATCAGCATCAATACGGATTGATTCTTCTTGACCACGTGCTACTGGGTTGAAGAAACCAATACGCTCGATAAAACGGCCATTACGCGCGCTACGGCTGTTGGTTACTGACAAATGATAGAAAGGACGCTTTTTAGAGCCGCCACGTGACAGACGAATAGTTACCATTGAGGTCTTCTTCCTGTGTAATAAAAATGAAAAACCCACCGAACTGGCGGATCCTCGGTTAAAAAAGTAATCGCAACTTACAGCGGCCAAGTGCCGCTAGTACGAAAGGCGCAGCATTCTAAGGTATCAAAAGCATTTTGTACAGAGCGGCGCCCATCCTTACTACTAATCCCACTAGATCATATCTTTATAGGGCGAGTCCAAGTTAAGACTGATCGGCTGAGAGAATCCCGGAAGCTCAATCCCATCCGGCGTTAATACGATATCAGCGTCATTTATCATGCCTTCACCGAACTGATAAATTGTATCGAATTTACCCTGACAAGCAGCCCGATCGTATGCCTCTGCCGCCTTCTTACTCAAAGTAGAACGCTCGTAATAAGCATCAATAGATTCCTGCCCGAAGCGCTTAGCGAGCATACTCAATGTCAAGCGTGGAGAAAAAACACTTGCCGTAGCATTATTACCGCCAAAACCCTTAGAGTTCAAAAAGGCGACATCAAGCCCTTTTTCACCAAAGTCGACATCTTTTGTTGATATTTTCAATCTATCTTGAAAAACATCATCGGCCACTTTACTGATCGTTTTAATGCCAGGAAGAATTCCATACTTAAAAACGCCCAAGCTGCTAATAAGCTGCTCTCCGCTGGCGCTGCCGAGGGAATGGCCGACATATGCCTTAACTGCCGCCACAGGCCAAGAATCGATACCAAATGTGTGTGCAATACGATCGAATATCTGTGATTCGGTCACTCTATTTTGTGGAGTGCTGGAGCCATGCGCCTGAATAAAGGAGTGATGGCGAACTCGCTCTTCACCAACTATTGCTATAGCTGAAGCAACCGCCTTTGCCATAGTAATGTAATTACCTGGGCCAGGAGCTGAAATCGATTTTTTAAATCCATCCGCATTAATAAACACATCGCCTACTGCCCCGTGAACTTGTGCGCCTAGCTTTAGCGCAAGCGCATCATCCATGAGCACGATATAAGTCGATGCCTCAGCGATGGTAAATCCAGCATTTTCACCAAAAGGACGACTGGTCCGACGAGGATCCGTCTCGTCAGTGCCATCTATTTTTTTAAGTTTATCTTCGGCCGCAAGAGCCCCCATGGTTGAGTAGCCGTCAATAATCTCTTGTACGATGGGCGCCTCAGCACACCCCACCACAGCCACACGCACACGACCTGCGCGAATCTCATCGACAGCAGCGCGCAGATTATAGAGGAACGACGCACATGCTCCAGTAATGGCGCCTGTCGAACCAACACTTCCTAATATATATGCATTAACGAAATCGGCCGGCATAGTATTAAGGCCAAGCGGGCACTGTTTTGACCCTACACGACCACCCTTAAGCCTCGCTTGCAACAAGCCTCCCATGCCGCTCTCATCCAGCTGACTCATCACGCTCGACGCGTATACACCCACCTGATCCGGCTCGATTGCATCCATTACTGCCGACCATTCAATACCCATCGAACGAACCGCGTCGGATGCGCCAATAACCGCTAACTGGATAGCACGAGGGTGAAAATTAGAGTGGTATAAATCACCGGGGTTAAATCCCCTCGGCAACTGCCCTGCACTTTTAACCGGCAATTCACGATACGAGTCGAATTTCGCCTCAAACTGACCACGAATACTCACTTGAACTTTGTCGTCGTCAATTTCGGATATCGTCCATGACGCAGGTACTGGCTCGGGCAATTCGCGTCGACGCAACGTGAATACAATCGGCGCTTCGCCACTATTACCAGTCAGCGCCTTTTGCCAATGCACCGAGTCGACATCGAAGAATGTCTTTTCAATACGACGAATGAGCGTTCCATCGATAACTTCGCTTTCAAAGCGCGAAGCAACTTCATTAATGCCCGACAATTCTTCATCGGTTGTGAAATAGCTCCCGTTATCGAATTTCACTAACCCCATCATGACCGCAAGGGCCGCGATAGTCTCAACGCGAGCTTCATCCCCCAGTGACTCAAGAATCATACGGCGATAAGCATGATGCCCGGACATTCGCCCAGCGGCACTGAATCCACCAAATCCTACGATCAAAGGCAAAGGGGTAACGGGCGACATAAACACTCCAAATACTGACAACTAGGGTTAATGGCGCGCAGTCTAAAATCATACCCTCTAATTTTCTATAAATATTTAGCCACAAAAAGTGGTAAATTGGCCAAAACATAGTCGGGCACGTAAAATGACCATAGAGAAACCTATTCGCATCGCTTTTCTACTACTAGACGGCATGTTACTCACGAGCTGTACATTGCCGATGGAAATGCTACAGGCGGGAGAATCACAAGCCCGCATCACAATGAAAAAGAATTATCGCAAGTTGAGTATTGCCACCGTTTCATCAAGAAGCGAGCCTGTAAAAACCCATACGGGGTTTAAAGTCGTTGCCGATCACCAACTAAATAACAAAGAACCTTACGACCTAATTTATATACCCGGGCTTTGGCGGAATCCAAGACCAACCCTTTTAAAGGAACAGCTACTTTTATCGTGGCTCAAAACACAATATACAAAAGGAGCGCTCATTAGCGCCGTCGGAACTGGGTGCTGCCTACCTGCACAAACTGGGATTCTTGATGGCAAAGCGGCCACCACACACTGGCATTATTTCGATCAATTCCAAAAAGATTTCCCTCGGGTAAAATTAAAACGCCAATACTTCATTACCCAAGCCGATAACATTTATTGCGCCGCTAGTGTTAATTCACTTGCCGACCTCACCATCCATTTCTTGCAACAATTTTATGGCGCCAGTGTAGCTCGCCATGTCGAGAGACACTTCTCGCACGAGATAAGACAGGCATACGAAAACAAAGCCTATTTTGAAAACAGCAGTAATGCCCACCCCGATGAGGCCATTGCGCAGATACAAATTTGGCTTGAGGAAAATTATTCCAAAAAAATTAATATTAACGATGTCGCCAGTGCATTTAATTTAAGTGTGCGCACGTTCAATAGGCGCTTCAAAAATGCCGTAGGAAAATCGCCATTAGAATTTCTACAAGGCAAACGCATCGTAATTGCGAAAGATCTTTTAAAGAATACGAATTTGAATGTGGGGGAAATAGCAGACACAATCGGACTGCAAGACGCCAGTTATTTCTCCTCTCTTTTTAAAAGAAACTTAGGACTAAGCCCTCTGGACTATCGCAAAACCGTCAGAAAAAAACTCTTCAAACCGCACCAATAAAAAAGGCCCTTCGCGAGGGCCTTTTTTATTTAAGAAGCAGAAGCCTCAATAAGATTATTCAATGGAACGTCAACCTCACTTGGTTTGGACGCGCCTATTTCAACTTTACGAGGCTTCAAAGCTTCGGGAATAATTTTTTGGCAATCGATATGCAACAAGCCATTTTCGTAATCAGCCGATAAAACTTGAACATGATCTGCCAACTGGAATCTACGTTCAAAACCACGAGCCGCAATACCTTGATATAGATAATTACGTTCTTTCTCGTCGGCAGACTTGGCTGCAGAAACTATCAGTAGCCCTTGATTCACTTCAATGTTGAGCTCTTCTTTTGAAAACCCGGCCACCGCCATGGTGATGCGATATTTGTCTTCACCTGTAAGCTCAATATTATAAGGCGGGTAACTCGGTTGCGACTGTTCGCTGCGGGTCAAACTATCAAGCACAGTCGCCATGCGATCAAAACCGATTGCAGAGCGATATAGGGGAGATAAATCAAATGAACGCATAAAAATATCCTCATTAGAGCGATAATTACAAAAGCCCGCCATTGGCCCGGCAACTTATTGATAGCCCTCGTTAGAGCGACTACATGTATTAGATGGGCGCTTCCTTTAACTTTTCAAGAGCGTGCTAATAAATTATTTATTAATAAAATTTATAAGATTGAATATTCATAATGCGGGATTTTAGAGATTAAATAATTATTACGGTTTGATGAAATTAGCTTGATTAATAATTTTAGTTGTTCGATAGTTGAGTTGAGGGCCAAAATCCTCGCGCATCTAACACGAGCATTTTGCGAGATAGGTCTCCCTCCTAATAACACGTTAAGGAGCTAGAAATGAAACCTGCTTTTGATGTTGTTTACCGCGATTTAGACGCCTCAGCCGCCCTGAATGATTTGATTCTTAAAAAGCTCGAAAAGCTAGGCCGCTTTTCTGATGAAATACTTCGCAGCCGAGTCGTGCTGGACACTCCACATCAGCATAAGTCCAAAGGAAAACAGTTCCGCGCCTCAATTGAGCTAGAAGTGAAAGGTAAGCCCCTAACTGTCACTCGAGACGACCAATCTATACACATTGCTGTTCGGGATGCTTTCTTAAATGCGGAACGTAAACTTAAAGAAGTTATGTCTAAAAAAAGAATTCATCGACACTAACATTAAAAAAGCCGGCAAATTTGCCGGCTTTTTTGTTTACGCTAGTTGCGATTCTTTTAATTTATCTGAAGCGCGCTTAATCAATCGGTTAAATCCACCAAGCGATTGAAGATGCGAGTAGATTAACTCCAAGCCATCACGCTTAAATAGATCCAAAGCAGCCTCATCGCTGATTGCTTTTAATTTCTCACGATTAATAACGTAAAAGCCCGTTAAATTAACATTTTGCTGTTCCGCACCTTTCAGAGTGATATTAGCCTGCATCGGCTCTAACAACTCTAACTTGTGCAACAAACCACAAAACGTTTTGGTCATTTCCGCACGAAGGTGATAGTCCTTAAGAAACTCTAAAATGTTTTTAAGATAATCTGACTGTTCGCCCGCCTCGGTAAATAGTCGCACACCTTTGGAACCGTCTTTGACTACCGCGGAACTGTCTAAATCTATGCAAAGCGCCATTGAGTCGCTTCCTTTATCGCCACCTAAAATAAACGGATAGCGACGAATAAAGGCGGGCACATAATTAGTCGAGAAACGACCGTCTGAATCAATGTACAAGTTTTCGCCTTCACGAATTCCCATAATCGCCAACGGAAGGTATTCACCCTCTTTACCCGTGGCCGAAAACACAATAGGAAATTCGTTCGCAGCGAGTGGGATTTCTGTCGCCACTACCGGCACCGAAATTAAATGTGATGCGAAGGCATAACTTTCAACAGAAACCGCAAAATCACGGTGCGCCTGAGAAGATAACGGTTGGATATTGTCATATATCATCAATTGCTTTGCCACAAAAAACCCCTTGTTATTCTGGATGCTAGTTAACTCTTCAGTCGCACGATTAACGCTGAAAGCCGAATACTAGCACTTAAAAGTGGCTGTGCCATCATTAAATTAAGGCGAGAATAAACTTTTTATGGACTCGAAATTGGGAAACTTTGCAAGTGGGGCGCACTGCATAGAGTAGAGCTTAGGAGTTAAGTTAAACTGAATCGAAACGATATAATCGATTAAAAAGAGATGGGAGTTACGAATAGAAATAATGGTCGGAACGGCGGGATTTGAACCCACGACCCCCACACCCCCAGTATGGTGCGCTACCTGGCTGCGCTACGCTCCGAATTTAAAAAAGAGTTTGCACTCTTGAGGGACGGGCATAATACCCGAAATTTACGCATATGCAACAAAGCAGTATGGATTTTTTTATAATCGCATTTTAAATAATCAAAGACGTTCTTTTTTTGAGCTATCCGAATTTAGAATTCTTAAAAGATGCTCCAAATCATCGATCATGCGTGCAACAAATAATTTGTTTGGTTCACGATCTGGTACTTGAACTTCTTGGGTAAGTTGCAGCCTCGCACCGCCAATCGTGAATCCTTGCTCATAAAGTAGGCTGCGAATTTGGCGAATCATTGTGACATCTTGGCGCTGGTAATAGCGGCGATTACCGCGTCGCTTAACGGGGTTCAGCTGTGGGAACTCCTGCTCCCAGTAACGAAGCACATGAGGCTTGACCGCACAAAGCTCACTCACTTCGCCAATTGTAAAATAGCGCTTTGCCGGAATTGGCGGTAGCTCGTTATTGTGGCTTGGCTCCAGCATATGCTTCTACTCGCGCCTTCAACTTTTGTCCTGGGCGAAATGTCACCACGCGACGTGCGCTAATGGGTATTTCTTCGCCAGTTTTAGGGTTACGCCCAGGACGCTGACTCTTGTCCCGAAGCTCGAAATTACCAAATCCAGAGAGTTTGACCTCTTCGTTATTCTCAAGAGAATAACGAATCTCTTCAAAAAACAATTCCACAAGCTCTTTAGCTTCGCGCTTGTTGAGGCCGAGCTCCTCATAAAGTTTCTCGGCCAAATCAGCTTTTGTTAACGCACCATCCGTCATGTTTATTATCCCTATCTAAGGGTCGCGGAAAATATCGCCTCCAAATGCTTTATTACAGCGTCCATAGAGGCATTAATCTCGTCCTCATTAAGAGTGCGTGAAGGATGCTGAAAGGTCAAGCCCATAGCGACACTTTTTCGTTGTGGATCAATGCCTTTGCCCGTATAAACATCAAAGATATTGACATTAATAAGGCTTTCTCCAGCAACTGTTTTGATCGCCTCCACAAGTGCCGCAGCCGAAACTAATCGATCAACCAAAACTGCGAGATCACGTCGTACTTCAGGAAATTTCGATAGTGGAGAAAATGCTGGCACACGCCCTTCTAACAATACCGCTTGTGTCAACTCAAACATATAGACGCCCTGAGGCAAGTCGAGTGCCTGCTGCAAACTTGGGTGCATTGCGCCAATAAATCCGACCAACCGCTCACCGCGATAAACTGCTGCAGTTTGACCTGGGTGCATTGCCGAATGCTGAGCCGGAGCAAATCGGTAATCAGTTTTATCGCCTCCTAAGGCGATCAAAGCTTCTACATCCGCTTTGATATCGAAAAAATCCACAGACTCGCAAGCATTAGACCAAGATTCTGGCATACGAGAACCGTAGATTAACCCAGCAATCATCGGCTCCTGCTGCAACCCTTCGTTAGCTGGTACGAACCTCAACCCTGTCTCGAATAACCGCACTCGGGTTTGCTGGCGATTCAAATTACTGCGCAATGCGTTAACTAACCCTGGTAACAAGCTAGTGCGCATTACAGCCATGTCGGCGCTGATAGGATTTCTTAATGAAACAGGAGTAGTGTTAGGGTCAAAAAGTGCAGATAGTCTAGGCTCGATAAAGCTATAGGTAATCGCCTCTTGAAATCCGCGGGCAATTAGCTGACGGCGCAAAGCAGGCAAACTCAGCTTAACTTCGGGACGCATTTCGATCGACATAGGGGCTGCCAAACTGCGGGTTGGCAAACGGTTATAACCGTAAACCCTTGCCAATTCCTCTAGTAAATCCGCCTCGATTGAGATATCGAAACGATAACTTGGCACAACAAACGTCCAGCCCTCTGAGTCTTCTGATTCTAGTGAAAGACCCAAACGCGTCAATATATCCACAACTTCCGCATCTGGCATTTCAAGACTTAGGCCGCTCACGATGCGCGCTTTGCGCAAAGAGACCGTGCGTTCCTGAGGAAGATATTGATTGGTCTCGTGGACAATCGGACCGGCCTCGCCACCAACGATACTCAGCAGCAACTCTGTCGCTCGCTCGATGGCGTCAACTTGCAACTGATAGTCAACTCCCCGCTCAAAGCGATGTGAGGAATCTGTATGCAATCCATATTGGCGCGCTCTACCAGCGATTGAAATTGGATTAAAAAACGCACTCTCGAGGAATAAATCTCGCGTCGTATTAGTTACCGCCGATGCCTTACCGCCCATAACACCTGCGATTGCCAATGCCTGTTTAGAATCGGCAATTACCATGGTGTTTGAAGATAGCTCGACTTCTTGCTCGTCAAGCAATACTAATTTTTCGTCTTCGTTGGCGAATCGAACATTGATTCCACCCACCAGCTTCGACAAATCGAAGGCATGCATCGGCTGACCAAGTTCAAGCAATAAATAGTTAGTAACATCCACTACCGCGTCAATACTACGCAAACCAGCGCGCTGTAATTTATTTTGCAGCCACACCGGAGAAGGCTGAGAGATATCGATATTTTTGATCACACGCCCAACATAGCGACTACATGCTTCACCGGCATTGAGCGCCACAGGAAGGGTATCCTCAATACTTGGCACAATGGCATCTATCTCTGGCGCTTTTACAGGTGCCCGATTAAGCACACCAACTTCGCGAGCGATACCTTTAATACTCAGACAATCACTGCGATTAGGAGTCAAATCCACTTCAATAATTGCGTCGTTAAGATCCAGATAATCTCTTAAATCCGCCCCTACGGGAGCGTCATTCGGTAATTCCCAAACGCCACTATCATCATCACCAGCTTCAAGCTCGGTTTGACCACACAACATTCCGAAGGATTCTACGCCGCGCAACTTGGCCTTTTTGATATTGAAATCACCTGGTAATTTCGCACCAACAGTTGCGAAAGGAATCTTGATGCCCACGCGAGCATTTGGCGCACCGCAAACTACCTGCATAACTCCGTCTGGATGCCCAGCAACCTGACAAACACGCAACTTATCAGCGTCTGGATGTTGGATACACTCGAGAATCTCTCCTACAACAACACCACTGAACTCACCCGCCGGTTTTTCGATTCCGTCTACTTCAAGGCCCGCCATTGTAATTTGAGCGCATAACTCTTCGGTGTTGACGGCTGGATTAACCCACTCACGCAACCAAGCTTCACTAACTTTCATAATATTTTTCCACCACGCAGCATCTGCGACTGATCAATTAGGGGCTATTAGAATTGTTTCAAGAATCGCAAGTCATTCTCGAAAAACAAACGCAAGTCGTTTACTCCGTAGCGTAGCATCGCCAAACGCTCAACCCCCATGCCAAATGCAAATCCGGTGTAGGTTTCCGGATCAACACCACTGGCTTTAAACACTTCGGGATGCACCATCCCGCATCCTCCCACCTCTAACCATCCAGATTGCTTACATACTCGACAGCCCTTTCCACGGCATTGAGTACACTGAATATCCATCTCCGCAGATGGCTCCGTAAAAGGGAAATAGGAAGGGCGGAAGCGTACTGGAACATCGGCCTCAAAAAAAGCTTTTAGGAATTGATCCATGGTGCCTTTTAAATCAGCGAAGCTGATATTTTTATCAACAACTAAACCCTCAACCTGATGAAACATCGGCGAGTGGGTCATATCCGAATCACAACGATAAACACGCCCAGGGCAAATAATGCGAATAGGCGGTTTTTTGTTTTCCATGGTTCTCACTTGCACTGGCGAGGTATGAGTACGCAATACGTGAGTGTCGTCCACATAAAAGGTGTCGTGCATGGCACGGGCAGGATGATGAGATGGAATGTTAAGCGCTTCGAAATTATGGTAGTCATCTTCAATCTCAGGGCCAGTTTCAACGCTGTAGCCAACTGCCGCAAAGATCTCTTCGATACGCTGTAAAGTGCGAGTGACCGGATGCAATCCACCACTAGTCTGCCCTCGACCCGGTAGGGTGACATCGACCACCTCACTTGCCAGTTTCTGGTTGATCGCCGCTTCTTCAAGTAGCTCTTTACGGGCATTGAGTGCCTGCTGCACCGCATCTTTGGCCTCGTTGATTTTTGCCCCTATCAGCGGCCGCTCTTCTGCAGACAACCCACCTAGACTTTTCATTAGCGCAGTTATCTGGCCTTTTTTACCTAGATAATCAACACGAACAGCATCTAATGCCGTTAAATCATTTGCATTAGCAACGAGCTTGAGCGCCTCATCTGTCAGCGCAGCGAGATTTTCCATCTGCCTATCCACTTATAAAGTTGTAAAAATCAGGAGCGGTGTAAAGCTACACCCAAATTGCGCTATGGCGTCTTTCAATGACACTTAGCAAAACGACATACCGCAATTCGCTGATTAATTTGAGTAATTTTAAATAAAAAAAGGGAGGAACTAATGCCCCTCCCCTTTTCATCACGTTCACAAAAGCCTTGCGACTTTTTGTGTTGCTGGACGATTAAGCAGCCAGAGCTGATTTAGCCTTCGCAACAACTGCAGCAAATGCTGCTTTATCGTATACAGCCAAATCGGCCAATACACGACGGTCAAGAACGATGCTCGCCTTCTTCAATCCAGCAATTAATTGGCTGTAGCTTAAGCCTTCAACGCGTGATTGAGCATTGATACGAGTGATCCACAAAGCACGGAAAGTACGCTTCTTAACGCGACGGTCGCGATAAGCATATTGACCAGCTTTGATAACCGCTTGTTTTGCTACACGAAACACGCGTGAACGCGCACCGTAGTAACCTTTAGCAGCTTTTAAAACTTTCTTGTGACGACGACGCGCCTCTACACCACGTTTAACACGGGCCATAACTTAATCCTCTACAAAAATCTCAATTAACCAATTAGATGGCGCGGAAAAGGCGCTTAATACGTGGAGTGTCAGCTGGACCGATGATGCTGGTTCCGCGCAATTGACGCTTACGCTTGGTGGTCATTTTGGTGAGGATGTGGCTCTTGTTCGCGTGTTTGAACTTGAAGCCGGCACCGGTTTTTTTAAAACGCTTAGAAGCGCCGCTATGTACTTTAGCTTTGGTTGCCATGTGATAAAACTCCACACATAAGTTAATGATTTAAATAATCAAGGCAGCTAAAAGCCCGACTATTTTTTCTTTTTGGGGGCGATAACCATAGTGAGCTGCTTACCTTCCATTTTGGCAGCTTGCTCAACGGTTCCCAACTCGGCTAAGTCTTTCTCGATGCGTTGCATCACTTCCATTCCTAGCTCTTGGTGGGCAAGTTCGCGACCACGGAACTTAAGCGTCACCTTGGCCTTGTCCCCTGCTTCCAAAAAGCGAATTACAGCTTTTAATTTAACCTTGTAATCCGCTTCTTCCGTCCCTGGACGAAATTTCATTTCTTTTACTTGCTGCTGCTTTTGCTTCTTCTTGGCAGCCGCTTTGGTTTTTTTGATTTCAAACAGATGCTTGCCGTAGTCCATGATTTTACAGACGATCGGATCGCTATCAGCAACAATCTCCACCAAGTCTAAAGTTGCCGCTTGCGCTTGGGCTAAAGCCTCGCTTAAAGGAACAATACCGACTTGTTCCCCGTCAGCGCCAATAAGGCGAACTTGTTTTGCTTCGATTTGATCGTTGATCCGCGCCTTTTTAGAACTACTTTTGGCTGCAGGTGCATTGTCTCGTTTGATAATCGTATCTCCGAAAAATTAATCTTTACCTAAAAAGCGGCTTATTCAGCAACTACAACGCGACCTCGACGTGCTACATCTGCACTCAAGTGATCGACGAAGGCTTCTAGGGACATAACTCCGAGGTCGTTGCCCTCGCGGGTGCGAATAGCAACTACTTGATTTTCTACCTCTTTATCACCAACCACGAGCAAATAGGGCACGCGTTGGATTGTATGCTCGCGAATTTTAAAGCCGATCTTCTCATTTCTCAAGTCGGGAATGACTCTAAAGCCGGCTTCACGCAAGGTTTTTTCAATATTCTTGACATATTCGGCCTGATTGTCGGTGATATTCATCACCGCAACTTGAGCCGGTGCCAACCATGTTGGGAATGATCCCTCATAGTGCTCGATTAGGATCCCTAAGAAACGCTCGAACGAGCCTAATACCGCACGATGCAACATCACTGGGCGCTTACGGGCGTTGTCTTCAGCTACATATTCCGCATCTAATCGCTCAGGTAAGACATAGTCGAGCTGGATTGTACCACATTGCCATAACCGACCGAGCGCATCCTTAATTTGATATTCGATTTTCGGGCCGTAAAAGGCGCCCTCACCGGGTAACTCTTCCCATTCGAGACCAGAGGCGCGCAATGCATCGCGCAAGCCATCTTCGGCCTTATTCCAAGTTTCCAAGGTGCCTGCGTACTTCTCTGGACGCAACGAGAGCTTGACTTGAACCTCAGTGAATCCAAAGTCGTCGTATACCGACTTTAGCATCTGGTTGAAGTTGGCCACCTCTTCAATGATCTGTTCTTGTGTACAAAAAATGTGGGCGTCATCTTGGACGAATCCGCGAACTCGCATAATTCCATGGAGCGCACCTGACGCCTCATTACGATGACATGAGCCAAACTCAGCTAAACGCAACGGCAAGTCTTTGTGCGAGCGCAAACCGTGATTAAAAATTTGAACATGGCCTGGGCAATTCATTGGCTTAACTGCAAAGTCGCGTTTTTCCGACTCAGTAGTAAACATGTAATCCGCGTAGTTCTGCCAATGACCCGATTTTTCCCAAAGCACGCGATCCATAATCAATGGGGTACGCACTTCTTGATAACCGTATTCCTGCTGCTTGGCGCGCATATACTGTTCAACCTGCTGCCATAGCGTCCAACCTTTAGGGTGCCAAAACACCATGCCGGGCGCTTCGTCTTGCATGTGGAACAAATCAAATTTTTTCGCCAACTTACGGTGGTCGCGTTTGGCCGCCTCTTCCAATAAGTTCAAGTACGCCTTGAGTTGTTTGGCGTCAGGGAAGGCGGTGCCATAGATACGCTGCAACATTTTGTTGTTGGAGTCGCCGCGCCAATAGGCACCCGATGTACGCATCAACTTGAAGTGCGTACAAAAGCGCATGTTAGGTACATGTGGACCACGACACATGTCGATGTATTCTTCGTGATGGTACAAACCTGGCGTCGCATCTTTAGGAACGTCACGTTCTAGAATTTCAAGTTTGTATGTTTCACCGCGAGCGCTAAAGGTGTCGTAGGCTTCTTGCCAAGTAGCGACTTTTTTAACGACGTCATACTCTGTTTTCGCGAGCTCTAACATGCGCGCCTCGAGCGCCGCAATGTCTTCGTCTGTGAGCTTGTGCTCCAAATCTACATCGTAATAAAAGCCATTTTCGATGGTAGGACCAATCGCCATTTTTACGTCTGGAAACATCTGCTTGATTGCGTGCCCCAACAAGTGCGCGCAAGAGTGGCGGATGATCTCGAGCCCATCTTCATCTTTCGGGGTGAAGATAACGAGGCTTGCGTCTTCGGTAATTAAATCGTGGGCATCAACACGGACACCATTCACGCGGCCGCCCAGCGTCGCTTTTGCAAGACCGGCACCAATTGAAGCAGCTACATCGTAGACAGAGACTGGCTGATCAAACGAACGTTGTGAGCCATCAGGAAGAGTAATAACAGGCATGATTGATCCTATCTCAGTGGTGACCCCTACCAAAGGTCACATGAAGTCGCCGTAGCGATTAACGCGCTGGCCGCAGCCGCACAGACAAAATAAGAAACCCGCCAAAAAGGCGGGCGTAAAGTATAGGGAGGCTAATGGCGCATCGCAACAAGCAATGTCACGCAAAACTAATTAACTTGCCAGCCACCACCTAAAACCTTGTAAAGCGTGACTGCCGAATTAAGCCGAGCCAAACGCTGCTGAACTAGACTATCTTCCGCAGAGAAAAGACTTCGCTGGGCATCTAACAGGCTCGACATATCTTCGACGCCTTCTTTGTAACGAAGCTCTGTAATTCTCAAGCTTCGTTGAGATTCCGCTACCACCTGCTGCTGCAAAAGCTCTTGATTAGCCTGTGTGGAGGCTGCTAAGAAAGCGTCGTCGACCTCTTGATAGGCAACGAGTATTGATTTTCGATATTGCTCTACCAACTGGCGCTGTTGCGATTCACTGATTTTAATTTGGTTGCGAATTCTTCCCCCTTGGAAAATAGCTTGAGCAAGCGAAGCTGACCAACCCGCACTTGATCCTGCCCCCGAAAGGCTTAATAAGGATGCGGTACTTTGCCCAAACGAGGCAGACAGCGAAAAGCTCGGCAATAAAGATGTACGCGCAACCATAAGATTGGCATCAGCGGCGGCAAGATTTGCCTCGGCCGATGCAATATCCGGCCGACGTAACAAAATCTCGCTGGTCATTACACTACCGATTTCAGGCACTGTAATTGACAGCAAGGGTTCAACTTGAAGATCAAATTCTTGTGGAGTTTTACCAAGGAGAACCGCCAACGCCGATCGTGTTTGCTCCGCCTGTAATTGCAACGGCCCAATAGAGGCTCGCTGAGACAATAAAGTCGAGCGCTGCCGAGCAACGTCCGCTGCAGTGACCACGCCATTTCCGTAACGCGCTTCGACAATGTTAAAAACTCGCTCGGCAATGGCGAGATTTTTTTTCGCGGTTTCCAGACGAGCATTGAGCGACAGCCACTGAAAATATCCACTTGCAACGCTGCTAAACAAACTTAATCGCGCCGCTTCTAAGTCGTATAACGATGCCTTGTAATTCGCACCTGACGCCGATCGATTCGCTCTTAATTTCCCCCATAAATCCACTTCGTAGCTCACACCAATGGACGCGCTTGTGGAGTCTCGATTCGTCCAATCTCCACCATCAGGTTTAGAGCGCGATTCGCCAGTATTTGCCCCAAGATTCACCGTAGGTAAAAAAGCAGCATTAGTGTTCGCAAGTGAAAGTTCGGCCTGGATCAACCGCTCACTAGCAATTCTAAGATCGGGACTTTGCGACGCCGCCTCATTGACTAAACGATGAAGCACCGGTGTATTGAATGCTTTCCACCATAACGCATCCACACTTTCAGGCGCTGTCGGACCAAACCGCCACTCGCTCGGCACGTTCACAACATCACGACTAGCCGGCGTGTTTAATGCACAGCCTGTCACTATTAAAGCAATGCTCATTGCCATTACGGACGCACGAATTACTACTATATTTTTCATCATCTACTCCGACGCCAACGCTTGGACTGGATCTAGGTGCGCAGCTTTTCGTGCGGGTAAAAATCCAAAAATTAATCCAGTTAAAAATGCGCAACCGAAAGCCAAAAGAATCGGCGTAATTGAAAATTGAATCGCGGTACCGAAACTCCCAATCACCGCCGCCGTTGCAACTCCCATAATTACCCCGATCACCCCGCCCATTGCGGAAACAACGAGAGCTTCTGTCAAAAATTGCTGCAATATATGCCGACGCCGTGCACCTGTTGCCATGCGTATGCCGATCTCGCGCGTTCTTTCAGTCACGCTCACCAACATAATATTCATTACCCCAATCCCTCCAACGAGCAGAGATATGGCAGCGATCGAAGCGAGCAACAATGTCATAGTGTTTTGCGTTTCGGATACCGTATCGATCAACGAAGCCATATTGAAAATTTGGAAATCTTCTTTGCCGTGAAGCGACATTAAGGTTGCGTGAGCCTGCGCCTGAGCTTCGTTCATTTTTGTAGTGTCGCCCACCGCGATGGTAATGCTACGTAAAAATTGCTGCCCAAAAATTCGCAACATTCCTGTCGTATAAGGAATAAAAACAATATTGTCTTGATCGTCACCTCTGGCAGATGCACCCTGCTCGGCCGTGATGCCGATTACTTGGAACAACACATTATTAATGATGATGTATTTACCCAATGCTTCGTCATTAGGGAAAAGCTTTTCTGCAACAGTTTTTCCAATAACGGCGACCGTGGAATAACTTTCTTCGTCCTCTTCGGTGAAAAATGTCCCATGAGCCATCGACCAATTTTTCGCAAGAGGAAATAAATGAGACGTCGCGTTAATCTCGGCGCTGTGATCTTCCGTCTCGTGGCGTAATGTGTAATTGCCCGATAATTCCGGAACCGCGGCGGTGACCAATTCCAATTCGTTAAGCGCATCGACATCGGCAGGAGTCAAGCTCGCCGTCGACCATCGACCGCCTCGCTCATTAGGGCCACCCGGCCGAACCATTAACAAATTGCTACCCATTGAGCTGATGCGATCGACAACTGCCTGTTTGGCACCGTCACCAATGGCCATCATAGTAATGACAGAAGCAACGCCAATCACAATGCCCAGCAATGTTAAAAAAGTTCTAAATAGATTGCCGAACAGCGAACGAATTGCCGTTTTACCAGCAGTGTAGAGTTCGTCGACGAGTGATGGAACACCATGAACAATCGGAGGCACTCGCGAAGAAGATTGCGGAGCTTTAACCTCAGGTAATTTCGGGCCTGGATCAGCCACTATTTTTCCGTCGCTGATTTCAATTAAACGATCCGCATGCGCCCCAACTTTTGCATCGTGTGTAATCAGAATAACGGTATGACCTTGGGCCGACAGTTCAGCTAACAGCTTCATGACTTCTCGGCCGGAATGAGAGTCGAGCGCGCCGGTTGGCTCATCCGCAAGAATGATGCTTCCACCGTTCATCAAAGCCCGCGCAATCGACACTCGCTGTTGCTGTCCACCGGAAAGCTGATTGGGTTTATGATCGACTCTCTCGCCCAATCCGAGCGAACTGAGTAATTGAACCGCTCGCTCATGTCGAGATGCTGCGGTCAATCCAGAATAAATTGCGGGCATCTCGACGTTTTCAACAGCGCTCACGCCCGGCAACAAATTATAAGATTGGAACACAAACCCGAAGGCTTCTCGTCGCACCTGAGCCAACTCGTCAGCATCGAAGTGCGCCACATCTCGACCATTAAATAAATACTGGCCATGAGTCGGTCGATCAAGACAACCCAGAATATTCATTAAGGTTGATTTACCAGAACCAGATGCGCCCATAATCGCCACAAATTCGCCGGCATAAATTTTTAAATCGATACCGTGTAAAACTTGTGTGACTATCTCGCCATTTTCAAACTGCTTGGTAATACCGCTTAGATCGATTAATGGCGTAACAGGAATACTCACAATAACCTCCTATCGCATCATACGCGGTGGTCCCATAGGGCCACGAGGTTGCTGGCTTGATGCCGGAGCCGCGGTCCTTTTGGTATTTAGTACAACCGTTTCGCCTTCGGCTAAACCTGATTTAACCTCTGCGGTTACTCGGTTGGTTACACCAATAACAACTATGCGCTCTTCCAAAGCCCCATCTGCAGCCACAACTTGTACACGGGCATGACGCTCGCCTTCATTAAGCGGGGCGAGATTTGGACGTGGTCGACGAGCAATATTTTCAGAGCCTTTAGCACTTTGTGATTTATGTGCAGAATTAGTGGTTTCGTCACCAATGCTCGAATGTTTTTCTGAAGATAAGTTTTGAGTTGGAGCAGGCCTGCTTCTGTTATTTAACTCGTCACTGGAAGCATCTGTCGCCTGCCCTCTAGGCGAGCGCCCCTCAGGCCGTAACGGCAAATAGTTTAAAGCTGAGACCGGAACCGTTAGCACATTGCGCGCATCACCAACGACGAAAAATATTTGCGCTGTCATGTCCGACATTAATTCACGCGATGTATTAGGGACATTGAACAGCACGTTGTACAAAATTACGTTGTTAAGATTTTCGGGGGTTGGCTCGATGCGCTCGACTTTCGAGTACCAACGGCGACCCTCGCTACCAAGCGTGGTGAAATACACCGGCATATTCGCTTTAACTTTTCCCACGTCTGCTTCCGAAACTTGCGCCTTCACCGTAACAGTCGATAAGTCGGCAATTCGCATTAGCAATGGCGCCGTCTGGTTAGCGTTAAGTGTTTGGCCTTGTTTGGCCGCAATCGAAACAATGGTTCCATCCATTGGTGCATAAATGCTGGCGAACTCCAGCTTAGCCTCTTCGGCACGCAAGGATGATTCGGTTTGCTCTATTTGCGCCGAAAGAGATTCGATTTGTGCTTTTGCGGCAACAAGGCTTGCCTCGGCGTTATCGAGCGCCTCCCGAGTTGTGGCTTCGGCCTTAAATAGGTTTTGCTGTCGCTTGAGACTTAGCTCCGCCAATTTGAGTGTCGCCTCGCGATCTCGCATCTGAGCTTTTTGATTACGCAACTGCGCGCGTGTTGCATCGACGTTGGCGATGTAAACGGTGGCATCTATCTCGGCTAGCAAATCACCTTGCTTAACTTCGCTCCCTACTTCCACCAACAAATTTTTTAATTGACCGGAGACCTGCGCACCCACATCGACGTAATCGCGCGGTTGAACAGTTCCTGTGGCGGTCACCAGATTTTCGATATTGCCTCGCTCAACCACCGCGGTGACCAAGCTGGCTTCATCGTTCGAATCTGGTGTAAGCGCGCGATATCCAATAATCGCGACAACTATTACCGCAACGACAGCCCATAGCCGCCAGTTACGCAGCCAAGCCAAATTAGAACGACGAGGGGAAGATTGATTTGCCATGCCAGTAACAACATCCTGCTGAGAGATTTTTGATTACCGGCATTATAACGAAGGAAATTCGACTAAATGGTCGCTGTCGTTAACTTACACATTCATTTCACAATTGCGTAACAAGTGTTAAGACAAGCGCCCACTAATTTACAGACAGCCTATCAATAAACATCGCGGCGATAACGATTTTCATCACGCAATTTTTGCAAGACGTTGGCGCCCAAGGCGCGCTCGAGCTCACGATCGACACCTTGGGCCATTCCTTGCAAGCTCCCGCACACAAAAATATAGGCACCACGACTCACCCACTCACGCAAATCCGCCGCATTAGGGGCGATTAAATCTTGGACATAGCGATGAATTTCGATATCGCGCGAAAAGGCCATATTGATTTTGGCGATAACACCGCGCGCCTGCCATTTCTCTAAATCCTGCGCAAAATGGCGATCTTTACTGCGATTGCGCTCGCCGAATAGTAGCCATGCCTTGCCCGTTGCCGTTTTTGGCGAGAGCAACATTTCCATGGCTCGCTGCGCCAAATGCGAACGCAAACCGGCGATACCTGTGCCATTACCGATCAAAATAATGGGTGCCGACTCAGGTGCCGAATGGAAATTACTGTTCTTGCGAATATGAACTGAGACACCAGATTGAAGATTTAGGTGTTCTGTAAGCCATCCAGAACCCAGCCCCAAGTCACCACTTTCGTCGCGTTTTTGCCTGACCAATAACTGTAAACTCTGCTCCCGAGGCACAGAGGCTATCGAATAATATCGAGTCGGAAGTTTGGCCAATTGCGCTAACCATTCGTCGGTAACAGACTCGTTACTTTCCAGTAGTTGTTTCTGTCCATCGTCGAGTTTGCGTAGATTAGTTTGGCGCAAAGCCTGCGCTATGCGAGCCCGTTCAAAAGTACGATTAGCTAAAGCTCGCTCGATAAGTTCTTCGGCGTTTTCGGGTTGTACTTCCGCAATGTCGCCCGCTTGCCAAGTATCATTTTTGATAATGCCATCTTGAATGAGTTGAAGATGGTACACGGGCGCGCCCTGACTCCCTTCGTTAATACGGGTTCGATTGTTAAGTTGCCACTGACTGAAAAGATTAGTACGCACCACTTCGCCTAGCGACAGCGAAAAGCTAGCGGCAACCTGATCTTGCCAGGATGCCCAAAGCGCCTCGTCCATCTGCTCCATAGTGGTTAAAGGCAGTAGCAATTGTGCGCGAACTTGTTTGAATGCCTGCTGCAAGTTTTGCGCAAAGCCGCAGTAACGCGTGTAATTTCTATCGCCTAAACCCAGTACTACGACTTGTAATTCTGTTAAGGGATCACGCTTGAACCGCTGCAAAGCGGGCAGTATCCGGCTGGCATTATCGGGGGCTTCACCGTCACCATAAGTACTCGCAATGACGATTAAGCGCTTAATACTTGGCAGAGGCAATTGAGCCAATTGATTAAGCGTGATAGGAATGATTTTGTGTTCGCCTTGAATACGCTCAGCCAATTCAAATGCAAGCGCCTCCGAGCGACCAGACTGTGAACCATAGGCAATATAAGTATCGGAGACCTGTGCTTGGGGTAGTGACTGACTACGCTTGTGCCTTATATAAATAAATCCACAAAACACGCTATAGAAAACAACAAGTCCAACCGCCAATAACTCATTCGACACTCATCTATTCCTCTTATAAAAACAAAGCCCTCACAAGGAGGGCTTTGTAGAGTAAAAGTTTTTCTACGTCCGTGTACAGAGAAAATCGCACTTTCGAAGGGTTATTACCACTTAACTGGCAAATCCATTTTCGAGAAGCGCTTGAGTATTCTTACTCAGGCAAAACTTCTAATGTCGCAACATAGCTGCCAACACGTCCGGTAGCTGGCTTTTTGGCCTTGCCGTCGCGGTAGCTTGCGCTCAACCAATACATGCCCGCATCAGGCCAAGTGATAGAGAATTCACCTTTGTCGTTAGTGGTAACTTCGATATCGTTTTGCTCGTTGCGATAACGCATCGCACCCGGAATAACGATCACCTTAGCATTGGCTGCAGGTTCGCCGTCGATCAATAAAACAAAGTCTGCCTTCTCACCGGCGAATAAATCGTTAGGGTGAGTTACGTAATTAACTTCCAACCCTTTGTTAGTGAGCGCGATATAAGAAGGCGCTCCGTTGGTAACGAAAGTTTCGATACGGCGCGAGCTTTCGTTAACTTGAAGTTTGTCTGCTTTTTTAGGAACACGCTTTTCAAATTCAGCGTTGTCGAACTTTTGGCCGCGCCCTGGATACATACGACGCTGACCATCCTCTTCCCACATAGCCGAAAGATTGTGCGACGCAGACGCGATTCGATAAGTCCCCTTCTCTGCCAACTGCACGTCAAAAGTAGTGCGGTATTTCGCTTGCTGCACAGACGTTAACGCAACTTCTTTTCCGTTAGGCCCAGTAGCTACAACTCCATCGGCGCGAAACGGCGCGTGATCGGCATGGAACAAAGTGTTTGAAACAGCACCGTCGACGCTTACCCAAACGTCGGTTCCCGACAAGCTGGTAGCAGAAGGAAGTAACCATGCGCGGTGCGCATTTGCGTTCATCGCAACAGCGAACAATGCAGACACACACAATGCTGTTTTTAAAATCGTTTTCATTTTAATTCCCCAATCGATTAATTGTTGTTACTTAGCAATGCTTAAAGAGACTTTGCCCAACTCGGTTTTGCCCTGAGCTTCGCCGGCAGATGCTACTGGCCACTCGAAGGGAATTTGCAATAACTCGCGGCCACCCACTTCACGCGCAGCTTCGACATACAAAGTATATTTACCGGGTTTCAAATCGCCCAATGGCGCAACACCTTGCTTCAATACCAAACTGTGCACGCCCGGCGCTTTTGTTGCTCCGGAAACGCCGTCGATCGGGAAAGTTTCGCTGCGACCTAATTTACGCCACCACTGGCGAATATCTTTAAGCCAATCCTCGCCATCGCGATCGAGCTGATACCAAACGGCAAGGTTTTGCTTAACTCCTTCGCCTTCAATCCATACACCCACATAAGGGCGATGATATTCAGCAACAGGAATTTTAGGAATTTCGATATTAACGGTTAATTCATTGGCTGCTGCATTGACAGACATCAGCATCGGCAATGCAATCACTGCCGCCATCCCTGCTTTAGCAAAAAATTTCAACATGCTTTCACCTTCTAAGTTGTCGTTTGTCGACATCATATTACTAATGAGACTTATTCTCAACAATATCCGATCGCATTTACAAATACTTTCTTAGCGCCATAAAAAAAGCGCACCAAAAAGTGCGCTTTTCCAGCAAGCATTAGAAACGGACGTTAACACCAATCCACAAATTACGTGCTTTATCCTTATTATTGTAATCGTCGCGAATAGTAGCCACATATCCTTCAGTGGTCCCCGGAGTTAAGACGCAATTAGAATCACCTTCAACACAATCCTCAAAGCTTACGCCATAAGTCGTGAAATCACGATCAAAGAGGTTATTGATACGCGCATTGAAAGTAACGTTTTCATTAGCTTTATATGATGCACCTAAATGGAAAACTTCATAACTCTTATAATAAAGCTCGCGGTCATTAACCGTATCAAACGAGCGATAGCGTTTTGAACGAATTTCGCTAGTTAAAAATACGTTCAATTTATCACTCGCTTGCCAATCTAAAGTCACGTTCGCCATGTGCTTAGCGTAGTTATTTCCGCTTAGTGGACGACCTTTGTTTTCACCACTCTTTTCTTCAGTGTCGGTATAAGTGTAGTTAGCACGAAGCGACAAAGTATCAGCGAGCTGATATTTACCCGCCACTTCAACTCCTTGCACTTGCGCCTCATCAATGTTGACTGACTTACTGCTCGCGTTATAGCCAAGGCTTGCATATTCACCCGAGCTCGCACAACTCAGTCCTGTACTCGGTCCGCACTCTTGTGACGACAATTTATCTTCGAAATCATTCACAAATCCTGTGATATTAAAATTGTGTCCATCAGCGGATTGCCAATAAGCTGCAAGCTCGTAAGTGGTAGTTGTCTCCGGTTTTAGATCAGGATTGCCGTACATAGGTGACGTACCTTGCGAGCCAAAACCTACAATACCATCATACAGCTGAGTAGTTTTTGGAGTTTTAAATCCTGTGCTCACGCCACCTTTGAACGTCCATTCATCACTCAATGTGTAAACACCGTAGACACGAGGGCTTAGATGATCACCGAATACCTCGTGATCGTCGTAACGCAAACCGAGCGTCAAAGCAAATGGATCGACAATATACCAAGTGTCCTCAGCAAATAGGGAGTACATATTGTGCTTCTGCACCGCACCAGGTGTACCACTCTCAATTCCGAACACGCCATCTTTCAATTCACCGCGAATCACTTGCGCCCCAACTACGGTGACGTGTTGCTGACCGGCGTACTCGTAGGGCATGTCTAACTTCATATCTAAGGTGTACTGATTGCTCGATAACTCACGATCAGGACGCGGCAAGAAAGTTTCTTCAGCAAGTGCTTTGCGGTCTTCTTCGTCCATACCTTCATAAATGCCAGTGCCGTCGTACATCGCGAGCAACTGTTCACGCTCAGCTACAGTAAATGGCATAGTGCGACCATTGTTATGAGTATCAACATATGACAAAGATACAAAACTATTACCTATGTCCCACTTACCCTCATGCGTGAGAGACCAAGTGTCGCGCGAGAATGATTGATCTGGACGATAGCCCACTCGCGGATTGGCTCGACGACCTAGGTGTTTCCATGTACCCCCCGCATTGCGGCAAGTGCGCTCATTAGATCCTGATGCACCTTCGCACTCACCATAGTTACCGGCCGACCACACACTTGCAATCCCGTCCACCGTACCAACGGGATATTCAATAGCTCCAGACTCATTAGTAACTGGCTTGTTATCATAAGTCTGTTTGGAGGATTCAATGTCAAACCAAACACTTTGGTTTTCAGTAGGTGTCCATGTTAAACGCCCACCTAAAACCTCATTTTCGTTATCAACAGTTTTACCTCCGCCACCAAAGCCGAGTGAGCGGCCTTGAACTACGCCATTCGGATAGGTCAAATCTTGATAGGTTGGATTAGAGGCGGAGCGATTATATAGGCTTCCGCGTACTGCCAACCCAAGCTTACCTTCAATCAGAGGACCCATTACATTGAATTCTGTAGTGATGTCGTCACCAAAAGAATCATCGAATTCAACAGTTCTCGAATGAGTTACCGAGCCAACCCATTCATCAGTAATTTTTTTTGTAATTATGTTAATCACACCGCCCATCGCATCAGCTCCATACAACGTCGATGCAGGACCGCGGATGACTTCGATACGTTCGATTGCATCAATGGGAGGAATATGACCGAACTGGTTACCACCAAAGTTGTTAGGATAGATATCACCGTGGTTATTTTGACGTTTTCCGTCCACCAGAATCAAAGTGTAGTCTGCCCCCATACCACGCATAGAAATGGTGCCCTGCCCCGTTTTGTCACGAGTCTCACCAATATCCACACCCTCTAACTCGCGCACTGCGTCGAGAAGCGTCATGTAGGGCTTTTTGGCAAGTTCTTCGGCAGTTACGACCGAAATACTGGCTGGAGCATCGGTAATTTTTTGTTCAAAACCAGCGGCAGAAACAACAACTTTATCCAAAGTCTTTTTAGTTTCTTGCGCTGAGACTGAAACAGAACCAGCTGAAATAATGGCAATCGCTGCTGCTAGCGTAGAATGAAGGTAACGACCCTTGTTTAACGACATAAAACAATTTCCTGTGCTGTTTTTAATTTGTCGCAATAATAATGATTCTCATTCATAAAAACAATTGATTATCATCATTAAATTAATAATTCAGAAAGATTTTTCCTATTAAGAGGAGAATAGCGACCAACCACAGGAGTTAAAAACAATTAAGGCGCCAAGTGGCGCCTTAATTGTTAGTGCATTAACAGCAAGATTATTAGCCAAGGCAGTAGCACGCCAAGGCTAACTAATGGCCAGGTGGTTGGACGCGTTTTACCGTGTTTGATTAGGAGCCAAAGACCCGTAAAGCTAAAAATCAAACAGGCGATGGCAAAGGCGTCCAAGAACCACATCCATGCTGTACCGGTGTTACGGCCTTTATGTAAATCGTTAAAAAACGAAATGATGCCACGGTCAGTATCTTCGTAATAAAGATCACCAGAGGTGCGATCGATTGTCATCCAAGCATCCCCGCCAGCGCGAGGCAGAGAAATGTAAATTTCGTCTTCGCTAATCTCCGCCTTCGCGTGTGCAACTTTTACCGATAGATTTTCTTTAATCCATAGTGCAACAGTTTGCGGAATCGCATTTAAATCTTCGCTAGCAATATCGGCGAGTAATGATTCGGGCAATACGGCTTCTTTTTCGGTGACAACGGGCTCGGTTTTGATAGCCGAAGCATGGTTAAGCGTGATGCCTGTCACCGCGAACAAAATCATGCCCACTAAACAGATTGCGGAGCTGACCCAGTGCCAGGTGCGCGCATTTCCTAATGAAAACTTAGCCATACAATCTCTCTTAAATAATTCACGATTAACGCTCGCACACATTTAATCAACGTACGGAAAAATGGCGATAATGCCCTGTCCCGAAAATATTTTCATCTAATAAACATGCGGGAAAAACAAAAAACATTTTACTCATAAAGCATTTCCCCAACCGTGACGCTTAATTAATTTATTAAAAACCACATAAATTCTCGGTAATTAATGAAGGTTAAGGTACAAACACTGCTTGTGGTTTGAGATTGCGATAAGCCAATTAATAACTTGATTGTTTTAGATTACGAGAATCACAAACTCAATAGGCAGGAATTTAAACACATAAAAAAAGCGAGCTTAGCTCGCTTTTTTTATGTGGGCAGATTAATTGACGCCATTAATCTGCTGCTTGATTTGCAAAATTTCTCGGTTGGTAGTACGACGATAATCGTCAATCGCCTTGATCGATTCTTCTGTCTTTTTCAGTCGAACATTCAACGCTTCTGCGTCCACCATTTCCATTCTGAGCTTGGCAATATCGTCACTAAGACTTTGCTGCTGCTGTTGCTGTTGGGTAATCGCTGTCGCGACTGTATCGATTTTTCCTGATGCCGTATCAAACACAGTTTTCTGCGTTGCCATCTCTTTTTTTAAGGCGGCTATACCACTTACAACTCCGGCAGAATCTTTCTTCAACTGCGCGACACCTGTTTCTGCAGTCGCTATTTTTTTAGAGGCCTCGGCCAAACCAACGCGATTGGTTTCCACCTGCTTACTGACTTTCTGCAGGTCCGCATCCAACTTCTTTAAATTTGCTTGTAACGTCACGACCGACGCTGTCGACTCTTCCGATGTCAGACTTAGCTGTTGTTCAAGTCCAGAAATACGTGCATCTGCTTGTGCGAGAACTTTTTTGGTTTCAGTCAACTGCCAATACAAAAATCCTGCTAACACGCCAGCAACAAGACCGATCAATAACGCAAAGATGGCTAGCCCATTACCCTTAGCGGGAACAGAATCGAGCGCTGGCGCGGGGGCATAGTGCGGTGGTGTTTTCACAGTTTCTCGGCGTGGCTCGGGTTTAGGGGCGTCTATCTCGCGTGGACTAATTGGAGCTGACGCATTAAAAGTGGGCTCTCGACGTTCCGTACTCATCTATTTCCGCCTTACATGAAATACTGTTATTACGAGCTTAATGATGCGCTGATCGTGCATCGTGATAGCGAAACATTCTATAGCAGAGCCACAGCTCAAACCACTGTCTGTGGCTTTTTCTTAGCCGTATTAATTAACTCTACCCAAAATAAAAAAGGCCGATAGCACTTACGCACTATCGGCCTTTTTTAAGATTTAGAAACTACTTTTTGGCAGCAGCAAAACGCTTAGCAGCTTCGTCCCAGTTTACAACAGTCCAGAACGCTTTGATGTAATCAGGGCGACGGTTTTGGAACTTCAAGTAGTAGGCGTGCTCCCATACGTCCAAACCAATGATTGGAGTACCTGAACAACCTGCAACCGCTTCACCCATCAATGGACTATCTTGGTTTGCAGTAGAAACTACAGCCAATTTGCCATCTTCTTTAACAACCAACCACGCCCAGCCAGAACCAAAACGTGTTGCAGCGGCTTGTTCAAATTTTGCTTTGAACTCATCAACGCTACCAAAGTTTTCAACGATAGCGGCTTCAAGTTCGCCACCTAAGGTAGTGCCCAACTTCAAACCATTCCAGAAAAAGCTGTGGTTAGCGTGACCGCCAGCATTGTTGCGAAGAACAGTACGTTTCTCGGCTGGTACTTTGTCTAATTGTGCAATTAATTCTTCAGCCGACAAAGCTGCTAACTCTGGCAAGCTTTCGAGCGCTGCATTGGCGTTGTTAACATAGGCTTGGTGATGCTTAGAGTGATGGATTTCCATCGTCTCTTTATCGAAGTGAGGTTCTAAAGCGTCGTACGCGTATGGCAACGCAGGTAGTTGATAAGCCATGGTAATCTCCTGTTCATGGATCATTGATAGGAATCAAACGATTCTACATTCTTTCAGCCCACTTGGGGCGAGAACCCAAAAAAAATGCGGCCACGAAGAGCCGCATTTTTCTAACCGCGTAAATCGATACCTGTAACAGCCGCCATTTTGGCGCTGAGTTTTTCGGCTCTCACTACGCTGGGCACTGGCATTACATCATGCCCATGCCGCCCATACCGCCCATGTCTGGTGCTGCGGCTGGTTTGTCTTCTGGCAAATCAGCGACCATCGCTTCGGTGGTGATCATCAAGCCAGCGATTGAACCTGCAGCTTGTAGTGCGCTACGGGTAACTTTTGCTGGATCGAGGATACCCATCTCCAACATATCGCCATAAACACCAGTCGCTGCGTTGTAACCGAAATTGCCGGTACCCTGCTTAACACGCTCGGCCACCACTGATGACTCTTCGCCTGCGTTGGCAACGATTTGACGCAAAGGTGCTTCCATAGCACGACGAGCGATAGTGATACCTACGTTTTGGTCTTCGTTGTCACCTTTAAGGTCCGCGATCGCCGCAACGGCGCGCAACAATGCAGTACCGCCGCCAGGCACAACGCCTTCTTCTACTGCTGCACGAGTCGCATGCAATGCATCTTCTACGCGCGCTTTTTTCTCTTTCATTTCAACTTCAGTCGCAGCGCCAACTTTAATTACCGCAACACCGCCTGCCAATTTGGCAACACGCTCTTGTAATTTTTCACGGTCGTAATCTGAAGATGTCTCTTCAATTTGAACACGAATTTGTTGAACACGCGCTTTGATTTCGTCGGTGTTGCCAGCACCATCAACAATAACAGTGTTATCTTTGTTCATGGTTACACGCTTAGCTGTACCCAAGTGCTCCAAAGTTGCGCTCTCGAGGTCTAGACCGATTTCCTCAGAAATTACAGTACCGCCAGTCAATACCGCGATGTCTTGCAACATAGCTTTACGACGATCACCGAAACCAGGTGCTTTAACAGCCGCAACCTTAACAATGCCACGCAAGTTGTTAACAACTAAAGTTGCTAAGGCTTCGCCTTCAACGTCTTCAGCAATGATGATTAATGGCTTGCCAGACTTAGCAACGCCTTCAAGCACGCCTAACAACTCACGGATGTTAGAGATCTTCTTGTCTACTAACAAAATGTATGGGTTGTCGTGCTCAACCGACATGTTGTCTTGGTTGTTGATGAAGTAAGGAGACAAGTAGCCGCGGTCGAACTGCATACCTTCTACCACGTCCAACTCGTTCTCAAGGCTGGTGCCTTCTTCAACGGTGATAACGCCTTCTTTACCAACTTTTTCCATAGCTTCGGCGATTAACTCACCTACGGACGAATCGCTGTTCGCAGAAATCGTGCCCACTTGTGAGATTGATTTGCTGTCGGTGCAAGGCTGAGAAATTGATTTGATGTGCTTAACAGCTTCGGTTACCGCTTTATCGATACCGCGTTTCAAATCCATTGGATTCATACCAGCCGCTACAGCTTTCAAACCTTCGTTAACAATGGCTTGAGCCAATACGGTTGCGGTAGTGGTACCGTCACCGGCGTCGTCGTTAGCGCGCGAGGCAACTTCTTTCACCATTTGCGCGCCCATGTTTTCGAACTTGTCTTTTAGCGTGATTTCTTTAGCAACAGAAACACCGTCTTTGGTGATGGTGGGTGCACCGAAAGATTTATCTAAAACAACGTTACGACCCTTAGGACCTAAGGTTGCTTTAACGGCGTCAGCAAGAATATTCACACCAGTTAGCATGCGTTGACGAGCGGCGTTACCAAATTTAACTTCTTTTGCAGACATACTTTTTAACCCTTCAAAAAATCGTTAATAGCGAAATAAATGATGATTCAAAAACGAGTATTAGTTTTCCAATACCGCTTTGATGTCTGATTCATTAAGAATAACCAACTCTTCACCGTCGATTGTGATGGTGTCGCTGCCGGCGTATTTGCCAAATACAACAGTATCGCCAACTTTTACGTCGAGAGGACGCAACTCACCATTCGTAAGAACACGACCATTACCTACAGCCACCACTTCACCTTGGTTTGGTTTTTCTTTTGCGGAACCCGATAAAATGATACCCCCCGCAGTTTTTGTTTCTTCTTCTTTGCGACGAACAACAACGCGGTCATGCAACGGACGGATTTTCATGTGGATATTTCTCCTAACAATCAATTGAATAAGCCAAGCTAGCGAACGCTTTACTCAACCGTGCCAGCGTTTATTAAGTGGCGCATGCGCCGTTAGACTGAATGAAAGATGCTTCAGCCATTAAATTCATGTGCTGAGCTATTTGGGGGTGGCTTTGAAGATTTCAATACCTAGGTGACAAAAAAAATAGATTTTTATTGATTATTTGAGTTGCCAACCAAAAACGCACCCAACAGCGCGAAGCTATTGGGTGCGTTTAGGGGCAGATACCCTTAGTTAGCTTTTTTGTATTGAAGTGGCGCTACGATTTTTGCGTCAGAGGGGGCATCGGTCGCTTGGCGAACAAGACCATTTTCTGTGACACGATACACGTAGTTGTAGCCGTCGATGCTGACACCGATCGAGTTACCAGTTTCATCCCACTTAAACTCCCCGTCGTACTTCACTTGGTCAGAGGTTTCGGGGTCTGTATAGGTAAGTGTGTATTTATTGTCATCTTTCAATTCGAAAGAATACTCGACAGTTTCACAGTTTGCGCACACCGGTGTTCCTTTATATACACCCGCCCAATCGAGCGAGTTGCGTGATACATGCATGTCGGGCGGCGAGACAGATGCAGTAGCCAAACTACTCGCTACTGTGCCCGCCTGAGCCGCAGGACTGCTCAGCGCACGATTAACCACAGACGAACTCACACCAGTTCCAGCGGCTAATGAACTATTGGGGCGCTCGACAGCCACCGGCGTAGGCGGAGACTTCTCACAACCCACCATTAGGCCGAGCGTCACCCCCAAGATTAAACATGGACTTACAACTTTCATCACAGACTCCTTATGTAACATTCATATAAAGCCTAATACTGGATGTCGCATTCGCAACGCCACATTAAGAATTAGAAGCTGTTAGGAACAGCGGGCTTATGCACCAATTTACAAGAAACCTATAATTTTGGTGCTTCGTCGGTACCTGAAGGCCTATCTAACCGCTTTTCGTGTCCCGTTTGTGGCGATGATTCAACTTCGCCTTCGTACACATTGCCATGAGCGTCTTTATGGCCAAACCCTGCCGTAAAGTGCGCATGGGTTGCCATACCGGCGACGTTTACTTTCGATTTAAGCCGGGCAATAAGCCAGCGTTGAACCAGAGGAATTAAAAGCATCAGCCCTAAAAAGTCTGATAGGAAACCCGGCAGAAGAATTAAGACACCTGCTAAAGCGCCAAAGAAGCCAGCGGCAATAGACAATTCTGGCCTTTTGCCCTCTCGCATTGCTTGGGCCGCTTGCATCATACGCAGCGGGCCTTGAACACGAATAATGCCGATACCGAGAATAACCGCAAAAACCAACCACAGAACCGTTGCCAAAGTTCCGATTTGATCCGCTATTTCAAGCGAGATCACCACTTCAGCAACCATATAAATTAACGCGAGTATTGCACCCATAAAATTCTCTTTACTTAAATACGGTATCTAATTTTACCACTGGTAGCCGAGACCTACCGACAAGCGCACATCTTGACGTGATTTCGTCGGTTGCGGCAGGTTATCGATCCAATATTCCATTTTGACCTCCGACACAATGTTGCGAAGAATCTTGCTACTCAGCCCCGTTGTGGTGCGCAAGTACCAATCCTCGGCATTGTCAAAGGAGTACATAAATTCGTTAGTGTGGAAAACGGATATATTCTCAATGAATTGATGTCGTAAATCGGTCGCTGCTCGGAAATAAACCGCTTGAACCGACTCATCAAATCCATCTTTGATGATTTTGAGCTCTTCGTATTGCTGATCCATGTAGGCTAGACCAAGCTGAAGTGAGAGCGCCGAATTCGATGTTTCGTAAAACTGATGGCCCACACCACTACCGATCATCCATTGCCGCTCAAGCCCCCGATTTTCATCTCTGGCAGTGCTAATGCTGTTATAGGAAAACCATTGAGGGCGGTAAAACCATTCGAACGAGTAACCGGTATTCCAACGTATTTTGGCGCTGGCCTTATTCCACGAAGCGTTGGCGTATTCTCCATTGACGACGTGACGGATCTCATCAATTCGCACCCGAGACTCTCCTTGGAGGTTCCATTCATTACGCACTTCGTTTCCCGACGAGTAAGCACCCCAAAAGTTAATCTTGCCAGCAGTCCGATACACACCCGTCACATAATCGGAATAAGGCAATAGCGTTTTAAGGGAAAGCAAAGGGATTCGACGTATGTTGACGCGCGCACCGCAGTAGTACACAAGATCTTCATCTTCGACGCGTTCCATGATGCACGCCCGTCGAAATCCACTGATTTTCATTGGCATACTGGAGTACAAATTAAGAATATCGGATTTTTTTACCCGAATTTCACCCGCGATAGGTGAACTCCACACCAGATCATCACCCTCTAACCGAACCACTTCGCCATTAAATCGGTCACCCGATTTTAATTCGAGAACACCCGCCACCGCTTGACCCGCAAATGTCAGCAGCAATAAAAATCTAACAATGAAACCCCAGTACACGAACATCCGACCTATCAAATTGGCTCTTCATCTTGGCATTTAAAGTTGTTATGGGCTTAGGCGCAACCGCTAATTTGTTAAGTAGGGTTGCGGGCGACGCTAAATGCCCTTCATTTAGGGTAGGATTCTTGCGCATCAAATCAGTATCTGAGCATTGAAATAACTGGTTTAGCTAGATCACCCAACCATGCTATCGCGTGTTGTAAATAGCCTATCGACATTTAAAACTTCGGTAGCCACACTGAGATACGCAAAAGTAGATTAACCCCCCCCTGCCCCGAGGCAAATTTGATTTATGAGTGATTCACCCTCCTTTAAAGGCTGGAATGGCATCAAGCGCGCCTTTGCGACGCCATCTGCATTCACCCTCTTCTGCTTAGGCTTCGCATCGGGCCTGCCCTTTTTACTGGTCGCCAGCTCAACATTATCGACATGGCTGCGCGACGTGGGATTCGCGTTGAGTACGATTGGCATTATCAGCTATGTGAGCCTGTTTTACGTTTTAAAATTCCTGTGGTCACCAATAATCGACAAGTTCGCACTCCCATTTTTGGGCCGGCGAAAGGGTTGGCTCGTTTTAGCCCAATTAATTTTGATTGCGGCGCTGGCGGCTATGGGGATGATAGGCCCAGAAAAATCACTCATGACGTTTCTAGTTCTTGTCGGCATAGCCGCTTTTGCGGGCGCGACACTTGATATCGTCGTCGATGCTTACCGTATCGAGATAGCTCCTCCTCAATATCAAGCAGCACTGTCAGCCACGTATATTTTGGGTTACCGCATCGCCCTTATTGTATCCGGCGCCTTCGCGCTTTATTTTGCCGAGCTCTGGGGTTGGCACACGGCCTACCTCATCATGGCTATATGCTTGTTAGTACCGCTTATTGTTTCAGTTTATGCTAAAGAACCGGCGCCGGAAGCACAGGTGTCACAACAGAAACTCTCGATTAAAGACGCCTTCATCAAACCGGTCGAAGATTTCTTCTCCCGTTATGGCTTGTCGCTTGCTATTGCCCTACTAATCTTCGTGGGGCTCTTTAAATTACCCGATCAAATGATTGGAGTTTTAGCAAATCCTTTTTACATAGACTCAGGTTACACCAAAGCAGATATCGCCACTGTCTCTAAGCTCTACGGTGTTTGGGTTGGAATAGCGGGCGCCTTTCTCGGCGGACTTTGCCTTGCTATTTTTAACATGCGATACATGTTGCTAACGGCAGCGATTTTAGTCTCCACCTCGAACATGGCGTTTTTGCTGATGGCGAATAATCCTGGGCAGGATTGGGCGTTCTACGCGGCGATTACCGCCGACAATATTTCTCAAGGTTTCGCGGGCGTAATATTAGTTGCATTTATGTCGAGCTTGACTAGCACGAGCTTTACCGCAACCCAGTACGCTCTACTGGTCTCTTTAGCCAATCTACCTGGCCGATTTGTGGGGGGACTTTCTGGATTTATTATCGAGCAGACCAGCTACTCTTGGTTTTTTATTTTGAGCTGCCTTTCGATTATTCCTACACTTTTGGTGCTAGCGCTGATTTGGAAAACAATTACCACTAAAGCACCAACCGTTAAAGCTAACGAGCAATAAAAAAGCCCCATCGGGGCTTTTTTATTGCATAACCAGACAACTTAATCTCGAAAGTTGTTGAATTGCAACGGCATATCGATATCAGCCGCGCGCAACATCGTAATACATTCTTGCAAGTCATCGCGCTTTTTACCGGTAATACGCACTTGATCGCCTTGAATACTGGCTTGTACTTTCATTTTGGTTTCTTTGGTCAGGCTCACAATTTTCTTCGCCAGCTCTTTATCGATTCCAGTGCGAACTATCACTTCTTGCTTAACTTGCTTGCCTGCTGTTTTTACGTCTTTCACTTCTAAGCACGTAATATCAATTCCGTTTTTGTGAAGCGCACCGCGCAATACGTCAAGCATTTGCTCGAGCTGAAAATCAACATCCGCAATCATGGTAATTTCGTATTCTTTACGTTCGAATGAAGCGGCGACGCCTTTGAAATCATAACGATTGGTAATTAAGCGCTGAGCCTGATCGACCGCATTAGTCAACACATGCTTATCCACTTCAGAAACAACGTCAAACGACGGCATAGCTTATTCCTCATAGTGCCCTTAGGCGATTAAACACAACGCGAAGTGTGAACACCTTGCGCTAATTCATAAAAGAGTTTTATACGAATAAAGTCGCAAAAGCGATGGCGCACAACCAAAACAAGAGTGAGCGCGAATGCAAAATTAACGCTGAGCGAATCAAGGCTAACGAGTATGCCGGCTCGGAATGGGTTGTGATGACATCACCCGTCAAATCTTCAATAAGATCTTCGGTTTCTTCTTTGCGCTCTTGCTCTAAATCCTCTCGCTCATCAGGCGTATCGACTTGAGCCTTTTGAAATTCAAACGCACGGGTTGGAGCACCTAGTGCACCGCGCAAACATTCGTTAAGAATACGAGCAGACGAACTTTCAAGGTCGGTAACTGCATGACGCAATGGACTCGTATCGAAATTTCCCACCAACGCCCAAGTCACTCCCATCAGTCGCACCGCTGGGAATTCCAATAACCACAACCATTTTCCAGCCACGCGTGCGTGCTCACTTCCAACTTCAGCTTGCTGATGATAGAGCACACTTAATCGATAAAGGAGCGCACCGAACGGCCCGATGATCACAAACCAAAATATCACCGCAAAATTACGCTCGAAACTACGGTAAGCAATGGCTTTCAAGGCTTTAGTGTGAAGCGTTTTCCAGTCATCGATAACGCCGTCGTGCATCGAATCGACACCGCGCAGCGGCTTGCCACGAAAATTCTCCAACCAAAGCGTGGCGGCAACATTATCGCCCTTGCGAACAAACTCTAAATAATTTTTCACATCGGCGACCAAGTCACCTCGCCCTAAACTGTATAAAAGAACGGGAACGTAAATCGCAAACAGATACAGCTTTCCGAATAACTGATGAACAACGACAAAAATAATCAATAAAACAATAAGGGGAATTATGAGCGAAAGCGCAAGTGGGAGCGCAGGCAAAGCAGCCAGCCCGGGGGTTTGCTGCAGCTTGTGAGAGAGCCCTCTAAACCACGAGTCCTGATGAATCCAGCCAGGATTGCCCAGCCACACCAACAAGCCGATCACCGCTATCAAGCTTAAAAAAATCATATGACTATCACTTATTTTGAGATGAAGATTATTTTTCAGCCAACATTTGGCGGTAATGCTGCCAATCAAACGCAGGCCCAGGATCCGTTTTCCGCTCGGGCGCTATTGTAGCGTGCCCCGTTATTCGATCGTTAGTGATCGCTGGGAATAATTTCTGCAAGCGCTTGGTGAGTTGGGTCAAGCTCAAGTATTGAGCATCAGTATAGGGGATATCATCCGCTCCTTCTAATTCGACCCCGATACTGAAATCGTTGCAGTTGGGTTCATCGTGAAAACACGAGACGCCCGCATGCCAAGCGCGCTTATTAAGAGGAACAAATTGAGTAATTTTCCCATCTCGTTCGATTAAAAAGTGGGCAGAAACTTGCAAACTGGCAATCGTTTCAAAATAGGGATGCTGGTTAATATTGAGCTTATTTTGGAAGAATTCTTGAATGTACCCACCGCCAAACTCTTGTGGCGGCAGACTAATGTTGTGAATAACCAATAAATCGACGCGCGAATGGGGTCGATCGTTATAGTTAGGCGAAACGCACTTTTCGGCTTCATCAAACCAAATATCTTCGCCAAATGTTGAATTTGTTAAATCACTCATACATTACCCAATAAAAAAGCCGCCGCAGAATCATAAGGCAATTTTACGGCGGCTGGGTGATGTAAATCAGCGCTTATTGAATGATTTCAAGCGTTTTAGATTGAACAACATCTTGGCTTGAACGGCCGATTTCAATCGCATATTTGCCAGGATCAACGACATAACCTTTGGTTTTGTCGTCGTAGGTGATCATATCGCGATCCGGTTGAAGCTTAAATTCGACCGTTTTTGTTTCGCCAGGCTCTAGATAAACACGCTTAACGCCACGTAAATCTTTAATTGCCCTATCACGTAAGGGATTAAGTGGTTTAACGTACATCTGCACCACCTCATGACCTGTGCGTTTACTGGTGTTTTTAACGTTCACACGAACTTTGATTACATCATCCGATTCCACTTTGGTTTGAGAAAGCTGCAGTTTTTTGTAATCAAATTTGCTGTAGCTCAACCCATAACCAAATGGATACAGCGGCTTACCTTTAAAGTACCGATAAGTGCGGTTGTCCATACTGTAATCAGAGAAGTCAGGCAATTTTTCATCAGAACGGTAGAAAGTAATCGGCAAACGTGCAGATGGGTTAGCTTTACCCCAAAGAATATTGGCAACCGCCTCGCCACCGCGTTGACCGGGATACCACGCCATTAAAATGCCATCAAGATGTTGCTGAGCCCACTCGATTCCAAGTGCCGATCCGCCGCTAAACACTGCCACCACGGGCTTACCGGTTGCCTTGAGTGCCTCCAGCATTTTTTGCTGTGTTGCAGGCAATCCGATCTCTGTACGGTCGCCACCAGCGAAGCCTGGGTATTTCACCGGCATTTCTTCGCCTTCGACATCACCTGTCAAGCCGCCCACGTAGATCACGACATCCGCCGCATTAGCAATATCAAGAGCTTCTTCAAAAGGCGTTTTAGCGCCTGGCATCACCCACCCTAAACGAACCTCGGCATCGCGAACATTTTCGTAATAGTCCAACTGAATGTCATATGCCTGATTGGCCGAAAACGTGTATTTAACTATGCGGTTTTTCATGCGACTTTGGGGTTCCCAATCATCCACCACAAGTTCGCCGTTTATCGATAAACGCACACCGTCATCAGCACTCACGTGTAACTCGTATTCACCGTCCACAGGCGGCAGGACTTGTCCTTGCCAACGTACCGCAAAACCATCGGCGGGCAGGGCTTGAGCGGCAGTCAACTCACCTCTAGCCACCAGGTCGTCGGTTGGACCGAGACGATCCCAACGAAATGAAATCCGAGGATCAACACGTGTGATTACGGGTTTTTGAGTAAAGTCGGCAGACGCGTAGTAAGAACCCGTAAGGCCCATTTCTGTTGAATTTTTTGCCGCTCGTAAATAGCGAGACTCAATGGGGGAAGCGGCCCGAGGGTCTTCTCGACCTTCGACCAAATCAGTACCTCGGGAATAGAGCACGTTGACCTCGTCATTCACCGAATTACGAATGCCGGTCAAAATTGTGGTTGGATTAGATGGGGTGCCGTAATAGTTCCCAAGAAGCGTCATCACATCGTCTGCGGTTGGCCCAACCACCGCGATCGTTTTTACGTTAGATGAAAGCGGCAGCACACCATTGTTTTTTAACATCACGATAGATGCTTCCGCGGCGTTGAGAGCCAGCGCATCGTGCTTGTCGGACTGATTGACGCTGTAGGGAATTTGCGCGTAAGGCACCATGCTGTCTGGGTCGAACATTCCCAATCTAAATCGGGTGTAAAAGAGGCGACGTAAAGCATCGTCGACTTCTGCCTCGGTGATAAGCCCTTGTTTAACGGCATCGACCAACGCGAGATAAGTTTGCCCACAGTTCAGCTCGAGCCCTTTGCGCACGCCCAACGCGGCTGATTCTTCCGGCGTTTTTGTCAGCTTATGAAACTCGTGAATATCGCGAATCGAATCGCAGTCAGATACTACGTAACCAGAGAATCCCCAGTCCTTACGTAAAATATCAATCAGTAATCGCTGGCTTGCTGAGGCAGACTCACCATTCACGCGGTTGTAAGCGCCCATAACCGAAGCCACTTTGCCATCCTGAACTAAGCGCTGAAACGCCGGTAAGTAGGTGTCCCACAAATCTCGCTCGGTCGTTTTAGCATCGAACCAGTGACGATCTTCTTCCGGGCCGGAGTGAACAGCGAAGTGTTTCGCCGTAGCGTCAGTTTTGTAGTATTTTGGATGGTCACCCTGCAAACCTTTGACGAATTCCACTCCCATTACTCCCGCAAGAAACGGGTCTTCACCGTAAGTCTCTTGTCCTCGCCCCCAACGAGGGTCGCGAAAAATATTCACGTTAGGCGACCAAAACGTCAGCCCCTGATAGCGCGCACGCTGATCGCGACTGATAAATTCATGATATTTGGCTCGCCCCTCGTCACTGATGGCCGTTGCGACATTAAACATGAGATCAGGGTCGAAAGTCGCCGCAAGGCCAATGGCTTGAGGAAACACTGTTGCCGCTCCTGCTCGCGCCACGCCATGTAACGCCTCATTCCACCAATCGTAGCGAGGAACATTAAGGTGCGGAATTTCCGCTGCAGCGTTCACCATTTGTGCGGCCTTCTCTTCAAGCGTCATGCGCGAAACTAAATCCGCCGCCCTAACTTCAAAACTAAGTTCGGTATTTTCGTAAGGCAAGATTTCGTTTGTGGCTAGGGTCGAGACACTGATTGGTGCTGCCAATAGCGCGATTACGTAGACCAGTCGCTTAGTTCGAGCATGAAAAGATTTAATTTTTGACGGTGAAGAGCGAGTCAAAGATTGCACAGGCTTAGATAGCTTCATAGACGGGAAACCTTATTTTTGTTATTGAAAATTATTTTAAAAGCTAATAAATCATCACTAATGGTCAAATTGAAAACAAGTTAATTATTGTTTGGGATTATTAACTTAGTTTGACTCATCACATGAATTTCTTGCCCGAGTCTGCTTAAATACAAGCATTCTTGGAGGGCTTATGGCACATCATCAATTTACCGCAATCGACCGATTCGTTATCAATCTTGATAACGCATTGAAAACCTTAGCCGCAGGCAGCGATCTCACCTCGGAGCGCCCATCTCCTGCCGCGCAAGAACCAGCCACAACACTAAGTGATGACGAACGCAAACACGCAGCCGGTCTTATGCGTGTGAATCACACTGGCGAAGTTTGCGCTCAGGCGCTTTATCAAGGCCAAGCGCTAACCGCGAAACTCCCTCACGTTCGAAAAGAAATGGAAAAAGCCGCAGAAGAAGAAATCGATCACTTGGTGTGGTGTCAAAAACGACTCGATGAGCTTGGCAGTCGGCCGAGCATCACGAATCCATTATTTTATGGGATGTCGTTTACCATTGGCGCTGCCGCTGGATTAGTGAGCGATAAGATGAGCTTAGGTTTTGTCGCGGCAACCGAGGACCAGGTCTGTAAACATCTTGAAAAACATCTTCAAGAGCTCCCAGCACAAGATTTAAAAAGTCGCGCAGTAGTGAAACAGATGCTCGTTGACGAGGCCATTCATGCTGACATGGCGCTTGATGCAGGTGGGTATCGATTCCCGACCCCGGTAAAACAAGTCATGACATTAATATCTAAAGTCATGACGAAAACGGTCTATCGCATTTAAAAAAGCAGCCTAGGCTGCTTTTTTATGCTTCTTGAATTTCGTACGAGTGAGTAATTTCCACACCCGCAGCCCCCAACATTATGGACGCTGAACAGTATTTCGTCGCAGACAAGTCAACAGCCCGCTTAACTTGAGCTTCTTTGAGTTCTTTACCAGTCACAATAAATTTCAAATGGATTTTAGTAAAAACCGCAGGAACTGCGTCCGCTCGCTCGGCTTCCAATTCACAGCGACAATCGGTCACTTGTTGACGTGACTTTTGCAAAATACTCATCACATCAAAAGACGAACATCCGCCCAACCCCATGAGTAGCATTTCCATCGGGCGAACACCGGTATTACGTCCACCATGATCTGGCGGCCCATCCATCAGAACCGCATGGCCACTCCCCGATTCGGCCAAGAATTGTGCGCCATCTACCCACTTCACAACCGCCTTCATAGTCACCTCTGTGTGCTTTAGTAAAGGTCGATAGGTTACCACAGCGCACTACCTTAATTAAAACCACATAATCCGGAGGAAATGCTCATTTCCACAGTTTGTGTATGGACAAATGGCATCAACAACCTTATAACTACCGAGACCGTTCTTTCTCCTACTTATAGGATTTTATTGTATTGAAGGTCCTTATTGATTAAAGTCTTCAATTGTCACGTGCCATAATCTACAAGGGAGTTTCCACCTTGGTCGCCATATCATTAACACCGCACATGAAGAATGTGGAAGAATTTTTGGCCCACTGTCATCGTCGCCGTTACCCAGCAAAAAGCACCATCATTTATGCTGGCGACAAAAGCAATTCACTTTATTACATCGTCAAAGGGTCGGTAACTGTACTTATCGAAGACGATGAAGGTCGGGAAATGATCGTCGCCTACCTTAACGACGGCGATTTTTTCGGAGAGATGGGTTTCTTCGACGACAAAGATCCACGCAGTGCTTGGATTCGCGCTAAGTCTGAATGTGAAGTTGCCGAAATTAGCTACACAAAATTCCAAGAACTCACCGAAAGTCATCCGGAATTTATGTTCGCCCTTGGAAGCCAGATGGCGCGTCGCCTTCGAGCCACCACCAAAAAAGTCGGCGATCTCGCATTCCTCGATGTCACCGGTCGTGTTGCTCGCACTCTACTCGATCTTTGCAAAGAGCCAGATGCTATGACCCATCCCGACGGTATGCAAATCAAGATCACACGTCAGGAAATCGGTCGAATTGTCGGCTGCTCGCGAGAGATGGTGGGTCGTGTACTCAAGACACTCGAAGAACAGGGACTCGTTTTAGTGAAAGGAAAAACCATGGTGGTCTACGGCACTCGATGAAGCGCCGATAATAAAAAAGGACGCTGATGCGTCCTTTTTTATTGTTCAAAAACTTCGTTATTCTTTAAAAAAATCTGCCAGCGCTTGTCCTGGGTCAGCGGCGCGCATAAATGCCTCACCAATCAAAAACGCATTGACATTTTTCTCGCGCATCACCTTGACATCCTCTGGAGCAAGAATGCCGCTCTCAGTAACCACAATTCGATCGTCACTAATGCGTGATAGCAAATCAAAAGTGGTGTTCAAAGTGACATCAAACGTATGTAGGTTACGATTGTTAATCCCGATTAACTTATTGGGTAGCTCAAGCGCGAGCGCCAGTTCGTCGGCATCATGAACCTCTACTAGAACATCCATCCCCAGCGAATGCGCAACACTGTTTAGGTGGTGCAATTGCTCTTTATCGAGCGCTGCAACAATTAAAAGAATACAGTCCGCACCAATGGCTCTGGCTTCGTAAATTTGGTACTCATCGACGATAAAGTCTTTTCGAATGACTGGCAGCGAGCAAGCTCGTCTAGCTTCTTGCAAATAATTTTCGCAGCCCTGAAAGAAGTCTTTATCTGTGAGCACGGACAAGCAAGCCGCACCGCCACGCTCGTAAGATTGGGCGATAGCTTCGGGATTAAAATCTTCTCGGATCACGCCCTTGCTCGGCGAGGCTTTTTTTATCTCGGCAATAACGCCCGATTTACCTTCAGCCAGTTTTGCTTCGATAGCTTTCACAAATCCGCGAGGCGCCGACTGCGCCTTCGCTTGCTCAATTAATTCACTTACACTGACGTTGGATTTGCGCTCAGCAATTTCTTCCCATTTTCGTGCAATGATTTTTTTCAAAACCGTAGGTGTATCTGTCATAGCATTTATTTCATGTAATTAGTAAAGGCGGCCAACTCGCGGATTTTTTCACCCGCAAGACTACTGCCAATTGCATCGCGAGCCATTTCAACACCATCTACCAAAGTAAGGGCTACACCACTAACGTAAATAGCAGCACCGGCATTTAAGGCAATGATATCGGCGGCTTTTTCCGCATATTGGCCGCGTCGATTACCTAAAGCATCGCGAATCAACAACAGCGAATCTTCAGCATTTGTGACACTTAAACCGATCAAGCTTTTCGACTGCATACCGAAATCTTCAGGCTTAATTAAATACTCTTTAATTTCACCGTCTTTGAGTTCGGCAACTTGTGTTTCGGTTGCAAGACTAATTTCATCAAGACCATCGCGGGCGTGCACCACCATAACATGCTCACTGCCTAAGCGCGCCATGACTTGGGCCATTGGCTTACACAATTCACCGTTAAAGACACCGATAACTTGTCGCTTTACGTTGGCAGGGTTAGTGATAGGCCCCAACATGTTGAAGATAGTGCGCATTCCTAGTTCTTTACGGGCGCCTCCGGCGTGCTTCATTGCACTGTGATGCGCAGGGGCATAAATAAAGCCTACTCCAATCTCTTCAACGCAACGCGCGACTTGCTCAGCAGTAATATCCAGATTAATTCCTGCTGCTTCTAGTAAATCGGCGCTTCCTGTAGCGCTCGATACCGACCGTCCACCGTGTTTTGCCACTTGCGCTCCCGCGGCGGCAGCGACAAAAGCACTCGCTGAGGATACATTAAACAAATTTGCACCATCACCGCCAGTACCGCATGTGTCGACAAGATAAGGCGCATCGATAACTACAGGCGTAGCTAATTCCCGCATTACCATGGCCGCACCCGCGATCTCATCAAGAGTTTCACCCTTCATGCGCAATGCAGTGAGAAAAGCGCCTATTTGTGCCTGGGTCGCGCCACCGGTCATAACTTCGCGCATGACGTCTTGCATCTCGTCAGTCGAAAGGTCGATGCGGGCGACCAACTTGTTTAATATTTCTTTAATTGCCATTGCCTAAACCTCTTATGTGACAGCAACCGTCTGTGGGTACTGGCATCTTCTTTTAATTAGGTACGAATTAATAACTTATCAAAAAATTGTTTAATAACTCGTGCCCCTGCTCTGTCAAAATGGACTCCGGATGAAATTGCACACCTTCGATAGCAAGAGTTTTATGGCGTATTCCCATAATTTCCCCCATAGAGCCGTCTTCATTTTGTGTCCAGGCAGTTATCTCTAAACAGTCTGGCAAAGTCTCTTTTTCAATCACAAGCGAGTGATAACGAGTCGCCTGAAAAGGATTCTTAAGCCCTTTGAATACGCCTTGGTTGGTGTGATAAACAGGCGACGTTTTACCATGCATGACATAAGGAGCTCGGATGACCTTTCCCCCAAATGCCTGCCCAATGCTTTGATGCCCTAAGCAGATTCCTAGTAACGGAATCTTTCCGGCAAAATATTCTATCGCCGGAACAGAAATACCAGCTTCTGAAGGAGAACAAGGCCCAGGCGATATCACGATTTTTTCAGGCTTAAGCGCCTCAATTTCCTCAAGCGTGATTTCATCGTTTCGTACAACCTTAACGTCGGCTTTAAGTTCGCCAAGATACTGCACAACGTTATAGGTAAATGAGTCGTAATTATCGATCATCAATATCATGGCCTATTCTCCCGCTACCATATCGACTGCGCGGAAAATCGCACGGGCTTTATTCATAGTTTCTTTCCATTCGAGCTCGGGAATTGAATCGGTCACTATGCCGCCGCCAGCTTGTACATAAAGGCGCCCATCTTTAATAACAGCAGTTCTAATCGCAATAGCGGTATCCATATTGCCGTTCCACGCGATGTAGCCAACAGCACCACCATAGATGCCACGCTTTTCCGTTTCGATTTCGTCGATAATTTCCATCGCGCGAATTTTCGGGGCGCCGGATAATGTCCCAGCAGGGAGCGCCGCCCTGAGCACATCCATCGCATCGAATTCGGAGCGAAGATTACCTGTAACGTTTGACGTGATATGCATCACGTGAGAATAGCGCTCCACGACCATTTTATCGGTCACCACAACACTACCAATATCTGCAACCCGCCCAACGTCGTTACGCCCTAAATCGATTAGCATTAAGTGCTCGGCGATTTCTTTGGGATCATTCACCAACTCTAACTCGAGCGCCCTGTCTTCCTCAGGCGTGTGCCCACGACGACGAGTTCCAGCAATGGGCCGTACTGTCATCTGGCGATCTTCGAGACGAGCCAAGATTTCTGGACTGGATCCAACCACATGGTGATCCCCCATATTTAAGAAATACAAGTAAGGTGATGGGTTAAGCAGACGCAATGCACGGTAAAGATTAATGGGCTCAGCGGTAAAATCTATCGATAAACGCTGAGACGGCACTACCTGCATAATGTCGCCCGACAGGGTGTATTCTTTTATTTTTTCAACAGCGTCTTTATAGCCCTGCTCGCCCATATGTGAAGTGAACTTAAATTCAGTGGCTTTCTCGCCAATCATCTTTAAGCTAGGCAAACTGGGTACAGGGAGCTTAAGTGCGGCCTCAAGGGCGTCGAGTCGATCATATGCTTTAGCGACTGCATCTGGGCTGTTGGGGTCTATTTGAACGATCAGGCTAATTTTGCCCGCAAGATTATCGAACACTAATACTTCGTCAGACACACTAAGCAAAATATCAGGCGTACCTAAAACATCTTTAGGCATCGATGATTTCAAGTGCGGCTCTACATATCTCACGCAGTCGTAGGCAAAATAACCGACCAAACCACCATTAAAACGCGGTAAATCTGGCAATTCATAAGCTTTGAATCGTTGTTTAAATTCGCTTACAAACGCCAAAGCATCTTCAGTTATGCGAGTTTCTACACATTCGCCATCTTCATATACCGATACTGAATCGCCGTGAGCTTTAAGAACCGTTTTAGCAGGAAGACCAATAATTGAATAACGGCCCCACTTTTCTCCACCCTGAACTGACTCAAAAAGATAGGAGTAAGGCCCTTGAGCAACCTTTAAATAGGTGGATAAGGGAGTATCCAAATCGGCAAGAACTTCACGCGTGACGGGAATTCGATTGAATCCTTGAGCGGCTAACTCAGCTATATATTCGGGAGTCATACTGATACCTTATTTTTCCAATCATGGATTGGCTTAGCTTATCTATTAAACGATCTGCGTTTACTAGGATCAAATAGCAAACGAGCAAAGACACCCAGAAACTGGGCAAGAGAATTAACTACGCCATCGAGAGTCGAGCGAGTCGCATGAGGATGAGCAGAATAAGGCTATATAACGCACGAAACATGATCCATTTGATGATTCGCCAAGTGTACTCAATATGGAGCAGAATGCCTACCCCATAGATTTCAGCGCTCTTAATAACGATTTTAGAGCGATGCTAATTGATTGCGCATTTGAGAAATAGTTGCCGCATAATCTGGGCTACCAAAAATGGCCGAGCCGGCAACAAAAGTATCGGCTCCAGCTCGCGCAACTGCCTGTAAATTATTAAGCCCCACGCCACCATCCACTTCAAGACGACAATCTACGCCCGCGGCATCGATCAATTTACGGGCATCCGCGATTTTATCCAAAACATATGGGATAAACTTTTGCCCACCGAACCCAGGATTCACCGACATCAACAGCAGCATATCTAACTGCTCAAGCACGTAACTAATCTGCTCCAAACCTGTCGCTGGGTTAAGAACCAATCCAGCTTTACAACCGCGCTCTTTAATCAATTTCAGTGAGCGATCTACATGTCGACTCGCTTCTGGATGAAAGGTGATATAAGTAGCGCCGGCATCCGCAAACTGGATGATCATGTCATCTACCGGCTCAACCATGAGATGGACATCAATCGGTGCCTCGATGCCATAATCACGCAGGGCCTTACAAATCATCGGACCAAAAGTGAGATTGGGGACATAGTGGTTGTCCATGACGTCGAAATGGATGATATCCGCTCCTGCCGCCAACACCGCCTCGACCTCTTCCCCCAATCGGGCGAAGTCGGCGGATAATATCGAAGGCGCAATAAAAAACTCCCGCTTAAAGTTCTGCATATATCTCCCGACAACCTTTATAGACATCTACGTTTATATTATTAAGACGCTAATACTACCAAACAACACGTTGATTTACTCAAATCTGCACCATCCCATAGGGAGAACAGTTTTGCAAAAAATTGGAAGAAGTGTTCTTTTCTGGGCTCTCCTTATGAGCCTATCAAGTGCATTCGCCATGCAATCAGAAGTAGCTGAGGAAACGAAGCACACTGAATCGATAGATCCTGCTACCAACACAGGTATCGATTCTCAAACAACAAATACGAAAACCGCGACATCGAGAGATTCCGAGGTTAATCGCAGCTCATTCAGGACAGGCGTCACACAGCTTGCAACTGCACTCCCTGAAGACGCTATATGGCTCGACATCCCTCGAGGAAAAATTATGGCGCTATTTCGCCCGAATTTCTCACCAGAAACTAAAGGCGCCGTTGTTATCCTTTCGTCCATCTCACCAAGCCAAGACATGCCTGCTCAGTTACGCAGTTTACAAGTAAATCTACCCTATCATGGCTGGGAGACTTTACTTATCGACACCACGACAATATCAAGTTCATCAACCTCAAGCTCACCTTCATCAGAAGACCATCTGCGAGACGTTTTAGAAAGCGGCTTAGCTTTTCAACGGGCCAGAAATATTTTCAATGTCATCATCATGATGGATAACACCATCGCGTCAGATCTCATGACCAACCTCTCTCACCATATTGGTAGCAAAAACAAAACTGGAAAGTCTGACGGCATGATTCAGATGCTAATCATGTTAAACATTCAAAATGAGCACAGTTTAAATCGAAAGCAGCTAACAAATATTTTTACCGCAAAACACTTGCCCTTCGTAGATGTTTTCTTTCACAACCGAAATGGTTTAAACACTGACTCAGCTCGGACACATCTGGCAATTGCCAACAACCAGCAAATGGAAAACTACTACCAACTTTTCCAATCCACGCTCGCTGAACAGCTTGTCGATCACGACAGAAATCACATTGTCCACAGAATACGGGGAGTGATTGAAAGAAGCGCCAAAGGCATTGAGCTTGGGGGCACGGTTTCTAAGGAATAAAAAAAGCCACCCTAAGGTGGCTTTGAGTATTTGCGACATCGTCCTGACATCAGCAAATCGACACACAGGATTTACACATCCATTTGAGACCTTCCTAGTCTTTGTTCTCATCCATGAGCGCCTGTGTGTGAGTATTATGTCGAAATCCCAGAAGCCATAATAGTCGACAATTTCTGCATTTCTTGTAGGAAATTAACCACAAGAAGCATCAGATAATGCCCTCAATTTATGATGAGATACCGTTTCTAACGGCTCTCTACATCCCCGCAGGGCTAAATAATGCTCATTGAATACACTGAAATAATCACGAAGTAGATCAGTTTCAACCGATGCACCCATTTTTTCTAAACAGGCAACCCCAGCCTCAAATGTTGAAACATAATGATTTTCGTGAGATTTCCTCACCTGATATTGTTTTTCGAGATTGCCAGACAAGACTACAGAATTTAAATGTCCCATCCATTTACTCAAATGAAACATTCGACCCGCCTGTTTCCAAGTGCCATCCAATAAGATAAACGTCACTCGCCTATCATCTCTCGGAACATCTAGATAACACCTGCGACCATCATACTGAGGAAGAGTTTCATCAAACGGAAACACGATTAGACAAAGACGAGCCGGATCATTGATTAATTTAAGTAATGCCTCCTCAGGCTCAGTACGACTCCAGCAAAATCCAAATGTATTCCGTGGAAGCGCATCCATAAGAAGGCGTCCGGTGTTGGTTGGCTTAAACAATTCCTCTCTGTGGAATAACAATATTATATCTGCACTACTTTCGAGTCGTGGCGCATACCTACATATACAGACACGCTTAGCCAACAAACAATAGTCACATCGATCAACAGACGCGCCTCGAGCATTAAATTGCTTAGTCGCCAACTCGAGCTGCTGATTTCTCAACAAGTGAAATTGAGTATATTGCCTGTATTTTTTCATTAACTATCCACTCTAAGATGGAGATATAAAAGTAATTCAAATCCGAAAATAAAAGGAAAGCGGATAAGCCTGCCCATAAAAAATGGGAGCATCAAAGCAAGATAAATTCAAATTACAGGTACAAAAAAGCCCCGATAAACGGGGCTTTTCGGACATTTTGGAAAGTTGTCAAACTTCTGTTTGGTGCCCTGGGCCGGACTCGAACCGGCACAGCATTCGCCACTACGACCTCAACATAGCGTGTCTACCAATTCCACCACCGGGGCATGTCCAATTTACTGAGCAGGCACATCGCTCTCAGTAGGTTGAGCAGGAGCAACAGGAACCTCCCCTTCAACCGCATTTACACTAGAGGACTCTTGTTGAATTGCAGCAGGAACTGAAAATTCAAGACTCGCTCTAGAATCATTTTTAGCGATAATCGCCAAACCAAAACTTGTGCAGAAAAACACAAAGGCAACTATCCATGTGGCTTTAGTGAAAAAATTTCCACTTCCTTCACTACCGAAAACGGTTTGCGAAGCACCGCCACCAAATGATGCACCCATTGCTGCACCCTTACCTTGCTGCAATAACACTAGGCCAATAATAACCAGTGCAGCAAGACTATGAATAACAAGTACTAATTTATCCATTACCTGATCTCTAGTGTGTTTCAGGTCCGCAATTGCAAAAAGTTATTTGCTATTTTGCAGATTGTTAAAAATTCTTTAGCGTCCAAGGAGGCACCGCCAAGTAGTGCACCGTCGATATCAGGCAAAGCAAAAAGCTCGGTGGCATTACTTGCCTTGACACTGCCGCCGTACAGAATCCTTACATGTTCAGCAACGTCGCCCAAACAACTTCGAATGAATTGGTGAACCTCATTCGCTTCGCCTGGACTTGCAGTTTTACCTGTGCCTACTGCCCATACTGGCTCGTAAGCAATAACTGCATCGATCATTGATCGTAATCCGACTTGAGATACAACCGACATCAGTTGTCGCTTGATCACATCAAGGTGCCGACCACTTTCTCTATCTTCTAGAGATTCACCAATACATAATATTGGTGTTAATTGATTACGCAGACAGGCTTTAAATTTGTCTAAAACCTTAATTTCAGTCTCACCTTGTAATCGGCGGCGCTCATTGTGACCGATAATTACAAATTTGCAACTAAAATCTTTCAACATAAGTGAAGAAATTTCACCAGTGTACGCACCTTGATCTTCTTCGCTTACATTCTGCGCACCAAGCATAAATTTAGTACTACCAATATAATCACTCACCTGATACAAGTGGGTGAATGGAGGGCAAATTACTATATCAACTTCATCCCCCCTCATATCGGTTTGAACAAGCTCTTCGAGTAAGCTTTGATAACTTGAGCAGTTACCATTCATTTTCCAGTTACCAACGATTAAACGTCGGCGTCTGGCAGCCAGTGATAAGTTCAAACGCGGTCCCCTCCAAAGCGGGCGCCAATGTTAGCCAAGTACCCCTAGGCTTTCAACCGAATAAAATCGGATTAACCCCAACAACTGCATGATTTACCTGATAGTTGAGGCTCCAATGCGATTATAGGCACTATTTTGGTCGGGAGTGGTTAAGTCGATTCCACTTCAACAACTTGAGCCAAATCTTGAGCAAGCTGCTTAACCAAGACCTTGTCCTCACCTTCAACCATCACCCTAACCACAGGCTCCGTACCAGACGGACGTAATAACACGCGCCCTCGCCCTGCCAAACGGCTCTCAGCATTATTAACAGCCAAACGTATCTTTTCATTCTCGAGTGGATTGCCTTTTTTAGCTGCATGAACATTTATCATAATCTGGGGTAGTTTGTTCATTCGTCTTTTAGCTGAATACAGGTCAAGATCCATCACATTTAGCGCGAGCAATACCTGAAGCGCCGAGATAATTCCATCACCCGTCGTCGTCACATTCCCACATACAAGATGACCCGAATTTTCACCACCTAAATCCCAAGCATTGGCTTTCATACGCTCAATTACATAACGGTCCCCTACCTTTGCCCGCTCAAAGGGTATATCAAGCTCTTTTAATGCCAATTCGAAACCGAAATTACTCATCAAGGTTCCTACCACACCCGAGCAACCTCCCATGTATTGTTGTTGATAAGCGGCTATAACAAAAAGAAGCTCATCACCATCAACTAACTCACCCTTGTGATCGACAAACATGACTCGATCGCCATCACCGTCGAATGCAATACCAAGATCAGCCCCCAATTCAACAACCTTCTCTTGAAGAGCCTCTGGTTTGGTCGAACCACAACCACGATTGATATTGGTGCCATTAGGCTCGATGAAGATTGAAGTAACTCTCGCTCCAAGCTCACTAAAGACATCAGGAGCGATGTTGTAAGTGGCGCCATTAGCGCAGTCGAGCACAATATGCAGCCCTTTCAGGCTAAAACCCCAAGGCATGGTGCCTTTACAAAATTCGATATAACGGCCGGATGCATCTGCAATCCTTCGCGCCTTACCTAATTTCTCAGCAGTGAACATGGGCTTATCTAGCTGCTCTTCAATCATCAACTCAAGCTCATCTGGAAGCTTGGTTCCTGCCCCACCAAAAAATTTAATTCCATTATCGACATAACTGTTATGCGAGGCACTAATAACGATGCCAGCCTGAGCATGAAAGGTGCGAGTTAAATAGGCAACACCAGGGGTGGGCATAGGCCCCAACAGCCCAACATCTACTCCTGCGCTTATCAACCCAGCTTGAAGTGCAGACTCGAACATATAGCCTGATATACGCGTGTCTTTACCTATAAGAATCATATTTGAGCCATCGAAACGGTCTCGGAGCACACACCCCGCCGCCCAGCCCAGTTTAAGCATAAAATCGGGCGTAATCGGAGACTCACCGACACGACCACGAATGCCATCCGTACCAAAATATTTACGACTCATTGATGGATACTTCCTTAACCTTATTCGATTGCTTTTATGACTTTCAAAACATCTACCGTTTCGGCGACGTCATGAACTCTAATAATATGGGCACCTTTTTGCGCCGCTAACATCGCTCCCGCGAGACTCCCCGCAAGTCTTTCATTCACAGCCCGACCAAGAAGCTCGCCAAACATCGTTTTACGGGAGAAGCCGATCAACACCGGATAGCCTAAAGCTAAAGTCTCTGGCAATCGCTTAAGCAATGCTAGGTTGTGCTGTAACGTTTTTCCAAAACCAAATCCGGGGTCGAGAATTATTTGATCCTCATCGATACCAGCCTGCACACACTCGGAAGCGCGAGCCTTTAGATATTGATTCACCTCATCGACAACGTCTGAGTATTCCGCCTCACACTGCATGGTCGAAGGGGTGCCCTTCATGTGCATTAAGCAAACGGGAAGCCGCGCTTGTACAGCAGCTGCTAACGCCCCCTCAACACTTAAGGCTCGAACATCGTTGATCAACCCAGCACCCGCTTTGGCTGATTCGACAATCACACTTGGCCTACTAGTATCGACCGAAACTAATGCATCGAACCGTGCAACTAACGCTTCAACCACCGGAACAACACGATCAAGCTCTTCAGTTTCAGACACAGGAAGAGCCCCAGGGCGAGTAGACTCACCTCCAACATCAATAATGCTGGCACCTGCCCTCAACATCGATTCCGCGTGCTTAAGTACAGAATCAAGCTGCAAGGATTTACTTGAATAATGTTGCCCGCCATCTGAAAAAGAATCTGGAGTGGTATTAAGAATACCCATTACTTGCGGCTTAGAAATATCTAAAAGGTGCTTTCCGCAGCGCAAAATTTGTGAAGAATTCATAAAACAAATAACGTCTCAAAAAATTAACCCCGAAAAATCGGGGTTAATGGAATGTCACTGAGAATTAGCAGCTCCGCTCAGCGGCCCTTCTTTTGGCGGCACCGCATCAACTGACGAGGTGCTTGACCCGGAATGACTCGTAAAATCATCATCGTTCCACTCTTGCGGTGGTCTAACAGGCTTACGCGCCATAAGGTCTGCGACTTGATCAGCATCGATAGTCTCATACTCCATCAAAGCATCTTTCATCGCTTCGAGAATATCTCGATTATCCTCAAGAATTTGTTTAGCGCGCTTATAGCAGCTGTCGATGATACGGTGAACCTCATCATCAATCTGCCGTGAGGTTTCATCAGAATAGTTGGCCGATGACATTCCGGGGTAAGCACCTTCTTCCTCTCCGTAATGTAATGGACCCAATTTTTCCGAGAGCCCCCATTTGGTCACCATATTACGAGCGATTTGGGTCGCACGCTCAATGTCGTTAGACGCTCCCGTAGTAACACCCTCAAAACCAAGCGTCATCTCTTCGGCAATACGTCCACCGAACAATGTGCACAAACGAGATTCGAGCGCCCGCTTACTCTCGCTGTATTTATCGCCTTCTGGAAGGTATTGAGTAACACCTAAAGCCCGACCTCGAGGAATGATCGTCACCTTATGAACCGGGTCATGCTCAGGCACCAAACAACCAACAATTGCGTGGCCTGCCTCGTGATACGCGGTATTAATTTTTTCCTTCTCACTCATGACCATGGTTTTACGCTCAGCGCCCATCAAAATCTTGTCGCGCGCTTTTTCAAAATCTTCCATGGTCACGAGGCGCTTATTGGATCGCGCTGCCATCAAGGCGGCCTCATTAACAAGATTCGCTAATTCAGCGCCAGAAAAGCCAGGCGTTCCTCGAGCGATAACTGAAGGATCAACCCTTTCATCTAGTGGAACTTTACGAAGATGGACATGTAAAATCTGCTCACGACCGCGAATATCAGGCAATCCGACATACACTTGGCGATCAAAACGACCAGGACGCAGTAACGCTCTATCGAGTACGTCTGCTCTGTTAGTCGCGGCGATAACGATAACGCCGTCATTACCTTCAAAGCCGTCCATTTCGACCAATAATTGGTTTAACGTCTGCTCACGCTCATCGTGGCCGCCGCCATGACCACCACCACGATGACGACCTACAGCGTCGATCTCATCAATAAACACAATGCATGGAGCTTGTTTTTTAGCCTGATCAAACATATCTCTAACGCGTGAAGCACCAACACCCACGAACATCTCGACGAAGTCAGAACCAGAGATAGAAAAGAAAGGAACTTTCGCTTCACCAGCGATAGCCTTGGCCAATAGAGTTTTACCGGTACCTGGAGGTCCAACCATCAAAACGCCACGTGGAATCTGGCCACCCAAGCGCTGGAACTTTGTCGGATCTTTTAAATACTGAACAAGCTCTTGAACATCCTCTTTAGCTTCATCAACCCCTGCAACGTCCGCAAAAGTCGTTTTGATTTGATCTTCATTCAATAGGCGAGCCTTACTTTTCCCAAAGCTCATCGGACCGCCTTTTCCACCGCCACCGCCTTGCATGTATCGCATAAAAAACCAAAAAACGGCAATTATGAGAATAACTGGGGCCATTGATATTAGGATTTGAGTAAGTAAGCTCGGCTTTTCGATCTCACGACCTTCAAATGGAACACCGTGGTTGTACAAATCATCTATCAATTTATCATCACGAGCATAAGGACGAATCGTTTTAAATCGTGATTCGTCCTTCATTACACCTTCAATGGTTTCTGGTGTGATAACAACATTTTTTATCCGCTCGTCTTTCACAGCAGTGATAAATTCAGAATAGCTCAGTGTTTGCGCCGTCGAAGACCGATTAAAGTTATCAAAGACACTAAACAACACTATGGCGATCACTAACCAAATGATCAGGTTCTTGGTGATATCGTTCAACGAACAATCCTCTAAATGACGACGATCAAAAAATAACCTAAAAATAAATTCAAGTTTGAGAGTTTACCGAGATTCTATCCGTTTGGGTAAAATACTTTAGTCCATAAGATGGATATAGAGCTTAACGAAAATAATACAAGGGCTCGGCGAAATTTAGACAAACAAGTTCTAGGCATTCTCATCATTATATTAACGAGATAATGTACAATGCCGTCAATTGACATTTGTTCACAGTTTGAATTTATACAGGAAATATCATGGCGATTAGCGCTGAACGCAAAAAACAATTTCGTACCATTGGCCATAAATTGAATCCGGTGGTTACTATCGCCGATAACGGGTTGAGTGAAGGTGTTTTAAACGAGCTTAATCGAGCTCTTGATGATCATGAATTAATAAAAGTTAAGCTATCTTTTACAGATCGCGAAGACCGAAAGGAAGCACTCGAATTTTTAAGTCAGTTGCCTAACGTGGAAATTGTTCAAGAAATTGGTAAAGTCGCCCTTATTTATCGCCCAAACAAGAAAGCTAATCCTAAGCTCTCTAACTTACATAGACCCCTGTGAAGCCCCCTTCAACAATTATAAAAAAACCCGACACTAAGTCGGGTTTTTTTATAAGCTTTTTAGAGATGTTCAACCCTGTCGATCTCGTACTCCACATCGCCGCCAGGAGCTTTAACGACAACCACATCACCTTCTTCTTTTGCGATCAGAGCTCGTGCAATAGGCGAATTAACTGAGATTTTGTTCGCTTTAACATCCGCCTCATCATCACCTACGATTTGATAAGTGAAGCTTTGATCAGTTTCTAGATTGATGATAGTAACTGTAGTTCCGAATAAAACCTTGCCGGTGTTCGGTAAGGTTTTAATATCGATAATTTGAGCGTTGCTGAGCTTACCCTCGATCTCATTGATACGGCCCTCACAGAAACTCTGCTGCTCACGAGCAGCAGAGTATTCCGCATTTTCTTTAAGATCGCCGTGCTCACGCGCCTCGGCGATAGCTTGAACAATACGAGGGCGCTGTACTTTTTTAAGATCTTCCAGTTCAAGGCGCAATTTTTCTGCGCCCTCAACTGTCATGGGTACTTTGGTACTCATACCTAAACATCCACACTTTTATGGAGATCCTGTAAACGACGTACAGTAATCTCATTTTCCTGTTTAAGCGCCATACACACAGCCAAGCCAGCCGCTAAGGTTGTAGTGTAATAAACGCGGTTATTCTCAGCATTTCGACGAATCGATGAGGAGTCTCGAGTTGCTTGACGACCTTCTACAGTGTTGATGATCATTTGGATTTGACCATTTTTAATCATGTCAACAATGTGAGGGCGTCCTTCTTGAACCTTATTTACAATCTCGGTTTCAAGACCCGCCGCCTGAAGTACAGCTGCAGTGCCACGAGTGGCAACTATCTTAAAGCCTAAATCAGATAAGTCACGTGCAACTTCGACAATGCCTGCTTTATCCATATCGCGAACACTGATGAAGACAGTCCCTTTCGTTGGAATGCGGTTATTGGCGCCCAACTGAGATTTTGCAAAAGCCTCGCCAAACGTATCGCCAACTCCCATCACCTCACCGGTAGACTTCATTTCTGGGCCGAGAATTGGGTCAACAGCTGGGAATTTGTTGAAGGGGAATACCGCTTCTTTGACGCTGTAGTAATTAGGTATGATTTCGCTAGTGAAGCCTTGTTCGGCCAATGACATACCTGCCTGACAACGAGCAGCAATTTTTGCCAAGGACGTACCGATACATTTAGAAACAAATGGAACAGTACGAGAAGCACGCGGATTCACCTCGATCACATAGATTTTGCCATCTTGATAAGCGAGCTGAGTGTTCATCAACCCAATTACGCCTAACTCTACAGCCATGGCTTTAACTTGTGCACGCATTTCGTCTTGAACGTCGGCTGGTAACGAATATGGCGGCAGTGAACACGCTGAGTCACCTGAGTGGACGCCGCATTGCTCGATATGCTGCATAATTCCACCAATGACAACTTCTTTGCCGTCCGACACACAGTCGATATCAACTTCAATCGCGTTATTCAAGAAGTGATCAAGCAAAACTGGTGCATCTTCAGAAACTTGTACAGCCGTACGCATATAAGTGCGTAGCTCATCTTCTTTATACACGATCTCCATGGCGCGACCACCCAACACATAAGATGGGCGAACAACCAATGGATAACCAACGTTTTCAGCGGCAATAATCGCTTCTTCAAGCGAACGTACGATCGCATTAGGCGGCTGCAACAGGCCTAACTTTTCAATCATTTGCTGGAAACGCTCACGGTCTTCCGCCTTGTCGATAGCATCTGGACTTGTACCAATAATTGGTACACCTTCAGCTTCAAGAGCACGAGCAAGTTTTAAAGGAGTTTGTCCACCAAACTGAACGATAACACCAGCTGGTTTTTCTTTATGAACGATCTCTAACACATCTTCTAAAGTAACGGGCTCAAAGAACAAACGATCTGATGTGTCATAGTCGGTAGAAACGGTTTCTGGATTACAGTTGACCATGATGGTCTCATAACCATCTTCACGCATCGCGAGCGCAGCATGCACGCAGCAATAGTCGAATTCGATACCTTGACCAATACGGTTTGGACCACCACCAATCACGAGGATTTTCTTCTTGTCCGACGGATTAGCTTCACATTCTTCTTCATAAGTTGAATACATGTAAGCCGTAGAAGTGGCAAATTCCGCCGCACAGGTATCAACGCGCTTATAAGCAGGGCGAATACCTAAACCTTGACGATAATGTCGCACCTCTTTCTCGCTGGTGCGCAACAACAATGCTAAACGCTTATCGGAGAAACCTTTGCGCTTAAGCTGGAAAAGATCATCGGCCGAGAATGTATTAAGTGCTTTTCCGCGAATCGATTGCTCAATGTGAATGAGTTGTTCGATTTGTACCAAGAACCATGGATCGATTTTTGACAACTCAAATACTTCGTCGACGCTCATGCCCATGCGGAAAGCATCGCCGACGTACCAAATACGTTCTGCACCCGGAGTAGCGAGCTCACTGCGAACTTTTGCTTTACCTTCTTCACTTGTGTAATCAACTTTTGATTCCAAACCAGCAGAACCAACCTCAAGACCACGAAGCGCTTTTTGAAGAGACTCTTGGAAGGTGCGACCAATCGCCATCACCTCACCAACGGATTTCATTTGCGTCGTCAAACGCGCATCGGCATCGCCAAATTTCTCGAAAGTAAAACGAGGTACTTTAGTGACAACGTAGTCGATAGAGGGCTCAAACGAAGCTGGAGTCAAGCCACCAGTAATATCGTTTTTAAGTTCATCAAGTGTGTAGCCAACCGCGAGCTTGGCAGCGATTTTCGCGATTGGAAAGCCAGTCGCCTTAGACGCTAGAGCCGATGAGCGCGACACACGCGGGTTCATTTCGATTACAACCATGCGGCCATTTTCTGGGTTGATCGCAAACTGCACGTTAGAACCGCCAGTCTCAACGCCAATTTCACGCAATACCGCAATCGATGCGTTACGCATAATTTGGTATTCTTTGTCAGTCAAGGTCTGTGCAGGCGCAACAGTAATAGAGTCGCCCGTGTGCACGCCCATTGGATCGAAATTTTCAATCGAGCAAACAATGATGCAGTTGTCATTTTTATCACGGACAACTTCCATCTCGTACTCTTTCCAACCAAGCAAAGACTCATCGATCAAAAGTTCATTAGTGGGTGATAGGTCAAGACCGCGAGCACAAATTTCTTCGAATTCTTCCCAGTTGTAAGCAATACCACCGCCTGAACCACCCATGGTAAATGATGGGCGAATAATGCAAGGGAATCCGAATTCTTTAGGAACTTCGCGAGCTTCTTCCATCGAGTGGACAATCTTCGCGCGTGCGCACTCAAGACCGATACGCTTCATCGCTTTATCGAATAGATTACGGTCTTCGGCCATGTTGATGGCTTCTTCTTTCGCTCCGATAAGCTCGACACCGAACTTTTCGAGCACTCCGTGCTTCGCTAGGGCCAAGGCGCAGTTAAGCGCAGTTTGACCACCCATGGTGGGAAGGATTACATCTGGGCGTTCTTTTTCGATAATTTTTGCAACGGTTTGCCACTCGATAGGCTCGATGTAAGTTGCATCAGCCATCGCCGGGTCGGTCATGATGGTGGCGGGGTTAGAGTTAACCAAAATTACGCGGTAACCTTCTTCACGAAGGGCTTTACAGGCTTGTGCGCCTGAGTAGTCAAACTCACAGGCTTGACCGATCACAATGGGGCCTGCGCCCAAGATCAAAATACTGTTAATGTCTGTACGTTTTGGCATGTCTGCTCCGGTTCAATTCCGCTACGCGGGGTGGCACTCACCACTTTGAATTTGGTTATAACAAGAGAGGGATTACCCTCTCTTTGCATTAGCCTGCTTTTCGCGCCTTCATCAATTCAACGAAATGGTTGAATAAGCTGTCTGTATCATGAGGGCCTGGGCTCGCTTCTGGGTGACCTTGGAAGCTAAATGCGGGCTTGTCAGTTAAGTGAATACCTTGCAAGGTTCCATCAAACAAAGATACGTGAGTGACTTTCACGTTAGCTGGTAGCGTTTCAATATCGGCGGCGAAACCATGATTTTGCGACGTAATCATTACGCGCTGAGTTTCCAGGTTTTGCACAGGATGGTTACCACCATGATGGCCATGCCCCATCTTGATAGTTTTGGCACCGGCAGCAAGTGCCAATAATTGGTGCCCCAAACAGATTCCAAACACAGGAATGTCGGTTTTCAAGAACTCACGTATTGCTTCTATCGCGTAAGTACAGGGAGCTGGATCACCAGGGCCGTTTGACAAGAAAATACCGTCGGGATTATGAGCCAGCACTTCGCTTGCAGGTGTTTGGGCAGGAACTACGATCAACTCACAACCGCGATCTACCAACATACGCAGAATATTGCGCTTCACACCAAAGTCGTAAGCAACAACTTTAAACTTCTTCTCAGAGTCAGCTTGTTGACTAAACCCAACACCTAGCTTCCACGAGCCTTCAGTCCAAGAGTAGGTTTTATCGGTAGTAACTTCTTTCGCAAGGTCTAATCTGCTTAACCCACCAAAGGCTTTGGCTGCAGCTAGCGCCTTGGCTTCGTCAATATCATCACCCGCCATGATGCAACCGTTTTGAGATCCGGTTTCACGGAGTAAGCGGGTTAAACGACGAGTATCGACATCGGCGATGCCGATAATGTTGCGCGATTTAAGGTAGGAAGATAGATCACTTTCACTGCGGAAGTTGCTTGCAACTAAAGGGAGGTCGCGAATAACTAAGCCAGAGGCCCAAATGCGGTCGCATTCTTCGTCTTCGCTGTTGGCACCGGTATTGCCAATATGGGGATAAGTTAGGGTAACGATTTGCTGAGCATATGAGGGATCGGTAATGATCTCTTGATAGCCGGTAATTGAGGTATTAAATACCACTTCACCAACAGATAAGCCTTCAGCACCAATCGCGGTACCACGGAACACACTACCATCAGCAAGAACCAAAATCGCTTTCTTGTGGGCAGGAAGGAATTCCTGAGTAGACAAAACAACCTCCTGAGTTGGTTGGGTTTTGGCTTGGTCAACACCTACAGATACAGGTTTGAACACCTTTACGGATAAGCCTTGCAAGCAAGTAAATTTAAAAAAAGTGGCCGCATAACTGCTAGTTTCGCCAAATTTAGGTTCAAGACGATGCGCGCGCCGAAAATGCTCTCGGAACGAATACGTCTTAGATTCTAGGTTGAAATGGCGTTGTACAATGTGTAGCTGCAAAAAAGCGAGATGAAACCCAATTCCATCTCGCTTTTTTTATGTTCTATGCGAACCCTGTAAACTTGTGCAGCCCAAATTTGCTTGGGCACAGTCTGACCGAGAATTCTACGTGTTTTCTCTAGACCTGTCCATTAGCTTTTTTGCCCACAAGCAGTGGCGCGAATTATACAAAACGAAAATTAACCTAAACCTAATACGTCCTGCATATCGAAAAGGCCGTTGTTTTTCTGTTTAAGCCACACAGCTGCCCGAACGGCACCATTTGCAAATGCCAATCGACTCGACGCTTTATGAGTGATTTCAATCCGCTCTCCATCAGCCATAAACATGACTGTGTGATCGCCAACCACATCCCCACCGCGCACTGTTGCAAAACCAATCGTGTCTCGATCGCGGGCGCCAATTTGACCTTCTCGACCATAAACTGCGACTTTTTTAAGGTCTCGGTCCAGTGCATTCGCTAACACTTCGCCCATACGCATTGCCGTACCTGATGGAGAATCGACCTTGTGGCGATGGTGCGCTTCGTATACTTCAACGTCGTATTCATCACCCAAAACTCGCGCTGCTATATCAAGCAATTTGAAGCAGAGATTAACACCGGTAGAAAAGTTAGCGGATAAGAGCAAAGGGATGCGTTCTTGAAAACTTAATAATTCCTGTTTTTCGGAATCGCTAAAACCGGTTGTGCCAATCACCATAGGCTTTTGAAATTGTGCACAAACTTTAACATTCGCTAAAGTCGCTTGCGGTGAGCTGAAATCAATTAGCACATCAATGTCACTAATAACGTCCTCAAGCTTGCCAACAAGGGTAACACCCAACTTTCCGAGACCTGCCAACTCACCTGCATCAGCTCCAATCAAACTACTGTCCGGGCGAATTAATGTTACGGTTAATTGTGTCTCAGGGTTCGCCTGAGTCGCGGCCATTAACGCCTTTCCCATTCTGCCCGCTGCGCCAGCAATTCCAATCCGAATCATTTGATACCTTCTTAATACCGCTTAATCGTTGTCGTGATCGAGTAGGCGATTTTGAATCGCCTCGTTTGAAAACATATGTCCGAGCTTGCCACTTTTGGTTTCTAAATAATGCTCGTTATGTGGATTTACTCCAGCAAGATGCTGCACCCGCTCGACGACGTTAATCCCCATATCTTGCAATGCCTTAACCTTGCGCGGGTTATTTGTGAGTAACCGCACCGCTCTAACATTTAAATGGTAAAGCATCGGATGCAATATGGAATAATCACGGGCATCAGCCGCGAAACCTAGCTGAATATTGGCCTCGACTGTATCCGCACCCTGATCTTGAAGATGATAGGCTCGAATTTTATTCATAAGGCCAATCCCACGACCTTCTTGCCTCAAATAAAAAATAATGCCCCTACCCTCGAGCGCAATTTTTTCCATGGCGGCGTGCAACTGAGGGCCGCAATCGCAGCGCATACTGAATAAAGCGTCACCGGTTAAACACTCAGAGTGAACTCGCGCTAGAGGCGGCTCGTCACCACTGATGTCGCCATAGGTGAGTACAACATGTTCTTTTTGAGTTTGATCGTCAAAAAAACCGTGGATATTAAATTCGCCCCATGGGGTTGGTAATTTTGATGTTTCAATAAATTGAATGGCCAAGTTCACCTCGCCGGGCTAAACACCCACGCACATAACAATAATCTGAAGTACAACAGCGGCGAATATACCGGCAATGACGTCGTCGATCATGATGCCAAATCCGCCAGAAACTTTTCGATCCACCCAGCCAATCGGCCATGGCTTGAGAATATCGAATAGCCGAAATAACACAAATCCCAGCACAATCCACAGCCACCCTTTGGGCGCCATAAACATAGTGATCCAATAACCGACAAATTCATCCCAAACAATTCCGCCGTGATCGTGAACACCGAGCGTTTGTGACGCACGCTCACACCACCAAACACCCAACACAAAAGTTACTACTAACCAGCTGATATACAGGGGCCACGACAAATCCTGCAATGCCATAAAAAAAGGAATTGCGGCGAGCGTACCAAATGTACCTGGAGCCTTCTTTGCAAGGCCGCTTCCAAAACCAAACGCCACTAACAAATGCGGCTGGCTTAACAGCTGTTTAAAAGTAGGATTGCGCGTATTTGAATTCATAATTAAAAGTGCTGATAGCCTGCTTGCGAAATTTCATAAGGCTCGTCATTGAGATAAACGGCAACGCCATGGCCTCGTTCAATGCGCCCAATCATAGTGGCTTGTATTTCACCTTGTGCGATTAGCATGGCAAGTTCCGGCATTTTTTGCGGTGAAACTGTGAAACACAATTGATAGTCATCGCCACCGCTTAATGCGTAATTGCGCACTCGTGTAAGATCATTAAAAGCAAGCAATGCATCCGATAAGGGTAAGGCTTCAACGTCGATGACCGCGCTCACATCCGATGCTTTGCAAATATGACCAAGATCAGCCACTAGGCCATCTGAAATATCCAAAGCTGCCGACGCGATGTCTCGTAATAACAACCCCGCTTTAATTTGCGGCTCGGGACAATAAAAACGCTCAAGCAAATAATTAACATGCTCTTGCGAGACCAGATTTGGTTGTCCTAACACCGCCAAAGCGGCCGCCCCATCACCCAAAGTGTTCGTTACGAAAACAAAGTCATCAGGAGACGCGCCATCTCGACGCAGTGCCTGACCCGAAGCCACCTCGCCCATCACTTGAATCGTAATTGTTAAAGGGCCACGAGTAGTATCGCCGCCAATTAATGTAATGCCGTATTCATCTGCGCATTCAAAAAGCCCACGTGAAAAATCGCGCAGCCAATCTTCGTCGCTACATGGCAAAGTAAGCGCCAAAGTAAACCACTTTGGCGCAGCACCCATTGCAGCGAGATCAGAAAGATTGGTGCGAAGTGCACGCTGGGCTATTTGATACGGATTTGCACCTGAGGGAAAGTGGACGCCATCAACCAGCGTATCGACAGAAATTGCCAAAAGGTTTTTCGACGGCGACACCAAAGCACAATCATCGCCTATGCCGAGCGCGACATCCGTGGCGACATCACCCTTAATGTCGCGACGAAAATATTGCTGAATAAGCGAGAATTCTCCGCTCACAAACGAATCCAACTATCGTCTGTTACGTTCGGCGTTAAATTCAAGCGCACGAGCCTGCGCTGATACTTTATCGAGCACGCCATTGATGAACTTGTGGCTATCTTCCGCACCAAATTTCTTTGCCAAAGACACCGCTTCGTTGATAACAACTTTGTAGGGAACATCGATACGAAACTTTAATTCGTAGGTCGCCATGCGTAGCAACGCCGCGGTAATCGCATCGAGCTCTTCGCCTGAACGCTCGACCAAATGCGGAACAAAAGCCGATTCGATTTCAGTCAAATGCTGAGGCACACCGTGCAGCAACTCGTGAAAATATTCAACATCCACTTTGGTCATGTCGTTATCGGTGCGAAATTCAGCCTCGATAGAATTAATACTGGCGCCAGCCATTTGCCATTGATAAAGCGCTTGCATTGCATAGTGACGAGCCATGCGGCGAGTCGCAGCCAATTGGCTATTTGAGGTGTTCATCAACTTTTACCTAAAAGAACTGGGCCGACCCCTGTCGACCCATTAACATCGAAAATTAAATCTTACCGAGCAACGAAACCATTTCAAGAGCTGTCGATGCCGCTTCTACACCTTTATTACCTGCTTTGGTGCCCGAGCGCTCAATAGCCTGCTCGATTGAATCTACGGTCAACACGCCAAAAGTCACTGGGATGCCGTATTGCAGCGATACCTGCGCCAAACCTTTCGTGCACTCGCCCGCAACATAGTCAAAATGCGGCGTGCCGCCACGAATAACAGCTCCGAGCGTGATGATTGCATCGTATTCATTTTTGGCTGCGATTTTCTGAGCGGTAATCGGGAACTCGAACGCGCCAGGCGCGTAGTAAATGGTGATGTTCTCATCTTTTATTCCATGACGACGAAGAGTATCCAACGCGCCGTCCTTCAAGCTCTCGACAACAAAGCTATTCCAACGGCTGACGATCAAGGCATATTTGCCTTGGTTAGCGATAAACTCACCTTCAACAACTTTAATTGTGCTCATAATCAGCCTCAACAAAAAAATAGATATGATATTTAATAAGAAACTTTTATCTCGGGTGAAACGTATTCCACCACTTCCAAATCGAATCCTGATAATGCTGAAAAGCGCATAGGCGCCGACATGACGCGCATTTTTCGAATACCGAGATCGCGTAGAATTTGCGAGCCAGTACCCACTTGCTTATAGAGCACATCGGCGGTTGGCTTTTGCTGTTTACCGGTCAGCAAAGCTTCGACACTTGCATTAACAGCGTGAGTGGACTCGTCGTGACAAATGAGTAGCACAACACCCTTACCTTCATTTGCGATCGCCTTTAAGGCATCGTGATAAGTCCAGCTCGGGGCACCAGTTGCATCAAAACGCTTAATACTAAGCACGTCTCGAGCGATGTCCATCACATGAACACGAACCAAAGTAGGCTCGGCGTCCAGCTCACCTTTAACCATGGCGAAGTGCAAATCGCCTTGAGAATCACGGTAAGTGTGAAGCGCAAACCTTCCATACTGGGTATCAACATCGCGAACCGATTCAACATAAACGGTTTTTTCACGAGTTGCTCGATAATGAATTAGGTCGGCAATAGTACCGATTTTCAAGCCAAATTGCTCTGCAAAACGCTCGAGATCAGGGCGACGAGCCATGGTGCCATCGTCATTCATAATTTCAACAATCGTGGATGAAGGCTCAAAACCCGCTAAACGAGCCAAATCGCAGCCTGCCTCGGTATGACCAGCACGGCTCATAACACCGCCTTCCATCGCCACTACAGGGAAAATATGCCCTGGTTGAACTATGTCTGAAGCCACTGCCGTTGGGCTCACGGCTGTTCTAATAGTATGTGCGCGATCTGCTGCTGAAATTCCTGTAGTAACACCCACCGCCGCTTCGATCGAGGCTGTAAAGTTTGTCGAAAACTGCGATTTGTTGTGCGCAGCCATAGGAGCAAGGTTCAATCGTTTAGCCCGTTCTTGCGTGATGGTAAGACAGATCAAACCCCGAGCATGGGTCGCCATAAAGTTGATATCTTCAGCACGCACCAACTCTGAAACCATCACCAAATCGCCCTCGTTCTCGCGATCCTCGTCATCCATCAAGATGACCATTTTGCCGCGGTGCAAATCTTCGATAAGCTCTTCAGGCGTATTCAATTGCATTACATCCATCCTACATAAATTGTGTAAGCGCGCTTACATGAAGCCATTTTTGGCCAGAAACTCAAGAGTAATTCCTGAATCGGTCGTTTCTGCGGCCTTGTCGCCAAGCATTAAACGCTCAAGATAGCGAGCCAGAACATCGACCTCTAAATTGACCAGAGTTCCTGGGCGATATTCGCCCATAATGGTATGCGCCAATGTGTGTGGAACAATGTTTAATTCGAACTCCGCGCCTTCAACTTTATTAACAGTAAGGCTAATACCGTCAACCGTAATGGAACCCTTATGCGCAATGTATTTGGCTAAAGTCTTAGGCGCTCGAATTCTAAAACGTTCAGATCGAGCATCAGGCAGACGGCTAATCACCTCACCCACACCATCAACATGCCCACTGACAATATGTCCGCCAAGTCGCGTCTGCGGCGTTAGGGCTTTTTCGAGATTCACTTTTTGGTGAAGTTTCCAATTCGGCAGCGTAGTATTGTCTAGCGTTTCTCGAGACACATCTGCCCAATAACCATCCCCTGGGAGATCAACTACGGTAAGGCAGACACCGTTGGTGGCAATGGAATCCCCAAGACGAACATCCGCCAAATTTAGCGCATTGGTTTTGATTCTTAAACGCAAATCGCCGGAGCGGGGTTCGAGTGTAATCACCTCGCCGACAGCTTCGATAATTCCTGTAAACATAACGAACTACACCACCAGGTGGTTGTTGGAAGGCGTGATCGGTTTACTAACATCAATCACATGTGTTTTCGCAATGAAGTCGTGCAGGCAACGGCGGTCAGTTCTAAAAATCAACATAACATCGAGCACACGCAAAAAACCACCGACCACAGGAACCAATCCCATTAATATTTGGGAAAAATAACGATGGAGTAACAAAACATGCAGCGGTGGTACTCGCCCCGATGAATCGACAATGGCGATTTTCATGACGCGTTTGCCGATTGTCTGACCATACTTTTGTAGCAGGGTTAAGTTTAGTGCAACGAAAACGACAGCCTGTAACGCCAACATTTTCAAAGCGAACCCAAGAGTGGTGAGCTCATGCCCCTCTCGCTGCTCCAGCGGCAATTCCGAAAATTCAACGATACTATCGGCAACACCCGTCATTAAAAAAAACACCATCATCACACTTGCCATCGCGAACCCATCAATTAAGGCCGCAAAGAAACGATTAGATAAACTTGCCAGTGGATAGGCTTGCGGTTGATCGATATTGGCTTCTGACACAACTTCCTCACAAATTAATATTCAATGTCCGGCGCGGCGGTAATTCGCCAATCTTGGCCGACTGCTCTGATATCCGTGATTTTTAACGCAAACGCGCCCGACATTTTCTCGAAGGGTAAATCGAATAATGGCCTAGCCAAGCTGCCCATTAGTTTTGGTGCCATGTAGACCACTATTTCATCGAGCAAACCTTTACGTAAAAACTGACCCGCAAGTGTCGGGCCCGCCTCGACCATAACCTCGTTACATTGGCGTTCCGCCAGAACGATGAGCAACTTGCCAAGGTCTACGCGCCCATCGCGCCCCGCCAACTGCAAAAACTCAACGTGAGAAGGCCAACCTTCCAGCGCCAATGGGTCCACATCCGAAGCGTAAACCACCAGTAATGGATAAGGATGCCGAACAATGTATGAGTCTCTGGGCAATCGCAATTTTGAATCGACCACCACGCGCAGCGGCTGAAGTTCAAGTACATCTTTTACATTGGGTAAAAACAGCTCTTCTTCGCGCAAAATAAGTGAAGAATTATCCATTAAAATGGAGTCGATCCCCGTCACTATTGCGCTTGACTGTGCCCTCAGTAACTGGACATCGGCTCTCGCTTTAGGAGAGGTAATCCACTTACTCTCGCCAGATTCCATGGCGGTTCGGCCATCTAAACTCATCGCCATTTTGCATCGAACGAATGGACGACGTCGTTCCATTCTTTTGAGAAATCCGCGATTTAACGCTCGTGCTTCTTGCTCGAGTACAGGGCCTACAACTTCAATACCCGCATGTCGAAGTTTTTCAAAACCACGACCTGCGACAAGCGGATTGGGATCTTCCATCGCGTAAACCACTCGACTAAGTCCCGCATTAATTAATGCATCGGCGCAGGGGCCGGTTCGACCCTGATGACTACAAGGCTCAAGCGTAACGTAGGCGGTCGCACCGCGAGCAAGTTCCTTCGCTTGCACCAAAGCATTTATTTCGGCATGCCCCTCACCCGCTCGATAGTGAAAACCGGCGCCCACCACTTGCCCGCCATTAACAATCAGGCAACCTACACACGGGTTTGGACGCGCAGTGTATCGGCCACCTTCCGAAAGGCGAATCGCCTGCGCCATGTAATCCAAATCAATTTGAGATTGCATCATGGATTAAGGCTTTTCCGGTTGCTGTTCGAGTCGATCGATCTCTTGACGAAACTCATTCAAATCTTTGAAGCGACGATAGACGGACGCAAAACGCACATAAGCCACTTCGTCTAACTTTTGAAGTTGCTCCATCACCTTTTCGCCCACCAATAACGATTTAACTTCGCGCTCTCCTGTCGCCTGAAGATAGTGCTTAATCGCATTAATCGCAGTCTCAACCGCTTCAATACTCACGGGGCGCTTTTCGATCGCACGCAATAACCCTGCACGAAGTTTGTTTTCGTCAAAAGGTTCACGAGTGCCGTTTTGCTTAATAATACGAGGCATGACCAACTCGGCCACCTCGAAGGTGGTGAATCGTTCATGACATGAAAGACATTCACGGCGACGGCGAACCTGATCACCATCTGCTACTAAGCGCGAGTCGATGACTTTAGTATCTTCAGCGCTACAAAAAGGACAATGCATCCATCACCTCGAAGGCCGCAATTAAATGGCCGGAATTCTAACACACTTAGACCAGAGCCACGACAGAATCCACACTCCCAGCACTCTGAAGTCGCAGCTAGAACTTCTCGATGTCGAGGCATAAAAAAAGCAGCCCGAAGGCTGCTTTAAATGAAGTCGCTACTAGAGCTCTTCGATACATACCTTATGCAATCTGACGCTCGGAGCAACACCCAACACAGCCCCCTGCCGGAATCGGATCGACTGATAGCCAGTCTCGGGTTTTTGCACACTGACCACCGTCATATCATATCCGCCAGTGCCCCCACCTAAATTGAGCGAAGCACTCAGCAAGTTAGGTAAAGTGGCCGCCGTGATATTATCGAATTGAACCGTAATACCGCCCAACAGCTCTGCATCCAACAGCGACGAGCCATTACTAATTACGAATGCAATACGTCCTGGACTTGCTACCCGGCCTGGCTGAATCGAATCGAGGGCAATATCGACACCCGCCGCACCCGCCAGCACTACACCAAGCGTCGCGTAATCGATATCACCCGGCAGCAGAACATTTGCGACACTAGTCGTGCTCGCAAGCCCTACACTCCAGTTCACAATACCCGCGTCCGAAGCAAGGATTTGACGGAATGTGCTCTCCGCCCCTTCTGCCGTGCCATCACCCACACAGCTAAATGTAGAATCGAGCGCATCCACTACGCCATCGCAGTCTGCGTCATCCGCCGCACAACCCGCTGGAGCGCTTGATGATGACGCACCATCCGAAGAACTCGCGCCATCGTCAGAAGACACGCTTGAGGTAGCCCCGCCTGAACCTGGGAATGGCTGTTCGATACACAATTTCTTGTATTCGAAGGTCGCCAACCCAATCGCAGAACCCGCGCGGAAAGTAACAGATGTAAAGTCAGTCGTCGGTTTGTCGACCAACCAGACATAGTTAGTCTCGCCGTCCAACACACTCAACTGAAGCAAAGTGCCTGACGTGGCCACGGTAGTTCCATCCACCAGCAGCTGCAAACCACCCAAGATGTTGGCAGAGAGAAGACTCGATGGCGCTGAGAAGTAAATACCGATTTTGCCCGGTAGCGATGCCGCCCCTTCCCATACCCCTGTGGCATTACTCACTCTGACACCAGCTGCGCCAGTTAGAGCAATTACAAGGTCGGCCGCACTCGTTTCACCTGGAACAAGCACGTTCTCAGGGTTAAGACCACCACCTAACAAGAGACTGTCATTTTCAGCAAGAGCTTGCCCCGTCACAACCTGACTGAATGCGTAAGACGTCGATCCATCGATGTTACAGCTGAAGGTAGCGTCAGTGTCATTTGGAATTCCGTCACAGTCGTAGTCTGTAGCGTAATCACAGGCTGGCGCAGCGCTTGATGCCTCAGACGAGCTGGTGCCATCAGAACTTGTGCTGTCATCAGATGATATTGAGGACCCTGCGCCATCGTCAGAAGAAGCCGAAGAGCCAGTACTGGTTCCATCGTCTGATGAGGTCGCTCCGTCATCAGACGAAGACGCGCCATCATCAGAAGAAACAGATGAAGCTGTGCCGTCATCCGACGAGGCTGTTCCATCATCTGAGGATGCCGACGAACCTGTGCCATCGTCAGACGAAGTACTGGAAGTACCGCCACCCGTTCCTGGGAATGGCTGCTCGATACAAAGTTTCTTGTATTCGAAAGTTGCCAAACCAATCACTGAGCGTGCACGGAAGGTGATTGATGTGTAATCAATCGCTGGCTTGTCCACTAACCACACGTAGTTAGTTTCACCACCCAAGACTTCCACTTGCAACAAGGTTCCGGTTGACGCAACTTCAGTACCATCGACCAACATTTGCAGACCGCCCAAGATATTGGCCGTCAACAAGGTTGCTGGAGCAGTGAAGTAAACCGCGATCTTACCGGGTTGCGATGCTGAACCTTCCCACACACCAGTATTGTTAGCCACTCTCACACCTGCCGCACCTGTCAGGGCGATGATGAGATCCGCCGAACTTCCTTCACCTGAAATCAAGACGTTTGAAGGATTAAGCGATGAACCTAACAGTAAGCTGTCATTCTCGGCATAGGCCTCGGACGACAAGACTTGACTAAAGGCGTATGAGGTCGAGCCATCCACGTTACAACTGAAGGTGGTATCCAATGGATTTGGAACACCATCACAGTCGTAGTCTGTGGCGTAATCACACGCTGGCGCAGCGCTTGATGCATCAGACGAACTGGTACTGTCGGAGCTAGTGCTATCGTCAGACGACTCGGATGAGCCAGTGCCAGTGCCATCGTCAGATGAAGTTGCTCCGTCATCGGAAGAAGCCGAAGAGCCAGTACCGGTTCCATCGTCTGATGAAGTTGCGCCGTCGTCAGACGATGACGCGCCATCATCAGAAGAAGCCGAAGAGCCAGTACCATCGTCAGATGAGGTCGCTCCGTCGTCAGACGAAGTCGAGCCATCATCAGAAGAAGCTGATGAACCAGTGCCATCGTCAGATGAAGTTGCGCCGTCGTCAGACGATGACGCGCCATCATCAGAAGAAGCTGAAGAGCCAGTACCGGTTCCATCGTCAGATGAGGTCGCTCCGTCATCAGACGAAGACGCGCCATCATCAGAAGAAACAGATGAAGCTGTGCCGTCATCCGACGAGGCTG
>JBJEWS010000011.1:0-486737 GCA_051885175.1 Cellvibrio sp.
ACCCTAAGTTGACACAGTTGACATAGATATACTTGGTGTCCATATTAACATAATAATGATTATGCGTAATTATAGGTTGGGCCGATGAGGGGTCCTTTGAGTGCTTTGAGCTATCTGATACGCGGCCATCCCGAGTTCTTCATCTAGAACTAACTCTTCCTCGATGGGCTTATCTTTACTGACGTTCGCCAATACAGGACACATAAGTTCTCGATAGCGCCGCAATAAATTTTTAAGGTTGAGCGCTTCACGCGCGTGCAAGGTTTCAAGTTCGACACCTAGGCCGCGCGATTGTGTATGGATAATTAGCGCATGTAGCCGGACGATATCCTCACCATAATCGAGCGGATGAATCTCCACTTGAATCGGCTTAAGGGTTTCAAAAAGATTGCTTTTGCACTCGATATAAAAACCAAACTGAGTGGCATTCTTTATCCGTCCCAGCGCGGTTGGATGGTTGTACTGGTACAGCAAAACGGGAATATCGACATTAAAACGTTCGGCGTAACGGTGTTCCATAATGCAATCCTTTTAAGGTTTTAGAGGGAAATTCTGCAATTTCAATGTTGATATTGGCCCAGCATGCTCGCAGTAACTAAAACAATGCCTTTAGGTGTCACATGGAATCGCCTCGCATCTTCCTTAGCGTCATAACCAATCCGCGTGTTATCAGGAATGATGCAAGCTCTGTCGATTAGCGCGTTACGAATGTGGCATTGATGACCAATCTCGACGCTCGGAAATATCACTGAGTCTTCTACTTCACTATAGGATTGAATTCGAACTTTGCTAAATAAAAGCGAACGCCGAATGGTCGCGCCAGAAACAATGCAACCGCCCGAGACCATGGAGTCTATGGCAATGCCTCGTCGGTCGTTCATATCAAATACAAATTTGGCTGGCGGTGTCTGCTCTTGATGTGTCCATATTGGCCAAGTCTCATCATAAAGATCGAGTTGTGGTGACAACTTAGTCACTTCTAAATTGGCTTCCCATAATGAATCGATAGTACCGACGTCTCGCCAATACGCCGAGTGACTCGCGTCGCTGGTGACAAAAGAATAGGCAAAACATGGATGCGTCTTCATCATCTTTGGAATAATGTCTTTACCGAAATCGTGGCTCGAACTGGTGTCATCTTGATCTTGTTTTAATTGATCAAATAGAACCTCTGTCGAGAAAACATAGATTCCCATAGACACAAGCGCGTGACTGGGTTTGTGCTCCATAGGTTTTGGATTGGATGGCTTCTCGTTAAACTCGACGATTTTTCCATCCTCGTCGCACGACATAACGCCAAAGGAACTCGCCTCTTGCACAGGAACTTCGATGCAACCCACAGTGAGTGCCGCGCCCTGCTCCACATGCATTGCGATCATTGGACCGTAATCCATTTTATAAATATGATCGCCCGCCAAAATCAAAATGTATTTGGCCTTATGCCGTCGCAGAATATCCATATTTTGTAAAACGGCATCGGCAGTGCCGGCATACCACGAATTATCGATTCGCTGCTGCGCGGGCAATACCTCAACAAATTCATTCAGTTCTCCACCTAGAAATCCCCACCCTCGCTGCAAATGACGATGCAATGAATGAGATTTATATTGCGTCAATACACTAATTCTTCGAATTCCCGAATTCACACAGTTTGATAAGGGGAAATCAATAATTCGAAATTTTCCGCCAAAATGAACCGCTGGCTTAGCGCGCCAATCGGTCAACTGATTAAGTCTGGAACCACGTCCACCTGCCAAGACAATCGCAAGTGTTTCTTTTGTAAGCCTACTAACAAATCGCCCTGTCACCTTCATTAAAACTTTCCTTACATTGTCATCAAACGCCTTAGGCAATTTATTGATATAAGCAGCGAAAAAATCGAGCCACTTAATAATTAGTAGACAAATCAAAGATTTCCAGAAAATTTTCAATAAAAAAATCTGGTGAAATATGTTTTGTGAGCTAGTTTTAAGAGACTGCTTTCAATAAACGTGTTTTTTATTAGCCATGTATGCTACCCAACTAGAATCAAAACGCTTCTTAGCACCTGGCATCAATCAATGCTATTTGCTGCACGAACACTTAGGATTGTTTTTAACGAGCGGAACAGTTGAGCACTCAGCAGTCGCGAGCCTTTATGCTCCCGAAGTAGATTATGTTTCGATTGTGGGTGACTTTAATGGGTGGAATTCTGATGAGAATCCGCTCACATTGAATATCGAAACTGGCGTCTGGAGTGGAAAAATTAGTGGCGTTTATGACGGCCAATGTTACAAATTCTTTTTAAAGAAAGCCGATAACTCTTGGTTAAAGTCTGATCCATTTGCGCGTGCTTTCGAGCTTCGTCCCGGTGATGCCTCGATTGTCACGTCTCGCTCAAATTATGAGTGGAAGGATCAAAAGTGGATGTGTTCGCGTAAACGACACAGCCCCGTTATCGATAACCGTTCTCCCCTACTTATACTAGAAGTGCATTTATCCAGCTGGCGAAAACACCATCATGAGTTCCTTAACTACCGGGAATTAGCGCACGAAATTGCGGATTACGCGATTGCCATGCATTACACGCATGTCGAGATTTTGCCCATTGCCGAGCACTTAGTAGATGAGTCGATGGGTTATCAAGTAACGGGGTATTTCGCTCCAACTTCTCGACACGGAACTCAAAACGATCTTAAATATTTCGTCGATTACCTGCATCAAAAAGGCCTTGGGGTGATATTGGATTGGGTTCCGGCTCATTTCTCTCAAGACCCTGCTGGGCTTATTCATTTTACCGGACAAGCCTTATTTGAGCCTGACCAATATTCCTCGCGTAAAAACTGGGGCACACAGATATTTGATTTTGAAAAACGATGGGTAAAAAACTTTTTAATTTCTAATGCGCTTTATTGGCTCAGCGAGTTTCACTTCGATGGGTTACGAGTAGATGCCGTTAGTGCCATTCTTTATAAGGATTTTTTAAGAGACGACGATGAATGGGGTGCATGTTCATCGGATTCAAATATTAATTACGCTGCCGTAGACTTTATTAAAGAGCTTAATCTCGCCTGCAAGCGCGCAGCATCGGAAATCATCATGATTGCCGAAGAGTCTACTGCTTGGCCTGATATCACATCACGAGCAAGCGACGGCGGATTAGGGTTCGATTACGCTTGGAATCTTGGTTGGATTAACGACACCAAGCGCTATTTTTCATTAAATGATAAAAACAAAAAGAGCCATCAGAAGCTAATTTCGTTCGCAGGAATTTATCTTTTTAACGAACGCTATATACATAGTCTCTCGCACGACGAATTAGATCCAACCACGAAAGGGCTTTATCAACTATCACCCGATACTGTTCCTTCTACATTTAAGCGCACTAAAGCAGCCCTATTTTTGTTTTACCTTTATTTAGTTCCCGGCGCCAAGCTGCTATTGGCAGGTTCCGACATGGGAATTATGGATTCTTGGAATCCATTAAACCCGATTAATTACCAAAAGGCCGATACTGGCTTTATTAGTTTTATAAGATCGTTAAATCTAATCAATAAAGATGTGGAGCTTGCCATAAGCAATCATGACCGCAATGCGTTTACGTGGGTAGACTGTTTTGAGCAAAATGATTATTGCATTGCGTTTATTCGACATGGAAAACAGAAAAGTTTTTTTATCGTCATCAACTTCTCTCACGAATTCATCAATTACCAATTAAATTCAATTACATCTCCGCATCAGTGCCTTTTAAGTTCGCTGGACAGGAGTTTTCCGGCTAGAGTAAATCCTAGTGAGTTTTTAAGCCTCCCACCCTATTCGGGTGTTGTGTATGTTAAGGATCAAACATTTCAATGAATATCCTATTTGCCACTAGCGAGTTGTATCCGTTTGTGAAAACGGGTGGATTGTCTGATGTTTCTTATGCGCTACCCAAAGCGCTCGAAAAAGAAGGCGTTAAAATTTCGATAATTCTCCCATTTTATTCATCCATTGATGAATCAAAATGGTTAATTAAATTTAACACCGAGTTCACCGTTGAATCTACCATCGTCGAAATTCATCAATCGAGTTTGCCTCACACAAGTATTCCAGTCTATTTCGTCAAATGCGATGAGCTTTATCGTCGTGATGGCGGTCCTTATGGAACTTCGCTTGCCGACTACCCGGATAATCATCTGCGATTTTATTTTTTTTCTCGTGTTATTGAAGAAGTTGTAAAAAATCCAGACCTGTTAAACGAAAGCTTCGATCTTGTTCACTGTAACGATTGGCAAACTGGGTTGGTGCCGCTGCTTTTGAGATACGAAGACTCCCCAGCTAAATCGCTATTTACGATTCACAATATGGCTTATGGCGGAATATTTCACAAAGAAAAACTGGCCGACGTTAATCTTCCAGAAGACGTTTTTCATCACGATAAAATAGAATTTTATGGGTCATTTTCTTATCTCAAGGCTGGGCTTGTTTTTGCCGACAAACTCACAACCGTAAGCCCTTGTTACGCACAAGAAATTCAGCAACCGGAATATGGCTGTGGATTCGATGGATTATTAAAAGCACGAGCTGTTGATCTCGTGGGGATTTTAAATGGCATTGATAAAGACGAATGGTGTCCCAAAAAAGATGCCTCTCTCATCGCCAATTATTCAGCGGATGATCTAGCAGGTAAGCAGAAAAACAAAACACAACTACAGGATTTACTGAAACTCCCTGTTGCTGAAAATACTCCTGTGATCAGCTTGGTTGGTCGCCTAGTTGAGCAAAAGGGCATAGATTTTGTTATCGATGCAATTCCAGTGCTGGTCGAGATGGGTTGCCAAGTTGTGATCCTTGGGCAAGGACAACCCGAATACGAAACTAATTTACTGGCACTGGCTCAGCACTACCCCAATAATTGTTGGGTAAAAATCGGCTACAACGAAAAACTTGCCCATCAAATTGAAGCAGGTAGCGACGTCTTTTTAATGCCTTCCATCTTCGAGCCATGCGGCCTCAATCAACTGTATAGCCTCGCCTATGGGACGCTTCCACTGGTGACAGCGGTTGGCGGTTTGAAAGATACCGTCGAAGGATTTACAGGCAATAATCTCGAAACCGCAACCGGATTTGTGATGGCTTCGCCAAGTAGTATTGATCTCATCGAAACTTTAAGTTTTGTGATCGAGACTTATCGCAATCAGGCCACTTGGCAGCAACTTCAAAAGAACGCCATGCAAAAAGATTTTTCATGGCAAGCCAGCGCACACCGATACCTCGAGTGTTACGAGCAAATGTTAAATCACCCTTAACTTTTCCCTTATTTAAAGGTATCGCAACTGGCCACATCACCTTGTTGCATGCCACGTTTAAACCATTCTGCGCGTTGCGCGGAGGTGCCGTGAGTGAAAGTTTCTGGCCGCACTACGCCACCGGCGCGACGCTGAAGTGCGTCATCGCCGATGGCGGTTGCCGCATTCAAGGCTTCCTCAATGTCACCATCTTCTAACAACTGACGCTCATTATGGGCGTAGTGTCCCCAAATGCCGGCGAAGCAATCGGCTTGCAATTCAAGTAACACAGATAGTTGATTAGCGGTCGCTTTATTGGCTTGGGCCTGAGCGCGTGATACTTGTTGCGAAATACCCAATAGTGTTTGCACGTGATGTCCGACTTCGTGAGCAATCACGTAGGCTTGAGCAAAATCGCCCGGAGCGCCGAGTTTGTTTTTCATATCTTCGTAAAAGCTAAGATCGATATACAGCTTTTGATCGGCGGGACAATAAAACGGCCCCATTGCTGATTGGGCATTACCGCAGGCTGAACTCACAGAGCCGCGAAAGAGAACGAGCGTCGGCTGCTTGTAGGATCGATTCATCTTTGCGAATAGTGCCGTCCAAGTGTCTTCGGTATCTGCCAGTACCACGCTCACAAATTCGCCAAGCTCCTTGTCCTTCTCTGTTAGTTCATAATTAGCGCCACCACTTGATGGTGCCCCGCTCATGAGGGCCAGTAGATCGACGCCCATCATCTTCGCCCCAAAATAGCCGATGACTAAAAAAATCAGCAGAGTTCGGCCACCCCGTGTGCCCAACAATAAGGGAATAAATCGTAAAAGCGCCCCGCCACCGCCCATGGCTCGATTAGGACCACTCATTCCACGCCGATCTTCAACATTATTACTTCGTCTTCCACCTTTCCAGCGCATGAGCATCACCCAAAATTGAATTGATATTGTGAGTTTAGTAAACCTTACCGATGGCTCAACTTTGTCAACTTTTATCCGCTAATTCCCCATTTTGAGCTAAACTTTCGGGCTTAGCGAAGACCTATAAAAAGGAATCACCCATGACACATCCACTCGCAGGCCAATTTCTATCGGCCGATCAGCTCACTGACATTTCTGTACTTGTCGATGCCTACTACGATGTTTGGCCGGAGGCCGACAATCCAAGCCAGAAAGTCTCTTTTGGAACGTCTGGGCACAGAGGAACATCGCTTAACGGGAGTTTTAACGAGGCGCATGTATTGGCTATCACCCAAGCCATCGTCGACTACCGTAAACAAGAAGGCATCACCGGCCCGCTGTTTATGGGGATTGATACTCATGCACTTTCGGAACCTGCTCAGAATACAGCACTTGAGGTGTTGGCCGCCAATGGCGTCCATGTGTTTATCGCGGCTAACAATGACTACACACCAACGCCCGTTGTTTCTCACGCGATCCTCACTGCAAACTTCGGAAAGCAGGAAGGATTGGCCGATGGAATCGTCATCACTCCGTCGCACAACCCACCCACCGACGGGGGCTTCAAATACAATCCGACCCACGGCGGTCCGGCGGATTCGGATATCACTACGTGGATTCAGAATCGCGCGAATGTGTATCTCGCTAATTTATCCGAGGTAAAAAGAGTCAGCATTATTGAGGCAAAATCGGCTGCGACCACTCAAGAGTTCGATTTCGTGACCCACTATGTCAACGATTTATCGCGCGTGATCGATTTCGACCTTATCCGTGCGTCGGGAGTGCGCATGGGAGTTGATCCACTGGGCGGCGCCGGATTAAGTTTTTGGCATGCAATAAAAGATAAATATCAACTCGATTTATCGATCGTAAACAACACCATCGATAAACAATTTGGATTTATGACGGCCGATTGGGATGGAAAAATTCGTATGGATCCGTCATCGCGTTTTGCGATGCAATCACTCCTAAAAATGAAAGATGGTTACGACATTGCCTTCGCCTGCGATACCGATCACGACCGCCATGGCATAGTCACCCCAGAGGGTGGCCTGATGTTGCCTAACCATTATCTCAGTGTTGCCATCGATTATCTCTACCGTGTAAGAACGGCGTGGGCGGCTAACGTAAAGGTTGGGAAAACTCTAGTGAGCAGCGCGATGATTGATCGCGTCGCTAAACAATTGAATCGCGAATTGTTCGAAGTGCCAGTCGGCTTCAAATGGTTTGCACCTGGATTATTCGATGGCAGTTTAGGATTTGGCGGCGAAGAGAGCGCAGGCGCAAGTTTTCTCGATAGAAATGGTAAAGTTTGGACGACCGATAAAGACGGTTTTATTTCTGCGCTACTTTCGGCAGAAATGACCGCGAGTAATGGCGATAACCCCTATCATCGTCATCAAAAACTCACTGATGAATTGGGTGTAAGTTACGAGACACGGGTTGATGCACCTTTAACTGCCGAGCAGAAAGCAGCCTTCGCAAAACTCTCGCCTGGGAATATCCATAAAGAAATGATCGCAAGCGAAAAAATCATCGCCGTGCGAGACAGAGCACCGGGCAATGAGGCGGCGATCGGCGGTTTGAAAGTTGAAACAGCAAACGGATGGTTCGCGGCGCGGCCATCTGGGACTGAACCAATTTATAAGATTTACGCCGAAAGTTTTATCAGCGACTCTCATTTGCAGGATTTAGTGAGCGAAGCACGCCAGCTAGTTGATGCTGCACTCTCCTGATCATCAAACATTTCACAAAATAATAAGGCCGCAATAGCGGCCTTATTATTTATCGGATTAACGAATAAATTTAGCGGCGTACCAGCATGAAGCCTCAGGCACTAAGCCTTCTTCTTTAGCCCAAGCTAAACCGCTTCTGACTAATGCTTCGGCGTAACCGCGTTTACGTAACGCTTCTGGCACATAAGTGCTGTAAAAATCTACGTTCTTGCCTTGGAGTCGATAACTTAAGTAAGCCTCGCTACCCGCCGCTTCAATTACAAATTTTGCCGCTTCCGGTTTATGAATAACATCCATAATTTCGACTCCTCGGGCGTAGCCCTGTTTAGTTAACGCGAGTCCCCCACAGATCGTATTCATCTGAGTGTTCAATGTGCACATCGACTAAATCGCCGGGCTTCGCCTGAGTCTCGCCGTTGAGGTAAACACAACCATCGATTTCAGGTGCGTCGGCGAAGCTACGACCGATTGCCCCCTCATCATCCACCTCATCGATAAGAACTTTAAGAGTTTGACCAACTTTTAGCTTTAATCGTTCAGTCGAAATGCGCTGCTGCAATTGCATAAAGCGATCGAAACGTTCTTGTTTAATCTCGTCCGACACATGGTCGGGTAGCTCGTTGGCTCGCGCACCTTCGACTGGCGAATATTGGAAACAGCCAACGCGGTCTAATTGAGCCTCTTCCAAAAAGTTGAGCAGCATTTGGAAATCTTCTTCCGTTTCACCAGGGAAACCCACAATAAACGTAGAGCGTAATGTGAGATTCGGCACTTGGCGACGCCACTCTTTAATGCGTTCGAGCGTCTGCTCAACTTGCCCAGGACGGCGCATTTTACGTAACAAGGTCGGGCTTGCATGCTGAAATGGAATATCCAGATAGGGTAAAACCTTTCCTTCTGCCATCAATGGAATGATGTTATCGACATGAGGATAGGGATAAACATAATGCATGCGAACCCACACCCCAAGCTCGCCCAAGGCTTTGGCTAACTGGTACATGTCGGTTTTTAGCGGACGCCCTTCCCAAAAATCGGTGCGATGTTTGATGTCGACCCCATAAGCAGACGTATCCTGAGAAATAACAAGCAACTCTTTTACGCCCGCTTTCACTAAGCGCTCCGCTTCGTTCATCACCTGACCGATGGGGCGACTTACCAATTTGCCACGCATATCGGGAATGATGCAAAAGCTGCAACTATGGTTACAGCCCTCGGAAATTTTTAAGTAGGCATAATGACGTGGGGTGAGTTTAATCCCTTGGGGCGGCACTAAATCAGTGAAAGGATTGTGCACTGGATTCGGTGGCAAATGCTCATGAACTTGTTTAAGGACTTCTTCATAGGCATGGGCGCCGGTAACACCGAGTACGTTCGGATGAATTTGAACAATCTCATCCTTCTTAGCGCCAAGACATCCGGTAACCAAGACTTTGCCGTTTTCGTTGAGTGCTTCGCCAATAGCCCCCAAGGATTCTTGGACAGCGCTATCGATAAACCCACAAGTATTCACGATCACCATATCAGCGTCGTTATAACTGGGAACTATGTTATAACCTTCTGTGCGAAGTTGGGTAAGAATGCGTTCAGAATCAACGAGATTTTTGGGGCAGCCAAGGCTGACAAAGCCAATTGTTGGGTTGGAACCAGATTTCATAAAAGAACGTCTTGCTGGAAAATGAGGGCGCTATTGTAGACACATCATTCAAAAAAATCATGCACAATAAGTAGCCAAAAGCGGTTTTTTTACCGCTTATTTCCGCCGCAAAATTGCCAGCTCAATTCGCTCTAAGGCCTCGGTTATTATCGAGCGTTGCGTACCGAGATTCATTCGCATAAACCCAGAACCTTGCTCACCAAACTGACGCCCAGGACTTAAACCCAGCCCGCATTCTTCAATGAAAAAGTGCTTGAGCTCGGCATCAGTCATCTTTAGATCGCGGCAATCGAGCCAAGTTAGAAAGGTCGCCTCAGGCGAGTTAGCTTTAATACCCAAGTTTTTAGATTCAAAAAATTGTGTAACAAGATCACGGTTAGCTTGTAAATATTTAACGAGCTCGTTGTGCCAAGCATCCGCTTTGCCACTGTACACCGCTTCCATTGCCGTCGCGCTAAGCGGGTTGACGCCACCTAACATCAACCCATCAAATATCCGCTGCATTTCTTCTCGAATGCGCTGATTCTTAATGATAAGTACAGAGAGGCCAAACGCAGGTGTGTTAAATGTTTTGTTTGGGGCGATGGTGGTAATAAGCTGATCTTGTTCATCGGTCAATTCAAATAGAAATTGATGTCGATTACCCTCAAAGACTAAGTCGCAGTGAATATCGTCAGACGCAATGTAAAGTTGGTGGCGTCGAGCGATATCGAGTAACGATGTTAATTCGTCTTTTCGCCACACACGCCCGACAGGATTATGAGGTGAGCAAAATATTAACGCTTTTGCTCCATCTCTCGCCAAGGTTTCCAACTCGACCAAATTCATTTCGTACCTTTGCCCCTTATTGAGCAAAGGATTCAAAAGAAGCTTACGATTATTTTGTGTTATCGCCGAATAAAATAATTGATAGACAGGCGGTTGAACGATAATGCCCTGCTCAGGCTTAGTAAAAGCTTGAATAAACGCGCCGATGGATGTCATAACCCCAGGCGCAAACATTAACCATTCCAGTTTAATTTCTACATTGTGTTTTCGTTTGAACCAGCCGATAACCGCTGTTTTTAAACTATCCGGATAGAGGCTGTAGCCATAAACTGGATGTGCGATTCGCTTTTGCAATGCATCGGTCACGCATTCGGGAACCGCAAAATCCGTATCAGCCACCCACAGAGGCAACACGTCGTCCTTGCCAAACACCTGTGCTCGGCGATCGTATTTCAAGCAATCGGTGTTAGAACGCTCGAGCGCTTTGAATAATTCTGTTTCCATACTGCCACTCACTGATTAGTGTCGTCCTGCGTAATCGCGCGCAAACTGCCAAGCAATACGGCCTGAGCGGGCGCCGCGGGTTCGGTGCCAAAGCAGTGCTTCAGCTTCAACCGATTCATCCCAAGTACAATCATAAGCTTCTACCCAATAACGAGCCGCCTCAAGATAATCATTTTGAGAGAAGGGATAAAAACTCAACCATAAGCCAAACCGCTCCGATAATGAGACTTTTTCTTCGATAGTATCACCCGGGCGCAACTCGCCATCTTCGTAGCTTACATCTAAATTTTCTTTCATCGTCTGGGAGATCAAATGGCGACGATTACTGGTTGCGTAAAATAAGATATTTTCCGATGTGGATGCGATAGAACCATCAAGCACCGACTTAAGGGTTTTGTAGCTGACCTCACCGCCCTCAAAAGATAAGTCGTCACAGAAAATAATAAACTTTTCAGGTCGATCAGCAACCGTATCAATCACATCTATTAGATATTCGAGATCCGCCTTATCGATTTCGATAATTTTTAATCCTTGATCGGCGAAAGCGGCCCAACAGGCTTTAACAAGTGTTGATTTTCCCGTTCCTCGCGAGCCCGTTAACAGTGCATTATTAGCCGGTTTTCCCTTCATGAATTGACGAGTGTTTTGTAACAGGGATTGCTTCTGAGTATCAATATTTTTTAATGAATTCAAAGGTACGTGGTGCGGATTTTTTACCCCCTGCAAAAAGCCTCGCTGATTTTTCACGCGAACTCGAAATGCCTTACTGCTCCAGTCAACATCATTTATCGATTCAGGAAGGAGCCTCTCAACTCTATCGAGCAGCTTCTCAAACCGACCTAATAAATTATCCATTGATGTCATATCACCTACCCTTTAATGAACCGCTTCGACCTCAGCCATAAAATCTAAAGTGGCTTGTTGGCGAATTGTACGCCTATGATGCTCCATAAGTTTTGCAATTTTTTCCTGATCGCAAACTTGTCGATCTAGCAATACGCGAGTATTAAGTTCACCCACCATTTCATTAGTCGGGCATTTAGTGAAAATAAACTGGTTTGAAATGATATCCATGAATGGACCGGACTTGCTGCTCGGCATAATGAACATTAACTGTAGACCTAGACTTTCAGTTAGATAATTAATTACTTCGCGCGAGCGGTGTTCATCCATTTTAGAGAAAGCCTCGTCCACCAACACCATACGCAGATGACTCAAGCCTTCGTTAAATCGAAATGCCGATGTAATCGCCGCGCTTCGAATAATGTAGGCAGGAGTCTCTAACTGGCCGCCAGAACCCGTACCATACTGACTAAGTGGAATCGGCGCTTTCCCTTCTGGCTCTTTATAAATTTCGTAACGGCGATAATTTCGATAATCAGAAATCCGCGATAGCTCTCGAAGTGCTTTTTGTTCGTCTTCATCGAGCAACATGGTCATTATCTTATCGCGTACTCGACGCATTTTCTCGTTGAGCTCGACAGTGAATAGGTTTTCGCCTTGCTCAAGTTTGGGGCTATCGATAACGCCTTTGAAAAATTGCCAGTACTCTTTGTATTCAGGAATCCATTCCCAATCAAACCGAAAACGCTCCCGGTCGGCACCAAAGCGATGATGCTCTAGCTCCGCATTGAGTTCTTCCAAAATGCGTTTGCCGTCGTTAATCGACTGGTAAATGGAATGGCACAGGTTAGTCACGAACGCATTGTTAAAACTGGCCCGCATGGATTCAATTTCCTGATGACGGGCCGCAAGAATGTGGTTTTTATCGCGGTTATAAAGCGAATCAAACTGTCGACGAAGTCTTGTCACTTCTTGGAAAGTACCGTGATTTAACTCGTCATGCTGTACCAACGAGAAGGCAATAGTATCGCTCGGTTGGGCATACTGATTATGGGCAAGCACCGCCGCTTGCAATTTGAAGAGAGCGCTTTTGATTTCTTGATGTAAGGATTTATTAGTATTTTCCAGTACCGTTAAATCGCTAGACGCCAAGGTATCATCAGCTGATTCTAAACAGGCTTCCGCATCAAAGTCGGTCCAAATACTTGATAGAGCACGGATGTTATCTTCGGCCGCTTCAAGTTTAAGTAAACGCTGCTCTTGCTCCTGATTTAATCGCTGGCATGTATTGTCGGCTAATTTTAAATCGGCGATCGATTCAGCGCGTCGCTCTTGCAGTTGGTTAAACACCACTTGCTCTTTTGCCAGTTCTTTTTGAAGCTCATTAAGGGTATTATCCAGCTCTGTTGTGCCGCTAACATCTAGCTGATTTATTTGCTGCTGTAACGAGTTAATCTTATGCTGGCACGCTTCCATCGATTCAAGGCATTCGGCATATTTCAACAACTTAACCTTATCGATGAACAAAATTAATTTCGCGATTTCTTCTAAATGCTCACTTGCCGCTTGCCACTCGCTAACCAAGTGATGGAACTCTTCACGCTTCGCTAACAGCGCACGCTCGCGGGCGCCCTGCCCAAACACTAAATCACTGTCATTCATATCGCAGCGAAACATGGCGTAATTGCCTGATCCTAATCCTTCTGCAGTCAAACCACGTCTTGTCGATTTAAGCTCGTTTGCAGAATCAACGCAGACCACGTTGCCATAGCTCGATACCAAATAAGCCTCAGCTGTGGCGTGGCTAAACTGCATTAAATCGGTGATCGCATTGGCCGGCACAGCAGGCGCCTTAGCGACATCTTGCTTGGCTTTCTTTCCTTGGATAATACGCGCTCTCGCCCCCTGATTGCTCAACTTACGAACTAAACTAATCGCCTCGGCTTCGTACGCCTCATCGACAATAATGCCGAAGCGCGCGGCGCCGATGTAGCCTTCAATAGCGTTTTGCCATTTAGGATCGGTGACGTCGACATAATCGCACAATACTCGAGCATCGGCTTTGGGTAATTGGTCGTTGATGGCATCCAAGGCTAATCGAACAAATGGAGGATAAGTAGTTTGTTGGGCTTCAAGTGTCTGTACTTCGCGACGCTTTTGCTCCATGGCTTTACTCAACCGCTCTTGAGCTTGTTTGCGTTTTTCTCTTTCGCTAGCCAACAGATCGCGAATTCCCGTTATGGTCGATTCGTCGTTTTCAGAAAATAATTGACGGTAAAAAGTGTTGTGAGATTCCTGTAAAGCGAATGCCTTTTCGAGCGAACCTTTGAATGAAGTATCAAGCCAATCTTGATTCAAGACATCGTGTAAGTTTGGCAAATATTTTTCTTGCGCAATTTTTTGCGCATTGGCTAAGAAATGCTTCTCAGCCAATGCAGGAATACTATCGCACAGTGACGAATTGTGGATGGCCTGTAAAAGCTGCGCAACCGACTCTTGGTTTATTTGAGCTTGTTGATGCTCTGTTTTTAGCTCAGGGGTCAACTCAGTTAAACGTTTTTGATAACTGCTTATCTCGCGGTTCAGCTCATCCCGCTCACGAAGTTCAGGTACACCCAATCGACGCGCTGTCGCGGCAACAATCAAATTGTGTAATTCGTCGCGACGGCGCTGTGCGGCTTCAATAGCTTGCTCGTTGGTCTGTTTGTGTTCGCGCAGTGATTGTTGCTTATGTTTTGCTTCTAGGTAGGTCCGTTGGGCCTCCTGAAATTGCCGCTTGGTTAAGGTGTAGTCGTTAACCTGTAAGTCGAGCCACTGATGAACATAGGCGTCGGCGATATCGCGAGCATTCGATAAACGCTCGAGCCCTCCGCGAAGTTTTTTCGCGTCACTCTCCATCGCATGAATACGCTTGAGCATACTCGAAACGGTTTTAATTGCTTCGCCCAGATCACGATATTCAAGTATTTCGTTAGCGACAAATTCATCAATACCACGAATTGGTTTATACGCCATAAAACGAGAAAATGCTCGCGCCGCATTCATAGCTTCGCGTTCGGAAACCGCATCGTCTTGGCCGCGCAAAATTCCATATAAACGGCAGAGGTAGGATTTTTTCTTATCGTACTTCTCAACCTGATCCGCACCGTAATTTTGTTTAAGTGCTGTATAGATACGGTCAAGCGAAACAATATATTTGTGCGTATTTTCGGTTTTGACAAAATCGTCGATGGACGCTGTCACATCTGGAAGAATGTAAAAATGTAAATCATCGAGCCGAGCACTTTTTTGAATATTCTTTCCCTGCCCAACAGACTCAATAAACGCGCGCATGCCCATTACAGCGGTAAACGGTTCTGAATCTTCACCAGGGGTTGGATAAAAAATCGCGGCCAAATAACCATCACAGCCTTCGGGGCGGGCGTAAGCACCATCATCACAACCTAATACATAAGACGCTAGAGTACGGACAACTTTTCCGCCGCGTCCGCGCTGGCTCGACTCATCCTGCCCTGGGTTAAAGTGGAATAAATTGTCGTGAGCCGCCGTCATAATTGTTTGAATAGCGTCGGCCGCCGTAGTTTTGCCGGAGCCATTTCCACCCGAGAGCAAATTCACTGGGCCAAAATCAAATTCACAATTTGGGATATTGCCCCAATTTACGTAGATAAACTTTTTTAGAAACATATGAATTATTGGTCAGCAAAAAGTGAGTGATGTACGGGCTGTGATATTTGATCGCTATCTTCGGCGAGTTCGTCCCCTAAGAGTCCAGCCGTGATCGAGGACAACCACTCATTACTGACAATGCTGATGATGGTCGGACGAATGCGAACCCAGCCATCTCCCGTATCTAAATCAGCTTCAGCAGCATAATGAATCAAGCGCATTTGTCGAAGTCGTCTAAAATATTGCCGCCGTTCATGGACCTGCTCAGGAAGATTGCGTTTTAGTAGCGATTTAAGAGAAAGATTTAAGGCTTCGATCGAGAGAGTCGCACACCCTTGGTCGTCGATTGCACCGTCACGCAGTGATTTATCGTACTCGGCTCTCAAAGCTAAAATTATGGCAACTTCATTTTGAGATAGCTTTAGTCGAAGTGACGTGTTCACTCCCTCTTCGTGCTCAACTTCTTGCCCAGGATGTTTCACACTCGGTGGGCACACACGCACAAATTGAAAATGACGTTCATGCTCGAGGCCAACACCAATCAATGATAGATAATCTTCCACTAGAGGTTCTATGCGAATGAAACGGTCGTAAAAGTCTGCTTCGACCAAGCTGTCCTCTCGACACAGCACGCCGTAGTCGAGCAGGCGTTGCAAAAGCTCTCTCCATTCGTCTAAAGAGACGTCGTGTTTTGCGAGCTGAACGCTGAGTGTTTGAGTTAAAACGTCTGACACGGTCGATTCCTATTTATGGAGCATCATCAATTAATCGAATGACGAATTGATCACGCGCTTTAAAATACTCGCCATCGGTGACTTTAGGAGGAGCCAATAAGTCGTTTGGATTTTGGCTAATTTCGAAGTGCAATTTACCGCTTTGCATTTCTTGACCCGAGGCTTCGATAGCATGTGCCAAATGCAATACATCTCGCATAGTGTTTGATGGCAATTCCGAAGCCTTCACATGATCCAAACCGTTTAGAACCTCAGACAAATACTGCTTAAGCTCATTAGATTGAACAGTAAACGCCCTATCCAATGCATTTTGAATATAAATTTCTTGCAAAGCTTCTGATGCAGGTGGGCTTAATTCATCAATACGAGAGATAACACTGGGTAGTGAACGACGCTGACGTATTACGAGTTGCGCGGGATCAAGATAACGTAAGTTCACTTCGGCAAGATCTCTCCCCATACTTTCCAACAATTCTTCTTGCTCAGAGTCTGGCAAATCAAGAAAAGTATTAAAGAAATCGAGATGATTAATTTGTTGTTGGCTATTAATAAAACTCAACTGACGAATAATAATGTCGGCACGCTGTGTAAAAGTATTTAACGATCGACGCAGCGCCGGCAACATAATATCGCATGCATTTTTAAGTCGTCGGTCGATGGCTTCAAGAATGGTTTCCAGCAAAGACACGCCAGGCACCACCTTTTGGGGCAATGCCTTACGAAGCTCCAACTCCATCACTGCTCGCCAATCTTTCTGCGCTAATTCCGTATCACCCCGGCCGTATTTTCGTTTGCGCCGAATTTTCGTCAGGATATCGCCGATTTGATCTCGGTATTTTTCTACACTGTCAACCGAAAGCCTAACTTCAAGATCGGGCTTGAAGACTGTCTCCATAAAATCGAAAAAAGCATCACTTGCTTGTTCAATCAAGTGGCGCGACTCGACTTCTTTCACCAGTTGCCTTTTTCGCTCTTCAAGATCACCAATAACGTCTGTAAAATCGCTAATAATTCGCTCTGAATATTCGTAGGCATCCAATAAATCGTGAATTTCAGCATTCTCTAAAAACGCTTGAAGACTATTGCGGGTATTACGAGTATTGCGGTTGCGCGTGCGAAACTGGTTAGATTTTTCTGCGAAGGGCTGCGTAAATAACCGACCCATGCGAGTAAAACCGAAGCTACTTTGTAAAGATGCTTCGTCAACCTGCTTCTCGATCCAGCCGTGTTCGATTAACTTATTAATGACGAAGTTAGCGAGCTCTCGAGAGTTTTTAAATCGTCCTTCTTGATCGTTATCGTAGGTTGACGAGAAATCAAGAACAGGGGTGCGTGCGATTGCTTCTTTAAAAATATCCACCAGCTGATCGCGGTGCAATGAGTGTCCGTAATCTCTTAGATCGGTGTAAAGTCGCTGATACAGCAGGCGCAAGCATTCGGCCACTATCTCACGATATTTACCGGTAAGTGGTGCGAAAAACTGGATGCGCGACTCGGTAAAAAACATTCAATGCAACCTTAAATACAATTTCTTGCAAAGTTGCCTTTGTCTTGATCGGTCCAGTCTTCATTGGGTTTGATCATCATGTAATCGCACCACTCATCTGAACCCACCTCAGGTAAATTGTCTTTGTATTTTTCTTCTAACTCGAGCTTATGCTGTTTGGACAACTCTAAAGCCACAGGACCTTGGTGAGCGGAGAGAGTTTCGCGAAGCAAAGTTTCCGCTTCCTCGGCGATACCCATCAATTGAGCTTGCTCATCATCACTCAACCCTTCAGCAGTTACAGAAGATGAAGCCTGTTCGGTAGCCTGCTGGTCATAACCTGACTCGTGATATTTAACCAGCGCGAAACCCGCAAAAATAGTGATGACGCTCAATACCATAACAGCGATCAGGAATTTTGTGCTCGAAAGAAATTTGATCATGAATTATTCGCCCAGCCAATCGACTAAATTTTCCGCATAGTAAGTAATGATTAAATCGGCTCCGGCGCGTTTGAATGCAGTCATCGTTTCTAAAACAATGGATTTCTCATCGATAACGCCAGCCGCCGCGCCCGCTTTAATCATCGCGTACTCACCACTCACATGGTAAACCGCGAGAGGTCTGGCAGAGTTCGCTCGAATGTGGGCTAACACATCGAGATAAGCTATCCCTGGTTTAACCATAAGAATGTCGGCACCTTCTGCTTCGTCTTGTAAAGACTCCGCCAGTGCTTCGCGTCCGTTAGCGGGATCCATTTGATAGGTATTGCGCGAACCTTTGAATGTGCTATCAACAGCATCGCGGAAAGGCCCGTAAAAAGCCGAGGCAAATTTAGTTGAGTAACTCATGACAGGAATGTGCGAAAAGCCGTTAGCGTCGAGCGCTTGTCGAATGGCAACAATCATTCCGTCCATCATTCCTGAAGGGGCGATCATATCGACACCTGCGCGAGCCGCGGTCACCACCTGCTTCTGTAAATTGTCTAGCGTCGCATCATTGCAAACATCGTCACTCTCGATAACACCGCAGTGTCCGTGAGTCGTATATTCGCAAAAACAGTTGTCGCTTATTACCAACATCTCGGGCGCTGCCGCTTTCGCGGTACGAATCATTCTCGCTAAAAGCCCGTTGTCGCTCCAAGTGTCGGAGCCACAATCGTCTTTATGAGTCGAAACTCCAAAAAGAATGATGGCCTTAATACCTTTATTCCATACCCGCTTAACCACCTCGCTCAGCTGCGACTCTGGATAACGAAACACGCCGGGCATAGAGGCGATAGCAACGGGCTGAGATATTCCTTCTTCAACAAAAATAGGAAGTATAAGATCGCTTACCGTCACCTGATTTTCACGAACAAGTTGACGCAAACTAGACGATTGACGTAAACGACGAAAACGAAATTCTGGCGTGAATAAACTCATGATTAATTACCTATGGTTAGATCTGTAAGGCGCCTTCATGGCTCCATTCACATTTGACATTCATAGCTTCGGCGCCTGGCTCATGACATTTCCCGTTTGATTGCCAAGTAAAAGTGTGTGTACCAGAAATTTCCGTTTCTAAATGTACAGTTGCCGAAACCCAATACATACGACTTAGTAGAGCCTCAAACTGCTCAATCCATTGCGACCATTCATATTCAACGGCTTTATACGAAGCGCCAAAATGAATGACTTCAGTTTGATAAGTTTTTTGTCCATGCTGGTAAGACGGTAGGGAAAACATTTCGCGGCTTACTAAGGGCCAATCGTCGATAGACGGTAAATCGAGCATCGCTTTCCGATTAGCTTCAAGACGCTCTAGAATATTTTCCCCGTCAGCAACATCCTTAATGCATCCGTAAACAATAGATTCTTGATCCATGGTGGCGTTAATCCGTTAAAAAAACAGCCAGCGACGCTTAAACGACGACTCACAACTATTGAGTTGTCTTTGGTATTGTTCCGCACGGCTATCAACATTTTGGGCCGTACGCAACAACCAGCCTTTGTTTCTATAAGTTCCCCGATTAAATCCGCCGTGACCTTCGTGATAAGCGAGGTAGAGATTTCGAGCGTTCGTCGGGCTAATTCGACTACGGATTTGGCTTTGCTTGTTATACCAACCGATAAAATCGATTGCATCTTTGAATTTATCTCGTCGCGCCCAACCGTTCCCAGTTGATCGTTGATACTCTTTCCAAGTGGCGTTTTTCGCCTGAGGATACCCGTAAGCGTCACTTGCTCGCGGGCCAGGTATGACCCATAAAATTTTCTTTCGTGGCGGTCTTGCATTATGTTTGAACTGCGACTCTTGGAACATGATCGACATCATAATCGGTACCGAAGAGTCCCATTTTTTTTCAGCGCGCTTAGCCTGTTTGTACCAAGATCTTTTTTCACTAAAAATCGAACATATATCTTGAGTTTTAGCCGGTGGTTTAGTGGCACAACCAACCAACCCCAATAATGAAAAAACAAGCATTAAGCGCGATAACAAAGTCATTAAATGAACTTCCCATGTTGATTTAACAGTGCAATAAATGCTGCCTCGTCGAGAATCTCAATTCCTAGTGATTCTGCTTTTGCTAATTTGGATCCTGCACCCGGCCCTGCCACAACAAAATTTGTTTTAGCGGACACACTACCAGCGACGGTCGCACCTAGTTCTTGCAATAACGCTTTGCCTTGATCTCGACTCATTGCTTCGAGAGTGCCCGTTAATACATAAGTGAGCCCTACTAGGGGTAAATCGCCGCTGGTAGCTGTCTTGACGTCATTCCACGCAATTCCTAATGCTCGTAGCTCGTTAACAACGGTGAGATTGGAATCTTGATGAAAAAATTCGTAAACGAAATGTGCGCCTACCGGACCAATATCTTTAGTTTGCAAAAGATCATCTACGCTAGCATCTATCAATGCATCCAAACTGCCAAACTGCTGAGCAAGATTGCGAGCCGAAGCCTCGCCAATTTCGCGAATGCCTAAGGCGTAAATAAATTTCGCTAAGGTGGTAGATTTTGAGGTTTCTATAGCGGCAATTAAATTCGCAGCAGATTTTTCACCAAGACGATCAAGACTTGCCAATTGTGATTGAGTTAATCGATATAAATCTGGCAGAGTTTTTACCAATTCTTTATCGACTAATTGTTCGACAATTTTATCGCCCAACCCATCGATATCCATCGCTTTACGCGATGAAAAATGCTTAATCGCCTCTTTGCGTTGAGCCTGACACACTATGCCGCCGGAACAACGTGAAACTGCTTCATCATCTAATTTTTCGACAGCCGAACCGCAAACTGGACAATGAGATGGAAATACTATGTCCAAAGCATTAGCCGGACGCTTACTTATAACCACTTGCACGATTTGAGGAATAACATCACCCGCTCGACGAACAATTACCGTATCACCAATCATTACACCAAGACGATCAATTTCATCTTTATTGTGCAAAGTGGCATTAGAGACAGTTACACCGCCAACAAAAACTGGCTTTAGTCGAGCAACTGGCGTAACAGCACCAGTACGTCCTACTTGAAAATCTACGGCTTCCAGTGTTGTGATTTCCTCTTGCGCAGGAAACTTATAGGCGATCGCCCAACGGGGCGCCCGTGAAATAAATCCCAAACGTTCCTGAAGCGCAAATGAGTTAACTTTAAAAACAATACCGTCGATATCGTAATCTAAAGAGTCTCGACGCCCTTGAATTGCCTGATAAAACTCAATGCACTCCGCAACAGAGCGAGCTACTTTTGTCTCCGTATTGACGTTAATGCCCCACGCTTTGAGTTGCTTCAATGATTCCGTGTGCGTTGAAGGCATAGCAACACCTTCTAATCGAGCAATTGAATAAGCACACATTTCTAATGGGCGTTTAGCAACAATGCGTGGATCGAGTTGACGCAAAGAACCTGCGGCTGCATTGCGTGGGTTTACAAAAGGCTTTTCGTCTTTTGCGAGCATTTGTTTGTTCAGTTTGTCAAAACCAGCGCGCGGCATATAAACCTCGCCCCGCACTTCAAGAAGTGCGGGCAAATTATCACCGGTTAGTCGCAGCGGTATTGATTTAATTGTTCGAATATTTTGCGTGATATCTTCGCCGATAGTGCCGTCGCCGCGTGTTGCGCCACGCACTAAAACACCTTTTTCATAAACAATACTAACTGCCAGCCCATCGAGTTTGACTTCGCACGCGAAATCAAAAACCTCATTAGATTTTAAACGGTCAAAAATTCGTTTTTGAAAATCTTCAAGATCAGCATCGCTAAACGCATTGTCGAGCGACAACATTGGAACTTCGTGCGTGACAGATGCAAACGCCGTTAACGGCTCGGCGCCCACGCGCTGAGTGGGTGAATCTGGCGTAATCAAATCCGGACGGCTTTCTTCGAGCTCGCGCAATCGATTGAGTAATCGATCGTATTCGGCATCGGGGATTTCTGGATTGTCTAAGGTGTAATAACGATAATTGTGCTGATGAATGCTATTGCGAAGGGTTTCGATTTCCGAAGCAATATCATTGAATAAATCTAAATTAGGCATGAATAGCTTCCACAATGGCGTACGCTTAAAGCGCACGCCATACTTATCAAACCGCCTCGAAGAGGTTATCGTTTACGCTGAAATAAACGTCGACGTTCGAAATCTAAAATACGCTGACGACAATGTTCGATTGTCTGCTTAGTCATTACACTTCGCTGTTCATCTTTTAATTCGCCGCCTAGCTTTTCAGCTAGCGTCGAGGCAGTATCCACCATCAACTCAAAAGACTGCATAGAATCGGCGTTTAGCGGCAGCGTCATGAATAAACACACACCTGGCGTTTCGAATTCATCCATGGCATCCAAGTCAAAGGTACCGGGCTTGACCATGTTCGCCATACTGAACAAGAGGGCCCCATCGCCTTTAATATCAGAGTATCGATGGAAAATATCCATGTCGCCATAGCGCATACCGCACTGCAATAAAGCATCCAACAAGTCGGCACCATTAAACATTTGTCCAGCTGATGCCATTACGTTGATAACGAGAACCTCTTCAGGCTCTTGAATGTGCGTCGACTTGTTTGAAGCTCCAGCATTCACATGCTCGTCTTCATATTCATCCGAGTGATGATCGTCGTCATGGTAATCGTCTTCATTATAGTCGTCTTCGAGACGGTCTTCATCGTAATAACGGTCATCTTCACTAACGTCGTCATCATCTGGATACTCAGCTGAATAATCGCGGTCATATTCGTCGTCAGCATCCGCTTTCATCATCAAAGGGTCTTGATCGTCCTCGTCCAGATAATCGCTTTCTTTGAAATCGTGCGCTTCGTTTTCGTAATGAGAGGCAGGCTGCTGACTGAACACTGGCTCAATTCGCTCTTTAGGTGCGTCAGCCACCTCTTCCATCAAGATTGGTACAGGTTCATCTAAATTAAGCGAAGCTTGCTTTTGTTGGTTGCGCGAAAATCGCGAGGCATTCTGCCCTGAAGCGCTCGATACAACTCTAGCACCTCCGTTGGGCAGTTCACTCAAAGTGTCGACATTATCGTCATCGTCCAGCGAACTATTTTTCAATCGCTTTTTCATGCTGGGCGATATTCGAATCTTCCCATTGCGACTATTACGAGCACGACGCAGACCATCGACTATTAAAAAAATAATCAAAATTGCGGCGATTAAAGTAATCCAATTCATTTCGTCATCCGTAAATGGTTATCATGACGCCGCCAATTCGGCAGCCTCATCAACGTTAACTGTTACAAGGCGAGAAACACCTGGTTCATGCATGGTCACACCCAATAATTGGTGGGCCATTTCCATCGCACTCTTATTATGCGTAATGTAAATAAACTGCACCTGTGAAGACATCTCTTCAACCATTCGAGCATAACGACCAACGTTGGCGTCATCGAGCGGTGCATCCACCTCATCAAGCATACAGAAAGGTGCGGGATTTAATCTAAAAATTGAAAACACCAGTGCAATCGCGGTGAGCGCTTTTTCGCCACCCGACAACAGGTGAATAGTACTGTTCCGCTTACCTGGCGGACGCGCCATGATGGTAATACCGGTATCTAAGAGATCATCTCCAGTTAATTCCAGATAAGCATGACCACCGCCAAATACTTTTGGAAACAACTCTTGCAAACTTGAATTAACTTGATCAAATGTTTCTTTAAATTTGGTGCGAGTTTCTTTATCAATTCGACGAATTGCATTTTCCAGCGTCTCTAATGCTTCGCATAGATCGGCATTCTGTGCATCGAGATAATTTTTACGCTCGGACTCAGTTTTGTACTCATCGATGGCGGCCAAGTTAATTGGGCCTAAGCGCGAAATACGAGCAGCTATTTGCTCGAGTTCGTATTCAAACTGTTTAACATTTGCATCTGCAGGAAGCTCAGCGAGGACAGTTTCTAAATCAAAATCATCTTCTTGCAATTGCTCAAGAACACCGGCACGTTGTACCTCATAGGTTTGCGCTGCAAGTCGTTCTTGCTCAAGATGAGCTCGCACTGCCTGAACGTCTTGCTCAGCTCTGGCGCGCGCTTGTTCCGATTGACGCAATTCCTGTTCAACGGTTTCAAGTGCTTTACGCGCCTCCAGCAAACTTGACTCAATTGAAAGCCGTTTCGACAAACAAGCCTCGAGCTCTAGCTGATATTCTTCTACCGGCTCTTGGTTCTCTGCAATGCTCAATAATAAATGTTCGCGACGCTCAATTAAGCGCGCCGACTGATCTTGTAAGCGTGTAATTCCCAATCGAATTGCATCTAATTGCGTTTTCACTGATTGCACACGCATGGCCAACTCGTGTGAACGATCTTTATCTTGGCGTGCACGATTACGGGCCAATTCGAGGGCATCGCGAACGCGCTCACGCTCATCTAACAATTGCTCACGTCGTTCAGTGTCTTGCTCCATCATTTCGATGGCTTCACTTAAGATCATGCGCGCTTCCGATAACTGCTCGGCTTCTTGCTCCATCTGCTCACGAGCTTCGCGGATGTCGTTATCCAAACGCTCGCTGCGCATTTTGATCTGTTCAATGCGAGCCTGATAGGCGCTCACTTGTGAACGAATTTCACCGGCTCGGCGCGTTTTCAACTCAATGTCGCGTCGCAGATTATCGCGCTCTTGCTCTATCGATTTGATTTTCTCGCGATTACTCTCAAGGGCTTCAACCAGTGAAGCAACCTTCTCTTCTAGCGCTTGGATATCCTGCGTGAGCTGTTCGATTTCTTGTTTTCGAGCAATCACGCCGGAGTTGTTATCTGAGTCGCGTAACACGCGAATCCACTGATGACTCAACCAAATTCCATCACGAGTGATAACGGATTCTCCAGCGCCCAGGTTATTTTTAAGCGCTAGTGCGTCCTGCAAAGTTTCCGCAACATAAATACCGGACAATATTCCCGCCACATCCCAATTAGCCTCGACTTTCGACGCTAAGGTATCGGCCACTGAACTCTTATTATCTCCGATCGATTTTGCTGTCGTATCCAGCAACATCAGCTCACCTTGAGCCAATTCGGAAATTACATCGGCGACTGAAAACCCTTCGACACAAACAGCTTGCAAGCGATCACCAAGAACAGTTTCGACAGCCTTATTCCAACCTTCTCGTACAACCAAGGTTTCGGCCAATCGTGGTAAACCTGCTAATTCGTGTTTTACCAACCACTCCTTAACGGCTTTGTTCTTCTCACCTAAAGCAGCCTGCTGGAGCGCTTCTAAAGATGCATGACGCCCACGCATCTTTTGCAAGTTATTGCGCTCGCGATCTAGTTCGGTTTGTAAAATCTGATTTTGATTACGAGAGGTTTCTAACTCTTCGCTTAGCTGGTCACTGCGCTGACGGGATTCTTCGATAATCAATTCGAGTTCGGTGAGTTCTTCAGAAAGAATTTCCAACTCATCGGAGTTATCTTGCGGTTGTAGCTGCGTCTTTTCTTCTCGGAGCTTTTCAATGCGCTGAAGCAAGCGAGTTTGTACTTTTTCTAAATGTGCGATGCGCGACTGCTGAACTTCCGCACGCTGACGCGGAGCTGCAGAGGATTGGTTAAAATTATCCCACTCTTGTTGCCAGTGTTGCATGGCATCTTCAGCGTCCATTAAAGCCGCGCTTGAGCTCTCTTGAGTCTCGTCAATCATTTCGAGTTCTGGCTCGAGCATCAAAAGCTCTTCATGAAGCTCTTCTGCTTTTTCCGTATCGAATTTGAGTGCGGCTTCTGCCTCTTTGCAATCCCGCTGAGTTTGATCTAAATCGGCCTGAAGTTGACGAGCGCGTTCGGTGGCATGAGCGATATTTTGCTCAAGACGAGTAATGTCGGAGCCGATCGCATAGTAACGACCTTGAATCTCGTTGAACTTATCTCCGAGCTCGGCATGTTGCTCACGATATTTTTCAATGTGGGTATCTTTATTCACCTGCTCGGTGATAAATGCTTCCATTCGTAATTCGAGATCGCGAATGGCGGTTTGCTTTTCTTTCGCTTGAATGTCGAGCTGCTGATATTTAAGTGCTTGAAGTTGCGCCTTTAGTGAACGCTCTTCTGCTTTATATTCAGAAAACTTTTCGGCTGACTGCGCTTGGCGTTGCAATCGCGACAATTGACGCTCAAGTTCGTCGCGAATATCGGTTAAACGCTCGAGGTTTTCCTGAGTGCGACGCATCCGACTTTCGGTATCGCGTCGACGCTCTTTGTATTTGGAAATTCCCGCAGCCTCTTCGATGTAAACGCGCAAATCCTCAGGTTTTGCCTCGATCAATCGAGAAATCATGCCCTGTTCGATAATCGCGTAACTGCGCGGACCAAGGCCAGTACCGAGAAAGATATCGGTAATGTCGCGACGACGGCATTTTGCACCGTTAAGGTAATAATGGTTTTGCCCGTCACGGGTGACTTTGCGGCGAATGGAAATTTCACTGAAGGCGGCGTATTCGCCAACCAGTTTTCCTGCAGAGTTATCGAAGACTAATTCGATAGAGGCTTGACCGACGGGTTTACGCCCGCTGGAACCATTAAAAATAACATCGGTCATGTTCTCGCCGCGCAAGTTTTTCGCGGAAGATTCACCCATCACCCAGCGCACCGCATCGATAATATTGGACTTGCCGCAACCGTTAGGCCCAACAACCGCCGATAAATTACTCGGAAAATTAACAGTCGTCGGGTCTACAAATGATTTGAAGCCCGCTAATTTGATGCACTTAAGGCGCATGGATTTGATTCACTCTTGCTAAGTACGCTACGTGATACCAATCTTGCAGGCACTCTGCACAGGGAAGGCTCCCTTGAGGATGTCGTGTTGGGTACCTGGTTGATTTCGTTATGGTTTTAGCGTTGAAACTGGGTGTATAAGACTCGAATTGCCAAATTCTACACACTTGCCGCAGGGTTTACACCCATTCACCTATTAAAAAGTGTTGCCAGCGAATGGGTGTGCAAATTTTCAGCAAATGTAGACGAAAAGTTACATTTCTATGCGTTTATTGGCGGTTACAGTAATTAATTCAGGCGGATTTTTTGGGTCGATAGGACCAACACTACCCTCCCAATCGCCCGGTTGCGGCGTAGCAGTGCCTGACGCCGATACTCTTACCACAACCTCCACTTGGTCGGCCGTCGCAAGTGTTGCCGCAGGCGACATCGCCATTGCCTCGGTCAGATTTACTTGCTCAGGAAGATTGGCGGCTGGAAGTTTAACGATTGCAAGCGGCATACGGCTTCCTTCCCACGCACGCGCATAGACAAAGACATAGCCGCCTGCTGGAAGCTCAACGCCTTCGCCGAGCATAATCGCCACTGGCAAACTTATATGATTATCAGCCGCTAAAGTTCCGCCATTCTCAATCAATAACGATTTGGCTCGTTCAATACCCGATCGAATTGACGGTGCAGAAGGAGATTGCGGATCGGTTTGCGCCAACACCTTCGTCCAAGCATCGACAGCGCGTTGGTAATCTTGGCGAGTGAACCCAATAATACCGCTGATACCTAAGGCCACCGCGTTATTAGGTTCTAACACCAACGCCTTATCGACATATTCAACGATCTGATCGGTGATGCCCTGTTTATTGAGAAGAAAGTGCGCCTGAGCAGCCTCCGATAACACGATTGCCGATGTTTGATCGCGTTTAACGACTTCCTCATAGGCATTGGCCGCATTTTTGAAATCGCTCAACTCCATATAAGTGCGAGCTAACAAAAACCAGTACTGGGTATTTTCTGGATCTTTCTTTAATGTGCTTTCCAGCTTAGCGATAAGGGCCTGAGTAGGTTTGGTGTCCACTTCGCGATTGTTTTGAAAGTCTTCGATCAAGCCTGCTTGTTTTTGTTTAACCAACTCTTCGATGGCAACGTCATCGCTCGCGCCCATCTTAAGATATAGCCCAGCTGAAACGGCCACACAAACAATAGATACAACAACTAATACAATTTTTTTACCGGCATGAGGCGCGCGTAATGAACGATTAACTGATTCATCTTCAAGTAACGCCCTCTCACGTTCTAACTTCAAAGAGTCGTATTCTGTTTGTGAAATACGTCCATCAGCTAATTGCGCGTTCAAATCAGCAATGTATTCTTTAAAGGACTCGATATTTTCTTGCGCTCGATTGTCTTTTAAAGCTTCTACTTGAATTGGTTTTGCAAAGACAGGCCACAACAAAAAAACCAACGACAGCATTGCCAGAAATATCAGGCCTAAAATCAATAAAATCATGTTATTTTTCCACCTGATTATCTATCGAGGAATCGCCCAACAGCTCGGCAAGTTTTTTGCGCTCGGCGTCAGAAAGCGCTTGGGTTGCGGCCACTTCACGACGACGTCGAACAAAGATGATTAAGAATATTACGCCTGCTACCAATAAAAATGCGGGGAATCCCCATAGAAAGATTGTGCTGCTTGAAAGGCGCGGATTGTACAAAACAAATTCGCCGTAACGCTCGACCATAAAATCGACAATTTCTTTATCTGACCGGCCTGCCTCAATTTGCGTATAAATTTCTCGACGTAGGTCAGCAGCAATTGGCGAATCGGACCCAGATAAACTCTGATTTTGGCATTTCGGACAGCGCATCTCGTCGATGAACTGCTCGTACCTTGCTCTATCAACGTCCGATTTAAATTCAAACACATCGATCGACGCCAACGCCTGACTGGCCGTCCACCCTATCAATAGCAATAACGTACTTGTGAGACTAAGTCGTTTCAAAATAGAGAATTTCATAAGAATTTGTTTATAAGCCGCTGAAGACCGTGAGTATACAAAACATCGACACTCAAGCGTTACACTTTCGATTCCGCGATTAAAAAACACCCATAAGCGATTGTTTTATAACCTTTTTTTAGAATTATTCACTTTTTTTAATGTTTTTGAAAAAAATGTGTTGACGAACTTTTTGAGATCATTAGAATACGCGCCATCAAGACGAAACGCACTAGCGTAAGTCGAGACGGGCGGTTAGCTCAGTTGGTAGAGCAATGCCCTTACAAGGCATGGGTCACAAGTTCGAGTCTTGTACCGCCCACCACTTAAAGCCCACAAGGTATTAAGTGATTTTTAGACGCAGCGGACCGGTAGTTCAGTCGGTTAGAATGCCGGCCTGTCACGCCGGAGGTCGCGGGTTCGAGTCCCGTCCGGTCCGCCACTATTCAGATGAGTTAATCAATACTTATCGCAAAAGCCCGATTAAATTTCTTTAATCGGGCTTTTTGTTTTTACCCTGCTCGCTCTCCCAATTTCTTATCCATTGACCAAACAGCCCTAACTACATCACCACGGCACAAAACCTAGTACTCGGTTTGTTTTAACAGTCGACTCGCCGCTATTGATGCTTGGCGTTTAGATTAAATCTCAACATATCGATTTAAAATTTATAAATGAAAAGCCCCAAGCAAAATAAATTCACTTGGGGCTAAAAGAAGAAATTAATCTTGATTATTTTTTTGCGGTAAACGGCATACGATCATTTAACCCTTCGAGCATACTGCCGGTGTTATTTAAAGTGCGGACGATACTTTCCATCGCAATGAACTGCGCCTGCAATCGTGCGCGATAAGCCTCACTGCGACGGGTCATCGCCTCTTTTTGATCATCGACCTTCTCAATATCTTTATTAAGTGTTGACTCTCGATCGGCAATCAATCCATTAGAAGCTAAATAGGAACCCACAAGATTATTTACGGTTCCCGCTAGGCCTCGTGAGAAAGTCACAGTTGCTTCAGTCACGCCCGGATGAATAATCAAACTAAGGCCGTCAGCATCACTGCCGTAATTTGCGAGCAAAACATTTCCAAACCCAAATCCGGCCACACCATTAATTGTACCGGCCACATCCTGGCCAGAAGTCCCATTACCCACCGCTATGCCAAAATCTGCTTCAAAATCTTGGCTAACGCTTGCGAAGCCTACATTACTCGATGAGCCGTACGCATCCGAAACAAATTTGAATTGATTGTTCTCGACACTGATCGACACCGAACCGAATGCAGCGCGTACCTTAGCATCGCTATTGATTAAGCTTTGCAATTCCACAGCGACCGCTTCGGCCGTTGCAAAGGTTCCACTTAAACGGAGCGTCTCGGTTTTAACGCCGTCGAGAGTAAATTCGAATTCATAATCGCGCGCGTCAGCGTCTACGGGAAGGTTAATGTTTCCAGCCGTCAACTCACCTTTGGTCGCTTGTTGGGTGATTTGAACATCATAAGTTCCCGCTTTGGTCAGCGCCGATGTTTTAGAAATCTCCACCGACGAATTATTAGAAGTCGCCTGCGGGATGAATAAGTTTTTTACTGCTTCGTAATTCTTATCGATCGCCGCTCGGAAATTGGTATTGGGCTCGTCGGGGTTTTCATTAATTTCCAAAGTGCCATCGGTTTTGGTTCGAATCCCGATCGAGCCTAAAGTTGAAAATAAATCCGATCCCCCTGCAATTGGCGAGGCTAGCGTCGAGCGAAGCACCTGCATTAAATTTTTTGCCAAGGGATCGCTTTTCAGGCTGCCGAAATCTTCTAATTCGGCATCGAACCCTGTCAATTTAGTGACGTCGGCAATGAGGGTGTTGTAAGCCTCAACGAAGTCGCGAATTGCCTGCTCCCCTGCACCTTTGTCATTGGCGATGGTGATCGACACGGTTTCATCCAAACTCGCCGAAAACACATCAAACTCTAAGCCGTCGATAACATCGGTAATGTGGTTGGTCTCACGAGCGACCGCCAATCCATTTACCGCGATCACCGCATCGCGCCCTTCCTGTTGCTGGACCAGCGATTGATTCGCCGAATTGAAATTAAACGCCGCCAAGCCTGGGGCGTTGGTATTTTCGGTGACGCTAATTTCGATTTCGTTTTTAGCGCCCGTTTCAGCATTGAGCATGAGTTTATAGCCATTGCCATCGTTGACGATGCTTGCGGCAACCCCAAGATTGGCATTGTTAATGGCATCACGAAGACCTGCTAACGTATTGTTCGTCTCGTCAATAACGATAGTGCCGCCCGCTTTTTTATCATTTACGGTGAAGTCGCCGTTAGCCCAATCTCCCAAGCGAATGGTTAACTCACCCTTCCCAATTGAATCGTTGGGCGAAGCATAACCCTGCCCCGACACTAACGATTGTGCCTGAGCAACTTGACGGACTTGCAAATTATAGTTACCTGCCACTGCATTCGATTTAAGAGCAGTGATGCTGAATTGCGTTGTAGTGGGAATCGAAACCGATTTTGCATTAAACGTATCCGCACTGCCCAGCGCCGCTGCCGATGACTGGAAGCTAGAAAGCGCACTGCGCAACTTGCCGTAGTCTGAAATTTGCGTTTCTAGCGTCGACTTTCGGCCATCGAGCTTCTGAGCTTCAAGTTGAGAACTGATGGAAACCAACTGCTCCGTTAGAGCGTTAGTGTCGATGCCCGAGCCGGTGCCTAGCGCACTAATGATGCTCGACCCAGTCGAACTCTTCGACGCTGGGGGCGTAGAAGTTGTTGTCATTGAGTTAGATACCGGCGTGGTCATGGCATTTCTCACTTAAATCGGTTGAATTACAAAGTGTAGCGGCAATAAATGGTGAAACTTTAGACTTTTTTGCCGCCCTCACCTATTTATTAGGCCTTTGATGGCGGAATTCTTGTTACTTAATATAAGTAAGCAGATTTCGAGCCAAAAAAAACATATAACTGGCTATCAAAAAAAACCGCGACCTTAAGTCGCGGTTTTTAAACGAATCAACCCCAACCAATTATTGAAGCAATGACAACACTTGCTCTGGCTGTGCGTTCGCCTGTGCAAGCATGGCGGTAGCCGCTTGCTGAAGAACTTGCGCACGACTTAGCGCGGCGGTTTCTGCTGCAAAATCCGCATCCATGATACGAGATTTTGATGCCGAGGTTTTCTCCGACACGTTAGCCAAGTTAGCCATGGTGTGATCCAAACGGTTATTCACCGCACCGAGATCAGCGCGCGTGGCGTTTACTTGCTCAAGGGCTGCGTCGATAATGGTAATCGAGCGCTGAGCACCACTGAATGTTGAGATGTCAATTGACGCTACAGAGCCAATGTTTTCATTTGCATTACGCTCTTTGAGCCCGACCAAAGCGCCAAGGTCGGTTTCATTCGCCAGTGCACCGTACTTAACGGAAATTTCTTCACCGTTTGCAGAACGAAGTGCAACCGCGCCTGCAGAGGCAAATGCAACAACACCGGTTTCGGCTGACGACAGGTTAATCACGCGTATCGTCTCGGCCAAATCGTCTGCTGCCGTACCCGTGCCAACAATCTTACCAATCTCGACGTTATTGATGATCAAATCGCCTTTATTGATCGTGTTTGCCGAGCCAGCAACCGCGATACCAACCAGGTTTCCGTTTTCATCGTTGATATCAACACCCAAGGCTTGCACCGCGGCTTCACTACCCGCTGCTGCACGAATATCAATACCATTCTTTTCTTTTGAAGTGTCGGTGAACACCAACGAGAACTGGTATGTATCATCGGCGATACCCGTTGCGCTGGCATTACCCGCGGCTACAGTTTCAGTCGTGGTGATTGATTGCACATTTTTGCCGGTGAGCACCAGACCGCCATTAGCGCCAAGGGTTGCTTCGATCGACGTCTCTTCATTAATCTTTTGCACCAACTCTTTCAGGCTAGCGGTGCCAGTCAATGTGAATGACTGTGTTAAACCGTTGCCGTCAACAACGTCGATTTTTAGGCTTTCATTAGGTGCACGCAGAATACCTGTCGCCGCGTTATCCGCTGCTACCTGCACAATAGAAGAAACTTCGGCGCCTTTACCAATTAAATCTGCGTTGAAACTATCGAGAGCCTCATTAAGTGTGGTAGCCGCTGGAGTTAGCGCTTTAATTTCCACGCCATTGACGATCAAGTCGCCAGTAGCTAAGGCATTAATCGCGGGCAACCCTGTCGCTTCACCTACAACATCTCCGCTGGTGCCACCTAGTGTACTGGTGTTGAACGACCCGATGGACACATCCAAAGTTTCATTCGCCATAGAACCAATATGTAATTTAGTTTCTTTTAACGAGCCATCGAGTAACTTTTGGCCGTTGAATGATGTAGTTTCCGAAATGCGGTCCAGTTCGGATTTGAGTTGCTTAACTTCGGCCTGCAGGGTCGCGCGGTCGGCGTTTGAATAAATACCGTTCGCCGATTGAATTGAAAGTTCGCGCATACGCTGCAGAATATTGGTTACTTCTTGCAACGCACCTTCAGCGGTTTGCACAAGAGACACGCCGTCGTTGGCGTTACGAATAGCTTGATCGAGACCACGCACTTGCGAAGTCATACGGTTGGCAATGGCCAAACCTGCCGCATCGTCTTTCGCTGAGTTAATACGCTGACCCGATGACAAACGCTCTGTAGCTTCACTAAGTGCATTACCCGAGCTGACAAGTTGGCGCTGAGTGTTCAGCGACGCGACGTTGGTATTAATAACTAAAGACATAAGGAATCTCCCGATGATTGTTCCTGTTCACAAGCGAACTTGTGGTTGTCAATTTCGTAAGTTTCAGTTCCGAAATTGACGCAGGTTGCGAACACTCAGAACTTTAAATAGCCAGACCTAAAGTGCGTCAGAGTTTCCACTTTAAAAGGTCGCCTGAGATGACTTTTGCACAGACTGTGCCAAGTTATTCGTGCCGCAAATAAATCGATCGGGGAAATAGGAAAAGCTGAAAAGCTAGTGCGCCAAAATTATGGTTTTTTTATTAAGCTATTTATTAAAGGAATGGACGATTAGTACCGAAAACAAAAAAAGCGGCCGAAGCCGCTAATAAAATTTGTAACGATGCGCAAGTAAGCAGGTTATGCGCTAAGTGCTTGATAAACCTTACACTTGTGCGCTAAGCAGCGCACCTGGCGCCTCTTCCGCCAACTGCTGTGCGATTTTTAAAAAGATCGCATCAGGAATTTGCCGGATGACTTCTTGGGTTTCACGATCGACCACTTGAACGATCGTCTCACCTCTATCCGCATCGTATCGAAACGATAAATCGCGCAAAGAAGATTGCGCATACTCGTTCATTTGCGTTACGGCTTCTTTGACATCTTGCTGAAATTTTTGCGTTTCTGAATCGGTTAAGCGTCGAACATTTGCCGCTTTTCCATCCAGCGGCAATTCATTGCCGGACTTTTGACTCAGAGCTGCATCTATCGGCGCCGCCGAAGAAACGCGAACAACCGCAAGCGATTCTCTCGCCTGCGGTGCTGGGGTAAACCTTACAATGTCGCTCATAGGTAATCCCTCAAACGACCTCTGGGATTACTCCCAGAGGTGTGTGTGGTCTTATTGAAGAAGCGAAAGTACTTGTTGTGGACGCGCATTCGATTGCGCCAACATTGCAGTACCCGCTTGTTGCAAGACTTGTGAACGGCTAAGAGCAGCAGTCTCTGCAGCGAAGTCGGCATCCATGATGCGAGACTTAGATGCAGCGGTTTTCTCAGAAACGTTCGCCAAGTTAGACACAGTGTGGTCGAGGCGGTTGTTAATCGCACCGAGGTCCGCACGAGTCGCGTTCACTTGCTCAAGCGCTTTATCAATAATGTTAATCGCCTTTTGCGCACCAGCAGCGGTCGAAATGTCGATTGATGCTACAGAGCCAGCACCTTCGGTGGCGTTACGCTCAAGAAGTCCAGTACGAGACAGTGCATCTCCATCAGCAATATTGTCGCCGTATTTAATTGCGATCTCACTACCGTCTGCCGACTTCAAGGCAATGCCGTTTGTACCGCCAGCATACGCCACCACGCCAGTTTCGCCGGATTTTTCGTTAATTGCTTTAATGACATTGGTCGCTTGGGCAGTTGCGTCCGCACCTGCGGTTACTGGGCCAATCTCAACGCCATTGATGATCAAATCACCTTTGTTTAAGGCGCCAGCCGTAACGGTAGCTCCGAGAATCGAGCCATCAGTTTGGGTACCATTCAATCCAGCAGTTGCCAATGCGGCCGGGGTTGAGGTTTCAATTTTAATACCTGTGGTGTTACCAGGCGTTTTATTGAATACCAAGTTAAAATCAGCAGAACCAGTGCCGCCAACCTTATCATTCGCATCTGTTACAGCGATTGCTTGGGCATTTTGCGACGTCAGGACAAGTTTACCCGCATCATTTAACGATGCTTGAACCAATCCACCTGCACCCGAATTAATCTTATCAACAACTTCTTTCATGTTGTTAGTACCGCTGATTTCCAGCGCCTGAGTATTACCATCACCATCGGTGATTGAAATCGCCAGCGTATCGGTACCCACAATTAGAACACCTGAACCAACAGAGGCAGCAGTAAATTCAGATACTGTACTGACTTGAACGCCTACAGAGTTAAAGTCACTGTTGAGCACTTTAAGCATATCGTTGACATTACCAGCGTTAGTAGCAGTCAAGAGAGTCGCATTTTTGTCGTTGATTTCAAGTTGTCCTGCTGTTAACGCCTGAAGTTGTGTGAGCGTGGTCGAAGAACCAACAAGATCTCCACTCGAGCCACCTAATTTATTAGCAGAGAAAGAGCCGATGCTTACACCAACAGTTTGATTCGCTTCTGAACCAATCTGCAATTGCTTAGTACCCATAGAACCATCAAGCAATTTTTGACCGTTGAAGGTGGTGGTGTCGGCGATACGAGTCAATTCAGCTTGAAGCTGTTTAACTTCTGCCTGAAGGGTTTTACGGTCTGAGTCGGAGTAGATTCCGTTCGCAGACTGAACCGAAAGTTCACGCATACGTTGCAAAATGTTGGTTGATTCTTGCAAAGCACCTTCAGCGGTTTGAATCAGAGAAATACCGTCGTTAGCGTTACGAATCGCTTGGTCAAGACCACGCACTTGAGATGTCATGCGGTTAGCAATCGCCAAACCAGCAGCGTCATCTTTAGCTGAGTTAATGCGGTTGCCTGAAGACAAGCGCTCAGTAGCTTTGTCTAAAGCAGAACCAGAGTTCATCAATTGACGCTGAGCATTGAGTGACGCGGTATTGGTATTAATAACAAGAGCCATGATGGAATCTCCTAAAGTTTATTCCTGTGCGCAGTCTTGGTGGTCTGACACACGATGTTGATGAAGCCTGAAGTCAACAGCGTTATCAGCACTTCTGACTAGGTTATCGACACTTTCTTTAGGAGCTTTAGAGCGAAATGACATTTTTTTTAACTTTGATAAAAAACTGCCATAAGTGATTGATTTACCGTTAATTAATTTTCGCGAATTAGAGTTTATAGGCCGTTTTCACTTTGTCGCCTTTCACCATTGTCGCCATTTCAGCGCTGATGGCTTCGTGTTTTTCGGTGGCGATTTTATGCATTGTCTCGTTTTGTTCGGTAATACGCTGCAATAACTCCGCGGCCAACTCTCCATAACCGTCGGTTACTGTCGATTCTATGGCGCCGTCGGCCTTAATGGCTTCCAAGAGCGCCTGGCGCTCCGCCAACGCCTCATCAAAACCTTCCCACTCGTCTTTTTGTGCGGAAAGCAATAAACGGTCGGTAATGTTAATGACGGCAGTCATTTGATCGATAACGGGATGCATGAAATCACCTATTTAATAAGTTAGCGTGGCAGCGCGAGTGGCTTGCCCAGAGTATAAAAAATAAAAGAGGCATTAGCCTCTTTTACTCGCATTAAATCAAAAGTTCAAAAATAAGTTATAGATAATTAAACAAGGTCAATTGGCTTACTTTCGAGAAGCTTTGTTGAGCTGCTTCTAACACCAATGTTTGCATTTTGAGTTGGATAGTTGCGTCGGCGTAATCCAAACTTTCCATGCTGGATATTACGGTTTGGGTGCTGAGCTTAACATCCAAATTAAGCGCTTTAGAGCTTTCGATGGTGTTTAATCGCGCACCCACCTCGCCCTGCATTACCGTGATATTCGAAATGGCATTGGTCAAGTTGGTAACGCTTTTGCTGACCATTTTAGAAAGCTCGGCTTTGCTTTCAGAATTATTTTCCACCGCACGCATTGCCTGAGCCATACGCGAGAGCGTGGTTAAAATACTTTCTTTATCGGTTGATTCGGCAAAAAAGCTGTCGCCTTCAAGCGCGCGCTGGCCATTGGTGGTAATGGTCCCCTGTCCTTGGGTTGCAACGCCGAACAAAGTGTCTGTCTCCGGTGAGCCACTGCGTAAACTGATATTCGCCCCCGAAGGCGATGACAAACCATTGGCATCCACAGTTAAACCAAGGCGCTCTAATTTAGCGGCATTTTCCGCTGTACCACCCAAGGCTGTGGCCAACTCCGCTGCGGAAGTAATATTCGTATCGAGTGTGAAAGTCTCGGTTTGACTGCCAACTTGCAAAGTGATGGTTCTTGCAGCGCCGGTGAAATCCATCGGTGCTATGCCAGCAAAATCGAAGGTCGCAGGCTTAGCGGGTTCACCGGCGTAAGGTGTGCCGACAATGTGAAAGCGCGCTCCGGCGACTTCGATGTCTTGCCCTGCTTGGTAAGGCTCTGCCATCACCAATTTTTTGCCGCTCGGCTGCTCGGTCACATCGTAAGTGACTTCGCCCGTACCACTTCGGTTAAAGGTGACTTTTAAATCGTTGGGATAAAGTTTATCGAAGGCTTCTTGGTCGACCACGTTGCCGACACTAATAATGGCCGGGGGAACCGCTTGATTAGATTCGCTGGCGCGAGTTCTGAATGTATTGTGACCGCTTGGGATATCTTCAAATACACGAGCGCCGGAATCGTAGGCGGTGATGCTTACAAGTGCCGACACCTGTACCGACATACTGCCTTGGTCGCCAGCAAACGAATAATTGCCGCCGCCGTCGGTCGCAAAAGCTGGCGAACCGCTTTGATAGCCCGCAAAAATATACTGCCCAGAAGCGTTGCGAGTGTTTTGTAAATTGAATAATTCTTGAATGCGCGTTTCGATCTCGACCGCATAAGCCTTGTAATCATCCGCGGTGAGTACGGCGGTGTTACCTGCCGCAATGCCGATTTGTCGCATACGCTGCAACAGCGTCTCTACCGAGGCGAGTGTGGATTCTTCAAGTTCAAGGTTGTTTTGCGCGATGTCGATATTTTTTCCGAATTGTTCGATTCGCGATAATTCGGTTTTTAAACGCAACAAACCCGCTGCCGCGACAGGATCGTCAGCCGGAGACAAATGCTTTTTACCACTTGCCATTTGCTCTTGGGTTTTTGTCACAGACGATTGCGCTTGCGTCATTCCCACGTTGGCAATGTTATAAATCTGTGAGGTTGATACACGCATGTTTTACTCCTGCCAAACTAGCGGCAAAAAATTGCCGAAAATATTCTCTAACCAAACTAGTGCAGGTTTCGTTCCAATATTGGTTTATTTAGAAAATAAAAAAGCACCCGAAGGTGCTTTTAAAGGTTAATGTAAAACTCGCGGAAAAATTAAGTTCTAGAGCGAATTTAATAACGTATCGAATAGCTGACGCGCAACGTTAATGACCTGTGCGTTCGCTTGATACATTTGTTGAAACTGAATCAAATTCGCTGCCTCTTCGTCGAGATTCACACCCGAAATACCATCACGAGTTGATTGGGTTTGCATCAATAAACTTTTACTGGCTTCGGAATTAATCTTCGATAGATTGGATTTTGTGCCTATATCTTCAACCAGTTTGGTATAGGTTTGGCCGATGGTTCTAGAACCTGAGTTGGTGATGCCTTTGGTTTGTAAATCCACCATGGCGACGCCATTGCGGTTATCGTTGGCGGCGTCGTTATTGAAACCAATGGTAAACACATCACCTGCCGCTGGCTGGCCCGAAATTTCAATTTGAATACCACGGTAATTAGATTGAGCGAAGTTGGCTGCCGTGCTATCACCAAACAGCGGGCTATCCGTTGGTGCTGTCGCGAGGGATTTACCTTCGGCCAACACTAAATCAATTTTTCCGCCGACTAAAATTCCGGTCTGCTCGCCGCCACCAAGATTGGAACCAGTGAGGCGCACATTAGGATTACCCGATGCGTCGTTAACATCGAAGCTCGACGCGCCCGATGCAACTAAACGTATATCAAGGTTTTCACCGATCGAGGAAACCAACTGCAATTCTGGAGCGCCGGTAACTGGATTCGACGAGCTTGTCGCACGAATACCCTGTGCAGCTAAACTCGGATTGCTGTTAATTTGCTTTGCAAGATAATCATTTAACGCTGCGGTGTCCGTTAGATTCGGAACATCTTGTGCGTATTCAGTACCGGAATTGGCGATACCCAAAAGGTTCACACCATTAATACTAATTTGCGTGGGCAAACTGGTATCCGCCGGTGCGATCAATAAATTATTAATCGTCGCTCGCGTAGACGCATTAGCCGTAACGCCCGGCAAGGAGTTAAGCATACTTGCCGTTTGTGCCGCAGATGCACCCGCACTGGTAGTGATCGTCTGAGTACTCGCGCTGCCATTGGCCGCAATCGTGGTAAAACGCAACTGCTCCGCTAAATATTGATTGCTCAATACACTACCGGGCGCCAGCCCTGTCGACGCTGTACGGCCTTGCGGTAATCCAGTGCGAGCGCCATTTCCTTCAATAAAAGTTTCGCCTTTATTTTCGCCAAAAATTTTATTGTTAATACCGGGTGTAAAAGTTTGTTCGGCAATGGGAGGGCTTAAGGGTTTTGGATTCGCCGGGTCCGAGTTATCGAGCACTTCGTAAGTGGTCGCGGAAGTAAATCGAACAATCATTGGTGGCGATAACTGGCCTTCGGTCGCGAATAAATCGAGCGTTTTTCCATCCGCACCGGTTGTACTTAACACTTTACCTAAGCTGACTTGACCACTGCCGGAGTTACTCGCGCTCGCACCCGTGCGAAGTGGAGAGGCTAATGCCAAATCTTCTGGCCGCGACAGTAAGACTTCCATTTGCTTAGCCGCTTGGCGAGTTGGCTGAATAGTGAAGCTATCGCCTCCCTGAAAGCTGCCGCCTTGCAAATTAACGGTAATGCCATCAAAGGATAAACTCACCGGATAAGTACCGCTCAGCATCCCTTGAGTCACAATTTTGTCGTCACTCTCACGGGTAATCACATAGTTGAGCGTGTTGGGCACAATTTTAAGCTGATAATCGCTGGCGGTTAATTTTGATGTATCGTCGATCGTGACCGTCATCAATCGATCTTGTGGTGCTGCGTTAGTGGCGGCGTGAACTACGCGATTTTGAATCGCTAAATCGCTATTAATATCGCTAAACATTGGCGAGCCAAATTGCCCATCCAAATCGATGCCTTGCGACTGCAAGCGATTGATTTCGTCTGAAAGTGTGACCGCCACTAAGCCTAATTGATTAAGGCTTGGCGATATAACCTCGTCGCGAAAACGCATGAGGCCACCAATTTTTCCACCCATAATCTCGGTAGATAGTGTGAACGCACCCGATGCCGCACTAATTTGCACACGGCCATCTTGTTGCACACTGAGGCTGCTCGCCATATTACCAAGCACCAACGCTTGCCCACTGCCGATAGTGACATTGATATCGCCATTGCTGGAAGTGGTGGTTTGAATACTGGTGAGTTTAGAGAGCTCGAGCAAGGCTTGGTCGCGCTTATCTAACAAATCGTTGGGCTTTTGATTTGCAGCCGAGGCCGAGGCTTCACCGATGGATTGGTTAAGCGATGCAATATTTTTGGCGAGAGACGAGATCTGCGAGGCAACACTCGCAATATCACTATTCGCACTGTGATGAATTTCGTCGATGCGTTCAAACAAATTATGCAGTTTGCTCGATAAAGCATTGGCTTGGTTAATCACCAACTGACGCGAAGAGTTATCGGATGGGTCGTTGTTAGCGCTTTGCAGTGCGTTAAAAAAGTTTTCAATATTAGTATTAAGGCCAGTTTTAGTATCCGCCAGTAAGTTGTCAATTTTAGTAATGTAAGAATGGTAGCTATCGAGCTGACTGAATGCGGAGGTGTCGGTTCTTAGTTGTTTAGTAACAAAATCATCGATAACACGCTCGATAGATACTGTGTTAACACCGCTACCGATAAAGCCAGACGTGCCGATATATTGCCCAGGGCGGCTTTCGAATTTGACTTCTTGACGGGAAAATCCAAGTGTATCGGCGTTCGCAATATTATGACCGGATGTTCGCAGCGCATTTTGACTCGCCTGCAATCCCGAAATGGCATTCGATAATAAACCCGACATAACTTACTCCACAAAGCGCGAGATGCTGCCTGCAGCATCCGATAACACAGATTTGGAAAATGCAGCAACCTTAGGTGCGGCATTGATAATTTCATTTTTAAGTAATTGCTTAATCTTTTGCGCGTAGTTTGGATCGGTGGCATAGCCCGCTGCCTGCAAGGCTTCTGCATACTTTTCCGCATCGTGGCTAACGGCAACTGCATCGGAATAGCGACCGTTGTTTTTGATCAAACTCACGTAATCCGAAAAGCTTTGCTCGTAGCTATCATATTTACGGAACTGCGCATTCTCTTTGCGGCCAACGCCTTGGTAATACTCTAAAGTCGATACCGAAACGCGATCGCCAGACCAATTGCTGTTGGCTTTGATATTAAAAAGATTGAACGAGTTTTCACCTTGCTTGGTGTGAATAATGTGTTTTCCCCAACCGGTTTCAAGCGCGGCTTGAGCCACTAAAACATTGGCATCAAGGTTTAATTCTTTAGCTGCTTTTTCGGCATGTGGGCGAATTTTTTCGACGAAATTGCGCTGCTCTTGGGTTTTTGCATGAGCGTTAAATGATGATGGTGTTGAACCAAAATAAACCAGCTGAGACGCGCCCTCTGCACGTTTAATTCCCGATCCGGCCAGAGTTTTACTAAAGTCGATAAATGGCGAGCGGCCATCAAATCCGGCTTCTTTGGTGAAGTGATCGCCCATCCAGGCTTTATCTTGCTGGCGCGCAAGAAGCTCTTCTGGCGTATGCGCAAGACGATGCTGCTCGTTGTTAGAAGACTTCATCAATTGCTCAAGTTCGCGCTCAAGGCTTGCGAGTAAATTTGTCGATGTCTTAGCTTCATTACCGGAAGTTGTCGACACCGAGTTAAGTGGCATTGCCGTATCACGATTAGCAAGTGGCATAGCTTTAGCCGACGTTTCAAGTGTGCCATCAACCGTTGATACCGGCTTTTTCATGGCGTTTTCGTATTTAGCCATCATGTGTTTATAAAAATGATCAGCAATACCAATGCCGCGACCGCTGGTGAGATTGATCACCATTTGTTGATCCATCATGTCGCGGTGAAACTTTTCTTCATTGCTATTGAAGTAGCTGTCTTGGGCAAAAACTTCGTTAGTTTCACGCATGGTTTTGAGCATTTGTTGCAATAACATGCCTTCAAACTTTTTTGCTACTTCACGCATAGCTTCTGGCGTTTGTTCGCCATCAAGACGCTTAATGGACTGCAACCCGCGTTGATCAAATACCGAGTCTTTGACCAATTTTGCTTGCGAGGATGCAGTTTCCATTAAGAGATTCATAAGTCTTACCTTTAAATCACAACCAGTTCAGCTTTTAATGCGCCCGATTCTTTTAGGGCTTCTAAAATCGCCATCAAGTCACTTGGGGATGCGCCCACGTTGTTGACCGAGCGAACAATGTCATCGAGGCTGGCACCCGGAGCAAACTTAAACATGGGATGTTTTTCTTCATCCACATTGATATTGCTGTTGGGCACCACCACCGTTTGACCTTGACCAAATTCGTTGGGCTGACTCACGGTTAAGGTTTCCGCGACCGAAACCGTCAAACTTCCGTGAGTTACCGCCACCGGTGACACGCGTACATTTTTACCAACAACAATCGTGCCAGTTCTGGAATTAATAATAACTTTCGCAGCTTCTTCGCCCGGGGTAACTTCTAGATTCTCGAGCATCGAGATAAAACTTACCCGTTGTGCTGGATTTTGCGGCGAATCGACTGCGACAGATACAGCATCTAGCGGGCGCGCGGTATCTGGCCCTAAAAATTCGTTGATGGTTTGCGCCAAACGATTGGCGGTGGTGAAGTCGGCGCGATTTAAATTGAAGATAATCGGCTGACCTGCGGCAAAGTTTGTCTCGACCATTTTCTCGACCAGTGCGCCATTAGGTATGCGACCCGCACTTGGAATATTGACGGTCACTTTTGAACCGTCACTGCCGGTTGCACTTAAGCCACCCACAATTAAATTACCTTGAGCGACGGCGTAAACTTTTCCATCCAAGCCTTTAAGTGGCGTCACTAATAAACTTCCACCGCGCAAACTTTTAGCATTACTAATCGAAGACACAGTCACATCAATGGGCTGACCGGGTTTGGCAAATGCAGGCAACTCCGCCTGCACCATGACAGCCGCCACGTTTTTCATTTGCATCCGTGCGCCTTCGGGCACCGTAATACCAAATTGCTTTAACATGCTATTAAACGATTGGGTGGTAAAAGGCGATTGAGTCGTTTGGTCGCCAGTGCCATCCAAGCCCACGACCAAGCCGTAACCAACCAGCTGGTTAGAGCGAACGCCCGCAACACTTGCCATATCTTTAATTCGCTCAGCCAATACCGGCTGGGCGAATAGAAAAAATGCGAGGGTCCAAATAAACTTTTTCATACTTCTCACCTAGGCTTAGATGGGCCAAATTACGTTGTTAAAAAATCGCGTTAACCAACCCATTCGTTGCGCCTCGGCAAGCTCGCCGCTGCCGCTGTAAGAGATGCGCGCATCGGCCAATCGGGTAGAAATAATGGTGTTATCGGGCGAAATATCTTCCGCACGCACAATTCCACTGATACGAATAAATTCATCGCCGCGATTAAGCGTGATCCATTTTTCACCGCGAACAACAAGATTTCCGTTAGGTAAAACTTCAGCGACGGTAACCGTAATATTGCCTTGCAAACTGTTGCTTTGGTCTGCATCGGAATCGCCAGTAAAATCACGGGTTTGTTCGATATTACCCGCGAGGCTACCAAGGCCCATGTCTAAAAAGCGGCCAGTGCTCAACGAATTGTTCGAGCTTTTTGACACATTCACTCCCGCCGATTTACGCGAGACAGTTCGCTCACTAAGCGTGATAGTAATGACGTCGCCCACGTTTAACGCTTTACGATCGTTAAACAAACTCATTCCATAAGCTTCTTGATAAAGCGAGCCTGCCGTGCGATTCACCACAGGAATACTCGGCGCAACAGTGGGTGCATATTTTGGATCATCTTTAAGTGGTTTTTTGTTGGTAAAGCAGCCACCAAGATTGAGTGCGGCCAGTGCCACAAGGCTTGCAGAAATGAGTCGAGAACAATTAAAGGCCGTCATACATCACCTCAATTACAATGTTTGCGTAATAAATTGCAGCATCTGGTCGGCAGCTGAAACAACTTTAGAGTTCATTTCATAAGCGCGCTGAGTGGTAATCATGTTGACCATTTCTTCAACGATGTCGACGTTCGAGCCTTCTAACATGCCCTGCTTAAGCGAGCCCAAACCGTTCTCGCCTGGCACACCTTGAATTGGTGCACCACTGGCAACGGTTTCTAAAAATAAATTTCCACCCACGGCTTGAAGGCCAGACGGATTAATAAAATCGGTTAGCGTGATATCACCAAGTGGTTGTGGGTTTGGGTCGGTTGGCGTAAAGCCGTTTACACTACCATCGGTGCCAATGCTAATTTTGTTAATACCTTCGGGTACGAATATCGCGGGGTCTAATAAATAGCCGTCGGCATTCACCAGTTGCCCTTCCCCATTAATCTGGAATTGGCCGTTGCGGGTGTAAGCCAAGGTGCCGTCAGGCAACTGGATTTGTAAAAAGCCGCGACCATCAATCGCCACATCAAGGCTCTGGTCGGTGATTTGAATGTTGCCGGTGGTAAATTCTTTTTGTGTCGCGACTACCCGGGTACCCGCACCCAATTGCAAACCCGATGGTAATTGGGTATCCGGAGTTTGCTGGCCGCCAGGTTGACGTTGGTTTTGGTAAAGCAAATCTTCAAAGACGGCGCGGTCGCGTTTAAAACCAACGGTAGCCACGTTAGCAAGGTTGTTTGAAATCGTTGTCAGCTGTTTATCTTGAGCCGCGAGGCCCGTCTTACTTACATAAAGTGCAGCGTGCATAATTACTCTCCGCTAAATCTCAAAAGTCTTAAGACAATTGCATAAGTTGGGTGGATGCAGCGCTATTTTCTTCAGCCGCTTTCATCACTTTGATTTGCATTTCGTATTGACGAGACAAGCTCATTACCTGGGTAAATTCGGCAACCGCATTTACGTTACTTCCCTCAAGCATGCCTTGCATGACGCTAACCTCGTCGGCTTGTGCCGCGATTAAACCATCGCGCTGACGAAACAATCCGTCGTTACCTTTCTCGAGATTTTGAATATCAGGGTTTACTAATTTGATACGCGCGACTTCAACGATGGCTTCTGGGCCTTCACCCAAACCAATCATCGAAATTGTGCCGTCGGTGGCGATATGAATGCGTTGATTTTCGGGAACGTTAATCGGCCCTTCGGCTCCCATTACGGGTAAGCCGTTTTCGGTAAGTAAATTGCCGTTAGCATCGATGGCCAAGTCGCCGTTGCGGGTGTAAGCCTCGGTGCCATCGGGGGCAAGTACCGCAACAAAACCTTCGCCTTGAATCGCGATATCAAGATCGTCACCCGTCGAAATAAGTGCGCCTTGCGAAAAATCTGCGCGTGGTGATTCGGTCATCGCGTAGGCGCGCGTGGGTAAACCATCACCGTAATAAACGCCCATCGAACGCGATTGTTCAAAATCGGCACGAAAGCCGGTGGTGTTTACGTTTGCCAAATTATTGGCGCGATTGGCTTGAGCCAGCATGTTGTGCTTGGCTCCCGTCATGGCAATAAATAGCGCTTTATCCACGTTTGACCCCTCAGTAACGGGTGTTAAAAAATTGGCGGTTTTATCGAATCACTCGAAAAAAACCTGTCTGAGAGGATTACTGCAAGCAAGGTGCCAAGATGGCAATTTTTTAAGGAAGACGTAATTGAACGTGAATGGCGTGATTAATTAGCCCGACGCAATTAAATTCACGAACTTTAGGTAGGAAATGGAAAAATATTTCGCAAAAATAATAAACAAACAAAATAAGCGGCAAACAATTGCCGCTTATTTTGGTAAGGACTACTTCAAAAAAATTATCGGAGGTTGATAATGGTTTGCGTAGTGGCGTTGGCGGTTTCGATAGTTTTGGCGTTCGCTTGGTAATTGCGCTGCGCAATAATTAAGTTCACTAACTGCTCGGACAAATCAACGTTAGATTCTTCAATCGCACCCGAAGAAATATCACCCAAAGACGAAGTGTTCGGCAAACCGATAATGGCTTCGCCGGTCTCGTAGGTTTGGGCCCACATAGTGCTACCAACTGGTTTAAGTCCGTCGACGTTGTTGAAATTCGCCAAGGCTAATTGACCGAGAACCTGCGCTTCTCCGTTGGTGAACCGAGCAAATACAATACCGTCGGAACCGACATCAAGGCCTGCCAAGCGTCCGGTGGTGTAACCGTTTTGACTCAAATCTTCCACTGCAAATTTAGAACTAAATTGCGTGGTATCGTCCAAAGTAATTTCAAAGTTAGAACTGGTGGCTGGCTCTGGCACCGGCAAAGTTCCACCTTGCAACACGTTCAAGGGCGCAAGCGCACCAATCGGATCACCGTTCTTATCCAAAGGTGTCCAGTTGGAAATCAACATGGTGTCGGTCAGCTGCTTGTTGAGCGTTCCGTCCATATTGAAATGCACGTTAAACGAAGCCATGGTCGCTTCCATATTGGCAGGCGGCGACAGAGTTGGATCAGGGTCGCCAACATTTTGGCCGTCAATTTGAACGTACATTTTCCAATGGTTTGGCGACGTTGACGGATCTTCGATGGAATAAGGCTGCTTAACAAAAAACTTCGTTAACACATGCTCATTACCTAAGCTGTCGAAAATACGTGCGGACGACGCGTGGTTATAGGTATCTTGGTTTTTGGGATCGAAAGCGTTGATGGGCACTGAAGTGAAAGTCAGTGGGCCCAAAGGTTCCATGATGTTACCAATTTGCGGCTCGCTCCCTGTGATTTCATAACCCTCCGCCATCATCACATTAAGCGTTCCACCCACGACAACCGCTTGATCAAAATCGTTAGAGGCGATTTGCTGAGGCGTTGCTTCGGGGCGGGCTTTAACTTCGATGCGCCCTGCGCCGGTCACCGCACCGTTATCAATGAACGAGAAGTTAAAATCGACGCCGATGCTGGAGTTAAGCTCGAGATACTGTTGATCCGTAGAGATCGCTGCGGTAATTCCTGGCAAGGTTGAAGTCGTAAGAGAGTTAATTTCAGCCACCAATTCACTGGCTGTCTCACCGCGCAGAACCACACCATTTAATACCAAGTTGCGATCAGCATTAATGCGCTCGTTTGGGTTTGCGGGGTTGAGCGTGATGGTCGCTTTGTTACTAGCCGTTGCGGTAAAACCTGCAATCGAATTCAATTTTGCTGCGGTCTCTGCTGCAGAAGCGCCCGACACACTGGTGTGGGTGAACTCTTCACCATTAGGTGAACGAATTGATAGAGTTTGAGCACCATAACCATTGTTAGCTTGTGGCTGACCAGGAGTGCTGGTGCCTAAAGAGTTCAATACACCTGCTAATGGGTTGCTACCGGATACTCCCGAAACCGTAATGGTTGAAGGTGCGCCTTTGGCAAGGTCTTGAAACACTAAGTTTCCGCCACGAACGACCGCTTGGACATTGATCGGATCGGCGGAGCTATAAATGGCGCTATTGATGTATTCAGCCACGCGGTCGGGCGTTAAGTTGGTGCCAGTATTTAGCTGTACCGTGGTGCTGCGCGGATTACCGTCGGGCTGAGAGCCCTCGAGCGTCACAGTGAAGGTCACTGGGTTGCCATCGAAGGACAAATTGCCTGGCACCGGCGTTGTGGATGCAAGCTCAGTATGAGTTGCCTCTTTAATGCCCAATACTGGCACACCTACAGACGCGCCGTTGGTTGAAAACGAAGTACCAGTAGACTCCAATACAGTTTCGGTCGAGTCGAGGTTATAACTTGCCGCAACGGCGGTAGTCGCGCGAGGCGTTTGAGTATTGACGTTAATTTTTAGCGGCGACAACACACCACTGATGTTGCCATCTTCGTTTGCTTCGTAGCCCATCAGGTTAGCGCCCGTTGCACTTACCACATTGCCTTCTTTATCCAGACCGAAGGAACCGGCACGCGTATAAAGTTGCTGACCCTGATCGTTTACAACGAAAAATCCAGAACCGTTAATGGCCAAGTCGAGCGAGTTGGATGTATATTTAAGATTGCCCTGACTGAATTGCTGACGCGTTGCCAATAAGTTAACACCTGAACCAGCGGCCGTTTTAGTCGACCCCAACAAGGTGCTGGTGTAAACATCGCCAAATTCTGCTCGCGACGATTTAAAACCAGTCGTACCTGCGTTAGCAATGTTATTGCCGGTCACTTTGAGGTCGATATTCGCAGCGCGAATTCCACTTAATGCTGTATTGAAAGACATGATGTACCTCTGCTAACGCTAGTTAAATTGTTTGACTTCATTGACGTTGACCGCACCGATTCCCGCCAAATTGAGAATCAAGGAGCCGCCATCAGCCATGGTCACGCTATTAATATTGGCGCTTAAGAAAGTGCTTATGGCTTCGCGTTTTCCATCTTGGGTGGCGGTCACTTCAAAGCGATATTCGCCCGAGGTCACGGCACTCTCACCGGCTTCCCATCCTAAAAGTTCGCCATTGAATTCAAGATATTGTCCGTCCCAACGGAAAACGTTTTCGCCCGTTTCAGCCATACCAACAGGAATGCTCTGGACCAAAGCGCCGGCATTGTCGTAAATGTTCATTTGCATATCGCCAACACTGGATGGCAATTCGACACTACCCGAGACCACGCCACCAGAGTAAAGCGTACTCTTGTCGGTTTGAACCGACACGCTGCGTCCCACCAAAGACGACGCCTGTAGCGCGTTGTTAGACATAAAATTGGTGAAGTTATTATTTAGGCGCTCAAGCCCTTCAACACTACTGAATTGTGCCAACTGGGCGACGAACTCGGTGTTATCTTGCGGCGACAAAGGGTTTTGGTTGTTCATTTGCGCAATCATCAATTCTAAAAAAGCGCTCTGCCCTAGCTCGTTGCCAGTCGACACTTTTGCATGCTTAGTTGTGCTGCTGTAGCTATCGAACACATTGCTTGTCGAGTTAATTGCTGTCGACATAATTTACCGCTCCTATGACTGCCCCAAAGTTAAAACACGTTGAAGCATTTGCTTAGCCGAATTCATCACCTCTACGTTCATTTGAAATGAGCGTGACGCCGAAATCATATTGGCCATCTCTTCGACAGGATTGACGTTGGGGTAATAGACGTAGCCATCGGGGTCGGCTTTAGGGTGACCTGGTTCGTAACGTCGCTCAAGCGGCGCATCACTCTCGACAATCCCCATCACCTTAACGCCAGCACCGGCGGCCATTTCGTTTTCAGAGGCTTGGCCTTCTACTGCCGCCACCATTGCTTGATTGTGGAGCGCCGCGAAAACCGGCTGACGGCTACGGTAAACCTCGTCCACACTCGAGCTTGCTGATTGGGCGTTTGCCAAGTTACTTGCAGTGGTGTTTAAACGCAGACTTTGCGCGTTCATCCCCGTACCTGCGATATCGAAAATAGTGCCTAATGCCATAGTCTGTCCGCCTTTAAATCAACTATTCGCCGCGAATGGCCGAACGCAAACCTGTAAATTTACTGTTCAAAAACTGAAAGCTCGATTGAAACGCCAGCGCGTTCTTCATGTATTCCGCATGTTCAATTTGGTCTTCAACCGTGTTGCCGTCGATGGAGGGCTGATGCGGTACGCGATACAAAAGGCCCCCATCATCATTGGAAAAAGTGCTGGCTTCGATGTGACGCGCGTGAGTCGTTTGGGCCGAAAATGTGCTGGAGGTGCCATTCATTTGTTGAGAGAGCGCCTGACGGAAATCAAGGTCGCGGGCTTTGTAGTTAGGCGTATTGACGTTGGCGAGGTTATTGGCCAACACAGCGGCGCGATCTGAACGAAAGTTCAACGCTGTTTCGTGAATACCTAATGCTTTTGAAAATGAAATTGTCATGGGTTACTCGCAACTTTTTGACAGTTAATTCGTTGTTACGAGCAATAAAGCAATGTGCGTGCCAGCAGAACAAAAATAATCTAAACCCTTGATTTCGCGTGGTTTAGAGGGAAGTTCCACCGGTTCGAGTCGAGAGAATATTCGTGAGCGGCAATGTTTTACCGCCGGATTTGGCCGCGCTGGCAAAGGTTGATTGCCTCTTTACGACTGCCAATAGTTCGCCAACGGCTATGTATACTCACCCCAAAATGTCACTGGTAGAGAATCGCCAGTTAGAAACACAAAAAGGCGCCGAAGCGCCTTTTTGTGTTAAATGTGTAAGGAGTTAAATTGCTCGATATAAAATGCCTGGTTCACACCGAACCATCTCAAACAAATCCGATGCTCCCGCCAAACCTTCAGACGAGCCCAAATACAATATACCGCCGGGTTTTAGCGAGGCGTGAATCTTACGCATAATTTCTCGCTTTAAATCAGCATTGAAATAGATAAGCACATTGCGGCAGAACACTATGTCGAACTTGCCAAGGCTCGAGTAAGAATCCAAAAGATTGAGCGACCGGAATTCAACACGCTCGCGCACCGCCTGCTTCACTTGCCATTGATTGTCCGAAGTTTTATCAAAATAGCGTTCCAGTTTTTCTTGGCTCAACCCGCGAATAATCGATAATTTGTCATAAACGCCAGACTTAGCCTGTTCGAGCGCCGTCGACGACAGATCGGTAGCGATAATACTGACAGGGCGTGGCAATACCCCCATCGCCGAGCGCTTGTATTCTTCAACCACCATGCTAATCGAGTAAGGTTCTTGTCCGTAGGAACAGGCAGCTGACCAAATTCGAACCGCACCTTGCATCCGCAAATGTGGCTGCATCAGGTCAGGCAATAATTTGTTTTGGAGGTTCTCGAAGGGGTAGACGTCGCGAAACCAAAAGGTTTCATTAGTTGTCATGGCATCGATCACTTGTTCTCGTAACTTTCGGTTAAAACCTTGGCGCAACAACACCACAAGCTCGCCCAAGGTTTTGAGCTGATATTCATCCAGAATTCGACGAATACGGTTAGTCACCAGATACTGCTTGTTGTCACCCAATGAAATGCCACAGGCTTCTTCTAAAAATTGACGAAATAAATTGAAGTCTGCCTGATCGACATTTTGAAATCCCGCTAGATCTATCGAAGGGGGTTTTGTAAACATATATTTAAACCTGTGGGTAGCAGCCTACCGCCACCATCCACGAAAGAAGCACCGAAACGAGCTGTGATTATAGCAATATTAGGCGTCAGCTTCTTGCTTAAGAAGACTCTGCCCCGAAATTGCCATAATTCGGCTATTGGCGCAACGTGCGAGTTCATCTGGCTGGAACTTCGCCAAGAAATCGTCAGCACCCACTTTTTGCACCATCGCCTGGTTGAACACACCGCTGAGCGATGTGTGCAAAATGATATAGAAGTCTTTTAACCGCGGATGCGCTTTCACCTCGGCCGTAAAGGTGTAACCGTCCATCTCTGGCATCTCGATATCGCAAATAATCATCAACAGTTCGGCGTATGGGTCTTTACCCTCGGCGAGCATCGACTCTAAATACTCAAACCCCTCTCGCCCATTTTTTGCGACAACCGTTTCGATACCCATATCCTCCATCACCCGCTGAATTTGCTTACGAGCGACGGTTGAGTCGTCGATGATCAACACGCGACGCTGAATAAAAGTTTCTGAAATACCATCTTCAATCAAATCACTCGAAACATTTGCCCGCAGTGGTGATACTTCAGCAAGAATTTTCTCGACGTCGATGATTTCCACTAACTGACCATCAACTTCCGTCACGGCAGTTAAATAGTGCTCTTTACCTGCACCTTCTGGAGGCGGATGAATATCACCCCAATTCATATTGACGATTCGCTCGACACCTCGAACCAAAAAGCCCTGAGAGGTGCGATTGTACTCTGTGATAATCACAAAGCAGTTTTCGATATCGGCCAACGGACGTTTGCCAATGGCAAGGTTCATATCCATAATCGAAATCGTACCGCCGCGAATATGCGCGACACCACGCACCACTTCGCTACGACCGGGAATCGCACTTAGGGGTGGGCATTGAAGCACCTCTTTGACTTTGAAGACGTTGATCCCGTAAAGCTGCTGACCATTCAACCGGAACAGCAGTAATTCCAAACGGTTTTGGCCAACCAGCTGAGTCCGCTGATTAACGCTGTCCATTACTCCCGCCATGCCAAACCTCGATATTTATCTACGCACCCAAGGGCACAAACTTTGCTCTTTATAAAATGTCTGCCAAGATATCGGCAAAATGTTGGCAACCTTTAATGAATTGCCACGGTTTCATTTGATCTTGAGAGAATAGGATACTTTATGTCTTTGCGGTCCACACTGACAGATTATTTCGCCGGCGATGGCCATCGACATAAAAATCTCACAATCGCCATATTTAAAGTGCTCGTCTTGGTCGCCCTTTTCGGCTCTTCGCTCAACAGCTTCGCCACGAGCCCCACCAAGGTGTACACGCCAGCACAGTTAAAATCGCTAACTGCCAGTTTTTTGGCGGATCATTACGCGAGCGATGACAAGGTGGAGATTACACTTGGTAACCTCGATCCACGTGTTGGTCAAAGACTGTGCCAAACCTCACTCGAATTCGACGCGCGCGACCCACATGACCAAGGCGGCAATATCCACGTACAAATTAATTGCAACGACCGAAATAACTGGTCGCTCTATATTCCCGCTCAGGTTTCTATCTATAAAGAGGTGCCCGTCGCGGCTCAAGACTTAATGCGCGGTCACCTCCTCACGCTCGAAGATGTGCATTATCAAGCGCTTAACATTAGTAACTACCGCTACAAAATTATTACTGATATCAATGAGTTGGTCGGTAAAGAACTAAAACGCAATATCGGGAAAAACACCGTGTTCGCGCCAGCCGCACTGGATGAGCCAACCCTTATTCGCCGCAATGATCTCGTACAAATTATTTCCAATGCTGGTGGCATCACTATCAATGTTGAAGGCACGGCTCTTAGCGATGGGCGCCTCTCCCAGTCTATTCGTGTGCGCAATAATCAATCTAAACGTGTGGTGAGCGGCACAGTTATTGCAATAGGGCAAGTGAAGGTCAATTGAACGTCGTTCGAGTGCAGAATTAGCCTTAATTGTGATGAACCTCTCATTTACCACAACGAAGGTAAATTTCTGCTAAAGCATCGGGAAAGCCTGCCGACAACCTAGATAGCAGGAGTCCATTAGTGATAAGAGGCTTATTATTAGCCAGCTTTCACTTATAATGGCGCCCGACGTAAAACTGTTTATCTGGGGAAATGTATGATTTTCGATATCAACAACATCAATATTGGCACCCGCGCCAGTCAGAATCGTAATGGTTCGGCGCCCATCGAGGTTAAATCTTCGACTACGCCGGCACCTTCAGCCGCGCCAAGCAACGAAGGCGATAAGGTGCTGCTAAGCCAAGAGGCACAAGGGATGACTCGCCTACAAAGTAAAATTGCCAGCACGCCAGACGTGGACATGGAAAAGGTCGAGGCAATCAAGCGCGCAATTGCGGAAGGGAAATTTGAATTCAACCCTGAACGCATTGCCGAAAATCTCATTAACCAAGAAAATCTTCTCGGATAAAATCTCTCCGCCGGTTTCCCCAGAACCGGCGGCACCTCGCGATGTCGATTGACCTTCATCTTTCGCCACTAATCACGAGGTAGTTATGACAGTTCAAGCGTCTCACATCCAACAAATGCTCGAAATCGACACCCAGTCGGTCGATAAATTGAAAGCACTGCTCGAGCGCGAAAAAACACTTATCGAGACCCGTCAGCTCCAAGAGTTGGGGGAACTTATCGACGAGAAAACCGCCATTATTTCTCATCTCGACCAACACGCCCGTATCCGCCACCAAGTCTTAATCGAGGCTGGCTTATCCACCGACCCTACTGGCTGGAACAACTATTTGGATCGCATTCCTGGTGCCGGCGCGCTACGCGAAGGCTGGCTGCTACTTAATCGTAAATTTCAAGAATGCCAAACACTCAACGAGATTAACGGCAAACTGATTGCGCGTTCAGCACAAACCATCGACCATTTATTAAACTTGCTTCGCGGGCAGACCCCCTCGCCCTCACTGTACACGGCGAAAGGCAATCGTCTGCAAGAAAACGGCAGTGTAACAATTGCGCGCGCTTAGCGCCGGTGGCTGTGAGTTTTTCTTGGAATACGATCAAAATCTTTTTACAATAGCGCCCCTTTGCTCCGGTAGCTCAGTTGGATAGAGCAGCCGCCTCCTAAGCGGCAGGTCGGACGTTCAAATCGTCTCCGGGGCGCCATTTCTTTTCGCTGAGCTTTTTATGAATATCATTTTGTTGTCGCCGCAAGAAATCGCTTGCGATGGCACCGTGACCATCAGCGACACTCGCCGACTTACTCACATCATTCAATTCCACCAGCCCAACGTTGGCGACACTCTAAAAGCGGGTGTTGAGGGCGGCCTTATGGGACGTGGCGAGGTCATGAAGGTTTCGCCAACCTCAATCACCCTCAAATGCACACTGACGGATGAGCCACCCGCACCCTCACCCATTACACTGCTACTCGGTTTGCCTCGCCCCAAGATGCTCAAGCGTATTTTGCAGTCTGCGACCGTCCTAGGTGTTAAGTCGATTTATTTAATCAATTCTTACCGGGTAGAAAAGTCTTATTGGCAAACGCCTTTTCTTAGCGAGGAAGCGATTCGTGAACAGCTCGTACTCGGCCTAGAGCAAGGTTGCGACACCCTCTTACCCGAAGTTCACTTAATTAAACGATTCAAACCCTTCGTCGAAGATGAGCTTCCCGCTATTGCCGCCAATTCACTCGCACTCGCAGCGCATCCTTATACGCAAAGCGAATGCCCACGTGCACCCTCAGGCAAAATAACACTCGCCATTGGGCCTGAAGGTGGGTTCATTCCTTACGAAATTGACCTACTGGAAAAGGCCGGATTTAACACAGTGACTTTAGGGTCGCGCATTATGAAGGTCGAAACAGCGGTGCCTTATTTAATTAGCCGCCTAACGTAAAAAGCCAGCAATCGCTGGCTTTTTTGTCGGTACATTAATTCACGTATTGGTAATCGATGCGTACATACCAGGGCACGTTGTTTTCATCGTCGATTAACGAACGTCCCTGAAAGCGCATCAAATAACGACCACGTGGATCGTACGCAAGATAAATCGGGTCAGAAAATATAGCGGTAATTTTTTTCGTCGGTCGAATACGAACATATAACCAATCTTTACCGATATCTTTATCGTAAAGCGGTGATTCCGTCGCCTTAATCTTACGCACTTCCATCATTTGAGTCCCGAGCTGCTCGGGGATCAAATAAGGAAAGGTGACCCGGGAGCCTTTAACTAACCGATCCCAATTCAGCTGGATATAGGCATCATAGCCGGTATCGATAACCACCTTTGCGTTATCGATAATAATTTTTTCTTGCCGTGAGTAGCGTAAAGCGTGGCCTACAACCAAATGCGGCCCTTCGAATCGCGCATAAGTTAACTCGTCGTCGCGGGTGTCTTTTAACTCGAATTCCGGTTGGAACACTTCACCCTTATAGGAGAGTTTTTTTGTCGCGAAGACATCGCCATCGGGCGTCGTGTAATCGACCGTTACGTTTTTTTCAGCATCAAGATTTGTATAAAGCTCTCGATACAATAACTTGCCATCGGAAACGTTATACGCAGAACCGGCGATGACGTAATCATTGGCTTGAGCACCACACACCAACAAAGTTGACGCTATTAAAGCCAGTCGTTTAAATAAAAGACCTGTTGCCATATATCACCTCCGCTTTTTAAATCTTGCGGAATTATACGCGGTTATTTAAATCGCGTCTCGAGCGCCGCAAACAAGGCTATTGTCTCTTTCCGAGACTCTTTAAGATCAACGATCGGCTCAAGATAACCCTCACCATTCGGATGGTGCCGTTTCTTCAACGGCAACTTAGCCAGCTCAGGTAACCATTCCAATAAAAACTCCGTGCGCGGGTCAAAACGTTCCGACTGAGATACAGGATTAAAGATTCGAAAATAAGGCGCAGCGTCGGCCCCTGTAGATGCAGACCACTGCCAGCCACCATTGTTTGCTGCAAAATCGCCGTCGATGAGGTGCTCCATAAAAAAACGCTCGCCAAGGCGCCAATCGACCCTGAGATTTTTCGTTAAGAACGAAGCAACAACCATTCGCAATCGGTTATGCATCCATCCTGTAGACAACAACTGTTTCATTGCCGCATCAACAATCGGAATTCCAGTGCGTGCAGATTTCCAAGCCTCGAATTCGGCCGTCTCACCCCTCCAAGGAAAAAAAATAGTTTTCTCTTGCATAGGTTTTGCTCGACCGAGATGCGGAAAGTCGACAAGTAAATGTTGGTAGAACTCTCGCCAAATTAATTCGCTTAGCCATGTGGACGCTCCTTGGCTTAACGCACCAACCCCACCGTATTTTAAAATCAATTTTGCGAGCAATTGCCGTGGAGAAATTACACCAATCGCCAAGTATGGTGACAGCTTCGATGTGCCTTTAATACTCGGAACATCTCGATCGACGTGATAATTCTCGATACTCTGATCAATAAAATCATCAGCCAGTTGATGAATATATTGCTCCCCCACCGGCCAGAGCGAAGCATCAAACTGATTAGGCAAGCAACCAAAACAACGATCATCAGCGAGATCAACTTGTTGCTTGCAATTAATAACCCCTGGACTTTTCCTTACTTTTTTATGCGGCCTTGGAAACGGTGCAGTGTTGTAGCAGGTTAATAACGAGAGCCATTTATTTTTGTACGGAGTGAAAACCTTGTAAGGGTCGCCACTTCCGTTTCGAACTGATCTTGGAGGGAGAATAACGCGATCATCGAAACGAAAAACCTCAACACCCGATTCTCGCAATAGATTGCTTACTTGCTTATCGCGCTGGCGTTCATACCAAGGGTATTCGTTGTTAAAGTAAACCGCCCCTATCTGATTATCCAGCGAGAAGTTCTGCAACCAAGCTGGAATTTCAGCAGCTGCTTTTAACCTTATCACCAATAAAGGTATCGAAAACTCAGCAAGCTGGTTTTTTAACTCTAGCAATTGCCGGCGAATCAAATCTACCTTTCGCCACGCGATGGGAAAGCTCTCGCGATACTCGTCGACCCAAATATAAACCGCCACGACATCACCAGCTTCACAAGCCGCAACTAAACTTGGGTTATCGCTTACTCGAAGATCATTTCTAAACCAAACAAGGCTTCTCATCATTTACCCCATCCACACCAAGATTGCGACTGCATTATTTGCATAGTCTTTATTTTATGTCATGGGAAGATAAATGGCGAAACTACTGATTATTGATTAGCCGAGAATATAGACGTAGATAATTATTAGCCGCCTCAAGCAATAGATATGGATTGGGAACTCAACTTACTGGGCTGCTTGAAAAAGTTACGAAAGGCATAAGACTTTTATTCAGCGCGCCTGCGAGTAGTTACCTTAAGTTGAAGAGATTTCAAGCACTGTTGAGTTTGGTCGATTAAAACGGGGCGTGATTGGTGTCCCGCCTCCACAATGAAACTTTACCGCCCTATTCCGAATTTTGATTTTGTGCGTTTACAGTCTTAAATTTTGGCCACTGGTTGTAGCCTACATCTGGATTATTCGACCCATGCTCCCGTATTAACTGCACTTCCATCTTGTTGATTTCTGATGTGCACGTAGATTTAAATATAACTTCTCGGCGAATACTCATATCCATCCGCTCGGTTTCAGAAAAATCTTTAGCAATTAAAAAATCGCTGGTGCACCTTAGCTAAAAACGGCAGGCGTTTCTAGCGACGATTAAACTTCGTATGGGTTTAGCCTTGTTGGCGTCCAGCCAAAGACCAGAATGCAGGTAAAACTCAGAAAGAATAGACCTTTCATGATTCAACTGAGGTTGCGCAAATGCGCGGGCTTGCGAGCGTTGTGCCGACACTTGCGGCTTGTTACACGCAACTTATCTCGACTCTCTATAAGTGACTCAGCGAGATTCTCTTGTAGTAACCACATAATCTCAACACCCACAACAGGTGCGAAAAAAAGAAAAAATACCCACCGTGGCATTTCGAGAATTGGTGCCAGCGGCCCCATTGATATTAAGATAAATAAAAACGCAGAACTTCCACAAAAAAGCAAGAAATAGGCGCTGGCCTTTATAGACTCATAAGTAACTGCATCATGATTATGTCGCAAACGCTTTATTCTCCTAAGCAGTTTCAACTTGATCGAACGACGTATGTTTCGTAACGCTGCGGGCGATCGCTTGAAAATAAGCTGGACTATGATAGTTATGAATACTCCAGCCCAGACTGAAGCACTTGTCAATGCATTAAAAATCTCTTCCATTCGTATGTCTATCCCGCTTGATCTGAGTGTAAGGTCGAGGTAAGCAGCAGTTTGTAAGTTGCGGTTTGAGGATTACTTTTGCGAAGCAAAACCACATAAGCGCGACTGACAAACTCTCCAGCCGCGCAGCGGCGTGTTGCTGCGCCTTGTTAACTTCAGTTATTGCTGTAACTAACCTTAATTTCACGGCCAAGCTCTATGCTTTTCTCTGCTTTGAATTCTGAACAGTTAAGAATTTTAGAAATTTTTAATTCGTCGTTAGAGAGCCAATTAATTTCAAGTAAGGTGTCATTGGGATGACCTTCAATAACTAGAACATTCCCACTATCGTTAGGCAAAGCTTCGTTTTTTACAAGTAAAGAGACCTGAGTGTTAAAGTCGGTTGTGGCTCCGCAGCTTCTTTGAAATATAACCGCTTTCAATTCCTGATTGGGCGAATAAGTCTGTTTGAATACTTCATTTTCACACATATCCTGGGTTGAATATGAGAATATTCTGATTAATCCCGCAGGGACTAAAATAATAAAAGCTACGAAATAAATTAAAAAATTGTTCATGAGACCATTCTTAGTTAACGCCTAGCACACGGGCGCGAGGTTACGAGCGTCCGCAGCCAAAGGCCACAAGTGCTGCGCTTGTTAGCCATTGTTTTTCTGAACAGGTAATACACCAAACTCCTTATTTCCGTATGTTTGCAAAACCTGAGAAATGATAACTTGATATGCTTCCAACCATTTTTCCTGCGATACTTTTGCTTGTAGATGCTTGGGGTGATGCATTAACTCACGAAGAGACTCTAGAGATTCCCAATAGTAGACATTTGAAACATAGCCATTACTTGGATTCTCCCAGCTTTCTTCACCAAGATAGCCTGGTATTGACTTGGCAGCCTCAGCTATAACCTCGTCCAACGCATGGAACTCTTCGTCAAATTGCTTTTTTAAAAAAATAAATGTTGATGAATACACGTATTCAGAACCCCGTGAGTTAGGCGGCTAACGCCAAGCTAAGCGGCGCGCTTTTCAGCGTCCGCTTGAGCTTTTTGTTAGCGTATTATTTTTTCGGATTTTCCTTCTTATCCTCAGCCACTAGGGCCGCCCAGTTGGTGGCGCCTTTTAGCTTCCCTTTATCTTTTTTTGAAACTCGGACGATTTTTTCCGTGCTAGAGGGTTTCTTAGTAGTGTTACTCATTTTCTTCATCCCTTTTCACGGGCTTAAATCTCTTTAGTTCTTCTTCAGTGGGAATATAGCTATCGGGGTCATTTTCAACTTGGCGCTCTATTTCCTTATCCGATGTATTGCCAACGTATACATGATCGGTTTTACCTTTTATTTTTTTTAGTTCTTCTTTGGTGCGACGCACAATTCTTTCTTTCATGAGACTACCCTCGCTGAAAATGTTCGTTTTTCATACATTTCGCGCTCCTTTCTGTTCGCTCTCCGAGCGGAAATGATTCGGATTACTTCCGCACCGTCCTCATACACTCGCTCGGTATAAACAACAAAATATATATTGAATTTAACTTGACCGATGGTTTGAAACCTTGGCTCTCCGTAGTTGTTTCGTAAATCCCTTACTTCTTGTCGTCTTGGATCATCCCATAGGTCAATCATGTCAACGAAATCAATCTTCCTTTCTCTCAACGTCTTCAACCTTTTGTTCTCATCCCACTCAAACTCCATAGTTATCTCCTTATTTGGTGTTTGGTTTACGCTAACGCCTGAATTAAGCCGAACCCGCGAAGCGGGTTCGGCTTGAATGAATTGTTAGCTGCTGCTCGCTAGAAGTCCTTGCCATTTACCGGAACACGCCTGATGCCTGTCAGGTCAATGCCATCCACGCAGCGAACATTGACTGCTGCCATTTTGGTTCCGTCAGGCTTGATCCCGAGGCCGAAAGTTTGGCAGCTACAGACTGAGCAAAATTGGTGCTGGATAATGTGCTTGTTGAAGGTGTAGGTCGTGAGCTTATCAGCGCCAGATGTAATCGCAAATTGCTCTCGTGGTACGAACCAAAGCAGAAAGCCTTTGCGGCTACAGTGCGAACAATTGCACTCAATAACTTGGTCAATCTCACCTTGAACGGTGAACTTCACAGCTCCGCAATGACAACTTCCAGATTGCATGATTGTCTCCTAAGCAGCTAACGCCGTGCACAGAGGCGCTAGCTTGCGAGCGTCCTGCCGCCGCTTGCGGCGGCGAACTGCTGCGCTTGGTTATAGCTTTTTTGCAATAGTGGATATTTCGGCATCTGATAAAGACCCGTACTCGTTTGTCAGCATATACGTTGCGCTAGACCCTGCTCCCAATGCCGCCTCTCGGAAAAATCGGAGCTCTAGTTCAGTGTAACCACCCTTCATTTCTGGCACCAGATGAACTAACATTTTAGGCTTTAAGAGCCCCAGGAAAACCTTTGGCTCCTGATTCACTGCGGCCTTGAAAGAAGACTCCACGTCCGAGAATTTTCCCGCCAGTGTCCTGGGATGACTTAACCCAGAGCACATAATCGTTCTATCACGACTTTTTTGGAAGGTTCGAATTTTAAAGTAACCTTCATAAACCTGAATGTAAATTAAATTCTTCATTGTCTCCTAGCTATAACGCTGAATTAAGCCGACCGCTTTAGCGGGTCGGCTTGAATGAATGGTTAGGCACCACCACAGCGATGGTGTCGCCCGATTGCATTTCTATCTCATAACGGCCTGCCACGGATACCTTTGCTTCAAGCACGGACACAGAGGGGCCCCAAGGAAAAGCTGCGGGAAGTACAAGCTCCGCCACAGCGTTGAAAACTAGAGAAAAAGGGAACGTTACTTTTTGGAGAACCAGAGAAATCAAAATGGCAGGTGGGGGTAGCCCAATCAAAGCGAACAGCCGTCAGGGAGGCATCGTGCAGTTCTTTAAGATCTAACTTCATGCTATTTCTGCCTAACGTTTGGTTAAGGGGCGGGCTTTAGCCCGTCCCAGTGAGCGGAGCGAACGAATTGAACCACTTGTTATATTTTTTCAGGTGCTAGGTTGTAAATATTATTTTCCACCATCCAGTTCATGTGCGCGGACAATCCATCAAGGTCTGGATAGATCGAAGAGGTATTAACACCATAAAAATTTAGATCTTCAAGTAAGCCTTTTCTATAATTTTTAGAAATGGTTATTACGTCCAGCTCTTCATTCTCTCTAAGGAGCGCATCAATTCCTTTTTGGGATCAGAGCTAACTGTAAATACACCGCCCTGCCTAATAATTCTAGGTACAACACCTGTTGGTTTAAACTTCCCTGAATCTTTTATATCAAAAGGGCTTTTGGCTTTTTTAGTATCAAATTCCCATAAGCACTTGTAGCAAAATATTTTTGCATCTAGATCTGGCAGATTTTCGGATACGCAAAAAATGCTGCAACCAAAGGGTTATAGCTCCAGTCTAGTAATCTAGTTGCTAGCCCATGATGCTGTGCAATAGCAAGCCATTCCCATTCTGAATCCGGCCTTTCCTTTATAAATTCGTTAGCACGCCGAACCCACGCTTTAAATATAATTTTTTCATTGGAGTTAGAATATGGAAGTCGTCCAGATTTAGGTTTTAGCTCCCATTTTGGATCACCATGCCCCTGAATATCCAAGCACTATTGTTCTTGTATTTTTCAAGAGCGTCATGAAGCTCTGTGAAATTATTGACGAGCATCATGCCTCCAAAATATAACGCAAAGCACACGGGCGCGAGTTTACGAGCGTCCCGCCGACGCTTGCGGCGGCGTAGTGCTGCGTATGGTTATGTGTTGTAGCGTTTGAGTAGCTCACTGGCCCTCTCCCTAGTTTCTTCGGACACCAAAGCTGAATCTGAGCTTATGACCGTTTTAAGTGCTTTAGCTGCCAAGCCAGCGGCAATAATGCTTCTAGCGTGACCTGTTCGAGAAATGCAGGACTTCTCCGTGTATTTCGTTTCAGATTTTAGCTTCTCAATGACATCCTCTCTGGGCATGGTAGGTGACGCGAAATCATCGAAGTATTTCACGAAGCAAGATTGCCCAACCGATTGTAAGTTTCTCGTGAACTGTTGGTCATTCATCGGCTATCTCTTCCTCGGATACACATAACGCCGCGCTCTGCGGAAATTTGCGAGCGCTAGCGAGTAAATTTTCCGTAGCAGCGCTTTGTTATGCATGACTGCCATCCGGTAGTTTCAATTCCAACTGAGAATTAAATTCTTTTGGCGTAGTTATTACCGCGATATCACTCAAATCTCCAACCTCCAAAATATAAGGACCTGGTTCAGGACGAGCGGTATCAATCTTTACCCTATATTCACGCTGATGAGAAAATAAACTACGCTTTTGATAACCGAGTTTGTCCTCTGGCATACTTCCGTGAAATTCATGCTCATCGAAATAGTCAACCAACCCAAGATTTCCATTTACATTGAGCTTTTCTATTGCGGCCTTGCAACGTTGAATAAACTGTGATGCATTCAAGATAACAACACAAAACTTACCCAATCCAAAACACGAATCATGAAGTTCAAGAGTTCGCTTGAAATCTGATAGGGTTTCCGCCGATACTGTCTCATGACCTCGGCTGTTCAGAGAATATATACAGAAGACATTATGACTTAGCAGATGATCTCCATGTACGACTATAGGCGCAGCCAAATCCGAAGCCGGAATTACATGCTCACCAAACCGGATTTCACCTAATTTATCAGGCTGGTATAGCGCAACTATTCCTTCATATTCGTCACCTCGTAACTCGCCCGATTCATCCTTGTACTCTTTGAATGAGCGAATGGTATTCATGAACAATTTGCCGTCCACAAAATCTTCTGCATATTCTCTATTTTCAAATAATTTAACAAAAGCAAATATGGTAGACACTCTCACCCCTAAGATGCATAACGCTGAATTAAGCCGACCGCTTTAGCGGGTCGGTTTGAATGAATGGTTAGGCGCCACCACAGTGATGGTGTCGCCCGATTGCATTTCTATCTCATAACGGCCTGCCACGGATACCTTTGCTTCAAGCACGGACACAGAGGGGCCCCAAGGAAAAGCTGCGGGAAGTACAAGCTCCGCCACAGCGTTGAAAACTAGAGAAAAAGGGAACGTTACTTTTTGGAGAACCAGAGAAATCAAAATAGCAGGTGGGGGTAGCCCAATCGAAGCGAACAGCCGTCAGGGAGGCATCGTGCAATTCTTTAAGATCTAACTTCATGCTATTTCTGCCTAACATTTGTATACCGCGCATGCGCAGTATTTCTCTTAATTTATTATTTAATAAAACATCTCAACTATTTGAATTTGAAAAGGTATTTTCATATTCATCTCAATTTTTCTAAAACACAGATGAGCATGCTCGTTATTCTTCCGATAGATTGCCTGCTATCCGCCCAATGCGCGCTTAAGGTATTGATAAAAGTTGATGCCGCATTATGTGTACTTTTCTCATTCAATGTAAAGCGAACCAAAACTAATTCCCCCTTAAAGAGCTTAAGCTCGCCAAAGAAATTAAATGCGTAATTTAAATATTCACCCATAAATTTATTGGTAAAACATAATCCACAAATAAAACATTTTTTTATTTTTTATTTTTTATTTTTTATTTTTTATTTTTTATTTTTTATTTTTTCTACCAGCGCAAAGTTTTCATCTTCACAATCTTCAGACAATAAAAAACCCGCACAAGGCGGGCTTTTTATTGGAGGAATTATTCCACTCAATCAGAAATAGGAAATTATTTTCCTTTGTAATCAATATGTTATAAAAAGTTAAAACAGGAATGCCATGAAAAATACCATATAAAATAAATTCAATGTTTTTTAACCAAAATTTCCTCGTTTCCAAAGTGACACCATTTTGCTATTAAGAGCCTTTTGAGGCTGATAGCATACAAAACGATTTAACAGAAGGAGGTAACCTTGAAACCTGAATGCGCAAATCTAATCGAGCAGGAGTTCAGAAATTGTATCACCCAGACGGTTCATAGACTGAGTCAAGAGGACACCCATCGCCCCTTCCATAGAGCCCTTTTATCCGAAACAGCATTATTCTGGAGCCGCTTCGAACGCTCGTTCAGCACCTCTTTTGGACAGCGAGTAATTGAGACAATCTCAAAGGCTGCCGCCATTTCAGGAGGGGCCAGTCAAGCACAGACTCAACGGTCGACCCCAGTCAATTTATCACTTGCACAACTAAATGCGATTGAACATCACATCACAGCACTACGAAACCGCAACTCAGGCCAAGTAGCCAATTGGGGGGCGGATATTACGCAGCTATCGCAAATCATTCCTTCCTCCGACAAACAAAATCTGCGTGTCATTTCCGATCTATGGTGGGAGAAGAATGGAAAAGATAACTTCATGAGCATAAAAACCGTCAAACCAAACATTGATCAAACAGCAGAGGCAAAAAGAGACCTACTAAAGTTGAAGCTAGCATACCCCAATGCAAATGTTTACTACGGGCTATATTACAATCCTTACGGTGAGAATAGCTCGGATTATGCTTGGGGCCCCCCAAAAAAATTATTCAATTTTACATCAGATGAGTGTGTCCTCATCGGGAAAGAGTATTGGGACACTCTAGGGGGCACCGGCTTTTATGAAGAACTGTTAGAAATAGCTGAAAGAGTCGGTGAAGAAACCAGAGTCCAAGTTGCGGCTCTTAGATAGAGTAAGCAGGAGTCGGACTCCTGCATCTCTATGCTTCAAACAATTCCAAATTCACAGCTTTCTTCTTAGGTGAATGTATCAACCTATGTTTTTTCTCCCAGGTTTTTGAATCTGTCCCCATGTATCTGGAGTATTTGAATCCCGGAAATTCTGGAATCGCTCGTCCATTCATATGGGAAACAATCAGCTCACCTATGGCCTTTCCCAAGCTGACAGGAACCGCATTTCCAACTTGCTTATACTGCTCCAACAAAGAACCACATAAAATCCAATCATCTGGAAATTCTTGAATCCGCTTATACTCTTCAATACTTAATGGACGATCCTCTTCCGGATGTGCAAGATCTGTGGCTGGCATTGCCGGATGAGTCACCAGGGTTGGCGAGGGTTTGTCCCAATGTAACCTGCGAAGAAATCCAGTTTTACCTCCACCAGAGTAAAACGCATTCCCTAGAGCCTCTTTTTGAAGCTCTGGAGGCAGGTTTTTCCAGTATTGACCGGGCCCTAGCATCCTATAATAACGAAGACGATTTTCGGGAAAATCTAAATGTTTCTTCTTTATATTTTCTAAACCGGAAACCGCCTCCCTAAAAGTCTTCCACTTTGGCAACCCGAAGCACGAATCATCGCTATGGGTTGGGGTAAGGAAAGGTAGTTCCTCGCCTCCTTTGTGACAGAGAATCACAACTCTTTCCCTTACTTGGGGAGACCCAAAGTTAGCGGAATTGTAGAGATTGAAAGAAACCCCATAGCCCATATCTCTCAACCGCTCCATCACCAGTAGTAATGCTCCACCTGGCATTTCCTCTATCAATAGAGGATGGTCTTCGCTCCGCGTTGAATGAGGCCGGTGAGAGAGCGCTGCAGATAACAAACCTCTTACGTTTTCAATGACTGCATATTCAGGCTGAAGCTCTTCTATCAACTCCAAGTATCGAATTAACGCATTACCTCTATCATCTTTAAATCCACGACGAGCACCAGCCGTGCTAAATGCTTGACAAGGAGGGCCACCGACGATTACATCTATTTTATCCCGCTTAGACAACCCTGCAGCTTCACGTATTTGATCACCCGAATAATTCCACACGTCACCTAACAACGCGATCTCAGGCTTATTGGCAACAATTGTTTTTCTACAAGATTTATCTACTTCACAAGTCAGTAGAACTTCAATTCCGGCTTTTCCCAACCCAATGTCTAGTCCCATCGCACCTGAAAAAAAACTTAACGCGGTAATCCCAGGCTTTTTGGCTAAGCGTCGTTTCCTGTCAGGTGGATTTATGTGGTTTTCCGGGTCGCTTAAAAAGTGTTCCAAGGCATTCCTATCTACTACCCATTGCTTTCCAATTTGCTTGCCCTTTATTTTTCCTTGCTTCAACAAGGTTCTCACTCGCTGCTCAGTTAATTGCATCATTTCTGCAGCATCTTTAGTGCTCATCATATGGACTATGAAACCTTTCGTGTTCGAAATATTTTATAGTCCATATTCTAGTTATCCGCCAAAAAAAAGCAACCCCGGATCTGAAAGCTGACGCCAAAGCCAGCTAGGTTCAAAATGGCTCGCACCATCAACCTGTTGGGTATCAAGGAGAGGCAGCCACTTGTCGCTAATTGGGTAGACAGAATAATGCAATAGAAGGATTCGAAGCGAGATAGTCCGAAACCACTGATCAACGGACACCCGCTGATCGGTATTAGATGGGGAAAAGCTATCCCTCTAACAGCAACAGTTATCACATAAATGATTAGTTTATTCTTCCCCCTGTCCACTAAGCTGCGGCAATAATTGCTCAATATAAACTCAACCAATAATTAAAAGGGTAAAGCTACTTCATTGCGATATATTCGTTTTTCCAAGATGGAGAATCACCGCCCGTTTTTACTTGGTGACCAGTTTTGATATCAATTTATCTAATGATTTTCCGTTTAGGAGTTTTCTCATGCTTGTCTTTGTTACGAAAATGGGGAGTGGCAAACAATGCTGTGTATTGGACAGAAATTTGGGTTTTATTGATCCATCTTCCTTTTCCATCAGTGGGCCTTTCATTGAACAATCCTCTATAAACCATGTCGCCACCAAAAAACTGACCAATACTCGGCTTTACGCAGCTTAATATTGGGCAATTTCTACACAGCATACCATTTTACACAATGTAAGCCGCATACATCCAACCCCCTCTGGCCATTTCTATTTTTCGGTAATCCCTAAATTTTTAACGAAAAAATTTCACTTTAACAAATCTTTCTTTTTGGGGCTGACTACTCTCATCATTAGGCTCGCAAGCTCATCCTGGCGTCTCTCAATCTTACTTAGTACAGCACTAATTGTTGCGTCACCAAATTCTGCTGTTCGCTTATCATTCGTAAGCCATAGCTTCAACAGACCACCAAGGCGACCAAGATCGCCGTTTATTTTGGCAAGCTCTCTAACCCGTTCGTAATCAACCACACCTGAAACCCGGTAGCCTTGCCCTATTGCCAGCAAAAAAGCAGAGGTACTTTTGCCAGCAATTCTCGCATTTTCTTCAATGGCTTTCTTCTCAGCTGGCAGACAGTAAACCTTGATTGGAGCGTTCGCTTTTCTCGTTGTTGGTTCTTCTGGCATTGATAGTTTTCCATGTTGAACGGCGGTAGCCGATAGTCTCACAGAGCAGGATTCCCGTTAAGCCCGAAGGGGCGAATTAAGGGATAGTGAAGGAGTAAGTCTCGCTTGCGGGTGGGCCTACTTCACCTATCCTGCCCGCCTATCAGCGAGTTGTAACGCCAGAGTAGGCATTTGCATTTGCGCGCTATTATCACACCAAAAGTGCGCCACTTTTACACAGGTTGAAAAAGGTTGCAGCCATTTGTGCAAAATTGGCCGTATACAGCGAATAATCTGCGTGCTTACTGCACAGTTACAGCGCTGTTGTAGCAATATGCCGCGGTGCCTTTACCTAAAAATTCAACACCGAACGCTAATTGCCTATAGTTGCCATCTTACTCCCCTGGCGTTAAACCATCGGCCGCAGGCCGTTAATGGTAAGGCCTGAACGCGCCATTTAAGGCGCGGGCTGTGCCGCGCATGATGGATTATTTATGGATAATAATGGATCGATTTTGCGAATTGCTCGCAAAGCCTTGCTATGCATGAACTTCAGACAATTGAGCAGTTACTGTTACTACGGGAAAAGGATACTGTTACTACGGGGTATGGGTACTGTTACTACGGAGAGAGTTCGCTATCACTAAGGTTGAGATGGCCGCTTAATCTCCCACTTGTCTTTAGCGTATTCTCTCGCCATCCATCCCACAGCGACAAGCTCGGATAACGCCTTGCGGGCAATACCCCTTCTGCGCTTCATCGCATTAGCACTGGCTTCGTTTGGCCAAGCATAGGTGCAAAGTGTATCCAGCTCGACACGCCCATACTTGCCTGCGTCAATCCAGCCGCATAACCGCTGGTGCATTAACCGTGCGGGGTCAGTGTGTAACGCCCTAACCTCATCCATATCGATACGCGCATAGGGGCGTTGACCGAGAATCGCTTCTGTGATGCGAGGGTTCAACGCCACCCATAACCGGCCATCAAATTCGTCGAATGCGTGGCTCATAAGATGAAAAGTGGATTTTTTCTGCCCCTGAACCATCAACACAGTCACATTCGACATACGTAGTAAACTGGCTTTTAGCGCCTTAATGTTGTCGCCGCCATCGGTCATACCCACCTCTGACAGCAACCGGGAGAAACTCTCGCGAATAACCAAACCGTCTTGCTCAATCGCTTCAAAACACGGCTCAAGAAGTAGTCGCAGTTGTTGCCCGGTTTTCGTGGTCGGTTCTTGCGTCAACAGAATACCCTTTGGCCCAGCCAAAGCAATAATGCCTTGCAGCAAGCGCATATCGTCTGCGCCAAGAGGCTCAAAACCGATAAAACGCATAGATTCTTCATTGCCAAAACTGTAAGTCACATCAAGCTTGCAGCGCTTACGCTCACCTCGCTTGAGACTACGGAATAGACCAGGGGCTAAACAGTGCGCCGGATCATGCCTCGCATGCGTAAGTGCATATTTAGGCTTTGCCACGCTGCCGCCCTCTTTGTGAGCTAGGATCGAGAAGCGCAGGCATTAATACCCCACCTTCAGTACGACGCAGCCAACGCTCTTTGAAAGGCGCACCGTAATTGGCCTTACTTACGCCAAAGCGAACAAAATAACTTCGCTGAGATTCTTCAACCTTAAAATAATCTGCTTCCGATTGAGTCATTCCCATGAGATAGGATTGCCAACGAATATTGTCTACCAATACCGAAGATCCCCGGCTCGCCTGTTGAGTATCACCTGCTCCAAGCAATGCAGCACCCTTACTCGTATGATGTAAAAAAATAATCGAACATCCACTTTCAGCAGCGATGGCCTCCATAATTCCAATTAACGCGCTCATAGCTCCACTGGCGTTCTCATCTTCAATATGAAAGCGCCGTAACGTATCCAAAATTAAAAGCCGTCGTTCACTCGCAATGCGCTTGATTTCATCACGCCACTTTACGTCAAATAAATTTGGCGATTGGCCATTTAGTGTCTGAATATATAAACGCTCTGCTATTGAAAGCTGCTGAGATTTCGTTAGGTAACAGCCCAATGCATACAGGCGATGATGAATAGCTGCTGGAGGATCTTCGGCAGGAAGATAAGCTACTAATCCCACAGGAAAGCTGCCCAAACCAATGTAATCAGGCCCACCAGCAATTTGAGTGGCAAGCTGCAATGCGAGCATTGATTTCCCTGTCCCACCAGGCGAAACAAGCGCACCCACGGTGCCTGCAATCATATTTGGGAGAACGTAATCTATCGGCGTCGGCAACTCGTTGAATGAATCATGAATATTGATGGTCGACATTTACAAGTCTCCCTGTCCTGGTCGACTTGCTTGTTCACCGGATGCTTTACGCTGCTCAATCCAGGCTTCAACTTCCGACAAATCCCACGCAATATTTCTACTCGTAAGCGCTATGCGACGAGGAAATTCGCCCCGCTGTTCCATGTTGTAAATGGTGCGAGTAGACAGCGGGATTATTTCGGTCAACCGTTTACGATTTATCAAAACTTTATTTGTTATCGTTTCCATTACAGGCCCTCCAATTACCAATGAGTGCCCTATGATGCTAACCAATTCACTTCAATTGAGCGGATTTGTTGTCCATAATGGTTGACATGAAAAATTTAATAGAAGTTTACATATGGGATGACTGTGACCCTTCTATCGCTAATGCAATTATTGCTTTCAATAATGAATGGCATCCTTACTCTTTATCGTCACGACGCTACCCGCTTATTCGATTAATCGAAAAAATAATTGATCCGACACTTTCCGTTTACCTTAAAAAACTTCCAAAACGCTATGCCCAGTTTATTCCAGGGATGGGTGGTCAATTATCTTTTAGCGAGACCATCCGGCTAATTGGATTGGAAACAATGAATCGCTCACAGCGACAATTACTCCGCCAATTTGTTGATGATAAAGCTACGGATGACCATAGAGATATAAGGTTTATCGCAACGCTAGAGTCGCTGATTGAGTTGGTAATTGCTTGCGCCTGCAAACGCCCCCAGAAATCTATCGTCGCGCCTGGTATTAATCTAAACAGCCAGAGGAAAAACGGATTTTGTGACTTCTGTGGAAGCCTTACTGAATTTTCAACTTTTATGAGGACAGTTAGGGAAAAGAAAACCAATAGTGCGGAACTAGAAGACCATCAAAAACTTGAACTCAGTCATCAATACTGTGAGAGGCATAAACCTAAGTTAGTAAATGGTGACTGGAACCCTATATATCGAAGAGCAAAGCGGTCGCTAACTCAATTTAAAACCGAATATAAACGGCTTGCCAGACAATGTGCCGCCCCACCAAAGCTTCGACCTACACCTGAGGAGTCGTTAGTGGACAGTTATATTTGCGCTTACTTATTAGCCACCAGTGTCGAGCCAGGGGATACTGCGGAGCTTCGTTATCACGCCAGAATGATAACGGACTACAGGTTGACGGATAGAAAAAAGGAAATGTTGATGCTTAAACATCTTGGACTTAACCAATCGCAGATTGCCGCTCGGCTGGGAATCGAACGTCAAGCAGTTTCAAAAGCCTTGGCGTCTATACCGGCTAAATTTCATTTAGAGAAATCGCCGCCTAAGAATTTTAGCTGCTAAAATTTTAAAATTAACCAATCAAATCCGCTTTCGGCTAGAATCGGACCTTCAGTGTCTACTGTTCGGGGGCAACTCGGACTCCTAACGCCGAGCTAAGCGGCAGTTTTTAAGTTGCGGTTTTGTGGATTACTTTTGCGCAGCAAAACCACAAAGCCGCGACTTAAAAACTGTCCAGCGCACGAAGTGCGCGATGCTTCAGCGATTTGTTAGGCATGCCTGCTTTTTTTAAATAAAACAACCTCGAAATACTTTATTAGATTGCAGGAATGTTACAGGTTGCTTCATATTTTCCATTATTAAGTTTTTTGTAAATAACGTTCCCACCAGATAGATAAACCCTGCAAAGAATATAGTCCCATTGAGACCCATGAATCTGTATTAATGCTTGAAGTTCAGGCGAATTAATTAGCGTGGTTGGGGGCAATTGGAAGCCTGTAGTTAAATTTGGCTGAATTGATGGATATGTTTCAAAGTCTTTTGTTACTGAAATATCTTCTGGGTCAATTTCAAAGGTAATCGTGCCTCCACTTATTTTGAAACTTTCCCATTCTTGCTTTTTTTGGTCTGAGTAGGTAATTGCCATGTGTATTCCTTAATTTATATTGATTGCCTAACGCCGCGATAAACGGTGGTTTTTAAGTTGCACTTTTGCCATAAAATGGAGCGAAGCGGAATGGCAAAAATGCAACTTAAAAACCATCCGCTTGATTGCCTTGTTAGGCATTTATTTTTTAGGTTAACCTAAGTTAATTTGCTTGATATGCCTAGCGGCACGAGGAATAAAATAGTAAATTTTATGAAATATAAATAATTAACAACCTTCGCTCGTAGCTTTATGCTTTGTTATTTTTTCATTTCAGGCGTGTCCTTACATATGGCACAATGTTGGCCTCTGCGTGCTTGGTAGATTCGGGAAACAGTGAATATTGATGCTGTAATAAGTGCCCACACTCCTCCTTGAGATATAGAATAACTTAAGCTATTTCCTTTTAGCATTTGAGCTCCACAAATGATAACGAATGCGCCGCACAAAACAACAAAGAACCGCTTTACCCAAAACTTTGTTCCCACGATAAACTCCTTTATTTGACCAACCTAACGTTTGGTTAAGGGGCCGCGGAACGCGGTCCCGAGCGAGCGAAGCGAGTGGCTTGAACCAGTTGTTAGGATGCCATTACTGCGTAGCGGGCCCGACGTCCATACCGCTGTATGAGTCAAAGCCATTGTTGGCCTCGATGTTTTGAGAAAAGGATGAAATATCACTCTCTGAAAGAGGATGCTCAATTTCTGAGCCTATGCCGCGCAAAACAACACGCTTCTCGTAACGGCATAGCCCAAGAGATAGATCATTGATTGTTTGAAGCGAGATGCACCATTGAGGAAGCAGTGTTGCCATAGGCTTGTGAGAAGACCAGCCTTCTCGATAGTTGTTTAGCCAGCCTTGAACAAACTGAGTTTGCTGCTTATTGAGAGCGGCAGATTTTGGTTGCTTGATTAGCGAGCCATCTGGCTTTTTATGAATTAGCACGGCAGCTGATTTGATTTCGACCGGCTCTATAGTGGTGCCGCAAGCACTTAACGATAGAAGTACGAGAAGCCCCATGCAGACCTTGGAGAAAAACTGAGATTTCATGGTGGCTCCTAACGCCAAGTGCAGGGGAGGCAAAAGTAGTGCGCGGCGCGCGCTGCTTTTGCCTCCCCTGACACGCCTGGTTATGTTCCATTTACTAAGCCCCAATTGAGCGCTTGTTCTTGATCTTGGAATATTGCCATCGCAGTGCTCATGCGCATAAAACCCAGCTTTTTGTAAAAAGACTCTTTGCCGGGATATGAGTAGAGCACGATTTTTTTGTGCCAGTCTGAAAGCTCGACAAGCTTAGAAACAACAGCGCGCCCAAGGCCAGACCCCTGAACCTCGGGATGAACAGCAACATCACAGAGATACGAGCAGTCAACGCCGTCTGCCAGGGCGCGACCTACCGCAACAAGCTTTCCATCACCGTAGACGAAGCACTTAAACATGCTGGCTCCGAAGGCTTTCTTTAAAATATCGGGCTTCTTTTCGCCTAGCGGAGCGATCCTATATAGCTCGGATAGTTCATTCCAATCCAGCTCTTCTTCCGAGTACTTCCATTCAAGGTCCAATGTTCAATCTCCGTAAAACATAACGTTAAGCTCAGCCGCAGGTTGTAAGTTGGTTTTTTGTGGAAAACTTTTGCGGAGCAAAACCACAAAAAGGCGACTTACAACCTGTCGAGCACACGAAGTGCCCGATGCTGCAGCGCCTTGTTAAATTTTTACAGTTTTATGAAAACCGTTACCCATTCGCCCATTGTTTAGCGTAATAAAGCCCGAGCCATCATTGAATGCATAAAAAACGGAATATTCATGAAGTATTTCTTTTAAATTTTGTAATTCACTTGGATTCGTAGGTTCTAAAACCCAAATTCTTGCTGTTATATATGCAGGATTTGTGCGATTAAGAGTATAGGAATACTCAAAATCAGCTAGCTGTTCAAGTAATGGCTGTAGGCCGCCGACTATAACTTCCGACCTAGCCATTTTAGCCGCGAGAGAAATCGCGACCGCCATTTTTGAATAATCAAGATCATCCGAAGACAGATCTTCGCTATTCGTATAAGTAACAAAATATTCACCTTCAGGAAAATACTCTGAAGCTTGTTCCATTGCGGAGGCAAGAACTCTAGGATTTGTGAATTGGTATTGCAGATCCTGCACATTTCCCATTAAGGCAACAGAAGTAAGTAATACCCCTGTTGTGGACATGAGCCATTTTTTGAATTTTGACTTGCTTTCAAACCGTTCTTCCTTCACTTCATTGCTCCCGTAGCAATTCAATTTAACGCCGAGCACTGCGGCGCGCTTTAGCGCGTCCGGCGCACGCAGTGCGCGCACAGGTGCGACTTGTTATTGCAGCCAAGGCCATGATGAAGTTTGAAGAGAAACTGCACCTTACCTTGGCACCCAAAAAGCTGAGTTTGGCACAATGCCAAAACCGAGCGATAGTAAAACGAAACTACGTTTAGCGCAAAACCCAAAAACGGCACCGAACGAAAGCAGCGACCAGCCCGACGATATGAACTTTCCGACTGCGACCGGAAGTGGCACTTTTTATCAGAATTGCCACATTTACGATTAAGCGAAAATAACGCCAAAATATGGGGCGCGAGCTTGCGAGCGTCCCAGCCCCGAAGGGGCGACATGATTTTTTTGTTATTGCCCTCATACCAATATTTTGTTCTCGCAATAGATATGTTTGATTGAAAAGCCATCAAGATCAACATCAAGACATGCTGGTCTTAAGCGCATTACTGAAGGTTCTGACGGTCTATGTGCATAAAGATGTGAGCCACAGTTTTTGCAGAAGACCCTAAACTTTCCGGGAGATGATTCAAATTCTTTTAATGATTCAGCGCCACATATGAGGCTAAAGCTGTTGCGATAGATAGTCACTCCCATCGCAAATGCCGAAGCATGCGCTTTACGGCAGATAAGGCAGTGGCAACATTCGATCTCAGTAAAGTTCTGGCCAATTTTGTACCTCACATTGCCACAAAGACATGAGCCTCCGTACATTTGATATCCTTCTAGCTATTCAGCAATAACGCCGCGTACAGCGGCAGTTTGTAAGTCGCGGCTTTGTGGATTACTTTTGCGCAGCAAAACCACAAAGCCGCGACTTACAAACTGTCCAGCACACGAAGTGTGCGTGCTGCTACGCTTTGTTAAACTTTCTGATATTTACTGCCAACATTTGCAGCATAAAAAACACAAATAGAAACCACAATGAAGTGCGGCAAAAACATGACTAGGTTGAATTCTGAAAAATATTCAAGCGTTGGTAGAGTTAATAAATATGCAAATGAAAGAATGATGTCTGAAACTAGAAAACCAGCGGCCACATAAAGCCACTTCAAAGAAGTAAGCCTTAATACTAAATAGGTAGATATTCCCGCTAAAATTCCGATTCCAAATAATTGAACTACAAATAGATCCCATACAAAAATTACGGGCGCATGTGCGGAGTTTTCTTTAGCCCAGTTGTAAATGGGGCCAGGAAGTGTGATTGCCGCAGTATAGCCAATAAAGAACCAAGCAATATGGTAAATGATTGCTCCTAAGCCGAAACCAACAATAAGGCTTTTACTTTTTAAGTTCACTACGATCTCCATTTCATAATTAGTTTAACGCCTTAAGCAGAGGCGCCAGCTTTGCTGGCGTCCTGCTGGCTTGAATTGTTAGGTACGACTTTAATGCGATAATCCAAGAACTTGACCATTGACCATGTACCTATAGCGGCCCAAATTAGTGGAACGAATATTTTAAAGAAACCATGAAAGAAGTTGTGCCAGATATATGTGTACATTTTTTCTCTGTCGATGCTTCCCGAGAGATTCATGGATTTGGCAAGAATGCTATTGATGGTTTCATTCTCGAAGTTTAAATCTCCGTAGCGCTCTTCCCAAATTCCATGGAAGTATATCTGTTGTGCCAATTCAGATGCTTCGAGACCATTGGACGCAAGGTAAAAAGTAACGGGGGAAGCAAAAAAGAACCAAGCACTTAAACCAAGCAAGCCCCCTTCCGTAACTTCCCGATACCTTACAATACAAAATATACATAGCGCTGATATACAGAAAATGATCATGATCAGCACTAAGTAGAATTCCGATATCTCTGACATGGTATTACCTAACGCTAAGCTCAGCCGCAGTTTGTAAGTTGACTTTTTGTGGATTATTTTTGCGAAGCGAAACCACAAAACGGCGACTTACAAACTGTCGAGCGCACGAAGTGCGCGTTGCTGGAGCGCCTTGTTAAATTTTTTCAAGCACACCCGATGAATTGAGAATTGGTTGCGCCCAAACATAATATTCTGATTTGTTTTCGTTCCACGGCCAAATGCCAGCCGTGGTAGGCCAAATTAGTTGGTAAGTCTTAAAACTATTACCCGAGTAAAGCCAAAGCCCCAAGCCAAGATATTCTTTGTAATGCTTTTTATCCATTTCAATGAACGTAACGTCAAAACCTTCTATGAAATCCGAATAAAACACCCCAGGAATAAAAACCTCACCGGAAGCTAACCTTTGACGATAGTTATTTATTATGGAGTGTGAAAGTTCGCGCTTTAACCCAACTATTATTAATTCAGGCTGGTTTAGCGTTTTCTCTATGCCAATGGAATATGAAAAGCATGGCTGCTCTTCACCTTCCATCACATTTAGAACGTGGCAACCAAACGTTTTAATATCTTCCAGCGCTTTCCGATCTTGCTCATCCATTCGTACTTTCCAAATTTAACGCCGCGATAAATGGTGGTTTTTAAGTTGCACTTTTGCCATATAATGGAGCGAAGCGGAATGGCAAAAATGCAACTTAAAAACCATCCGTTTGATTGCTTTGTTAAATGATTTTTAGAGCCACGATTCCCATTTCTTTGAACCAGTTGGATGCGACTCAATTCCTTCGTTTATACCTACCGAAAATTGCTCTTGCTTATTAGCAAGCAAGCCTGATTCGGAGTAATTTAGGATTTGTATATTACCTACAAGTTTGAACGGAGTTTTTTGGTACATTTGATAAGCATCTAAAGGCTCTGACATTCCCTTAACCCAAACTTTAAAGAAAAATACATCCTGCTTTTTCCCACTGTCCAGTGTAACTAAACCATCTTGGCTATAAGACCAAGCCTCAACCAACCGTCTTAGTTCGAAAAGCTTTTTCTCTGCTGCATTTACCGCTTGTTGTTGCGTTTCAGCTTCGAACTCCATACTTTCTCTTTTGCCATTATTAATAGTAATGATATAAGGAACCATTAACTCGTTCTCTGCCAATGAATCACCTATGGCGGCGCTATGTGCCATTATGAATCCGAGAATCTGTCCGATTACTTCGTGCTTCAAAATTGCTCCTTCATTTAACGCCGCGATAAACGGTGGTTTTTAAGTTGCACTTTTGCCATAAAATGGAACGAAGCGGAATGGCAAAAATGCAACTTAAAAACCATCCGTTTGATTGCTTTGTTAGAGCTCTTCTTTCTCTGCACACTTCAGCTTCTCGTTACCTAGCTCTAAGCCTGCACTAAAGTTTTTAGATTCATCCGATTGAAAGCAAACCAACTCATAATTTTGACCAAATTCCGAAATTTGGTATTGAGCATCTGCGTCAGGAAGCAGCTTGTTTAAACGAACAACTACACCTTTATGATTATTTTTTCTTAGCGCATGCCTTCCATAAATTACTGTGAATTTATTTTCAGGCAGGCTTCCACTTACCACTTTTTTAACTTTTGCTTCGTACAAATAAAATGTGGCCCACGTATGACAATCCGCTTCATTGTCTCCGTAGCACATAACACCAGCTGTCTTTCCAGTATCTTTGATGAACTTTAAGTCAAGTTTTGCAATTAGCTCTTCAGAATGACAGCAGCTTGAAAATAGAACTGCAAGGATAGCGATTATTTTTTTCATGGATAACTCTAACATTTGTATACCGCGCATGCGCGTTATCTCATCTCAAGCTTTCCTGCGAAAGCTCACCTAAATTATTGATTTTACATGTATTGTGTAACTAATCCACCTGCGCGCACTTTGACGAAGACGAGCATGCGCATTAATTCCATCCGCTATGCGCAATAACATTCCACCCAAATTCTTAACCCTCTGATTTCTTTAACAATATTTTTCCCTTGGTTCGGATTTTTGAGCAGCGTAAAGGGTACAAATGCGCAAAGTATTGCTTAAACTTTTGATACACTGTATACATATACAGAGACAACATTAAGATGCGAGAAGGATTATGCCATCGTCAACTAGCCCGTTTTTGGAAATGGTTCGCGGCGAAATTCGCCTGCGCGGCTATAGTCTGCGAACCGAAAAATCTTATTTGTTTTGGATGAAGCAATTTATTTTATTCCATCATAAGCGCCATCCATCAACCATGGGGAGCAGTGAGGTAAAAGAATTTTTAACCTGGCTTGCGGTAAAACGGCATGTTGCTGTAAACACCCAAAAGGTTGCCCTAAATGCAATCGTTTTCCTTTATCAGAAAGTGCTGAAGCATGAGCTGGGAGAACTTGGTTTTACGCTCGCAACAAAACAACGTCACCTTCCTTCGGTGCTGAGTCCGACCGAGGTTGCCATGATATTGCAGCATCTGCATGGTCGCGATCGCTTGATCATCGAATTGCTCTATGCGAGCGGACTACGTATCACCGAAGCCCTTCGGCTACGTATTCAAGATATTGATTTTAGTCATTATTCAATTTGTGTCCGCGATGCTAAGGGCAATAAAGATCGTCAAACTCTGTTGAGTGAATCAGCAGTGCCGCAGCTTAAAGTAGAAATAGAAAAAGCATTGGCTATCCAGAAACAAGATAATCTATCTAGGATTGGGCCATCCTTGCCTCATCAGTTAGGAGTTAAATACTCCAACGCGTACAAATCACCCGCCTGGATGTTTGTTTTTCCTTCCTCTACGCTGTGTTCTCATCCCATTACTGGCGCCACCTGCCGTCATCATTTACACGATTCTGTGATTCGTAAATCTTTGAAAAAAGCAGTAGAGCTAGCTGGAATAACCAATAAGCGAATCAGTTGCCATACATTTAGACATTCCTTTGCAACACACCTGTTGCAATCAGGCTGTGATATCCGCAACCTACAGGAGCTACTTGGTCACAATGATGTGAAGACCACACAGATATATACGCATGTGATTGGTCGTCATTTCGTGAACATTCGCAGCCCCGCTGATGCATTGAGATTTATTCAGTAAATGCACTCACGGTACCCGCTTTGGGCACGAAGAAGGCCAAGCTTTCTAGTATATGTTTACAGTACTTCATTTTTGCAAGTCGAGGAATCACGACATCATCTCACAGAGAGCAGCTTTCCGAAACGCGCCATACTGATCAACCAATACGCCCTACCCATTCATCAATCATATCCGCCCAATCCTGCAACATAGCAGTACGCTGTTCTCTATATTCTGCTTTATTGTAAACAGCCCTTACTCCTTTCTGTTCGTGCGCCAAGCACTTCTCGATCCAATCTGTGTTGTACCCTGCCTCGTGCAGCAGAGTACTCGCCGTGCGGCGCAAATCGTGTGGGCCAAATTTGGCAAGTTGTTTTCCGTCTTTTTGGGCGGCTTTATAGGTAAGCGTTAGCACCTGATTAATGGTGGCGCTACTCATCGGAGTATCTGAATCATAGCGCGATGGAAGGATATAGTCGGAGCCACCGGCAAATGTTTTTAATGCGATGAATATATCTAAGGCTTGCCGGGATAGAAAGACCAAGTGAGGATTTCGCCTTTTCATGCGCTCTTTTGGTATTGTCCACAGAGCCTCACTAAAGTTAATTTCACTCCAGGTTGCATTAGTTAATTCACTTTTACGCACCATAGTAAGCAATAGCAATTTTGCGGCGGCCCGGTTGGTAGGGCTGGTACCTACTCGCTCCATGTATTGATACATCAGCCTTATTTCATCTGGTGTAAGCGCACGGTCGCGAGGCTCAAACTTAGCAATGCTTGCTGGCCGAACTAGATCTGCTGGGTTCTCTACTTTCTGGCCGCGTTCGATAGCCCAGCGGTAGACCTGCATCACTATTTCACGGGCATGCACGGCAGTCGCTGGGGCTCCTCGTTCAACGATCGCATCAGTCAATAACCGCAAATCCTCATGGGTTATTTCAACGAGCTTTAGGTTAGCAAATTTCGGCTTGAGCTCTCGATCATACACCGAGCGGCGCATGTCGCGTGTTGAATCAGCCATCTGATAACCCCGGAGCCATTTCTCGGCCCAGGCACCAAAGGTTTCGGCATTCTTCACTCTTGCCTTATCCCTCGCTTTGTCTTTAGCCGGAGATTTGCCAGCAGCTACCATCTTCTTTGCGTCACCCAACAGCTCTCGCGCTTCAGCCAAGGAGATGCCGCCTACCCCATAACGACCAAAGGTAATGGTCTCCTGGCGACCATTAATGGAGTAGTTGTAACGAAAGGATATTGACCCTGCCGGAGTGACAGCCACATAGAGGCCATCTCGGTCATTAACTTTATACAGCTTTTCACGCGGCTTCAGATTACGCAGCTTGGTATCAGTCAGCATACAGACCTTCCTTTCATTTGATTTAATACCATGCTTAAAAAACGAGGGAATCCCAATTATTTTACTAATGACATCAATGGGTTAACGGAATTCGATACCATGTATCGTTGAGAGCTAGAGGCATGGCATCGAGTTAAATTCATGGTATTTGCTTTGAATATACCAGCTTTAATACCACTCGCAAGTTTTGCTTCCCCCTACCTAGCATTGCCAGATAATGCCAGACACAAAAATAAAAAAGCCCTTGGAAACAAGGGCTTATATCGAACTTTTGCTTTTAGTTGCTCGGCATTGCCAGACGCGCAATCATTCCCACTCAATTGTTGCTGGCGGCTTGCTCGAGACGTCGTAGGCGACGCGGGAGATGCCGCTGATTTCGTTGATGATGCGGTTAGAAACTTTTTCTAACAGCTCGTACGGCAAGTGTGCCCAACGCGCGGTCATGAAGTCGATGGTTTCTACCGCACGTAGTGACACAACCCACTCGTAACGGCGACCATCACCCACTACACCCACCGATTTAACTGGCAAGAACACCACGAAAGCTTGTGAGGTTTTATGGTACCAACCCGATGCGTGCAGCTCTTCTAAGAAGATGGCATCGGCTTCGCGAAGGATGTCTGCGTATTCTTTTTTCACTTCACCAAGAATACGAACACCTAAGCCTGGGCCTGGGAATGGGTGACGGTAAACCATGTCGTATGGCAAGCCTAATTCCAAACCAATTGCGCGCACTTCGTCTTTAAACAATTCGCGTAGTGGTTCTACCAATTTGAATTGCATGTCTTCTGGCAAGCCACCCACATTGTGGTGCGATTTAATTACATGCGCTTTACCGGTTTTGGAGGCAGCTGATTCGATCACATCTGGATAGATGGTGCCTTGCGCAAGCCACTTAACGTCTTTGAGTTTTGAGGCTTCTGCATCAAACACCTCGATAAAGGTGTTGCCGATAATTTTACGCTTTTTCTCTGGGTCGCTCTCACCCGCCAATTTGCCTAAGAATAAATCTTCGGCGTTAGCGCGAATCACTTTTACACCCATGTTCTCGGCGAACATTTTCATAACTTGGTCGCCTTCGTTTTTACGAAGTAAACCGTTGTCTACGAAAACACATGTCAGCTGGTCGCCGATCGCTTTGTGCAAAAGCGCCGCAACAACCGATGAATCCACGCCACCCGAGAGGCCTAACAATACCTTGTCGGTGCCCACTTGTTCGCGAACTTTCGCAATTGCATCTTCAACGATGTTGGCTGGTGTCCACAATTTTTCGCAACCACACAATTCCAACACGAAGCGCTCAAAGAATGGCTTGCCTTGCAGTGTGTGAGTTACTTCTGGGTGGAACTGCACACCGTAGAATTTTTTCGCGGCGTTATACATACCGGCGATTGGGCATGATGGAGTTTCAGCCATCAATTCGAAACCTTCTGGCATACGGGTAACTTTATCGCCGTGACTCATCCACACGTCAAGTAAGCTCGCGCCTTGTGCGTCTTTGCTGTCTTCAAGGTTAGCGATCAAATCGGCATCGCCGCGAAGGGTTACTTGAGCATAACCAAATTCGCGTACGTCCGAGCCTTCGACTAATCCGCCCATTTGCATGGCCATGGTTTGCATGCCGTAGCAAATACCCAATACAGGTACGCCAAGCTCGAAAACCGCTTGTGGTGCGCGAGGTGAGCCCGCTTCGGTGGTCGATTCAGGGCCGCCTGATAAAATTATGCCTTTAGGATTGTATGCACGAATTTCTTCGTCGCTCATATCCCATGCGCGGATTTCTGAGAACACACCAATCTCACGTACGCGACGTGCGATCAACTGGGTATATTGCGAGCCGAAATCTAAAATAAGAATTCGCTGTGCGTGAATATCTTGAGTCATGCTGCTTCCTGAAAAAGATAAAACTGAATTCGTTTAAATGAAAAACTCGGAGCAAGCCCCGAGTTTTTCGAATAAGAGCGCCCTATTCTCTTAGCGACCACCGATTGGGTAGTTAGGGGCTTCTTTAGTAATCTGAACATCGTGCACGTGGCTCTCACCCATTCCCGCCGCTGTCACCCGGACAAACTTAGGTTTAGTGCGCATGGCTTCTAAATCTTGGCTTCCGGTGTAACCCATCGCCGAGCGCAAACCACCCATCATTTGGTGAACAATCACATGCAAGGCACCTTTGTAAGGCACGCGGCCTTCGATACCTTCTGGTACTAACTTCTCGGCACCAGCGCTTGCGTCTTGGAAGTAACGGTCAGATGAACCTTGGGTTTGTGCCATAGCACCCAACGAACCCATACCGCGATACGCTTTATAAGTACGGCCTTGATAAAGTTCAACTTCACCGGGTGCTTCTTCGGTACCGGCAAACATGGAGCCCATCATCACCGCACTCGCGCCTGCAACAATCGCTTTAGCGATATCGCCAGAGTAGCGCACACCGCCGTCAGCGATAACAGGAATCTCTTTACCCTTAAGTGCTTCGACTACATTAGCAATTGCCGAAATTTGAGGAACACCCACGCCCGAGACAATACGAGTGGTACAAATTGAGCCAGGACCAATACCGACTTTAACGGCATCTGCACCCGCTTCTGCAAGCGCTAACGCCGCTTCGCCGGTCGCAATGTTGCCACCTATTACTTGTACTTCTGGGTATTTAGCTTTAATGGCGCGAACACGGTCTAACACGTTTTTACTGTGGCCATGTGCGGTATCCACCACTAATACGTCGACACCAGCTTCGACTAGTGCATCTACACGCATATCGGTATCGCGACTGGTACCGACGCTCGCACCCACACGCAAACGACCTTCTGGGTCTTTACACGCGTTAGGGTATTTAGAGACGTTATTGATGTCTTTAACAGTAATAAGACCGCGCAGCTGGAAATCGTCGTTAACCACAAGCACTTTCTCGATACGGTGCGTGTGTAACAAGTTGAGAACTTCTTCGTTTGAGAACCCTTCTTTTACGGTAACCAAACGCTCTTTCGGCGTCATGATACTGGCTACAGTTGCGTCAAGATTAGGCTGGAAGCGGACGTCGCGGCCGGTAACGATACCAACCAAGTTACCGTTCTCGAGGACAGGAAAACCTGAGAAGCCGTGCTCATTTGCCAATGCAATCAAACTGCGCAGGGTTGCAGTGGATTCAATCGTAATTGGGTCTTTTACGACACCGGCTTCGAATTTCTTAACGGCGCGAACTTGGGCTGCTTGCTGCTCGATAGACATGCTCTTGTGAATAATGCCGATGCCACCTTCTTGGGCCATGGCAATCGCCAAACGATGCTCGGTCACTGTGTCCATTGCTGCCGAGAGCAAAGGAATATTCAGTTGTATATTTTTAGTGAGTTGGGTCTTTAGGGATACATCTTTAGGGATGACTTCTGAATAACCAGGCACTAATAGCACATCATCAAATGTGAGAGCTTCTTCTACAATTCGCAGCATACTTCGTCCAACCTCATAAGAGCAGCCCATGCTCAATTCGACTAAATGCCAAATTGAAAAATTCAGAGGCTTATATAAATAAGCGCGAAATTATACCATTCGGCAGTGCCTCGGTAAATAAAAGACAAGTATTCAAACTAGGAATATTGTGCTATTACCCATGATTGTTTAGTCGCTTTATTAAAGAATCTTCTATGTACACCCTAAGCAATATAGATCAGAGCAATCGACGCGAAGTGTTTAGTGTCGCCGAACTTAATCGTCGCGCTCGTTTTTTACTCGAAACACACCTTCCCCTTGTTTGGGTCGAGGGCGAACTTTCGAACGTATCAATTCCGTCATCTGGACACTGGTATTTCACCCTGAAGGACGAGCAGGCCCAAATACGCGGAGCTATGTTCCGTAATCGCAACATGGGGGTGAATTTCCGGCCGGAACATGGCCAGCAAGTGTTGATACGGGCAAAAATCAGTTTGTACGAGGGGCGCGGCGACTACCAGCTCATTGCGGAATACATGGAGCTTGCCGGCACAGGCGCACTTCAACGCGCCTTCGAGCAACTTAAGATCAAGTTGGCGCATGAAGGGCTATTCGACATGGAACGTAAGCGCCCCCTTCCTCGCTTCCCAAAGCATATTTGCATCGTCACCTCCCCAACAGGGGCAGCCATACACGACATTATTAGCGTTTTAAAAAGACGATACCCCGATACTGCAGCCACGTTAATTCCCGTTGCTGTGCAAGGAAAAGAATCCGCACCGCAGCTTTGCAAAGCGCTCGAAATCGCCAATCGCCACAACGATTTCGATGCCATTCTGATCGGCCGTGGCGGCGGATCACTGGAAGACTTGTGGCCTTTTAATGAAGAAAGCGTTGCACGTGCAATAGCAGGCTCCGCGATTCCTGTCGTTAGCGCCGTTGGGCATGAGGTCGACTTCACAATCGCCGATTTCGTTGCCGACTTAAGAGCGCCAACACCAACCGCGGCCGCAGAATTAATAACCCCCGACTCCGAGGAGCTGCTGGATCATTTTTGCGGACTTGAAGTATCGCTTGAAGATTTGATAGCAAGTAAAATCAATAAGTTAAAAGATAAAGTTAATCTTTTACAACACAGAATAAAACATCCTAAACAGCGATTGGAACAGCAATCCCAGCGACTAGATCATCTCGAACACCGGTTGAATTCAAGCATTGTTAAAACCATATCAACTAAAAAAAATCATCTAGATCAAGCGATTCACAGATTCGATCTTCACCACCCCAAATATCGGCTAGCAAATTACAAAGAGCGATTACTAGGCGTTAGCAGCCGGTTGCCAGCCCTAGCTGGTCAATTGATCCAGCCGAGGCAAACAAAGCTCGTCGGTGTCGCGCGCTTATTGAACACGCTTAACCCTTTAAACACTCTTGCTCGAGGCTACAGCATCACAACCCATGCCACTTCAAAACAGATCATTACGCGAGGAAGCGACGTGCTTCCGGGTGAAGACGTTACCATTAAGCTTGCCGATGGCTTATTAGAGGCACGAGTTCTTGAGAGTCACCGTTTAGACACTAAATAAAGAAAGCCAAAAAAACTGAGTGGCGCCTACACTCTTAGATCACATTCTTTACCAATTGATGAGCGAAAGGAGATTTTATGTCGGAACTTCACATTGAAACTCACGGCCCCGAAGATGGTCGAGATGTCGTACTAATCCATGGCTGGCCCATGTCTGGAAAATCCTGGCACCGCCAAGTGGAGCGGCTTGTTACCGAAGGCTTTAGAGTCACCACCTATGACAGACGAGGATTCGGCAAATCCGGTACCTCCTCGGCAGGCTACAATTACGACCTAATGGCAGATGACCTCGCTCACGTACTCTCATCTATTAGTGCCAAAAACGCGACCTTGGTCGGCTTTTCGATGGGCGGCGGTGAAGTGGCCCGTTACATCGCGCGCCACGGCGACGAAAACATTAAGAGCTTAGTCTTTGCTGCAGCTGTGCCACCTTTCTTGTTGCGCACGAGTGACAACCCAGAGGGGCCACTGACTGCCGACAAAGCCAAGGAAATGGAACAGGCGCTGCGCCGTAATCGGGAAGAGTTTTTTGAAGAATTTACTAAAAATTTCTTCAGTGTCGACGGAAATCTAAAAGTTACTGAAGACGAACGACAGGCAGCGAAAGCACTTTGCTTACAATCAGACGAAGCTGCCGCCTTAGAGTGCATGAATGCCTTTTCAACAACAGACTTCCGTTCAGACCTTACTCGCATCCGCATTCCAACACTTATCATTCACAGTGATTCAGATGCGATTGTGCCACTTGAAGGTTCGGGGTTGCGGACGTTTAAATCTATCCCGCAGAGCAAACTTCATGTGATTGAGTCGGCACCTCATGGATTAAATGTGAGCCACGCCGAGGAGTTCAACGAAGTATTAATCCGCTTTCTCAACGAATAGCGCGCCGCATTCTACTTGCAGGGCACCCTATCAAGTCGTATATTGGCGCCCTCTTGTCGGGGCGCCTTGGCTGTAATGTGACAGCACGAAGGCTGAGATAGGTTCGGCCTAACCCGTAGTACCTGATCAGGTTGGGACCTGCGGAGGGAACAAGCGTATTCACGCCCGTTCGCACCCACCCCTTGCGAGGCGTCATGTCACAAAAGTCCGAATACTCCATTCAATCGACAATTGCCGTGGTCGGCGCTGGCTTAGTTGGCCGCCTGACAGCTTGGCGACTGCTTTTACGCGGATTCAGAGTTTCAATTTTTGAGCAGAGCGATTTTTTGTCGCCACTTAACTCGTCCAACAAAGGCGCCGCTTTTACTGCCGCCGGTATGGTAGCACCTTACAGTGAAGCCGTAGTATCGGACGCCAATGTATTCGCGATGGGGCTATTCGCGCTGGATCAATGGCCAAAGTGGCTTAAGGATCTTCCTGAAGGCGCCTCGCCCTATTTTTTTCGCCACGGAAGCTTGGCCATTGCGCACCCTCAGGATACTCAAGAACTCGCGCAGTTCAGCCACGAATTAAGACACATCATTCCCGATCACTGCGACTATTCCGAATTAGATCGAAGCCGCATCCAAGCGCTAGAACCCGATCTAAGCGCTCAGTTTTCGCATGGACTTTACTTGCCCAATGAAGGTCATATTCATAACCGTCTATTAATGGATCGCCTTGCCAAGATTATTGGCGAGCATCCTAACGCAACGATTTGCGACAACTCAAAAGCTTTAGTGGATGCTCCCTTCGTAGTAACAACCAAAAATAAATATTCGTTCGACCTTATCATCGACTGTCGGGGTTACGGTGCAAAGGAGCAAGACCGTCGAATTCGTGGCGTACGCGGCGAAACGATGTATGTCAAAACTAACGAAATTAAACTGAATCGCCCAGTCCGCTTGATGCACCCGCGATACCAACTTTATATCGTCCCTAAACCCGACAGCGTGTTCATGATCGGCGCCACGCAAATCGAAAGTGAAGATCGTTCACCCATGAGCTTACTGTCGAATCTTGAGCTCTCGAGTGCCCTTTATACTTTGTCGCCAGCGTTTGCCGAAGCCCGAATTATCGAAACGGATACTAACTTGCGCCCTGCTTACGACGACAATATGCCCCATATCGAACACTCACCAGGACTGATTGTCGCAAACGGTTTATTCCGACACGGCTATCTTTTGGCTCCCGCCATTGTGGAAGCCATACTTGGTGAAATCCAAGGCAATTCGACTTCCTTCCACCCTTTACTGGTTAGCAATAAGAGGTAAGGCATGATTACGATTAGCTTAAACGGCGAAAAAGTTTCCATCAAAGCCGGAACTTCCGTTGCCCTAGCCCTAGAACAATGGGACTACCTTTCTACCAAAGTCGCCACTGCAATTAATGGCGAATTTGTTCCTCGTTCGCAGTACAACGAGCGACAACTGGAAGATGGTGACCAACTAGATATCGTTCGCCCAGTCGGCGGCGGTTAATTGCGAGAACACAATTATGGATCAAAAAGATTTTATTCTTTACGGAGAGCGTTTCTCGAGTCGTTTTCTATTAGGAACAGCGCTTTATTCTTCGCCCCAGATAATGCGTGACTCGATTAAGGCGTCTCGCACGGAAATCGTCACTTTGGGTCTTCGTCGCCAAAACCCAGAAAATCGGGATGGCGACGCAATTTGGAAATACATTCAAGAAAGCGGTTGTCGATTACTTCCGAATACTGCGGGCTGCAAAACAGCCAAAGAAGCAGTAACGCTGGCCGAGATGTCGCGGGAAATATTCGAAACAGATTGGATTAAACTTGAAGTCGTTGGTGACGAATATAATCTCCAACCCGATCCATTCGGATTAGTTGAAGCTGCATCCGAGCTTATTAAAAAAGGGTTCAAAGTACTCCCCTATTGTACCGACGACCTAATTTTATCTAAGCGTTTATTGGACGCGGGCTGCGAAGTTCTAATGCCTTGGGGTGCTCCTATTGGTACAGGTCAAGGCCTACTCAATCGCTACAATTTGAGAACACTGCGAGACCGAATCCCAGAAGTGCCGATGATTATTGATGCAGGCCTCGGAGCACCTTCTCAGGCTACAGAAGCAATGGAGATGGGGTTCGACGGAATCCTTCTTAACACTGCGGTTGCAAAAGCTATCAACCCGCCCTTAATGGCAGAAGCCTTTGCCGATGCGATCGACGCAGGCAGGAAAGCGTTTAAGGCCGGTTTGATGCAACAGCGGCAAACCGCCAGCCCAAGTACCCCTACGCTAGGCCAGCCATTTTGGCATAACAAATAATTATTCCTGAGTTAAATACTCTTTAACCAAACTAAAGCAGCGCTCCAATACGCTATTAATTTCGGGATCGCTGCTTTTATTTTCCGCCAAATAACTTTGCAGAAGCTGCGTTAAACGGCGCACGTGATAAGCCAATTCTTGAGCCATTAGATAAAGCGGCTCAATATCAAATTCAAAAAACGTATCGCTTAATTCACCGGATGGATCGGATGTTACGGCATTCTCTGTGTGAAGCACTTGTTTGTAGGCAATAGCAATGTGCAGAACACTATTTTGTAGGGCGTGCAGATGCCTATCGCCATGAACAAATCCGACCGCCATAAGATGAAAACGTAAGATTTCAAACCATTGCTGCAAGAGCGAGCACTGAGTCATTACACGCTCGGAGAAACCAAACTTATCAGCTCCGCTCACAACGTTCGATACAGGCAACTCACTTTGGCGAATCAACGATTGTAAAATATCAACAGCTCTAAACAGATAAGATTGACGGGACAAATTTATTACCCCGGTCACGTCATGCCACCCACGCCCAGCCGGCTGCATACGTTTCAGATAAATAGCTACTGCACTATCGGCTAACGCCAATATTTGACCAAGTAATCCAGTTTCTGACTCGAGCTTGCCATTAGGATAGCCTGTACCATCGCAACGCTCTTGGTGCTCAACAACCGCATCGATAACACCAACGTCAACTACCCCCTCCAAAACCATTAAAGCCTGAGCAACACGAACATGTGCGTGTAACTGCAAAAGATCTGCCGCCCCGAGCACTCGCCCTTCCTCTAGTAATAAAGGACTTATGTGTAACAAACCTATGTCATGGTAAAGGGCTGCGTAAAATATCCGTTCACACTCTACCGCGGGCAACCTCATTTCCCTTACGATCATGACCGCTAAGATCGAGGTATACAAAGTTCGTCGATATAAGAAATTCTCGACGCTTTTCATTACCGTCAATTTCTGCTGAAGCAAAGGATGCTTTGGTAGCTTTTCACATTGCACTGCAATAAATGGGAGCAATTGATATCGATCGGAGAGAGTACTCAAAAAAAATTGGCCATGAGTGATTTGTTGGAGGTCAATCTCAAGCTCAATTCCTGATAATGGATTTGATATGGATACGCACAAATCAAAAGGTATTTTTAGGTGCTGATCTTGAAGAACAGTATTAACTTCAGAGTTGAACTCTACGCCCTTTGAGCACAGTAAATCATCCTGTCGATTTACGATATCAGCAATAACGTAGGATTTTATACCGCCCGATGCAATCAGCCGCTCAGCATAAGCCCCTGAGGTATATATTCCATAACCCCGAAAGAAATTAACCTTGGTAATAGAGGATACCTCGGCCACAACAACATCCTTATGAAATGAAAGTGTGTTTAGGTTACGAATTAACGCCCCATAAACTTAGCAAAAGTTAATTCTTCATGCCTTCGTTAACCCGATCTCTTAATTCTTTACCGGGTTTAAAGTGGGGAACGTATTTACCGTCTAAGGTAACAGATTCACCAGTTTTGGGATTGCGACCTGTACGTGGAGCGCGATAATGGAGTGAAAAACTTCCAAATCCGCGAATTTCGATTCGCACACCAGATGCAAGCGCATCAGACATACAATCTAATAAAAGTTTAACCGCCATTTCCACATCTTTGAGTGGTAACTGGTTCTGCTTATTCTGTTTTTCGGTAATGTATTCGATTAATTCCGATTTTGTCATGACGGCTTGTATCCTACAACACGGTTTAAGGCAGGATGTATTTGGTAAAAGCTTAATATTTCTACCAAAAACAAGAGCTTAACAACAATCTTACTGGCAACACACTACAACTATAAATCGATTTATAAAAAAAACAATGGCCAGTTACCTGGCCATTGTTTAGAGACTAGAATTAGTCTTTTTGCATTTGAGCTTTGATCAAGTCACCCAAAGTCGCAGGAGCTGCGTCTGGTTGCTTAGAAAGCTCTTTAATTGCCGCTTTCTCTTCTTCTACGTCTTTCGACTTAACAGACAAAGAGATAGTACGGTTTTTGCGATCTACCGCGATGATTTTCGCTTCAACTTCCTCACCAACGTTCAACACGTTGCGCGCGTCTTCAACTTTCTCACGGCTCAACTCAGATGCTTTCAATACTGCTTCAACGTCATCAGCTAATACGATCACAGCCGCTTTAGCTTCAACTTCTTTCACAGTACCTTTAACTACTGCACCTTTGTCGTTAACAGAAACGTATTCTGAGAAAGGATCAGCTTCTAATTGCTTGATACCTAAAGAGATACGCTCACGCTCTGGATCGATTGCCAACACAACGGTTTCAAGCTCGTCACCTTTCTTGTACTTGCGAACGGCTTCTTCGCCAGCTTCGTGCCAAGAAATGTCTGACAAGTGAACAAGACCGTCGATGCCGCCGTCTAGACCAATGAAGATACCGAAGTCAGTGATTGACTTGATTTTGCCGGTGATCTTGTCGCCTTTCGCGCAAGTACGAGCAAATGCATCCCATGGGTTTTCTTGGCATTGTTTCAAGCCAAGAGAAATACGACGACGCTCTTCGTCAATATCCAACACCATCACTTCGATTTCGTCGCCCAATTGAACAACTTTAGATGGGTGAATATTCTTGTTAGTCCAATCCATTTCAGAAACGTGGATCAAACCTTCAACACCTTCTTCCAACTCAGCGAAACAGCCGTAGTCAGTCAAATTAGTTACTTTAGCCTTAACGCGAGCACCTTCTGGGTAACGCTTAGTGATAGCGATCCATGGATCCTCACCTAATTGCTTCAAGCCCAATGAAACACGGTTGCGCTCACGATCAAACTTCAATACTTTAACGTCGATTTCATCGCCAACATTCACGATTTCACCTGGATGCTTAATACGCTTCCAAGCCATATCAGTGATGTGCAACAAGCCGTCTACGCCGCCCAAGTCAACGAACGCACCGTAGTCGGTAAGGTTCTTAACGATACCTTTAACTGCCTGACCTTCTTGCAGGGTAGCCAACAACTCATCACGCTCAACAGAGTTAGCTTGTTCCAACACTGCACGACGAGATACAACAACGTTGTTACGCTTTTGGTCAAGCTTGATAACTTTGAATTCTAACTCTTTACCTTCAAGGTGAGTGGTTTCGCGCACTGGACGCACGTCAACCAATGAACCAGGGAGGAAGGCACGGATACCAGCCACGTCAACGGTGAAACCACCCTTAACTTTACCATTGATAACGCCTTTGATAACTTCTTCAGCAACGTGAGCAGCTTCGAGGATTTTCCACGCTTCTGCACGCTTAGCTTTTTCGCGGGAAAGTTTGGTTTCACCGAAACCATCTTCAACGCTTTCGAGCGCAACTTGTACTTCGTCACCGATTTGGAGATTCAATTCACCCAATTCGTTACGGAATTGTTCAGCTGGAATTACACCTTCAGATTTAAGGCCTGCGTGAACAGTAACCCAATCTTTGTCGATATCGATAACTACACCAGTAACGATGGTGCCTGGAACCATATCAACGGTCTTTAGGCTTTCTTCAAATAACTCAGCAAAACTTTCATTCATGCTCATGCAAAATATACCTTTAATAAGCGAGTTAGAGACCTAACTGCTTTAACCGTACGGCCAGTCGAACGGGTCAATTGATGTTTAATAGTTACCACCTCAGGCTGGTTTTATCGGCAACCATCACTGCCACGCAATTACTAACGCTTAAATAGGCAGGCGCGGGAGGGTACCAGAATTAAGATCCAAGCTCAATAGATGGCCAACCCACCACTCCAACTTTACGAGCGCCCATAGCTGTCTTCAAATCGAACTACGTCATCATCATCCAGATAAGGTCCGGACTGAACTTCGATAATCTCAAGTGTTATTTTGCCTGGGTTACTTAAACGATGCTTGACCCCAACAGGGATGAACGTCGATTCATTTTCCGACAAAAGCATCTCCTCATCCCCTCGCTGCACTCTTGCGGTACCTTGCACCACAATCCAGTGCTCAGCTCGATGATGATGCAGCTGTAGCGACAGGCTCGCACCAGGCTTAACGCGGATACGGTTGACCTGATACCTTGCCCCTACATCGACAGCATCAAACCCTCCCCAAGGGCGGTAAATTTCTCGATGTTGTCGATGCTCAGTTCTACCGCTTTGAGCTTTAATTTTCTCAATCAATAACTTTACATCTTGAGCTCGGGATTTATGAGCAACCATGACCGCATCCGGCGTATTGATTACCAATAAATCACTGACCCCCAAAGTCGCAACCAGCTTGTCTTGCGTAAAAACCAACGTGTCACAAGTATCAAGAGCAAGGGCGTCGCCCACTAGGCTATTTCCAAAATCATCTTTGTTGGATAACTCCCAATAAGAGCGCCAGTCACCGACATCACTCCAACCAACGTCAACAGGAACACACACTACGTTGGTGCTTTTTTCCATGAGCGCGTAATCAATAGAAATATTTGGCGCGGCAGAAAAGGCGTCGGAATCCAACCGTATGAAATCCAAATCCTGCTTAGCAAATTGCTTGGCTTGTGATGCTGCATCGACAACGCCGGGCGAATGAGTTGTAAGCTCCTGTAAAAACTGACGCGCACTAAAAACAAACATACCGCTATTCCAAAAATAGCAGCCTTGTTCTAAGTAAGTTTTTGCAGTTTCGAGATTAGGTTTTTCGACGAACTCGGCCACCTGTTTATAAGCAACTGGGCTTTCGAGTGTTTTGATATAGCCATAACCCGTTTCGGGATGGGTTGGCTTTATACCGAAGGTTACCAAATGATTTTTTATCGCTGCCCCAATGGCAACTTCAATCGCCCGCTGAAATTCATCAACCTGCTTAATCATATGATCAGCAGATAGCACCAATAGTATCGCAGCATGATCGAAATCCTGCGCGTACATTGCCGAAACAGCCAAAGCAGGCGCTGTATTGCGAGCTGACGGCTCAAGAATTATCTGAGCATTTGAATAGCCAAGTTCCTGCAACTGTTCGGCAACCATAAAGCGATGCTCGTGGTTGCAAATAACAATGGGATCAGCAAGCTCCCTCAAACCATTAAGGCGGATTAGGGTTTGTTGCAACATTGTTGTTTTCCCAAACAATTTAAGAAATTGTTTGGGAAAATGCTCACGGGACAAAGGCCATAAACGAGAACCAGATCCGCCAGCCAATATGACAGGAATAACTTTAACCGTCATTACTAGCTCTTGCGCAACTGAACAAATTCAGAAAACTGTGACCCTATCTGAGGGTGCCTTAAGCCATAAGTGACAATCGCCTGAAGGTAACCAATTTTTGTACCACAGTCGTGGCTGCGACCAACTAACTGATACGCCTCTACGCCTTCGCACTCCAATAAAGTATCTAAGGCGTCCGTCAGCTGAATCTCACCGCCAGCACCGGGAGTTGTTTTCGCCAGCAAATCCCAAACGCTTTTAGAGAGAACATAGCGCCCGACAATTGCCATATTAGAGGGTGCCTCATTAATAGCAGGCTTTTCAATCATCGCCTTAATTAAGGCAGTTTCGCCAGGCTTAAGCTCCTGACCATTACAATCAACTACACCATATTTATCGACCTGATCCTTTGGCACTTCTTCAACAAGAATTTGAGAATTGCCGGAAGCCGCGAAGCGAGAAACCATTCCCGCAAGATTGTCCGTTTTAGGATTACACTCAGCCTCATCAACTAGAACATCAGGAAGAAGAACAACGAATGGTTCATCACCAACAACGGGGCGAGCACAGAGAATGGCATGCCCTAACCCCTTAGCCTCAGCTTGACGAACAGAAATAACGGTAAGTCCCTCAGGGGTGATCGAACGCACCTCATCAAGCAAAGAACGCTTGAGACGGCTTTCGAGTTGTGCTTCTAACTCAAAACTTGTATCGAAGTGATTTTCGATCGCATTTTTTGACGCATGAGTCACTAACACAATTTCTTTAATTCCAGCAGCCGCTGCCTCTTCGATCACATATTGAATCAAAGGTTTATCTACGACAGGCAACATTTCTTTGGGGATGGCCTTAGTCGCAGGCAACATTCTCGTTCCCAACCCCGCCACGGGAATTACCGCTTTCTTAATCATCTCGCTGTTCCTTATACCATGGATTATTGACGCAATAGTGCGAGTAGCGCCTCGGTTTTTTTCGTTACTAAGGTTTTATCACCCTTAGATTCAACATTTAATCTAACAACAGGTTCTGTATTTGACATTCTCAAATTAAAACGCCAGTCAGCAAACTCCATACTAACGCCGTCAGTTTCGTCAATTATGAGAGCGTCATTTTTATAGGCGGAGTAAACCCGCGCTATTGCCGCCTTTGCATCGGAAACCTGGCTGTTAATCTCACCGGGCGATGGGAACTTTGCAATACGCTCTGACAAAAGCGTCGATAATGTGGTTTGTTTTACGCAAAGAAGTTCTACAACAAGTAACCATGGAATCATGCCACTGTCACAGTAAAAGAAGTCGCGAAAATAGTGATGAGCACTCATTTCTCCGCCATAAACGGCATCTTCTTCACGCATTCTCTCTTTAATGAATGCATGCCCCGTTTTTGATTGAATTGCAACGCCACCACATTCACGAGCAATATCCTGAGTATTCCAAGTCAGCCGTGGATCATGAATAATCTTTGCACCTGGATTTTTAGCCAAGAAAGCTTCCGCTAAAAGACCTACAATATAGTAGCCTTCGGTGAAATCGCCATTTTCATCAAATAAGAAGCAGCGGTCAAAATCTCCATCCCACGCAATTCCTAAATCGGCACCATGAGCGATAACTGCATTACGGGTTGCATCTCGATTCTCGACAAGCAAGGGATTGGGAATACCATTAGGAAAGGTCGCATCAGGATTATGATGAATTTTGATGAATTCGAAAGGTAAATATTTTTCCAAAGCGTCGATTACATGACCAGCAGCGCCATTGCCCGCATTAACTACAAGCCTCATCGGTTTGATCGCCGTAAGATCAATGTAACTTAACAAGTGGTCAACATACTCATCGAGAACGGAACGCTGCTCGTAGTTACCACGGATTGCTGCGACTTCACCAAAATTATTCTCTTCGGCTAGTCGTTTAATCTCATTTAACCCCGTGTCACCACTGATTGGTTTTGACTCCGCTTTGACCAATTTCATTCCGTTGTAATCGATGGGATTATGACTTGCGGTAACTTGGATTCCACCGTCGGTATTCAAATAACTCGTGGCAAAGTAAATTTCTTCCGTCCCCGTCATCCCCAAATCGATTACGTTAACGCCTTCATCCCTCAAGCCATTAGAGAGTGACAACTTGAGCGCCTCACTCGTCGCCCGCACATCTCCACCGAGAACAACCGTTGATGGCTTTAAAAACTTCGCGTAGGCACGACCTATGCGGTAAGCAATTTCCTCATTAAGCTCAACACCTAACTTTCCGCGAATATCGTAAGCTTTAAAACAAGTAAGTGACATAAATCATCCTAGGCATAAACATAATATTGTTAAGTTAGCCGTTGTGAGGAATGCAGGTTCTAATTGTTTGCTCCTGCTAGCATTATTTAGACTCTATAGCCGTTACAACTCGATTAAATACCGCCTCAATTGAAAGATTTGTGCTATCGATCAATATCGCATCATCGGCGGGTCGCAACGGAGATAATGCTCTGTTGGTATCTCGTTCATCCCGCTCTTTGATGTCCGCGACTACTTGATTCCAATCGAAATCAAACCCCTTCTGAGCCAACTGTGCGCAACGACGGTCAGCACGAGCATCTGCACTTGCGGTGAGATAGAATTTGAATTGTGCTTCAGGAAATACCGTTGTGCCCATATCGCGGCCATCGGCGACAAGCCCAGGCAATCGAGCAAACGAACGTTGGTAGTCCAGCAAACCTTCGCGCACGGAAGAAAATTTCGCTATTTTAGACGCCGCTATTCCAACATCTTCCTGCCGGATACTATCCGTGACGGCTTCGCCATCGAGATAGATCGCAAGGCCTTGTTCTTCTATTTTGAAATCAACATCTAATAAATGAGACAGGTCACCCACTGCAACTTCATCATCCAGAGGTATGCCGCGCTTGAGCGCTGCAAAGGCAGTGAGTCGATATAATGAGCCACTGTCTAATAGGTGATAATCGAAATATTTCGCCACTAACTGACTGATAGTTCCTTTACCCGAACCGCTTGGCCCATCCAACGTGATAATTACAGGTTTCGTCATGTTTATTCCGGTTATTCAAGGGTCTGAATAATTGATGCGCAAGCAGCGACTGGATCTTCCGCTTTTGTGATTGGACGACCCACTACGAGGTAATGACTCCCAGCTTGAATCGCCTCTCGTGGTGTCAAAGTACGACGTTGGTCATCGGCAGGAGATGACGCTAACCGAATACCTGGGGTTACGAGCACAAAATCATCGCCGTGTAAATTTCTCATAAGATTCGCTTCTTGAGCGGAGCATACAATCCCATCAAGACCAGATTTATGCACCAACTTAGAAAGAAATTCTACTTGCGCGGCGGGACTACGACTAACACCGATACCCACGAGATCTGACTCTTCCATACTGGTTAGCACGGTAACACCAATTAAAATTGGCTTCTGACCCGATGACTTATCAATTGCCTCTCGAGCGGCAATCATCATGCGCTCACCACCCGATGCGTGAACATTGACCATCCACACACCTAAATTTGCGGCCGCTGTGACTGCTTTAGCGGTAGTATTGGGAATGTCGTGAAATTTGAGATCAAGAAATACGTCGAATCCCAATCTCATCAAAGATTCAACAACTTGGGGACCAGCAGCGGTAAAAAGCTCTTTACCAACTTTAAGTCGACAATCATTGGGCGAGAGCCTCTTGGCCATCGAAATACAATCCGATAGGTTATCGTAGTCCATTGCGACTACTATACGTGGCCCTTCAATTCGCATATTTAAACCCCATAAATAAAAAAGCCTGAGATCAGCTCAGGCTTTCTATTAAATCAAAAACTGCGAAAAATCTCACCAACTATCCTGCTAATAGGTCAGACTGTTTCGATTATCCTCTAAAATCGCATGACCGATACCCTTAACATCTAAGAGCTGCTCGATATTTTTAAATTCACCATGAGCCTCACGCCAAGCGATGATAGCTTCTGCTTTCTTTGGGCCGATACCCTTGAGCTTGACAAGCTCCTGATGACTTGCTGTATTTATATTAACCAACTCACTCGCTGTTTGCGGTTCAGCTGAATCTAATGTTATGACATCGCCGGCGAAAGAAGATGCAGATAAAACAACACTTACAACTAACGAAATAATCAGGCAAATCTGTTTCATGTAAAACTCCTTTTATTGAAAAAATTAAAGCCGCACAATCCTGTGCGGCTTTAATTTAACTCAACTCAAAAGTCTTTTGAATAGCCTGATTTGAGAAGCAATCTACTTTTTCAATAACGTTGCGAGATCTTTTGCCTCCCAATGAGGAAAATGCTTGCGAATTAATGCATTTAATTCAATCTCAAACGCAGAAAATTCACCTACAGGTGCTTCGATCGACTCTGCGATGCTATGAACCATACCAGCACCAACCGTGATGTTGGTTAAACGATCAATCACAATGAATGCACCTGTAGCGCGATTGTCTTGATACTGATCTACGACAACTTTCTGAGTTAAGCTCACATCCACTAATGCAATATCGTTTAATTGCAAACTATCAACTGACGATATCTCTTGGGTGTTGACGTCGATACGGTGTTCGATTGCTGAAATGGAACCACTGACTAATTTACTCGAAAACTTGAATAAGTATTCTGTGTGAGGGTTCATGACTTTCTCAGTCATCCAAACCAAATGCGCTTTAAAGTGATTAGTTTCTTTCACTTCGTCATCCGCAAGCACAAGCATATCACCTCGACTAACATCGACCTCGTCTGTCATGGTGATAGTGATCGCCTGCCCTGCGAATGCCTCATTAAGATTACCATCGTAAGTAACGATTTCCTTAACATGACTGGTTTTGTCCGACGGCAGAATACGAAGTTTGTCACCAACTTTCACAACACCAGACGCAACGTTGCCGCAGAAACCTCGGAAGTTAAGGTTTGGGCGATTAACGTACTGCACCGGAAAACGGAAGTGGGAAAAATCTTTGTCATCGATGAGAGGAACAGATTCAAAAATTTCCATCAGAGTTTGACCTTGATACCAAGGTGATTTCTCTGAGCGATTGACCACGTTATCCCCTTCTAGCGCTGAAATAGGCACAAAAATAATATTGGGCAAATTCAGCTTTTGTGCAAAAGCAAGATAATCAGCTTTAATTTTCTCGAATACTTGTTCGTCAAAACCCATTAAGTCCATCTTGTTGATGGCCACTACAATATGTTTGATTCCAAGTAGCGACGCAATATAACTATGTCGGCGAGTTTGAGTCATAACACCATGGCGTGCATCAATTAAGATAACCGCCAATTGGCAAGTTGATGCGCCCGTTGCCATATTTCGGGTGTACTGCTCGTGACCAGGCGTATCAGCAATAATAAATTTGCGTTTCGCCGTAGAAAAATAGCGGTAAGCCACATCGATGGTAATACCCTGCTCGCGCTCCGCTTGCAGACCATCAACCAACAATGCCAAATCGATCTTTTCGCCAGTTGTACCGTGTTTAACGCTATCGGAACGCACCGCATCCAACTGATCTTCATAAATCATTTTGGAATCGTGTAATAGCCGCCCGATTAAGGTACTTTTTCCGTCATCGACGGAGCCGCAGGTTAACAAACGCAACAATTCTTTTCTTTCGTGCTGCGCCAAATACTCGTTGATATCTTGTGCAATTAAGTCAGATTGATGACTCATAATATTCCGTCCCGAAAAATCTTTTTATGGAAAATACTAGAAGTAACCTTCTTGCTTTTTCTTTTCCATGGAGCCTGCGCTATCGTGGTCGATCAAGCGACCTTGGCGCTCAGAAGTCGTTGTCAACAACATTTCTTGAATAATATCAGGAAGCGTTGCCGCCTCTGACTCAACTGCACCAGTCAGTGGATAACAACCAAGAGTACGGAAGCGCACCATTTTTTCTTCGATTTTTTCATCAGGGCCAATCGGCATACGATCATCATCAACCATAATGAGCATTCCATCGCGATCAACCACTTTTCGCTTTTGAGCGAAATACAGAGGAACAATAGGAATATTTTCGAGATGAATATATTGCCAAATATCGAGTTCCGTCCAATTCGACAATGGGAATACGCGAATCGACTCGCCACGATCCACTCGGCCGTTGTAAATATTCCAGAGTTCAGGGCGCTGGTTTTTCGGATCCCAACGATGGTGCTTATCACGGAACGAATAAACACGTTCTTTGGCCCGAGACTTCTCTTCGTCGCGACGCGCCCCACCGAAGGCGGCATCAAATCCGTATTTGTTGAGAGCTTGTTTCAACCCTTGGGTCTTCATCACATCGGTGTGTTTTGCACTACCGTGAGTGAATGGGCTGATTCCCATATCAACCCCGTCCTGATTGATATGAACAATTAAGTCCCAACCTAAATCTTTAATGCGCTGATCACGGAACTCAATCATCTCTTTGAATTTCCACGTGGTATCCACGTGCATCATTGGAAATGGAGGCTTACCGGGATAGAAAGCTTTCATAGTGAGATGCATCATCACCGCAGAATCTTTCCCAATCGAATAAAGCATGACGGGTTTATCAAACTCAGCTGCAACTTCGCGAATGATATGAATGCTTTCCGCTTCAAGTTGTTTGAGGTGAGTCAAGTTGTAATCTGACATTCAGTGGTACCAAGTTAAGAAATTGCTCAATCCTTTTATCCCTAACAGCGAGATAGCAAGACGTCACTTCAATGATTAATCAAACAAAATTACTCTTTTGGCTTCGCCCTTGCTGGCAAACTATTAACATAATTGTCGCGAGCTTCTTTCGAGCGTCTAAATACATCTAACAAATAATCTGAGTTCTCTTCTGATATGGCCTCTCGTAAGTTAGAGAGATTATTCACAAACAAATCAATCGAACTCAAAATAGCTTTGCGATTAGCTCGCATAATGTCGTGCCACATTTCCGGATCGCTCGAAGCGATTCGAGTGAAATCGCGGAAACCGCCGGCTGCGTACTTAAAAATATTGGGATTTAAAATATCGTGGGCCAAGGTGTCGACGAGCGAATAAGCGATGACATGAGGCAAGTGCGAGGTAGCAGCCAAAACCTCATCGTGTTCAGCCACACTCATAGATAACACTTCGGCACCAATGTTTTCCCAGAGCTGTTTCACTCGCGCCAAATGCTCTGGGCAAGTATTTGCAAGCGGCGTCAAAATAACCCGATGATTTGCATATAAATCGGCATTAGCAGCGTAAACACCGCTCTTCTCCGAGCCTGCGATTGGATGCCCCAAAACAAATTGTGGCGGAACTTCGCCAAAAATTTCTTTCGCTGCTTTTTCAACGCTACCTTTAACGCTCGCCCCGTCGGTAATGGTCACGCGATCACTCACACAATTCTTGATATCGGCTAGCACTTTTGCCACCGACAAGGTGGGAACCGCAATGAAAATTACATCTCGCTCATCTAGCTCATGCGCGACCGATTTGAGTGATGTATAGGCACGATCTACTACACCATGATTAACTGCATCCTTCGTTGCTTGTTCATTGCGCACAATTCCAATGAACTCTTCACAAGAACCAGATTGCCTAAGAGCAGCAGCAAAGCTACCCCCAATCAGACCAATTCCAACAACGACTAATTTTCTAACGGAAGGAAGCATAACTACAAAACAGCTTTAGGGTAAGAACCCAATAATTTTAAATCCGCACTTCGCAAAGCCACTTCTTTGAGTACCTGCGAAACGATGGGATCGTCACAATGACCAGCAAAATCAATAAAAAATACGTAGGTCCAAGCACCACTACGCGAGGGCCGAGTTTCAACACGAGTCAAATCAATTCCGTGTCGCTGGAATGGCTCCAAAATATTGTGAAGTGCGCCTGGCTCATTTCGCATGGCAACAACGATAGATGTTTTATCGACACCACTTGGAGGAACAGCCTGTCGACCAATAATTAAGAAGCGAGTCGAGTTATCGGGCAAGTCTTCAATATTTTGAGAAATGATAGTGAGACCGTAAAGTTCAGCAGCCATAGAACCCGCGATTGCCGCTGCGTTCCACTCGCCCTTTAGTCGCTTCGCAGCTTCAGCATTACTGCTGACCGCAATTCTCTCGGCCTTGGGATAATGGGCATCTAGCCACTTACGGCACTGACCAAGAGTTTGCGAATGAGAATAGATTCGAGTAATTGCGTTGGTATTGGTAACGTCAGAAACCATAAGATTGTGGTGAATTCTTAATTCAACTTCGCCACAAATCTTCAGGTTAGAACCGAGAAAATTATCGAGTGTATGGTTGACTACACCCTCGGTTGAATTTTCGACGGGAACAACACCGTAATTGACTGCACCTGCTTCTACCTCACGAAAAACCTCGTCAATCGCAGAGAAAGGTAGGACAACAGCCGATTGACCAAAATGTTTAAGCGCAGCTTGTTGTGTAAAAGTTCCTTCTGGGCCTAAGTAGGCGACCTTAATCGGATTTTCCAAGGCTAAACATGCCGACATGATTTCGCGGAAGAGACGAGCCATTTCCTCGTCGCTTAGTGGGCCTTTATTTTGCTCCATTGCTTTACGCAAGACTTGCGCTTCTCGCTCGGGGCGATAAAACAAAATCTGCGCATCGTCTGGCAAAGCGGCTTTTTTTACTTCAGCAACATCCTGAGCACATTGCGCTCGCGCTGAGATCAATTGACCGATTTGCTCGTCAATTTCATCGATTCGATTGCGCAGCGCTAATAATTTTTCCGCTTCGGTTTGCTCTTGAGACATTTAATCCGCCAAAAACTGTTTACTTCATTAAAGAAAATCCAACCCTAAAGTTGGACTATCTGAATTACTCGTCTGCTTTCTCGCTTGGTGAGCTATCGTCTGCAGCATCGTCAAGGCTCACATCATCGGCATCCGATGTTGCCAACTCACGGGTGGCACTTTCATCCGCACTTTCTTCAATGCGCTCTAAGCCTTGCATACGCTCGCCCTCCTTAAGCTTAATGAGTCGTACACCTTGCGTGTTACGGCTGAGCAGAGAGACTTCGTCAACTCGGGTACGTACCATGGTTCCCTGATCAGAAATCAACATGATTTCCTCGCCGTCAAATACCTGAACCGCACCCACCAGCTCGCCGTTACGCTCAGTGGTTTGCATACCGATAACACCTTGAGAGCCACGACCTTTAGCAGGGAACTCATCAACGGATGTACGCTTTCCGTAACCATTTTCAGAAACGGTAAGAACTTGACCACCTGCCATAGGAATCACCATACCTACAACACGATGTCCTTCACCTAATCTAATCCCGCGCACACCGCGTGACGTACGTCCCATTGCGCGCACTTGAGCCTCGCGGAATCGTGCTGCTTTACCAGAACTCGAGAAAAGGATAACGTCGCTGGCACCATTAGTGATGGCAGTTCCAACAAGCGTATCGCCCTCATCTAAATCGATCGCACGTAGACCTACGCTACGCTGACGAGAGAACTGCGGTAGGGCTGTCTTCTTGACCGTACCATTCTCGGTTGCCATGAAAATAAATTTGTCTTCGTCGTACGACTTAACAGGAAGGATCGACGTGATACGTTCGTCTTGCTCTAACGGCAATAGATTAACAACAGGTCGCCCACGCGACTGGCGTCCCGCTACTGGGATCATATAAACCTTGAGCCAGTAGACTTTACCTTTATTAGTGAAACAGAGAATAGTGTCATGAGTGCTCGCGATTAACAGATGCTCAACAAAGTCCTCATCTTTAACCGCTGTAGCTGATTTACCCATGCCGCCACGGCGCTGTGCTTGATAGTCTTCAAGCGGCTGACTCTTCGCATAACCACCGTGAGAGATGGTTACCACTCTATCCTCTTCGGTGATTAAATCCTCAGTTGTGAGGTCAAGAGTAGATGCTGTAATTTCGGTGCGACGAGCATCGCCAAAATCAGCGACGACCTGCTCTAATTCACCACGAATGATTTCCATCAAACGAACATGATTACCTAAAATCTCTAAAAACTCGGCAATTTGTGCCAACTTTTCTTCGTACTCAGCGAGAAGCTTATCGTGCTCCATACCGGTCAGACGGTGTAAACGCAAATCCAAGATCGCCTGAGCCTGCGCCGCCGACAAATAATATTTGCCATCGATTAAGCCGTAATCACCTTCAAGGTCTTCAGGGCGACAGGCGTTTTCACCTGCTCGCTCAAGAAATGGCCCCATGGCGCTTGCATCCCAACCGCGAGTAATTAGGCTCTCTTTCGCGTCGGCGGGTGTCGCGGAAGCTTTGATTAGCTCGATCACGGTATCGATATTGGCAATAGCGACCGCCAGGCCCTCGAGAATATGGCCACGTTCACGCGCTTTACGCAGTAAGTAAACAGTACGGCGAGTCACCACTTCACGGCGGTGACGGATAAATGCCGAAATCATATCGCGAAGGTTAAGAATCTTCGGCTGGCCGTCATCCAAGGCGACCATATTGATACCGAACACACTTTGCAATTGCGTCTGAGCGTACAAGTTATTAAGCAGTACCTCTGCAGATTCTTGGCGCTTAACTTCAATAACTACGCGCAAACCATCTTTGTCAGATTCGTCGCGAAGCTCGCTGATTCCTTCGATTTTTTTCTCTTTAACTAGCTCAACAATGCGCTCAATAAGTCGCGCTTTATTAACTTGATAAGGGATCTCGGTGATGATAATCGCTTCACGGCCAGTTTTTTCATCGCGCTCGATGTCGGCTTTAGCGCGCACGTAAATTCTGCCACGACCAGTGCGATACGCCTCTAAAATTCCAGCGCGACCATTAATGATCGCTGCGGTTGGAAAATCTGGTCCTGGGATATATTCCATCAACCCATCAACATCGATGTCCGGATTATCAATCATCGCGATACAGCCGCGAACCACTTCTGCTAAGTTGTGCGGAGGAATATTCGTCGCCATACCCACGGCGATACCGGATGAGCCATTCACAAGAAGGTTAGGAATTCGTGTGGGAAGTACCGCTGGGATCTGCTCGGTACCGTCGTAGTTAGGTACAAAGTCGACGGTTTCCTTTTCGAGATCAGCTAATAAATCGTGTGCAATTTTCGCCATACGGATTTCCGTATAACGCATTGCTGCCGCGCCATCACCGTCGATCGAGCCGAAGTTACCTTGGCCATCAACCAGCATATAACGTAGGGAGAACGGCTGAGCCATACGCACGATGGTGTCGTAAACCGCTGAGTCACCATGTGGGTGATACTTACCGATCACATCCCCTACTACACGAGCCGATTTTTTATAAGGTTTATTCCAATCATTATTGAGTTCGCTCATCGCGAAAAGAACTCGGCGATGCACTGGCTTTAAGCCATCGCGCACGTCAGGCAAAGCTCGTCCAACGATCACGCTCATTGCGTAATCTAAATAAGACTGCTTCATCTCATCTTCAATATTGATGGGCGATATTTCTTTAGCGAATTCAACCATGGGAATACAGCTTTCCTTATAATGGCGGCATCTGATGCCACGCAAGCGGGGATGCTTAGTGTTTTAAATCACACACACTCATGTAAAAGCGCTTTGTGGGCGCTCCTGAGAGGTTTGTGAAAGAGTATTGGAGGGGGATATTACCATAATTCCGATGAGATAAGCACCCAAGGCCTCGGCGAAAAAGAGTTTAATTACAAGAGATTAACGTATACTTACCCACCTGTGCTCGAACTTTTAAGGCCACCTTCTGAATTGTTCAATTTTTCAACATTCACTTGCTTGCACCGAATAACATTGCAACACCGCAAGTGTCTGCCCAAGCAATGGAACCGAGGTAATTATGGGAAACAATGTCGACGCCGCCGAAATCGCTAAATTCGAGGCATTAGCAAGCCGCTGGTGGGACCGAAACAGCGAATTCAAACCACTTCATGACATTAATCCTCTACGCGCGAACTTCATCGATCAACACTCGCCTGTTGCCGGTAAAAAGTTAATCGATGTCGGTTGCGGTGGCGGAATTTTGGCAGAGTCGCTCGCTCAGCGCGGCGCCGACGTCGTTGGCATTGATATGGGTGAAGCCCCCTTAGCCGTTGCTCGCCTTCATGCACTCGAATCAGGCGTGACCCTATCCTACGAACAAATTACCGCTGAAGATAAAGCAGCAAGCAATCCTGAGTCTTTCGACATAGTGACCTGTCTAGAAATGCTCGAGCACGTTCCGGACCCAGCTTCGGTTATACGCGCCTGCGCCCAAATGGTCAAACCTGGCGGTGACGTATATTTTTCGACAATTAACCGCAACCCGAAAGCCTATTTATTTGCTGTAGTCGGGGCTGAATATGTGCTCAAACTTCTCCCGCGCGGCACTCACGATTTTAAAAAATTTATCCGCCCATCCGAACTTGCCAAATGGTTGCGTGACGCCGGCCTTGAAATTCAAGCCATGACCGGATTGACCTATAACCCTTTAACCAAAAACTATGCACTTAACGACGCCGATGTCAGCGTGAATTACATGGTGCATGCACGAAGAGTGAGCCGCTAATGCGACAAAAAATTCGTGCCGTAATGTTTGACCTCGACGGCACTTTACTCGATACCGCTCCGGACTTTATTAGAGTCGTCAACCAACTCCGTATTGAAGAGGGCTTGCCCGAGCTTGATTCAGAAATCATCAGAGCCAGCGTCTCTAACGGCTCTAAAGCTCTGATTAAAACCGCATTCTCCATCGAGGAAGACAACCCCAAGTTCGAGCCGCTACGCGTGCGACTTTTGGAAAAATATCTCGCCCATATAGCAGTAGAGACTTGCCCTTTTCCCGGCATTGAAAAGCTTTTAGAAAAGTTAGGTGAGCACAACATTCCTTGGGGGATTGCCACCAACAAACCGGCGGCCTACACCTTCCCACTGATGAGCGCGCTCAATTTGACTCCGCCACCCGCTACCATTATTTGCCCCGACCATGTTCATAAGAGTAAGCCAGATCCAGCATGCCTGCTTCTGGCCGCCGAACAACTCGATTGCGAACCTCAGGAAATTTTTTACATTGGGGATCACAAACGGGATATCGACTGCGGACGTCAAGCAGGAGCAATCACCATGGCTGTCACCTTCGGTTATTTAGAACCTGAAGATGATGCCACCCAATGGCAAGCCGACTATATCTGTAAACACGCCGACGACATCTGGCCAATCGTTATTCAACATCTTTAATTTGGTGAGACTCCCATGCTTTTACCTACCGATTACACACCACAAGAAAACGCACTTGCCGACAAAATTATTCTGGTCACAGGTGCGGGCGACGGCATTGGCCGACAAGCTGCATTGAGTTTCGCAGCCCAAGGAGCAACGGTAATTTTAGTGGGACGTACGCTCGGAAAATTGGAAAAGGTTTACGATGAAATCGAAGCAGCTGGCGGCGCACAGCCAGCGCTAATGCCGCTCAATTTGGAATCAGCTACCGACGAAGATTATGTCGCTATTGCTAACGCAATTGATGAAACTTTCGGAAGACTCGATGGGTTGCTTCACAATGCTGGCGAATTAGGAGAGCGAACGCCAATTAGCAATTATTCCACCGGCGCTTGGCTTCGCTGCATGCAGGTTAACGTGAACGCTCCGTTCATGCTGACCAAAGCTTTGCTACCCCTTTTAGAAGAAGCACAGTTTTCAAGTGTGTTGTTTACAAGCTCAAGTGTTGCTTTTAAAGGGCGCGCCTATTGGGGTGGATATGCCGCTTCTAAAGCGGCTCAAGAAAATTTAATGCAAACATTAGCCGATGAATACGAAGGCATTAGTCGAGTTCGCTTCAATAGTATTAACCCTGGTGGCACTCGCTCCAAAATGCGGAAAAAAGCCTACCCCGCTGAAGACCCGGCAAGCATTAAAGGCCCAGAATCACTCATGCCCTATTACATTTTTTTGATGAGCGACGAGTCGCGCTCAATTAGCGGCCAGTCATTCCAATACCCCAAGTAGCTTTCTGTAGGACAACAATGTAAATGTTAGCGCAACAAAAAGGAGGCATTGCCTCCTTTTTGTTGCGCTATTAAGTGCTCGATCAGTAGACACTTGCATCTTGGTTTCGAGACACCGCTTCCAACAAACTCGCTTCAGCCCGCGAAATTCCACAGCGCTCGACTACCTCGTCAACCGATAATCCCATTTGGAATAATTGATTCGCTTCGTTATACGAATGAAACTCCTCTTGGTAATTCGGCACTGGCTTTAACCCTTGCGACCTTTCTTCCGTCTGTTCAGCCGCGCGAACTGCTTGACTCTTTTCCAAAGCCAATAATCGTTGGCCCATTTGTAACGTTGATCGACTAGTAACGCCAACCTCATTTTCAAACCGATTGAGCTTCGTCTCGAGCTGCTTTAGTCGCTGATTATGTCGACTGAAAAACCAAAAAATGATCGCTGCATTTACGGCGACAAGTAAGGCGCTCGCAATAAAAAATACTTTAAAAGACAAAAGCTCATCCAACAACATTAGATGTCATCCAACTCTGACCATTCTTCGCTGCTTAGCAATTTATTTAAGTCGATTAGAATGAGTAATTCGTCGTTTTTGTGGCACACGCCCTGAATGAATTTAGCGCTTTCTTCATTGCCTACATTTGGCGCCGTTTCGATTTCGGATTGACGCAAATACACCACTTCTGCAACGCTATCAACAAGAATCCCGATCACGTGACGCTCAGTTTCAATAATCACAATTCGTGTGTTATCGGTAATTTCACCGGCAGGCAGATTAAAACGGTGGCGCGTATCGATAACGGTAACTACGTTTCCGCGCAAGTTGATAATCCCCAACACATAAGAAGGCGCACCCGGAACTGGCGCAATCTCGCTGTAACGTAATACTTCTTGCACCTGCATTACATTAATGCCGTAAGTTTCACCTTCTAAACGAAAGGTGACCCACTGTAAAATCGGATCTTCTGCGGTGCTGTTTTTCGCAAATTGTTTAGACATATAAATTCCTCAAACCGGTTGATCTCCGACGACGACTTTTTAATCGTGTTGGGATTAGATTAAAACTCTTTGGCCATCGTATTACGCTTTACTATTTTTGTCCGTGCTTTGTAGCAATTGTCCCATGCGCGGAATATCGAGAAGTGCGCACATGTGTTCTTTAACTGTACCCGCCAACCAAACCCGTTTGCTACGGTCGGTGCGCCATCGGACATCATCGGGATTCAGCGATATAGGCTGATGCACTGCGTCCACTGCAAGTCCCCAAGGCACTCCGTTAATCGACACAACATACTTGGCTGTTTCTAAAAATCGCTCGTCGTAGCGCTCTGGCATCACAAATTTAGCGGTGTTTACCGTACGAATTTGTCCCTGAGGTGTTGGTTGCAAGCCCATAAACCAATCGGCCTGTCCAAACAGCGGAGTGAGTTCTTCTGTTAGGGGTTGAATTTGACCTAACGCGATCAAAGGGACAGCCAGCTGCAACCCTGACACGGTGAAAAGAAGAACATCGAATCGCTCCTGCGCCCATTCGGGCCGCCCGTTAGCCATCCATCCAAATTCATCTTTCAATTCGAAATCGGATTTCAGTGGTTTACTCGCAAGCGAGGAGATCGAATCGTTTCTGCTGATAACAATACTATCTTGAGATCGAAGCACTGCCGCCGATTCTACATGCGACTGACTCGGCGAGTTTATTAAAGTAGCAGGATCATCTTTTTTAGAAATAGGTAATTGTGGCGAAATTTGGCTATCGCCCTTCGCCTCCTCAACTATTTTCTTAACTGGCTCACTACTAAGCGGTTTAATAAAAGCTCGACGCTGCGCCGATTGAAGCAATTTCTCTAATCGCTGTTTTTTTATTGTCTCGACGTATGCCGTTGCCTCATCGACCATGTCGATACTTTTGATTTGAGACTCTAGCTTTTGTTCGGCGGGCGCAGGTTCCCAAACCGTTTCACACAGCAGCTCGTCGAAATAATGAGTCAAACTTTCTTCTGGTGACTTCAAGAGATTCATAGGCCACCTTGCTTAATTGGGCTTTTCATAACATCGTTTGCTCGCTCTAACTGAGCGATATTTCTCTGCAGAAATTGGCTTAGCGAAGCATACGCCTCGACACCACGAGAACTAGCATCAATTAGATGTGCTGGAACGCCTAAGCGGCTGGCATCGCGCAGTTTGGTATCGATGGGAATATAGCCTGCCCAAGCTTGATCGTTGTAAGCATTACGAATACTGCGCAAGGTCATAATCGATGCCTGTGTACGACGGTCGAACATGACAGGAACAATGGTGTAATGGAATGGCTTTTTACGGGAGCGCTCCATCATTCGCAATGTGTTGACCATTTTCTCAAGCCCTTTAAGAGCAAGGAACTCGGTCTGCACCGGAATGACTAACCACTGACAGGCCGCTAATGCGTTAACCATTAACACACCTAAAATGGGAGGCGTATCGATCAGGACGTAATCGAAATCTTGCTCGATGAGTGACAGCGCACGCATCAACACCAACCCCATTCCATCATGTCCGATTGCTTGACGTTCAAGAGTTGCCAAGGCGGTTGTCGATGAAATGACATTGATATTGGCAAACTCTGTGGGTTGAACCAATCTAAGCACACTCTCACGCGTAAGCGTTTTACGTTCCTGAAACAAGGTGTAACTACTTAGCGCCTGCGCGTCTGGATCAAATTTGAAATAGGTTGTCAATGAACTGTGTGGATCAAGATCGATGAGAAGCACGCGGTGCCCCTCAGCAGCCAATAAGCCGCCAAGTGTAACGCTAGTTGTCGTTTTACCGACACCACCTTTTTGATTACCAATGGTGATAATCCGCACAAAGTCCTCACAAATCTCATTAGAAAATGCGGCAAGAAATCACCGCGGGCGCCAAAAAATTACCGTATTCGTTCGTAAATTACTCGATTATCTTCTAGAGCAACTTGCATGCCGTTATGGCCTCATTGGCCGTTCCATCTTGCGCTTGGCCACCATAATGGTGACTCGACGATTTTGAGCGCGCCCCTCTGGTAAAGAATTATCGGCAATAGGTTGGAATTCTCCATAGCCAACAGCCGCTAACCGCTGCGGTGGGACACCCTTTTCGATTAAAAGCTTCACAATTGAACTGGCCCGAGCCGTAGACAATTCCCAATTAGTCGGATATTTCGGATGTTTAATGGGGACGTTGTCCGTAAACCCTTCTACTTGAATCGGGTTGTCGTAGTTTTTTAAAATTTTCGCAACTTCGGCGAGAATTTCCACCGCCTGTTCACTCGGCTCGGCCTGTGCAGACGCAAATAAGATGCTGTCTTTCAATTCGATCTGCAACCAAAGTTCATTGCTTGAAACATGAATCAACTCATCCTCTATTAATCCACTGAACTTCTCGCTGACTAGATCAGAGATTTGCGCAAGTTCATCCACTGGCAAGGATGAAGTTGTCTCGGTATCGACCTCATCATTCGCTTCCGTATTAAGCTGAATTAGATCATCGCCGGTTACAACGGAAGTATTCGTGTTATCAAATTGAATTGGATTGAGCACGGGTGCAGTTTGCTCCACCGCTTCTTGATGCTGCGACTTGGTGGATGATGGGTTAAACGCATCGCCGAATGTTTGGGTTAAAACGCGATACTTGCTTTCATTAACTTGTGAGATGGAATACATCACTACAAAAAAAGCAAATAGCAATGTAATAAAATCGGCGTAAGACACCAACCATCGCTCTTGATTAACGTGAATATCCGGTCTATTGCGGCGCATCTTGCACCCTCTTACCTTGGCTCAAGGTAGCCGTTGAGTTTAATCTCAATTGCACGTGGATTTTCTCCATCGGCGATTGCAATCAAACCTTCAATAATCAATTCCCGAAATTGTGTGGTATCTAGTACGCATAAGCGCAATTTATTTGCCACGGGTATAAACAGTAAGTTAGCCAAGGCCACACCGTAAATCGTGGCGACAAAGGCCACTGCTATGCCTGGCCCAAGAGCTGAAGGATCGGCCAGATTATTCATGACGTGAATGAGTCCCATCACTGCACCGATAATACCAATGGTAGGCGCGTACCCCCCCATGGATTCGTAAAATCGAATTGCATCCAGATTACGCTGTTCATCGACATACATATCCGTTTCTAATACACGACGAATCACTTCTGGCTCGTTGCCATCAGCTAATAACTGAAGGCCTTTGCGCGCAAAATCGTTAGTTTCGCGTTCGGCAATTTGTTCTAAACCCAGCAAGCCATCTTTACGGGCGGCGGTCGCCCAACGAACGATATTTTTAATCCCATCGTTAAATGATGTGACTGGCGGACGAAAGATCCAAGGCAGTACGGTAAATGCGCGCTTTAAGTTGCGCTTAGGTGTTTGTAATAACGCTGCGCCTAAAGTACCACCAATCACAATAAAGGCCGCAGGGCCGTTGAGAAGCGAAGTGACCCCGCCACCTTCCATGAAGTTGCCACCAATAATGGCTCCAAAGCCAATAATGATGCCAAGAATACTTAATAAATCCATTACATAACCTCGCGCACGAGTCGGGGACCGATTTCCTTCAAACTGAGCACTTTATCTGACAAACCCGCTCTGGCCACCGCCGCAGGCATTCCATAAATCACACAACTCGCCTCGTCTTGAGACCAGATTACCGACCCAGCTTCTTTCAATAAGCGAGCGCCCTGACTGCCATCTGCTCCCATGCCCGTAAGCACTATGCCAAGCACCTTATCGCCGTAAGCGTTCGCAGCCGAGCCGAAAGTAATATCCAATGACGGTTTGTAATTAACACGCTGATCGTCTGGACGAATGCGTACACAGTTACTGCGGCGATCAATCAACAGTTGTTTTCCGCCTGGCGCCAATAAAGCCAAACCCGGCATCAATTGATCGCCATCGACCGCTTCGCGCACCTGAATATTGCATTGCTTATTCAATCGTTCAGCAAAGGCCTTAGTAAAGTTCTCCGGCATATGTTGAACAAGTACGATTGGCAGCGGAAAATTTGCTGGAAGCTGAGTTAAAACTTCATTCAACGCAACAGGGCCACCGGTCGACGCACCGATAATTAACAAATGCGGCTTAATTTTTAAAGTATCGCCATCATTGATCGGCGCATTTTTTTCAGGCTCTTGCTGTTGTGCAACCGCAGCGGCTGAACGCCTAACATTCGCTAAGTGTTCGCGAGCGGCATCCAAGGATGAGGTATTAGTCCGCGTAATAGCGGATGTGGAAACTTCCCGAGAGCCTGTGCCTAATTTTTTATCGAACGACGCGGGTGATGTCGTTCTTTTTGTCGGCAAAACAATCGCAGTTGATCGACTCGGTTCACTCGAGCGCTCCGTCGTCGATGAATAAACTTTTGCCCCCGCCAACGCCAAAATACGGTCGTGAAGTTTTCGTTTTAACTGCTGAGGGTTGCGCGTAACTTCGGCGAAATCTTTAGCCAGAAAATCAGCTGCTCCAGCCGCCAAAGCGTCTAGCGTAATTCGCGCACCTTCATAGGTGAGCGACGAGAACATGAGAATTGGAATTCGGCGTTTTGCCAGAATATGTTTAACGGCGGTAACACCGTCCATGACCGGCATTTCGAAGTCCATGGTGATGACATCGGGATTTAACTCCTCCGCCATTTCTACCGCTTGTAAACCATTGCTGGCGATCCCAACCACATTAAGCTCGGGATGCTCGCTGATAATATCTTTTAGACGATGCTGAAAAAAATTCGAGTCATCGACAATTAACACCCTAACAGGCATTTCTCACTCCAAAGCCATATCACAATCGACACGGCTTACTGTAATTAGAGAGTGTTACGCGCATAGCGACGCAACAAGCTTGGCACATCTAAAATAAGTGCAATCGTTCCGTCGCCTGTAATGGTGGCTCCTGCCATTCCCGGTGTGCCTTGAAGCATTTTTCCTAGCGGTTTAATCACAACCTCTTCTTGACCGATCAATTGATCGACGACAAATCCGACTCGCAATGTTCCCACAGTGATGATAACGACATGGGCGTGGCTTGGACGCTCGAAGCGCTTTCCATGAACCAACCATTCTTTCATGTAGAACAGCGGAATCGCTTGGTCTCGAATCGCGATACATTCCTGCCCGTCCACGACGTGACTTTTGCCAAGGTCCATGTAAAAGATCTCGTTCACACTGACGAGAGGAAATGCGAAGGTTTGCTCAGCAAGCATGAACATCAAGGTTGGCATAATCGCAAGAGTTAATGGCACTTTGATAATAATTTGGGTGCCCTTGCCTAACTCGGATTGAATCTCCACCGAACCATTAAGCTGGGTAATTTTCGTCTTCACTACGTCCATTCCGACACCACGGCCGGATACGTCGGAAATTTCTTTTTTAGTTGAAAATCCGGGAGCAAAAATCAGATTGTAAGCTTCAGAATCCGACAGACGATTTGCGCCGTCCTCATCGTACAAACCTTTCTCGACCGCAATACGGCGCAACTTATTCGGGTCCATACCCGCACCGTCGTCACTGATGGTAAGAAGTATGTGATCGCCTTCTTGCTGCGCCGATAAGACTACTAAGCCTGTACGGGATTTGCCCGACTTCTCACGCACATCAGGAAGCTCAATACCGTGGTCAACCGAATTTCGGACCAAATGCACCAGTGGATCGGCGAGCGCTTCCACCAAGTTTTTATCAAGATCGGTTTCCTCGCCCACTAACTCAAGATTAATATCTTTATTGAGGCTACGCGCCAAGTCGCGGACAACACGAGGAAAGCGGCCGAACACTTTTTTAATCGGCTGCATGCGAGTCTTCATCACCGCTGTCTGTAGATCCGCGGTAACAACGTCAAGGTTGCCAACAGCTTTTACCAACTGTTCATCGTGTGACGAATTACCCAAGCGCACCAAGCGATTTCGAACCAGTACCAGCTCGCCCACCATGTTCATGATGTCGTCTAGTCGCTGAGTGTCTACACGAACTGTAGTCTCAACGTTGGGAGAATCTTTCTCCTGAGAGGCTTTAGCCGCATCGGTTTTGCTGGATTTCACCGGCGCTGCCGACTTAGCTTTTGCAGCTGCCGACGATGCCACAGGTTTAACAGCCGCATCAGAATCTTTGCTTGTTGAGACAGTGGCGTTAGAGGAGCCGGATACAGAAGTTCCGGGTCCCTTACCCTTACCATGCAGCTGATCGAGCAACGCATCGAATTCGTCATCGGTAATCGAATCGGAACTGCCAAACGAGGGAGCAACGTTATTGGGTGCCGCACCATTACCATCGGCTTTGCCCGGCGCCTTACCTTGACCATGCAATTGATCAAGTAAAGCTTCAAACTCGTCATCGGTGATATCGTCAGTCGATGCGCTCAAGCTTGAAACCGCAGGCGATGGAGATGAAACACCAGCACCTGGCGCCCTACCCTGACCATGAAGCGCATCAAGCAAAGATTCAAATTCGTCTTCGGAAATATCGCTATCGGATTTTTGACTTAGCTCGGCCAAAACATCTTGAGCAGATGCTTGATGAGTAAGCGAGGTAGCATCAGCACTAGAAGAATTTTTATCGTCCGCAATTGCATCAAGCAGGCGTTCAAACTCCGCATCGCTCATATCGGCATCGACAATTAGCGGTGCATTGTCATCTTGCACCTGAGCATTAGTCGTAGAGATGTTTTGCGCATCTGACGAAGAGGCATCCACCTGAGCAGATTCTTTTAAATCTTCGCAAGACACTAAACGGCTAAGCGCTTCGAGTAATTCAGGATCAACTTCTTCTAATTCTTCACGTGCGGAAATCGCTTCGAACTGCTGATTCACCATATCGAGCGCTTGAAGTACAACATCCATCAGTTCTGGCGTTACACTGCGCTGACCATTTCGTAAAATATCGAACAAGTTTTCGGTAACGTGACAGCATTGCACCATAGGATGCAACCCTAAAAATCCGGCGCCGCCTTTTACGGTATGAAAGCCACGGAAAATTGCATTGAGAAGATCTTTATCATCAGGCTGCTGCTCAAGATCAACTAATTGCTGACCTAAGCGTTCGAGGATCTCTCCCGCTTCAACCAAAAAATCCTGAAGGATATCTTCATCATCACCGAAACTCATTCGCATTTCCTCATGCAGCGTAAAGGGATACTTCTTAAGTCGCCTTTCGCTGGGATTATTACTACCAACCAGACCGCTTTAGCGATGATCTATCTAGGATTCGTCGATTGCAGAACTTAGAAACCTAAGCTCGATAACAAATCATCAACTTCGTCTTGCCCTGAAACTATATCGGTGCGCGCCTTATTAACTTGAGGGCCTTCCGCTTCAGTTTTGCGACGTTGAATAAGGTTGAGGTTATGCTGGTCGCGCTCGAAATCATTGGCAAGCCCAGTGACTTCTTCGACTTGTCCCGCCATTCTCACAAGGCTGACAAGATCACGCTCAACGTCGTTAATGAGCCCAATTACGCGTTTAAGCACTTGCCCGGTTAAATCTTGAAACCCTTGCTCCAACACAATGCTTTGAAGGTTAGAACCAACTTGGTTAGCACCCACAACCATCTGCTCGAAGAAGGTATCGAGGCGCTCATATAAAACGCGAAACTCAGCGGGTGTCATTTCGCGACGTTTAAGCCGTTTCCACTCTGCTTGCAAGTTTGATGCTTCTTGACCAAGATTCATCGCAATGGGCGCCGCTTCATCCACCATATCCATGGTTTTTTCTGCCGCTTTTTGCGTAAGCTCGATCACGTAGTTAAGACGGTTGGAGGCGTCGTGGATATCAGAGGTATTGATTGCTGGCGGCTCTTTAGTGAGATCTGCGTCCACATTAAAGTTGACGATCGAATCGTGAAGCGCACGAGTCAGTCGACCCACCGATTGGAAGATATGCTGATCGCGTGTTTCTATCAGGGCATGAATTAGCGCGGCGGCTTCTTCATAATTGTCGCTATGAAGTTTTTCAGAAAGAAGAGTGGCGCACTCTTTCAATTCTGCCAAAAACATTTCATTTGCTGTTTCTTGAGTGCTGGATGTCATTCCAATGCCTATTGAATCTGCCTCGTGGATTAACCCACGCGTTCAAAAATCTTGGCGATTTTTTCCTGAAGTGCCTGCGCGGTAAATGGCTTGACAACATAGCCATTGACACCTGCTTGTGCAGCTTCGATGATTTGGTCGCGTTTTGCTTCAGCGGTTACCATCAGAACAGGCAATGCCCCAAGCTTTTCGTCAGCGCGAACGGTGCGAAGAAGATCGATGCCACTCATACCAGGCATATTCCAGTCGGTAATCAAAAAATCGAAATCGCCATTTTTGAGCATTGGCAATGCCGTGACACCATCATCTGCTTCGTAAGTATTGGAGAATCCCAAATCTCTGAGCAGATTTTTAATAATCCTACGCATGGTCGAAAAATCATCGACTATTAGGATTTTCATATTCTTATTCAACGCAACCTCCACGAGCCTGTAGGAATTTCATTCAACCAGCATACGGCCTTGGGCCGATGAGAAAGACTTATATCATTATCGCGGCATCAAAACCGATTACTTTAATATTCCGGTAATTGTAGCCTTTTAAAACTGTCGCGAAAATCCTCTATTCACTTCTCCATACGGCAAGTTTTTGACGCAGTCGCGCCGCCGCTTGGGAGTGAATTTGGCTAACCCGCGATTCACTCACACCCAACACAAGTCCAATCTCTTTTAAGTTGAGCTCTTGATCGTAATAGAGGGCGAGAACCATACGCTCACGTTCTGGCAATGCGCTAATCGCCTCGGCAAGCGCACTTTTTAAACTGTCTTTTGATAGCGCTTCAAGCGGGCTTGCAAAGTGGCTGCTGACGTGAGAACCGTCGATGTTGCTGTCTTCGTCACCAAACGTTTCTTCGTAACTAAACAACCGACTACTGGACGAATCTTGTAGCATCAAATGGTATTCATCGAGAGAAACTTCAAGCTCGGCGGCTATCTCGCTGTCGGTTGCGTCGCGGCCAGTTCTTGCCTCAACCTGAGCGATTGCTTGAGACACTCGTCGAGCATTGCGATGGACCGAGCGCGGAGCCCAATCACCTCGGCGCATCTCGTCAACGATTGCTCCGCGAATACGAATACCGGCATAGGTTTCAAAACTTGCACCGCGCGAGGCATCGTACTTTTGAGATGCCTCCATCAATCCAATCATCCCCGCTTGGATGAGGTCTTCGACTTGGACGGACGCAGGCATACGCAGCATCATGTGATAGGCAATACGCTTCACTAAGGGCGCGTAATCCTCAACATTGATGGGGTTACTCGGAATGTTGTGATACATGGCCAAACCACTTGCAGATGCCATAGTTCTGTTCCCACTCGCACTGATGAGTCTTTAACCCGCTTATCTCTAAGGGATCATTCATTCTCATAAGAAAGCTACCTAGCATTCGCCGCCATCAGCAGCCGCTCGACAAAAAACTCGAGTCGGCCAGACGGACCACTTGGCAAAGGCCAGCGATCAACCACTTGTGCAAGATTACGAATCGCAACCGCCGCCTTCGAGTTGGGCGCGTATTCCAGCAATGCTTTTTGACGCTGAACCGCTTTGCGGACGTTTTCGTCGAAGGGCACCTGCCCTACAAATTGCAAAGTCACATCCAAGAAGCGTTCACAAACGCCATTTAATTTATTAAACATGAGCTGACCTTCTTGCGCAGTTCGCGTCATGTTAGCGACAACGCGAAAACGCGTCATGCCGTATTCTTTATTGAGTAATTTGATGAGCGCGTAGGCGTCAGTCACCGAGGATGGCTCGTCACACACAACAATTAATACCTCGTTGGCGGCTCTTACAAAACTCACCACCGTGTCGGAAATCCCAGCAGCGGTATCTATGACAAGCACATCAACTTGATCTGACAACTCGTTAAAAGCATTGATTAAGCCCGCATGTTCGACGGAACTCAATTCAGCCATACGCTGAACGCCGGATGATGCGGGTACGATTTTGATCCCTTCCGGGCCGCTCACCAGCACTTGAGATAAGCTGTGAGTTCCAGCTAGCACATCGGCCAAGGTATGGCTGGCTTTGATGCCCAACAACACATCAATATTCGCAAGACCTAAGTCAGCATCCAGCAGCACAACGCGACGACGTAGTTGCGCTAAGGCGATACTTAGATTGACGGAAATATTACTTTTACCTACTCCGCCTTTACCACCGGAAACGGCGATCACCTGAACTGGTCGCATTTGACTCATCTAACTTTAACTCCAAATTCTTTGAATATAATCGCAAGATACTGCGTCGATTATAGTTTCAAACCATTCTACTTTTGCGCATCTTGAGTGTCCAACACCATCAATCTTAACTGTGTTTGACTTGAATTAGCTTTTTTCAAAATTTTTGTTACTAATCGCAATTCTTTCCGAACGTTTTTGGCTGTAGGAAATCCAATCAACCATTCATTTTTACGAAGCAGCAACCTTTCGCTGACTCTTTAATAAATGAGTCGCTTTGTAGATAATCTGATGCGCTTTAGCGACTTCTAAATGCCGAGGAATATCTTGCCCGTGTGTGGTGTAGACAATCGGCAACTGATTTTGAATCACCACACCCATAGCTTCACCCATGCTCGCAGTTTCATCCAGCTTAGTCAAAATACATCCTTTTAGACCTGCAATACCATAAGCATGGATCGATGCTTTGAGCATCTGCGCCTGACTATTACAGGGCATCACCATCAACGTATTAATTTGACGATTTTCTGACAACGCGGTGAGCTGCTGGCGCAGTCTCGCATCACCATGACGGAATCCCGCCGTATCAATTAAAACCAATTCGTAATGCGCCAAACTTTTTAAAACAATGTCGAGCGTTTGGGTTTCATTTACAACGCGAACCGGTACACGAAGAATACGAGCCAAAGACCGTAATTGATCGTGCGCCGCGATTCGATAATTATCCAAGGTAATAATGGCGACCTTATCCGCTCCATGCTTTAACACATATCGTGCGGCAAGCTTTCCGATCGTTGTGGTTTTGCCAGCGCCGGTTGGACCTACCAACGCAAACACGCCGCCCTGATCAACCAAATCAGTCCCTGCTACAGGAATCTGATGTGAAAGTTTTGCCACTGCATCCGCCCAGGTTTCGTTCAAACTACGATTGGGCTTACAGCGAAGTGTCACATTACGAACAACGTCTTTTGGTAAACCCAATCGTTCCAAGCGACGGGTTACGCTCGCCATACTCGGCGTTGTTTTCACGGCATCGTCTTTTGCGCGGGCATCAATCAATCGAGACAACTGATCTTCGAGTAATAAACGCATATCGGCAATTTCTGCCTGCAATTCATTAAGCTGAGCGTCTTGTGCTTGACGTATGGGCTGCATGGTCTTTTCAAGCTGCTCTTCGACGAAAGGCTTAGGGACATCGCCACGAATTTTTGGCGTAAGCTCGCCGACTGAATTAATTTTTTTCGAAACCAAGGGCGCCGCCACCGGAGCTACTGATGAGCGAGCGTCATCAATTAATGGATAGCGATCTGCTGCTGTCTCGACAGCTTTAGGTGCTAAACGATCCGACAAAGATACTTGTTGATGCGCCTGTGTTTGCTGACGACTGGATTGTGCCGCGAATGCCTCAGCAAATTGGGGTCGCGATGACGACTTGACCTTCGCCGGTTCAGCCAAGATACGCACTTGGCTCATATCTCTTCTCAGCTCACGGCGAGGCTCACGGGTCGCTTTGACCACGGCCGCGGCCGCTTGGGTTTTGGCTTGCTGATCCAATAAAAATTCTTTGACCGAGGCTTCCGCTTGTTGCGCGGCTAACCGACGGGCGTGAGCCTTTTCAATCTCGGCTACCAATTGTTGGCCAGTTTTGCCGGCATTTGGATGACTCGCACCAGCATTCAAACCCAGCGGATTAAGTGACGAATCGAAAATCGGTGCTGCGTCGCGGCTTGGCGCGAAGTTTCCACGGCCTAAAGCAGGTTCAGGATTGACCTTGGTCTGGCGCTGCAATTGCGCCAAGTCTTCATCGGTGCCTAAGGTCGTTAACAACTCCACCCCTTCAGGAATACGATTACTCGACAGAATGATTGCCTCAGGGCCTAACGCTTGGCGAACCATTTCTAATGCACGACGCATATCCGCAGCCACAAAACGTTTAACTTGCATGATTAAATCCTCATTCTCTGAGCGTATTCGCTGTATTAAGAGTTGGCACCGACGGTGGCATCAACGCTAATCAATTTGTTATCAGGCACTTCGGTGTAGGCCAGTACGCGCATATCGGGCGCACTGTGGCGTACAAAGCGAGACATCATGAAACGAATTGGCGCGGCAACTAGGAGTATCAGCGGCTTACCCATCATTTCTTGCTTCTGCGCAGCAGCGGCTAAGGATTGTTGCAAACGATCGGCCAAACTCGGCTCTATGTATGCACTGTCGTCAACGCCAGCTTTTTGTGCCTGCTGAACACTAGTGAGCAATAACTGTTCCAACCCAGGATCAAGCGTGATAACTGGCAGGTTTGGCTCCTTTCCAACGAGGTTTTGCACGATTTGGCGGGATAATGCGACCCGCGCCACAGCCGTTAAGGCGGCGGGATCTTGACTCTTTTGCGGATGTGCCGCCAAAGCTTCGGCGATTGAGCGCATGTCGCGAATGGGCACATGCTCGCGCAAAAGATTTTGCAGAACTTTCAACAATGTATTTAACGAGACAGTATTGGGCACCAACTCTTCAGCCAGACGCGGTGACGATTTGGCGAGTACGTCGAGAAGTTTTTGCGCGTCTTCGTGTCCGAGTAATTCGTGAATATGCTGATGCAATATTTGGTTCAAATGCGTCGCCACAACAGTGCTCGGGTCTACCACGGTGTAACCCAGAGTTTGAGCCTGTTCTTTTTGCGCCGCTGCAATCCAAATTGCATCCAATCCAAAGGCAGGGTCTTTAGTGCGAATACCATCGAGACTGCCAAATACTTGCCCTGGGTTGATCGCCAATTCCCGATCTGGATAGACGTCACCCTCTGCCAGCGCAACGCCCATTAGGCTGATGCGATAGCCGGTCGGATTGAGTTCGAGATTGTCGCGAATGTGGACTGAAGGAACTAAAAACCCCATCTCTTGCGAGAGCTTTTTGCGGACGCCTTTAATGCGGCCAAGTAATTCGCCACCTTGGGATTTATCCACCATAGGGATCAAGCGATAGCCAACCTCTAAACCAATAACATCAACTGGCTGCACGTCGTCCCAGCTCAACTCAGTAATTTCTGGCGGTTGGGTACCCGGAACCGAAGGCAGAGCCGGTGCATTACGCGGGGCGAGCTGAATATCGTTGGCACCAGCTCCTGCACGCGCACCCGCCGGAATATAAGCACCATTCGATTCATCCACTGACGCAGGACGGTTTTTGCGCCAGTACATAAAGATTGCACCACCTGCACAAATCAACCCCAACCCCAAGAACGCCATATGCGGCATGCCAGGAACGAGACCCATGATAATCATGATGGCTGCTGCAATACCCAGAGATTTAGGCGAAGCGAACATCTGCCCGACTACCTGAGTTCCCATATCTTCCGAAGAATTCACTCGTGTCACCAAAATGGCAGCCGCGACTGAAAGTAATAACGCCGGAATTTGGGCCACTAAACCATCGCCAATAGTGAGAATGGTATAGACCTGAAAAGACTCTCCAAAACCTAAATCATGTTGCGCCATACCGATGGCGAGGCCGCCAATTACGTTAATGAACATAATAAGAATGCCGGCAACAGCGTCCCCGCGCACAAACTTACTGGCACCATCCATGGCACCATAAAAGTCGGCCTCAGCCGCCACTTCGGCACGGCGAGTCCGCGCCTGATCTTGATCAATTAGTCCCGCATTTAAATCGGCGTCGATCGCCATTTGCTTCCCGGGCATCGCATCCAAGGTGAACCGAGCTGATACCTCTGAGATTCGCCCAGCGCCTTTTGTCACCACCACAAAGTTAATAATCATTAGGATGATGAACACAATAAGCCCAACAGCGAAGTTTCCGCCGATTACCACATTACCGAAGGCCTCAATCACCTTACCAGCGGCGTCGCCCCCTTCGTGCCCCTCAAGCAATACCACACGTGTCGACGCAACGTTCAGGCCTAAGCGCAAGAGCGTTGCAATCAATAAAATGGTTGGGAAGGCGGCGAAATCAAGCGGCCGTAACGCATAGATACTCGCCAATAAAATGACGAGCGACAGCGCAATATTAAAAGTGAAGAAGATATCGAGAAGAAACGCAGGTATCGGCAATATGATCATCGCCAACAGCATTAATACAACGGCCGGAATACCTAAGCTGCCGCGACCTACATTTTTAAACGTGGTGGCAGCGGCAGAGCGATCGAAAGTGCCTAGGTTCGGTAATTTTGGTAAAGCCATAAGTCAGATTCTTGACGAAAACAATCGAATAACACTGTTATCGCAAGAAGCGTACCGACTTTGTTAAGTTCTCAAAAAGTCTATAAATCGCGGGAATTTTTATTAGCAAATATTTCCCAAATTGAATGAATAATCCCCAGCACAAATCCAAAATGCGCCAGAAGGCTGCCTCCAATAAGTAAATAACTTAATGCCACTGGCACGTAATCTTCATCGATGAACATGAGATACAACATGAATGGCGCAGCCGACACGCAAAGCAAGATAAGGGAAGCAAGAATTACTTTTGCCCCCCACAACCTCGGACGGCTACGCCAATATTCCATCAAAAGCCGCGGCACGTTCACGCGACTACCACATCAAATCATCGGGGATGACGTAATCCTTATAGGGATCGTCTTCCTCGACAATTGAGGTCGAAGGCTGGGCAATCACGATAAATGAAGAATCGCGCTCAGCGATTTTCTCAGCGACAACTCTTGGTAAAAGCTCAAAGTTTTCGCCGAGAATCCCAATACCCAAAATGCCTCGCGCTAACTGTTCCCGTACCCGCTCAGAGACGCGAATTTTTTTGATTAATTTGCCGCTCGTGAAATTGTATTCGACACCTTCGTCTCCTCGCTCAAGAAGCTTTGGTTGGCGATGACGCTCGATCAACTGTTTGATCTGCGCAACGATTTCTCGTTGATGCTTTTCCTCTTGGAGTTTTATATTCAGTTCTCGATCGCGAGCCTGCTTTTCCAGTCGGGCTTTCTCAGCCGCGAGTTTTACCTCGTCCGTAGCTACCTCGCCCGTACGGCGACTCACTTTCGCTTCTTTACGCTTCTCTTTATCGGCCTGTTTGGCTTTTTTCGGGTCGATAAGCCCGTTTTTAAGTAACTGATCTTTTAAAGATGCCATTGAATTTCCCCCTGCATATGCGCCGCATTATGCCTCGACTTTCGGGCTATGTCTCAGTTGGGCATTTTTTTTGAACATTTATTCTCTTGCGTCTAAGCTCATTTAATAACCTCCACAATAACGAAGGATTAACCCGCCGACTTTCAAGGAATTGCCCATGAACTCGCAAATTCAAGCTGCTTTTGTGCAGACCATGTCGTCAAGTCAACAAAGTGGATTCAATTTTTTTCACGAGCTACTCAGCCATGCCGATATTCAAATTAACGGCCAAAGACCTTGGGATATGCAAGTCCACAATCCCAACCTCTTTCAGCGAATTCTAGCCAAAGGCAGCCTTGGGTTGGGCGAAAGTTACATGGATGGCTGGTGGGACTGCGAACAATTGGATGAATTTTTTACGCGAATACTAAAAGCGAAACTGCACCATAAAGTTAAAGGACGCGCCGCGTTCTGGCTTGCAATAAAAGCCCAAATCTATAATTGCCAAAGTGAAGCCCGAGCTTGGCAAGTGGGCGAACAACATTATGATCTCGGCAACGACCTTTTCGAGCTCATGCTCGACCCCTATATGGCCTACTCTTGCGGCTATTGGGCTAACACCAACAACTTGGTAGAAGCTCAAAAAGCCAAGCTCGATCTTATCTGTCAAAAGCTCGAACTTGAGCCTGGCATGAAAGTGCTGGACATAGGTTGTGGCTGGGGCAGCTTTATGCGCTACGCCAGTGAACATTACGGTGTTGAATGCACAGGTCTCACAATTTCAAAGGAGCAAGCCGCTTACGGAAAAAAATTGGCAGGCTTCCTTCCTATCGAATTCAATCTCACCGACTATCGCCAATTTAATACTTCGGGCGATCAAAAATTCGATCGCATTGTTTCTGTCGGCATGTTCGAACATGTTGGTTACAAAAACTATCAGGACTACTTCGACGTTGCATCCCGCAGCATCAAGCATGATGGTCTATTTTTATTGCACACCATAGGCAAACGCCGTAAAACGCCCGGAGTTGACCCTTGGATCGAAAAGTACATTTTCCCCAACGGGGTTATTCCTGCGTTATCTCAAGTTACCGAAAAAGCTGAACTATCGTTTGTAATCGAAGATGTTCATAACTTTGGCGCCGACTACGACACAACCCTTATGGCTTGGTATCAACGGTTTGAACAAGCCTGGAGCCAGTTGCAGCCCCAGTACTCCGAAAGGTTTTATCGGATGTGGCGCTATTATCTACTCTGCTGCGCTGGCTCGTTCCGGGCTCGCGAAAATCAACTTTGGCAACTGGTGTTGTCGCCGCAGGGCGTTAAATCCGGCTATCGCCGCCCAAAAATATAATCAACGGGCGAGATGAGCTAGAATTGCGCCTTTTGATTTAAGGTGCATCATGGCCTCCCCTACTCGCCCCATTTGGGACATTTTTTGCCGCGTTATTGATAATTTTGGCGATATAGGTGTGTGTTGGCGGCTTGCCCGTCAGTTAGCGCGCGAATATCCCGTCCATGTTCGCTTATGGGTGGATGATCTTTCCGCCTTAATCACCATTTGGCCCGACGCAAGTAACTGCGATGACCAAATGCTCGACGGTGTCCGTGTGCTGCGATGGATTGAATCCAATGAGTCAATTTTTATCGATGTGCCTGCGCAAGTCGTCATAGAGGCATTTGCCTGCGAGATTCCCGCCAGCTATCAAGCGCTGATGGCCAAAAACAAAGAGAATGCGCCTCGCTGGATCAACTTAGATTATTTAAGTGCCGAACCTTGGGTTGAGGATTGCCATAATCTGGCTTCTATTTCTCCTGCCACTGGCCTTAAAAAAACCTTCTTTTTTCCGGGTTTCACCCAAAAAACTGGCGGCTTAATTCGTGAGAGCGGATTAATTGAAGTGCATGGCGCATGGCTCGATCGCGGCAAATGGTTAGCAGAAAAAGGGGTACATCCTACCGAAGATGCGACGCTCATTTCGCTTTTTGCTTATGAAAATAGCGGCATTTCAGTTTTAATCGAGGCTTGGATTCAAAGTGGAGAGGCTATTCATTGTTTAGTGCCTCATGGAAAAGTCACGCATTCTGTCAATGCATACTTGTGCGCTCAAGGCCTTCCAGATTTATCCGAACAAACGCCATTAGTAAGAATCGAGAATCTCACGATTCAAAATATTCCATTTTTAAAACAAGATGATTACGACAAGTTGTTATGGTCGATGAATATAAATTTTGTTCGTGGGGAAGACTCTTTCGTACGAGCCAATTGGGCCGCAATCCCGTTTGTTTGGCACATATATGTGCAGGACGAGGATGCACATCTGGAAAAGCTCTCACATTATTTGAATTTATTTTTGCAGAGCGCTTCGCCCAATTTTAAAACTCAACTTTCCAATTTTTGGATGGCGTGGAACCGCGGCGATCTTAAGCCAGAAGATTGGCACCAACTGATACAACACAAAAGTGAATGGCGCGAACACTGTAAAAACTGGCGCGAAGAACTTTGTAAAATCAAACACTTAGCCGAACAGCTGTACGAATCGACAATTTGATTAAATAAACCTCAGGTTTTCAAAAAAAACTACAGCAACTGGCAATTTAACTGTATAGTAACGCGCCTATTTTTATATCTAGGTGGCATTTGCGAATTTCAACTCAATCGCCCCCTAGCTGAAACACCGATTCGATTAACCATTACATTTGGGATATATCATGAAAACTGCACAAGAATGCCGCGCAGGCAACGTAGTTATGATCGACGGCTCACCTTGGGTTGTTCAAAAAGCCGAATACAACAAATCTGGCCGTAACTCAGCCGTTGTTAAAATGAAACTCAAAAACTTGTTGAGCGGCATCAACACCGAAACCGTGTACAAAGCCGACGACAAATTTGAAGACATTTTGTTGGATCGTAAAGAAGTAACCTACTCTTACTACGCTGATCCAATGTATGTATTCATGGACACCGAATACAACCAATACGAAGTAACCAAAGAAGATTTGGGTGATTTGTTACCTTGGATCGAAGACGGTATGGAAGACGTATGTGATGCGGTTTTCTACGAAGGTAAAGTTATTTCAGTAACTCCTCCAACCTCAATCGTTCGTGAAATTGCTTACACCGAGCCTGCGGTTCGTGGCGACACCTCGGGTAAAGTCATGAAAGTTGCGCGCTTGAACAACGGCACCGAGTTGCAAGTTGCTGCCTTTGTTGAGATTGGTGAGAAGATCATCATCGACACTCGCACTGGCGAATACAAATCTCGCGCTAAAGACTAATAATTTTTTATCAGTCGCAAAAAAAGGAGCCTTCTGGCTCCTTTTTTTATTTTGGGCTTTATATTGGGCTGCTGTTACAGCCCATCAATTTTATTATCAATGCGTAATTAACCAACATTGATGAATTTTTCCATTACGCTTGAAATCTTCATCAATCGTTTGCGCCGTAATCTCTTTAATGTTGTACATGTCTAGCGCGTCTTTATCCATCACAAATGAACGCAAATTATTAGAAAAAATAAGAGTTCCATCTTCGCTCAATGCACGCATTGCGTGATGAATCATATGAACGTGATCGCGTTGGACATCCAACACATCGACCATTCGTTTTGAATTTGAAAAACTCGGCGGATCAAGGAGGATTAAATCAAACTGCTGAGTATTTGCTTCTAGCCACTGCATACAATCGCCTTGCTCAAGACGGTTTTTGGTTTCACTCAAACCGTTAAGTGCAAAGTTTTTTCGCGCCCAATTCAAATAAGTGTTCGACATATCGACACTCACCGTAAAGCGCGCCCCGCCCAACGCAGCGTGAACACTTGCGGTGGCGGTGTAACAAAACAGATTTAGAAAACGCTTATCTTTTGCCATCTCGGCAATTTTTAGTCGCACTGGACGGTGATCTAGAAACAAACCTGTATCTAAGTACTGCCACATATTGATGTGCAGTTGTGCCTGCCCTTCTGTTACGTTAAACAAGTCACCTGTTGGTAACTCATTTAATTTCTCATATTGGGTGGTGCCCTTATTGCGACGACGCTGCTTATAAGCAATTTGCGCGGCAGGGATATTCAGTGCAAACGGCACTGCCATTTCTATCTCTTGGAAACGCTGTGTTGCACGTGTTTCGTCAACCGATTTCGGGGCGGCATATTCTTGAACATGCGCGTAAAGTTTTTCGGCTCGAGAACCTTGAACACGCCCGCGGTAAATATCGATCGCGGCAGCGTACTCGGGCATGTCGGCATCGTAAAGGCGATAACAGCTCACGTGATTTTTCTTCGCCCACTTCTCTAACTGTTTCAAATTCTTTTGCAAGCGATTAACCAACATACGCGCGCCGTTGGTAAGAGCAGCTTCTTGTTCTTTGCGCTGTATTTCTTGCACTTGAACTTCAGCTTTTTCGCGCGTTTCGGCATCTTTGCTGAAGCGCTCATCCTGCTCAACTCGGCTCTGAACAAACGCTTGGCTGTCGATATTGAACATCAATAGTTCAGACGGAATAGTTCCGTTGAAAAACTTATACTTTTTATCGGCGCGCAGCCCCATTTGCTTGCCAAGCTCGGGATTACCAGTAAAGACGCCCGCACGGAAACCTTGAAATTCATTACGCAACCGTTCCCCCAAATGTGCGTAAAGCATTTTGAGAGACTCAACTTCGCCCAAACGCTCACCGTAAGGTGGGTTGCTAATAACCAAGCCAAATTCCATATTGCGATGCGTAGGGCGTTTAAACTCAGACAGCTCCTTGCGAGTAACCCGCAACCAATGATCAAGCTCAGCCGAAACAATGTTTTCCTCTGCCGCTCTTATCACGCGGATATCGGCATCATAACCTCGAATTTCTGGGAGATTAACTTTAGCCAAACCTAAGCGCTTACGGGTAAATGCCTCCTCGCGAAGCTCGAGCCAAATATCATTTTGGTGATTAAGCCAACGCTCGAATCCAAAACTGCCGCGACTCAAGCCAGGCGCTATATCCGCGGCAATAAACGCGGCTTCAATAAGTAAAGTTCCTGAACCACACATAGGGTCGAGCAGCGCGCCGCCTTGCGCGGCGATTTCTGGCCAACCGGCGCGGATTAAGATTCCGGCCGCCAAGTTCTCTTTCATGGGCGCACTGCCCTGCTTAACACGATATCCTCGTCGATGCAGGCTGTCGCCGGAGAGATCAATGCTAATAATGACTTTGCCCTTACTAAGACGAGCATTCACCAACAAATCCGGATCGCGCTTGGCGACCGAAGGGCGCTCGCCGGAAAAGTCACGCAAACAATCAACTATGGCGTCTTTTACTTTAACGGCACCGAATTGTGTATTGCGAATCGCATCATTGGTGCCAATAAAATCGACTTTGAGGCTACCGCTCGGGCTCAGGTGCTCTTGCCATGCTAGAGCACGTACACCGTCGTAAAGATCGTCTTGCGAGTTCACATTGAATGTCGCCAAAGGCAACAAAATCTTATTGGCAAGACGCGACCAGAGGCAAATTCGGTAGGTAGTGCGTAAATCGGCGGTGAAGTAGATGCCGGCGACGGTTTCGCGCGTTTCTTCGGCGCCCAATTGCTTGAGTTCATCGTGCAACAAGCCTTCAAGGCCCTTGGGGCACGCCGCGAAATATTGATTGATCATGAGGATACCTTTAGAAACATAAGACCCACACACCGGTGTGAATCTGCTCGTTTTGACTGTCATTTGGGGAGTGACGAAACGAAATTGAAATAAAAATGTAAAAGTGGAACTTTTTACCAGTCTTGGGAGACTACTATTGGGTAAACAGATAAAAGCATCTGATGTGCGCGCAGTTTACCCGAGCCACAGAAGATGCGCTGCTGATATTTACGTAATACAAACGAATTTTTAACCCATCAACTCAAATAAACTAGTTACCGTGTGACCTAACCGATTTACCGCTCCTGAGGAGTTTGTGTTTTACGAATCTTTTTCAATTATTACTGAGGTAGTTGAGTCAATGAAACGTCAAAAACGAGATCAGATCGAACGGGCATTTAGTAAAGGTTATCAAGCAGGCATTAAAGGGCACTCCAAAAGCCTCTGCCCCCATGACACTGGGGAGGCGCGCGAAGGCTGGATGGCCGGTTGGCGAGAATCGAAAGAAGACCAATGGGATGGGCTGAATCGTTTCGCTCAAACTCAAAAACTCATCAACTTGCCCTACTCGAAACAACTCCAGTAAACACTAATTCCATTGACAAAAAAGCCCGCAACTGCGGGCTTTTTTGTTGGCTTAAGCCGAGGACTAGACTAGTCCATTTCAGCAAGGGCTTCGGCGCAATCGGCGATTAGCTCTGGACCTTCGTAAATGAAACCGCTGTAGATTTGAACCATCTTGGCGCCAGCGCGAACCTTTTCGACCGCGTGATCGTCATCGGTGATACCACCAACGCCAATGATGGGAAGCTTGTCACCTAAAGCCTCGTGCAAGGTTTCGATGATTTTAAGGCTTTTCTCGCGCACTGGCGCTCCACTCAGACCACCCGCCTCATCCGCATGTTTTAAGCCTTCAACACCTTCGCGCCCCACAGTAGTATTGGTTGCAATTACGCCATCTAAGCCTTCGTTAATGAGAATATTAGCGACCTGAACGGTCTCATCGTCATTCATGTCGGGCGCAATTTTAACGGCGATAGGCACGTAGCGTCCTGTAGCTTTGTGCTGCTCCAATTGAGCAGCTTTGATCGGCGCCAACAATTGGCTCAAGGAATCGCCAAATTGCAGACTGCGTAACCCAGGGGTATTAGGTGAAGAAATATTGACCGTAATGTAGTCGGCGTAGTCGTAGACTTTGGTCAAACAGGTTAGGTAATCGTCGACTGCATTTTCCACAGGTGTGGTCGCGTTTTTGCCGATGTTGATTCCCAAAATCCCATCAAAACGGCGTTTTTTTACTTGTGCTACTAAGTGATCAACACCTTTATTGTTAAAGCCCATGCGGTTAATAATGCCCTTGGCTTCTGGCAGTCGGAATAAACGCGGTTGCGGGTTACCCTCTTGTGGGCGCGGAGTGATAGTCCCGATCTCCACAGAACTAAATCCTAAAACGCCGAGCGCATTAAAATAGTCGCCATTTTTATCGAGACCTGCCGCCAAACCCACGCCGTGCTTGAATGTTAAGCCCATCAGTTCAACCGGCTTACCCTTCACCTTGGGTGCAAATAAGCCCAAGAGCTTTAACCGCTCGGCGGCACCCAGCATATCCAGAGCAAACTCGTGGGAGGTTTCAGGACTCAAACGAAACAGAAGATCGCGACATTTATCGTACATAAAAAGGTCTCTTGATGAGCGTAAGCGTAGCGCGAAAGGATACCCGATTCGGGTTTAAGCGTCGATTCGCAAAGCGACATTAAGGCAGTTCGGCCAACTTTTCGATATGAGAAAATTTATGCTGTTCATCAAAGTGAATGCGGAAATAGCCTCGCACACCAGAATGGAGCACATAGGCTCGTAAAATATTCGCCGGAAACTGTATTCTTCGGCCATCGTCGGCAATCGCCGACACCGTTTTAACGCCAAGATAAGCGCGCTGATACTCTTCCGGAGAGATATCGATTCGGACATTAATTGACTGCATAGCCCTCGCCCCTTTTATTGCTGAACGCGGATTATACGCAGTAATACAATGGTTAATAAGCGGCATAAAAGCTTGAAATTAAAGGAACTGCCCTCATTTCTCGGGGTCTATTCGCTTCGAATTTTAGTCGCGCATGTCCACCCACTAACGCGGCCACACAACGATAAGCTCCAATAAAAGGTTCTGATATGACGTCTCATGCACAGTTTACTGCCTTACAGTCGTGGCTTTCCGACCAAATTGTTGGCCAAGAACATCTCGTCCAGCGCTTGCTCATTGCATTACTGGCTGACGGCCATCTACTGGTAGAGGGAGCGCCTGGACTTGCGAAGACAAAAGCGATTAAAACCTTGTCGCAAGCAATACAAGGGAATTTTCACCGGATTCAATTTACACCAGACCTACTCCCTGCCGACGTAACCGGCACCGATATCTACCGTCCGCAAAACGGGGAATTTGAATTTCAAGCCGGACCCATTTTCCACAACCTTGTTCTGGCCGATGAAATTAACCGGGCTCCTGCCAAAGTACAGTCAGCGCTGCTAGAAGCCATGGCCGAACGGCAAGTCAGTGTTGGCAGCCGCACTTATCCCCTGCCAGAGCTCTTCATGGTTATGGCGACACAGAACCCGATCGAACAAGAGGGAACCTACCCTCTACCCGAGGCGCAACTCGACCGCTTTCTTATGCACGTAAATGTCGACTATCCAAGCGTAGAGGCCGAAAAACGTATATTGAAGATTGCTCGCAATGAAGCAAAATCTGAAAAAGTCGACAAGCCTGAGCCCATCACTCAAGCAGCGCTCTTCAACGCCCGACAAGAAATTCTTAACATTCACATGAGTGATGCGGTCGAAAATTACCTCGTACATATTATCGACGCCACTCGTCGCCCCGCTAAATATTCCGAAGACCTCGCGCGCTTAGTCGACTACGGTGCGAGCCCTCGTGCAACCATCGCCTTGGATCGCTGCGCCCGCGCTAATGCCTGGCTGAGCGGCCGCGATTATGTGAGCCCAGACGATGTGCAAGCGGTGGTTAACGACGTGCTACGCCATCGCTTAGTTCTCAGTTTTGAGGCTGAAGCACAAGGTATTAGTCGCGACCAAGCTATTGATAAGTTGGTTAGCTTAATTCCCGTAGTGTGAAGGATTCGAGACGCGACATGACCAAAGGGTTAACGCTTAACCAGCCGCTGGGCGCAACAGCGCCGATCGATCGATTGCTCGCCACTCGCTTTGGTGCGGGCGATTTAAAAATCGCCAGCGCTCGCCCAGCGAAAGCGCTTTTGGCCGGCAATCAGAAAACACGCATCCGCGGTCGCGGGATGGATTTTGAAGAGGTTCGTCACTATCAACCCGGGGATGACGTGCGTTCAATCGACTGGCGCGTCACCGCAAGAACGCAAATCCCTCACACCAAAGTGTATCGTGAAGAACGCGAGCGACCAGTACTGGTACTTTGCGACATGCGCTCAACCATGGCCTTCGGCTCAGTCAACTGCTTTAAGTCAGTGATGGCCGCCCATCTGGCCTCGACTATTAGTTGGGCCACATTGCTTAATGGCGATAAAGTGGGCGCTATTATTTTCAATGACCAGTCGCACCACGAAATCCGTCCAAAGCGAAGCAAATCTGCCGCATTGGAAATCGTTCAGCAACTCAATATATTTAGTGAAACCGCTCTCGCTCTACAGCAACAGCCCAACAACAATCCATTAACAAAAGCATTGAGCGAATTGCGTCGGATTATTACCCCAGGATTTAGCATCCACATAGTGAGTGATTTCCACGATTTTAATGATGAGAGCCTACGAGAATTAACACTCCTATCACGTCATGCAAGCGTCACCCTTTTTAAAATTTATGATCCTTTAGAATCGTCGCTAAAAAGCCGTGGGCCGCTCACAATCTCAAACGGCAGCGATCGCATCACTATTCCAGCACACTCCAGCAGTTTTCAAAAATCCTTCGAAAAAAACTTTCACGATAAACTTGAGCAGCTCACACAAGCGGCTAATCGACTCAGCCTTCCGCTGATTAATCTCAGTACCGCCGACGAATTGCAGTCAACACTCAATCGCCTATTCGGACGTAAGGGATAACCATGCAACCTCAGACCGCTACTATCCAACTCGCCGATATTCATCTGCCCGATAGTGTCAGCATTTGGCCACTCGCCCCCATCTATTGGTTAGTACTCGCACTTGTTATTGTTGTTGCTATCATGATTTGGTTGCTTCGCCATCGTCGCCATTTGAATGCATACCGCAGAGCCTCTATTCAATTATTAAGAAATTCTTTATCGACCATAGATAGCAAAGACAATGTCGCGCTCGTTATACAAACCAATATGGAAATCTTAAAGCGCGTCGCCAAACAACTTGGCGCACCGAAAAGTGTATTAACGTCGAGCAACTCTAATTTCATCGAATGGCTAAAACTTGCAAGTCCAAAATCAGCTCACCTTCTCACCCAAGATGTTGAAAATTTGATGATAGATGGGCTTTATCAACCTTCTCCCAAGGGAGATAGCGACAAGGTATCCGCCTTCACCGAACACTGGTTGGTGCACCATAGAGTTCGGTCAGTGAAGCAAGCGAATCAAGCTGGGGGAAGTCATGTTTGAGTTTGCTTATTGGTGGGTACTTCTGCTATTGCCACTACCTTTGTTGATGCGCCGACTAGCACCGCTTGACAAGCAACAAGTAGGAATCCGCGTTCCGTTTTTCAATGAATATAAATCGCAACAAAACTCGGGTAATGGCCCGCTTAAAAACAATATTCTTAAACGGCTACTCATCTGGACTATCTGGGTTTTATCGCTCGTCGCGCTGGCAACACCCCAATGGATTGGAAAGCCCGTGGAACTTCCATCGAGTGGGCGGGATTTGTTATTGGCTGTCGATATCTCGGGCAGTATGCGCGAAGCCGATATGATTTATAACATGCATCGCATAACACGCTTATCGGCGGTTAAATACGTCGTGGGAAATTTTGTCGAACAACGTAAGCACGACCGACTGGGGCTTGTGCTTTTCGGGTCTCAAGCTTTTCTACAAGCGCCACTCACACACGACGTGAAAACAGTGCAATCGCTACTCTACGAGGCTCAGGTTGGCTTCGCGGGTGAGCAGACCGCTATTGGTGATGCTATTGCATTATCAATAAAACGTTTGCGCGAGCATAGCGGCAACCAGCGAGTGATCATTTTACTCACCGACGGCGAGAATACTGCGGGAACTTTATCAATCGACACCGCAATGGATCTTGCGGAAAAGTCCAAGACACGCATCTACCCTATTGGTTTTAGCCCTTATGATCGTGACGTTGATAATCAGTCTTTACAAGCGCTGGCCGACCGAACAGGTGGAAAATATTTTCGTGCCCGTTCTACCGAGGACTTAATCGAAGTCCATCGCCAATTAGACTTGTTAGAGCCCATTGAACAAACCGCTCAAACTTATCGCCCCATTAAAAATCTTTTTTATTGGCCACTAGGTGCAGCTCTTTTGCTCGCAATGATTCTACTGAGTCCATTAACACGTTCGGGTACTCAAGCCACAACAAAATTAGGCCGTTCATCTTCTTTTCAATCATCTGCGTCTGGGGACATTAAATAATGTTGGCGGACTTTCATTTTTTACGCCCCATGTGGTTTTTCGCTCTCATTCCATTCGCCTATTGCTTGTGTTATTTGCGTTATCAGACCCATTCAGCTGAGCAGTGGAAATCCCTAATCGCACCTCACTTATTACCACATCTGCTTGATGCGAAACCCTCGCCTCGCCATCAGCGACTGGGCTGGGTGATTGCAGCCGCTGGCCTAATTGCGATAATCGCATTGGCGGGACCGGTGTGGGAAAAACGCCCTGCTCCGATTGAAAAAAATACGAGCGCACTTGTGATTGCACTTGACCTGTCGCCATCTATGTACAGTCAAGATTTAAAGCCGTCGCGCCTTGCTCGCGCACGCCTCAAGATTATTGACGCACTTAATACACGCACCGATGGCCTCACCGCACTTATCACCTACGCGGGCAATGCGCATGTGGTTTCGCCATTAACCGAAGATACCAATAACATCAAAACGCTACTACCTAACCTCGCCCCAGAGATTATGCCGCTTTCGGGTAGCAACACAGAGGATGCGTTAACCCGCGCGTTCGCGCTGATCAACGACACAGGGCATTCAGAGGGTGATGTCTTGCTGATCACCGACGGCATTGATGACGATGCAATGGATACGCTCAAGGCGCTCGCCAATGCATCACCCAATATTCGCGTAAATATCTTAGCGGCGGGTACAGAGTCACCCACTCCAATTCCGAGCACTCGCGGCGGGTTTGTGAGAGACCGCAGTGGCGAAATTGTGACAACGAAAATTGATGCCGAGCAGCTTTCACGTATCGCGTCACTATTTAACGGACGCTTTCACATGTTCACAGATAACAATCAAGATATTGAAACGTTGGTAATGCAAAGCCACCACCTTGCCGCTAAAGATCTTACTGAAGAGCGAGAATTCGACCAGTGGCACGAGTATGGAAACTGGCTTGTGCTATTGCTATTACCCGTCATTCTCTACGGTTTTCGCCGCGGTGTTTTATGCCTACCCATTATCGGCGCAGCCATATTATTCAACCCCCAACCAAGTTATGCTGCGCCAGCACACGAACAATTGCTATTGAATAAAAACCAGCGAGCCGTGCGGGAGTTAGAACGGGGAAATTACGATAACGCCAAACAGCTTTTTTCCGACAAGGAGTGGAAAGCAGCGGCCGAATACAAGTCGGGTAATTACGAGGAGGCCGCGAAACTTTATGCACAAGGAAATTCGGCGACGAGTCTTTACAACCTTGGCAATTCCTTAGCTCAGCTTGGAAAATTACAAGAAGCATTAGAGGCTTACGAAAAGGCTCTGGAAAAAGACCCAAACCTAGAAGACGCCCAAAAAAACAAAAAAGCCATTGAAGACGCTCTAGAACATCAAAAAAACAATGAACAGCAGAATCAATCTGGCAAGGATCAAAACAATTCAGAAAATCAAGATCAACAAAACGATCAGAACAGCAGCCAGAACTCTGGTGAGAATTCGGGCGATTCGTCGGGTAATCAAGGTGGTGAGCAAGAGTCGCAAACTGGCGAGTCTGATAACTCCGACTCAAATGACGCTCAAAACAATTCTGATCAAACTAGCATGCAATCGGAGTCCCCATCTGAAAACCAAACTGATTCTCAAAATCAAAATAACGAGACGGGCTCACAAAGTGAAAACAACGCTCATTCGTCGTCTAGCAATGAGTTGGCACAAGAAGAATCAGATTCCGAAGAGAGACAAAGTCAAACACAAGGCGGCAAGCAAGATGATTCTCAGACTAGCGGCGATGAATCGAACTCATTGATACCGATTGAGGAAAGCGACGGGTTAACAGACGAAGAGCGTGCCGCATTAGAAATGCGCTTACGCCAGGTGCCGGACGACCCGGGATTACTATTACGCAATAAATTCAAATATCAGCACGATCTTCGCCGTCAACAAATGTTCAACGGCGATTGGGAAGCACCCGAAAATGGTGCCGCCGATCGGTGGTAAGACAAATTAGTGTGAGCCAAAAATGAAAAAGTTTATTCAGCTACATCTCATCGCCAGCTTTATCGCGAGTCTATTTTGGGCAAATCTTGCCTTGGCACAAAGCTTATCATCCAGTGTAAACCGCAATCACATCACGCTAAATGACACACTTCAGTTGATCGTGAGGTACGATCAATCAACCCGTACCACCCCTGATTTTTCGGCGCTCGAAAAAGATTTCGATATTCTAGGAACCGTTGCATCTACTAATCGAAGCATCATCAACGGACGCCATTCCGTCGAAACACGTTGGACACTGACTTTAGCTCCTAAGCGTGAAGGCAAGCTGCTCATTCCATCGATTTCATTCGAGAATGCGGTGAGCGACGCAATACTTGTCGAGGTTGATCAAGCAGCAGCGGCCAGTTCTGACAGCCCTGTTTTAGTCGAGAGTAACATCGATAAAACTCAAGGCTACTTACAACAACAATTCTTACTCACGCTTAAAATTAAAATACGAACCGATGTAACTTTAGCCGGTGGGCAAATCGAACCTCTCCAAATAAAAGATGCATTATTGATTAGCTTCGATGAAAAAAAATCACGTATCAACGAAGGCGGAATTGAATACGACGTGCTGGAATATCAATATGCAATTTTTCCTCAAGCCAGTGGCGAGCTCATTATTCCAAGCCAATTAATACAATTGGAAATCGCAAGCGACATCTGGGATAGTCGCCGTCTATTCAGCACCAGCCGCGGCACCTTGCAACGCTTCAGAACGCAAGAAACCAAACTCACAGTAGCACCAGCTCCCCAAGATCAGCGGGCATCACCTTGGCTACCCGCCGAGAATATCCAAATTCGTGAGCACTGGAGCAGCAGCCCAGAAAATTTGCAAGTTGGCGACCCTATCACTCGTACCATCACCTTGACGGCTGAGGGGCTTACAGGCGCACAACTTCCGTCACTGCCATCGCTTTCGATGGAAGGTCTGAATATTTATCAAGATCAAGCACAAATCGACGATCAAAAAAGTGATGGCCGAGTGGTTGGCACACGTACAGAAACCAGTGCAATAGTTGCCGCAAAAGCAGGTGATTACACTCTCCCCGCTATCAACATTCACTGGTGGAATACCCGCGACCAGCGATTTGAAACTGCTTCGCTACCTGCATCTAAAATTTCGGTATCAAGCAAGTTATCGGGGCAACCAGAGACTCATGCTAGCGCATTTAATTCACAAGCGCCTAGCCTTGAAGCAGTACCCTCCGAATCGGAAAAGACTCTCGAGGATCGCGTAACCACGCCACAACTTAACTCTTGGGTTTGGATAGGTCTACTCGCGAGTATATTCCTGAACCTTGTTTTAGCTATCCTGCTAATAGGCTCTAGGAAAAATCTTGAATACCCTCAGACGAATAAAAACAAAAAGGTTTCGGTGGATAAATCTCAATCCGAACAACGCGAACGCGAAGCTTGGCATCAGCTGAAACAATCGCTTAAAAAGCCTGAGGCTACAGAACTGCGCGCTGCGATTATCAGCTGGGCTAACGCAAAACTTGGCAATTCCACCAATAGCCTCGACTCGGTTAGCAAGCTATTAGATAGCAAGGCTGCAGAGCAATTAAGACTGATCGATAAAGCTGTTTTTGGGCAAGGCGATCTTAATAAACTAGACACCGAAGTATTGATGAGTGCCTTCAAACGCGCACGTTCTGGCGGAGCACCAATCAAAGAACAACTTACGCCACTCTATCCACACTAATTTCCTAATCCACTCCAATAAAAAAGCCGCTGATGCGGCTTTTTTATTGTGATAGTGATTAAGTGGTTGAGCCTATGCGAGCGATTTAGTCACCACTTCAAACACATCTTTCGACAAGTCAGGCTCAGCTTTAATACGCTCCAATTGCGCTCTCATTAATTCACTATTTTGGGGAAGATACTTTTTCCACTTAGTAAGCGGGATTAATAAACGTGCTGCAATTGAGGGGTTTTGACGATTAAGTTGAATAACTTGATCGGCTAAGAATGTGTAACCACTGCCCGACTCTAAGTGGAAATTAACCGCGTTAGCGTTTGAGAATCCACCAATAAGAGCGCGAATTTTATTCGGATTCTTCGCATCGTAGGCTTGATGCTTCATGAGCGATTTAACGCGCTCGACAGCATCAGGCAATACGCAGGTTGCTTGGACGCTGAGCCATTGATTCACAACTAACGACTCATCCTGCCAGCGAGTGTAAAACTCATCAAGCGCCTTAGGTGCTAGATTCAGTTCATGTGCCTTGGCGCTATTTACTAACTGCGAAAGCCCCGCAAACGAGTCAGTCATATTATTGGCTTTACTAAATTGCTGGTAAGCCATATTGAGGTAAGTTTCATTACCCAATAACACCAAGTAGCTTAGGCTAGTGTTTTTGAGTAGACGATTGGCAATACCCGCCGCGTTGGCTTGGTAGGCTTGTGAATGATCGTAAGCCTCGTAAATTGTTTTGAAGCTGGACTCAAGCGCAAGTGCCATGGCCATCTTTACGCTTTCACGGCCGTAGTGGATAGCTTTGACATCCACGACTTCCGACAACTCGGCAATGTAGGCTTCTGAAGGCAATGTGAGCATGTAAGCAAGCATCGCAGGATCAAGGCTTGGATCCTCGAGAACTTGTCGGTACGCCTCGACCAGATCATTCTCCAAATGGTATTCACAGGTTAACGAGATGGGATCAAAAGATTTCATCGCGCGACGAATTTCTTGCAAGCCCAGCTGTTGGCTAGCTTCCCAACGGTTGAATCCGTCCGTGTCTCGACGCATCAGTAATAACAGATCGTCGCGACTGTAAGGGTATTCCCACTTGACCGGCGCCGAAAAGCCTCGCAGCAAACTGGGAACCGGTTTTTCCTTGACGTTCGTGAAAATAAATTCTTGTGTTGCCTCGGTCAATTCCAATACTAATTGCGTGTTATCTTCGCTTTCGACGTTCGGTTCCGCTCCCAGCAATTGTAATGGCAAGTCGCCACCGTCCCCCAAAAGCCCGATGCTAATCGGCAAATGAAACGGTAGCTTTTGGCTAGATTCTGGAGTGGGTGGACATGACTGAGATACGATTAACCGGTAGGTATTACTCTCTTCATCGTATTGGTCACTAAAAACCAATTTGGGTGTGCCTGCTTGAGAATACCAACGCTTGAATTGACTTAAATCGCGACCGGAAGCGTCTTCCAATGCTTTGATAAAATCGTCGGTAGTCACCGCTTGGCCGTCATGTCGATCAAAATATAAATCGGTGCCTTTTCTGAAATTCTCTTTGCCTAACAAAGTCGCCAGCATGCGAATAATTTCAGCACCTTTCTCATAGATTGTCAGCGTATAGAAATTCGAAATTTCAATATAGGATTCGGGACGGATCGGATGCGCCATTGGGCCTGCATCCTCGGCAAATTGCATGGTTCTTAATAGGGCAACATCTTCGATGCGCTTAACCGTGCGCGACCCCATATCGGCCGAGAATTCGGCATCGCGATAAACTGTGAATCCTTCCTTTAAACTTAACTGAAACCAATCGCGACAGGTCACACGGTTTCCGCTCCAGTTGTGGAAATATTCGTGCGCAACCACGCCTTCCACTCGTTGAAACCCTACATCTGTGGTGGTTTCGGGTTTGGCTAACACGCAGGATGTATTAAAGATATTGAGGCCCTTATTCTCCATGGCTCCCATGTTAAAATCATCCACTGCTACAATCATAAAAATATCGAGATCGTACTCACGGCCGTAAACTTCCTCATCCCAGCGCATTGAGTTTTTCAAGGAAGACATGGCGTGATCGCACTTATCGAGATCTTTCGCCTCGACAAAAATTTTGAGGGTAACTTCTCGACCAGAGCAAGTAATAAATTTATCTTCAATATGTTCTAAATCACCCGCAACCGTGGCAAAGAGATACGCTGGCTTTTTGAATGGATCGTGCCAATAAGCGTAATGGCGGTTTTGATCGATTTCACCCGACTCAATTAAATTACCGTTGGACAGCAATACAGGAAATTTTTTATCCGCAATCACCTTAGTTGTGAATTCACTCATCACATCAGGACGATCAAGGTAATAAGTGATCTTCCGAAAACCTTCCGCTTCACATTGAGTGCAATACATAGTACGTGAGCGATACAAACCTTCCAGCGCCGTGTTTTTCTCAGGCTTAATTTTAGTGACAATCACTAAATTCATATTTTCTGGGGTATTTAAAATCGTCAAACTTTCAGCATCAACACGGTAAGCATCGTCCGCTAAATCTACGCCATTAAGGTTGATCGAAAGCAATTCTAAATCCACACCGTGAAGGCGCAGACTTGTCGCAGGCTCGGTTGCTGCGGGGTTGCGTCTCATGCCCAACATGCTGGTCACTAGGGTATAACCATCATAGATATCGATAATCAAATCGGTGGTATCGATCAGATAATCAGGAACGCGGTAATCTTTTAAATAAACTGTCTGTGGCGCACTCGACGCAACGTTCATTGAAGCATTCATATCAGTACCTACTTTTAAATCCAAGTTACCGGTTTTTCATCGTCATCGTGATGGTGATCGTCGCCGCCGCAATAGTCGTGAGGCTTGGGCGGGATGTAACCTGTGTGTTCTTCTGGTGGCAAATTTAAATGCTCGTAGGCGATAACTGCTTGCATGCAGGTTTCGCGCTGCTCCTGAGTAAGTCGATCGCCTGTTGGCCATTTGCCAAGCTCAACGGCACGCTTAAGATTTTGATAAATGTCGGGAGTAATATTTTTTAACAAGTCTTCAATATTCATAATTCACTCATTGTTTTCGTGCGCGAATCAACATCACGCGAATAAATCCATAAATTAATCCTGCCACCAATCCCGCCACGTGAGCAGCATTCGCAACACCCCCACCGGCCATAAACATATCGACGATCCCCGTCATACAAAGCACTAACCAGCCCAACATGAACCATAACAAGCTCAATTGAATATCGTGGACTAGCTGCGGAACTGAAAACTTAAGTACCAATACAAATCCAACGAAGGCATAGATGACGCCTGATATTCCGCCAAAATTTGCTGCCCCTGTCCACCAGTACTGACCAACATTCGCTGCAATAGATGCGCATAAAAAAAGCAAAATAAATTCGAGGTGACCAAAACGAACTTCTAGTCGCTGACCGAACCACCATAGAAGAACGCCATTGAATAAAAAATGCATCACACCAAAGTGTAAGAACGTCGGTGTGATTAATCGCCAATATTCGCCTGCCTGTAGGGAAACCTCTAAGGGAATGTAATAGCGCGAGTTAAAATCTTGAAAGGTAAAATAACGCAACCAATCTTGCGCATAAGTTGCCACCACAACCCCCAATGTACAGGCTAGCAAAAGCACAAACACTACGGGGAAATGCCGCATCTGAACAAGTAACGGAATCGTTGTTGAGGGTACTTGTTGGTGATGCTTTTCGTCTTCAAGCGCTTGTAATTGAACCTCGCCGCGCTCGAGCGAGTTGATGAGCTCGGTGATTGGCTGAATCATCTCAGGGTGACGAACACTTAAGGATTGTTTGCCCGAAATTTCCGAAATGCGGTGCTCGATGCGCCGCTCATTTAAAAATACCACCAAAGGAGTCAAATCCTGTTCAGCGGGAAATTGCCTGATCTCAATCCAAGAATTCACTCATGCACCTTTTTAATAATGAATAACTAATTCTTTAAGGCTCAACATCGACCCAAGTAAATTTTGATGCGAGCAATCTTCGCTCCCCATCCATTCGATATGCCACTAACCGGCCGTATTTTACGGCACTGTAATCCAAACATGCCAAATTCGGCGCAAGTGGTGCTGGGCGGCCACGCAGCCAGTAATGCCCAACGAACAAGGGTGGCTCCGAGACATCGTAGCTCACCAACTGTTGACGGTGAGCAATCGAAATGTTTGAAGCCGCCAGATTATGGGGTAACGGATCGGGCTGAAATACCACGTCCCCATAAGTAACTATCCGTGTTGCCCAAAATTTAGTACGAAATGCAGAGCGCACATAACCATCGCTCGAAGAAATTGTAACGCCCTCGGGTAAATCCAGATCCACGCCTCCTGTAAGGCGCTGACGAATTTGCGACTCAAGGGTGTCGTCGCTGTAAGCTGCTTCAATAAACTCGGGCGAGATACCTATTCCATAACGCGCCCGGTGCGCTTCGATCATGCGTTGATCCCAACAAGCATGAACCACTCGAAATGCACTAGCGGTTCGAGGATGCTTAATCTCCAGAAATAGCGGCAAGGTCTCGAACCAAGATAAAAACTCTTCCCACTCACGCGGGTAACGTTCCATCTGGACAAGTGTTTGGGAGATTTGCCGCTGATGCGACTGAGTGTGTGATCGCAAATAATCCTGTTTTTTCGGAGACCAACGAGTGTATGCCAGCGCATTCAGCTCGTGGTTTCCTAGAATGAGATGTGCACTCCCTCGTTCAACCATGTCACGGACTAAATGCAGCGACTCTCGAATTCTGGGGCCTCGGTCGATAATATCGCCAAGGAAAATAGCGCATCGTTTAGGGTGATAATAAACCCCGCTTTGCTGGCGATACCCTAACTGTTCCAACAGACGCTTTAAGGTGTGAGCACAACCATGAACATCACCAATGATGTCGAAACCTTCTATCTCTGGCGGAATAGTAATATCACCTTCCCCAATGTCTGCGTAAGAAGTCATGGCCGTCACCTCGCCCCTTAACTATTCACGAAGGTTCCCCCCCACCCTAACTTAGAACGACACCGCTCGTAAAAATTGAAATCTGTCGGGTGAAGTAAATCGAGTAACTCTGCTTTTTTACGAATAACAATGCGATCGCCGGTTTCGAGTTCCGCATGTGAGTGACCGTCGCAAGTCACCATTGCCTGCGCCTGATTATGCTCGCCCACCAATATCACGATCTCGCTGAAACCTGGAACCACTATGGGCCTGCTGCTGAGTGTGTGGGGATTCATAGGCACAATAACTATAGCGTCTAATCCGGGATGAAGAATTGGCCCACCCCCACTTAATGAATAAGCAGTTGAGCCCGTCGGAGTAGATACGATCAATCCATCTGAGCGTTGACTGGTCATAAAGCCACCATCGACATGCACCTCAAATTGCAGCATGTGAATAAATTGGCCGGGATGCAGAACCACATCGTTCAGCGCAACCGCTTTGGCGATCACCTGCTCTCCTCGATGAACCTCCATTTCTAACAAAAAGCGCTTTTCACGCAAGTATTGACCACAGAGAACTTCCGCAACCTTGCTTTCGATTTCTTCTGGCGTGATATCAGTGAGAAAACCGAGTCGACCACGGTTAACGCCTAATATGGGCACTTGGAAATCGGCCAAGGCACGTGCACCGCGCAAAAGACTGCCATCGCCCCCAACCACTATCACTAAATCGCAGACTCGCCCTAACGACTCCATACTCACAACATCTCGGGCAGCCTGAGTGATGGCATCGTCGGTGATCAATCGAGCGGTTTCGGCCTCTAACACGAAGGCGACGCCCTTATGCTGAAGAAACCGAATCAATCGTTTAATCGAGTAAATGGCTCGCTCGTTATTCAAATGCCCGATTACACCAATGATCTTAAATTCTGCTGTCATGCGTGACCTTTAAATAAAAATGCTCCCAAAGGGAGCAAATAACTGTGCAATAAGCGTGATTATAACGAGCAAATATCTTTAGCCCAGTTAATTCACGTATTTTCCGGAACCGCAACGCCCTGTTGCAGCAAGTAGTGAGGCTTGATTTGACGAAACGGCTTATAGCTTTCTTCCAGCAATGCTTCGCAATCTTCCAACGCCAACACGTTTAACCCTTGCAATCTCAACAAATGAACCGCAGCACGACTGCGCTGACCATCCAAACAATAGCAAACATAAAGATGATCGTGCTTGAGAAGCCGTTTTTTCATGGCCAAAAGATTGAGCGGCAGATTGACAGCCTTAGGCAAGTGCCAACGCTCATATTCAGGCTCGGTCCTTACATCAATCAGTGTTGCCTGCTCCATTGCCTCGGCGAGCGACATTTCTCCAACCTGAGGTTCATGCAATAACTTCTCGAAATCGTCAGCGGCAAGGCACATCAATACTCCGTCGCTGGCCATACTAACCGTCGCGTTACGAGTAGTGCGATTGACCAACGCATCTTCACCAAAGCAGTGTCCCAGACCAATTTCCGCAATTAGGAACGACTCGCCATTCTCTTCACGTCGAACACGCGCCCGCCCTTCTTTAATGAAGTAGCAGTAATTACCCTGCTCACCTTGGCGCAAAATCGTCTCGCCAGACAAGACAACTCGAGATTCAAACAAAGAGAAAATCGCCAAAATTTGCGTGGGCGGGACTTTTAGAAAGAGATTGGAATGCAACAGTGACATCATCCAATCGACATCTTCATCGTAATCTCGCTCAAGCGCGATTTGCTGGTGCAAATAATCCGCGACCTGACTCCAGGTTAGTAAGCGGCTTAGAGTTGCTTTGTCTATTTGAACGTATTCGATATCGGAAAGTGCTCGCAGGGTGAAGACTCCAACGTGGTCATCCAATACAGCGAAGAAGGATTCTCCCCCTTCACACTGGTACACAATGCCGTCCACCTCACATTCGACAGTGCCATGCAGAAGGTAGCAATGAAACACGCGATTATCTTGCTGGAAGGTCTGGCCGCTCACAGCGACTCTCAAGTGGCATTCACCAACCAACGCCATAAAATGGCTATCGCTTAAAGTATCCAGCGGTGAGAACTGACGCAGGCTACTCAATCGCCGCAAGTGGCCTAGCCAATGGGGATCGGCTTGTTCTTTCGTCGGAGTAACTACCTCCATACTGCAATTCCTCATCATTTATCGTTATTTTTCCTAAAATTTTTCTACAAACCGAAACCTCGTCGCCCTTGTAGCCCGCCGGTATGAACTAAAACAATTGATTGCCCACGCCGCCAGTAGCCCTGCTCAAGCAACGTGTTAATGCCCCAGAGCATCTTTATGGTGTACACAGGGTCCCATTGCACATCCGGCCACTGCTGTTCGCATTCGAGCATAAAGCCTTTTAAATAAGGAGGCAGCTTACGTCCATATCCACCGCAGTGGAACCCCGTAATCAGCGACCAACGGCCTTGAATCGGTGCCGAACCGGAAGAAAGCGCCGATAATCGCCGTGCGATATCCTTAGCCAATCCACCTTCACCTTTGAGAGTTGAGAAGCCTATTGCACGCTGGTCAGGATTGAGCCCGTAAGCCACACCCGCCAAGCTCGCTCCAGTTCCAACCGGCAGACACACATCCGCGTCTGGGTACAAATTAGCGATAGATCGCCCGACAGCGCTCATACCGAGGGCACCAAGCGCATTATTCCCACCTTCAGGAATGAGCAATAAAGGCTCTGTCTCGACCACACCTCTCAACTGAGCAGGCAGTTCTTTTGCGGTGTAGGCATTACGATCGATAAAGTGAAGTCGCACACCCATTGCCTCGATGTCCATAAGCATGGCTGAGAGTGTCGCGGGCTGTTCACCCCGAATAATGGCATGAGTCGATAAACCTAAGCGGCTACCGGCTGCAGCGAGCGCGTAAAGATGGTTAGACCATGCACCGCCATAGCTTGCCACTCGATTAATCTCCATCGCCTGAGCGTAAAGCAGATTGTAGTGCAACTTGAACCGCTTATTTCCAGACTCGTAAGGATCGATGAGATCATCTCGGCGAATAAAACACTTTACGCCACGCTTTATTGCGGATGGGAGCGGCAATTCGTGCACCACGGCGCCATCGGCTAGTTGATGCAACTCATCATTAATACGATATCCCACCATCGATTTGAGAGTGTCGAGCGGGAGATCAAGCAGGTTTTGAGGAGTAGAAGGTGAAACAGAGGTAGTCATAACGGTTAGATCATCAATTTCTAACGACTATGACACACAGAGATTAACTAAGAAAGCGATTAGAACCGGTGAATAATCTAATTGAATTTTTATTTCGCAAACAGGTCATCGATGTCTTCGATCGCGATGTCGTCTTCCAATCCATCCCAAGGAGACGTTAGGATTTCGTCGATATAGTCTTGCATACAGTTGCTCCATACATGTTTAACGTAAATGAAGATTAGCCGATGCAGATGACAAACTTATGACAATTTTAAACCCACAAACGAAAAAGCCCGCCATTTAGGCGGGCTTTTGGAATAGTGGCGGACCGGACGGGACTCGAACCCGCGACCTCCGGCGTGACAGGCCGGCATTCTAACCGACTGAACTACCGGTCCGCAAAACTTTCATTTAGCCTTCTTAAGGCAGCCTCTTGTTCATGAGAGACTTGGTGGGCGGTACAAGACTCGAACTTGTGACCCATGCCTTGTAAGGGCATTGCTCTACCAACTGAGCTAACCGCCCTGAAAGTGATGCGCATTCTACAGGGATTTTTTTTTGTGTCAAACATTTTCTTATAAAAATGTAATTTATTTATATTCAGAACAAAAATACATCACTTTGTTTTAATTAAAAACATTTCTGAGAATCTTCCAAAGCTGAAAGCCAAATGTCGATCACTTTTGTCGCGATAAAACATTTGAGTTGGCGAAGTTTCCGATAAATGACCACTTAAGTCTATAATGTAACTTTTTTGCGAGCCACCATCATGACTCTTTCAGACGCCTATCAACGGCAACTCGATGAAAAAATATCGCGCCTGAATCTCCTTTTAAAACCGTTCAATGCTCCGGCGCTAGAAATATTCACATCGCCTGAAAAACATTACCGCATGCGTGCTGAATTTAGAATCTGGCACACTGAAGGCCGCGCCGCCTTTAACATGTTCTCGCAAATCGATAAAAAACCTTACGAGGTAACCGACTTCCCAATCGGCAGCCAGGCGATTAACAGTCTTATGCCTCTTGTTATCGATGGGATTAATCAGGATGAGTCACTGCGAAAGCGTTTATTCCAAATCGAATTTCTGACTAACCTAGAGGGCGCCGCCGTCGTCAACTTACTTTATCACAAGCCTCTTGATGAAGAATGGACCCAAAAAGCAGACGCTTTCAGAAAATCTCTGGGCATCTCTATTGTTGGTCGAGCGCGCAAACAAAAAGTTGTACTAGGCGAAGATTACGTCATCGAAACCTTGAACGTAAATTCTCAAAATTATCGATATCAGCAAGTCGAGAGCAGCTTCACTCAGCCTAACGCAATCGTCTGCGAAAAAATGCTCGCATGGGCGCAAAACCACAGCCGAAATTTTAGCGGAGATTTAGTAGAGCTTTACTGCGGCAACGGCAACTTTACGATTCCTTTATCGAAAAATTTTCGCACTGTTGTAGCAACAGAAGTCTCAAAAACTTCGGTTGAATCGGCTGCATTTAATTTAAAAGAAAATGGCATTGATAACGTAAAAATCGCACGTCTATCGGCAGAAGAGTTCACTCAAGCGATGGACAAAGTCAGGCCCTTTAAGCGATTAGCTCACATCAACTTAGACGATTATGAGTTCTCGACAATTTTTGTCGATCCACCAAGAGCAGGCATGGATAAAGATACCTGCAAATTATCTCAGCGGTTCGACAACATTATTTATGTATCTTGTAATCCCGATACTTTGGTCGAAAACTTAAAGGACATTTGCGAAACTCACGAGATAGTCGCAAGCGCCCTCTTCGATCAATTTCCGTTTACTCACCATATCGAAGCAGGTGTTATTTTAAAAAAGCGGGCGACTACATAGTAAGTGCGTTATAAACTTCGAATCATGTAAACCGCATCGCCCGAGTAAGTCGTTAAAGCGGCCTCTTGCTCGGGCGAAAGTCGGGACACCACGTCAAATCCATTTTTTTGCCAAAAGCCCACTGTATTCTGAACAGATACCAATGCCATATGGCTGCAACCATTATGAGATGCGAAGATTTGGGCTTGACCAAGTAAACGCTGTGCTACCTTTTTACCTCGCGCTTCGGCAGCAAGCGCCAAGTCGTGAAGATACAAAGTATCGCCTGCGTCATAGGGTTCAAAATTATCAGAAAGATTCGTAATAATTCCGAGTCGACTTCTATAACCCATCAAATATCCGCATACACCTTGTGACAGCTCGGCAACCCAGGCTGTTGCGGAGCAGCTGAGCAAACGCTTAGCAAATATATCGTAAGATTCATTTAACTCCGGAGGATAGGCGTCTTTTTGAATCCGCAGCAAATCCGCTAAATCTTCAATTAGCATATTGCGCACAATCAGATCGGTAGTCACCTTTAAGTAACCTCTCTTAAAAACGAAAAGTTTTGATCAGATGAATCGCGGCCTGCATGGCCTCATAGTGCTCCGCTTCGATCCCTAGGCGCTCTTTATCGAAAGCGCGCTGCTCTTTCACGCTCAACGCTCGCCATTTTGCCAGTATTGGAATATGTTTTGTTTTATCGCGAAGTTGAAAAATTACTGAAAACTGGGGATAGCTTATTGCATCAACGCCCAGCTGGTCCATCGCATAAGCCAACCGCATAGCCGTTTCTGTTGAACTTAACTCATCGTTCAAAAATGCCTGTGCAACAACTGCAATATCCTTGTGTAATTTATTACGATGCTGTTCTATTTTTTCGTTCGCCTCGCGCTCTTGCTCTACGAGCAAAGCTCTTCTTTTTGCGTTTTGCTGAAATACTTTTATCCACATGACAATGGCAATAACAGCTAAAACTACCAATAATATTGCGCCAGCAACAGTTAAATAAAACCACATATCAATTACTTCTCATCATTTACAAAACTAGTGTTGTTAGTGTCGATCAAATCAGCATCAAGCTGTGCCTGAAGCTCCTCAACATCCGCTTTATCGAGCAACCCATTCGCAATACGCCTTTTGGTTTTAGCGCCTAATAATCGAATGGTTTCGGCCTTACGCAGCGTATTTCCCCTACCTTCAAACAAGCGATCACAGGTTTTTTTATAGGCTGCCTGCGTTTTATCAAGCGCCTCACCAAGACTTTTAAACGCGTCAAGCGACAGGCACAACTGATCATATAAAGCTCCCGCCGCATCGGCGATCTTCTCGGCGTTTTTATTTTGCTTTTCATAGCGCCAAATATTATCAACGGTGCGAAGGGTTGCGAGTAAAGTTGTCGGGCTAACAAGAATAATGTTGCGATCATAAGCCTCACGATAAAGCTCGGGCGCTTCTTGCAATGCCGACATAAATGCTGCCTCGATCGGAACGAAAATAAAAACAAAATCGAGTGACTTAATACCCGAGAGACACTGATAATCTTTGAGACTCAAATTCTTAATGTGTTGTCGCAGTGATTGAACATGTGCAAGTAAAAATTGCTTTTGCTCGTTTGGCTCAGCAGAGGAACAATATTTTTCGTAATGTACTAATGAACATTTAGCATCGATAACGATATTTTTTTCTTCAGGAAGATGAATAATCACGTCCGGTATGAAGCGAGTGCCTTCATCGTCCTTCAAGTTCATTTGAGTAGAGTACTCATGCCCTTTTCTAAGACCTGAATCTTCCAGCAAGCGCTCAAGAATAACCTCTCCCCAATTCCCTTGTGATTTTGTATTGCCTTTGAGGGCCTGCGCGAGATTGACTGCATCTTCGCCGATCTTTTGTGCCTGTTTTTGGAGTTCGATCACCTGTCCCGCTAAGCGATTTCGTTCAGCATTCTCTTTTTCATAAACGTCCTCGACTTTTTTTCGAAAATCATTAAGTTGCTGTCTTAGAGGGTCAAGGGTCAGATCCAAGGCTGATTTGCTGGTTTGGGTGAATTGAGCTTGTTTAGCATCAAAGATTTTGCCCGCCAAATGCTCAAACTCCTTAGCCAAGTCTGCTCGCGCTTGCTGCAAAAGTGCTAACTGCTCCGTTAAGTTGGATTTCTCCTGCTCTGAGCGGCTAGCCAAAACAGCGTATTTCGCCTGTTCGTGAGCCAACATTTGAGTCAATCGACTGCATTCCGCTTTAAGCGATTCTGTCTCTTGCTGCGCATCAGTGCACTGCTGAGTGAGCTGTTCAACTTTTAATGATGATTCTTGGAGGCGCAATGCGTCCTCATGTTGCCTTATCTGAAATGCTTGTTGGAGCCTCAATATCTCTGCATCGAGCTCTAGTTTTGAGCGCCGTTTCATCACCATTGCTGTAACAAAAACGCCCAATATCAGGGTGATGAGAAAGGCGGCTAAATATTCGACAGTGACCGTCATGACAAACTATCCATCGGTAATTCAAAAACCCTAACGTGGATTTCGGCATTGGGAGAGGTACAATATTGTGATTCTAACATTCATCTTCCACTGGGCCTAATTGCATGATTCCCGATGCTTCAACTCACCCTCGGGTGCTTGTTTTCGATTCCGGTGTTGGCGGACTTAGTGTTCTTGCTGAAATTATTAAACTTACACCGGAAATCGAAGTCGTCTACGCGTCCGACAACGCGGCCTTCCCATACGGAACCAAGAGCGAGGAGGAGTTATTACCTCGGATTCATAGCGTGATTAATGCGCTCATCCAGTCCTATGCTCCGAGCCTTGTTGTCATAGCCTGTAACACCGCAAGCACGCTTGCTTTGTCATCTCTGCGGAACTCCTTTGACTTGCCTTTTGTCGGAGTGGTCCCTGCGATTAAGCCAGCAGCCGAAGCATCACAATCAAAAGTCATAGGCTTGCTTGCAACACCAGCCACCATCAGACGAGCCTATACGCAAGAATTAATCCACACCTACGCAAGCAATTGCGAGATCATCAAGGTCGGTAGTAGTTGGCTGGTAGAATTGGCGGAAAAAAAGCTGGCGGGGAATTTGGTCGACATCGAAGCATTGACGAGCATATTGCAACCTTTCGCTATGGCTCAAGAATTAGATCAACTCGTATTGGCTTGCACACATTTTCCGCTGCTGAAAAACGAAATCCAATCGATACTGCCAGACGTTGCTCTCATCGACTCTGGCTATGCGGTTGCGCGGCGCGTTGAATCTCTGCTACATAATAACGCTAGAGATTCACTCAAAGGTGCTCCTCGTACGGGAGTGGCTGTTTTTACCAAGACCTCGAAAGATTCCGAAGCCTTAGCTGCGAGCTTAGCGACGTTCGGGCTCTTATCAACCGAATATCTAACTGTATGATAAACCGGCTAAAAGCCACCCCTCCAAAATAAAAAAAGCCAGCTAATGCTGGCTTTTTTTATTTAACGAATTATTACAAGTCTTTGATCGGATCATACTTGGGCACAAGCGCCTTCATAATAAACCAAGCTACTAAGTAGGCTAATGCACAAACCGCGAACATAATTCCATAACCAGTAGTTAACTGACCCATTGCACCATAGTAGTCAAATAACCAACCGCCGATCTTGGACATCAACACACCGCCCATACCGCCGGCCAAACCACCAATACCGACAACCGAACCCACCGCTTTTTTCGGGAACATGTCTGATACAGTTGTGAAAATGTTAGCCGACCATGCTTGGTGAGCAGAGGCACCGATACCAATCAGAATTACGGGTACCCAGAAACTATATTCGCCCAATGGCTGTGCCAGAAGAACAAATAGTGGGAGCAAGGCAATAATAAACATGGCGCGCATACGACCGTCGTAAGCGTTGTAGCCGCGGTTGATGAAGTACATTGGGAAGGCGCCACCGCCGATACTACCAACCATAGTCATACTATAAAGCACACACAGAGGCAGCATTAACTGAGTACCTGTTACGCCGTACTGCTCGCCTAAGTACTTTGGCAACCAGAAGAGGAAAAACCACCACACGCCGTCGGTTAAGAATTTTCCAACAGTAAATGCCCAAGTTTGACGGTAGGTCAAAAGCTTAAACCAAGAAACTTTTTCAACTTTCTCTTCGGTGGCAGCTGCTTGCTCGTGAGCTTCATCATCAGCAGTGATGTAAGCACGCTCTGCATCACCCATACGAGTTTGCTTTTTGATTGAATCGTAGAAGATTTGCCAGAAGATCATCCAGATAAAACCTACGGCACCAATCGCAATAAAGGCTGTTTGCCATCCCCACAATTCAGCAATTAGCGGAACTGTGAGCGGCGCCAAAATAGCACCAACGTTCGCGCCCGAGTTAAAAATGCCGGTGGCGAATGAGCGTTCTTTCTTCGGGAAATACTCGGCCGTGGCTTTAATCGCTGCAGGGAAGTTACCCGCTTCACCGATTGCCAATACCGCACGTGCGAACATAAAACCGATAATTGATGCCGGAACGGCAGCGATACCAACAAGGGCCAAAATATTGTTAGTCATGTCGCCGATCGGTACCGCGTAAGCGTGCAAAATGGCACCAATTGACCAGACAAAAATGGCAATCATGTAGCCGGCTTTCGTACCTAATTTGTCGACAATTCGACCAGCAAATAGCATTGAAATCGCGTACACAAATTGGAACACGGCAGTAATGTTGGCGTAGTCACTGTTAGACCAACCAAATTCATCAGAAAGCGGTTGTGCGAGTAGACTTAAAACTTGACGATCGAGATAGTTAACGGTTGTTGCAAAAAACAGCAACGCACAAATCGTCCAGCGATAACGTCCGATGGCTTGATGATTCATAGGCTCACTTCTTTATATGTTTTGAACTTGCAGAAGGTTAAAACCTTCCTCTCGTGTGTAATGACCTAGCTTGCCGATTAGACCTAAAGGCCTTTATTGAGATTATTCTCGAGTGACGCATGAGAATTTATTGATATTTTTAATGCTCGGGAAGGTATCATGTTTTTTTTCGCTTAACAATGAATGTTAATAAACTTAACCCAGTATTAACGCGAGCTCACATAACTCGCAAAGCACGACTTAAAAAATTGATTTTTAAGTCGATTTTGACTTGGCGTCCGGGTGTCTAATGGCTATTACTTTTCTCGATCCCTCACCTTTTGTCGATTTTTTAACCCTGCGGAACAATATCATCATTACCGCGAATAACCGGATTCGTAGCCATTTATTACGCGCACTGGCCGTTCACTCCACTGACGCCCCGGTATTGGTCGCCCCTCAAGTCTTTACCTTGTCGCAATATATCGACGAGTTAATGAAGGAATTCGAAGCAATTACAGGTGAAACGTTGGCGGTGGTCGGCCATCATCAACGTCGCTATTTCTGGCAAAGCATTATTGAAAAGAGTGAGCTTGGGCAGGGCTTATTGCAACCAAAACCTTTAGCCAAGCAAGCCGATAGCGCCTTTAAGTATCTCGAGCAATGGGAAATACAGATCGATACCTTAAAAGATCAACAATTTTCGCTTGGCGAAAATTCACAACACCTACTCGTGTGGATTGATAATTTTCACTCATTGCTTGCGCAACACAATCTCATCACGCAGGAAACCGCCGTTGCTCGATTAATTGAGGCACTTACTAACCAACAACTCAAGCCAAAACAGACGGCTCTACTACTCGGTTTCGACGACATTCCACCGCTTTCTATGCGATTGCTTCGCGCTGCCTTTGAGAGTTTTGAAGAGCACAACCCAAACAAGCCTTTAGCCGACAGTGTGAGACGGTTTGAACTTGAATCTCAAGAGCAAGAAATACATTACGCGGCCTTGTGGGCGCATCAAAAAATTGCCGAGTGCCCTGAGGCGCGAATTGGCATTATCGTTCCTAACCTAGGCCAGTGTCGCGACCAAGTAGAAAATATCTTTTCGCGAGTCTTTGCCCCCCAAGGTTTTCATCCTGAAACCTTGAGAACCACCCCGCCCTTTAACTTTTCTGCGGGAACACCCCTGGGTAATGCCCCCATTATTAATTGCGCTCACCAGTTATTACGACTGGAAAATCACCCACTACCTTTGGATGAGATGTGCAATTTACTTAGCTCGCCTTTCTTTGGCCTCGATAATCCAACTGTTACAAGCAGCTTTATAGAACGCCTACGAAAATTAGAGCGGCCCTATATTTCAGCATCCGACCTTAGATTCCAATTCGACAAGCATTTGAATTTTATTGATCGCCACTTTCCATTCGCCAAAGAGGAAGCAGAACAGTGGCGTACAATTTTCAGTCAATCCGCGACCTTTGCCTCACTAACACTTAAAAAAAACGCGATTGGCTATTGGATAGACGCGTCGCACCAGTTACTCAGCCAATTCGGGTGGCCCGGACCTCGCCAACTCGACAGTATCGAACACCAGCAAGTTGCGCAGTGGTATCAACTACTTGAAAGTTTACTGGAACTCGATGGAATACAACCTGCGGTCTCATGGTTAGACTTTATTAATGAAGTTACTTTGGCCGCAAAGAGCACGCCGTTTCAGGCCCAAACTCCTCTGTCCCCCATTCAAATCTTAGGCGCGCTGGAAAGTGCCACGCTAGAATTCGACTATTGCTGGGTGATGGGCCTTCATAATCGTCAATGGCCTGCCGCTCCCGCCCCGAATCCATTTCTTCCCATCGAGCTTCAACGCAAGCACCAAATGCCGCATTCAAGTGCTGAACGCGAGTTACTCTTCGCCCAATCTCTCACCAAACATTATTTAAGTTGTGCCAGCGAAGTTGTACTAAGCTCCCCGAATTGGCTCGATGATCAAGAGTTACATCCAAGCGCGTTAATTAAGCAAATTCCCACCGGAGACTGTGAGCGGGACCTACAGTTAAAAATTGAAGGCACCCTTCACCCTTACATTTATGACCTCCATAAAAATAGGCAGCTTGAAACTCTAATGGACGATCAGGGACCCCCCCTAACACTCCATGAAAAAATTCGGGGGGGCGCGAGCCTACTTAAGGAGCAAGCGGCTTGTCCTTTCAATGCTTTCGCAAGATTCAGATTAGGAGCCGATAACCCAGAAACACCTATTTTCGGGATATCCTACAGAGACCGAGGAAATCTGCTTCATAACACCTTGGCAGGCATCTGGCGACGATTAAAAAACCAGGCGCAACTTGTCGCGACAACAAATGAGGAACTTAACCTCATCATTGATGAACACCTCAGCCCCCAACTCAACTCTCTTGCTATTGAAAGAGGACTCACTGCCATTCCTCTCTATTTGGATGTGGAATACGAACGCACCAAAAAACTCATCACTCAATGGCTCCAAGTCGAGAAAAGCCGAGAATATTTCGAAGTAATATCCATCGAGGAGCCTATTCAAATTGTCTTTGAGGGGATTCCCATAAATTTGCGACTCGATCGTATCGATAAGCTCGCCAATGGGGATTTAATGCTTATCGACTACAAAACCGGGTCACCTTCAATAAAAGATTGGTCGGGAGAACGCCCCAAAGATCCACAATTGCCACTTTATGTCTTGGTTTCAAACCCTCAGCCGAAGGCCATTACCTTTGCACGAATATCGGCAACTGCCTGCGAGTTTATCGGCGTCGGTCAAGCAATAGGCCAGCCAATATCGCTAAAGCAGGTCGAAGATTGGGATCAAGAAACGCAACAATGGCACACTACCTTAACTCAATTAGCCGAAAAATTTGTCACCGGCCATGCGCGAGTGGAATTTAACAGTGAGGAGGCAAAGCGACACTCCCGCGCCCTGACTCCACTCAATCGGCATTTGGCTCAAAGGTAATTGCAATGTTATTAACACCACCAGATCAACACATTCGAGACCTTGCAATCGATCCCTCACAATCGTTCGCGGTAAGCGCGCCTGCGGGTTCTGGAAAAACGGGTTTACTTACACAGCGCGTTTTGAAACTGCTCACCTGCGTCGATAATCCTGAAGAAATTTTAGCCATCACGTTCACCCGCAAGGCCGCCGGTGAAATGCAAGATCGCATCATCAACGCGCTTTGGTTTGCTAAAGAAAATAGTGAACCAGAGAACGATCATGCGAAAAAGACTTGGCAATTAGCACAACAAGTTTTGGAAAGAGACGCTGAAAAAAATTGGAAATTATTACAGAGCCCTCAACGCTTGCGAGTCACCACTATCGATAGTCTTTGTCGCAACTTGACTCAGCAATTGCCTTTAGCCAGTGCAATCGGCGCTCAACCACAAACTTTAGAGAACCCAGACCAAGCCTATCGATTAGCGGTACAAGAGTTATTTAAAAAATCATCCAAGCGAGAAAATCTCTACCCGCACCTCGCAAGATTACTTAAGCACCTCGACAACGATACACAAAAAACAGAATCCTTATTGGCGGGTCTATTGGCCAATCGCGATCAATGGTTGCCGGCAGTTCTGTCGATTCAAAACGCAGAAGAAGCGAAAAGCTATTTTGAAAAAGTGTTGCAGCAAACCATCGTCGATCATTTAAATGTGACGCTAGCAAGTTTCTCGATAATTGAATCCGATTTCTGTCGGCTCGCTGATCTTGCTGGCACAACTTTGAGTGAGCAAGGAGAATTTACTAATCCATTTGCGCGCTTTAAAGGCCTAGTTGAGGCCCCATCTGCAAGCATCCAAAAATTAGATGACTGGAAGATCATCGCCGACTTTTTGTTGACGAGCGATAATAATTACAGGAAGACAGTCAATAAAAATCAAGGATTTATTGGCGGCAAGGACGGTAAGCTCGTGAAGGAGGCAATGATTGACTTTCTTAAGGATCTCCCAACGTTGTCCCCTAGCCTTCTAGATCAATTGGTTTGGGTAAGACATCTCCCCAGCGAAAGCTATTCGAATAGCCAATGGGATTTACTCGAAAGCCTCACCATCATTCTTCCGCATCTCGCCGCAGAGTTATTGCTGGTATTCAAGCAATTAGGTGCAACCGATTTCACGCAAATTAGCCAAGCGGCTCTCACTGCTTTAGGCGACGACGATGTACCAACCGATGTTGCACTTCAACTCGACTACAAGATTAAGCACATACTCATCGATGAATTTCAGGATACATCCTCAACACAACTTGCCTTGATCGAACGCCTTACTCAGGGCTGGCAAATCGATGATGGACGCACCTTGTTTATCGTAGGCGACGGCATGCAATCCTGTTACGGATTTCGAAACGCCAAAGTGGGAATTTTTCTTGATGCACGAAGTAAGGGTATTGGCGACGTCAAACTGACACCAGTTGATCTCACAGTGAACTTCCGCTCCCACTCAGGGATTGTAGATTGGGTCAATCAAGTATTTAAACTCGCTTTTCCCGCTCAAGACGAAATTGCCCGCGGCGCTGTAAAATATTCCGATTCGATCGCCTTTAAATCAGCGAACACAACGAGCGCTGTAGAGTCGCATATTATTTGTTATCAAAAAAATGAAGATGACGAATTTAACCCAAGAGATGTCGCTGAACAAACTGAAGCAACCCATGTTGCCCAACTCGTGCAACAATACTTATGTGAGCACCCTAATAAAACAATTGCGATCTTGGTAAAGTCTCGATCCCATTTAAAACATATCGTCCCAGCACTCAATCAGCGAAACATCAACTTTCAAGCCAATAATATTGACAGCCTCGCACAACGCATGTCGATAATCGATCTTCGTTCGCTCGCCAAGGCGATGCTCGATCCGACCGATAGAATTGCTTGGCTCGCTATTCTGCGCGCCCCTTGGGCGGGGTTATCTCTCGATGATTTACACATTATCGCCAACACCGAAAACAAGCGCTCAACTTCATTGCCTCGACCACTCATACTTGAGCAGCTCTCGAATAACGACGCTTTACAGAAATTAAGTTCTCATGGAAAAAATCGAGTTCTTGAAATCAAAACATTAATAGAATCTACTCTCGACAATAGAGGTCGAAAACCACTATCGGCTTGGATTGAAGGATTGTGGATCGCACTCGGGGGACCGGCCTGCCTTGAGCAACCTAATGAACTTGAGGACACCAAACAGTTTTTCTCACTGCTCGAACAATTCTCGAACGCCGGTAATATTACCGACTGGCCAGGTTTTGATGCAGCGTTAAATAACCTCTATGCCGCACCTCAAGCGGACGCCGACAAGCGTGTTCAAATCATGACGATCCACAAATCGAAGGGTCTCGAATTCGATGCCGTGATCATTCCGCATTTGCATAAAACAACAATGAGCGATGGTAACGATCTTTTACTCATGCATGAGCGAATTAGCAGCGCCGGAGAGCCGCAACTGTTACTAAGCTCATTTGCACCAGTAGGTGAAGATAAAGATCCGATTTACAGCTTCATAAGAGAGGAAAATAAAAAGCAAAACGAGTACGAAGCAACCCGATTATTATACGTCGGTTGCACCCGTGCCATAGGAAAACTTTATCTTATGGGGTGTCTCGAAATTAAAGAAGATTCGCTCAAAGCGCCTAGCAACCAGTCGCTGCTCGCCAAAATTTGGCCCCAAATAAAAGACGAAATTCAGGTTATCGAAAGTGATAAACAACGCACGAGATTATCCGAGCAATATACAGCCCAAAAACTGCAACGTTTGAACAGCGTTTCAGCAAGGCAGCCCTTCCCAGAAAATCATCTGTTATCGTCTTACATCCAAGCTCCCTCTATTATCGATATTACCAATCCACTCAACCGACCAATTGCTCAAACTGCCCACAATCGTTTAGCGAGAGACGTAGGAAATCTTATCCATGCAACTACTGAAGAGTGGGTAAGATTTAATTTCAAGGAACATTACTCACCCTTGGAATTTATTGAGGGCAAAAAAAATCATTGGATGAAAACCTTAAAGTCTAAGGGCTGGAGCGACAGGATCGTTGGGCAAGCTCTCGATCAAATGCATCAAGCACTTCAAAAGATGTTCACGTCTGAATTAGGACAATGGATTTTGGATAGCAGCCATCAAGAAAGTGCTGTGGAACTAAGGCTGGTTAGCCTCGACATGCAAGGTATTCGCGAATTCTCAATAGATCGGACCTTTGTCGATAAAGGTATACGCTGGATCATTGATTACAAAACTAGCACCCCGATGGAAAATGAGGACCTTGAGATTTTCATTAGCAACGAAGTTGCTACCTATAAGGCTCAGTTAGCGGGTTATGAAAAGTTATTACGCAAAAGTAATCTCACTGACCACCCAATAAAGAAGGCACTATATTTCATTTTTCTTGGGAAATTTATCGAGGTGGAGCCTTAACTTTGTTTAGGTAACGCCTCAAATCTTAGGCAATAAAAAAGCCGCTTACGCGGCTTTTTTATTTATCTTTAATAGAAAACTATTAAAGAGCAGATACGTTTTCTGCTTGTGGGCCTTTTTGACCTGGCTTAACGTCGAACTCAACGCGTTGGCCTTCGGCTAAGGTTTTGAAACCTGAACCAGCAATTGCAGAATAATGTACGAATACATCTTGACCAGATTCAGCAGCAATAAAGCCAAAACCTTTAGATTCGTTGAACCACTTAACAGTACCAGAACTTCTAGACATAGAAACCTCGAAATAAATTAATGTAATGCTGACATGCTGTGTTACTTAGAAAAGCAATACGAGGTCCTATTAGACAACTGCTAGTACAACGATGTGACTTTACTTAAATAATGCTGCGATTGGGCCAGCACCAACACTATATGACGGGTGGCTGCGTAAGTAAAGCTACATTCGACATTTATCTGTCAATAATTGCGAATACCTTAACTTGGCTTTCAAGTGCGTAGTTAAATCAATACGTTAGCGCAATGAAGGCGAAACTAAGTTAAATTGTTAATTCTCGAGATATTTCAGAAATTGGCAGCGATAGACTTTTGCTCGCCTGAAGTTTAGAGACTGGAGAGAGTTTACCCATCTTCTTAAAAATGAAACAATACGCGGGCATTTTCCGCATTTCAGTTTGTTTGATGGAACCTAATTCATGAACTCTGGCAACAAAATTTTTTCTTCGTCTTCGGATACTCGCTGTCCGCACGACAGAAAAACGAGCTGCGGCAATTGTCGCCTTAACACCATATGCCTCCCGATCAGCTTGCATATCGATGACATTGATCGCCTAAACGGCATTATTCAACGTGGCAGACCTCTTCAGCGCGGTGAATTTTTATACAGCCATGGACAGGAATTTTCATCAGTATTTGCGATCCGGTCGGGCGCAGTAAAGGCAGTGAGCATCAGCGACTCAGGTGAAGAGCAAGTTACGGGATTTTATCTGCCCGGTGAGGTCGTCGGGCTTGACGGTGTGGCCGATGATCGCTACACAAACACCGTAGTTGCACTAGAAACCAGTTCAATATGCGAGATCCCTTTTACTCGCATGGAGGAGCTAAGCCTTCAAATTCCAAGCTTACAACGCCATTTTTTCCAGTTGATGAGCCGCGAAATCACTCAAGACCAGCAAATCATCACCCTGTTGAGTAAAAGTAGCGCCGAAGAGCGTATCGCTGCTTTACTACTGAGCATTTCTAGCCGCAACAGTCGTCGCCAGCTTTCCGCGACCGCTTTCCGACTCCCAATGTCTAGGACCGACATAGGCAACTACCTTGGCCTTACAATCGAAACCGTCAGCCGAATTTTTTCACGGCTCCAAAAAAATGGTTTGATAGATGTCGACAAGAAGGAGATTGTTATCCTCAATATGGAGCAATTGCGTAAAATCGCTAACGGAGACACTTCGTGCTCGTAGAAACCTCTTTGAACAAAACCTTAGAGTTGATCGATCTCTACAATGCCCAAGATCCTAATGTCGAGCTACTGGACGACGGCTCTCAGTTTCCTAAAGAACTGATTTATGGCCAACGCATGAGTTTACAACTCGCCTCATTTACGGACGACGCAAGTGAAGAATTGCAGATTGCTGTTCGGGGGCAACACATCGGCCGCTGGAAAATTCCTCGATCGGACTATCCCATGGACAGAGCCGGTTACAAACGCTGGAGAACCGATCTCGCACACCTACACGGCCAAATCTTAGCCGACTTAATGTCGAAGGCTGGCTACACCCAAGCTAGCATTGATCGAGTTAAAGACTTGGTTTTAAAACGCTCTCTTAAACGCGACTTGGAAGCACAGACACTGGAAGACATCGCTTGCTTAGTGTTTTTAAATTATTACTTTGATTCTTTTTCGATTAAATATACTGAAGAAAAAATTATCGACATTGTGCAGAAGACATGGAAAAAAATGTCGGAAAAAGGTCACCAATTCGCGTTAGCACTCGACCTTTCACCACGCTCATTGTCGCTGATAACAAAAGCACTTAATCTATAACCTCCACATACCGTGAGCTATTTATGTACATGATGCTTAAACACAGTCACATGCTAATCGCATTTTTGACAATTGCGATTTTCATTATTCGAGGCGCCTACATGCTTCGAGGATCATCGGCTTTAAATAATAAATTCTTCAAAGTAGCGCCGCATATTCTCTACACACTATTACTTGCTACAGGCATTGGTCTTGCCATCAATTTATCATTCAAACTTGGTGACCACTTTTGGCTACAAGCTAAACTTGCTTACTTAATCGCGTTTATTGCTTTAGCACTCTTCACTTTCAAATTACATTCAAAACCTGCACGCGCCATGTGTTTTGTCGCTGCACTGCTAGTATTCGCAAACATCTTCGTAATCGCATTTTCGAAATCCGCCGCGGGCTTCCTTCCCATATGAGATGTTTCGATTTATCCATAAAGAAGGAGCTTCGGCTCCTTTTTTGTTACTCAAAGAATCATTTCAAATAAGCTTCTTGACGCTTAGCCCAAACGGATTAGTATCTAAGCACAACCATAATCACTAATAACTCTAATAAGGAAGATTTCATGCTGAGATTCATGCTTATTTGCTTAAGCTTGGGATTGAGCTCTTTCGCCCTCGCCTGTGATGAACAATGCAAGAAAGAAGAGCTGGCAGCGTCTAAAAATATTGTTTTCCCTAATCACCTTAATTTGAAGTATTGCCAGTCTACGGTGTCAGATTTCTTACTCAATACTCGAAGAAGTTTAGGCAGCTATCACGAGAAGCAGCTCCCCACAGCTCACAGAGGTGGGGCGCGAAACATACGCAACTTTATCAATACACGAAAAGATTGGCTGGCCGAATGTGATGAATACATGACCGCGATGGATTACGGAAGCGTTTTTCGTAAAAAGCAAACCACCGCTTCTATTTTCAAGGCGATGGATGAAACTGCGCAAGAATTGGAAAAACTGATGAAAACCGTCGCGCAACCTGACGAAGATGCCGCGATTCTCACAGCGCCTGTATCCGACAAGTTCATCAAACTTTTCGAGCTGATGGACGCCCATATGATTGAGCTCCAAAAGCGTGGAGTACTTTAAATCTTACCAATAGATAAATAACAAAAAAGGCGCTTAAGCGCCTTTTTTGTTAACTTGATTTTTTCAGCGACAACACAGATCGCTTAGGTTTATCTTCACGCTCCGCAAAAGCTTTTGCAATTTCTTCGCGCTTCTTCGCTGCCTCAGAAATCAACTCCTGTTTTGGCATTCCCCAGGGGCCGCCGGCTTTACTCGCTTTCGCCAAGGCTTCCAGACCCGACCGAAGCAAACGCGCCTGATCAGGAAAACTCAAACTAGCCGGAAACTTTCCCGGATAAACCTCTGATGGATCACGGGGATTACCCTCAATACGAAGCGTGAATCCCGATACGTGTGTTGCTGTACCTGCCGCAACATCAACTTCCCATTGTTCAAAATTCATTCATTAAGCTCTTTAGTCGCGACTCTGTGATAAAAATATAGCGGCATTATACAAACTACGAAATCCTTTTCATCGACTTATTTACATTTCTTGCGATTGAGCTCGTCTACGCTGCTCTTCACGTTGCGCCTTCTTTTGTTGGGCGCGCAATTGTCGCTCTGGTGGCAGAGCTCCAATATGAGCTTCGTTACGCTGCTTCGCCAATTCAATCTGCTTTTGACGCTCTGAGAATCGCTGCTTCTGCTCATCGGTGAGGCTGTCATAACAACGTGGGCAACTCACTCCTTTCATATACTTCTCGGACTGCTTATCTTCCTCGGTAATCGGATGACGGCAACCGTGACATTGATCGTAGATTCCGCGTTGAAGTTTATGATTCACGGCTACACGATTATCAAACACAAAGCACTCGCCGCGCCACATACTTTCTTCTTCAGGCACCTCTTCGAGATACTTGAGGATTCCGCCCTCAAGATGATATACCTCTTCAAAGCCCTGCTGCTTCATAAACGCCGTCGATTTTTCGCAGCGGATGCCGCCGGTGCAAAACATGGCAACTTTCTTGTGCTTGCTCGGATCTAAATTCTCAGCCACATATTTCGGAAACTCACGGAAAGTGGTGGTTTTGGGATCGACAGCGCCTTCAAATGTTCCTATGTTGTATTCATAAGAATTTCGTGTATCGATCAACACCACTTCAGGATCGGAAATTAACGCATTCCAATCTTTGGGCTTAACGTAAGTTCCCACAATTGCTTTAGGATCGATATCCTCGATCCCCATGGTCACAATTTCTTTTTTCAACTTAACTTTCATTCGATAAAAAGGCTGGTCTTCATCGAATGATTCTTTGTAACTCATCCCTTCAAATCGGCCGTCCTCAGCTAAAAACGCTCGCAAGCGATCAATCGCTTCACGCGTGCCTGAAACAGTGCCATTAATGCCTTCTTTAGCTAACAATAAAGTGCCTTTAATACCTTCTGCATCACACAGAGTTTTGAGCTTGGACTGCAACTCGACGTAATCATCGAGCACAACAAATTTATAGAGAGCCGCAACGACTTTATTACTCATATATCTCACTTCTTTTGCATTAAATGCGTCGAACAAGGTTGGAAATTAACTAATTAGGGCGCTTTCCCATACATGACGGAGAAGGAATAACGCTCGGGTCCTTATGCCACTCCGCCTGCGTCATTAAGGTTAATGACAATGCATGTATGCCGTTCGCCAATTCATCTGCGAGCACCCTATAGACCATCTGATGCCGTGCAACTGGGCGAACACCTTCAAAAGCGTCGCTTACGATGATCACTTTAAAATGACTTTCAGCGTCTTTAGGACCCGAGTGCATATGGCTTTCATTGATCACATCTAGACGCTGTGGAGCGAACTCGGCTGCCAACTTTTGTTCAACTGTGGAGGCTACGCTACCCATCACTATCACCTAGGTTGTGGAGTCTACGGAAGAAAAAGCGGCATTTTAGCTGGAATATGCGGTGAAATGTTGAGCTGAAGCAAAAACTTACTGATTAATTAAACTCTTCAAAACCGTTTTATTATAGTTAACTGGATTTTAAAGACTCTTAGTTTTAAAAAGTTTGAGGATTCACTAGATATTGTGGTTTATTTTTTGATCAAACCCAACTTAAACCAGCGTTAACTCACCTCGGAAAATATGGCATCTCAGGCTCTAGTGAGAACTTGGATTTAAGAGTAATTTGCAGCCCTCTGAAAACTATAAGACGAGCAATACACAGAGAAGCAACCATGATGACATTAAAAGAGATACCAGCCACAGAAGAGTCAACTACTACAGACACGCCAACTCTACCCTCAATTAATGTAAAAACACTGCTTGAGCAAGCGTCTCTCCCAGTGCAAAAGGCATTGCTTGATGACGAACTCTATACCAAATTCGTCCAGCTTCAGGCTTGGAGAGTTCATTAATTGCCTAGCTTCCGCTTTCAGCGCGCACCGGGTAACTCTGTTAACTACTCCAGTTAATCGGGTTGATTAATGTTCAAAGTTTGCGCCATAGAGCCCCATCCGTTGTAATCCAACTCGAAGAGCTCAGCCACGCAGGTGAAGAATCCCGACACACTCAGAAGCAAAGGCTGAGTAATCGGCATTTCGATAGTCGCAAATAATTGATAACCCTCTTCTTCATCCTCGAGAATTTCAGTGGCGGCGTATTGATAGCCTTTAATAAAGTCGGCGGCAGCATTAATGCGCTCGGAAGATTCACTCGTGAAGGTAAATTCAACAAGGCGCGGTAATTGGAAGTTATCGCCGTGTTCGTTAAGAGCAAACAATAATTCTGTATCAGCCTCGGCGTTTTGCATTAATTGTTCAATGACAGTCATAATTTTCTCGATATTTCACATAGTAAAAATGGACACTGTAAGGTTTCATGCAGGTGCATCACCCCCTGAGACGATAATTCATCCACAAGCGCGCAATAAGGTTCGCCTTCGCCATTTGTTCGAGGGTCGTATAGTCTGCACCTAACAGCCGTGGATTACCCACTACAATCGCAAGCGCCTGGGCGCGAGACAAAGCAACATTGATGCGATGCTTATCAAATAAAAAATCCAACCCTCGCGGCGATTGTGATGCATCTGAGCTGCACAAACTAAAGAATACAACTGGTGCTTCTTGACCTTGAAACTTGTCTACGCTGCCAACCTTGGCGCTCTCACCTAACGTCTGTCGAAGTTTGTTCACTTGATAATTGTAAGGTGCCACGAACAGAATGTCGTCGAGTGTTAATGGACGTTTCTTGCCACTCTTGTCGATGTATTCTCGGCCGATTAACGATCGTGTTAAAGCATCGATCGTGTCAACTTCTTCATCACTTGCCTGACCATTGCCTTGATGTTCGACAGGAATAAATAATATTCCTGCTTCGATAGGTAATAACTCATTGTCTCTCACGATCAATCGTTGGTGCACATTGTCCGGATGAGCTTGTAAAGCATCTTCATAAATTGCGCCACTAATATATTCATTAACGGCCGGATGCATCCTGTAGGTGGTCGACAAAAACACCCCCATGTGCGCGGGCATAATTGGCGTGTCACGGAGCAGGTAATCCAATATCGACAGTCCACTTTCGGCAGGATGAGACCCTTGTAGTGGTTGCCCCAATTGCATTTGATCACCCATCAGAACAATATTACGAGCACAACGGCTCATGGCAATTAAATTCGCAACCGATACCTGCCCCGCCTCATCGATGAATAAATAGTCCAAGCGATCAACAAACTCTTCGCGGGTAAACGCCCAGGCCGTCGATCCTACAATACACGGCGCACTCACGGCCGAGGCAAGTTCACTGTTACTAACGATGGGGATATCATGTTGTGAAATTTCAGGTCCAGTATCTTTTCCACATGCACAAGAGACGTCGATTCCTAATTCTCGACAATGACGCACAGCACCGACTAATAAATTATTAATAGCCTTGTGGCTATTACTGCTAATACCGACACGCTGCCCATTTCTCACTAATGCCGCGATAATATGTTTGGCAGTGTAGGTTTTTCCCGCGCCAGGAGGGCCTTGAATCGCAAGGTAACTATTGTCGAGTTGCTCGACCGCCGAGACAATTTGCTTCAAGCGTTCATCCGGATTTTGCGCATCGACAATTGGCCCTTCGTGTCGATTCATAAACCGCGGCGGACGTCGTTGCAAGAAATCATCGATAGCCGTTCCCCCAAGTTCCCCTCGAGAAAAAGCAGACACTTGATCTGCCAATGCCATCTCAATCGTTTTCGTATCCACAAATTCATCAGGAATTAGGCTGATTTCGTCGGGCAATGGCTCTTTTGCTTTTAGAATAATTCGCCCAACTTCCACATCAGACTCAGCCAAATCAACCGCCACTTTTTTCCCGTCGGCTTCTAATACGTAAACATATTTCGCTTTAATTGGCTTGTGCTCTTGGTTGATGTCGAACGCGTATTCGTAACTCCAATTGCGCGCGCGCTCGGTTTGTTTAAAGGCCGGCTTATCGGTGCGACGGCATTTGGCAATACAATCTAAATCATCTAGGAGCTCTTCTGGTGTCGCATCTAAACGCTCGAACAGTCGCCACCAAAAAGGCTTATGCTCGCGGCGATGAAACTCCAGCATCCACGCCATATTTTCGGTAATAGTCGATGCTGGAGCGGGAAGACTCTGAGCCGACTTTAAGAGCTCGTCTCGCAGCTGTTCTTTTTCTATAAGCTCCGGCGATTTTTCACGGGCAACTTCTTCGACGAGTTCGGCCACTATCGTTTCACGCTTAGGTAATTCTTCCTGCTGCGCGCGCAGCCAATCGGTAAGCTCCTGTGTGGAATCGCAATCGTCTCGATTGTATGCCATGAGCGCACTCAGAATTGGCGATGCCTCCGGATCTTTTGTTTCGTCGCCCAAAATGTAGGCTTGGCGCCACGCCTCGTAGGCGACAACTGAATCGCCCCCATTGCCAACTTCGGTATCTCGCTTATTTCGATAAAGTTGCTCCACACTCTTGATCGAATAATTTTCGGCCCCAAGTAGAAGCCCCAATTTAACCACCTTGTAAAGGTCGACAAATACTCCCCGACGCAATAGCTCGTCTACCTTTTCTTCGCAAACTCCGTAGCGCCCCATCAAACGCTGACAGGCGGCGATTTCGTAGTTGGCATAGTGATAAATGTGCATTGTGGGGTCACTTGTCCAACGCTCGTAAACCCAATCGATGAACGCGCAGAAGCACGCTTTTTCTTCGTTCGGGTCGTGCGCCCAAAATGCGCGAAATAATCGTTCACCCTTCTCGAAATAAGTCGCACCCCACAGGTATTCCAATCCACCTTGGATTAAAGGAAATCCTTCGATATCAAAGAAAATATCTTTGTCACTGGGCGGTGGCAAATCGGCCAGACCACCTCGTTCAGGGTTTAACAATTCATACGCGAACCTACCGCTCTGCCGAGTTGTCAGTTGAATATTCGCTTGAGCTTTTAATTTTTGAAAAACGCTCTCTTGCATCTTAGGGATATGCGTTAATTGCGTAGTCGCTAAGGCTTCTAGGGTAAAAATATCAGCATCGTTTAAGCGCTTAATCTGCTGACGGGTAATAGTTGCCACTTGTGACAGGTGGTCCTGCTGCACCAGTAAATTTTTCGCAACCGTCGACCAGCGGCCAGCACTAGCCGAATTTGCAGGATTGGGAAGAACCTCGTGATTAAACTCTTGGTGAAATTGGAGAAAACGCTCTTGAGTTGCGAGGAAAACATAGTAGAAATCGTCGGTGCGCAATCGCTTGGGCTTCCGATCAGACAACACCAACGTGACATGACTAGGGCGCACCGCTTGGATTGCTTCGAGCATCTGGGCATACAAGCACAACTGCAACACATGCGATGGCTTGGCTAGGCTAGATAATTTTATATCCCAAACTTCGTAATGGTAATTGCCCCATCGCGACTGTACACCATCGATATTGGGAACCCGCACAATAAAATCTGCGAAGCCGCGAAAACGTCCCTGCGCCAACGCCGCTTGGTATATAACGTCGTAACCCGCTTTCATGGCTTCTAAGGTCTTGGCCACTCTCATCTCGAAACTTTCAAAGGGAGATATTTCGATCACACCTGTATTTGATGCGTGTAACTGCTCCAAGACGGCTTGTTCATGTTCTAATCCGCGTCTGGCCAATGCATCAGCTAAGGGGTCAGGATCATCGGGACAAAAGGAGGCATCGGGATGTGTCGCCGCAAGGTGATCCATCCAACTGGCGAACTCGCTTTCGCTAAACGCAATCAAATCCGATGCTGAAAAGATTAATTGCCCTTCATCTAGATACATAACAAATCCCGAGTAGCCGTGCTGTTTGCGCACTATAACAAGATTCAAGTGCCTATCACCTAATGCGGCCTCGCTTTCGAAGAAGTGCGCGCAAATTGAAAATGCTAGGCAATAAAAAAGCCCCTTATAAAAAGGGGCTTTTAGGGCAAAACTTCAGTCTATCGATTAGTTAAACGCACCCGCACTTGCCTTGGCTCGAATCAAAGTTGGAACGCAGCCGGTGCTGGCTTCGTATTCTTTTAAAACCGCCGATTCTAGGCTCGCAATTAAGGCTTTTGGCGCAATCGAAACGACACAGCCACCAAATCCGCCACCGGTCATCCGAGCGCCCCCCTGCCCTTCAGCCGCCACTTGTAAAATTTCTGCCAGTTTGTCGACTTCTGGAGTGGTGATCTCAAAATCATCACGCATGGAAACATGGGATTCGCTCATCACTCGAGCGAGAGTTGTCATATCGCTTTTCGCTAGAGCATCCGCTGCGATCAGAGTGCGGAGGTTTTCCGTTAACACATGGTGTGCGCGTTTAAAACTTAGCGGTTCCAGTTTATCACGAGCATTTAATAGTTGCTCGAGCGTAACTTGGCGAAGTGTTTGAACACCAAAGTGGGCCGCCACTCGTTCGCACTGCTCGCGTCGCTCATTGTATTTGCTGTCGACTAAACCGCGCTTAACGCCACTGTGGACGATGAGCATTTCCCAGTCTTCAGGAATTGGCACTGGCAAGCAGGATAGATCTTGGCAGTCGATGAGCAACGCTGAATTGTTTTCACCGCGTGCCGACACCAGCTGATCCATGATTCCACAGTTAATGCCGACGAATTCGTTCTCGGCAGCTTGCCCAACTAAAGCCGCTTGGGTCGGGTCTATGGACGCGCCCGCCATTTCTAACAACGCGCGAACCAACGCCATTTCAAGAGAAGCAGAACTACTCAGCCCAGCCCCTGCCGGAACATTCCCAGTAATGAGAAGATTTCCGCCGTTGAGCACAAATCCTTTTCGAAGCAATTGCTCAATAACGCCATAAACATAATTTGGCCAAGAGCGTGACTCATCGAATACAAAAGGCTCGTTAAGATTGATCGACACACGCTCTTGATTGAAATCTTTCGCAACGACATTCAACTGGTTGGACTCTGACGCATTGAATGCCACATAAGTGTAATAGTCGATAGCCACGGGAAGAACGAACCCATCGTTATAGTCGGTGTGCTCGCCAATCAAATTAACGCGACCCGGCGCTTTTACTACACCTTGCTGACTCACTCCAAACGCGGCCTGAAAATCGGCACCTAGAGTTTCTATTGTTTTCATCTGCTTCACACTACCTTAAACGAAAATGGATGGGTGACTGCTCACGCAATCGCGCAGCGGCTTGTTCTGGCGATAAATCCCGTTGAGGTTCGCCCAGCATTTCGTAACCCACCATAAATTTTTTGACGCTCGCACTGCGTAACAAGGGCGGATAGAAATGAGCATGGAGCTGCCAAGCATTGGTGTTGGTTTCGTTGAACGGCGCACCATGCCAACCCATCGAATAAGGAAATGAGCACTCAAATAAATTGTCGTATCGAGCAGTTAGCTCGCGCAGGATCGCGCCCAGCGACACTTGCTCCTCAGGGGTGAGATCCAAAATACGCGGACGGTGTTTCTTGGGGATCACCAAAGTCTCGTAAGGCCATGCCGCCCAGAAAGGGACAACCACAATCCAGTCATCATTCTCAGTAACTGTGCGCTCTCCCAACTGCGACTCTTTTCGAGCGTATTCCACCAACAGGTTTTTACCCTGAATCGCATGGTACTCGCGCTGATGAACATCCTCTTGCGCGACCAGCGTGGGAACCTGCTGTTGAGCCCAAATCTGACCATGGGGGTGCGGATTGGAACATCCCATAACCGCACCTTTATTCTCGAAAATCTGCACCGAGGCGTATTGCTCACCCAATTCTCGCGTCTGCGCAATCCATGTGGTGATTACGCTTTGGATTTCATCGTCATCCAACAGCGGCAAGGTCTTACTATGATCAGGTGAAAAACAAATAACGCGGCTGGTGCCGGTTTCCGCCTGAATTTGAAATAGAGGATCACTACTTTTTGGTGCTGCCGGAACATCTGGCATTAGTGCAGCAAAGTCGTTAGTGAAGACAAACGAGTGAGCGTAATTGGGGTTACGCTCACCACCAACTCGTTCGTTGCCTGGGCAAAGGTAGCAATTAGAATCGTGGCTTGGAGCCTCAACCCACTGATTCGATTCCTGCTGGCCTTGCCACGGACGTTTAGTACGGTGCGGTGAAACCAATAACCATTCGCCGGTTAATGGGTTAAAGCGCCTGTGCGGATGATCGTTGACCGAAAACCGAGATTGCATGAATGCCTACCTAACCATATTTATATGATAATTATTAGGTACTTTATCGAACTTGCGCGATTCTCGCAATAACGCGCTGTGTCCACTAATAAAAAATTGCGCCAAATCTATCAAGTGCAACCAAAACCCATACGAGCATGGCAATAACAATTGTCATAACAACCATCGCTGAGCCAATGTCTTTAGCGCGACCAGACAGCGGATGAAACTCCTCGCCAGTGCGATCAACGACTGCCTCTATGGCAGAATTAGCGAGCTCCGCTACCATAACTAATCCAACGGTCAAAATGAGCAAGGCTAACTGAGTCGCTGAAGATGCCAAGTAGTAGGCGCACGGAAGCGATAACAACGCAACATAGACTTCGAGTCGAAACGACTCTTCGAAGTGCCAGGCAGCGCGAAACCCTTTTAGTGAATATCCGGCAGCCGCCCACAATCTCGCCAGTCCGACTTTTTTCGATTTCATGAATACGTCCTGTTTTTAAATCGACATTCTTAAAAGAAGCGTTTCCGAGTTTTAATAAATGTAAAATTCAGAAGCGACTTCAGTAAAAATTGGTAGGCTCGCCCTAACCTTAAGGTGAGCTTATTTCGTTTTCAAACGCTCGAATATGTGGATCTTAAAAATCCCGAAGGTCTACACGACGCAAAGATTTAATAGTGCCCTGCCGCGCCTTACTGGCAAGGCGACGTTGCTTTGAGGAATAACTGGGCTTAGTGGGGATTCTTGGAGGCGTAACCTTAGAAGCGTTAGAGATAATTTCTGCCAAGCGGGACAGCGCATCTTCCAAATTCTGCTCTTGAGTCCTGAATCTTTGCGCTTTAATCACGATTACCGCATTACCTACGACGCGATAATCATTCAAATTCATGAGCTTTTGTTGAATTTCATCCGATAAACCAGATTTCTCAATATGGAATTTAAGATGTATCGCACTCGACACTTTATTGACATTTTGCCCACCAGCTCCCTGGGCGCGGATGGCATGCCATTCGATAGCCGTACTTGGAATCTCTCCAACGGACGACAATATTTTATCGAACATAGGCTAGGCTTTCCGTCTCGACTGGGGTCGATCGCACAACCGAAATCAACTGTGGTTGATATCGAAGATCGGAACGTACCCGACGCGCATGCATCTTAGTCAGAATCCCACCAGTAATCAGCCCTAGAAAAGCTCCAATCACTGCTGGCCCATCACCAGGCATAAGATTGTGCGCAGCTACCACCCCCACCAACAACAATACTAGCGGTACGAGATAGATAATCATCGAGCTTTTTACGATGACATCGTCAGGCAGCCCAAACTCTATCTCATCACCAGGATTCACAGGAGTAGAAACATTGGACTTTAAAATCCATAGATAACCTTGATGTTGACTGTATTTTGATAACAGTCCCTGCCCGCACCCCTGTCTCGCCTTGCATCCGGCACATACCGACTTCCGCACTGCCTCGACCCATACACCTTCTTGCTCAACCGCCACTACTGTGCCATGTTCGATAACCACATCGTTCACCTATAAAATTAACGGGCCGCCATATTTTGCAAAATCTTTTGCGCACTAACCACGGGTATTTCACCTACCACCGTTACGCGAAAGTAAGCTCCGGCGACTCGAAGATTGTTCATTGCCGCCAAGGTGGCACCGCGCTGCGCGACGCCTTCCGGATTGGGCGTTTCGGCTTTCTCAACAAATATAGAAAAGCTCGAAAGCCCATCACTATACATCAGCATATCAATGTGATTGCGAACCTGCTTGTACCCTAAATAATCAAAACCCGCAGGAATCCAATTGGCAGTGATGGGCCAAACCGGTAGTTTACCGTCCAGCACACAGGGAGTCGTCGTCGCCTTGTGAACCTTGGCCACCGGCGATGACTTAATCACTTGAACATCTGGGCTTAAATTCAATTCAACAAATTGATAGCGCTCAAGCGGTTTTGCGGATTCGTCGACCAACCAAGACTTCAGCACTAACCCGGATTCATTATCGACACTAAAGTAATAGCTATAACGGTAAGGATCTTGAGGAATCGCCATCAAAACGGTCGCAATACGCCCAGCTACACGTTCAACACCGCGGGCTTCAAATCGATAATATTCTGTGACATCCGATAATCGTTCACCCAAAGAGGAAAAGAAGCTCGGCCGATCCGGTAGATCCTGCCCACACTCATCTTGATGACTGCGCCGGATGATCTCGCGCTCCGGCCCGTTCAGATATTGCAGCCTCTCTACCGTTTCTTGATCGTCGATGTAATGGAGGATTCGGAAATTTTGCAGCGAAGGATTATCTTTGTGCTGATAAGTAAAGGTGCCTTCATAATTGAGATTTCGGCTCGCCTCGGTCATTTTCAATAAAAGCTGCTGCGGAGAAACTCGAGTCTCGCCGACAAAACTTGTTTCAACCGCATGTGTCGAAATAGCAAGCAATCCAAAGATTGATAAAAGACCGTTACGAATTAGCATTTTCACCTCGATGTGACGCTGAGCTCTTATGACAGCTCAAACAAAAACGCCGAACAGCATAGCGGTTCGGCGCAGATGAAAGAAGCCACTAAACTGCTATTCGTCATCAATCAAAATGATACGAGTAAATGGCAGCATCCCCTGATGCGTCGTCGCGGCGGCATTCCCTGAGTGCTCTTCAATCAAACCGTTCACATAAACACTCACATCTTCATTATAGATAGGAGCCGCTTGCTGGTGAGGAACAAACATTACACGACGCGACTCTTGAGGGCGACTATCGTAACCATTTTGGATAGCCACCGTGCGCGCCGACAACGCCGGTACATTGATACCCGATGGAAGCTCTGATTGGAATGATTTGGGAGGCTCAACCACCGCCATAGCCGCATTACCATTAACTTGTTGCTCAACACCATACTGCTGAACACCAACAACTACCGCTCCTGCTACAGAGGCAGCAATTGCTGCACGAGTCACGTTATGCCACCAATTTTTGCGGCCAGATAGGACTTGCTTTGATTCATCCCCTACACCACTTAGGCTAGGCTCATCAGCGATAGCTGCACTGATATTCGCCGCAAAAGATCGAGGCGCAACGATAGGCACCTCATTGCGCAGTGAAGCTCCAATTAACTGGTAACGCGACCAAGTATCTGCAAGTTCCGACTCCTGATCCAACTGTTTTAACAGGCGTCTTAATTCCAACTCCGTTACTTCATTATCGACCAACGCCGATAATGCTTCTGCTGAAGTCGCTGGTAACTCTTGCTTAGCCATGCATTAAGCCTCGAGAATGGTGGCGCCCTAGCCGAGAAGCGCATCGATTGTTAAGGTTAAAAATAAAGTATTTTAAGTCGCTATCTTTGTTCATAACGCTTATGACACACGTGCCAGAAATTGGTTCATTCACGACAAAAATAAATTTTTTACCGCCAATTACAGATCATCAACTAAGGGTTTGATCTTACGATCAATCGCTTCACGCGCGCGGAAAATTCGCGAGCGCACCGTTCCCACTGGGCATTCCATCACCTCAGCGATTTCTTCGTAACTTAGACCGTCAATTTCCCGTAGGGTCACCGCAGTTCTCAAATCAGGCGGCAGTTCCGCAAACGCACGTTCGATCGTCGCCTGAAGCTCATCGCGCAATAAATTGCGCTCGGGCGTATTCATTTCGTGGATTGCATCATTTCCACTCAAATATTCCGCATCATCAACATCCACATCGCTGGCCGGAGGACGACGATTACGGGCAACCAAATAGTTTTTAGCCGTATTGATCGCAATACGATAAATCCAAGTGTAAAAAGCGCTATCACCCCTGAAATTAGGCAGAGCGCGATACGCTTTAATAAACGCTTCTTGGGCTACATCTTGAGCTTCACTGTGGTCGCGAATAAAGCGTCCAACCACTGCCAATACCTTGTGCTGATATTTTAGAACTAACAAATCGAAGGCTTTTTTATCACCCTTCTGCACCCGCTCAACAAGCTGCTGATCTACGTCTGGCGCCAATTGCGCTGTCATTCATACCCCCAAGATCCCTCGCGTTGGCGAAGTGATAGGCTTACAGATCGCCTATTATGAAATGTGTTTCGTTGCGTTTAGAGACATCCAACTAAACAAAAAGTTCGGCATTTGATGTCACTCATCGCCGGTATGACGATTTGGGTCTAAGTATACCGCAAGATCGACTTTGGCGATCCGCACTCTTTAAACTTGCCCAACTCGAGGCTTCAGGTTCTCGAGCGAAGCGCGCAAGCTTCGAATAAATACGCCAAATGACAAAAATATTTACACAAAAATAAGTGAAATTGGCCTAGCATTACGCCCCTGTTTTGAGGCGTCTACGCTCGCCAATTAGGATTGAAAAAATGAAAAAACGTTTTTTACACGATGTACTCGTCATCGGCTCCGGTGCTGCAGGCTTGACACTTGCTCTTAGCCTTTCAAAAAGCGCGAAAGTCGCTGTCCTGAGTAAAAAACAAATCAATCTGGGATCGACCTGGTTCGCCCAAGGGGGCATCGCCGCGGTTTTAGATGATCAAGATTCGATCGATGCGCACGTCAAAGACACGCTCATTGCGGGCGGAGGGCTTTGCGATGAAGACACAGTGCGCTTTACCGTTGAAAACAGTAAAGCTTCAATCCAATGGTTGATTGACCAAGGCGTTGACTTCACCAAAGATCAGCAAAGCAACGAATATCACCTCACTAAAGAAGGCGGTCATAGCCACAGACGAATTATTCATAGCGCAGATGCCACAGGTAAGGCGGTTCACTCAGCGCTCATTGAGCGAGTTCTTCAAGCTCCTAACATTGAGGTTTTCGAGGATCACATCGCTCTGAACCTTATCACGCAAGCCGACAAAGACTCGCGCCGTATTCGCTGTACTGGAGCCTATGTTCTCGACAGCTCAGACGATAAAGTGCACGTGTTTCAGGCAAAAGTAGTCGTCCTTGCGACCGGTGGTGCTAGTAAAGTTTATCTGTACAGCAGCAACCCAGATAGCGCGAGCGGAGATGGCATCGCCATGGCTTGGCGCGCTGGATGTCGTATCGCCAATATGGAGTTTAATCAATTCCACCCCACCTGCTTATTTCACCCTAAGGCGAAAAACTTCTTAATTACCGAAGCCCTGCGCGGTGAAGGCGCCTATTTGCGCCTTCCAAATGGTGAACGATTTATGGCCCGATTCGACGAGCGCATGGAGCTTGCCCCAAGAGATATAGTTGCCCGCGCTATTGACCACGAGATCAAGCGTCTAGGCGTAGACTGCATGTACCTCGACATCAGCCATAAGCCCGCGAATTTCATTAAGGAGCACTTTCCAACCGTTGCCGCCCGCTGCCTCGAATTTGGCATCGACATCACCAAAGAACCAATTCCAGTCGTTCCCGCCGCCCACTATACCTGCGGCGGCGTGATCGTTGACAAAGCAGGCCGAACCGATTTGAAGCATCTTTACGCAATCGGCGAGACCACCTTCACAGGACTGCATGGCGCTAATCGACTAGCCAGTAACTCGCTTTTGGAGTGCCTCGTGTACGGCAAAGCGGCCGCTGAGGATATTTTGTCAAAACTCGATACAATCTCGACACCCGAAGAATCACCCCAATGGGATGACTCGCGCGTAGAAGATTCAGACGAAGATGTGGTTATTTCGCACAATTGGGAAGAGTTGCGCCGCTTTATGTGGGATTATGTCGGTATTGTAAGAACTGATAAGCGGTTAGAGCGAGCAACGCACCGAATCAAGCTCTTACAGAAGGAGATCGCCGAGTATTACAAACAATATAAAGTAAGCAGCAATTTGATCGAACTTCGAAATCTGGCTACTGTTGCAGAGTTAATTATCCGCTGCGCAAGCCAAAGAAAAGAAAGCCGCGGCCTACACTACTCATTAGATTACCCCAAGAAATCCTCGTTAGTTCGCAACACCATTTTGGTGCCCGCAAACTTTGCAGGACAAGACATCGTCATTGATATTGAGCCGGAAGTTCCTTAACCCACCTCGTTTAAATGCAGCACAATCCAGCGCCTTAGAGCCTTGAACTGAGAAGCCTCCATTGCATCACTTGATACCAGAAGGTTTACTGAGTGATGCTGAGGCTTAAAACGCAGTATTAAAAAATCACCCCAAAACCTCGCCGACTGCATTTGCCCCAAATCTGTTTCTTCTGTATCCACTACCTGCTGCCAGTGTTGGCCGTCAAAACTCAACTGGTATGGCCTGAAGTCAGATCGAAGAAAAGTAAAACTAAGTAGAATTACGGCCCAAAATACCAAGAGAAAAAAGGCTGCTTGAAGTAAGGAATTCGTTAAGCTCACCACACATAGGGTCACAACGATCAATACTATCAAATGCGAAAAGCACCACAGCAAATTAAGTCGTAAAGATTCGCCTACCGACATCACCTCAAGTGGGGCTAACCCCCCACTCGGACGCAATCGACTAGGAGCGAGATTGGATTCCCGTGTTTGCACGAATGATCTCTACTATTCTGAGCAAATTATCGTCAGCAGGATTTTCTCTACGTAAAAACCATGCAAATAGATCTTGATCCTGTTCGTCCAAAAGTTTCCAGTACCGTTCTTTATCCTCTTGCGACAAAGTTTCGTATACATTGTCTAAAAACGGCAAGAGTATTAAATCGAGCTCGAGCATTCCTCGTCGGCTCGCCCATATCAATCGGTTCTTATCCACATTAGCCTCAACTATCAAGTTTTAAGGTTTTATTATACCCTGAGCATCTTTGCTTCGACAGCAAAACCAGATATCTAGGGGATTCAAACCCCTAGCGTACGAGCTTTATTATTTTCGTAAACAGCGAGAGACATTAACGTGAGCGACCTGGAATTCAATCAATACAATTTTGCATGGATTAGAGTCGAGGGAGCGGATGCCCACAAATTTCTACAAGGTCAGCTGACTTGCGACCTCAATGACTTGGCCATCGGTGAAATTATTTTAGGTGCTCAATGCAACCCCAAGGGGCGAGTCATACACAACTTTCTATTGGGGCGACTAGGCGAATCTTGCTACGCCCTAAACTTACCCGCTTCATTAATATCAACAGCGATAGCAGCGTTAAAAAAATACGCAGTTTTCTTCAAAGTTAGTATTGAAGAAGATAGCTCACTTCGCGCTGTATTTGATGAAACCACACTTTCATTAAATGGATTGATCGCGCGCGCACAAATAGCGCCTAACCTCCATGTAGGGTGGGTAGATTCTAAGTCGGAGATCCAATCAAAACTCAGCGCCAAGGAAAGCAGCAAGCGTTTTTTTAAATTAGGAATTGTTTTTATTGATCTCGAATCCAGCGAGAAATTTACGCCAGAAGAAATTGGCCTCGTACGCGCTGGTGCGGTGAGTTTTAAAAAAGGTTGCTATACCGGTCAAGAAATCGTTGCGCGAATGCATTACAAAGGCGCGCATAAAAAAAGTATTGCTCTATTTAAAACGGATGGAATTATCGAATCCACGGGCGATCTTAATTTAAGGCAAAATGAAAAAAGCATTGGAACGGGCGTCTCCTTTTTGCACTCATCTAATTCAACTTTTGTACTAGCAAGCATTTCCAACGATCTAGCAGACGCTAGCGATCTAACACTTTGGGGGGAAACGCTGACACCTGTAACACTTTTGCCCATCAACCAATCAAAATAATAATTGCCGAGAGCACGCTATGAACTCCCTTGTCTCGCACGTTAATAACGATATTATTCACGCAATAAAAACCGATAAATTAATCCTTCCAACGCTGCCGGAAATTGCGCTTCGTGTTCGCGAAGCCGCTGAAGACCCAGAAATTTCTATCGAACATTTAGCCTCTCTCATTGGCAATGATGCCGCACTTTCTGCAAGAATTATTCGCGTGTCCAACAACCCATTGATGAGAGCCAGTCAACCCATCACCGATATTAAATCGGCTTTATTACGGCTGGGAATTCAATACACCAGCAACATTGCAACGGGCCTCGCCATGCAACAAATGTTTCAAGCCACTAGTGACATTATTGATCAGCGTATGCGGGATATTTGGAACAAATCGAGCGAGGTTGCGGGAATCTGTTACGTGCTATGTAAACATTACACCCGCCTCCGTCCCGATCAGGCGACGCTCGCTGGCCTTGTTCATAAAATTGGCGTTTTGCCCATCTTGAGTTACGCCGAGAACAATCAAGATTTATTAAGAGATAGCTTCACGCTGGATCGGGTTATCGAAGAGCTTCACGCACCCCTGGGTAATCTGATTTTAAAAGCGTGGCGTTTTCCGGAATCTCTTGCCTCCATTCCCACAGATTATCTCAATTTTTCCCGCCAGGCTCCAAAGGCCGATCTAACCGATCTGGTGACCGTTGCCGTCATCAACAGTGAGGAAAATAACCCACAATTTAAGGATATTGATTTCAATCAGGTGACTGCCTTTCAGCGATTGAGCATTACGTCATCGCCGAATGAAGATGAAGATCTCTCTGCCGATATGGTTGCCGCCATGGCACTTCTTAACTAAGAAATCTTTAACTCAGATGCGCACATCGGAAATAAAAAAAGCGGCTTAGCCGCTTTTTTATCCAAACAGTGCTTCACTATTGAGTCCCTGTTTTTCCATAATATCTCGCAGCCGTTTGAGAGCCTCGACCTGAATTTGACGTACTCTCTCACGAGTCAAGCCAATTTCATGACCCACTTCTTCTAACGTACTAACTTCGTGTCCACGCAAGCCAAAGCGACGAGAAAGAACTTCGCGCTGCTTTTCAGTTAATTCATCTAACCAGCGATCCAAACTCATAGTCAGATCACTGTTTTGAAGCAGAATACTAGGATCAGATACATGTATATCGGCTATGGTATCCGCAACAGTGCGGTCCGATGCGGTACCAATAGGTGCATCGATAGATGTCACACGCTCATTGAGACTCAACATGTGCTCTACATTTTCGACAGGTCGATCCAGGAGTTTCGCAATTTCCTCGGAAGTTGGCTCATGGTCTAACTTTTGCGAAAGCTCTCGTGCTGCTCTTAAATAAACGTTCAGCTCTTTGACGACATGTATTGGTAACCGAATCGTGCGAGTTTGGTTCATAATCGCGCGTTCAATGGTTTGTCTTATCCACCAAGTCGCATAAGTCGAAAATCGGAATCCGCGCTCAGGGTCAAATTTTTCAACGGCACGAATTAAACCCAGATTTCCTTCCTCAATCAAATCAAGAAGAGCTAAACCTCGATTAACATATCGGCGGGAAATTTTAACCACCAACCGCAAGTTACTTTCAATCATTCTTTTGCGTGCAGCTTCATCACCCTTTAACGCTTTACGAGCAAAATAAACCTCTTCTTCTGCAGTAAGTAAGGGTGAAAAACCTATCTCGTTGAGATAAATTTGAGTGGCATCTAAATTTTTGGAATATTTATCTTCGTAGTAACTTTCGGTAAGCGCGTTACGTTTAGATGCCTCTTGCTCAACGTCAGCTTCAAGTTCGACTGCATCTTCAGCCTCAACATCTTGAATAAAAAAGAGTCCATCACCGTTTAACGTATCTAGCCCGCTATTATGTAAAGTCATTTTACTAAGCCCTCTTCAAAAATTTGTATAACCGCAGAATGATTGACGTGTTACAACTTTTCGATTGCTTGCTTGACTAAAACTCCCCAAAAATATGATTAACGTTAAGGTAGAAAATTCTCTGGATTAACTGGCTTACCGTTTCGACGGATTTCAAAATGCAATTTTGGTCGATCAGTATCACTTGACCCCATTTCAGCAATTTTTTGACCCGCTTTAACTGAAGCCCCTTCTTGAACCAACAGTCGATGATTGTGTGCATACGCACTTAGGAAAATATCGTCATGTTTTACGATGAGTAGTTTCCCATAACCTCGAAGTCCGCTGCCCGCGTAAACAACAACACCATCGCGGGCAGCAACAATAGACTCACCGATATTTCCTGCGATATCAATCCCCTGACTTAGCCCGTTATTTGAGCCAAAGCGAGCGGTCACTCTCCCCTTAGCGGGCCAGCGCCATTGAGTTGGCGCCAAAGTCTTGGCTTGGTTTTTTTTGACTGCTGGCGGGAGGGCTTTAATTACTTTACGAGTTGGCGCATGAGACTGTTGCTTAGCGGGCGAATTTTTTGGCGCATCTTTCGGCCTTGTAATATTGGCATTATTAGATTTCGCTTTCGGGATTACAGATGGGCCTTGTTTAGAGGCAGAGGTCGTTATGATCGACTTCCGAGGTGCATCACCCTTTAGATAAATTCTTTGATTGACGCGTAACAAATATGGCTGATTTATATGATTTTTATTCGATAAATCCTCTACAGTAGTCCCATAACGAAAAGCTATGGAATATAGAGTATCTCCTGATACAACCGTGTGATATAAGGGCAAAACTAGTCGCTGTGAACCTTTAGAACCTTTTAGTATAAAAGTGTCTTTTTCAATGGGCACTGGGTAGTTCAATGTACAACTTATCACGACCACCAAACCGTTCAATATAATGAACAATCGAATTAGCGCTTTTGATAAGTTGTGCATATATATGCGACACCCGCTAATAACTAGTCCTCACGAATTTACACGATACTTTATTCATTTTTATAAGATGAGATGATTTTTTATTATAAAATCATCTAGATTAGTAAGCCTTGGTTAATGTTACACAGGAGCAAATAGCTCAAAAAAATAGAACATTGAGGTAAAATTTGGATACTATCGTAACGTTCCCGTTAAGAAGGGAACAAACTTAACTGGCTCGATAACTCGAGTTTGATATGAATTCCCATCCGTTGAGCGGGTTACCTGATGGAGTAGTTGTTCTCGTCCACCAACGGGAATAATCAATACTCCCCCTGGAGCCAGCTGAGCCAAAAGGTCGTCCGGAATTGCTTGAGGTGCTGCTGTGCTGATGATTCCATCAAACGGCCCTTTTTCTGGCCACCCGAAGGTACCATCAGCGTACCGGCAAATGACATTTCTAAGCCCCAACTGTTTAAACCGTTCACGTGCTTTATCTTGCAATGGCTTAATTCTCTCAACCGTATACACTTCGCGAGCAAGTCGAGATAAAACACTGGTTTGATAGCCTGAGCCTGTGCCTACCTCCAACACTTTTTGCGGGCGATCGTGTGTATTCAGCAATATTTCCGTCATCCGAGCAACAATATAAGGCTGAGAGAGAGTCTGACCGTGACCGATTGGAAGAGCCGTGTCTTCGTAAGCCCTGTGAGCCAAGGCTTCGTCGACAAAAAGGTGCCGAGGAATATCCCGAATAGTGTCCAGCACCTTAAGATTATGGATTCCTTGTTGCTCAAGCCGCTGAATTAACCGTTCACGAGTACGAAGTGACGTCATGCCAACGCCTTGCACTATCAAATCGTTCACTCGAGCCCTCCTAACAGTCTTTTTATATGCGTGAACAAGAGCTGAACTATAGCATAATGAATAATTGAGCGTCGCCCATAGAGCCACCTCAATTATTCACAAATGTCATCCAATTCAAATTTGTTGATTTTCGAGATTGAATAACTCAGATAATACGGATGTGGCAAACTCGCCAGGTGCCAAAGTGAAGGACAATTCTAAAATATCCGAGTCAATCCAACGAAATATGGGTGAATGAATTTCAAGACGATTGTTACGCCGCTCTTGTTTTAATCCTTTGTGCTCGAGAAAATCTAACCAATTTTCGTAACCCGATAACACCTGTGTTTCTCTACCAAACAGGCCATCTCGTGAGAGAGGTCGCCCTCTTCCCCATAGTGGCGACGTGGGCGATTCCAAAGGCTCACCATTGACCAGCTGATCCCAATCACCAGCTTGCACACGCTCGGCAAGAACTAAGTTAAATAAATAAGAGCGTGCTGCCGATAAAATTAAGCTTTGCTTTTGCTTATCTCGAATAGTGATTCGACCATTAACCCAATCGTCAGCCATTGAGAGGTTAGCCATCTCTCGACCAAACCGCTGCTCACCGTAAAAATTGGGGACGCCTCTAGCGAACACCTGTGAGAATTTTTGTTCTAGCTGCTCTTTATTACTGGTAATGACATTCTTTAAACGAATGACGAAACTATTCGATTGATGTTCGCCCCTTCTCAATTTTTTAAGGTGCCGCTTAACTTCGAGTACTTTTATGGTTTCTGAATCAAGTGATTCCCAATTAATGGGCTGCGAGCCACTTTTTTCTGGAAGGTATACGCTAAACCATTGCCGCGTAATGGCATGACGATCTTTACGTCCCGCATAACTAACATCCATTACTTTCACACCAGCAAGCTTCGCAATTTGCTCGGCGACATAAGCGGTGTTCTCGCCACACTTAGCGATATGAAGATAAATGTGTTCACCCTCACCAATTAATTCAAATCCAAGATTTTCTATAACTTGAAAATCCTCGGGTGATGAACGAAAAAAGGCCGATGCAGTGATCGGCCCAAAAGCTTTAGGAAAAGTTACAGCAAATGAAGTCATATAGTTTCTAATTTTTACCTAGGAGGACGCACGCATGACAAGCAATACCTTCTTCACGTCCTACGAAGCCGAGTCGTTCCGAAGTGGTCGCTTTGACATTAAGCTGCTCAGGATCAACTTTCAAATCTGAAGCAATGGCTTCAACCATATGAGGAATATAAGTCGCCATCTTCGGCGCTTGAGCAATGATTGTCATATCGGCATTGACCAACTGATAGCCTTTCTGCTGAACTTTTGCATAAACTAATTTAAGAAGCGTTCGGCTATCGGCATTCTTATATTGCATATCGGTATCTGGAAAGTGCTTTCCAATATCGCCTAGAGATGCAGCGCCAAGTAAAGCATCGCTCAACGCGTGCAACAAAACATCACCATCTGAATGCGCGATTAATCCACGCGAATGGGGAATCACTACACCTCCAATAACTATTTTGTCACCATCGCCAAAAGCATGAACATCGTAACCCTGTCCAATTCGAAAATTCATTATCTAACTCCAGATCAAAAATTTTTAACTATTTGTTGATGCGCAATAAATTCAGCGAAAGGCAAATCGTCTGGTCGAGTGATCTTAATATTGTCTGCTCTCCCAACAACTAACTGACATTTTTCTCCAACTGCCTCGACCGCCGAGGCTTCATCAGTAATTTCAATACCTTCTTGAACGCAATGGCTCAATGCATGCTTAAGCTGGGCAAAAGGAAAACATTGTGGAGTTTGTGCCTGCCACATATGTGCACGCGAAACTGTTGCATCAATTTGTCCGCTTTCATTAGCGCGCTTGAGCGTATCTGCTACTGGAACTGCGAGAATTCCACCCACCTGATATTTATTGCAGACTTCAAGTAGCTCATGAACTTGAGCGGATTGCACTAAAGGCCTCGCTGCATCATGCACCATCACCCAATCGTCGTCACTGGCCAATAACCTTAAGTGACTAAGGCCTGCGTACACTGAGTCAGAACGCTCTTTTCCACCGGTCACAGCTATAATATCTGGGTGATGCGCCAATGAAAGTGATTTGAAAAAATTGTCTTGAGGTGATAGCGCAACAACAATTTTTTCAAAAACTCTCGAGTCTAATAACTTTTGAAGTGTCATTTCCAAAATAGGGGTCCCACCTATTTGTAAATACTGCTTAGGGACGTTTGCGCCCAGTCTTGATCCGACTCCCGCAGCAGGAACAATGCACCAAACTTTTCGCTCATGCATAACTATTCAGACTCTTCCATTAACATAAAAAAAGTTTCGTCTTTTTTGATCAAACCAATATCGTGTCGTGCTCGCTCTTCAATGGTATCGAGACCTGTTTTAAGCTCCTGTACTTCAACATCAAGCGCTTTATTTCTCTCCAATAATTGTTCATTGATCGCTCGCTGTTCATTTATTTGCTTCTCCAATCTCGTGGCATGCGCAAAACTACCCTCTCCAAACCAAAGACGGTATTGAAAAAATGCTAAAAGACATAAAAGTATTACTAATAGTTTTTTCATTGAAAAAGCAACTTGACACTAAAAAAACAAAAAGGCCGAACTAATCGGCCTTTTCGCGGATACCGTTTAAATCAACGTTACGGATTAAGCCTTAAATTCCGCACGACCACGGTAAGGTGCGCTAGCACCCAATTCAGCTTCGATACGCAACAGACGGTTGTACTTAGATACACGATCCGAACGGCACAAAGAACCTGTTTTGATTTGACCCGCTGCAGTTGCTACTGCCAAATCGGCAATAGTGGTATCTTCAGTTTCACCTGAACGGTGAGAGATTACTGCAGTATAGCCTGCATCTTGCGCCATCTTGATGGCATCCAAGGTTTCAGACAAAGAACCAATTTGGTTGAATTTAATCAAGATTGAGTTGGCAATCTTTTTGTCGATACCTTCTTTCAAAATGCGGGTATTGGTTACAAACAAGTCGTCACCAACCAACTGAACTTTATTACCAATTTTGTTGGTTAAGTCAGCCCAACCATCCCAGTCGCTTTCATCTTTGCCGTCTTCGATTGAAATAATTGGGTATTTGTTTGCTAAATCAGCCAAGTAATCAGAAAATTCTGCAGACGAGAATTTTTTGCCTTCGCCAGCCAAATCGTATTGACCATCTTTGTAGAACTCAGAGGCCGCACAGTCTAGAGCTAAAGTTACGTTCTCGCCCAACTTATAACCTGCGTTTTCAACCGCAGTAGCAATTACCTGAAGCGCATCTTCGTTTGAAGGTAAGTTAGGAGCGAAACCGCCTTCATCACCCACCGCAGTATTTAAACCTTTATCGTGCAATACTTTTTTCAAGCTGTGGAAAATTTCGGCACCTACACGCAAAGCTTCTGCGAAAGTTTTGGCACCTACTGGCTGAACCATAAACTCTTGAATGTCGACGTTGTTATCGGCGTGCTCACCACCGTTAATGATATTCATCATAGGAACTGGCATTGAGTATTTGCCAGGAGTGCCGTTCAAATCGGCGATGTGAGCGTATAACGGAACCTTTTTACTGATTGCAGCCGCTTTTGCAGCCGCTAAAGAAACCGCCAAAATTGCGTTAGCACCAAGCTTTGACTTGTTGTCAGTGCCATCTGCGGCCAACATTGCATTGTCGAGTTCGCGCTGATTTAACGCATCTTTGCCAACCAACAATGGCTTAATAATATCGTTGATGTTTGAAACAGCTTTCAATACACCTTTACCCAAATAGCGAGATTTGTCGCCATCGCGCAATTCCAAGGCCTCACGCGAACCGGTAGAAGCGCCCGACGGAGCAGCGGCTGAGCCAACAGAACCATCTTCCAAAATCACTTCTGCGCTTACGGTTGGATTGCCGCGACTGTCCAGAATTTCAAATGCTTTAATATCGACAATCTTACTCATCAAAAAATCTCCGATGTGGGTGTGTTATAAAAAAATTATTACTTAATATCCAAAGCTGGAAAGGATTTTACCATATCATCAATGGCTTTCATCTGAGCCAAAAACGGCTCGAGCTTATCAAGCGGCAGCGCGCTAGGGCCATCGCATTTAGCTGATGCTGGATCTGGATGAGCTTCGAGAAACAACCCTGCAAGACCAACCGCCATGCCTGCACGAGCCAGCTCTGCGACTTGATGACGTCGTCCACTGGAAGCTTCTCCCATTGGATCTCGACACTGAAGCGAGTGCGTCACGTCAAAAATGACCGGTGCGTTACCACTAACCTCTCGCATAGTGCGAAAGCCAAGCATATCTACAACTAGATTGTCGTAACCGAAGTTAGTGCCACGATCACACAAAATGATTTTGTCGTTACCACACTCTTCAAACTTTTCGACAATATTTTTCATTTGCCCTGGGCTTAAAAACTGTGGTTTTTTGATATTGATCACCGCTCCAGTTTTAGCCATGGCTTGAACCAAATCGGTCTGACGCGCCAAAAAAGCTGGAAGCTGAATAACATCACAAACTTCTGCAACTGGATGGCACTGATAAATTTCATGAACGTCGGTGATAACAGGAATATCGAAAGTTTTTTTGATCTCTTCAAAAATTTTCAAGCCCTCTTCCATTCCAGGTCCGCGATAGGAATGAATTGAAGAGCGATTTGCTTTATCAAACGATGCTTTAAAAACGTAAGGGACATTAAGTTTTTGAGTGGCGCTAACGTAGGCTTCTGCAACTTGCATAGCCATATCGCGAGACTCTAAAACGTTCATACCGCCAAATAGTACGAAAGGTAAATCGTTACCCACCGTAATGTTTGAAATGGAAACATGCTGTTGCGACACTTTTTATCCTCGCAAAAAAGGAGCCACTATAAAGTGGCTCTCCAAATTATTTTTTGTTTTCAAACGCAGCGTTCACGAATGCGGAAAATAGTGGATGGCCATCACGTGGGGTCGATGTGAATTCAGGATGAAATTGACAAGCGACAAACCAAGGATGATCAGGAATCTCAACCATTTCAACCAAGGTGTCGTCTGCCGACCAACCACCAATCTTTAAACCTGCCTTTTGTAAGGCGTCAACATAATTGTTGTTAACTTCATAGCGATGACGATGACGCTCAACGATAACGTCACTGCCGTAAATTTCTCGAGCTTTTGATCCCGGAACCAAGCGACACTCTTGAGCACCTAAACGCATAGTGCCACCTAAATCAGAGGTCTCATCACGAGTTTCAACAGCACCCTCTTTGTTAATCCACTCGGTAATTAAGCCAATAACTGGGTGAGGAGTTTTAGGATCGAATTCGGTTGATGTAGCACCTTTAAGCCCTAAAACGTTTCGAGCAAATTCGATAACTACCGACTGCATGCCCAAGCAAATTCCCAGATAAGGAATTTTGTTTTCACGAGCATATTGAACAGCAAGCAGCTTACCTTCTACTCCTCGAGCACCAAAACCGCCGGGAACCAAGATGGCGTCCGCGCCTTTTAAAATTTCAACACCTTCCGTTTCGATCCGTTCGGAATCAATATATTCCATGTTAATTTTGGTTTTAGACTGAATACCTGCGTGACTAATGGCCTCAATTAACGATTTGTAAGCGTCGAGAAGCTCCATGTATTTGCCCACCATGGCAATAGTCACTTCTCTTACAGGGTTCAATTTTCCATCGATTACCTTGTCCCATTCTGACAAGTCAGCTTCTGGGCAGTTTAAGCCAAACTGCTCAACCACAAGGCGATCAAGCCCGTGTGCTTGCAACATGCTGGGAATGCGGTAAATGGTGTCGGCATCGGGCAGCGGGACGACTGCGCGCTCAGCCACATTGGTAAAGAGAGAAATTTTACGACGAGAGTCAATGTCAACTTCGATTTCAGAACGGCACAACAAGACATCCGGCTGAAGACCGATCGAACGTAATTCTTTTACTGAATGCTGAGTCGGTTTAGTTTTTGTTTCGCCAGCGGTTGCAATATAAGGCACCAAAGTAAGATGCATTAGCATGGCACGGCTTGGGCCCATTTCGACCTTAAGTTGACGCACAGCTTCCAAGAAGGGTTGAGACTCGATGTCACCCACTGTTCCGCCGATCTCGACTAAAACAACATCTTTATCTTTTCCGCCTTCGAGGATACGGCGTTTAATTTCGTCCGTAATATGCGGAATAACCTGTACTGTGCCGCCTAAATAATCGCCTCTGCGCTCTTTACGCAGAACAGTTTCGTAAACACGGCCTGTCGTGAAATTATTGCGACGCGTCATGCGAGCGCGAATGAATCGTTCGTAGTGGCCTAAATCAAGGTCGGTTTCTGCACCATCTTCAGTTACGAAAACTTCCCCATGCTGGAACGGACTCATGGTACCCGGATCGACGTTGATATAGGGGTCGAGCTTCATAATGGTCACTTTGAGGCCACGAGCCTCCAAGATTGCCGCTAGTGATGCAGAAGCAATGCCTTTTCCCAATGAAGAAACAACACCACCGGTTACGAATATATAGCGAGTCATGTAAAACCTGATAATTGAATGCAGAGCAGAAATGGAAGAAAAAGGCGGATACTTGCTTAATGAGCACAATGCCTTTTCATATTAGGACGGGGCGCCAGATTACCAGAAAGCCCCTGAAGTCTCAATGAACAAAACTAATATCAGTCATGAAATTGCTGGGCAGAAAGCGCAGCGAATGCTTGAGATGAGGCAAACCCTCGCCCAGCTAAAAAACGCAACTGTTTTGCTTTGGATTTGGCATCGACCGGCGGCTCATCACCAAACTTGCGCCGGCGAACGTCGCTTGCCAATTCGGTCCAGTTTGCGTTTATCTCGTCAAATGCCGCTGTTGCCACATCCTTCGATATCCCTTTGCTCGACAACTCCTGCTGAATAATCAAAGGCCCCTTACCCTGATGAACTCTCATGCGTATAAAAGACTCAGCAAACCGCGAATCACTCTGAAGACCAATCTCTTGTAGCGACTTTATCTCCTGCTCAATCAACAGTGCATCGAAGGATTTCGCAGCAAGTTTATCAACGAGCTCTTTTTGAGAGTGCTCGCGAAGTGACAACAGATTGATTAGATGTGAACGTACCGATGCTGAATTGCTACTCATAAAACAAAGACCATTAAAAAGCCGCTTTCGCGGCTTTAATTATCGAACGGGAGGAAAATAAGCAAGAACCTCAGCTACCGCTTCCGATAACACTTCTCGCTGACGCTGATTACTAAGCCCTTTACTTAAGCGTTTTTGCGAAACCCCGCGCCAGAGCGGCTGACCTTTGCTATCGGTTATATCAACGATAAGACTACCTTGGTTATAAACGCGTACTCCTGAGTTTATGCCGTAGAAGTAACCTCTCGGATAATAATAGTAAGGACGCCCCCACATGCCATAACCGTAAAAGTCGTTATAAGCACGGGGATCTAATTTTTCTTCCACTACTAGGTGATAATTCACAATAAAATCGGGTGTTTGACCAGCTGCTACCTGCTGATAACGGACGCCGAGATTTTGATCAATAACCGCTGCCAGATGACTAAAAGTAAAAGGTGATATCAGCAAGTTATCCCCAACATCTTGCTTAGTGGGTGCTATCTGGTAGGTTCTAAGTTCAGCGAAATTCGTTTTTTGACTATAGTCAGTATCAACATAGGGGGTATTGGTACACCCGATCATGAATACAGTTACAATCAATGCAGTAAGCTTGTGTATAAATCTCATTAAAACCTCCCTCGTGCGGCTGATTAAACTTTTGCTCATGGGGAAATCAAGTTAATCACTTGTAAACTATAGAGCAAAACTGACGTTATTATGACACCCAAATCAAGATACTCGTTCCAAGCTGAATAGCCTATAACTAAAAAAGCCCCATTAGGGGCTTTTTTAGTTATAGGCAAGTTTACACGGAGTCATCGACAGAATCGTCTTCACTTGTGGCGCTGAGTGAGAGCGCTTGAGAAGCCAGCAACTCATTACGCACACGTGTCTCGAGTTCTTGTGCGATCGCGGTATTCTCGGTCAAGAACTTCATAGCATTATTCTTACCCTGACCAATTTTATTTCCCTGATAGCTATACCAAGCGCCCGCTTTATCAATAAAACCAAGCTTCACGCCGTAATCGACAATCTCCCCGAGTCGGTTAATCCCACTACCGTATAAAATCTGGAACTCGGCTTGCTTAAAGGGTGGCGCCACTTTGTTTTTGACGACTTTAACGCGGGTTTCGGAGCCGATAACTTCTTCACCTTCCTTCACCGCACCGATACGCCGAATATCCAAACGCACCGAAGAGTAAAATTTGAGCGCATTGCCGCCGGTCGTGGTTTCCGGGTTGCCAAACATAACGCCAATCTTCATACGAATTTGGTTAATGAAAATAACCAAACAGTTGGCATTTTTAATGTTACCAGTAATTTTACGTAGCGCTTGAGACATTAAACGAGCCTGAAGACCAACGTGGTGATCGCCCATTTCGCCCTCAATTTCGGCTCGCGGCGTTAATGCTGCCACAGAGTCGACAACCAGCACATCTACCGCACCCGAGCGAACGAGCATATCTGTCACTTCTAAAGCTTGTTCACCGGTATCCGGTTGAGAAACGATAAGATCTTCAATGTTCACGCCGAGTTTAGTGGCATAAATGGGATCGAGGGCGTGCTCGGCATCAATGAATGCACAGGTTCCACCTTGACGCTGAGCCTCAGCAATCACCTGTAAGGTAAGCGTCGTTTTACCCGAGGACTCAGGACCGTAAATTTCGATAATACGGCCCTTAGGTAGGCCACCAATACCGAGCGCTACATCTAAACCTAAAGAACCGGTCGAAATCGCAGGAATCGACATTTGCTCGCGATCCCCCATGCGCATTACAGTACCTTTACCGAATTGACGTTCAATTTGGCTTAAAGCCGCTTGTAACGCCTTTTCCTTATTTGCATCCATTGAACACCTCACCTAAAAAATAAAAAATTGCGCATATTGTTGTTAGTTGGCATATCACCAACTGTATGGTTGACCAGTATATGTGATTACATACAGCAATCAAGCACTTTTTGATGTGCGATGGTTAAAGCGTGTGCAACCGCCTGTTCTTGAATATCTTGTCGACTTCCAGAGAACACCAGATGTTCAGTTGATACCCTAACACCACTACCATTTTGAATTGCCCAAGCAAACCATACCAACCCTACGGGTTTAGTTTCTGTTCCGCCTCCTGGGCCCGCGATTCCACTGGTAGCAATTGCTAAATTTGCGCCAGACGACTCTAAAGCCCCTAACGCCATCGCCTCGACTGTTTGTTCACTAACCGCACCATAATTTGACAACACATCCTGAGGAACGCCCACCAATTTCATCTTGGCGCCGTTGGAATAGGTCACAAATCCCATATCAAACCAAGCAGAACTACCCGCCACCCGGGTAATCGCGGCAGCAATTGCGCCACCGGTACAGGACTCAACTGTCGTGATGCGCAGATTTTTTTCCGCAAGTGTTTTACCCAAACCCGATGCAAGATCCGTAATTTTCGATTCCATCAACCCCTCCTGCTGCACGACGAAATAAAAAGCCCGAGCTAGTCTAACGGCTCGGGCTTTTTAGTGTAGAGGCTAATAACGACTAAATTGGTAAATGCTTAGCTAAAAACGCCTCAATCGCCTCGAAGGTTTGCTTGCGATGCGGCAAATAATCAAGATGATGTGTGCCATCTTCGAGTTCGATATATTCGACCGTTTTACCCTTTTTCTCTAAAGCCTTCGCCATAATCCGGCTGTGCTTCACCGGAACTGAAACATCATCCTCGCCATGTATCAAAAGAACTGGCGCCTTAATGTCTTCAACAAGATTTACCGGGGATGTATCACGCAGTTGATTCTTATCTCGACCAATTTGCGTGCGAGCCGCATTACGATTGGTGAAATATCGATACATTCGGCTCAGCTCTTCGAGATCAGAAATGCCGGCAAAACTTACAGCACACTTAAATAAATCGGGCGTTTTACTCACCCCCATCAAAGCGGCGTATCCGCCGTAACTTGCCCCCACAATACAAATCTTTTTAGGGTCTGTGATTTTCTGTTTAACGAGATAGTCCACTCCATCCACAAGATCGTCTTGCATGGCCATGCCCATACCGCCAATCGCCTGCATCATAAAGTCATGCCCATAACCTGACGACCCACGGAAATTTGGCTGAAATACCGCGTAACCACGGTTAGCAAGGAACGTCGAAAACATGTCGAATCCGTAAGTGTCGTGACTCATGGGCCCTCCGTGAGGAAGGATAATTGTGGGCAGAGGCTTGCTATGCTCTCCGGCCGGCATCGAAAGAAAACCTTCGATCTTGACACCATCGCGAGCAGAATAGGTATGTTTGACCTTTTTTGGGATGCTCTCTTCAGAAAACTGTGGGTAAACAGAGCCAACCAGAGCAATCGACTTTTTATCTCGATCGCCGAAATAATAAACCCCTGGATTAGTTTCACTCGAGGTGTACACAAGGTAGCGGCGAGCTGAACTGTCTAACCCAACAATGTAATTACGGGTGTCTGGGAATACTTTATCCAAGCCTGCCTGTAACGCTTTAAATTCTGGATGCCAAAACACACTGCGCTCTTCACCCACATTGAGATACATTCCGACTACATCTTTGTGCGCCTCGGAATAAATCAACTGGCCGCTTACGTCGTACTTGTCATGTGCTCGCACCAACTCTCGAGGGTAACCAGGTTTTGAAAGATCGACCTTAAAAAGTGCTTGGCGCCCCTCGTGATCCGCAAAAATGTAAAGATCATTAGGATTGCCACCAAAACCCGCGATTTCGATACTGGGTTCTTCAAATACTTTATAAGTCCAAACCGTGTCCCAATCTCCGGTGGTGGTGTTAAGAATCCGATAGGTTACGCGCTGCTCTTTATCATCATATTTGTAACTGGCGCGCACATTGTCTTGGCGATCCGCATACCAGCGGCTAACACTCCCCATAGGTGCTTTTATCCTACCCATGCGACCGCGGTTAACGTGCACACGATATACAGAGTCGGCACCGGCTATATCGGCATCGACACTGACCAAAATAAAATCAGGATCGTTAGGAAGCCAACTAATTACCTTATCCTGGAATTGCGGTGTATCTTGACGCTCACCACCTTTTAATAATTGTGTGGGTTTGCCCCCTTTATGTGCATCTATAGAAAATAAACGCGTCTCTTGATATTTGACGCCATTCGGCAGACGACTGTCGTACCTTAAGCTCATCACAACACGATTATTATTCGCCCAATGAATCCAATTAAATTTGAATTGAATGTTGTCGGTCTTGATAAGGGGGGTCATCTTGCCGGTCGCCACATTGATAACAATCAGTGCAGTGTCGCTACCAATATTACTGAGCGCCGCAACATACTCACCATTGGGTGACAAACTTAAATCGTCAACTCGCGGCCCACTATAAAAAGCCTCGAGCGGCAGTTTTTGAGCAAAGACGAATTGAGAAAAACAAAAAAAAATGACAAAAGCAGCCGCAAACAGCCGCCGACGGGACACTAGGCACAAATCCATGTTTAAAACCTTTGAATAGATCATTTGTAGTTATAGGTGTTAACTCCTAACCCCGATATGTCGCAAAATCAAACACTTGTCAGGGGGGCGCCAGTATCCTCGCACACAAACTTTGTGTCAAATACAACCCATTGATAGTCGCAGCACCAGATGGCGGAGAGTGTTAAGATTACGCCCTTTGTGGCGACCCGCCCCATCCGCTTTAACAGCCAGTCGGCAAGGCGATGGTCGCTTTGGGAAGCTTTTGTCGCAAACCCTTCCAACCGATAGCTATCAACGATTTTTCGATAGAAGTTATTTTTGAATAACTTATAAGGTACAAACGCTTGAGCACTGATACGAATCTAGAAAATCACACCCCCATGATGCAGCAATATTTACGCATCAAAGCCCAACACAAAGATGAGATGGTCTTTTACCGGATGGGGGATTTTTACGAACTCTTTTTTGACGACGCCAAGCTCGCCGCCGAGCTTCTTGATGTCACCTTGACCGCTCGAGGCAAGAGCAACGGCAATCCAATTCCGATGGCTGGCATTCCTTATCACGCCGCCGACGGCTATCTCGCGAAGCTGGTAAAAGCGGGGGTTTCGGTCGCCATCTGCGAGCAGGTTGGCGACCCCGCAACCAGTAAGGGGCCTGTCGAACGTAAAGTGATGCGTATTGTTACGCCCGGCACCGTAAGCGATGAAGCACTACTGGACTCTCGCCGCGACAACCTCTTAGTCGCTCTCCATCAAAATAACGACATCTATGGCCTTGCTTCGCTAGACATGGCCAGCGGTCGATTTCTTGTACTTGAGGTTATCGGCCTTGAGGCGGCGCTTGGCGAACTGCAGCGCTTAAATCCTGCCGAGCTTCTCATTAGCGATCACACAACTACGCCAGAGTTAATTGAGAATCGTCGAGGCCTGCGCCGTCGTGGGCCTTGGGAGTTTGACTACGACACCGCACTGCGATTGCTCAATCAGCAATTTGGCACCAAAGATTTACAAGGGTTTGGTTGCGACAGCCTCACCACTGCACTTTGCGCCGCAGGCTGCCTGCTAAGTTATGCCCGAGAAACTCAGCGTACCGCGCTACCCCACGTGCGTAGCCTCGCCTATGAGAACCGAGATGATGCCGTCATCATGGACGCGGCGACCCGTCGCAATTTAGAGATCGACGTGAATCTCACGGGAGGCGAAGAACACACGCTTTTTTGGGTTCTTAACCGCGCCGCCACTAGTATGGGCAGCCGCCTTTTACGCCGCTGGTTAAACCGTCCCTTGCGGGATTTGCCAACGCTTCAAGCCCGCCAAGAGACCATCGCCGCACTCAAAAACAATTACGGGTTCGAGATTATTCACAGCGTATTAAAACGTGTCGGTGATATGGAGCGTATTCTCGGTCGCCTTGCTCTGCGCTCGACGCGGCCGCGCGACTTATCACGCTTATATATGTCGCTAGCCACGTTTCCGGAATTGCAAAGCGAGCTGGCCAAAATTGCCTCACCAGAGCTAGGAAAACTTGCCGCCGCTATAGGGACTTTCCCTCAACTTGTCGATCTACTTGGACGTGCAATCGTCGAGAACCCACCCGTTGTTATTCGCGATGGCGGTGTTATCGCCGAAGGTTACGACGCCGAGTTAGATGAGCTTCGCAACATCAGCACCAACGCCGGCCAATATCTTATCGATTTAGAAACTCGTGAACGTGAGCGCACCGGAATTCCAACGTTAAAAGTGGGATATAACCGCGTTCACGGTTACTTCATTGAACTCACTGCCGCTCAGGCTGAAAAGGCACCCGCTGACTACATTCGCCGACAAACACTCAAGAACGCAGAGCGTTACATTACGCCCGAGTTAAAAGCTTTTGAGGACAAAGCGCTTTCTGCTCAAAGCCGCGCACTTACCCGAGAGAAAGCACTTTATGAAGATTTGATCGATCGTCTCAATGACGACTTAATTCCACTTCAGGATGCTGCGGCCGCCGTTGCCGAACTTGATGTTCTTTGCACCCTTGCGGAACGCGCCGATGCTTTGAGTTTCTCTCGCCCAACACTTAAGGCTGATCCGGGAATTTTTATCAAAGCGGGACGTCATCCCGTTGTGGAGCAAGTCACCTCGTCGCCGTTCGTTCCTAACGATTTGGAGTTTTCACCCAGTCGGCACATGCTAATCATCACCGGCCCAAACATGGGCGGTAAATCCACTTATATGCGCCAAGCAGCACTTATCACACTCTTGGCTCATGTGGGAAGCTTCGTGCCTGCCGAGTCCGCGAGTATCGGTTTAGTCGACCGGATTTTCACCCGCATAGGTTCTTCCGATGATCTCGCCGGTGGACGCTCTACTTTTATGGTTGAGATGACGGAAACCGCCAACATTCTGCACAACGCGACTTCCCGCAGTTTGGTGTTAATGGATGAAATTGGTCGAGGCACCAGCACTTTTGATGGGCTTTCGTTGGCTTGGGCCTGCGCGAAACACTTAGCGGAAAATATTCGCGCATTCACATTATTCGCCACTCATTACTTCGAAATCACGAGTTTACCGAGCGAGATCCCAACCATTGCCAACGTGCACTTAAATGCAACAGAGCATCAAGACAACATCGTATTCTTGCATAAAGTACACGAAGGGCCTGCGAGCAAAAGTTACGGACTTCAAGTGGCCAAGTTAGCGGGAATCCCTGCTGAAGTATTAGTGCAGGCTCAACAGCAATTAGCCGTTCTTGAACAAACTGCATCGACGCCTCTTTCAAGTACATCGGAGGCGCCAACTTATGACGCTCAAAAAGCGGTTATGTCTAGTCAAATTAGTGAACCTAAGCCTGCACCCACGCTTGATGAAGATAGCCAATCGATTTCCGCGCATACCCAAGTTGGTTTATTTGATGCATTGCCAAGCCCCGTTATCGAAGCTCTCAAGAAACTTAACCCCGATAATTTAACGCCGCGCCAAGCGCTCGATCATATTTATCGACTGAAAGAGATCTACGCCAAGAATAAGGAAAATTGATAAGCAGATCGACTTTGCCGTTAAAGGAGAACCCATCTCATTTAGCGGCAAATTACTGGTATCTTTTGCGAGATATCAACAAATTAGGCGGTTTTTGCCCTACCCAAACGCCAACTTGAGCTTTAAAATACCGCACTAATTTTTGGCACACATTAAATTTATTGTTGGAGTCTCATATGACTTTTGTTGTTGGGGAAAACTGCATTAAGTGTAAGCACACTGACTGCGTAGAAGTCTGCCCAGTTGACTGCTTCTACGAAGGCCCAAACTTTTTGGTGATTCACCCAGACGAGTGTATCGATTGCGCGCTTTGTGAGCCTGAATGTCCGGTAAGTGCCATTTTCTCGGAAGATGAACTGCCAGAAGATCAAGCAGTATTCAGAGAGCTGAACGCCGAACTCGCCGAAATTTGGCCAAACATCACCGAGATGAAAGACGCCCCCGCCGATCACGCCGAATGGGATGGCGTACCTGGCAAGTTGCAATACTTAGAGCGCTAAGAGCTCAATAAAAAAACCGCGATGATCGCGGTTTTTTTATGCCTGCCATTTGCTTGAATAAATTTATACTCGGGCACAAAAAAAGCCGCATTTGCGGCTTTTTTATTTAGAAATCGTCGATGCTAAATTCGTCATCACCAAAGCTATCAACCACTTCTCCATTATTGATAAGAAAAGCGCGGCGCTGTAAGTAAGCATCGCGAATAAACTCGTACTTATCACCACTAATTGATGCTTCAAGCGGCAGCAATTGCGAACGTATGTTCACTATATTCACAGCCTTGACAGTGTAGGAAGTAGTATCGTGATCAATATAGGTTAAAGGATCGGTATACCAATCGACAGGTTTCGCCAAACCATCACGCACAGTGCTCGGGCCTAAGATGGGTAGCACCACATAAGGACCGGAGCGAAATCCCCACACCGCTAGGGTCTGACCAAAATCCTCGTAATCGGTGGCGGGCAAATCAAGGCGCGATGCAACGTCAAAGATGCCGCCAATGCCGATGGTCGTATTCACCAAAAATCGAGTAGTGTCGTAAGCCGCTGATTTAAATTCGCCTTGAAGCAATCCGTTAGCGATACTCGGTACTTCGGCGATATTGCGAAACACATTCTTCACGCCGGTTTTAATAGGGGCAGGCGTGACTTTGGTGTAGGCCGTGGCAACCGGCTTGAGAAAGTATCTGTCTACGCCATCATTAAAGGCGAACATTTTTCGGTTATAGGCCTGCCAAGGATCAGCTTCAGCACCAACCACCGGCGGTGCGCCAACTTCAGATCCTGAATACACGTATTGCACCATGTGCGAATCGCTCAGAACACTTAACACCGATTTAATTGAACTCGACGACTGCTCTTCTAATTGCGTGTTCTCGGCGTTTTCGTCTTGCGCCTGTGCTGCTGCAGAAGCCGCACTCACGACTAGCGCCGCCAAATACATCCGCCCTACCCATTTGCTCATAACATCACCTTTCACCCGTAAACATTCCATGTAATCAAAAATTGTTGCGCACATTACCCAATTCTAAATATAGGAGCAATTGACAATCATCACCGCCCACTATGGGTGGCCGCTTATAGCAGGATTAATCTTTCACGCTAGTCGATAAACCTCTTTGTGTACACATTTTGGGCGTTTGAAATAAAAACTTCATCAAATTGTCTCCGTTATTTCACACAAGATCTCAAAAATAGCACCTAACACGCGAGCTAAACATTCGCGCTGTCAATGAATGTAACCTTCACTTCGATAGAGAATAACTTCATGAAACTGCATAAATTGTTTGCCATCAACGCGTTGACCGCTTCACTAATCGCCTGTGGTGGCGGAGATATTAATATTGATGCTAGCAACAAGAATCCCTCTTCTAGCCCAGTAACCTCTTCGTCTTCATCCTCGTCAGCGCCAGCGGCAGACAACTGTGCCTCTTACGAAATGAACGGACAAGTTTATAAAGGTTTACCTGACGGTAATAACTGCTTCTACCCAGCAAGCTTCGCAAGTACTAATCGTGAAATTACCACCGACGTAACCTTCAAAGGTTTGCCAAATGGTGGCGTTCACGTATTCAGTGGTAGCTTATTTATTGGTGCCGACGTTAACGCAAGCCAAGCGGCCGCGGGTACTGTAGTTCTTAAAGGTGGCGAAGGCGCCAAATTAACCTTAGACGCCGGTGCAAAATTAGCGTTCGAAAAACCAGAAGATTATTTACGCATCGCTCGTGGCTCACAAATTTTTGCTAACGGCACTAAAGAAAACCCCGTCATCATCAGTGCAACTAAAGATCTTATCGACAATGCAGCAACCGAAAACGACCGCGGTTTATGGGGTGGCGTGCAAATTTTGGGTAATGGCTTAACTAACAAGTGTGAAGTTGCAACTAACTGCCACTTAACCTCTGAAGGCCAACCAGGCACTTACGGTGGAAACGACAACACCGAATCTTCAGGCTCGATGACTTACTTGGTGGTCAAACACGCCGGTTACGAAGTTGTTGACGGTAACGAACTGAACGGTATCACCTTCTACTCTGTAGGTTCTGGCACACACGTTGAAAACGTACAGGTTTACACCACTAAGGACGACGGTTTTGAAATGTTCGGCGGTGCGGTCAACCTTAAGCGCGTAGTCGCCGTTAACGTTGGTGACGACTCTTACGACTTCGCCGACGGTTGGGTTGGCAATATTCAATTCGCTTTAGCAGTACAAACTTCAGGTTCTAACCGTTGTATCGAAGCGGACAACACCGGTGAAGGTCGTGCTGATGACATCGCACCTTTAACCTTTGGTCGTATCTCTAACCACACCTGTATTACAAGCGGTGTGAAACAAGGCGAAGGTACTGAGCCATCAGGTAAAGGCGACGCTGAAGGCCCACTGTTCCGTGAAGGTGTTCAATTCGCGCTGTACAACTCAATCATTACTTCTAATCAGCCTAATCAAGCATCTCAAGAATGTTTCGACATTGAAGATAGCGAAGGCCCAGTCACTATCAACTTCATTAAAGCCGGTATCAGCGTTGCAGAGAGCAACTTGATCGCGTGTAGCGAAGCGACTAAGCAAAAAGTAAATGCCGCCAACTCAGACTTCGACACCAAAGCATGGTTGACTGAAAACAATAAAAACATCGTGATCGATTCTTCAGTTACTGGCCAATTACCCGTGTTGTCGATCAAAGACTTAGCGACTAATCCACGTGCTTACATCACTGCCGCTAATTTTGAAGATGGCAACAAAGCACCGATTAGCATCAACGTGTTTGACGTAACCAAACTCTCAGCCGAAATCGACACCACTAAAGCGCCAGTTGAAGGAACTAACGATTTCTTCGAAGCCGTTGACTTCATCGGTGCTGTTAAAGAAGGCGACGATTGGACTCAAGGTTGGACCGTTGGTTTAACTCAACCGCAATAAGACTTGGTTAGGGCAACCGCCTCACGACCCCAAAAAGAGGCGCCCATCGGCGCCTCTTTTTTAGCTTAATAAATCAAACAGATTTCTACTACTTTTGCATTTTGCTCACAAGGTCGAATGCATCCACAAGGTAATCTTATGGAACATCCAAATTTTACTCGTCGCGCGTTAGCTCTTGCAGTGACATCAGCAGCGCTTTTTGGCCAAGTAAATGTTCAAGCTCAAACCACCACCTTGCTTGATGTTCAAGCAGCGGCGATTGAAGAATTGTTGGTAACTGGCCGCTTGCAAACCGGCGCCCAATCACTCTCGATGGAAAGAATGGAAGATCCCTTTTCGGCAGATCTTCTCGGCTCGGACCAAATTTCTCGTGTAGGTGACTCAAACGTTGCGATCGCCCTAACCCGCGTTACCGGCGTGACGCTCAATCAGGGGAAATATGTTTATGTTCGCGGCCTAGGTGAGCGCTATTCGAGCGTGCAACTAAACGGTGCTCAAGTTCCCTCGCCCGAATTGACGCGAAATGTTCTGCCTTTGGATATCATTCCTTCGTCGATTGTCGAAAGCCTTAAAGTACAAAAATCTTATTCGCCGGAACTGCCCTCACACTTCGGCGGAGGCAACATTGATATTCGTACCAAGTCGGTTCCCGATACTTTGGTTGTCGATTTCTCAATCGGCACTGGCACCAACTCTAACCATGGTTCCGACAATTTAAATTACACCGGCAGCAAACCAAAAGGTGGATTGCCTTCAGAAATTGCGCAAGCAATTGATACCTATCAAGGCTACATCAACACCAACACTATTGCGCGCACCTTATCAGGCACGCCTGCAGAGCGTAACGCTCAAGCTACGCAAATTAACCGTGAGCTTATGAGCCATATCAATCGCGACATTGGTATTAGCCGCAAGAAAAACGACATCGACGAGAACCTATCATTCACTATCGGAAACTCGTTCGATATTAACGACGAGTGGACGGTCGGTGCCATTGCCAACTATTCTCAAGATAGCGAAGAGCGCAGCCGCAATCAAAAGCGCGCAAATATTGGATCACCCGAAACCATTTATTCTCATTTAGATCGCACCACCGAAGAAACTAAAAAACTGACTTCGTTAGGTTTAGGTGTTGATTACCTTGATGAGCATAATGTTCAGTTAAATTATTTTAAAATCGAAGACGAAACCCAAGAAGCGACCATTACATTAAGCCACGATAGTAATAACACGCTTCAAGAAGGCAGACAGCGTGTTGCTTACGATACTCGCTTCCAAGACCGCACTTTAGAAATCACTCAGGTATTGGGTGAACACACGTTTAGCCAATTCAATAACGATTACTTAAACGATATTAAAGTGGATTGGGTTTACTCTGATTCGACTATCGAAACCTTTATACCAGGCGCAAGTAACGTTACTGGAACAAACCAATTGAATCCGGAAACGGGAGAGCTTATCTCTACTGCGGTTAACGGCCAGTCCGCAGCTCAATTCTCTTACTTAAATCTTAATGACGAAGTGAGAAGCTACGGTTGGAATTTGACTTTGCCGTTAACACTCGGCGATAAAGAAATTACCCTTAAAGGTGGTTACGAGTACAACGATAAGGCACGTCAATACAATGGCCATACCGCGCTTATCAACTTCGGTGGCGGTAGCTTCTTACAAGGCACACCTGATCAAGTATTGAGTGATGCTAACGTATTAGACACTACTACCAACATGGAGCTTGCGATGAGTCGCGGCTTCGGTACCGAGAGTTACGCAGCAGCACAAATGTTGGATGCGTTCTACGGCATGGTCGATGTCGCATGGAACGATAACCTTCGCTTCACCTTAGGTGCGCGCTACGAAGATTATCGCTCAGTTGTGATTCCAGTTGATCTTTTAGATTACACCGGTATCACGCAAGAGAATATTGCAAATAACTTAGTGCAACCTGACAGTAGTTATCTCATTAAAGAAGACGACCTACTGCCTTCGGCCGCGATGACTTGGTCGCAGTATGACTTCATGAACGCCGACACCTTCCAATTGCGTTTAAGTTATGCGCAAACAGTAATTCGTCCAGACCTGCGTGAATTGTCAGACGTCATCTACATCGACCCAGAACTCAACATGCGCGTTCAAGGCAATCCGCACCTCGCCTTCTCGACCATCGATCATTTTGATGTTCGTGGTGAATGGTATTTCGATAACGGCAACAACTTTACCGCGACTTTGTTCTACAAAGATATCGCCGACCCCATCGAGCAAAAAATTAATCCTGGCTCAGACAGCGATTTGGTGATGGGCTTTTATAACGCCGAAGCGGGGACCATCTACGGTATCGAACTTGAAGGTTTGTACAACTTTGATTACGGCTTGTTTGCCTCGGCAAACTTAACTTTAAGTGATTCAGAAATCGAATCGCCTGTTGGTGAAGGCTTTACCAATCCTACTCGCGAAATGACAGGACAATCGCCTTACGTCCTTAACTTGCAATTGGGTTACGATGCCGACAATGGTATGCACAGCGCTTCGATCGCCTACAATATTGCCGATGAAAAAGTCTATTCAGCGGCAGTTATGACAGGCCACCAAGATGCTTATGAGGATGTTTTTGCATCACTTGATATCAATTACAGCTACTACCCCACCGAGAATATTACAATCAATGCCAAGATTCGTAACCTTCTCGATGAGAAGCGTGATATCACCCAGGTAAACAGCGCAGGTAACAAAGTAACCATTCTTTCGCAAGAAATTGGTATTACGAGTAGCCTAGAAATTAGCTACAAGTTTTAATGCGCAAAACTCTCTGCCGATTTTTCGGCAGAGAGTTTATTTTTCTAAACAACGATAAGTTAAGCTAAGTTCAATCTTTCCCATCGCTTTCGGCTCATATCTTTCACTCACTACTTCAAAACCCTTTTCGCAAACCGAAATTAATCTCGGTAGCAAATTTGCTTTTGCTTGAGCCGCATTACTCCAGTTAGAAAATTCCACATTAACCTTCGGCAAATGCAACGACTCGGCATTAACTCGCTTGGTCGAATCTATCTGAGCCTCCGCATGCTTTTTAATACTCGCATCTGCCTTAACCACACCGGCAAAAGAAAAAGTTAATACAAGAGTTACGCCCCAAAAAACGATTGAACGATTCATAAACCACCTACGAATTAGCGAAAGCTGCTTTAACAAGTTCCCATTGTTTTTCCAATCGCTTATCGGAAATGGGAATATTCGTTTTAAGTGTTTGCGCAAATAGTGAAATACGAAGCTCCTCGATACCCCAGCGAAAATCCATGAGCGCTTCAACTTGTGCCATCCGGTAAGCCCCTTCTTTTTCGAGCACTTCTGTCAATCGAGCCGTAAACGGCGAGACCTGATTGATTGTAAGTCGATCTTTTTGTGCATTTAAAAGTGCTTTTTCGATTCGAAGTAAAATCGCCTTCAAATACTTAGGATACTGTGACAACCATTTATGAGGGGTTGCATACACAAGCCCTTCGTAGAAGAGCTCCTTGAGTTGTTCATTAATATCCGCAATGCAATAAGCCAAGGCCAAATTGTTTTTGTGCTGTTTTAATTGCTTACGCACCTCCACCAACTGCGCCAAACTGGTTTGCAATATTTGCGCTAATTCTTGCGCATGAGCAATCAGCTCGGGTTCGATTTTTTGCAATAGCAAAGAAAATGCCTCGGCAGTTCGAGGAATAGCCATCGCATCAGGAACCGCCAACTGCATGATGGCCGCCATAATAAGGTCGTCCACCACTTGTTCTCGAGTTCCGATGTTAGCGTGAGTGAGAGCAACCTGTTGAGTTTTGAGTAACTCTTTTTGTAGGTATTTCACTTTTTGCGACAAATTCAAAAAAAGTAATCGCGTAACGCCCCGCTGACTAAGATGCTGGGCCAATAGCGGATTATCTAACGCTTGTAGTGACACCGATGTTTTTTTATCAACCAGCGCGGGATAAGCGCGAATATTAATGCCGCCGCGTGGTAACGAAATGGCTTCCGCCAAGGGCCCAAAATCCCATCGAGTAATGTCCGTCTTTTCGATATCTGTTGCGGCCGATTGAATATTCTGTTGAACACGCTCGCGGTATTTCTCACGAAGCACATCCAAGTCACGGGCACTTTCGATTATTTTCCCTTTTTCATCTACAACGTGAATATTGAACCGATAAAAATTTTCGATCTCCCCTTGAAAGTCGGACTTCTTTATGTCGACACCACTGATTCGCTTAAGCTGTACGCCAAGTGCTTCGGTGAGCGGTAGGTTATCGGGACTTAATGCGCCCAACACTTTATCGGCAACATCGGGCACAGGTACAAAATGTTTACGCAAAGGTTTTGGCAGACTTTTGATAAGGTTAATAACTTTATCTCTCAGCATACCCGGCACCAACCAATCTAATAAATGGGCTGGCACCTGATGTAAGACGCTAACCGGCACGTGCAGGCTAACACCGTCAAAAGGATGATTAGGTTCAAAATGATACGAGAGTGGAAACACCATCCCCTTCCACTCGAGCTCATTAGGAAACTGCGCTCGCGTGATATCACCCGCATCATGACGCATTAAAATATCGCGCGTAAGGTACAGCAATCGCGGCTGGCTTTGCTCTACGTCTTTTCGCCAACGCTCAAAGCCCGCCCAATTCACAATATCTTCGGGAATACGCTCGTTGTAAAAATCGAAAATCACCTGCTCATCCACCAAAATATCGCGGCGACGAGATTTCGACTCTAACTCCTCAAGCTCTTTTAAAAGCTGTAACTGATGCGCGAAAAAATCATTTTTTGCGCTCGGGTTATGTCGACGTTTAGAGTGATGCGCGTATTGCCCCTCAACCAAGGCTGCGCGGATGAATATTTCGCGAGCAAGTTTCGGGTCTATGTGATTAAAAACAACCTTCTTCTTCTCGACAATCGTGAGACCATAAAGGCTTATTTTTTCGTACGCCATCACTTGACCTGTTTTTGCATCGTAATGCGGTTCAAAGTGTTGTCGTTTAACGAGATGTTTCGCAGCTTCGATAACCCACTCGGGCTCGATCTTGCCCACTGAGTGAGCAAACAGACGAGAAGTCTCGATCAACTCCGCTGCCATAATCCATTTTGGCGTTTTTTTATGTAACGCAGACCCTGGGAAAATTGTGAACTTCCGCTGACGTGCACCAAGGTATTCTTTTTCCTCGTGGTTGAAGCCCACATTCCCAAGTAAGCCCGTCAACAAGGCCTTGTGAACAGACTCGAACGACGCTGGCTCTTGATTTGTTTTAATTTTCAAATCTTTCACAGCAATGCAAAGTTGGTGGTGGACATCTCGCCATTCGCGCATCCGCATATAAGATAAAAATTCTTTTTTGCACAGTTTTCGCAGCTGATTTTGAGTAAGCGCCTGTCGTTGCTCTTCGTAGTAATTCCAAAGATTAATCAACGTGATGAAATCGGAGTGCTCGCTCCAGAATCGACGATGCATTTGATCGGCGTGCTGTTGCTTCTCTTGCGGACGCTCACGGGGATCTTGCACCGACAGCGCACTCGCAATAATAAGAATTTCGCTCACGCAAGATTGCTGCTCCGCAGCCATTAGCATACGGGCAAGTTTCGGATCCAGTGGGAGTTTTGCCAGCGCAGTTCCGATCGGGGTTAAGGTTTGTTTTGGGGTGACAGCTTGTAGCTCTTCAAGCAATTTGTAGCCGTCAGAAATCATTCGGCTATCGGGCGGATCAATAAAGGGAAACTTATGTATATCGCCCATTCGCAACTGCAACATTTGTAAAATTACAGCGGCGAGATTTGTCCGCAGGATTTCGGCATCGGTAAATTCCGGACGCGATAAAAAATCCTCTTCGGAATAAAGACGTATACAGATACCGTCTGAGACACGGCCACAGCGCCCCTTACGCTGATTCGCACTCGCTTGAGAAATCGGCTCGATGGGAAGACGCTGAACTTTCGTCCGGTAAGAATATCGGCTGATTCGAGCAAATCCCGGATCAATCACGTAGCGAACACCTGGGACAGTAATCGAAGTTTCAGCCACGTTAGTGGCCAGAACTATTCGGCGCCCAGTATGGGGAGCAAACACTTTTTGCTGCTCCGCCAAACTCAATCTTGCGTAAAACGGCACTACTTCTAGATGATTAAATTGCGCCTTGCGAAGCGCGTCTGCGGCCTCGCGAATTTCGCGCTCACCACTTAAAAAAACTAAAATATCACCGCCGCGTAGTGACTGCCCCGCTCGTTCAAACGCGTCGATTTCGGCAACCGCATTGACTATCGCAAGATTTAAGTCTGGCTCGACATCCTCATCTTCAGCTTCCAATTCGAACGGAGGCCGATACCACACTTCAACCGGATAAGTTCGACCGGAGACTTCGATAATGGGTGCATTGTCGAAATGCTTCGAGAAACGTTCAAGGTCGATCGTTGCCGAAGTAATAATTAATTTTAAATCGGGGCGTTTGGGCAACAGCTGTTTAAGGTAGCCCAATAAAAAATCGATATTAAGACTGCGCTCATGAGCCTCGTCGATAATTAAGGTATCGTATTTTGACAAGAAAGGATCTTGTTGTATTTCGGCTAACAAAATACCGTCGGTCATCACCTTCACAAGCGTATTGGGCGAGGACTGATCGCTAAATCTCACCTGATAGCCCACCTTATCACCCAAGGTAGTTTGCAACTCTTCGGCGATGCGATTTGCCACGGTATTTGCTGCAATTCGCCGCGGCTGGGTATGACCAATGACCCCGCGGACACCGCGACCTACGTTCAGGCAGATTTTAGGCAACTGGGTGGTTTTACCCGAACCAGTTTCCCCGGCCAATACCACAACTTGATGGCGCTCGATCAATGCTTCAATTTCTTCGCGCCGTTCACTCACGGGCAAAGCAGGAAAATGAATTGGCGAGGGAACGAGTGTCTTTCGGCGCTCGACTTCGGCAATAGACGCCGTAACCTGACTAAGCCAATGTTCGAGCTTGGCCATGTTGGTATCGAGATGAGTGGACGAAACCTTCGATTGGCTTTCGTTTGACAGATTGCGTTTTAACTCGTTTAAACGACGCAGAAACTTGTGCTTGTCTTTAGACAAAACACCATCGACAAGTTGTTTAAATTTAGGCCAATCGATCGTCATAACACCTCACCTTAGTTGAGGCGTTATGATAGCAAATTCCCAAAGCCGAGCGCTGCTAGATAGCCCTTATCACTTGGGATCTTACGTTATTCCGCCGCAAGCTCCGTGATTTTCGGCAATAGCAGAAACTCATCCGGTAGCAGCGCATCGTTGGTAAGCGTTACGGCGGCAATTTCGCCGTCAAACCAATGAATCTCATTCATACGCGCGCCAATAGAGGTCTTCGCCGAGGCGGCAATCGGTAGGAAATCCACTTCGCCCGATAACTCCTGCTGTCCATTCACAAAGGTCGTAAAAACACGATTGTGATAAGTAACCGCCACATGAACCCATTTTTCAACCGGGTGCACTAAGCGGCTGTCAATCAATGTCAGATTGGAAAGTTCCGACTTAATAAATGCATCCAACCACCATTGTTTTTGATCGTTTAAACGAAGTTCAAGCGTAAGTCGTCGCATGGGATCGCTCGTATCTTCAACGTGAAAAAAACGCGGCTCTCGCGATTCGGGCTTTGCGTCGTGGGGATTTAAAATTACCTCGATTGTAAAAGCATCACCGTCTACAACTTGCGTTTGACTTATATCGGTAGACAATCCAATCAGCGAAAAAGGATTAGCATCCACTAGCAATCGATCGCCATCGCCGTCGAATTCAAGCGCTGTTCCCCAAGGCGACAACGAAGTTTTCACATCACCCTGTTTTTTAAACGGCAGTTGATTAAAGTCGTCGATTGAATTGAAAGTCCAGCGCAAATTAATTCGCTCTTTTTCGCCAGCTTGAGCGGCTTGCATTTGAAAATCCCTAGCGGAACCTTCGGATTTTGAGTTATCGCAACCCAGTATAAAAAAAGCTATAAATAAACTCAGGAGTAGAGAATTTTTCATCGTCAGTCACTTATCGAATTGTTATTTAAATGAGGGTGCCGATTATATCGAGCCGTCCGTGGCCCTTTTTAAAATTTAATTGATCAAGAACCGGTGACTACGCGCGAGCGATAATCTTGATCTTGTTTATCAAGCTCTCGTGCCACATCGTTTGGTGAGCCGGTATTTTTGGCAATCAAACTGTAGGCCAATGGCACAAAAAAGAGTGTTAAGAAAGTCGCCACTAAAACACCGAAGATAACCACCACACCAATCACAAAACGTGTCTCCGAGCCGGCACCGCTTGAGATGACGAGCGGAATCGCACCCACGACGGAAGTTAAGCTAGTCATGATGATTGGTCGCAAACGTGCAGAAGAGGCGTCGAGCAAAGCCTGAGTAAAGGCTATGCCACGATCTCGCATTTGGTTAGCAAACTCCACAATCAAAATACCATTTTTTGCCGCAAGCCCCACTAGCATGATTAACCCAATTTGCGAATAAAGGTTAAAAGTTCCGCCGGTGACGTATATACCGATCACGCCACCTAACATTGCCAAGGGTACAGTCGAAAGAATCACAAAGGGATGAATGTAACTTTCAAACTGTGCAGCCAGCACTAAGAAGGTAATGAGAATCCCCAATGCAAAAATAAAAAAGATCGAACTGCCAGCAGTTTGAAAATCACGAGACAAACCTTTGTAATCCACCGACGCTTGCGCCGGCAAATGTTCGCGAACTAATCCGTTGAGATAATCAAGCGCATCCCCTAATGCAAGATCGTCAGCAAGGTTTGCCTCGAGGGTGATTGTACGCTTACGATTGTAACGATTCAGCTTGGAGGCATCGGCAACTTCTTTTAATGTAACCAAACTTGCCAGCGGGATGAGTTCACCAGTCGTGGTTGAACGCACATAAATATCCTGCAAACTTGCGATAGTTCGTTGAGCTGCTCGCTCCGCCTGCATGATTACATCGTACTCTTCGCCATCATTGATATAAGTGGTGGCTTTGCGTGAGCCTAACATCGCTTCGAGCGTGCGACCAATGGCAGTCACACTCACTCCCAAATCGGCGGCGACGGTAGGATTAACCGAGATCTCGACTTGCGGTTTGGTTTCTTTGTAATCCCAATCGATTCCCACCAAGCCTGGATTATTTTCGTCAATTTTTTCGAGCAATATATCTCGCCATTCTGCGAGCTCTTCATAACTGCCACCACCGATAACAAATTGCACTGGCTTACGTGTAGCAGAACCAAAACCTTGTCGCATAATTGGAATGGCGGTTACGCCAGTTAAATCATTTAACGATTTTCTAACCTCTTCCATGATGTCGAAAGCACTCGGGCGTTCACTCCAATCGGTCAACACCGTATTGACGTTACCGGTATTGAAACTTTCAATAGTTCCAAATCCTCTCGGTGCACGAACCATTAATCGACTTACATAGCCCTTATCAACCAAAGGCATCATGCGAGACTCAATCTCGGCCATGTACTCTTCCATGTATGAAAAGCTTGCACCTTCAGGACCGTTCACTTGAATAAAGAAGGTCCCGCGATCTTCTTTGGGTGCATATTCTTGTGAGATACGACTCGCCATGGCAAAGAGCGCAATCAACAAGGCCACAAAAATAGCGATGAATACTACGGGCCTCGAGATACAAAATGTCAGCGCATCGGTGTATTTTTTTCGCACCTTGAGCATGAGCTTATCCATCTTTTGCGAGAAGTCGGTATTGGCATCTTGTGGTCGTAGTAATTTTGAACACAGCATGGGCGACAAGGTAAGCGCGACTAACGACGAGAAAGCGACTGCCGCCGCCATGGTGATTGCAAATTCTGAAAACAACCGACCTATATCACCTTTCAAAAATACAATCGGAACAAAAATCGCAATCAATACCAAGGTGGTAGCAATAACGGCAAAGCCTACTTCACGCGTACCATCAATCGCCGCCAAAAGCGCAGGTTTTCCTTTTTCTTGCATGTGTCGAACGATGTTTTCGAGAACAACAATCGCATCATCCACCACAAGGCCAATGGCAAGCACGAGCGCCAAAAGTGTGAGCATATTGACTGAAAAACCCAGTACAGCGAGCACAATAAAGGTGGCAATAATCGAGACAGGCACGGCGATGGCAGGAACGAGCATTGCCCGTGCACTTCCCAAGAATAGGTAAATGATGAAGACCACCAGTAGTAATGCTATAGCGAGCGTCATATAAACTTCTTCGACTGCGCGCTCGATGAACACCGAACTATCAAAGCTGTCTTCCAAGCGCATGCTGTCGGGAAGCATCTCGTTAATACGATCTCGCTCCGCTTTAACGCCGCGAGCCACATCGATAGTATTAGCAGTCGATTGTTTAACTATCCCGATACCGACTTGAGTAACGCCATTTCCGCGAAACGTATTGCGATCTTCGGTCGTGCCTCGCTCTACTTTCGCCACATCTTTTAAACGCAAAAGATAGCCGTCATCGCCACGGCGAATGACAAGGTTTTCAAAATCATTTACCTCGCGATAACCGCGAGTCATTCGTAAAGTAAATTGGCGATCTACCGATTCGATACTCCCTGCAGGCAACTCGATATTTTCAGCGCGGAGTACACTTTCAATATCGTCGACCGTCACGTTGCGCGCGGCCATCTCGTTGCGGTCGAGCCACAGGCGCATGGCATAGCGCTGTTCGCCGCCGATGCGCACTCGAGCAACACCATCCACCGTCGAAAATCGATCGACTAAATAGCGCGAGGCGTAGTCCGATAATTCGGGGACGGTTTTGCCTTCGCCGGTAAAGTTAAACCAAAGAATTGGGTCTTCATCCGAGGAGACTTTTTGCACCTCGGGTGTATCGGCCTCGTCGGGAAGCACTCGCGCGGTTCTCGATACCCTATCGCGAATATCGTTAGCCGCGGCGTCCATGTCGTAGCCTGTCGCGAAGGTTACGACAATATTCGAAACACCGTTTTCGCTTGAGGATTCGATGTATCTAAGACCTTGGACGCCGGAGATTTGATCTTCGATAACCTTGGTGATTCGCGTTTCAATAATGGCCGCGGCCGCACCAGGATAAGCGGTGCGAATCGAAACCACCGGCGGATCAATATCAGGATATTCGCGCAAGGTGAGCCGGTCGAATGCAACCAAGCCAAACGCAACGAGTAACAACGAAATAACGGACGCAAATACAGGGCGTTTAATCGAGACATCGGATAACTTCATGGCGAATTCCTAGCGAAGGTTGGGGCTAGCTGCCAAAGTAGATTGAGCTGGAGAAGCGTTATCGAATCTTTGAGAAGTCTTAGCAGGCGCTTCTTCTTTAGCAACGACGACCACTTGGCCATCGCGGATTCTTTGCAGTCCGTGAGTCACCACCCTATCACCCGCTTGCAATCCTTCTAGTACCTCAACAATGCCAGGCAAGCGCTCGCCAATTTTAATTTGACGGCGCTCGACTTTAGTTTTGCCTTCCTGCTCTTGAATCACAAACACGAAGTTATTGCCGCCTAGTGGAACGAGCGCCGCCTCGGATATGGTCATGGCTTGACGCACGCCAGCATCAATACCAACCAGTGTGAGCATCCCCTGTTTGAGCTCAAATTCGGGATTGGGAATTAAAGCGCGCACACGCACCGAACGAGTTTGTACGTCGATTTGGTTGTTGATGCTCACAATTTCGCCCGTAATTTCTTTATTACCCAGCGCTCGCACTTTCGCGCGAATCGGCATACCGATACTGAGCTTCGATAGATGAATCGCGGGAACACTAAAATCTAACTTCATGCGGGAATCATCCACCAAAGTGGTGATTTCTTGCCCTGGCGAAACAAACGCGCCCGGACTCACCTGGCGAAGACCCACTTGCCCCGAAAATGGCGCCGTGAGAATCAAATCGCTCACGTCAGCGGTGAGAGCTTCCACGCGTGCACGAAGGGATTCCACCAAGTGGTACTGGGCATCGAGTGCAGCTTTGGATACCGACTGATTTTTTTTAAGACCGCGAAGTCGATTAAGTTGTCGCTCGGCTTCAGCGAGGTTTATTTTGGCTTCGTTGAGCAAGGCCTTTTCGCTGGCATTAGTCATTTCCACCAAGACTTGGCCTTTTTTGACTCTATCGCCATCGTTGAAGTGAAGCTCAACAATCGTCTTGCTCACAACAGGGGTAATCGCAATCGACTCAAACGCCAACAAATCACCCACAGCTTCCAATTGAGTCGAAAGAGTGATTTCCTCCGCCCGCTGAACGGTAACCGGCACCGTCTGCGCCGCAAGGCTACTACAAAAAACAGATGCGCCAAGAACTACACCGGCTACCACTTTTGGCAGCCACAACAACTTCTTCATTTTCTTATCCTGACCTTTGCGATCAACCTGATTATTTTTCTTCGTCGGATTTTGGAATAAATTCGATTGATGCCGAATTAATGCAATAGCGAAGCCCCGTCGGCGCAGGGCCATCGGTGAATACGTGCCCCAAATGCGCCTCGCATTCGTTGCACATCACTTCGGTTCTAAACATCCCGTGGCTTGTATCCAAGGCTTCTAAAATCGCATCTTTTTCGACCGGGGCCGTAAAACTCGGCCAGCCACATCCAGCATCGAATTTGGTGGTGGAGGCAAACAAAGGTTCGCCACAACACCGGCACAGATATTCTCCGGTGGAAAAATGGTCCCAGTATTCCCCAGTAAAGGCACGTTCTGTGCCCTTTTCGCGGGTGATGTAATACTGCTCTGGCGTTAATTTTTCTCGCCAATATTGATCGTTTCGCTTTTCACTCTCTGACATGAGGTTATCCTTGACAGATGAAGGTTTTAAGGTCGATTATGACCGCAATTCAACGTATTTCGCTCGTCCTCCCTAAGTAAGGCTTTGTAAATGATCCCTATTAAGAAGTCCGACAAGCTCTCGGGTGTTTGCTATGACATTCGTGGGCCTGTCCTCGAACACGCTAATCGTCTCGAAGAAGAAGGCCAACGCATTCTCAAATTAAATATCGGCAACCCTGCGCCGTTTGGTTTCGCAGCGCCCGATGAAATTCTGCAAGACGTGATTCGCAACGTCCATAACGCCGAAGGTTACACCGCCTCTAAAGGTCTCTTCGCCGCCCGTAAAGCCATTATGCAAGAGTGTCAGCGATTGAACGTCCAAGGCGTCGACATCGACGATATCTTCCTTGGCAACGGCTGCTCCGAACTCATCGTTATGGCCATGCAAGCCTTACTTAACAACAACGATGAAATCCTTGTACCTGCTCCCGACTATCCCTTGTGGACGGCAGCGGTAAATCTTGCGGGCGGTAAGGCTAGCCACTACATTTGCGACGAAGAAGCCGATTGGTTTCCAGACCTTGCCGACATCGAAAGTAAAATCACTGATAAAACCCGCGGCATAGTGGTGATCAACCCTAACAACCCTACCGGTGCTGTGTACAGTAAAGAATTGCTAGAGGGAATTGTCGACATCGCTCGCCGTCATAACCTCATTATTTTTGCGGACGAAATTTACAGCAAAATTTTGTACGACGATGCCACCTTCATTCCTATGGCGAGTCTCGCCAACGACGTACTCTTTGTGACGTTTAACGGCTTAAGTAAAGCCTATCGTCTCGCCGGATTCCGTTCTGGCTGGTTAGTAATCAGCGGCGCCAAGAAATACGCAAAAAGTTACATTGAAGGCTTAGAAATGCTGTCGTCTATGCGCCTGTGCGCCAACGTGCCAGCGATGTTTGCGGTTCAAACGGCGCTGGGTGGTTATCAAAGCATTAACGAGCTGATTGTTCCGGGCGGACGTCTTTATGAGCAACGCAACGCCGCCGTTGATGCACTCAATGAAATTCCCGGTATCAGCGTCGTGAAGCCCAAAGGCGCCATGTACCTGTTCCCGAGAATCGATCTTAACCGTTACAAAATTCACAACGATGAACAAATGATCCTCGACTTTTTGTTGCAACAAAAAGTTCTATTGGTTCAAGGTACGGCTTTCAACTGGCCAACGCCCGACCACTTCAGGATTGTGTTCTTACCCCGTGAAGACGACTTACGCAAAGCGATTTATCGATTTGGCGATTTCATCCAGTCGTACCGTCAATAACTGAAAAGACACTTCTGTTAAGCCCAAAAAGCCAGCGTATGCTGGCTTTTTTAATTAACTGTTATCCTGATCTAATTTAAACGCAGGAACATCGAACACTAAAAGCTTTAACTGGCGATCGGCATCCACATCGGGGAAGTCTGGGCTAGGCGCTAATCGCTCCACCAAAGTCGCACTTGGGCACGCGTCGTTAAACTGGCTCACCAGAAAGTCGGTTGGCAATTCGGGCGCATTAAGACAAGCTAACACTTGCCCACCTTCTGGCATTAATTCAGGCAGGCGGCGCACCAACTTCACGTAATCTTTCTCGGCAATAAAACTGCCTTTTTGATAAGTCGGCGGATCGAGAATGACCAAATCATAAGGCCCTCGCCGTTTGATTCTTCCCCAAGACTTAAGAATATCTTCAGCAAGAAATTCACTCGCCTCTTTGGGTAAGCCATTAATCTGATGATTGGTTCGGCCCAAATTTAATGCCGCTCGACTCATATCGACGTTGACCACCTTAGTCGCGCCAGCGGCCACCCCCACCACCGAAAAGGCACAGGTATAGGCAAACAAATTCAGCACGTGCTTGCCCGCTGCACGGGATTCCAGCCATTGCCGCCCGGGCTCCATATCAAGGAAGAAACCGGTGTTCTGCTGCTGCCCCAAGTGGAGCGAAAAATACAGCGATCCACGCTTGGCATTTAGCACATCAGGCAATGGCCGCCACAAGACCTGGCTCGGGGCCCCTTCCGCATACCGATGCTGAACCACCAGACTTGCGAACGCAGGCCGCGCTATGGCTTCAAGTTGAGCAATAAGCGTCTCTATCAATAAGTCCGGATGGGGCTGGTAAAGTGTTAAAAGCAACACATCCGCGAATGCATCGAGCGTTAACTGTTCAAGCCCCGCGTAAACTCGGCCGCGGCCATGGAAAATACGCTTGCTATCGGCCGTCTCAGGCGAGGGATTCTGCTCCAGAAATTGGCGCACTCGTTCAAACAGTGGCGCAAGCGTATTCTCTACTGATGTTGCATTCACTCTGACTGCCCCACGATAAATCCAAGAGTTTGCAGCCAAATTTTGGCTTCTGCCGACATATTTTCGCCTTGGATTTGATAATTATGAAATTCACGACGACGCGGATAAAGTTTGCGCAGCTGATCAAAACCCTCGCCAAACACTACTTGTCCCGCTTGAGCTAGTGCTGCCTGTTCGCGAAGACGAGCATCGTCGGCCCCGATATCGTAAACCTGCTTAATAAGCCCTTTAGCCAATTCCCAAGTGGAAAGCGATGAATCAACCTCCAGTTGGTTGTCAGTTAGCGGTGGAACTAGCGCTGCCAGCGTTTGGTTTGGAGTCAAACCAAGTGTTTGGCAACAAGCGCGATAAATCATCTCGGTTCCGTTTAATTTGCCGTCGAAGCTATAACCCGCGATATGCGGCGTGGCAATTTTCACAAGAGGCAATAGTTCTAAGTCGATATCCGGCTCTGGCTCCCACACATCCAGCACTACTCGCAAATCGGGACGATCGACCATAACTCGCTTTAACGCTTGGTTATCAATTACGGCACCACGGCCAGCGTTGATAAGCACCGCACCGGACTTGAGTTGCCGAAGCTCGTTTTCACCTAATAGGTGATAACTAGGGTAAGGGACTGTTTTAACGAGCGGCGTATGCATACTAATAATGTCGCAACCGAGCACTTCATCAAGCGACACCAAATCGGGGTTCTGCTCGAGACTCAGGTTCGGGTCGTAACAGACAACATCGATATTCTGGGCCTTTAGGCGCTGGTACAGCGTACCGCCAACACGACCAGCACCAATAATGCCGATGCGCTTACCCAGCCAGGTTTCATCAAGATGTGCCAAGGCCGCGTAGACGTATTCCACAACTGAATTCGCATTACAACCGGGCGCGGATGCCCAGCTAATACCCTTTTCATCGAAAAGGTCGGTGTCGAGGTGATCAATACCAATGGTGCAGGTTCCGACGAACTTCACGGCACTTTTCGCTAGCAGTTGGCGGTTTACGGGCGTTACCGAGCGCACCACCAATACATCGGCGCCTTCGAGGTCATCGGCGGTCATGGTTCTGCCGGGTAATCGGGTAATTTGGCCAATATCGTTAAAAAAAGCGTCGACTAACGGAATATTTTCGTCTGCTACTACTTTGAGCATGATGGTGTTGACTCGTAGGGGTTGAAATGGTGATGTGACGGCCTAGAACAAATAACCTGCCAGAGACGACATTCGGACGATTAAACGCGTCAATACGTTGTACTTTGGGTGATTACCATATACCTTTATAGCGATGGCAGCAGTTTCAGCCACCTATAGGCTCCGGCCCAATTTCTAAGGGGGTGTATTATGAAGACCTCGCCTACAGGTCACAACCTCGATAACGTTGTCGATCTCTTTACTAAAAAATCATACTCCGCCCTACACAGCGAGCGTTTTATCCGCCTAGCCCCAGAATTGGACGGGCTCGAAATGCTCTATTCAAACGACAGCTCCTCGGACAAACTCTACAGCCTTAAAGTGCTTTGCTGGGGGCTTAGAGCCAATGGCGAAGTGGTCGGGCTTGTTCCCTGGCTTAACGATATTGTCCCCTGCCCTGAATTAGCCGATCCACTCAACGGCCACTGGGAGGGTTACTACGATCCAGGTATCGATGAAGTTTTCTTCGACGCTCCCATGCACAAGATTATCGAACTTGAAACCGCCGCCGAGTATTACGAGGTGCAGTGCGAAAACGACGACGACGTTGTCCAAGAACTGCCTGATACCATTGGCACACACGCAGTTCTCTCGGTCGAAGGCTCAAAACATTTGCGTTTGGTCGAAGTGATTAGCTGGTGCCTGCATTACGATGGCAGCATTTACGGGCTTATCGCCGACCCATCAAAGGTCCAAAGCACACCTGTGCTTCCTGGCGATGAGTGTTTATACGAAGCGCAAGCCAGCGAAGATTTTCGCTACTTCTTTCAACATCAGATTGCCAACAAAATCAAAGCAGAAGACCCAGAAGCGCTCGCGGCGATTTCACTTCTCGTCGAAGGTTTAGAGCAATAGCGCTCATTCCCTACAACCTCTAAAACGACCCTCTTTTGAGGGTCTTTTTTTAACTTCGCCCGTACGCTGCCTACAATTATTAGCGAGGAAATATTATGAAACAGACATTCGACTTCGATTTAGTGGTGATTGGTGGCGGCTCCGGCGGCGTGCGTGCAGCGCGTTTCGCGGCCAATTATGGAGCGCGCGTCGCGCTTATCGAGCGCCAGCAACTGGGTGGTACCTGCGTTAACCGAGGCTGTATTCCCAAAAAATTAATGGTCACCGCCGGCCAATTTAGCGACGAATTCCAGCTTGCCCAACATTATGGTTGGTCTTTTAAACCACCGCGTTTCGATTGGCCAACCTTTCGTCAACAACAAGACAGCTACCTTACTTTCCTCAATAGCGTTTACGACAAGCTACTCACATCGGCCAAAGTCACTGTCTTTAATGGCACGGCTGAATTCAGTCACTCGCACGAAATTAAAATCACTTCACCCTCAGGTGAAAGCCATTCAATTTCCACCGCGCACACACTCATAACCACAGGCTCAACTCCGAGTAAACCCGATATTCCGGGAGCCGACTTGGCGATTACGTCTGATGAATTTTTTACACTCAAAGAGCAACCCAAACACTGTGCAGTTGTTGGGGGTGGTTACATTGCCGTCGAATTGGCGAGCCTACTGAATAAGCTCGGCACACAAGTACATTTGATCGTTAGGGGCGACGGACTGTTAAAAAATTTCGATAACGACATCACAAGCCGGTTAACCAAGGCTCTCGCACAGGATGGAGTGAAAATTCTCTTTAACAGTGAAATCACACAAATTGAAAAGTTTGGCGAGGCATTAAAAGTCAGTGGGCTAACCGAAGAGATCGAGCCTGTCGATTGCGTGATTATGGCAACAGGGCGTCATGCGTTGGTCGATCCGCTCAAGTTGGAAAATACTCGCGTCTCGCTAAACGCTCGCGGACTTATCGACATAGACGCCCACTTCCAAACCCAAGACGAGGCCATCTCGGCACTGGGCGATGTGGTTGGCAATTTGCCACTCACACCCATCGCACTGCACGAGGCTATGGTGTTCGCCAAAGCTCGGTACAACAACGAAAGCTTCACGCCTATCGACTACGCTCATACGGTCACTGCCATTTTCACCACTCCGGAAATCGCGACTTTAGGGTTAACCGAGCAGCAGGCGCACGAGCAATATGCCATTGATGTTTACGAAAGTGAGTTTAGAGATTTGCATCATGCCTTTGATCGCAAAAGCCACAAAACCTATCTGAAAGTCATCGTCGATAAAACCACCGACAAACTCTTAGGGATTCATTTGTTAGGCACAAATGTGAGCGAGATTATCCAAGGCTTTTCGGTGGCGATGAATCTAGGTGCACGAAAACAAGATTTAGACCGGACAGTGGGAATTCACCCAAGTGTGGCCGAAGAACTCTTGACGCTTCGCACGCCGCGCCAAGAGCCGCCCGAAGGTGAGAAAGTTTAAGCAGGCTCTTAGAACAAGAGCATCACGAAAGGAATGAGGGTTAAACCCAATACAAACGCAACCGCAATAAGAATCCCAATGAAACGAAAAGGTTGAATGCGAAACGACTGCCAAAGGCTAAGCGTTTCGCCCGCCGCTGCCAGCTGTGCGTAATTGTGTTTCTGCTCCTGCAAGCGCTTTTGTTGATACTCATTAATGAGCGCGCGCGCCTCTTCCTCTTGGTCGCGCGATGGCAGCCAAATCGCATCAAGTCCAACCCGCCAAAAACCCGAATCGGTTTCGTAGTAACGAATATTCGCATTATCGAGCAGATCGCGAATCTCTTGAGCTTCGTCGTCGGGAACTTGAGATAACTTAAAAAGCAGGCGCGCCATAAAAATTCCTAACGAGAGAAAACCACAGTTTTATTGCCATTCAACAGCACGCGGTGCTCCGCATGCCAGCGCACCGCGCGGTTAAGTACCACGGCTTCGACGTCTCGACCGATCTCGGCCATTTCATCGGGCGAATTGATGTGCGACACCCGCTCAACCGCCTGCTCGATAATCGGGCCTTCATCCAAATCAGCCGTGACAAAGTGGGCCGTTGCGCCAATCAACTTAACTCCACGGTCGAAGGCTTGGTGGTAAGGTTTAGCACCTTTAAAGCCCGGCAAAAACGAGTGGTGAATATTGATCGCACGGCCATTGAGTTTTTGGCATAAGTCATCGGAAAGAATCTGCATATAGCGAGCGAGCACCAAAAAATCGGCCTGCAAATCTTGCATCAATTGCCAAAGTTTGGCTTCTTGCTCAGGCTTGGTCTCAGCGGTAATGGGTAAGTAATGAAACGGCAAGTCGTACCATTCGGTTAAATCACGCATCACATTGTGGTTAGACACCACGCCAACAATATCAATAGGAAGCGAGCCGTGTTTCCACGAATTAAGCAAAGCGTTCAAGCAATGTCCCCATTGCGAAACGGCGATCAGCACTCGCGGCTTCACATTCGAGTCGAAAATGGCCCAATCCATTTTGTATTGCTCGGCCACTGGCTTAAATAAGGATTTAATCTGATCGAGCGTATAACCCGGCGGGCAATCAAATACCGTACGCATAAAGAAGCGGCTGCTCTGCTCATCCTCAAACTGAGACGATTCAGTGATGTTAAAGCCCAAGGTCGCAAACAATGTCGCGACCGCAGCAACTAAACCCTTCGAGTCTTGGCAACTAAATGTAAGAACAATTTCTTTAACCGATGACATACGCATTTCCTATGCTCAGGTTCACCCCGAGAGATGGTAATTAAATGACAATCGCGCAAGCCTAAGGGATCGACCCCTACCAATCAAGTCGAATGCTTGCGATTCCTCCCACAAACAAAAAAGCCCTGCGCAACACAGGGCTTTTTTTGTTTCAAATGCTCAAATTAGAGCATGGTCATTAATAAGAATGGCAAGCCAAGGAACGCCAGTAGCGTCGACACCAGCACCATAGCTGCCACTTCGTCTGGCCGACGGTCGTAGCGTAGTGCTAATAAATAGTTGAACACCGCAATCGGCATGGCGCACTGAAGAATCACCACATTGCGCGATACGCCCGTGATGCCCAGTAGCTCACAAACCAAAATTGCCAATACGAGGCCACCGCCAACTCGGGCAACACTAAAGGCAATCGCCCTACCCCAAGAACTAACTTTTAGAGTCGCGAGCGAAACACCTAACGCGATCGTCATCAATGGAATCGCGATACCGCCCATCATATCGACGGTATTCGTCACCCATTTAGGCAGCGTAATGTCGTAAACCAAAATCACAATCGACAAGAGCATCGAATGGATAATCGGCTGCTTGGCAACCTCTTTCATCCGTTTTAAAAAGCCGCCTTCGTGGCTGGCAACGATCATGAGCCCAATACTGAAGGTTGAGATCATCATCACCATGAACGAGCCAAGCGCCAGAGCCAAACCCGTCTGACCGAACGCCAATAAGCACAAAGGCAACCCCATGTTGCCATTATTAGGAAATACCAATGGCGGCAAATAAATGGGAATTTCCATTTTTCGCCAATGAAGAATGGCCCAGCCGATAAGCCCCATCGCCAGCATCACTAACGCCGTGGCCAATGCCACCTGCCCGATTAATTCCGGCTGAAGCTCGACTTTCGCCATGGCACCTACCACAAGGCATGGCGTGCCGATATACATCACGATACGAGAGATAAAGTCGGATGGGAATTCAGCGCCCGTTTTGCCCCAAATATACCCAGCGCCCACAGAAATCATAATAGGCGCCAAAATCGCCAATAGTTCGCTGAACATGAGCCGCTCACAGAGGAAGGAAAATAAATGGCAATTTTATCAGAATGTTAGCCGCTGGTTATCAAATAAATAAGACAAATATACTTTTGAACTAGTTTGCTCTTGCCGAGGCAAACACTATATCTTGTGTTTATGAAATTATGCGACTTATGCTTTTTTTAGCTTGAAAATTACGGTTTTAATCTTATTTTTTTACAAGCCAATCTTATCGCTTGATTTTTTCTCATCCCCAACTTATTCAACAATTAGGCACATCTTATCTACACCTTATCCACAAATATGGATCAAAAACTGATTATTTAGTGGATTTTTTTAGGTTTAACCACAATATATAGGGAATTTCAACCTAAATAATCCAAGGGTGAGACTGGAAAAGCGCCGCCGCATGCTGCTAAACTTCCTCACCATAGGCGCGCGCGCTTTTGAACTGCCCGGGTGAATCACCATACAGTCTGGGTAATTTTTAGCAAAAGCCGCGCAAACTCTGACCACAAGATATTGTATTTAGAGTTTTCTCGCTTTTTTCCGACTTTATTGCGTTACTCAAACAATAATTCTCATCCTGGGCGGGTCTGACATTAAAACGCCACAGAGATGCGCGAGTTTAGATCGGATTATTTATGCGAGGGATTGATTCCATCAACTTTTACGTTATTTCATAGACTTACAGGACTAGCGCCATGCCACAAGAATTCGACACCCCCGTGAGTTCCGAATCACAAACACTCACTGCCACTGCACCAGGTCAATTGCGCCTAATCAAACGCAATGGCCAAGTCGCTCCTTACGATGCTTCAAAAATTGCTGTTGCTATGACCAAAGCATTTTTAGCTGTTGAGGGCGATTCCGCTGGGGCTTCCACTCGTATTCGTGAGACTGTCGCTAACCTGACTCAACAAATCGACGCGACTTTTAAACGTCGTATGCCATCAGGCGGCACCATCCATATCGAAGAAGTTCAAGATTTGGTTGAGTTAACCTTAATGCGCGCTGGCGAACAAAAAGTGGCTCGCGATTATGTACTCTATCGCGAAGAACGCGCTCGCCTTCGCAAGCAACAAGCCGCTGAAGGCTCAACCGCCAAACACCCAGATCACCCTGGCATTAACGTGACTCACGAAGACGGCTCGGTAGCGCCGCTTGATTTTGCGCGTTTGCAAACCGTGGTACGTGAAGCCTGCCAAGGCCTTGAAGGTGTATCAGAAAAAGCCATCATCGACGAAGCGATGCGTAACCTTTACGACGGTGTGAGCGTTAAAGACGTTACCACCTCGCTTGTGATTACCGCCCGTACCTTGGTCGAAAAAGAACCCAACTACACCTACGCCACTTCACGCTTGTTGCTCGACCAACTGCGCGCCGAAGCTTTGAATTTCTTAGGCCTTGCCACTTCGGCCACTCAAGCTGATATGGCCAAGTTCTACCCACAAGCGCTGCCCGTTTACATCAAAAAGGGTGTTGAGCTAGAGCTGCTTTCTCCTGAATTATTAAACTTCGACCTCGAAAAACTTGGCCAAGCCTTGATCGCCGAGCGCGACCTGCAGTTCACCTACTTGGGCCTGCAAACCCTTTACGACCGTTACTTCATTCACAGTAACGACGTTCGTATCGAATTACCGCAAGTCTTCTTTATGCGTGTGGCTATGGGCCTTGCGATTCAAGAAGACAACCGCGAAGAGCGCGCAATCGAGTTCTACCGCTTATTAAGCTCGTTCGATTACATGAGCTCGACGCCGACTCTCTTTAACTCAGGTACTTTGCGTCCACAATTGTCCTCGTGCTACCTCACCACCATCCCTGACGATCTGCACGGTATTTATGGCGCCATGCAAGATAACGCCATGCTCAGTAAATTCGCTGGCGGTTTAGGTAACGACTGGACACCCGTACGTGCACTTGGCGCTTACATCAAGGGCACCAACGGTAAATCGCAAGGCGTTGTTCCCTTCCTTAAAGTGGCGAACGATACCGCCGTTGCGGTAAACCAAGGCGGTAAGCGTAAAGGTGCAGTTTGTGCGTACCTCGAAACTTGGCACTTGGACATCGAAGAATTCTTAGAGCTGCGTAAAAATACCGGTGACGATCGCCGCCGTACCCACGACATGAACACCGCCAACTGGGTACCCGATTTGTTCATGAAGCGCGTATTCGACGATAAAGAGTGGACCCTCTTCTCACCTAACGACGTGCCCGATCTACACGATTTGTACGGCACCGCGTTTGAAGAACGCTACACCTTCTACGAAGCAGAAGCTGCCGCTGGCCGCATCCGTGTTTACAAAACGCTTCGCGCACTCGACTTATGGCGCAAAATGCTTGGCATGTTGTTCGAAACTGGCCACCCATGGATCACCTTTAAAGATCCATGTAACTTGCGCTCGCCACAACAACACGTGGGTGTGGTTCACTCGTCGAACTTGTGTACCGAAATTACACTTAACACCAAAGCCAACGAAGAAATTGCCGTTTGTAACTTGGGTTCGGTCAACCTTGCTGCGCATATTGTGGATGGCAAACTCGATCAGGAAAAACTCAAGAAAACTGTTAAAACCGCAATCCGCATGCTCGATAACGTTATCGACATCAACTACTACGCAGTTGAAACTTCACGTGCTTCTAACGCGCGTCACCGCCCAATCGGCTTAGGCTTGATGGGCTTCCAAGACGCTCTCTACAAGCAACGCATTGCCTATAGCTCACCGGAAGCTGTGACTTTCGCCGATAACTCCATGGAAGCGATCAGCTACTACGCCATTCAAGCGTCCAGCGAATTGGCTATCGAGCGCGGCCGCTACTCAACCTTCGAGGGTTCCTTGTGGGATCAAGGCATTCTGCCTATCGACTCCATCGAGAACTTGGTGAAAAACCGTGGTGAAAAATACATCCAGGTCGATCGCTCACAAACTTTCGATTGGGACAGCCTGCGCGCGTTTGTGAAGCAAAACGGTATGCGTAACTCCAACGTTATGGCTATCGCACCTACCGCGACCATTTCGAACATTACCGGTGTTACTCAATCGATCGAACCGACTTACCAAAACCTTTACGTAAAATCGAACCTTTCTGGCGAATTTACCGTAGTAAACCCACACCTTGTACGCGATCTTAAAGCGCTTAACTTGTGGGACAACGTCATGGTGAACGACCTTAAATACTACGAAGGTTCGGTACAAAAAATTGATCGCATTCCTGCCGATCTTAAAGCTATTTACGCAACCGCCTTTGAAGTGGAACCTCGCTGGATTGTTGAAGCAGCAAGCCGTCGCCAGAAGTGGATCGACCAAGCGCAAAGCCTCAACTTATACATCGCCGGTGCGAACGGTAAAAAACTCGACATTACCTATCGCATGGCGTGGTACAGCGGCTTGAAAACCACCTATTACCTGCGCGCGCTCGCGGCCACCACTACCGAGAAATCAACCATCAACACTGGTGCGTTGAACGCGGTATCGGCCTCGACCGCTCCTGTTGCTCCCGCCGCTGCTCCTGCAGCGAGCGAGCCAGATTTCGCGCAGGCAGCACCCGTGCCTTTAGCCTGCTCCATCGACAACCCAGATTGTGAAGCTTGCCAATAAGTTTTAGAGAAAATCTAAAACCTCGGCAGCGAAAAACCCTTGATATGGATCATCCCTCCCCGCGAGGGATTCCATTAAGGTGGTGCGATAACTTGCTGTACCACCACTACAGAATATAGAGGACTACAACATGCTTAATTGGGACGATTTCGACACAGACGAAACTGCAAAACCCGCAGCCCCCGCTCCACAAGCACCAGCTGCTCCTGCACCGGCCGCCGCACCTAAAGCTGCATCCGAAGAAGCACCAAGCAGTTACACACAAAAAACCGCCGACCGCGCCGTAACTCCAGAACTACAACGGGCTCGCGATAACCTCGCCAAATTAGACCCAGCACCCGGCCTTGAAGAATTAGAAATGGGCGCTGCCCGTATTCAAGTTGATGACAAGCGCATGATTAACTGCCGCGCCGACTTGAACCAATTGGTTCCATTCAAATACGACTGGGCATGGCAAAAGTATTTAGACGGTTGTGCTAACCACTGGATGCCGCAAGAAATCAACATGACGGCCGACATCGCTTTGTGGAAAAGCAAAGACGGCTTAACCGAAGACGAACGCCGCATTGTAATGCGCTCGCTTGGCTACTTCTCAACCGCCGACTCATTGGTTGCCAACAACTTGGTACTCGCTATTTACCGCTTGATTACCAACCCAGAGTGTCGCCAATACATTTTGCGTCAATCATTTGAAGAAGCGATTCACACCCACGCCTACCAATACTGTATTGAATCCTTAGGCATGGACGAAGGCGAAGTATTCAACATGTACCGCGAATTACCTTCGGTTGCGAACAAAGCGGCGTGGAGTATCAAACACACTCGCTCACTCAGCGATCCGACTTTTACCACCGGCACCCCAGAAACCGACCAAGAATTGCTACGCAACCTTGTCGCTTTCTACGTGGTCACGGAAGGCATCTTCTTCTACTGCGGATTCAGCCAAATTTTAAGTATGGGCCGTCGCAACAAAATGACCGGCGTTGCGGAACAATTCCAATACATCCTGCGCGACGAATCCATGCACCTTAACTTTGGTATCGACGTTATCAACCAAATCAAATTGGAAAACCCACACCTTTGGACACCCGAGTTCCAAGACGAAGTGATTCAAATGATTTTGGAAGGCACCGAACTCGAGATCAGCTACGCCCGCGACTCAATGCCACGCGGCGTACTCGGCATGAACGCCGCCATGACCGAAGAATACCTCCACTTCATCGCCAACCGCCGTTGCTCGCAGCTTGGCCTTAAAGAGCAATACCCAGGTGCACAAAACCCATTCCCATGGATGAGTGAAATCATGGATTTGCGCAAAGAGAAAAACTTCTTCGAAACCCGCGTGATTGAGTATCAAACCGGTGGTGCCCTTTCTTGGGATTAATCACTCGGTAAAACACGCATACGCGTAAGTTGGGCAGCAATGCCCAACACTCTCGAACCTTCGAGATAAAGCAGTACGAAGGAATGATTAGCGAAACCGCTATTGAGTTGTATCAGATGTATCTGGTGGGGCTTGGTAGCGGTTTTTTCAATCCAACTAAATAGAATTATAATTGAACGATGCGTCCATATAGAAAACTTCCCCAAAACTCGTCACAAATCAGCTTCACAGACAAAGAAAATTACAAATTAATCTACCCTCTTATTACTGAAATCGACAACGCTTGTGTATTTATTGGCGAACTAATAGCTGTGAAGCTACTCCCACAATTATCAAAATATGAAGAGCTGGTTGATTCTTACTACACAAAACGGCAAAAGACAAAACATCTACTACATGCAGGCTTAGGAAGCGAGAGTCTATTATCAGCTAAAGAGTGGCAAGAGTTTGTAGAAAATGATATAGCAAACCTACCTGATAAAGAGGAGCATTATAAATTCTTTTACTATTTTGAAATAAATTTATTACTTTCAAGCGTCCAAGAAACCCTAATAGGAACATACAAGGCATTTGAAGAAATTTATAATATCTTAAATAGAGAATCCATTTGTGACGGCCTAAACACCAAAGAAGGACTCACAACTGTAGTCTCAACCGAATCTTCTATGGCTTGGATTATGGTTGAAGCGGTGACAATAAAATTATGCTCTTGTTTTGATTACCTAGCTAAACTTGCTTATGAATTGGAAAATTTACCCCAAGATTATTCAAAATTACCTGAAAAAAAGTCAAAAAAAATATTACACATTGACGTATTAAAAACCACAAAATATAAGACAAAACTTAAAACTTGGAGCGATGAAGAATTTTTAAATAGTATTTTTGATGGACAAAACCAAACTGTAAAAACACTGAAGACTTTGAGAAACCACATCATCCACCAAGGAAGCCTATCGATAGATACAGTGATTTACCAAGATAAAAACCAAGATCGAATTAACGATAGATTCATGCTAATCCCTGATATGAAAGATGGAGCCTTTGAAAACTACAACGGAAGAATTCTTTTCTACTCAAAAGAAAATAAAATAAACTTGATTTTACCTAAAATATTCAAAGAAACTTGCGATCTTATACTGAACACATTAAAGATAATTTCAATAAAATATTTTCCTATAAATGTAGACGGCCTCACCATAACCGACATAAAGATACCTAACTTAAGACCTGAGACAATTGATTTCTGAGAAATCACATAGCACGTAGGTTGGACAGCAATGCCCAACAACTTACTTCAATAAAAAGCCAAAACTTACAATGCTCATTTAAACGCGTATATTTTGAACTTTCGGATTAATAAAATACATGGACATGTTGGGCATGGCTGCCCAACCTACGGACGGATTATGGAATATCGACGATTACGAATTACAGGCGGATGCTATTTCTTTACGGTTGCTTTGGCTGACCGAAAAAGTGATCTACTTGTAAAAAATATTGATTTGTTAAGAGCCGCGGTAAATGAGGTAAAAGCGAATCACCCCTTTAAAATTGATGCGATGGTAATATTGCCCGATCACATACATGCGCTATGGACATTGCCTCAAGGCGATGATGATTACTCTACTCGATGGATGCTTATCAAACGGCGATTTTCAATGTTGCTTCCTAAAACTGAAATAATAAGCTCAACTCGTTTATATAAACGTGAGCGTGGAATCTGGCAACGGCGATTTTGGGAACACGCTATACGAGACGAATCAGATTTCTTGAATCACATCAATTACATTCATCTAAACCCGGTCAAACATGGTTACGTTAATAGTGCGGAGGACTGGCCTCATTCAAGTATCCATAGGTTGGTTAATACTCAAAAACTTTGCCTAGAATTAGGCAACCAAACTTAATCCGTAGGTTGGGCAGTAATGCCCAACAACTTACCTCAATAAATATCCAACACTTACGCTGCTCACTTAAAAAAATATATGTTTTACTTTCGGCTTAATCAATCACATGGACATGTTGGGCATGGCTGCCCAACCTACAGACTAACTCCCACACCCAGTGTAAATATTAAATTCATAAATATTTTTATACTTCGCATTAAGAATCAAAAATTATCTACAATTTTTTGAATCACTAAACCGATCACTATCATTAAGCACCCTCCACTAGTCAATGCAAAAGTAATTCTTGCCAAGACTCGCTCCCAGCGTTTGGTGTTTGCCATCACCCATTCATACTTTTCATTTAAAATCGGCTTTCCCTTTCTTTCATTATAATCACGCCACCATTTAGGCGTACTGGCGTAAGCTGACACTGCGGCAATATCCGCCCCTGAATATAAATCTTGCGCTTCAAAGCTCGTGGATCGATGTGGAATTTTTCTAAGACGACGCATTGTAGTCAATGCAAAAACTTGAGCAAAGAAGAGTCCAACGAAACCAATCGCAATACCTGACACCAATATGAAATTCAATTAAACCACCCCATTATCTTGTCGTACAACGATCCGCCATGCTGATCTGCATCCGTTACTAACTTGTAAGCCAAACCGGCTGCCGCAGCCGCCACCACTACCCACCCGACTGGCGTGAGCGCGAAGGTTACTGCTGCCGCTCCGCCAATCTTTGCAGCTGCAGCGCCAACTGCTGCACCCGCGCTCAATTTCAAAGACTCAACAAACATCGTTCTATGCCAATTTCCGCCACGCTCATACTCGGAATATGTTTTCGCAGCCCCTACACCGAGCTCAAACACCATCAATGAATTACCCGCGATATGGGTTACCCTTGAAAGATTGGTGAGACGCTTAACATCAGTAAAATCTACAAAATTTAGTTTATCTAGATTACGACTGCTTTTGACGATATTTTCGGCCCGAATGAAATCTTTTAATGGAACACCTTTTCGAGATTTAATCTTGGCCGCTGCACTATTTATTTCTGCACTGAACACATGATTCACTTTGCGAGAAAGCGCTTCAGCTTCTCTACGCGCACGGCCGTATTCAACCACGTTACCCTTGCTTTGATGCATTCTTAACAAGGCACTTTCGAGTTCAGACAAGCCTTTTACAAATAGCTTTTTTGCATCCAGAGACGCGCCAAAAGCTGCAGCAGATAAAGTAGTGCCTTTGGCTTCTAAGGCTGCGTAGACTTTTACTAGTTGTGCAACCTTTGTAAAGCCAAATGAATTGAGAGGTAAAAATTATAGGGGGACTTATATGCTGAATTTGTGGAAGCATTGGGAGAGACAATAGCATGACAGAGCGACTTAACAAGCGCGCTGTTAGCATAGTTTTGGCTTTATGTTTATTGTGTTTTAGACGGCGATAACCAAAAATCAATGTACCAGTGAAATCATTACCTTTTCTGCAGGCATCATCGGAACCATTCTTGGTTTCTATTTCTCAAGAAATCCTCTCAAATAAAAAGATCGTAACTCTCTCATCTGACCCACAATTTCATTCTCTATATCCCAACGGTTTATACACTTAGTACTCCCCTAAAATCATCATACATTCATCAAATTAGTGGCCCGATTATCAAACCAATCAAGTTCACCAATGTACCAATTGCCATCAAAAAGACACCGCTAGACATGGTATAAAAAACTATTCTCGCGATCACTTTTTCGAATCTCGATGTATTATCAAATACAAAATCTCTATTTGCACGAAAAGGATGAACACCATAAGGGTCATCCTTCTCCATCCAGCGACGACTCAAGCTCAGCGTCGTGCACACTTGAAATATATCCGAACCAGAGAAAAAGTCGATTGTCCCTAGCCCCCCAATCTTTCGAGACAGCTTTCTCAATTTCCTCATAGTAAATGTTGAAAATATCAAAAAAAAAGGAAACGACAGGAAAATCAAAATAAACCCGAACTTAAAGAGTTCACTAACTAAGCCATTCCATAATTCCGTCATACCATTCTCCACTTTTGTGCTCAGTATACATAGATGCGGTCACTGCGAGACCTGCAGCGGCTGCAGCAATTACAATCCAACCAGCTGGCGTTAGTGCAAACGTTAAAGCAACCGCACCTCCAACTTTTGCTGCCACACCTGCGACCGCGGCCGTACTGCCCAATTTCATCGACTCTACAAACATAGTTTTATGCCAGTTACCACCCTGCTTATAGTCAGAATAGGTTTTTGAAACACCTACACCTAAGTCGAAAGCCAGCATCGAGTTTCCTGCAACGCGAGTAACTGTTGATAACTTGGTAAGACGCTGGACATCTGTAAGATCTAAAAAATTTAGTTTATCGATATTGCGACTGCTTTTTGCGATATTTTCGGCACGAGTGAAATCTTTTAATGGAACACCTTTTCGAGATTTAATCTTGGCCGTTGCACTATTTACTTCTGCGCTGAACACATGATTCACTTTGCGAGAAAGCGTTTCAGCTTCTCTACGCGCACGGCCGTATTCAACCACGTTACCCTTGCTTTGATGCATTCTTAACAAGGCACTTTCGAGTTCAGATAAGCTTTTTACAAATCGCTTATGCGCATCCCCACCCGCGCTGAAAGCTGCAGCCGCCACGGTAGTGCCCCTAACATCTAATGCGGCGTAGACTTCGGCCAACCCCAACAGCGTATCAACACCCATGATTCGACATCCATCAGCGATGCATTTGGCAGTCTGAGGTTTGGATAAACTTGCGATTATGGCGGCGTTTTGAGAGTCGGGTTGACCGATACAGTAAGGTGTGTAGGGTTTAATATGGTCGGCTGGTTTACCACCAAGGCCGAATAAGAATGGCTCTTTTCCGAAATCCGACAACTTGAATTCCGTAGTACTCATCTGGTTAGATGACAAAATAATCGTGCTCATAAAAATTCCTTTTTTAGATGACCGCTTATTATTTCACAGCAAAGTTCGAATTAACACGAACCAACTCACACTCGCTATTCGAGTGCGAAATAGTATCAACCACTAGTGCAAGGCAAAATAAATCGTGCCAATAAAATGTTGATCAACCCAACACTTCTTAGCGGCAAAGTAAGGTCAAGATTCGGCCACGCGCCCTCACCCAACATTTATTTGCTTATCGTTTCAAGAAACAGCTCGCCCTACATTCAATTAGCCTATTCACGAAACACTCAGAAAGGCTCTTGAAACGATAAGCAAGAGCCCATTGGGCATGAATATAACGAGCAATATTTAACGCCACCTGTATAATCGCGATTGTCTATTATTCTGCCTTATTCGCTATGACTGTTAACGCGCTTTATACTGATCTCTCTCAATACTACGATTTGATGTGTTCCGATATCGATTATCACGAGCAAAGTGCTTATGTGCTTCGGCTGCACGAGTTACTCGGTAACGGCGGACGAGACTGCCTCGATTTAGCCTGCGGCACTGGACCTCATTTGCGGCATTTTATCGATTGGGGTTACCAAGCGACAGGCGTCGATATCAATCAACCTATGCTCGATTTGGCCCAACTGCGATGCAGCGAGGCTACATTTCTACAACAGGATATGAGCGAGCTTAGCATTCCATCCCAAGTGGATTTAATCACCTGCTTCTTATATTCGATGCATTACAACCAAGGCCTTGAAAAACTTCGCGCTTGTTTTGGCCGAGTCCATGAGTCGTTGCGCGCAGGCGGAATATTTTGCTTTAACGCTGTTGATAAAAGCTATATCGACAACCGCGCCGGAATAAAAAGGCAGTTACATCATGAGGGGAGCGATTTTAGTTTCCAATCAAATTGGTTTTATTCGGGCAAAGGTGATCAACAGCAACTCCAACTGTCCATCGAGAAAAGCAAAAACGGTGAGGTAAAACTTTGGCGAGATCATCACTCGATGGTTGCAGTAGATTTTAAACAACTGCAAAAGTTACTTTTGCCTTATTTCGACCTACACATTTTCAACCTTGATTACCAAGCCATTTCTCCTTGGGATGAAACTTCTGGCAATGCGATTTTTGTTGGAATAAAACGATAACTGATGAACACTTCAAAATCAAAAAAGGAGCCAATGGCTCCTTTTTTGATTGCGGTATTAGTCGAAGTGGCGTCTAGGTCTATTCTGAGTTTCGTTTGCCATTCTAATTTTATTGTCAAATTCTCGATTCATTCGGTCACGATCTCGATTTAACCTTTCGCGCTTACGATTAAGCTCTTCACGCTTTTGATTAGCGATACGAGAAATGCGGTTGTGGTCGTTCGTGTATCGATGCTGCTCGTTTTGCCAACGGTCGATCTCTTGCCCTTCCCTGTCCAGCGCTCGCATTTTTTTATCGAGATTTCTATGCGCTTGGTCTCGTCTCTCGTTAAGCAAACGGATGTTATTTTGACGATCACGCTCCCAATCTTGACGAACTTCTTGACGATAAGACTCTTCATTATGGCGATTTTTATCTTGGTAATGGCGTTCTTGGTTTTGACGCTCTCGGTGATCCCAATGATCGGCTAATACAGAGCCACTCACGCAAGCTAACCAGACGATCGAGATAACAGCTCTTATCGGAAATTTTACCTTTCTCATGCTCTTCTCCTTGGCGTTCCTTTAAAACCTATGTGAGGCTCAGGCTAGTGCTATTTAACTTAATACAAACTGAAACACCCTCACCATAATCACTACTGCATCACAATCTCGTAAATGATCGCAGGCCGATTAAGATTGCGAGCGCCGGAGCAAGACAACGCCAATTAATACAAGAATTAATATACCAATGAGTATTTTGTAATTATGGCTTTCCATACCCAATTGTTTTAACCCAGTCTTTGGTAAGACAACGTCAGCGCCGGACGCCGATAACGAAGAATTTGGCAAAGCCGTTCCGTCACCGATTTTGGTTTTGTAGAGCGTGTCAGCACTCGCGCTCTGCTGCTTATCGCGAGCCAAGTTATCACGCTTTGCTATCAATTCTGAGCGCTTGGTGGAAAGTGTGAGTTGGTAACCGATTTTAGTCGATGTATCTTCAGATCGTGGTGCATCACGATTAAGACTATTAAGACGGGCAAGGCGCTCTAAATTATCGACACTCGACGGACTGGATTTATCTGCATGATTTGAAACAGCATTTTTTAAGAATGTTTTAGATAAATCTACCGATTGATTTTCTAACGCAAAATCGATGTCCAGATCTTCGCCTGCCGTTAAATTATTTTGAAGCGAAAAAACAAGAACATCGTGATCGCTCAATGCGAGTGCGGTTGTCGGGTTTTGGTATGCGTTTAAGTAGCGAGTGATGTTTTGGCGCTCGCTCTCGGAAAGAGGTATTTTGCGGTGAGCATCGGCAATCCAATGCTCGGTAATTTTGATGTGGCGCTTGGCAGCGGGTGAAACAAGAATAACGTCGTACCCTTGCTGCTCCGCTTGAACAATAGGATTAGCAAGCAACTGATTAGTCAGCGGCTTACGCGAAAGCGCATTGGTAAGTTCATAATAAAAGTTGGTAGCGTCACTTGTTTTTTCAAGCGCAAAAGGCGAATGCGAGTAACGCTGAAAATAACCATCTTTATAAATAATAAGATAACGTGTCTTGGTGAAGTCGTAAGGTAAAAAATCTTGCTCAGCATTGGCCAATGCCAACATGGGCACGAGTGTACTGAGTACCAATATTATTATTCGCTTCATTTTTAACATCCATACAGCGTTAAGATCGACGCTGGGGCGAAATTCCTTTCGCAACCTTTAGAACGATGTAAATCAATCTAACCGATTTACGAATGGTAAAGCGATTTAATTACCGCAATTCCTTTATTTAACACTTCAACCCATGCGTCTTTGATATCAATCGTATAATCTGGATCGTGTTTTTTAATGGTGGTGAGTAGTGAATGAACCCACAAATCGTAAAGATGAGGTTGGATATTAAATCCGCGTGCCGAGTGAGTTTCGCCAAGCTGACGAAGCTTGGTATCTGGCATGCCCCGAGCGACCATCACTAAATTCATGATTCCTTGCCGCAGTAGTGTTTTCTGCGCAGTCATATTTGTGTTAACAAATTTACTTCTGACTTCTTCAGAGCTTTGTATAAAATGCTCGTAAAAATCTTCGAAAAAGTCGTTAGCCTTACAACAACGGCCATAACTTTGCATTACGCGATCTGTTAACTCACGAGAAATACGGCTTACTTCCTGATTCACATCCAGAGACATCGACAACCTCTATTACTATTATTACGGTGGACTTGGAATAATGCGTATATTACTCCAAACCCTTTTAGGATTCGTAATAGATTCATATATTTTCAAAACAATTCAAACTTCGCGCCGCTATAATACGATGATTGTGTTTTAACTTGATGAAACTACTGCATGAAAAGCTCACCAAAAGCCATTTTATTGACGCTCACGCTTTCTAGTATGCCGCTCCTCGCTTCTACAACTGAAATCGAGCGGATCTTCGTGGAGAAAGCTAAAGCGGCAACCGCTTACTACGATTTAGAAGTCGAAGCAGCTTATGAGTCATTTCTAAAAAAGACGACGACCGAATGTGAGGAGTATCAGCCATCCGATCCATTGGAATGTATTCGCAAGGCGCATGAGGAGTATTTATCCAGCTGGAAGTTATCCGAAAACCCTAACATCCGTCCTCAAGGAATGACTCGCGTTATCGCAGAAACTCATCACTGTAACGGCAAAGGCATCGAACACTTTAGCTATCTACTCTTCACACCTGAGGACACTTTGGTAAAAAAACGAGTAAATGCGTTGTTAGAGCCGCTTATCGAACCCAAAGCCGCTCGACAGCCAGATGAATTCTCGGATGAAGGCGAGTGTATGGCCAACGAATTTCATAGCTTTCAGCAGATTCATTACGTTAACGACCGCTATTTAGGCATAGATCACACAGGTTCAACTTATTTTTTCCGCGCAGCACACCCCATGCATTACGGCCACAGCCAGCACATTGATTTGCGCTCGGGTGAAGTTATTCCGGCCGAATCCATTTTCACAGGAAATAAAATGCAGCCAATTATCGAGCAGTGCATTAAACACCTCGCGAGAGAAACGGAGTTTGAATTAGCGAGCTATGAGGAGTTTTACGGTGAAGATGTTCGAGCAGTATTTCACGATGCCAATTACTGGGCATTCACTCCCGCAATGGCTCGAATCGAATTCCCGCCTTATACAGCGGCCGCCTATGCTTACGGATTTATGCGCTGCGAATTTCCGTTCGATCAGGTCAAACCATTTTTATACGAGACTTTTACTAAACTCATCACTGGTCAGCAAAACTGACCCGCAACGCGAGATATGGATATGACGACACTCATCATTAACGCAAGAACGGCGCAAATCGGCGGAGGCATTCCGGTTGCACGCGTATTACCGAATAAGGCTCGCCGCACCATCGGTGCTTGGTGCTTTCTCGATCACGCAGGGCCAGCGGACTTTCACCCAGGCGAAGGCATGCGAGTGGGCCCGCATCCACATATCGCACTTCAAACATTTACTTGGATGATTGAGGGTGAAGTGTTACATCGCGATAGCCTTGGCTCCGAACAAGTCGTCCGCCCTGGTGAAATCAACCTCATGACGGCTGGGCGTGGCATTAGCCACACCGAAGAGTGCCTTGATGACGAAACCACTCTTCACGCCGCGCAGTTATGGATCGCATTACCGCCCTCAAAAAAGGATATCGCCCCCGCTTTCCATCATTACCCAGAGTTGCCAAGGTGGCATGCCAACAATTGCCAATTCACTCTCCTTGCTGGTGAATATCTCGATCATCGAGCACCTACGCTCGTTCATTCGCCTCTGATTGGTCTAGAAGTTCTTAACCAGAATGCAGCAGCGGCTGCGCTCGAACTTAACTCAGCTTTTGAATACGGCATTTTGGTGCTTGAAGGAAGCCTGGTTACCGAAGGCGAAACCGTCGTACAAGACCAACTCATTTATTTAGGAATGGGGCGCAGCCATCTTAAAGTTGAAATGAGCAGCAACACACGCTTACTTTTAGTCGGCGGTGAGCCGCTCGAAAAAGAGTTGCTAATCTGGTGGAATTTTGTTGGCTACGACAAGCAAGACATTATCAAGGCCAATCAAGATTGGGTTAATCACTCTGACCGTTTTGGCCATGTTGAACACTACGATGGGCCACGGTTAGACGCGCCGCCGCTGCCTTGGTAAGAATCAACGATAAAAACGCGCTTCGGCGCGTTTTTAAATTCTCGATAGCATTAAATGAATGCCGAAAATGATTAACAAAATTCCGGCACTCGACTCTAGCCAGCGCCTTGCTCGCGTACTGTGAGCCACCGCTTCGGCGAACTTTAATGTAATAAGACTTACTATGATCCCGTAAATCAGTGTCAGAACGGCAATCGTAATTGCCATCACCGCAAAGGTTATAAATCCTAAGTGATGCTTAGGGTCGATGAACAGCGGAAAAAACGCCATGTAAAACATAATGGCTTTAGGGTTGAGCAGCGTTATGAATAATGCCTGCCGCGCATAGTCATGGCCTTTTAACTGGATCATTGGAAGCGCCGTCTGCGTAGGCCTCACCAATTGAATCCCGAGCCAAGTTAAATAAATTGCACCCAAGATTTGAATGACTATGAGTATCGAGGGATATGCAGCCATTACAGCGGAAAGCCCTATCACCGCCGACCAGAGCAAGACTTGGTCGCCCAATATCACACCCAGCGTCACCGCCAACCCCGCTTTAAAGCCGCCTTTACCAGTGGCGATAATTAGGGCGAGATTGCCCGGCCCGGGCAGAGCCAACAACACAATAATGGCAACGATAAAAGCCGCGTAATCCGAAATGCCAAACCACATGTGAATACATCCGCACAAAAAGCGCCATTTTATCGGAATCATTGTTGCAATGGCTTGGCGTTAGAAAATGTTTTTACACCAACTTCATGACATTTCTACACTGCTTTCACTGGGTGTCTTGAGTATAGTGTTGTCATTTGCTCGACCACCCGCCTTGGGATTGAGATCTACACTTTGATGAAAGCAAGACAAAGGACAACGCCATGAAATCTACAATTCCATTTTCACTGCTTGAACTTGCGTCGGTACGAGAAGGCGAAGCTATCTCGACAACTTTTGCGCATTCGTTAGATTATGCGCGCGCGGCAGACAGATTGGGGTTTAATCGATTTTGGTTTGCCGAGCATCACAACATGGAAGGTATCGCCAGCTCTGCCACCAGCGTTTTAATTGGCCATGTTGCCGCTCATACTGATCGTATTCGGGTAGGGTCCGGCGGCATTATGCTACCTAACCATCCGCCATTGGTGATTGCCGAACAATTTGGCACCCTCGCCTGTTTGTATCCCGATCGAATCGACTTAGGTTTAGGACGCGCGCCCGGTACGGACCCTGTTACTGCGCGTGCTCTGCGTCGTGATTTAAATGCGGCAGAAGATTTTGCCGCCGAAGTTGCGTTGCTTTATCAACTTCTTGAACCTTGCGCGCCTCAACAGCGACTAAAAGCAGTACCGGGGATGGGAACTCGAGTGCCAATCTGGTTGCTTGGTTCCAGCCTTTACAGCGCGCAATTAGCCGCTGAACGTGGGCTGCCCTACGCGTTTGCTGGGCATTTTGCACCAAGGCTCATGCGCGAAGCGGTGCATCTGTACAAGACCAACTTTCAACCCTCGGTTTGCTTAGACAAACCTCATGTCATGTTGGGAATGCCTGTGATCGCAGGTGAAACTCAGCAAGAAGCAGATTACTTGGCAACAACCAGTTTGCAGCGAATAGTGGCACTGTTTAGAGGAGAGCCTATGTGGCTGCGACCACCGGTCGATAGCATGGCTGGGTTGTGGGAACCGCAGGAAGAAATCGGCGTGCGTGAATTTTTATCGCTCGCGGCAGTTGGCCCAAAAGCCAAAGTTGAGCAGCAAATCCAGCAGCTCGCCGACGAGCTCGACATCGACGAATTTATGTTCACAGTCGACGTTTACGACCCCGCAGTGCGCATCAGCATTTTGGAGCGTCTCGCGACCCTCGAAATTCGCAAAAAATAATCTAGCCGTTTTTGAAGGGAATTCACATTTCGGAGGCGTAAGATTGAATATATCGGCTCAACATCTTTTCGTGTTGAGCCACAAACTCGATATCCTCTTGCGTCACCGCGAGAATCACCGGATCGACAGTTTGTTGCATTAAGGCGATTTGCTCGTCACTCAAACCTTGCATATCTTGCCAAACAAAATAGGCCGCTATGGCATTCCCCAGTCGAGTTCCATACCGGCGAAACTCACCAATGGACTTCCAGCCGTAGTGACGCGTCACTCGAAGGGCCTGCTCGGTTAGCTCATGCTCTTCAAGAATGTCAGCGATAACGCGGTCTTGCTCTGCGTCAGGCAAGGCCTCGAATGCCATATAAAGTTCGTCGGTTGAGAGCGACGTATCTATAGCATCCATAAGCAAACTCATGGCGTGATTGCTATTCATCCATCGCCCGAGAGACTCCTCGGATAAATCTCGGTTGTTCGGCAAAAATTGGGCGCTCGTGTAACTGCTAACGCTAACTAAGATCATTGCCAGCGCACAGGCGCGTATCCAATTCATGACGAACCCTTGAGTTAACGTAAACTGATCGCGGTCACAAGCGACCACACCCAGTAGAAAAAGAAGGTTAGAAACGGAGTAAGAAAGCCTAATTTCATACCCGCAACCCCTGCATTCTCATAATAAGGATAGAAGACAAATAGGTGTATTAAGGTTGGAATTAAAGCAATCACAAGACTACGAGAGAAAATGCCACCCTTAATAAAATTGAGTGCAAATAATAATCCCCATAAGCCGCCCCACACAATTTTAGGGTACATCCAATGCTGGTTAAGCGAGCCCTTAAGAGCGACACCCAACTCCTGCGTTATCCCAAAGTGTGTGAAAAGCCACATGGTTAAGCACATGGCAAGTGCTCCAAGCGCTCCCGCGCCAAACGATTCCAACCAAGTTCGCATTGTTATTACCATTTAGGAAAAGAGAACGGCACACTCTATATAAAAATTAACTGTGATAACAAGGGCTTATAGAATAAAAATCAGGGCATACCGGATTGCACGGCTAAACTGGTACCATAGGCCCCAATTTTTTTGTTTAATTTCATGTCCTTCGCGGCCCCAATTGAGTGAGTTATGTATTCTCTTTTCGAACGCTTAATCAACCCTTTTCCATCCCAAGCACCCGCGACACCTCCGACCCAACTGTATGCGTTTTTTAAGCACTACGTTAAAGGCTCCACGTGGATTTTTATTCTCATGGCGCTGGCGACGGGCTGTGTCGCGGCTATGGAAGTATCTCTATTTGCCTTCCTCGGCAGCATTGTCGACAAACTTAATGCCCACACACCCGAAACCTTCTGGGCCAGCGAAAAATACACGCTGATAGGCATTGGGGTACTGCTTCTAATCGTGTTGCCACTGGGCGTTTTTCTGCAGTCGACCATCATGCATCAAGGTATTTTGGGGAACTTCCCCATGCGAATCCGCTGGCTTGCGCACCGGTATTTGTTAGGCCAAAGCTACCAATTTTTCCAAGACGAATTTTCTGGGCGCATTGCCACAAAAATTATGCAAACAGCACTCGCCTTGCGCGAAACCATTATGCGTATGGTCGACGTGCTGTTGTACATGCTGGTGTATTTTTCTGGCATTTTAGTTTTGGCGGCGAGTTTAGATTGGCGATTACTCATTCCACTCGTTACTTGGTTTGTTGTTTACTGCGGCCTACTCCGTTATTTTTTGCCATGCCTTTCTAAGGTCGCAAAAGCGCAAGCCGATGCTCGCTCCGACATGACTGGCCGCATTGTGGATACTTACACTAACATCGCGACCGTGAAGCTCTTCTCCCATTCGCAACGCGAAGAGCAATACGCGAAAGAAGGCATGACGCACTTCGTTCAAACGGTCTATCCACAAATGCGGTTGGCAACCTCGCTAAGCTCGTTAGTTTGGCTATTAAATGCGGTGCTTATTTTTTCGATCGCGGCCATGTCGATTTGGCTTTGGTCAAATCTTGCCATTACAACTGGCGCAATTGCGGCGGCCATAGCATTAGTGCTACGCCTCAATGGCATGGCGCAAACCATTATGTGGGATGTATCGTCTATTTTTGAAAACATCGGCACTGTTCAAGATGGACTAAACACTATCGCTGCCCCACGATTAGTTCAAGACGCAGAAAACGCAACCGAACTCCAACTCAAATCCCCCACTATCGAGTTTAAAAATGTTTTATTCAATTATGGAAAGCAAGAAAAAACATTACTAAAAGATTTTAATTTAACGATTAAAGCCGGAGAGAAAGTCGGTTTAGTCGGCCGCTCAGGCGCGGGAAAATCAACACTGGTGAATCTCATCCTGCGCTTTTACGATATTCAATCTGGCAGTATTTCGATCGATGGACAAGACATTAAACAAGTCACTCAAGAATCCCTGCGCAAACACATCGGCATGGTGACTCAGGACACCGCGCTATTACATCGCTCGGTGCGCGACAACCTTCTCTATGGTCGCCCTGATGCAACAGAAGACGAAATGATTGCCGCTGCCAAACAAGCTGAAGCACACGATTTCATTTTAGAGCTAGAAGACTCCGAAGGTCGCAAAGGATACGACGCCCACGTTGGCGAGCGCGGCATTAAGTTATCGGGCGGTCAACGCCAGCGCATTGCAATTGCTCGGGTACTTCTGAAAAACGCACCCATTCTATTTCTGGACGAAGCCACCTCGGCGCTCGACTCTGAAGTGGAAACAGCGATTCAAAGTAACTTCGATAAGTTGATGCAAAACAAAACCGTCATTGCTATTGCACACCGTCTATCGACCATTGCCGCAATGGACCGACTCATCGTGATGGACAAAGGCAAAATTATCGAGCAAGGCTCACACCACGAACTATTAGCGGCTAAAGGATCTTACGCGCAGTTGTGGTCGCATCAATCTGGGGGATTCTTACCTGAGCTTCCGCTCGAAGAAGAGACGCCTCAAGATTCACCCGAGCCAAAGGCATAAGTTTTCTTATGGAAATTTCGGTAGAAATTATCATTTTTTTATTTTTGATTGCCGTGATCGCAAGCTACATCGATGTGCTTGCGGGCGGCGGCGGCTTGCTCACTATTCCGGCATTAATCATTGCAGGCTTACCGCCACTCGCTGCATTGGGTACTAATAAATTTCAAAGCTCAGTCGGTACCGGCAGCGCCGTGATATTTCTCACCAAACAAAAACGAATGCCCTGGAGCGAGATTAAAGGGCTATTCATTGCCTCGTTTTTAGGTGCTTTAGTTGGAGCGGTGATAGTTCAATTTATCGATACTCGCGCGATCAACATTATCATCCCGCTTGTGCTTGTGTTTATTGCTGGCTACACCTTGATTTCGCCCTATTTAAAACTCGCAACCGACGAACCTAAAATTTCGCATCCGATTTATCAACGCTTCGTCGTCCCGTTAATTGGGATTTACGATGGCATGTTCGGCCCGGGCACAGGTTCCTTTTTTGCAACGGCAGGGGCAGCTCTTCGAGCCAAACCATTAGTGCAAAGCGTTGTCGAAGCCAAAGCCTTGAATCTAGCTAGTAATATCGCCGCTCTGTTTGTTTTCGCAGCCATGGGACAAATTGCTTGGCTGTGCGGATTAATCATGATCGCAGGCCAATTGATAGGGGCCAATTTAGGAGCGCGTTCATTACTGAATATCCGAGTGAACCTTCTACGCTACCTAATCGTCGCCATGTCGTTGATAATGCTGGCTCGGTACGTTTATCAAACTTTCGTCAGTGGTTGATGCACACCTAGTGAAACGAACGTGGGCTTAATTACGCACTTAATTTATTCACTTTCGTTTGATTGTTTCGATCTTTATTTTCGCTGACAGGACGCGAACGAATCGCATCCTGCGGCGACTTAGCGAGTCGATCATAAAGCAACACATTGACCGTACAAGCAAGATTCATACATCCTACTGTCGGGATATAAACTACATAGTCACAAGCATCAACTTGTTCTTGAGTAAGTGAGCCATCTTCGGGACCAAACAAATAAAAGGCTTGTTCTGGGTGCACAAAGTCCATCAACGGAATCGCCCCTTCTACAAGTTCAACACCGACTATCGCGTAATTTTTGGGCACCCCGTCGAGAATATTTTCTTGATGACTCAAATAAATATGATCGACGCTGTTTTGTGTATCGGTGTGGAATTTCTTAGCTTTGTCGTATCGATTACCACTGTAAACGACTTCTTCAGCTTCATAGCATCCTGCCGCTCGCATGATCATTCCGATATTGCTTGGGCTTTTAGGGTTAACTAGGCCAATGATTGCTTTATTTCGTACTGCGGACAAAAAACACCTCTTGGATTTTTAAAATCAAAATAAAAAAGTGCCTATGACAGGCGCTGCTTAAAGTCTTCGTAACCAAACTCGCGTATCACTTTTAATTCATCCGTACGCGAATCCCATAAGGCAATGCTCGGTAAGTTAATGCCATTAAATGTGGTTGTTTTCACCATGGTGTAGTGCGACATATCGTCAAACATAATTCTATCGCCCACCTTCAAAGACTCTGAAAACGAGTAATCTCCGATCACATCCCCGGCTAAACAGGTCATGCCGCCTAAACGATAAGTGTGAGGGAGTTCGTCGGCTTCGCCAGCACCTATCACATCTGCTCGATAAGGCATTTCGAGTACATCTGGCATATGGCAAGTTGCCGAGGTATCCAAAATAGCTTGTGCCATTCCATTTCGTGCGATATCAAGCACTTCAGCGACTAGCACACCACTTCCAATAGCAACCGCCTCGCCAGGCTCAAGATAAACTTGCAACTGATGTTTAGCTTGAAAAACTTTGAGTAGATCGATTAGCTCATCGACTTGGTAATCATCGCGAGTAATGTGGTGTCCACCTCCGAAATTAATCCAACTCAGCTGCGAAAAATATCGGCCAAACTTTCTCACAACCGCATCAATCGTACGCTGTAAGGGTGGAAGGTCTTGCTGGCAAAGGGTGTGAAAATGAAATCCGGAAATACCTTCAAGTAAATTTGACTCTTCGATGAGTGCGCGCTCAAACTCTGCTATCGAAACCCCCATCCGTGAACAAGGTGAGCAAGGATCGTATAGTGGTACGTCGCCTTCACTATGTTCAGGATTGATACGGATTCCAAATTTCAATTGTGGCCGTTGTTGCTGCGCCGCCAATGCCATCGATTTAAAACGTGACCACTGCGAAAATGAGTTAAACAAAACATGATCTGCAATGGCAAGAATTTGAATGAGGTCGGATTCTTTATAGCCAGCGGAATAACAGTGCACTTCGCCACCGTACTCCTCACGTCCGAGCTTTGCTTCATGCAGTCCACTCGCGCAAGTTCCCGATAAGTATTGACTCACCATTGGAGAGAGGCTCCAGCAGCTAAATGCTTTAAGGGCAGCCAAAACTTTTGCCCCACTCTCCTGCTGAACTCGATGAAGAATTTTTAAATTCTTTTCGACGCTGGCTACATCAACAACAAAACAGGGTGAAGGCACTCTGGTCGGATCAAAAGCGGAAAACGAATGACACTTATGCATAATTTATTCACCAAAAATAAATAACCCCAACAACATTAATTGCTGGGGTTATTTTGTTTACGCCTTAAAAAATTATTCGTGCATTACAGCGGGGTCAATTTCAGCAATTTGCCATGGCAACCCGTACCGATTCAAATCCTCCATAAAAGGATCAGGGTCAAATTGTTCCATATTCCATACACCTGGCGCTTTCCATTTGCCCTCTAAAATCATTTTGGCTCCAATCATCGCCGGCACGCCGGTGGTATAAGAAATAGCCTGAGATTTCACTTCGCGATAACACTCTTCGTGATCACACACGTTGTAAATAAACATCACCTTAGGCTTGCCATCTTTGTAACCACGAGCCAAACATCCGATACAAGTCTTACCTTTAGTTAGCGGGCCTAAACTTGCTGGATCAGGCAGCAACGCCTTCAAGAACTGCAAGGGCACAATCTCACGACCTTCGAACATCACAGGCTCAATGCCCGTCATCCCGACATTGCCCAACACCTCGAGGTGCTTTAAGTAGTTATCAGAGAAGGTCATCCAGAAGCGCGCACGTTTAATATCGGGGAAGTGTTTCACGAGCGATTCGAGCTCTTCGTGATACATCATGTAGATTTTCTTGGGGCCAATCTCGGCCGGGAAATCAAATACCCGATTAATGCTCAGCGGTGGTGTCTCGACCCACTCACCATTTTCGTAATAACGACCATTCGCAGTCACTTCACGAATATTAATTTCTGGGTTGAAGTTAGTCGCAAATGGCTTGCCGTGATCACCCGCATTACAGTCGATAATATCGAGGTAATGAATCTCATCAAAATAATGCTTTTTCAAATAAGCAGTAAAGACGTTAGTTACACCCGGATCAAACCCCGAGCCGAGCAATGCCGTTAAGCCCGCTTCCTTAAACTTATCTTGATATGCCCACTGCCAAGAGTACTCAAATTTAGCGGTATCTAGAGGCTCGTAGTTTGCAGTATCTAGGTAATCTACGCCAGTTTCGAGACACGCATCCATAATGTGCAAATCTTGGTATGGCAGTGCAACGTTGATAACTAAATCAGGTTTTTCCGCCTTAATGAGCGCCACTAGTTCAGGAACGTTATCAGCATCAACTTGTGCGGTTTTGATTGGTCGATCAATCATCTCGGCAATCGCCTTGCACTTCGCTTCTGTGCGGCTAGCCAATGTAATTTCCGTAAATACTTCGGGCAGTTGCGCACATTTGTGTACCACAACATTACTCACGCCGCCGGCGCCTATAATCAATACTTTTGCCATAGTCTTCACTCCTGACAGTTAAAGCAATCCGCTATTTTTCGTAATAGGTGTAACCGCGTAAGCCCTCGGAATACGCCGCCAACATTTGTTGACGATCCGCTACGCTAATAATTCCGTCTCGCACTGCACGCTCTGCAGTAGTGCGAAATTGCTGATACAAGGTGTTAGGTTCATATTCAACATAACTCAGTACGTCGGCAATGCTATCACCATGAATCTCATGAACAAAATCGATGCTGCCATCGTCGTTTACACGCACACTAGCGACGTTGGTGTCACCGAATAAATTGTGTAGGTCACCTAAGGTTTCTTGATAAGCGCCGACTAAGAATACGCCCAAGTAATACTCTTCACCGACTTTAATGGAGTGCAACGGTAAAGTTGTTGATTCACCATCGGGCACTGCAAACTTTTTCAGTTTGCCATCGCAATCACAGGTCAAATCCGCAATCACAACTTGGCGATCGGGCTTTTCGTTTAAACGGTGAATCGGCATCACAGGAAACACTTGGGAAATTGCCCAAGCATCGGGAAGCGATTGAAACACACTGAAATTGCCGTAATAAATATCCGCAATTTGCTCTTGCAAGGTTTCTAACTCAGCAGGAACCCGCTTGAGTTCAGGAATAAGTGATGCAATTTTCTGCATCCCCATCCAATAAATATTTTCACTTAATGCACGATAGCGGAGGCTTATGTCACCTGAGTGGAAAATATCGCGAATTTTATCGCGATAATAAAGAAGATCGTTGTAGGACTCTTGCAGATTAGAAGTACTGATAACCGAAAGCGAATGCCATAAATTCTGAATCATTTCATGGCTGTCGGGAGGAATCTCAGTGAGAATTTCAGTCGGTTCGTACTGAGTCACGTCTAAAATGTTAAACAAAAGTACTGCTGTGTGTGCGACTGTTGCACGACCTGATTCGGTCACAATAGTCGGATGCTCGATACGATGCTCATCGAGACACTCTTGAATCACTTCCACCACATCTACACAATATTCTTCGACCGAGTAATTTCGGCTATGTCCACTGGTACTACTAGTTCCATCATAGTCAATTGCCAGACCACCACCTAGATCAATATATCCGAGTGGAGCGCCTTCATTGACGAGTTCGATATAGTAACGGCAAGCCTCAAGCACGCCAGCCCGAATACTACGGATGTTGGGGATTTGTGAACCCAAATGGAAATGCAACAGCTGGAAACAATGTAAAAGACCAGCCGCTCTCAACTCATCGACAACAGTGATTAGTTCATTGGTGTTAAGACCAAATAGGCTCCGATCGCCGCTATCTTCACTCCAGTGTCCCTCTACCTTCGTCGATAGTTTGAGTCGAACCCCGATAAGTGGTTCAACATCCATTTCTCGACTTAAACGAATAATGTGTGGCAATTCGGCGAGTGTCTCGACCACAAAGAAACACTTAAAACCTAATTTACGCGCTTGGAGGCCTAGCTGTATAAACTCCGAATCTTTGTAGCCATTACAGATGATAAGGCTCTCTCGATTTTGCAATGTCGCCAGCGCAATCATCAATTCTGCTTTACTACCCGCTTCCAAACCATGGTTGTAGCGCTCACCAAATCGCGCAATTTCGGCGATGACGTGATTTTGCTGATTGACTTTGATAGGGAAAGCACCGCGGTATTGACCGCGATAACCTGTAGCGGCAATCGCCTTTGCAAAGGATTCATTCAAGGTACTAATGCGTTTATCGATCAAGTTTTCTAGGCGCAACAATACAGGCATGTGCAAGCCACGCTGCTGTAGACCATCGATAATTTCCATTAGAGAGACTTGTGATTCACCGGAGGATGTCGGTGCCCGAACAACAACTTCACCATTAGGTGAGATGCCGAAATAGCCACTACTCCATTCATCAATTCCGTACAATTCGGCAGATTCGCGGGGGGACCAAGAAGATGTATTTTTAGAGCTGCTCAACCAATAACCCAACCTTTTAGTGGCGTTCGCCGAAGCGAAATTAAAGAGAGATCGTCACTGATGTCGATCGAAGATCGGTCCAGAATCTAAAACTGGCGCGCAATTATCCATATTCCACGTAGAAAATAAAGCACAATGCTTATAAACACGCCAATAATCGCTCATTTGCAGCGAAAATCGATCATTGGGAATTGTATATAGTAGTTAGCTTTTAACGGAAGAGATATTTATTGTGGTGGGACGTAAGTAAAGCTGAACATAGCGCTGTGCTTACGATAAGCACAGCGCAATCTGAAGATTAATTGAGTGCCGTCAGATTAATCATGTCAAAAAGTGGTTTATAAGCTGCTTCGGCCTTACGGTTATCATCGTAAAGCTCTCTATCAGACCGTTCAACCTCAATCACGTAGCGATTTTTATAAGTAGCAAGTAAATTGTCTGCTCCCCGCCCGCGGTTAACGCCTACAGCAGCTAAATCGCCCGGTGCGAATTCGTAAATGAATGGTAAATAGCCTTCACCACCCAAAGCACTCAAAGCTGCTGGTTGCTCCAGCAAGACTGCTCGACTGTCAACCAGCATCTGGACGCCTTGCTTCGTCATGCCAAATTTAATCGCTAAGGTTTTTTTGGACATTTCTCCAACTGGGCTTGCTGCCACTACCGCCGAGGGTTGGGCCTGAGAATCAGTCAATGTGATTTCTAAAACAGCCTCTGGCTTCTCCCATACTCTAGCTGCCTCACTGTAGCCACATTGAGTGTATGAGAGCTTAGCGCCTTCAAGTTCCGGCTTGTTGGGCAACGCATCCAGTAAACGCTTGTTGCAATCGTCTTCAATACTTTCAGTCGCCGTAAAGTCGGCTTGAGGTTGCGGCTGGCCAGAATCGCTGGAATATTCATGACTTTCGTCTGAGCTTTCTTTTTGCGAGCAACCGAACATTCCTAGGACAACAGATACCGCGGCAATAACACCTAAGGTTCTGAACAATTTCATATTATCCTCACTTAAACTTGTGTATTTATTGTGTCGCCAATTGTAGGCAGAGTGATTCATATAATGAAATGTCTTTTAAAATTTCTTCGCAGAAATAGGCGCCAATTCTCACATTTAAACTACTTCTTCTGTGCCATAAATTAGATTGATAAATCACAAGCACAAAAAAACGGCCCTAAGGCCGTTTTTTTGTGCTTGTCTAAATTACCAGCCGGTAACTTCTTTAAGCGCCTTACCGATGTCAGCGAGAGACTTAACAGTCTTAACACCTGCATCTTCCAAAGCCGCGAATTTCTCGGCAGCAGTACCTTTACCACCAGAAATAATCGCACCTGCGTGCCCCATACGCTTACCTGCCGGTGCAGTAACACCCGCGATGTAAGAAACAACAGGTTTGGTCACATTAGCTTTAATGAAGGCAGCAGCTTCTTCTTCTGCAGAACCACCAATTTCACCAATCATAACGATGGCTTCGGTTTTTGGATCTTCTTGGAACAACTTCAAAATATCAATGAAGTTAGAGCCTGGAATTGGATCACCACCAATACCAACACAAGTTGATTGACCAAAACCAAAATCAGTTGTTTGTTTTACAGCTTCGTAAGTCAAAGTTCCTGAACGAGAAACAATACCTACTTTGCCAGGCAAGTGAATGTGGCCTGGCATAATGCCGATCTTACATTCACCTGGAGTGATAACACCTGGGCAGTTAGGACCGATCAAACGCACACCTAACTCGTCGCATTTTACTTTTGCTTCGAGCATATCGAGCGCTGGAATACCTTCGGTAATACAAACGATTAGTTTGATGCCGCCATTGGCCGCTTCTAAGATCGAATCTTTACAGAAAGGAGCAGGAACGTAGATTACCGATGCTTCTGCACCAGTTGCTTCTACCGCTTCTTTAACCGTATTGAATACTGGCAGACCTAAGTGGGTTTGACCGCCTTTACCTGGAGTCACGCCACCAACCATCTTGGTGCCGTACGCAATCGCTTGCTCAGAGTGGAAAGTACCTTGAGCACCAGTGAAACCCTGGCAAATTACTTTAGTGTCTTTGTTAATTAAAATACTCATTACTTACCCCTTAAGCGTTAGCAGCAGCTGCGGCAACAACTTTTTGTGCTGCACCAGTCAAGTCGGTATCTGCGATGATGTTAAGGCCACTTTCGCCCAAAACTTTCGCACCCAATTCTGCATTGTTACCTTGTAAACGAACTACAACAGGCACTTTAACGCCGACTTCTTTAACTGCACCAATCACACCTTCGGCGATCATATCGCAACGAACAATACCACCGAAAATGTTGATGAAAACAGCTTTAACATTTTCATCAGATAAAATAATTTTGAAAGCTTCAACAACGCGCTCTTTGGTTGCACCACCACCAACATCGAGGAAGTTAGCTGGCTTACCGCCATGTAACTTAACGATATCCATAGTGCCCATCGCTAGGCCTGCACCGTTAACCATACAGCCGATGTCACCATCCAACGCTACGTAGTTAAGCTCCCATGATGCTGCGTGAGCTTCACGTGGGTCTTCTTGAGTTGGGTCCTGCATAGCCTTCAAGCCTGGCTGACGGTAAAGAGCAGAACTATCTACTACCAACTTAGCATCCAAGCAGTGCAAGTTACCTTCAGGAGTAATCACCAATGGGTTAACTTCGATCAATGCCAAGTCTTTTTCAACAAACAACTTCGCTAAGCCTTGGAAAATCTTAACAAATTGGTTGATTTGCTTACCTTCCAAACCTAATTTGAAAGCTAATTCACGACCTTGGTAAGGTTGCGCACCAACCAATGGATCGATGATCGCTTTAAGAATTTTCTCTGGAGTTTCGTGAGCTACTTTCTCGATCTCAACGCCACCTTCGGTAGACGCCATGAATACGATACGGCGAGTTGAGCGATCCAGAACTGCGCCAAGATATAATTCTTTGGCAATATCAGTGCAGTTTTCTACCAAAATACGGCTAACTGGTTGGCCTTTTTCGTCGGTTTGATAGGTCACTAAGTTTTGACCCAACCATTTTTCGGCGAAAGCGCGAACTTCTTCTTTAGATTTAACTAATTTCACGCCGCCAGCTTTACCGCGACCACCTGCGTGAACCTGAGCTTTAACAACAAACATGTCACAACCAAGTTCAACCGCTGCCGCTTCTGCTTCATCTGCGGTTGCAGCTGCAATACCTTTGGACACAGGTAAACCATATTCGGCAAACAACTGCTTGCCCTGATACTCGTGCAAATTCATGGTGTAGTTCCATTTGACGAAAGTTGGTAAAAACTACCAACGAGGTTATCGATGGCAAGCTGGCCTCGTGAGCCAGCTGCCGTTAGTGAAAATCTGATAGCTTTCGTATCGATTAGCGTTTTTTCTTATTAGCAGCATGAATCGCATGACCATGCACAGCTAAAGCCGCTTCGTGGACTGCTTCAGATAGAGAAGGATGGCTGAATACCATCATACCCAAGTCTTCAGCGCTTGAACCGAATTCCATTGCGATTGCCACTTGCTGAACAAGATCAGACACGTTTGGACCAACAGCATGCGCGCCCAATACGCGATCAGTTTCAGCATGAGCAATGATCTTAAAGAAGCCATCTTTTTCGCCTGCAGCCACAGCGCGACCAATCGCGGCGAATGGGAAGGTTCCAACGTTATAAGGAACGCCTTCAGCCTTTAATTGCTCTTCCGTTTTACCTACAGCTGCCACCTCTGGGTGGGTGTAAATAACACTCGGAATAATGTCGTAGTTAATTTGTGATTTTTGACCAGCGATACGCTCAGCCACCATCACACCCTCTTCAGAGCCTTTGTGTGCGAGCATTGGGCCGCGAACTACGTCGCCAATAGCCCAAACACCAGGTGCGTTAGTTTCACACTGATCATTTACGAAGATGAAACCACGCTCGTCCAGATTAACACCCGAATCTGCAGCCAAAAGATTCTCGGTGTAAGGACGACGTCCAACACAAACGATCAACTTATCAAATGTTTCTTTCTGCTCTTTACCGTCTTTGTCGAGGTAAGTCACAGTAACTTCATTTCCATTTATCTCTGAACCCGTCACACGTGAGCTAGTACGGATTTCCAAACCTTGCTTAGTAAGAATTTTTTGGGTTTCTTTAGCAACTTGCTGATCCATCATGGCGAGGAACGAATCAAGAGCTTCAAGTACGACGACTTTAGAGCCTAAGCGACTCCAAACACTGCCCAACTCCAAACCGATTACACCCGCACCAATCACACCTAAACGCTTAGGAACTTCTGTGAATTCCAATGCGCCTGTCGAGTTGACGATAACCTTGTTGTCAACACGAGCAGGTGGGATATCAATAGGCTGTGAACCAGTTGCTAGAATAACGTTGCCTGCTTCAAGGACAGTCACCTTGCCATCAGCATCAGTAACTTCAACTTTTTTACCCGCCAATAATTTGCCGGTGCCCGCAATAGACGTCACACCGTTAGCCTTGAACAGTGCTGCAATACCACCAGTAAATTGATTGATAATTGCATTTTTACGAGCAATCATCTCGGACACATTGATAGACACTTCTCCAGTGGTAATACCGTGTACTTTGAATGAGTCTTTCGCTTCGTGGAATTTGTAAGAACTATCGAGCAACGCTTTCGATGGGATACATCCCACGTTTAAGCATGTACCACCATTTACAAGTTTACCTTCAGCATTGCGCCATTTTTCAATACATGCAGTTTTCAAACCTAACTGCGCAGCACGGATTGCAGCCACGTAGCCCGCAGGGCCCGAGCCAATCACTACCACATCGAATTTATCTGACATAAATGTGTTCCCATTCTATTTACTGGCGACTCCTGCCTTTTGAGCAACAGTCATTTACAAGAAAACGCCCCTAGCGTTACTAGAGGCGTTCAAAAAGTTAGATCTCAAGCAACAGACGCGCTGGATCTTCTAGCAAATCTTTGATGGTGACCAAGAATTGAACCGCTTCTTTACCATCTAATAAACGGTGATCGTAAGACAGTGCCAAATACATCATTGGCAGGATTTCCACTTTACCATTTACCGCCATTGGGCGCTCTTGAATTTTATGCATTCCCAGAATAGCGGATTGGGGTAAATTCAAGATTGGAGTCGAAAGCAGAGAGCCGAAAACTCCACCGTTAGTAATAGTAAAGGTACCGCCAGTCATTTCTTCGATACCAAGTTTCCCATCGCGAGCGCGCATGCCGAAGTCACGAATAGTATTTTCGACGGTGGCGATGCTCATGTTTTCTGCGTTACGCAAGATAGGCACTACCAGACCTTTGTCGGTAGAAACCGCAACGCCGATGTCTTGGAAACCATGGTATACAACATCGTTGCCATCGATAGACGCATTAACAATTGGGAAACGACGAAGAGCTTCTGCCGCTGCTTTCACAAAAAAGCCCATGAAACCTAAACGAGTGCCGTTATGCGACTTCTCGAATTGATCTTTGTATTTAGCGCGAAGATCCATAATTGGCTTCATGTTAACTTCGTTAAACGTGGTCAACATCGCGGTGGTACTAGATGCTTCGAGCAAGCGCTCGGCAATACGCTTACGAAGACGGGTCATAGGAACGCGCTTCTCAGTGCGATCACCCTCTGCCACTAATGGGGCAACAGCTGGTGCTTGAGCCGCTGAAGTTGACGCTGGAGCCGCCTTCAAATGATTTGCAATATCCTCTTTGAGAACACGACCATCTTTGCCAGTGCCTGCAACGCTAGATGTATTAACATTGTTCTCTTCAGCCATTTTACGAGCCGCTGGATTAACTAGCTTCTCGCCAGCCTGAGCAGCTGGCGCTTCGGCAACCTCTGCCTTGGCCGCAGGCTCTGCTGCGGGAGCTGCTACGGCACCCGCAACAAATTTCGCAATAACTTCATTACTTAAAACAGTTTCGCCCTCGCCCTTTATGATTTCAGCAATACTGCCGTCTGCAGGGGCAACAACTTCAAGAACCACTTTGTCCGTTTCAATATCAACAATTAAATCATCGCGCTTAACGGCCTCGCCTGGCTTTTTGTGCCATGTAGCTACTGTGCCGTCGGCAACCGATTCGGGGAATGTAGGGGCTTTAATTTCAATACTCATTATTCCATCTCTCTGTAGCGCTAGGATTTATTCACTCATTAAATCAGGAAAAGCGCTTACACCGTAAGCGCTTTATTCACGAATCGTTTTTCTTCTTCGATATGTGCCGACATGTAACCACACGCTGGCGCTGCCGAAGCGTCACGTCCAACATATTCTAGATGTAGTGCACTACCGTAAACTTCTTGGATAACTTTACGCATATGATGCTGACTGCTGTACCAAGCACCTTGGTTCATGGGCTCTTCTTGACACCAATAGATATCTTTGATGTTCTTGAACTCCCCAAGAGCAACGGCCAATTCAGCTTCTGGGAACGGATATAGCTGTTCCAGACGAATTAAGGCCACGTTATCCAATCCACGCGCGGTACGCTCCTCTAATAGAGTGTAATAAACTTTACCGCTACACAAAATTACACGCTCAACACCTTTGGCATCGATGGATTTATCAGTAATAACGTTTTGGAATGCACCATTAGCTAATTCCTCCAACGTTGAAGTTGCAAGTTTATGGCGCAGCAACGATTTTGGGCTCATCACGACCAATGGACGGCGCATTGGGCGAATCGCCTGGCGACGCAGCATATGGAAAACCTGAGCAGGAGTCGATGGCACACAAACTTGAATGTTGTGTTCTGCGCATAATTGCATGAATCGCTCTAGTCGGGCGGAAGAATGCTCTGGTCCCTGACCTTCGTAGCCATGAGGCAATAACATGGTCAATCCACACAAACGACCCCACTTATGCTCACCACTGGTGATAAATTGGTCGATCACCACCTGAGCGCCGTTAGCAAAGTCACCAAATTGCGCTTCCCAGATCACTAAGCCTTTAGGAGCTGTAGTGGCATAACCATATTCGAACGCAAGAACAGCTTCTTCTGATAAGTAGGAATCGTATAAAACGAAATCTGGCTGATCGGGATTCATGTTAGCGAGAGGCACATAAGCAGTACCGTCTTTTTGACTATGAATCACCGCGTGACGATGCGAGAAGGTTCCACGCCCAACGTCCTGCCCAGTCATGCGAATTGGATAGCCTTGCTCAATGAGAGTCGCGTACGCCAATGTCTCTGCCATACCCCAATTGAGGGGGAGCGCACCAGCAGCCATCTTGCGACGGTCTTCGTAAATTTTCTCGACTTGCTTCTGAAGCACAATTCCGTCAGGAATGTCACACATTTTATTTGCGGCGGCTTGCAAGGCTTTCAGTTCATAACCTGTTGAAGCTTCTGTAAGCCAGTTGTGACCAATGTAAGGAGTCCAATCCACAAATAACGAACGATCAGGCTCACTCACCAATCCTGAAGCAACATGCTTACCCTCGTCCAAAGCCGCACGATAATCGGTAGTGAGTTGGTCTGCAGCGTTTTGTGTAACCAAACCTTCCGCAATTAACTTATCCGCATAAAGCGTACGAGTCGTTTTTAATGAACGAATAATTTTGTACATCAACGGCTGAGTTGCAGAAGGTTCGTCAGTTTCGTTGTGACCGCGACGACGGTAGCAAACAAGATCAATCACTACATCTTTTTTAAACTCGTAGCGATAATCCATCGCCAATTGAGCGATGAAAAGAACAGCCTCTGGATCGTCTCCATTAACGTGGAAAATCGGAGCTTCGATCATTTTTGCTACATCGGTGCAATATTCAGTCGAGCGAGCGTCTTCGCGCTTATTGGTAGTGAAACCAACTTGGTTATTGATAACGATGTGCAATGTTCCGCCGGTGCCATAAGCGCGAGTTTGAGACATTTGAAACGTCTCCATAACCACACCTTGACCAGCAAAAGCAGCATCGCCATGCACAACAATCGGGACAACTTTGTGACCTGTGGCATCTTTGCGGCGATCTTGGCGGGCACGAACTGAGCCTTCTACAACTGGCGATACAATCTCCAAGTGAGATGGGTTAAACGCCATCGCCATGTGTAATTCTCCGCCTGGCGTCATGACGTTTGACGAGAAGCCTTGGTGATATTTCACGTCACCAGAGGTATCCACCAAGCGCTTGCCATCAAACTCAGCGAACAAATCGGCAGGGTTTTTACCAAACACGTTAACCAACGCGTTTAAACGACCGCGGTGAGCCATTCCCAGCACGATTTCTTTAGCACCGTAGGTACCAGCGCGCTTAACCAAAGCATCAACTAGTGGGATGAAACTTTCTCCACCCTCAAGTCCAAAACGCTTTGTACCTGGATACTTAGAATCCAAATGCTTTTCTAATCCTTCCGCGGCAGTTAAACGCTCAAGTAATGCTAAGCGTTGCTCTTTGGTGAATTGAGGGTTAGAGCGAACACTTTCGAGGCGCTGCTGCAACCACTGCTTTTCTGCCAAAGGAGTGATATGCATGATTTCAGCACCGATATGACCGCAGTAGGTTTGCTCGAGCGCTTCAACAATTTCACGCAGAGGAGCGCGATCTTTACCGATGAACAAGGTGCCGGTATTGAATTCAGTATCTAAGTCAGCTGCTGTAAGGCCATGAAAGCTTAGATCAAGATCAGCCACAGGTGGACGCACCATGATTCCTAGAGGATCAAGCTGCGCCTTTTGATGACCGCGAAAACGATAGGAACTGATCAGCTGCAATACTTTGATTTGCTTTTGTTCTTGATCAGAAGTGGCGCCACCGCTAACTGTAACGGTGCGAACACGATTTTTGCCCAATTGTTCAAATTGGGCACGGATGACCGAATGTGGGGTATCTTGAGTCAACACGCCTTCAACGCGAGGCAATTGATCAAAATAGTTACGCCATTCTTCAGGAACGGCATTAGGATTATGTAAATACGTGTCGTAGAGCTCTTCGACGTAAGCAGCATTCCCACCGGAAATATGAGACGTGCTCCAATATTGCTCCATAATGCTGTCTTGCATTCCACCCACCTTCTTAAACAGAGACAAGTCTCTTAATCAACTGACGACCAACCTATTAACCGCTTTAGCGCCACTGATGTTAGATGCTACTAAATCGAGCAATAAATCAATCTATTTTTTCTTACAAACAAATGCAGAAAAGCGCCACCATTAGGTAGCGCTCTGTAACAACATATTACGAATATGGCCAATTGCCCTAGTGGGATTTAACCCCTTTGGACAAACCGCTACGCAGTTTTGAATACCATGACAACGGAAAACGCTGAATGGATCATCTAACTTACTTAAGCGATGTTCAGTCGCCAAATCACGGCTATCTGCCAAGAATCTGTACGCCTGTAATAAACCGGCTGGGCCGATGAATTTATCAGGATTCCACCAGAACGAAGGACAGCTAGTTGAGCAACATGCGCAAAGTATACACTCATATAGGCCATCGAGTTTAGCGCGCTCTTCAGGAGATTGAAGGCGCTCGATCGCGGGAGCTGGCGTATTATTCTGCAAATATGGTTCGACCTTCTTATATTGATCGTAGAACTGGGTCATATCTACGACCAAATCGCGAATTACTGGCAACCCAGGTAAGGGGCGCAAAGTTAGCGTATTGTTTTTCACACACTCAGATAATGGCTTAATACAAGCCAATCCATTCTTACCATTAATGTTCATGCCATCGGAGCCGCAAACACCCTCACGACAAGAACGACGATAAGCTAGGGACTCATCCTGTGCTTTTAAAAGCTCCAGAACATCCAACACCATCAAATCTTTGCCTTGAGTGTCGATCTCATAGGTCTTCATATAAGGCGCGTTGTCGGTTTCTGGGTTATAGCGGTAGACCTGTACTTTTAACATACTCATGACGATTCCCCTGATTAGTACACACGTTTCTTCGGCTCGAAATGCTGCATAGTGCGAGGTGCAAAGTTAACTGCACGCTTGCCCACACGCTTCTCGGCAGGGAAATACATAGAGTGACACAACCAATTTTCGTCATCGCGCTCGGTGTAGTCTTCGCGAGCGTGAGCACCACGTGATTCTTTACGAACTTCCGCCGCAATTGCTGTTGCTTCGGCAACTTCAAGAAGGTTTTGCAGTTCGAGAGCTTCAATACGCGCAGTGTTAAACGCATTACTCTTATCCGAAATGGCAACATTCTCTATGCGAGGGCGGAGCGCTTTAAGTTGCTCGATGCCTTTTTGCATAAATTCACCATTACGGAACACCCCGAAGTAGTTCTGCATAATGGTTTGAAGCTCTTTACGAAGCGCAGATGCATTTTCACCAGTCGATGAATTATTCAGGCGATTTAGACGCTCCATCGCACGATCAATATCCGACTGAGTCGCATCATTAAGCTCAACACCTTCGCGGAGTGCTTTTTCGATGTACAGACCGGCAGCGCGACCAAATACAACCAAGTCAAGCAATGAGTTACCGCCTAAACGGTTAGCTCCGTGCACAGACACACACGCCACTTCACCACAAGCGAATAGACCATCGATAATTTTATCGTTGCCATTTTCATCGATTGTGAGAGCTTGACCGTGAATATTTGTAGGAACACCACCCATCATATAATGACAAGTTGGTACAACAGGAATTGGCGCATAAACAGGATCGACGTGAGCAAAAGTACGAGAAAGCTCACAAATACCAGGCAACTTGCTCTCAAGAACTTCTTCACCTAAATGGTCAAGCTTTAAGAGCACGTGATCCCCGTTAGGGCCGCAGCCACGTCCGGCAATAATCTCTTGAATCATTGAGCGAGCCACAACGTCACGACCCGCCAAGTCTTTGGCAGTTGGCGCATAACGCTCCATGAAGCGCTCGCCATCTTTGTTGATCAGATAACCGCCTTCACCACGGCAACCTTCGGTCACCAACACACCTGCCCCTGCGATTCCGGTCGGGTGGAATTGCCACATTTCGATATCTTGTACAGGGAATCCTGCACGCAACACCATGCCAATACCGTCGCCAGTATTAATATGAGCGTTGGTAGTTGAAGCGTATATGCGTCCAGCACCACCAGTTGCCAACACAGTGGCTTTGGCTTTTACGTAGACGGTTTCACCATCTTCGATGTTGATCGCGATAACACCAACAACAGCACCGTCGGCGTTTTTGACTAAATCTACGGCAAACCACTCATTAAGAAACACGGTATTGTTCTTAACGTTGTTTTGATAGAGAGTGTGGAGAAGCGCATGACCTGTACGGTCTGCAGCAGCACAGGTACGAGCAGCTTGCCCGCCCTCACCGAAATTCTTCGATTGACCACCAAACGGGCGTTGATAGATACGTCCATTCTCAGTACGCGAGAAAGGCAAGCCCATGTGCTCAAGTTCAAATACAGCTTCTGGACCAACTGAACACATGTACTCAATTGCGTCTTGGTCACCAATGTAGTCCGATCCTTTTACGGTATCGTACATATGCCAACGCCAATCATCATTAGGATCAGCACTTGCGATCGCACAAGTAATACCACCTTGTGCTGAAACTGTATGAGAACGAGTAGGAAATACTTTTGTAATAACTGCAGTTTTATAGCCTGATTGAGCCAACTGCAACGCAGCACGCATACCCGCGCCGCCGCCACCAATTACGATGCCGTCAAATGAAATAGTGCGCATGTTCGCCATTATTGAATACCCCAAATAACTTGAATACCCCAAACCAAGTACGTCAATGCGCACGCACCTAATACGATTTGCGCGAAAACACGCAAGAATGTCGCTTTAGGGCCCATCATACGGACGGTTACATAGTCGGTAAGTGTCGCCCACAAGCCGATCCAAGCGTGGGCAATAAAAGACAGGAGTGTCGCTAATGTGAAAACACGCATACAAAGATTTGAATGAAGGTCAGTCCACTGCTCATAGGACACTCCTCCATTACAAACCAAGTAAGAAACAATAAAAATGGCATAGGCTGCCATAACAACGCCACTGACACGCTGAATCAGCCAGTCGTACAGCCCACTGCGACCAAAGCTAGTTACTGAAGTTACCATATCCAAACTCCTGCCAATACGATCAATACGATAGCGATAACGAGCGCAATTGTTGCACCGCGCTTACCACCCTCGAGGCTTTCACCAACACCCAGATCCATAATCAAGTGACGGATGCCCATAACGGTGTGATACGCCAAAGCCGCAAGCACCACCCAAAGTACAAATTTGCACAAAGGACTTGCTACAGCGGTCGCTATGCTTTCGAAACCTTCTGGAGAAGAGAGGCTGGTTTGTAGCATCCACAAAAGAACCGCAACACCGGCGAATAAAAAACAGCCAGAAACGCGGTGCAAAATGGACACAATCGCAGTGATAGGAAATTTAATTGTCGATATATCGAGGTTGACAGGTCTTTTTTTGTTCACGGTTGATTCACCTATAGCCCATGTTGTCATGGATTTAAGTCTAGTGATTCGAATTTCGCTGATTTTCTGCCAAATTCAATTCACTCTCCTGCAAGTCGCGCCGCATTATAGAGATTGACATTTAGAAACACAAACGAATTGCCATTGCACTCCTTCTACTTTTCCTATTGAAATCAGCAAGCTAAGATTAACGGAAATTTTACGGAGCGATCCTCTTAATTACGCACTTTGCTCAACATTCATTCGCAACAGCTTCAAAAACAACCAGCTCAACAACATCCACTAAATAAATCGTGAAGGTTTTGTAAATTTCGCACCAAAAAGTACCAACTTTGTCGCAAAGTCTAGCCACCATTAACGAAAATTATCGGCTGAATATAAAATTAACAATCGCCAAACCTTCCTCCTTCCGACTCAACTCATCTATAATGCTGCCCACCATCGGCAGGATCAGCAATAAATACTGATTGCACGCATGCGATTAAAGCGACGATAGATCAGCCTCACGCGAATAGATCTAGCTCACTAGACAACTATCGTCCAATCACGCTTTATATTGTTCCCATCTGTAAGAATAGGAGTCAGTAATGACTGACAAGAAAGCACATCTGAAGATTGATGGCATCGAAACAACGATTGACTTGCCTATTTACGCCAGCACCATCGGCCCAGACGTTATTGACGTTACTGGCATCACTAAAAGTGGATTGTTTACTTTTGACCCCGGTTTCATGTCAACCGCCTCATGTGAATCAAAAATCACATTCATTGATGGCGACGAAGGCGTGCTTTTGCACCGCGGCTACCCTATCGAACAATTAGCGGTAGGCTCCGACTACATGGAGACTTGCTACCTTCTTTTGAATGGCGAACTACCCAATGCTGAACAAAAAGAAGAGTTTATTGCTCAAGTCAAAAAGAATTCTCACGTCGATATTTCCGTACAAAATCTTATTAAGACATTCAGCCGCGACGCACATCCAATGGCGATTTTGTGCAGCGCTGTTGCTGCTTTAGCAGCTGTTTACAACAATGAAATCGACATCACCTCTAAAGAGTCACGCACTCAAACGGCTTATCGCCTCATCGGCCAAATGCCAACTTTGGCAGCAATGGTATATCGTCATGGCAAAGGCCTAGAATTTATTGCGCCGGATGAGTCTCTATCTTACGCCGAAAACTATTTACACATGACATTTGGTGAGGCTGGTAAAGCACCTAACGTCAGTAAAACTGTTGCAGATGCAATGGATCGCATTTTCATTCTTCACGCTGACCACGAGCAAAATGCTTCTACCTCAACCGTTCGCGTAAGTGGATCCTCTGGCACCAACCCTTTTGCTGCAATTGCCGCGGGAATCTCTACGCTATGGGGCCCTGCTCATGGTGGCGCCAACGAAGCAGTTCTTAAAATGCTCGAAGAAATTGGCAGCATCGAGAACATCGAAGCTTGCGTTGCACGCGCCAAAGACAAAACATCTGGTTTCCGCCTAATGGGCTTTGGCCATCGTGTTTATAAAAACTTCGATCCACGCGCCAAAGTAATGAAGCAGACATGTACCGAAGTTCTCGACGAGCTTGGAATTGACAACGAACCATTGCTACCTATCGCAATGCGTTTAGAGCAAATTGCTTTGTCTGACGAGTACTTTGTCTCTAAAAAGCTTTATCCAAACGTCGATTTTTACTCTGGCATCATCATGAAAGCCGTGGGTATTCCAACAGAAATGTTCACCGTGATTTTTGCATTGGGTCGCGCTGTAGGTTGGTACTCTCACTGGGATGAGATGGTAAGCACCGCGTATAAAATCGCTCGTCCACGTCAACTTTACACTGGCAGTCCAAAACGCGATTTACCCAATAAGTAATCGCTTAAAAGCCCGCTTTATGCGGGCTTTTTTATTTCTCTTTTTTGACAAGATGTGTTTAGCCAACTATGCCTTAAGTTGTCGCATTATTAATTGTGATTAAGTGGCAATTGCGATTCACATCAATGATAAAAAGAGGCTTACATTATGCAACCAAGGACGTTGGTCTTATTTCCTGCTCTATTATTAGCGGGTGGTTTACTTTCCAATCCAGCATTTTCACAATCGAATTTACCCCTTCCAAGCGACCTTGAACTAACCGTCGCCAGCAAAAGCTCAGCTATAATCAGCGCCAAGTTCTCCAGCAGAAATCAACCCCATATTCGATGGGAGATATTGGGTCGTTCTATAGTGCTTAACGATATAGGCACTGACGGAGATGCTGTACCCGGGGACGGTCGATATAGTGCAACGCTAGAATTTGACCTCGAATCTTTCTTAAAACGGAATCATGAGCTAGGTAAAATATTAAGTCAGGACAAACCCTCTCTCTTTCCAACAGGCTCAAGACAAGCAATTAGAAAATACAAACTCGAGCTTACTGATTCTCAACTCAATTTCACAACCAACGCTTTTGGGCAGGAAGCACGCTTCACCCTGCCAATTAAAGCCGACACAATCCGCAATGATCGCCCTTTGAAAATCCCATCAATCGGACTCCCGCTTGGTATTCCATCGACAGCACCTGACAACAATCAAATCGACATAGGCCGCTCTTTAATGATTACTGATGTGAAAGCAGTCAATGATCCGGATCGTACCTGGGCATGTCGAGGCACCAACTCTACCCCTGTAGGAAACCCTGTGGGTGAGTGGACATTCTGGTCGCTCATGGAAAACATCAACAATGGAACGTCCTCAACCTCAGATTACATTCGCTCCTTTTTTAAGCACTGGGCAGCGCAACAAAACATTAATAGCTTTGATGTGCCCGCACGCCCCAATGTATACCAGCAAATAATTGACGAATGGTCTAATCGAAGCGGTGGAGATTTACGCCCAGAAGACAGTCCATTTAGGCTTCTGGCAATATTGCCAAGAATAGATTTACGCGGAGGCAAAGGGCCTTACGGCGGCGGAGAAGCGGGTGAAGGTCGCCTGGTATTTGCCCTTCACGACGGGAAGTGTAATAACTTATCGAAAACTATTATTTTGGAGTACAGAACCCCAATAGAAAGCTGTGAAGATGTAAGAGATTGGGCAAGAAAATGGCGAGATCTTTCGTCTTCAACGGATTATTTAGCCGATTTAACTAACCTTACTCGACGCTTTACTACCGCAAACGCAAATCCGCAAGCGCCTAATGGAAGTGCTATCGGACAAATTAGAACCAACGAATTTTTACCAGGTTCTAGTGAATGGGAAATGCGTGAGTTTATTCTGCCTCGAACGGGTGGTTTTTTGGCGCAAACCGATGTTAAACAAGAGCCTCATGATCAATTTAATAACTCGCCTCACCTCGCCGATTTCTTGAATAATAACTGGGGAGCACTTGTCGGCCCACCAGCCGCACAACATATCGTACCACTCTTCTACAGCGGCACACCCTTCGCTGCAGGAGCCTCTCCCATGCCTATGCTCTGGAACGTCCCCAATAATCTATTAAGCATTCCGACATCACCAGCACCTACCACTGCCCCACCCGCGACCATCCGAGATGACGCCTTGTTTGAATTCGCTTTAAACACCTGTAGCGGCTGTCATCTTGTCGAGACTCATACACACTTTGCTCATGTAGATTATGACTCTCCACCTGGACAACCCGCACTTTTATCAGGCTTTTTAACAGGATTGACAGTTCCCGATGCTCGTAATCCTGCGATCCCACGCCACTTCAATGATTTGGCGCGTCGAGCAGTAGATTTAACAAACGCTGCTAACGCCAATTGCGATTCTGATGCTCCCATCGGCAACCAACTTCTCGACGCTTTCACGCGCGCTCGACTACACTCCATTCACTAACCCAACAAAAAAGCCCGAGTATTTACTCGGGCTTTTTCAAACTACCATTAATCAGAGTCGATTTATTGAATGTTGAAATTATTGACGTCGTAAGATTGCAACAAGTCGTCTCTCAACACTAAATCAAGAGTCCCGCTTAACATTGGCGTTTGAATTCCTGCTACATTGGCGATCAATTCAACCGTTTCAAGATGCTCTGCGACGCCAGCTACTTTATAAGTCAACGTCTTAGCCTTGCCTTTTACCTTTGATTTAACGGGCTCGCCTAAAAGAGCGATAAGTTCCGACTGTGTCGTTTCGCCTTTAGAGAGCCTTGATGACAACGTCGACATCAAGGCTTCTTTGGCGGCACCTGTTTTAAGTGCGTTTACGCCATTTTGGGCTGCCTGTAGATTATCTGATGTTGCTTGAGCCGTAGAATTGACTTTATTGATTGTATCTGACGCTTTATTGAGCGCCCCAAAAAGATCCGCATGGCTTGGCGAACTGAGAAAACCAACACTCAATGTGAGTAACGCCAATGTTTTAAACTTTTTCATATAATCTATCCACGTTATAAAATTAAATAATATTGCTTTATTAATTATTGCCTATAATTACAAAGGTTTTTGAATCCAATAATGGTAGTTACCCTCGTTTTCATCGGTTTTGATGAGCGAAAAATTAAGAAATAAACAAAATTTAGGGACATCGCGTTGCGTAGACGGATCTGAAGCGATCACATGGATCACCTCACCCGGCAACAGCGTTTTAACTGCTTTGTGCAATAACATAATCGGCTCTGGGCATAACAGCCCGCGCGCATCTAATTCGTGAGAAGTTTCGTTAGTCATAGGAATTCTTTTAACAAGAAGTGTGCAGGTAAACCACCTATTAAAATCAATGCTAGATTACATTGCGAGATTACCAAGATGGCCAAGGAAAATGACCGGCATTCTATGCCACTCGACTATATTTGTCGCCAAAGCATGGAACTTACTTACAAGCTCCTAAGCGTTGATCACCCAGAAACCGCTGACCAAATCGCCCTTCTACTTAGCTGCCGATCGATCCCACTTAAAAAAATCCCTCAACTTAATGGCGAGGGACACAAAACTGTTTACGAAAACAAAACACTTCTGCAATACTTTTCGGGTGAGTCAATCGCAAAGGTCGTGCAGGCATTAACGATCATGGCTCAAAATGCAATTGGAGAAGACTTGTCGAAATTCGACAAGATGCTCTCACATTTGCAAGCCTCTGGCCTTTCGACACTCGATCGCCCGAAGCTCGTCATGGTCATTGCCCACCTTATCCACGATTGGAGTTATTTAGTTGAGTGGCTGTTACAGAACTCGACATGTGTAAAAAACCCAATCGCGGCGCCCACACTATCCCTTCATTAATTCATAAGTTGTAACTACAACATCGTTATTTGCGAGCTCTTAAGAGACTCGCAAATAACCTGTAACTTCTTCGCGATCGTGATAGAGCTGTTTAAATTCAAGCTCAACTTTCAAACCGAGTTTTTCCAACTCGGATATCATCCGCTCACGAATTTTTTTAACTTCGTCGTAACGCTGCTTCATCGGCAACTTTAAGTTAAATATGGCTTGTTTACAGTGGCCTTTAGCAAACCAACGGGTGACCATACTTGCTACCTTGGCTGGCTTGTCGACGATATCGCACACTAACCAATGTGCCGGTTTTTTTGGCTCATAAATGAAACCATCGGCAAGCATTTGTAAAACTTGACCCGATTCTAACAGCGCTTTATCCATCGACCCGTTGTCAACCGCCTCGACATACATTCCGCGCTGAATCAATTGCCATGTCCAACCGCCGGGAGCTGCGCCCAAGTCGACCGCCCGCATGCCAGCTGCTAAGCGCTCATCCCATTCATCGGCGGGAATAAAGTGATGCCAAGCCTCTTCGAGTTTCAGTGTTGCACGACTTGGAGCCTCTTTTGGCAAGCGTAACCGCGGGATACCCATTGGCCAAGATGCACTATTGGGAATCGGACTCACCCCCACAAATGCTTCTGTGCCGGTGATGAATACCAAATGTAAACGCCAAGTGCTTTTGGTGGAAAAATATTTTTGTTTTTCAAGCGCCCGCGTAAAAGGACCACTAAACTTTTTCGTTAATGTTGATAGCTCTTTACCTTCGTTTGTATCAACCGTTTCAGTCACAAGTTCACTACTTTTTGGCAAGTTCGCAACCGCCGCCAACAAAGGTGTTAAGCGATCGGACACATCCATACCGCTCACGGAACCATTGCAAGCAAACCACTGACGAGCAAATATCAATTGAGAGAATGCAAGGGTACGAATGAGCTTTGCCGCACCATCGTCTTCGTGTGTTATGAAAACCACATAAGCGCTGGCATCTTTCGCTTTGACATATCCATAAATATCCAAAGAGCTGGCAAGTTCAGTAATTTCAGCCGCACATTCTTTTTCAAAACCGGCACGACAATGGAGGAATAAATGATTCAAAATGTGACTCGCTATATTTAACCAAGCATGGCTTGCTTGGCTTGATACTGGGTAAGAAGCGTTACAGTTTCAGTGGCTGTATCAAAGACGATAACCACCTCACCTTGCTCCAATTGACGTTTAACCTGAGCTACTTTGTCGACCAGAGATATCTCCTGTACGCCGTAGTCGGTTCCCTCACGGGTGATGAACTCTTCTATTAGCCCTTGCAGTGCATCCGGTGAAAGTTGTTGGTGGGGAATAATCATATAAAGATTCCGCAGTAGACCTGAAAATTCAAGTAAAGGTCGCGCATTTTACAGTCTCTAGCCGCCTATGCCTAATGAGACTTGTATTTGTTAATCACTCATTGGAACGTCCACCTAAATTTCTGTCGAACCGTTCAAGCTCGATATCAATCGCCTTGGTGGAAATATTGACCTCGTACAAGGAATAGAGCAGAGACACCACCAGAAAAATTAAACTGATGGCAAAGGTCACAACGCCAATGGCGTGCTGGCCCAGCAACAATGCAAACATCGACAAAGTGCAGAGAACGAAGGATAAAACTCCGGACGCCTGCATATGGCGTATTAACGTCATCCTAAGTTTCAAACTTGCCAATTGGCGAAGCACAATCTCTTTGGATTCGGCGCCTTCAAGGGCGCTTAGCTGACGAATAACATTTGCCAAAGTGAGGAATCTATTGGTGTAAGCGAGCATCAGAAGCGAGATCGCGGGGAATAATAAACTTGGCGTGGTGACGGTGATTTCCATCCTGCCCTCTCTAAATCGGTGGGTGACCTTATATCAATCTGCTCATCATACGCGCTTGACGCCGTAAACCACACAAAAATCACCCTTCGTCACAATAAGTCTAGCTAAGTCAATTCCATTTAAAACACGCTTTTCCGCTGGGAGGGTTAAGTAAACTTGGGCTGTCGCCTATAATGGCGCTAACGCGTCTAGAGTTAACGAATACCCATGTTGAATATTGTTCTTTTTGAACCTGAAATACCGCCAAACACTGGCAACATTATCCGTTTAGCCGCCAATTCGGGTTGCAACCTCCACCTGATTGAGCCTCTCGGATTTAAGTTAGATGAGAAAAACGTAACTCGTGCCGGGATGGATTATGCGGAAGTTCAAGCCGTTTCCATACACAAAAACTGGCAGGCTTTCATCGAAAAAGAGCAGCCGCAACGCGTCTTTGCGCTGAGCACAAAGGGCACTCGCCACCACAGCGATGCTCAATTTCAACCGAACGATTATCTTCTTTTCGGACCGGAATCGCGTGGGCTTCCTGCCTGGCTTAGAGAATCGCTTCCTCACGAGCATGTGCTTCGCATCCCCATGGTGGCTAACAGCCGTAGCATGAACTTATCTAACGCCTGTGCAGTGATGGTTTATGAAGCATGGCGCCAATTGGGCTACCCTGCTGCATTGAATCCAGCACTCTAGCCTCTCACTGTAATTTCCAAGGGAGATCGAGAATGAACATTCAGATTATTACCGGCAGCATGACCGGAAATGCGGACCGTATTGCGGCCGACGCTGCCGAATTACTCACTCAGGCTGGTCACGAGGTTCGTATCAACAACCGAGTTTCAAGCCAAGACTTAACAGGCGATGATTTCCTCTTGCTGTGCCACAGCAACACAGGTGCTGGTGATCTTCCAGACAACATTTTGCCTTTGTACTTGCACCTCACCCGCGACTTCCCACGCATTGCAGGACGACAATACGCTGTCATTAACTTGGGTGACAGTTCCTACACCTCGTTCAACGAAGCAGGCGTACTGCTGGATGCGGCCATGCAAGACTTAGGTGCCGTTCGATTAGGTGAACCTTTGGTGTTCGATGCAAGCCAAGACGAAGATACTGATGCACTCCTGCGCGAGTGGATCAATACACTTTCTTCTTTGATTAAGTAATGAGTGACTTCATGTCCGACACACGTACTATTGGACTGTTTTACGGATCATCCACCTGTTACACCGAAATGGCGGGCGAGAAAATTCGTCAAGTCATCGGTGAAGATCGAGTCGATATTTTCAACATCGCCGATACCCCAATTGTTCAAGCCGAATTCTACGACTATCTCATCTTCGGTATTCCAACTTGGGACTATGGTGAACTCCAAGAACATTGGGAAGAGATTTGGGATGAAATCGATCAGACCAACTTTACCGGACGTAGATTTGCCATTTACGGTTTGGGCGATCAGATTGGTTATCCTGAATGGTTCCTCGATGCTATGGGCTATCTGCATGCAAAACTCGTTGCCCTTGGCGGTATTCCCTGTGGTTATTGGCCTCGCGCTGGCTATGAATTTGAAGCCTCTACAGCTTTAACGGCCGACGGCGATTATTTTGTTGGCTTGGCACTCGATGAAGAAAACGAATTTCAATTATCGCAACAACGCATCGAAACTTGGTGCAATCAAGTCCTCAACGAATTTGGTTTAGTGAAGTAAAAATCTATGACGTCGCTAGAACATGCATCGCTCGAATGGGACGATGCCGGTCAACCTCAATCATCCGTCTTCGGCGACGTCTACTTTTCTCGCGCCAATGGGCTATTGGAAACACGCCATGTGTTTTTGCACCACAATCAATTAACTGACCGTTTTTCCGATCTTAAAGAGAATGAAGTTTTTTGTATCGGTGAAACCGGTTTTGGATCTGGCCTTAATTTTTTGGCCGTTTGCGAATTGTTTTTAAATGTTGCGCCTAAAAACTGCCGACTTCATTTTGTAAGCGTCGAAAAATTCCCGCTAACGCCACAAGACCTAGCACGCGCGCTCGCACTATGGCCGGAACTATCTGCCCTTAGCCAAGAGCTGATCATCAACTATCCGTCCATTGCCTCTAACGGGTTTTACCGCCTAAACCTATTTAATCATCGCGTACACCTGACCTTACTCATTGATGATGCGGCACAAGGTTTTGAGCAACTTCTCGTTTCTGATCACCCCAATTTTATCGATCAAGGTTGCAAAATTGACGCATGGTTTTTAGACGGCTTCGCTCCCTCTAAAAATCCTGAGATGTGGTCCGACCGTTTGTTTGATGCTATTGCGTATTTGAGTCGAGAAGGTACCACTGCCGCCACGTTTAGTGCGGCTGGTATTGTTAAGAAAGGATTGATCCGCGCGGGATTTACAATCGAGAAAGTACCGGGATTTGGAAAAAAGCGAGAAATGGTGAAAGCTTTTTTTAAAGAATCCCAGAACCGATCTTCATCTTCTGATGAAAGCTCTATTACCACTTACAACCAATTGGCCGCCGCTAAAGCATCGCTTGACACCTTTAAAAGTAGCATGCCTTACGCAAGTCCATGGCCTATCAATAAGGGTGAATCATCACGAGCTAAAGAAGTAGTGATTGTCGGGGCTGGCATCAGTGGTTGCCACACAGCTAGAGCCTTGGCAATACGCGGCTGGAAGGTTCGCGTCGTCGACAGAAATTCTAAAATTGCGCAAGGCGCGTCTGGAAATCCTCAAGGCATTCTTTACGCGAAGCTGTCCTATAAGCAAGAAGTTCAAGCCGTTTTCAATGAAGCAGCGCTTCAATTTAGCATGCATTTTTACAATGATCTTTGGCCGCTTATTGGAAGCCAGTGCGGCGTTATTCAACTTGCAGTCGACGAAAAAGAGCAACAGCTCCATAGCCTTCTTAAAAATAAATATTCCAAGCATTCAGATTTCGTTGAGTTTATTGACGCCGAAAAAGCTTCAGATCTTGCGTCAACACACGTGCCCTTTTCGGGGATTTATTTCCCTAAAGCAGGATGGATTAATCCTCACGCGCTTTGTAAACATCTTCTCGATCACCCCAACATCCAAGTGATCAATGATTGCGACATTAAGACTATCGAGAATACTGGCAGTGAGTGGCTTCTAAAAACCGCAACCACGACTTACAGCGCACCGCAGGTTGTTCTTGCAACGGCAGAATCGAGTCAACAGTTTTTACCTACGGAACTTTATCCGTTTAAAGCCATTAGAGGACAGGTCACTTATTTAGACCAATCAGAGGCGAGAACTTCGTTAGCCACGGTCGTTTGTGGGAAAGGCTATGTTGCGCCGACGAATATGGGATTTTTCACCACTGGGGCGACTTTCAACTTGCGCATGAGTGATCTTACGCTTCGAAAAGAAGATCATGAAACCAATATTTCCAACCTCGTTTCGAGCCTTCCTGAATTTTTAAATTTGTGTGATCACGGTGACCACCATGAATTCGAAGGTCGCGCCGCATTTAGATGCAGCCTTCCCGATTATTTGCCGATGGTAGGACCAATTGCGGACGCCACGGCGATGGTGGAGCGGTTCGACAAACTTCGCAAGAATTCAAACGCACCCATTCATGAGCCGGGCGTTTATCTTGAAGGACTTTTTGTGAATGCTGGCCAAGGCTCTCGAGGGTTGGCCTATGCACCTCTTGCCGCTGAGCTTCTCGCCTGCCAAATGAATGGAGAGCCTTTGCCTGTCTCGCGCGAACTTGCAACGGCACTCCATCCAGCACGCTTTATTATCCGAAATTTAATCCGGAATAAATAATCTTAAGTATGCGCTAGGGCTTCGGGCTACCGTATTTAGCCAAGTTCTCTGGCGTCTCTGAAATAACAGAAGAACCGCTCCCGCAAGCAATCACGGTGCGCATTGCCTCCTCTACACTCACATGAGGCAGCATTACCACACAATCGGCCTCCAAGTGATAAACGAAACCCGATGTCGGTATTGGGGCAGTAGGAACGTAAACCGTATAGTCACCATTAATGTGTTTGGCAGTCACAATACCAGTGACAGAAACACCAGCCTCGCGACCAAGAATATAAGCGCGGCAAACCTCACCTTTGAGAATCGAGGCATTACCATCCCCCGCTCCCATAAGCTGGGCGACGACATCTCGAATTGTTTTGTAGCCGGGGGCAAATTTGCTGAGTAGCTTCTCGAATGTTTCGTGGACCCATGAGCCAATACGTGTCGAGACTGCCACCCCGATTAAAAATAAGCCACAAATTAACAGAGCAACCACAGTAATATCGGCGAGAATACCCGACCAAGATGTGGTGCTAGTTACCCAGCCACTCAAGGGTTGAATCATTCCGTGTACAGCTTTGAGTAACCATTCAAGCAACCAAATAAAAATCAGGATGGGCAGCACAACAATAAACCCACCCACAAATGCCATACTGACAAACGAACGCAAACGATTCATGATACGAATTCCATCGATTCCTGACTGGGAAAATGATACTGGGGTTCAATAACTTAAGAGATTGCAATGACTCGATATTATCGCATACTCATTATGCTCACTTTGACATTATTCTGTATTCCAACAACGGCGGCCCCTCTTATTCCCTACGAGACCCTTGAAACTCGTACCCATAAAACCTCGACCTTTACACAAGGTTTGCAGATTTTCGACGGCGAGTTTTATGAAAGCTCTGGGCTTTATGGCCAATCATTTCTCGCCCGATATCCCATTAAAGAGTCAACATCTAACTGGGAAAAAATTACCGCCCCATTCACCGAAAAGACCTCACTGGCTAACCACTTTTTTGCCGAGGGCCTCACCTTTGTCGGCGACAAGATTTACCTGTTAACCTGGCGAGAAAAAACACTCCATATCTTTTCCATAAAACCATTCAAACTAACTAACCAAATTCGCTATGACGGCGAAGGTTGGGGACTAACATACGACCAAAAGCGCCTCATTCGCAGTGACGGAAGCTCGACACTTTATTTCCACCATCCAGACGACTTTAGGATTTTGGGTACATTATCGGTGAGTTTGAACGGCGTCCCGCTCGATAATCTTAATGAGCTTGAATTTGCAAATGGCTTTATCTATGCAAATGTATGGCATCAAAATAACATCGCAAAAATTGACCCTGCAAGTGGCGAGGTCGTTGGCGTTATCGATTTATCGGACATTGCCAAACAACATCAAAGCTCTTCCAGTGACGATGTCTTAAACGGAATCGCTTGGGACGAAGAGCGTAAAGGTTTTTGGATTACCGGCAAACGCTGGTCAAAAATGTACCTTATTCGCTTAAAAGAAAATTCAAAAAAACAATGAATAATCCTATTGGTTATGGCACCCCCCAATCATTAATTAATTTTTATATTGGGAACTGCCCGGAGTTCGAAGGGTATTCTCCTCCAGAAAAACTCGTTGGTATGCACCACGGAGAAATTGCGCACATAGTCGCAAACACGAGCAACCACTGGCGAAAAGCATTTAATGTCTATGCGAAAGTTATGTGGGAGCTTATCCAGCAATCGCCGCAGTTGTTCCCCAAAAACCATTTACCAACATCTATTGATCGCTGGCAAGTGTACAGAGACGAAAAACTGTTCACGTCGAACGGCAGTGAAAATTTGCTTTTCTCGGGTTATCAGCCGCCTTCCAAAGACTTATCGAAAGTGCATATTTTTACAGGTAAAACCTACGGCCTATCACAAATAACCTCTGGATTACTTCAAACAAACGCGCATTTTTGGATCGATCCCAAGCGCCGAATTATCGTCGCACCTTATCCAGATTATCGCCAACTGACCAACGAACGCATTAGCTATTTATGCGATTTGATTGCCTCTTTATAGCAGCATCCGTCAAAGACTCGCTTTGCTATAGTCAATTTCAGAATCATCTACAAAGGATTCAATCATGAGCGATACATCCACCCTACCCACTCGCCCGCTTGATAGCGTAATACTCATCGGAATGCCTGGCGCCGGAAAAAGCACCTTGGGCGTTCAACTGGCCAAAGCCTTAGCCAAAGATTTCATCGATACTGATTTACTCATTCAAACCAAGCATGGATCAACCCTCGACCACATCTTACGAACACAGGGTTATCTCGCCTTAAGAGCCTTAGAAGAATCCGTTTTATTACAGACCGATTATCCAAACCATGTAATTGCCACGGGCGGAAGTGCGGTCTATAGCGAAGCTGCCGTTAACCATCTTCGTCGTTACGGCCCATTAATCTACTTGAAAGTTTCTGAAGAAGAACTGCTCGAGCGAATTCATGATATGGAAACTCGGGGAATTGCCAGCGCTCCCGATCAGACATTTCATGACATTTATACTGAACGAGCAGCCCTTTACGAACAATACGCGGATCTTACAATCGAATGTGATGGGAAAAGCCAGCAGGATTTAGTGATCGAATTACTGATGTGGATATCCGACCCATTCATGACGCAAGATGCTTAGGGAGTGCTAAATAACATTCCCTAAGCAATATCAATTCGCCTAGACGTGTAAATCGATAGGAGGATTACCCGCACGACGACGATCGCCATTCACGCGGGTATTAAGTAGCGCGGGCTGATGACTTTGCCTGCGTTCGCCCTTACGACGCTCGTAGACAGGCCAGTCTTCACGAGTGTCGGCATTTCGTTCCCGAGGCTCATCGTCAATTCGCGAACTTGATGCCATGCCTTCCAGCGCTTGAACATATCGTTTAGGTCGACTCAACTTATTAACCGCGCCACCATCAACACGGCGTATGGGGCCTAAGTAGAACATAACTTTCACCTCACTGTGACTATCTATCACGGCTATCGGCTAAATTATCGCCAACTAAAGTCTACTGGCACCTAAAGTATAGTTCAGTGTGTGGAGTTGTGATGCCCTTCACCAAACCAGCGCAAATTGTCGCTTAACTTAACAACATCACCCACGATGACAAGCGTTGGAGCGCGAACCTCAGCTTCTGCAACTCGTTGAGCGATATTTTCTAAATCGCTAATGATGACTCGTTGCTCGGGCGTCGTCCCCTTCTCCACCAACGCAACCGGCGTCGATGCTGCGCGCCCATTCTCGATCAATCCTTTTGCGATTTCCGGCAAACCGACCAATCCCATATAGAACACAAGCGTTTGATTAGGCTGAGCGAGTTCCGGCCAATTAAGATTCACATCATCCGATTTTAGGTGTCCGGTGACAAAGCGAACCGATTGCGCATAATCACGATGGGTTAATGGAATTCCCGCGTAAGCAGCGCAGCCGGAAGCAGCTGTAATGCCTGGCACTACTTGAAACGGCACCTGATTTTTCGCCAGTAATTCTAGTTCTTCACCGCCGCGACCAAATATAAATGGATCTCCGCCCTTCAAACGCAAGACACGCTTACCCTGCTTTGCCAAATCCACCAACATTTGGTTGATATTGTCTTGAGGAACCGCATGATCGCTACGTTGCTTGCCAACATAAATCCGAGTGGCATCACGGCGCACAAGATTCATCACTGCGTCTGATACCAAACGGTCGTATAGCACAACGTCTGCTTGCTGCATTAGTCGAAGAGCTTTTAACGTTAATAAATCCGGATCACCTGGGCCACCACCCACAAGGTAAACCTCCCCAAGCGATTGCGTCTGCGTTGAATCTAACAACTCCGTCGCCTCGCGTTTGGCTTCGCTCAAATTTCCTACTTGAGCTAACTCACTGATACGACTCGTAAAAAATCTCTCCCAAAAATAGCGGATTTTCTTGCCGTCGATTAACTTCGCCTTAACTGTATCGCGCAGTTCTTGCGCGAGATGAATGCTGGAACCGATATTAAAGGGAATAAGCTGCTCGAGTTTCTCTCGCCACAAACGTGCAAGCACTGGCGCATTGCCGGCACTTGAAATGGCGACAATCAACGGGGAGCGATCAACAATCGCCGGTGTGATGTAACTGCAAAGCGAAGGGTTATCGACCACATTAACGGGCAAATTGCGCGCCTGAGCAGCGCCCGACACTCTAGCGTTAACTGCTTCATCATCGGTCGCTGCGATCGCAAGCAAGCAATCATTCAAATCATTTTCGATGAACTCTCGCTTCAGCCACTGATGGGGGTGGACTAACATTTCCCTTAATTCATCACAAATAGCGGGAGCCACGCAACGCACACGAGCGCCAGCACGCGTCAGCATGGTGATTTTACGCAACGCAATTTCGCCACCGCCCACCACAAGGCACTGTCGCCCGCGCAGATCTAAAAATATGGGAAAGTAATCCATCTCGATAATCCTGAGTTCTCGAAAAATAAAAAAGGTAGACTTTCGTCTACCTTAGTACAACCTCGTCGCTTGCTCATCTTATTGCGCAGGCGAAATTTTCTCAGCACCGTTCATATAAGGTCTAAGTACATCTGGAACAACAATACTGCCATCGGCTTGCTGATAATTTTCCATCACTGCCAAAAGTGTGCGTCCAATGGCGAGACCCGAACCATTCAGTGTGTGTAACAACTCTGGCTTACCGGTTTCTTTACTGCGGAAGCGCGTCATCATGCGACGAGCTTGGAAGTCGCGGAAATTACTGCAAGATGAAATCTCACGGTATTTATTTTGTGAAGGTACCCAGACTTCAATATCGTAAGTTTTCGCTGCCGAAAATCCGATATCTCCACCACAAAGAATCACGGTGCGATGCGGTAAATTGAGCGCCTGAAGCACACGTTCAGCATGACCAACCAAGGCTTCTAGAGCCGCATCTGATTGATCAGGTTTCACAAATTGAACCAGCTCGACTTTCTCGAATTGATGCTGGCGAATCAGTCCGCGCGTATCGCGACCATAGCTGCCCGCTTCAGAGCGGTAACAAGGTGAATGACACACCAACTTGATTGGCAGCTGCGACTCATCAACAATTTCGTTGCGATAAAGATTGGTCACAGGCACTTCAGCAGTCGGAATTAAATACAATTCGCGCTCATCAGTTAACTTAAAAAGATCTTCTTCAAATTTTGGAAGCTGCCCAGTGCCAAACAAAGAATCACGATTCACAATAAAAGGAACGTTAACTTCTTCGTAGCCGTGTTCGCCCGTGTGAAGATTCAACATAAATTGGGCGAGCGCACGATGCAGGCGCGCCACGTCGCCGCGTAAAACAGCAAAACGAGTGCTGGTGACTTTAACGGCTGTTTCAAAATCTAAACCGCCTAAGGCCGCACCAAGATCGACGTGATCTTTTACCGGAAAATCAAACTGACGCGGCTCACCAAAGCGGCGAATTTCGACGTTGTCATCTTCACTTAACCCTGCAGGGACTTCATCGGCAGGAAGGTTTGGAATTGATTGAATAAGCTCATCCCAAGACGCCTGAATAGTGCTTAATTCTGCTTCTGCAGCCGCGAACTCTTCTTTGATCGCTTCTACCGCTGCCATAGCGGCACTGGCATCTTGGCCTGCTTTTTTCAACGCACCTATCTCTTTAGAACGCTGATTGCGCTCTTGCTGTAGAGTTTCGGTTTTAATTTGTAAACCTTTGCGAGCCTCTTCTAAAGATTTAACTTTAGCAACATCCAATTCGTAACCGCGTTTTGCCAAGGTTTTTGCGACCTCTTCAGGGGCGCTACGGAGAAGTTTTGCATCTAGCATGATGTTTATTCGTCAGTAAGTAATGTCAATAAAAGGCCATAAGCCGTTCAATTAAAAATATGTTGAGCTAGCACACAACCAAGATAAGCGGCTAATAAACCAAGCCCAACTGAAGCGATGATATAGCTCATTGCGGCTAACACATGCCCCGATGAAAGTAGTTGTAACGTATCCAAAGAAAATGATGAGAACGTCGTAAAACCACCGAAGATACCGGCCATAAAAAACTGCCGCCAATTCTCGCTCAATAACGACTGTTCGCTCAACAACACATAAGCCACACCGATACCAAACGAGCCGATACAGTTAACCAATAAGACACCGAGTGGAAATCGCGCACTGCCTAAAGTGGGTGTAATAGCGATCAGCCCAAACCTCAGTACCGAGCCCAGTGCGCCGCCCATTGCAACCAATAGCCATTGCGACATAAAACTACCGGTACCTTTTTACAGGGCTTTGCGCATCAAGATGCCGGAAATATTGGAGTTTTTCCTGAATTTTGGATTCAAGGCCTCGTTCAACAGGAAAATAATATTGAGTATTCGCCAAGGCTTCTGGGAAATAATTTTCCCCAGCAGCGTAAGCGCCCGGCTCATCGTGTGCGTAACGATAGCCTGCTCCAAAATCCATCGATTTCATCATTTTCGTAGGCGCGTTACGTAAATGTAGCGGCACATCGTAAGTGGGTTGTGCTTTTACATCACGCAGCGCTTGATTGAAGGCATTATACACAGCATTGCTTTTCGGTGCGCAGGCAAGATAGACCACCGCTTGTGCGATAGCCAAAGGCCCTTCAGGTGCGCCCAATCGCTCTTGGGTGTCCCATGCCGCCAAACACAAAGGGAGCGCTCGCGGATCGGCATTTCCGATATCTTCGCTCGCCATTCGCACTACTCGTCTGGCGATATATAGCGGATCGCAGCCGCCATCAATCATCCGCGCTAACCAATAAAGTGCGCCGTCTGGGGAAGAGCCGCGTACCGATTTATGCAACGCGGAAATCTGCTCGTAAAAAATGTCACCGCCTTTATCGAAGCGGCGTACATCCGATGCCAGGACCTCTTTGATAACCGCTTCGTTAATAACCTTTTTACCGTCAACCTCATCCGCCAAATCAGCCGCGATTTCTAACAAATTAAGAACTTTACGTGCATCACCGTCGGCAGCAAGTGCTAGCTGGGAAAGAATCTCGGGCTCAACCTGCAATGATTCTCGCCCCAAACCTCGCTCCTCATCTGCCAAGGCTTGCCGCTGAACTGCAATTAAGGCTTCCTCAGTCAGCCCTCGCAAAACGTATACGCGGCAGCGGGATAAAAGCGCATTATTTAACTCAAATGAGGGATTCTCGGTTGTTGCACCGATAAAAATAAAAGTGCCGTCTTCGACGTAGGGTAAAAACGCGTCTTGCTGAGATTTGTTGAAGCGATGCACCTCATCCACAAACAAAATCGTTTTGCGGCCACGCATCGTCTGTTCTTGTTGTGCGGCCTGAACGGCCGCTCGGATTTCTTTAACACCCGCCAAAACAGCCGATAACGTCTCGAAACGCGCGTCTGCCTGCTCAGCAAACAATTTGGCCAGCGATGTTTTGCCTACGCCCGGTGGCCCCCAAAGAATCATTGAGTGAAGCTGACCGCGACTGATAGCTTCGCGCAGCGGCTTGCCAGGCGCCAACAAATGCTCCTGCCCAATGTAATCTGCCAGAACGCGTGGGCGCATTCTGGCAGCTAAGGGTTGATAGCGCGGTTTATCGTTTGCGAAAAGATCATCCATTAATTTGTAATCACTTCGACACCAGAAGGAATCTGGAAATAAAACTTTTCTTCCGGTAGCGGCTGATTGCGTTTCACATTCATTAGCTCACACCGAGTTACCTGCCCTAAAGAATCTTCAATTGAGAACTCAATCAAATTGCCGGACTCAAACACAAGTCTGAGCGATGCAAACAACCCCTCGGTCACTTTGGGAATTAGCGTGAAGTGCTCCGTCCCTGAAACAGTTTTGTGCGCAATTGAAAAATTTTCTTGCAGAGTCGCCACGTCTTCACTTAACAACAAAGCCGGTGTTTGGCGCAGATCATCCGTAAACTCACGCAGATTGACCGTTTCCAAATCGGGGTCGTAGAGCCAAATAGTTTTACCGTTGGAAACCAATAACTGAGCCATAGGCTCGAGAGTTTCCCAGTAAAACTTTCCAGGCCGCTGCAACATAAACTTGCCCGATGAGGTTTCGTGGACCTCCGCCGCCGCATCAGTCATAGCCTGTTTGAATTCCCCTTGAAGGCTATTCATTCCATCAAGATGCTTGCGCAGCGCTTCAGCGGCATCAGACGCCAAACTGACATTAGCCATCATGAGCCACAAACCCAGTAACGCACCGACAAATCGGATCATTTTGTTCAACATATGTACACTCACTGTTTGTAGTCGAAATCCTAGCTCATCTAAGCATAGGCTCATGAACACCAGATAAATTGTTACGACTTAGTTGTGATGATTGCCTGCCAGGACTTCTCGATTGCCATTGTGTCCGGGCGAGGATACAAGGCCCGCCGCCTCCATGGTTTCGATCAAGCGCGCCGCTCGGTTGTAGCCAATCCGTAGTTTTCGTTGAACCGATGAAATCGACGCTTTACGGGTTTCCAGAACAAATGCCACTGCTTCATCGTAAAGTGCGTCGGCTTCGCCGTTGTCCTCGTCGCCACCAGTGCCTGCAATGCCGGGAACAGGAATACTGTCGTTGGAATCATCTGTAATGCCGTCGATGTACTGGGGTTCACCCCGCTTTTTCCAGTCGGCAACCACTTTATGAACTTCGTGATCGTCTACGAAAGCGCCGTGAACACGGATAGGAACGCTTGTACCTGAGGGTAAATACAACATGTCGCCATGACCCAAAAGTTGATCCGCGCCGCCTTGATCAAGAATAGTTCGAGAATCAATCTTCGACGACACTTGGAACGCCATCCGAGTCGGTACGTTAGCCTTAATAAGACCCGTGATGATATCCACTGACGGACGCTGAGTGGCGAGGATAAGGTGAATACCTGCCGCACGCGCTTTTTGGGCGATTCGGGCGATCAGTTGCTCGACCTTTTTCTTGTCGACAATCATCATCATGTCGGCAAATTCATCGATAACCACAACAATGGCCGGTAGAGTTTCCAAATTAGGGGCCGTCGCAACTTCCGCACCAGCCTCATAATTTTCTTCTGGTTTGAAAAGTGGATCGGCAATGGGAGCGCCAGCGGCATTAGCTTCTTCAATTTTGCGGTTAAAGCCTGCCAAGTTTCTAACACCCAATGCGGCCATCAGTTTGTAACGGCGTTCCATCTCGCCTACACACCAACGCAAACCGTTGGAAGCGTCTTTCATATCGGTAATAACGGGAGTCAGCAAGTGAGGGATGCCTTCGTAAACCGAAAGCTCGAGCATCTTAGGGTCGACTAGAATCAAACGCACATCTTTCGGGCTCGACTTGTAAAGCAAGCTGAGCAACATGACGTTAACGCCAACCGATTTACCTGAACCCGTCGTACCCGCCACCAGAAGGTGCGGCATTTTGGCGAGATCAGCCACTACTGGCTGTCCAGCGATGTCGTGACCCAGCGCCATAGTCAATGGAGATTTGGCAGATTCATAGGCGCTAGACGAAAGCACTTCCGACAACCGCACAATCTCACGATGGGCGTTGGGAATCTCGATTCCCATCACCGATTTGCCGGGTATCACCTCCACCACACGAACCGAAACGACGGCGAGCGAACGAGCTAAATCTTTTGCCAAACCGGTGATGCGGCTGGCCTTAATACCAGGTGCTGGCTGAATCTCAAAGCGCGTTACAACCGGCCCCGGCTGTACTGATACAACTTCGATATCAATTCCGAAATCTTTGAGTTTAAGCTCAAGCAGTTTAGACATAGCTTCGAGCGACTCTTTGGAATAACCCTTATCGCTACGCTTATCAGCGGGATCTAATAAACTCAAAGGGGGAAGATCCCCTACAACGGGCTCGATCGCCTCAAAAATAGTAACCTGCTTCTCTTTTTGAATACGTGGACTCGGGGCAGCTGGCTTGGGTGGCGGCTCGGCGATAATGACAGGGGCCGTGCGTTTGGCTTCAATTTTTGCCCGTTGCTCAATGACTTCGCGACGCTGCTCTTGCGCCTTCTGCGCAAGCTGTTTTTCGGTTCGCTCACGCTGGCGTTGCTGCCACCATGCCGCCAATTTCTCACACAGCAATACAAAACCACGGCCGAGATTTTCCGATAATTTAATCCAAGAAAGATCGGTGAAAATCGTCATGCCTAATAGAAATACAGCCAGCAGCAACAATGTGCCGCCTTTAATGCTGAAAGCGTCGTGCACCCACTCAGCGACGAAAGCTCCCAACAATCCACCGTTGGAGTTAGGCAACCCCACATGAGTGCTGAAATGAGCAGTAGCCAGTGCGCAGCCCGCTACCATTACTAAGACGAGTCCAGCCGCCCTTACCGTGAATATCGCCCAATCGAAATCTTGACGATTTTGTCTGTTGCGTAAAATTAACCAAGCTCTGTATCCAATCATTACGGGAAATAAATAGGATAAATACCCGAACAGCATGAAAAATACATCAGCCAACCAAGCCCCGAATGCCCCACCGGCATTCTGGATATGCTCATTACTACCAGTGTGAGACCAACCCGGATCAAGTGGGTCGTAAGTGAACATCGCTAATAAGACGAACAGACATAAGGCCGTTAGCGAGATCAATGCCGCCTCTTTCACTAAACGCACAGCCATTGGAGACGCTTCGGGCGTGGCGGCAGAAGAATTTTGACGATTTGTTCGCCTCGGCGATTTAGTAGCATTTGCGGGTTTCAAGGGTGTAATCCAACTTCGCTTTGATGAAATAGAAGACAACTATTGTAATTAGACCAAAAAGTTTTGCCACCCAGTGCGCCTCTTTCGGGGCCGAGTGTTAGGCGAAATCACATTATGTGCGCTATCAAAAAGATTTATGGTACCAATTTTTGCAGACTACTTGGGTTTTCTCTATCATGCCCCACTATCAACTAGATCACATGACTTTTACATTTTTCCAACTCGAAGGAAATTCGAATGAGCGACGTTCAACATCATCGTTTAATTATTCTTGGCTCCGGCCCTGCTGGCTATACTGCCGCTATCTACGCCGCGCGCGCTAATCTTAAACCTGTCGTTATCACCGGCATGCAACAAGGTGGTCAATTAACTACCACCACCGAAGTCGAGAACTGGCCAGGCGGCTCGCACGATTTGCAAGGCCCCGATTTAATGATGCAAATGCAGGCACATGCCGAAAGATTTGATACTCAAATTATTTTCGACCACATTGAGCAAGCTGTTCTCACCGAACGCCCGTTCAAACTAATCGGCTCGCAAACCTACACTTGTGATGCCTTAATTATCGCCACCGGCGCTTCAGCCCAATATTTGGGTCTTCCTTCCGAAGAAGCCTTCGCCGGACGCGGTGTGAGCGCCTGTGCGACTTGCGATGGCTTTTTCTATCGCGATCAAACTGTTTGCGTCGTCGGTGGCGGTAACACAGCGGTCGAAGAAGCGCTTTATCTGTCAAATATCGCGAAAGAAGTAATTTTGATTCACCGTCGCGACAAACTTAAATCTGAAAAGATTCTTCAAGACAAGATCATGGCGAAAGCCGCAAATGGCAACATCAAACTATTGTGGAACCATCAATTAGACGAAGTGCTTGGCGATAACTCGGGCGTGACGGGTGTTCGTGTAAAAGATGTCAATACTGGAGCGGCTCAAAACATCGATCTTCAAGGCGTATTCATCGCGATTGGCCACAAACCCAACACCGATATCTTCGCAGGTCAGCTTGAAATGAATAACGGATATATCAAAGTTAAAAGCGGCTCTGAGGGTAACGCCACCGCAACCAGCATTGAGGGTGTGTACGCTGCGGGCGATGTCGCTGATCAGGTTTACCGTCAAGCGATCACCTCATCTGGCGCTGGCTGTATGGCCGCATTGGATGCCGAGAAGTATCTGGACGATTTAGCTTAAGCTGATTTTTTGTAAAGTAAAGTCCATTAAAAAAAGCCGCATTGCGGCTTTTTTTAATGGAGAGTTAGTCACTACTATTGGTAAATTTATCTTTCACAAAAAGATATCCTGCAACTCCAGCGATTCCGGCGATCGCAACCCAACGCAGTTTTTTTCGAGCGAAAATTGCGGTGGCTGCAGCTAGCGCAATTTTTCGATTTTTTTCATTGCTAAGTACACGAATTAGAGAACTTCTAGGGAATCTAGCCGCGGCTCCTTTAACCGACTTAGCATCCGTGATTTTACCTGCAACTGCTTGGCGACGATTCCACATTTCCTGCCGGATTTGCAACCGCCGCGATTCAATACTCATCTCTTCTGAACTCATAAACGACTCTTAATAATATCTAAATCAGCTTTAAGCTCATCGCGCACCGCTGCGAACGGACGCCCCCAAGACGCTTGTAAAGATCTCATTCGCAAAATCGCTATCAAGGCTATTAGGGCGTAGACCACAAGCATCGCCGCAATAAACCAGTTCCGCAATTCGTGATCCCAAATCAATACAAGAAAAAAGACCCCCGCGAAAATAAAAAAACATCCGAGACAAAAAAAAGCAATCGCCAGTAAACACATAATGCGCGTGTAACGACGCTTTTGCTCTTCCCATTCAAGCTGAAGTAATTGAGAGTAAAGACCCGCTTGAGCTTCAACTGTATTTTTTACCGAGCTTAATGCGCGAAGCATATCCATCATGCTAGTGGAATCGTCACCTTTTTCAGATGACGATTCACCTTTAAACGCATCAGTAAGGAGCTTAACGAGCATAGGCAACTCCTTGTTGAGCCGTTAATTAATTATTTTCTTGCTAATAGAAACCCTACAAACAAACCAACTGCTGCGCCAGCACCTACTGCTGTCCACGTATGTTCATGAACGTATTCATCTGTCGCGCACGCGGTTTTTTTGGCTTTTTCGACAATAGTATCTTTAGCGTCCGCAAGGCTCTCTTTCGCCTGACTAATACGATCGTTAATTTTTGCCTTCGCTTTTTCGAGCTCATCGCCAGTTAGTGATGCACTGGACTTTAATAAGTCCTCGATATCTGCCACGAAATTTTTAAATTCGCCCGATGCCGACGATGCACTGCGTTGAACTTTTTCTTTTGCGTCTTGGACATGCTCTTTTGCATCGTGACCAGCTGCTTGATATTTACCATGTTGCATAGGGATACTCCTTTTCGATTAATGGTGCTAACAGTTATCTTTCGGTACCATTAAGCATTTTCCATAAGCCCACTATCGTCAACCTAATATTAGGCTATAAAAAAAGCCGAGATTATTCGATAGCACATTTGCCAGTGTATTTGGAGTTTGTTGTGATCCCATGGATACCGAACGGAGCTTGTAATTTTCCACCGGTCGATCAGGCACTTATCGATCCTGATGGTCTTTTGGCGGCTGGCGAATCCATATCTTGGCAACAGCTACTAACCGCTTATTCCAATGGGATTTTTCCATGGTACAACGAACCCGACCCAGTGTTGTGGTGGAGCCCCAATCCTCGGGCTGTTTTGTTTCCCGATCAATTTCATCTGTCGTCGAGCTTAAAAAAGCAACTTCGAAAAAAGCAGTACCTTGTAACGTACGACCGATGCTTTAAGGAGGTAATGAAAGCCTGTGCGCAACCGAGAAATTACACTGATTCAACCTGGATTAACGACACGATTATCGATGCTTACAGCCAACTACATGAAAAAGGTCTTGCGCATTCGGTAGAGGTTTGGGACGGTGACACCCTTGTTGGCGGTCTTTATGGTGTCGCCTTGGGAAGAGTTTTTTTTGGTGAATCCATGTTCTCGCGCTCGCCTAACACGTCTAAAATTGGCTTTGCCCATTTAGTCCACCAGCTAAAAGAATGGGATTACTATGTGATCGACTGCCAAGTCGAAAGCGATCACATGATGTCGCTGGGCGCACAACTTATACCTCGACGCGAGTTTCAGTCGATTTTAAACGCCCACCTCGACCATAATTTCATCCTCGCGCTACTCCAAGAAAAAAACGACAACAAAAAACTGAGTAACCGAGTAAATTGGTCTAGTATAAAAACATCGCTGCCGTATTAGTTTGCTTGAGAGAATTCATGACCGATTTATCTAATCTTAAATTGTTCGCCACGCATCCTCATCCTTGTAGCTATCTTGCCGAAGAAGAGGCAACCACTGTTTTTATCGACCCCCAAGCACAGATCGACAAAGACCTATACAGCAAGCTCTCACTGATGGGTTTTCGAAGAAGTGGAGCACACTTGTATCGCCCTCAATGTAAATCGTGCAATGCATGCGTGTCGTGCCGTATCCCTGTCGACCTTTTTACTTTTAACCGCAGTCAACGTCGCTGTTTAAAAGCTAATGACGATGTCACAGTACTGGTGAGAACAGACATAGATACTGACGAGCACTATAGAGTCTATGCCAAATATATAGAGCTTCGACACAACGACGGCGACATGTACCCCCCTAGTCGTGAGCAGTACCATGCTTTTCTCACCCGCGAATGGGATTTAACCGAATTTATCGAATTCCGTATAGACGATAAATTAATTGGAGTTGCTGTATGCGACTCCCTGCATGATGGCCTATCGGCCGTTTATACCTTTTACGACCCTGAATACGAATCACGCTCGCTAGGGAAGTTCGCCATTCTCACTCAAATCGAACTGGCGCGAAGCCGTACGCTACCCTATCTTTATCTCGGTTATTGGATTCGCAATTGCGACAAAATGCGCTATAAGACTCAATATCGCCCGCTCGATCTGCTAATCGATCAACGCTGGCTCAGACTCAATTAACCCACCTTGTATGAATTTTTAACGATATAGCTTGGCTAATCGGCTCAATTAAGGCACAATTCGCACCACTTTTTCTGCCCAAAACGGGCGCATTATTAGAGATTCGAGGAAATAGCCGAATGTCGAAAGACGATTGTATTGAATTTGATGGCGAAGTTATCGATACCCTGCCTAACACCACTTTTCGTGTACAACTCGAAAATGGCCACGTGGTGACAGCTCACATTTCAGGGAAAATGCGCAAAAACTACATCCGCATTTTAACCGGCGATAAAGTTAAGGTGGAAATGACCCCTTACGACTTAACTAAAGGTCGCATCACTTATCGTGCTCGTTAATATCTCAAGCAGCCATTAAAAAAGCCGCGTAAGCGGCTTTTTTAATGGGCTTGTAAATTCGGTTAGCCAGTTACGCAGGTTCTGCTTCTCGCTCATGGATCTCAATTGTCAGCTCGTCATTGTTGGCATTGTGATCGACGATGACAGTACCACCTTCAATGAGCCGACCAAATAAAATCTCCTCAGCTAAAGGTTTTTTCAATTTTTCTTGAATCAGTCGTGCCATCGGCCTTGCGCCCATTTTCACGTCGTATCCATGAATCGCCAACCAACCTCTCGCTTCATCAGAAATTTCGAGTGTCACTCGCTTATCATCCAGCTGCGTTTGTAACTCCATAATAAACTTGTCCACAACCGTCTTAATAGTATCGAGTGTGAGTGGTGCAAACTGCACAACTGAATCTAGGCGGTTACGGAATTCAGGCGTAAACATCTTTTTGATCGCCTCCATTCCATCTGTCGAGTGATCTTGATGAGTAAACCCGAAAGACGCACGGCTCATTGTCTCAGCTCCAGCGTTAGTCGTCATAATCAGGATGACGTTACGGAAATCCGCTTTGCGGCCATTGTTATCTGTGAGCGTTCCGTGATCCATGACTTGTAATAGCAAGTTGAAGACGTCTGGATGAGCCTTTTCGATTTCATCTAGTAGCAACACACAATGAGGTTGCTTAGTAATGGCATCCGTAAGCAATCCACCTTGGTCGAAGCCAACATAACCTGGCGGAGCACCAATAAGTCGAGATACGGTGTGCCGCTCCATATACTCAGACATATCGAATCGCACCAAATCGATCGCAAGGCACTTCGCCAGTTGGCGACACACTTCAGTTTTACCAACACCCGTTGGACCTGCGAACAGGAATGAACCTATGGGTTTATCGCCAGCGTTCAATCCAGCACGCGACAGCTTAATGGCCATTGCCAAAGTATCGATCGCCTCGTCCTGCCCAAAAACAGTCATTTTCAAATTAGCGTCGAGTTTACGCAGTAATTCTTTGTCATTACTAGAGACGCTCTTAGGGGGAATACGCGCGATTTTAGCCACCACAGCTTCAATCTCGGCAACATCAATAGTTTCCACTCGCTGCTCTGGCGCCAACAGACGCTGGTAGGCTCCAGCCTCGTCGATTACATCGATCGCCTTATCAGGAAGAAAGCGGTCGGTGATGTACCGCTCCGCCAGCTCAGAGGCCGCTTTAAGCGCAGCATCGGTGTAAGTCAGATCGTGATGGCGCTCGAAGTTGCCTTTCAGACCCCTAAGTATCTGATAAGTCTCTTCGACACTTGGTTCATTCACATCAACTTTTTGAAAGCGGCGTGATAAAGCCCGATCTTTATCGAAAATACCTCTAAACTCCTGAAAAGTGGTGGACCCCATGCATCGAATGTCGCCAGACGATAGCAAGGGCTTTAAGAGGTTCGACGCGTCCATCACACCGCCAGACGCTGCGCCTGCACCAATGATGGTATGAATTTCATCGATAAATAAAATGGCGTGCTGCTGTTTTTTAAGTTCATTTAATAAACTTTTAAAACGCTTTTCAAAATCGCCTCGATATTTGGTTCCTGCCAACAGGGAGCCCAAATCGAGCGAATAGACAACGCTTTGCGCGAGTACATCAGGCACCTCACCATTCACAATCCGCCGCGCCAAACCTTCTGCAATAGCCGTTTTTCCAACACCTGATTCACCGACGAGAAGCGGGTTGTTCTTGCGGCGACGGGAGAGAATTTGGCAGACACGTTCTACTTCGTCCGCCCGCCCAACTAGAGGGTCGATTCGCCCCAATAACGCTGCATCGTTAAGGTTGGTCGCGTAGGCTTCTAATGGATTCTGTGACGATGACTCTGATGACATGAGATCATCATCCGAATTTTCATGATTCGTTCCTGGCTCGCTGTTAAAGCTCGATCCGCCAGTCATCTTATGGATACCGTGAGTGATGAAATTCACCACATCGATGCGAGCAATATTCTGTTGTTTGAGATAGTAGACCGCCTGGCTTTCTTGTTCAGAAAAAATAGCCACCAAAACGTTGGCCCCCGTCACCTCGAGTTTTCCCGATGACTGAACATGAAACACCGCGCGCTGCAGCACACGCTGAAAGCCCAAGGTAGGCTGCGTCTCGCGGTCTGAATCAGAAACATTAATAAGAGGTGTCGTGGAATCTACGAAGTCCGTAAGCTCACGACGCAAAGTGATGATGTCTGCACCGCAAGCCCGCAAAACACTCGCAGCAGACTCATTGTCCAGCAATGCTAACAAAAGGTGCTCCACCGTCATAAATTCATGACGTTTGGTCCGCGCTCCTTTGAATGCGAGGTTTAAAGTCACTTCCAAATCTTTACTTAACATAGCACTGCTCTCCTACTCCGCCGGGCGTTGCCCTAGTGAGACTCATCATCTTCGACAGCTTCAATAATACAAAGCAAAGGATGCTCGTGGTCTCTGGCATACTGATTAACTTGAGCTGCTTTTGTTTCTGCGATATCTCGGGTGTATATGCCACACACTGCCCTTCCATGATAGTGAACTGTCAACATCACCGTGTTGGCCTGCTCGTACGACATTGAAAAAAACATCTCCAACAAATCGACAACAAAATCTTGTGGAGTGTAATCGTCATTAAGCAACACAACTTTATACATCGACGGTTTCTTCAACGCGGGTTTCGCCGGCGCAGTGGCTATATCGCCTTGACCGTCATCGGCAAAATCTCCGTGTTGCATGTGTAAGGTTAGTTGATGACCGAGATTAATGCTCATAGCTATACCAATAGTGTGTATCGTAATTTTGTTTCATAGATCAAAGCGTCATTCTATTGTAAATAATTGTTTACTCCTAACAAATGACACTACTTGACATTGCCGCTATTGTTGGATAAAACAGAAAAGTCTCTTGCTTACTCAAGGATAAGAGATGAACGGCACGGTTCTCGTCGCCAAAATAGTCCCCGACTTGGCTAGCAGTTATTGCCGTCGCGTTATTAATCCAAATCTATAACGTGTAATAAGCTGTCGCGGTTAATTTTGGGATAATAATAACGACTGTGTTGTCTTGCGACATCACATGGACAACGAAAAGGATTCTATTATGCCCTCAGGCACAGTCAAATGGTTCAACAACGCGAAAGGATATGGATTCATCGTTGCCGATGAAGGTGGCGAAGACTTATTTGCGCATTATTCTGCGATATCTATGGAAGGCTATAAAACATTAAAAGCGGGTCAAAAAGTTATTTTCGATATAACGCCCGGCGACAAAGGATTACACGCAATCAATATTCTCGCTCCATCATCCAATGCGACACAAGAAAAACAATCAACCGCATCACCTTCAAGCGAGCTCGCAATCTAAACGCGATCCTCAGGCACGCGATTCACAACACCGATTAGCCAAAATCAGCAAATAAAAAAGGTGGCCTAAGCCACCTTTTTTATTTGTCCGCGATTATACGCGCTCAAGAATCGAATTAAACGTCGAACTTGGACGCATTGCGGCCGACGCTTTAGCAAAGTCAGGACGGTAGTAACCACCAAGGTCCACCGGCTTACCACCAGCGGCCAATAACTCCTCAACAATTTTTGCCTCGGCCTCGACTAAGGCTTTAGCAATTGGAGCGAACTGCGCCGCAAGTTCAGCATCTTCCGTTTGGGCAGCCAAAGCCTGGGCCCAATAAGTTGCCAAATAGAAGTGAGAACCACGGTTATCCAATTGACCAGGAGCACGACCAGGCGATTTATTGTTGTCGAGGAAAGCACCGTTAGCTTGATCCAAAGTTTTCGCAAAAACTTTAGCTTTAGCATTGTTGGTGACATTGCCAAAATGATCCAAAGACTCCGACAGAGCTAAGAACTCACCCAATGAATCCCAACGCAAATGTCCTTCTTCAACAAATTGTTGTACGTGCTTAGGCGCTGAACCACCAGCACCCGTTTCAAACAAACCACCGCCGTTCATTAAAGGTACGATCGACAACATTTTTGCTGAAGTGCCAAGCTCCATAATCGGGAACAGGTCGGTGAGGTAATCGCGAAGTACGTTACCAGTCACAGAAATAGTATCTTCACCTTTGCGAATACGATCTAATGAGAATTGGGTCGCTTCTGCTGGAGGAAGAATGCGAATGTCTAAACCACTTAGATCATGGTCTTTTAGATAAACATTCACTTTTTCAATCAATTGCGCATCGTGAGCACGATTCGCATCTAACCAGAATACTGCTGGAGTATTCGATGCGCGTGCACGGTTAACTGCTAACTTCACCCAATCTTGGATAGGTGCATCTTTAACTTGGCATGCGCGGAAAATATCGCCCGCCTCTACGCTTTGCTCAAGCAGCACACTGCCATCTTCTGCAACAACACGAACAACACCATCAGCTGCGATTTGGAAAGTTTTGTCATGTGAGCCGTATTCTTCGGCGGCTTGCGCCATCAAACCAACGTTTGGTACGGAACCCATGGTCTTAGGATCAAAGGCACCGTTTTTCTTACAATCGTCGATAACGGTTTGATAAACGCTTGCATAGCAACGATCAGGAATACACGCTTTAGTATCTTGCAACTTGCCGTCCGCGTTCCACATTTTTCCGGAATCGCGAATCATTGCTGGCATTGATGCGTCAACGATCACATCAGAAGGTACGTGAAGGTTCGTAATACCTTTGTCTGAATTCACCATCGCAAGCGCTGGGCGGTCGGCGTAGAGCGCATTAATATCGGCTTCAATTTCGGCTTGCTTAGCTTCTGGAAGCGATTTAATTTTCGAGTATAAATCGCCAATACCGTTATTAGTGTCAAAACCAACTGAGGCCAATACTTCAGCGTGCTTTTCTAATACAGGTGCGTAGAAAACCGACACGAACTGACCGAATAAAATCGGGTCAGACACTTTCATCATGGTCGCTTTCAAGTGAACCGATAACAAAACACCTTGAGCTTTAGCATCGTCGATTTGTTTAGCAATGTAGTCCCGCAGCGCTTTTTTGCTCATGACCGACGCATCGAGAATCTCGCCCGCCAACACTTTAGTTGACGCTTTTAATACATTCACTGAACCATCTTTAGCGACATGCTCAATTTTGACAGTTCCCGCATTGGCGATAGTTACAGATTTTTCGCTGCCATAAAAATCACCAGACTCCATGTGAGCAACGTGCGATTTAGAATCGGCAGACCAAGCACCCATTTTGTGCGGGTTTTTGCGCGCGTAATTTTTTACCGACAGTGGTGCGCGACGGTCTGAGTTACCTTCACGCAAAACTGGGTTTACTGCAGAACCTTTAACTTTATCGTAGCGCGCTTTAACCGACTTTTCTTCATCGGAACTTGGCGCTTCTGGATAGTCAGGTAACGCGTAACCTTGCGATTGCAATTCTTTAATTGCCGCTTTCAATTGAGGAATCGAAGCACTGATGTTTGGCAATTTAATAATGTTGGCTTCTGGCGTAGTCGCTAATTGACCCAACTCTGCTAAGTGATCACCGATCCGTTGATTTTCTTTCAAATATTCGGGAAACAGGGCGATAATGCGGCCCGCAAGAGAAATATCGCGAGTCTCGATAGCGATGCCCGATTTTTGGGTAAACGCTTGAACAATAGGGAGTAACGAATAAGTTGCAAGAGCAGGAGCTTCGTCGGTGAGGGTGTAGATAATCGTAGAGTCGGTCATTTTTAACGTTTACTCCGTGAGTGCGAGCGGCAAAACAAAAACACCATGCAACGGATCACGCTGGCATGGCAGCCTCGTGTATAATTAGCCTTTTAGACTAAAAAATTCGCACGCAGTATAACAGTGATGTAAACTTTTCGCATTCATCAGCGCCAACTCTTAAATCATATCTTTATTTGATTATTTCTTAGTCAAACTCATATTCCCTTATCTTTCGCTATTACGAGTATCCATTGAACTATGGCTTCTTTACTTTTATTCAATAAACCCTATGGTGTGCTCTCGCAATTCACCACCAAAGAAGACAAACCAACTTTGGCGGAATTTATTAAGGTACCTAGAGTTTATCCAGCGGGACGACTTGATCACGATTCCGAAGGGCTATTGCTATTAACCGATGATGGCGACCTACAGCATCACATTGCGCACCCTGCTCATAAGCAACCCAAAACCTATTGGGTTCAAGTAGAAGGCGCGCCTAACAGCTATGCGCTCACGCAACTTCGCCAAGGCGTTGCGCTTAACGACGGCATCACTCAACCTGCTGAAGTGCGACTAATTCCCGCGCCTAAAATTTGGGAACGCGACCCCCCAATTCGCTCTCGCACGAACATCCCTACTCAATGGATGGAGATTACAATTAGCGAAGGTAAGAATCGCCAAGTCCGTCGTATGACGGCTGCGGTCGGACACCCAACCTTACGACTCGTTCGCGTTAAGATCGGACCTTGGACATTGGAAGGTATCGAGCCTGGCACTTACCGCGTAGAACAGGTTAATGCACCCAAAGCACCAGCAGGTGCGCGCCGAAGTGGTACCCGCCCATCAGGAGGCCCCTCAAGAGGCCGCCAGCCTGCTCGAAATCAGGCAGATAAAACTAGCGATACGTCTCGCCGCGATGCACATAAACATCGCGGCTCATCATTGGGAGCATCATCTGGACAAGCAGTTGCGAAAAAATCCTCGAGACCGGCAGCTCCAGTAACCCAAAACAACACCCCCAAAACTGTAATAATTCAAAAGCCTCGCCCTAAATTGAGCCTTAAGAAAAATGATGAGCAATAAAAAAAGCGCCTAGGCGCTTTTTTTATTGGCAGAGATTAAAGCCCTGATCTTTTTGCTTCTTCCCACAAAGCATCCATTTCTTCGAGAGACGAATCTTCTAACGGTTTTTGGGTAGTGCTCTCGATATAGTTAAAGCGTGTTTCAAATTTTTTATTGGCTTGACGCAAACACTGTTCGGCATCGAGTTTCAACTTTCTGGCAACATTCACAACTGCGAATAGCAAATCACCGATTTCTTCTTTTATGTGAAGTGAATTCCCAGATTGAATAGCAGACTCGACTTCCACTAACTCTTCCCTAACTTTCGCGATGGGCTCCTCAATTTTTTGCCAATCGAATCCCACGTTAGCGGCCCGCTTTTGAAGTTTTGTGGCGCGGGTTAGCGCTGGTAAACCCAAAGGAACGTCCGCCAAAATTGACGCATTTCCTTTGGCTTCACGTTCAGCTTGCTTTAATGCTTCCCATTGAGCACGCACTTCGCTTTCGGCGAGTTCTCGTCGTTGGTTATCGCCATGAAGACTTCTGCTAGGAAATACATGAGGATGTCGGCGCACTAACTTTTCGACCAAAGCATCGACAATACTGGAAAAGTCGAAGTGACCGTCTTCTTTACCTAACTGACTATAAAAAATCACTTGAAACAATAGATCGCCAAGCTCTTCTTTGAGATAGGCAAAATCTTCCTGTTCGATAGCGTCGGCGACTTCGTATGCCTCTTCGAGCGTTGACGTAACGATAGTCTTGTAGCTTTGCTTAACATCCCACGGACAACCCGAAACAGGATCCCGAAGGCGCGCCATTAGTTCGATTAAATCATCTATTCCGTAAGCCACACATACCTCATCAATTTTTACGGCGCGCCGAGACTACGTTTGGCAAGGCGTCTATTTTTATCAGCGCACGGCTCAATTCGTCGTAGCTTCGAATTTCGATAGTTGCCATCATCTCGACGGTGTTCTGCCCCTTGTCAGACAGCATTTGCATCGCACTGATATTGATCCGCTCGTTGTCCAATAACATGGTGATGTCTTTCAATAGACCGTAACGGTCGAAAGCCTCGATAATAATATCGACTGAATAAGTACTTTGCGGGGCATTACCCCACTCGACTCGGATAATCCGATCGGGCTCTTCGGTCTGCAGTTGCAACACATTCCCGCAATCTTGGCGGTGAATAGAAACACCTTTACCTAGGGTGATGTAACCCGTAATGGCGTCACCCGGAACAGGCGTACAGCAGTTGGCAATGTTCGTTAAAAGATTACCGACGCCTTCGATATAGAAGTCCGAATCTTTTTTACGAACCGGAGACTTGGCTTTGAAAGGAATAACTGGCTGAGCAGGTTGCTGATCCGCTAATTGACGTTGTGCCGCACTCAATACCTGCCCGACACTGGTGTCGCCCGCGCCGACTGATGCGTAAAGATCTTCGGGATTGGCAAATCGCATTTTTCTCGCCAGCAACACTATGTCGATGGTCGTCATGGCCAAGCGTTTAAATTCCCGCTCGATCATGGCTTGACCCTCAACCAAGTTTTGCTCGCGCGCCTGCATTTTGAACCAATGCTGGATTTTGCTGCGCGCTCTCGGCGAGTTGACGTAACCCGAGGCAGGGTTGAGCCAATCGCGGCTGGGTGATGCCACCTTACCGGTAATAATCTCCACCTGATCGGCATTATTCAGCTGATAGGTTAAGGGCACTATACGGTTGTTAACTTTCGCACCGCGGCATCTGTGGCCAATATCGGTGTGGATTTTGTAGGCGAAGTCCAGCGGTGTCGCTTTGCGCTGTAAGTCGACCACATGCCCTTCTGGCGTAAAGACGTAAATGCGATCTCCATTAAGACTTCCTAGGTCGTCTTTAAAAGATTCTGCATCGCTGCCCAATTCCTCATGCCATTCAAGGACTTGTCGCAACCAAGCTATTTTTTGCTCGTAGGAGTCTTGGGTGTTTTTGGTATCGGTACCCTTGTAGCGCCAATGCGCGCATACACCGAGTTCGGACTCCTCATGCATTGCCAAAGTACGGATTTGAATCTCCATTACCTTGTTATCTGGGCCCCAGACGGCCGTATGTAGCGAGCGATAACCGTTTTCTTTTGGTGAGGCAATGTAATCATCGAATTCATGAGGAATATTGCGCCAAAGGCTATGCACGATTCCTAATACCGCGTAGCAATCACGCACGGTAGGAACCAAAATACGCACAGCCCGAATATCGTAGACCTGAGAGAACGGAATACCTTTTCGCTTCATTTTGCGCCAAATGCTATAGATGTGTTTAGCGCGACCAGCCACTTCACCATCAATTTGTGCGCGCGCTAGTTCCTCGCGCAAGATAGCAAGCATTCTGTCGATATATTCCTGTCGATCAAGGCGACGCTCATCTAGCAACTTAGCAACACGCTTGTACTCGGCAGGCTGTAAATATCGGAAGGATAAGTCTTCAAGTTCCCATTTAATATGACCGATGCCCAGCCGATGAGCCAAAGGTGCGTAAATATCCGCGACCTCTCGAGCAACTTGAATACAACGCTCGGGGCTAGCGACTTTAACTGCGCGTATGGCGCAAGTTCGCTCAGCCAGTTTGATGAGAGCGACGCGAACATCGTCCACCATAGCGACAAGCATTTTTCGAATCTTCTCGGCTTGCTCTACCGCTTGAGCGCCAAAAATTTTTTCTTCGCCCTCTTTAAGTTGGTAGCTAATCGCCGCCATCCGTAATACGCCTTCGATCAATTTGGCGACCGTCTCGCCGAAATCTTTGCGAATTGTTTCAAGTGATAAACGATTTTCGCGCACGGCGCGGTACAGCATTGCCGCCGTGAGCGCTTCTTGGTCGAGTTGTAAATCGGCCAATAATTCCGTCATTTCAAGACCAATGCGGAAGCAAGAGAAATCCTCGCCCCACGAATGCTCATCTTCATGCTCGATGTTAGCAACCGCTAAACTCGCGTTAGCCGCTCGACGAAGCTCTTGTCGCGCCGCTTCATTTTGAACTTGTGCGCTTTTTAGGCGATCGATCCACGCCTCTATATCAACTTGCCCATCTTCCGCGATGGGGTGATCTTGTCTGACTTTAACCATGACGTTCTACAACCTCACACGTTAGTAGATCCGCGGATCTTGAGAGATGCTGGTGACATCAGCACCACTAAATCATTGTTTTTAAGCGTTAAACAAGGCTATCGATTCGACATGGTGAGTGTGGGGAAACATATCCAGCACACCTAAAGATGCCAATGTAAAACCGCCTTCAACCAACAAAGCTGTGTCACGCGCCAAAGTCGCCGGATTACAGCTTATATAAAGAACTTTGCGGGCCTTAAGTTGACCACGTTTTTTAAGATCCCGTAATTGCGATGCAATTTCACGGGCGCCATCACGTGGCGGGTCGAGCACTATCACACTCGCTTTTGCACACAACTGGCGTATTTTTGGCGAATTGTCGCTTGCCAAATTGGCACTGAGAAATTCTGCATTGTCGATGCCGTTTCGACGAGCATTTAATGTAGCGCGCTTCACCATAGTTTCAACGCCCTCCACGCCCGTCACCGAACCTGCCTGCCTCGCCATGGGCAAGGTCACGTTGCCCATGCCGCAAAATAAGTCGACCACCTGATCTTCTGGTGATAGCTCAAGTAAATCAAGCACTTTACTGATCATCCGATCATTGAGCGCAGGATTTACCTGAGTAAAATCTTGGGGTTCAAACTCAAGCTCAAGGGATTGACCAGCTAGAGGGTAAATCATCTTGTGCTCAACAGGTTCGCCCGAAAGATTCGTGAGCCCTAAATCGCCATTTGGCTCTAACAAGATAGTGACCTGATGATTTTGCGCGAAATCTGCAAGCGTTACCTGCTGATCGCCACTAATGGCTTTAGTGTGGCGCAGTACGACGACCTTCTCATCATTGGCACGGATAAGCTCAAGGTGCGTCACGGATTTATGGCGCGAGAAGTTTTGCAACAATCTTTGTAAGGGCTGAATTAGGGCACTGAGTTCAGGTTGCAGCACGTAACACTCATCAATCGCGACTATGGTTTTGTCACCTTTCTGCCTGAAGCCCAGACTGACCTCGCCTGAGTTTTCATACCAAACCCCCAAGCGAGCGCGGGCCCGATATCCACCATCGCTGGAATTTAGCGGCGCCATTAATTGCTTGGGCACTACACCGCCCCAACGCTTAATTTGATCGACAACAGCTTGCTGTTTGATTAGCAATTGAGTAACTGGGTTTATATGCTGCAATTGACAACCGCCACACACTCCAAAGTGCGGACAAGGTGGTGTTTGACGATCCACAGATGCCTCAAGAATGTTATCGGCCCTCGCCTCGATAAACCGAGGCTGATCATTAACCATTCTCAGAGTGACCCTCTCACCCGCAAGTGCGCCTGTGACAAATGCCGTTTTGCCGTCAATTTGGGTAATGCCACGGCCATCATGGCCAAATCGCTCAATCACCGCCTCACCCAACTTTTTATCTCGCTGAGCATTGGCCGGCCTTTCGACTCTGGCCTTATTTAACCGTGGTTCGTTATCCCTGACATAAACTGTCCCACCGTCGCGTTTTGGAGAGGCAGAGGCAGGGCGCGGCTTTTTGGCGAAACTACTGCCAAAACGTGGCGGCTTGGAACCAGAATTCTTCATAAAACCAACTTTTTACAATTATTAAACGTTAAACAGACCAGATGACAGGTAACGGTCGCCTCGGTCGCAAACGATAGCCACAATGACAGCATTCTTCACCTGCTGACTAAGTTCGAGTGCTGCTGCCACGGCGCCACCCGACGATACACCGCAAAAAATGCCTTCTTGGCGCGCCAACTGACGCATGGTTTCCTCGGCACGAGCTTGGCTCATGCTAACAACCCCATCGACACGATCGCGCTCGAATATTTTCGGTAAATAGGCTTCTGGCCAGCGGCGAATACCCGGAATAGCCGAGCCTTCATCGGGCTGTAAGCCAATAATTTGGATGTTCGGATTCTGCCCTTTGAGATACTTTGAAGTCCCCATAATGGTACCGGTGGTGCCCATAGAGCTAACGAAGTGAGTAATAGTGCCGGCCGTCTGGCGCCAAATCTCAGGGCCGGTGGTACGGTAATGTGCGAGTGGATTATCCCCATTGCCAAACTGATCGAGCACCTTTCCACGGCCTTCGGCTTGCATTTTAAGAGCGAGATCGCGCGCGCCTTCCATGCCCTCTTCTTTAGTAACAAGAATCAACTCAGCGCCGTAAGCTGCCATACTGGCTTTACGCTCGGCTGTTGAATTGTCAGGCATGATGAGAATCATTTTGTAGCCTTTGATCGCTGCCGCCATAGCCAGCGCAATACCAGTGTTCCCCGATGTCGCTTCTATCAAGGTGTCACCCGGCTGAATGTCGCCGCGCACTTCCGCCTCGTTAATCATCGATAATGCAGGTCGATCCTTTACCGAGCCTGCGGGGTTATTACCCTCAAGCTTGAGCAAGATCTTGTTGGTAGTCTCCCCTGGTAGGCGCTGCAATCGCACTAAAGGCGTATTGCCAACGGTGGATTCAATCGTGGGAAACTCCATACTCAACCTCTTAATTCATGCTCAGTAAAAAACCATCAATAAAGTTGGCCATTCTACTCTTTACCGCCCTCCCGAGATACTCACTTTTGGCGTATTGCGATTACGTAATAGACTTGAGCACTAAGCATTCGCCAGCCACGACTTTTGCTTATACAATCCCTGCTTGCCTCGATAGCCGTAAACGACAGCACATAAAATAAGGTAGGCTTATGGTTTCTCCTGCTAAAAGCATTCAAAGCCACGTCTGGCGGTTAATTTTTATCCCCACCTTTACCGTCATTATTTTGATAGGCGTTAGCCTTGCATGGATTGTAGTGTCGGAGCTTAACAACCACCTCGAAAATCGTGGCCGAATATATGCGGAACAAACCGCCAAACTTATTTACCCCTCGATCAACGACACGCAATTTAATAGCACTCGCGAATTACTCAACATCGCAGCCGAAGAGCTTTATGTGAGAGCTATTCATGTCTCAGTCACCGAAGGCAACCGGCAAATTCACCAAGGTCCACAATTTATTCTCTCGGAAGATGAAGAAATTGAGTACGAACAGTTCGGCTTACAAAAACTGCTCGCACCTACTCAATCCAAATCTTTCCAAACCTACCGTTTCTCTCATCCCATAAAACATCACTTAACTCGTGCGCCTATCGGCTGGGTTGAGATAGAAATGATTACGGTTCCTTATCAACTGATAACGAGCCAAACGCTTGCCATCGTTTTTATTATTGTTCTACTCGGTTTGATTATCGCGGCTTATCTTGCGTTTTCGCTGTACTTCCAAATCGCAAAACCCTTAGCCAGTATAAAAATGAAAGTTAGTAAAATGGCTAAAAATCAACTGAACGAACGAATTGAAGAGCAAAAAATTTCTGAATTTCAAAGCGTGGCAGAATCCATTAATTTAATGGCTGACGCGCTTTCCGTAGCTCAACAAGATATGCAGTCACATGTGGACCAAGCGCTTGAAGAACTCCAAGAAACTCTTGAGACCATCGAAATTCAAAACGTTCAGTTAGATATCGCACGTAAAGAAGCGCTTGAAGCGAGCAGAATTAAATCTGAATTTCTCGCCAACACAAGTCATGAAATTAGAACACCCTTGAATGGCATTTTGGGCTTCGTCAATTTACTGGCAAAATCAGACATCAATCAAAAACAACGTGATTATATTGATACTATCAGAGATTCCGCTCAACACCTTCTCACGGTTATCAATGGGATTTTAGACTTCTCGAAAATTGAAGCCGGAAAGTTAACTCTCGATTATGCTCCGCTTGATATTCAGAGCTGTCTTAATGAAGTGCTTCATTTGCTCGCCCCATCTGCCGAAGAAAAAAATATTCAGCTCATCAATTACATCGACAGCGAAGTGCCCAGCAACTTACTCGGTGATTCACTTCGACTAAAACAAGTGTTCACAAACCTTGTTAACAATGCCATCAAATACAGTTCCTATGGCAATATTATTATCGACGTCGAATGCTTAGAAAAATCAGAAAACCAAATTACGCTTAAAGTTAAAGTAACCGATCAAGGTGTCGGCTTAACAAAAGAAGAACAAGACTCATTATTCGAACCTTTCATACAGATCGACTCGGCGAATAATAGAAAGTACGATGGAACTGGACTTGGCCTTGCCATCTGCAAAGGCTTAGTAGAAAGAATGCGCGGACAAATCGGCGTCGAAAGCCAACCTAACAAAGGGTCGACGTTTTGGTTTACCGCCCATTTTGGGATCGACAAAAATCAACCCAACTACAATACCAGCGCAGAACTTAGTAACGTAAGAGTGTTAATCTGCGGTGACGACAATCCGTCCCGAAAACAACTGGGGCACATCAGCATTTCTCAGCAAGCCTCTGTTGACTACACAGACACTCTTCATAACTGTTTTTCTATTCTGCGCTCCGGCATTACCGATAAGCAACCATTCGATGTGTTAGTCATTGATGTTGCGCAAGACGAACGAAAAATCACCCCTACTTTACTAGCGAATTTGACGCAACAAATTTATAGCGAGTTTAATTGCTCAGCCGTTATTTGCTGCACCCAGAACCAACAACGAATCTACTCGGGCGCCATCCAAGAGTCGTTTGTCAGCTTCATCTCAAAGCCTGTTCATCAAAGTCATTTCCTCAACATATTGGCGAGCAAACTCAATTTAAATTCGCAATTCTCAACCGAAAAAGTAATGTCTCATCCATCGGATGCGACGATTTTGATTGTTGATGACAATCCAGCCAATCTTCACTTAGCGAGTGAATTATTAAAGAATTTAGAATTTAAGGTTTTATCGGCCACCTCTGGGCCAGAGGCTATTGAACTTTTCCAAACGAAAAAACCAGATGCTATTTTTATGGATATTCAAATGCCGATCATGGATGGTATTGAAACCACACGCCGCATTAGAAGCCTAGAGCCAAGCCATAAACGCACGCCAATTATCGCGTTAACTGCACACACCATTACGGATCACAAAAAGAATTTGTTAATCGCCGGAATGGACGACTGCTTGAGCAAACCCATCAACGAAACCCAGCTCTTCCACACCCTTAAACGATGGCTTGATTATCCTTTAAAGCCATTATTATCAGAGTCTACAAGTCGATTTAATTCTCAATCGACGCAACCCGTTACGATTACAAACCTCATCAATCAACCGCTCTTTTCGGAAGCAGACGATGACGAATTAGAACCTGTCGATGTCACACTAAGTGTAAAACTCGCCAACCATAATGTCGGACTTGCTCGCGATCTTTTACAGGCGCTCTTTGATTCACTCCCCGGTGATTTGGAACGAATTAACGATCACGCCAAAAATAACGAACTGGAAAAATTTGCCCATGAAGTGCATCGACTTTATGGTTCAAGCTGTTACTGCGGTGTGCCTGATTTAAAAGCAATTGCTGGCACGATTGATCGACTTTGTCACAATCAAGAGTATGCAGAAGCACTTAAGATGCTCACTGACCTTAACGATGCCATCATTGATATTTTGCAGTGGAAAGAAGATAAGGATGTTGCCAGTCTTATGGCTGAGCTGGCTTAGCCTGCCGGAAAAGCTCGCGACTTTTAAGTGGCTTTTTCCCGAGTAGAGAGCGGAGCAGCGTCCGATTAATATTTTTTGCTAATCGCCGAACCTCAGGGCACTCATATTCACGGTTAGCCAGCGATTGAATAATCTTGCCCGGTATACTCAACTCAACCGGCGTATCGGGCGGTGCTTGATAGAATCCCTGTTGAAGACTCAGACAATAAACACTATCGGGTTTAATTGCCTCGCCAGATAGACAATCCTGCTCATAACTTATTGCGTATCCTAGTCCTTTAAGGAGCTCTCGCTCAAACTCTCGCAACATAGGCTCAATATCACGCTTGAGATGAAAGGCGTATAGAGTAGCTTCATATTGTTCAAACAGTCCTGCAACCAAATCATGCTCGGGCAACAGCCTGACTAAGAGCTCATTGAGATAGAAGCCAGAGTAGAGAAAATTTCCTTCTAAATGTAAAAAGTGATGATCAGTTTCAAAACCTGTAATCAGTTTAAGGGTCGACTTGCCTTGCCAATTAACTAATAGGCGATGAAAAGGCGATAGTAACTGACGGCCTTGCTTTTTCGATTTTCGAGCGCCCCGAGCAACCGCCGTAACACGGCCATGCTCGGCGGTTAAAAGATCAACAATGAGGCTGGTGTCGCGATAAGGACGCGCGTGGAGGACATAAGCAGGCTGAAGATAGACAAGACTCGTATCGAGATTCATTGCCTGAATTTAAAAATCATTGTAACCAAGACTACGCAGTGCCCGTTCATCATCCGACCACCCCGATTTTATCTTTACCCATAATTTCAGCATCACTTTGGTCTCGAACAAATCTTCCATATCGATTCGAGCCTGAGTACCAATCAATTTTATGCGCTCGCCTTTGTCACCGATCAAAATACGTTTTTGACCTTCTCGCTCAACCAGGATAAGTGCCGATATATTGATAAGTGAACCTTCATGAACAAACTCTTCAATCTCTACAGCCATTTCGTAGGGCAACTCATCACCCAACTGACGTGTGATTTTTTCACGGACGATCTCGGCAGCCATAAATCGTGAGCTGCGATCTGTAACTTGATCCTCTGGATACATGTGTTCACCAAGCGGCAAACGACCCACAATTAATTTCTCTAGCCGTTCTAAGTTTTGATTACGAAGTGCCGAGAGAGGAATAATTTCGTCAACCGAAAGGCGCTCGGCGAGCGTTTGCAAATGAGGTAACAATTGTTGTTTATCGTCGATTTGGTCAATTTTATTAACCGCCAAGATGATCGGACTCTTCACATTTTGTAGCCGATCGGCCACTGCCTGATCTTCTTCTGTCCAAATAAAACGATCGACAACAAATACAATCACATCCACATCTTTCATGGCTGTACTGGCCGCGCGATTCATGTAGCGGTTGATCGCTTTTTGTTGACCAAGATGCAATCCGGGTGTATCAACAAAAATAATCTGAGTGTGATTGTCGGTTTTAATGCCCGTTACAGCATTCCGTGTGGTTTGCGGCTTACGCGAGGTGATACTGATTTTCTGCCCCAACATATGATTAAGCAAAGTCGATTTGCCAACATTGGGTCGCCCCACAATGGCTACAAAACCGCATCGACTTTCTTCTTCCATTACATTTTGAGACATCTCTACACCTTCAACTTTTGTAACATGGCACTGGCAGCTTTCTTCTCGGCCTCACGGCGACTGCTGGCAATAGCTCGAGTGGGGGATTTTGATAAAGTCACATGACACTCGATAGTGAATACTTGGGCATGACCCTCGCCTCCCACCTCAACGACACGATACTCTGGTAGAGGCTGCTGCTGAGACTGCAAATACTCTTGCAATCGTGACTTTGCGTCTTTCGCGGTAATTTCCAGTGAGATTGCAGCGAGACGTTCGCCATACCAAGTTAAAATACGCTCGGTCACGATCTGAATGCCCGACTCAAGGTAGATCGCTCCAATTATAGCTTCTACCGAGTCGGCCAAAATTGAATCACGAGATCGACCGCCGGACTTAAGCTCGCCCTCCCCCAAAATAAGGCATTCCCCTAACGCAAATTCTTGCGCTAGTTCAGCCAAAGTTTCGCCTTTTACTAATTGAGATCGAAGACGGCTCATTTGGCCTTCGCGCGCTTCGGGAAATTTGTTGAAAAGAAATTCACCGATAACGAAGTTTAAAATTGAGTCGCCTAGAAACTCTAAGCGTTCATTATTGGTCGCCCCGTGGCTACGGTGGGTCAGCGCCAATTGCAACTGGCGCTGGTCATTAAAACGATATCCAAGACGTTCTTCTAAACGTTGATATTTCAGATTGATCACTCGATATTAGCCTTAGGTCTACAACATAAATCTGGAAGCGAACTATCCAGATGATTTTCAAAGGTTAGCAGCAATTCTATGTTAGCGATAAAGCTAACCTTCTCTTGGTAATCGACTTTTACAATGACTCGGTCGTTCTGTGAACGATCGATTTTAAGCCCCTTATTAGGTTCAGGACTTCTGACATTATTGATGTTGTAAAAGTTATATAAACGTTTTCTGATGTCTTCGTCGGAAAGATCGGTCAAGCGTGTGCCATCCTTCACCAACCCTTTAAGCCCCGTTTGTACAAGTTTGTTATCCATGTATAAGGGCGCGACTTTAATAACAAATGTCCCGATAAATCCCAATATCGCTAAACACGCAATCCAATAAAGTAAACCTGCGCCCTGCTGCTTGCGACGTAACTTAACTGAATTATTCATTATTATTCCTCAAGGGTTTAGATGGAGTTTGCCTAGTTGAACGATCGTTACTGAATTGCGCCCACATTCGAGAAGCTCGGGATGCTGAAGAAGCTATCCCAGTGCATCCATACCACATCGGCTCGTCCCACAAGAGCCTTTTCCGAAACCACACCCCAATCACGACTATCGGAACTATGGTCACGGTTATCGCCCATCATGAAATAGTGGCCATCGGGTACTACCAATTCATTACGACGACTCAGATAACCGGGGATAATATTTTTGTGAACTTGATACTCGCGGCCGTCCAGTGTCTCTTTAACCAACCGGTACTGGGCGTTTACTGCAGGAACGCGTGCAATGAGGGTTTCATTAACTTCGATGCCGTTAATAGTCAGCACGTGATCGTTATACGAAATACGATCTCCAGGCAAACCGATTACGCGTTTAATGTAATAAGTTTGAGGTTGGTGAGGTGGAAAAAACACCGCCACATCGCCACGCTTAGGCGAATCCATTTCAATTAAGGTGTCATTTGTAATGGGATTACGGATTCCGTAGGTGAATTTATTTACAAGAATAAAATCACCAATTTTAAGCGTCGGAATCATCGAGCCTGAAGGAATCTGAAACGGCTCGTAAAAGAAAGAGCGTAAAACAAAAACAATTAACAATAACGGAAAAAACGATTTCGCATACTCGACCAATGTAGGCTCTTTGATTCGCCCCATAGCTTCATCATATAAAGCCTTCGTATTGGCGTCGTCTAAAGAACGGCCAGCGAATTGGGCTTCGATCGCTTTTTGTTTTTCGCGACGAGGCTTCTGAAGCACTAATGCATCAAAAAGCCAAATTAATCCCGCAACGACAACGGCAATGAAAAAAACTAAGGGGAGATTAATACTCATAAAAAACCTAATTATTCTTAAGGCCGAGCAATGCCCGGCCTTTCAGTTAAGAGTCGATTTTTAACACTGCGAAGAACGCTGCCTGAGGAATCTCGACGTTTCCGACTTGCTTCATGCGCTTTTTACCGGCTTTCTGTTTTTCGAGAAGCTTTTTCTTGCGAGTCGCGTCACCACCGTAACATTTGGCTAATACGTCCTTACGCAGAGCTTTAACTGTTGATCGCGCCACTACTTGACCACCAATCGCCGCCTGAATAGCCACATCAAACATTTGGCGAGGAATGAGATCCTTCATTTTTTCAACCAGAGCGCGACCCATATACTGCGCTTTGTCGCGATGGACGATTACCGCCAAGGCATCAACTTTTTCACCATTGATGAGAACATCTAATCGCACAAGTTTTGCCGGTTGGAAACGTAAGAAGTTGTAATCCAGTGACGCAAAGCCACGACTCACCGATTTGAGTCGATCGAAGAAATCTGTCACGACTTCGTTCATTGGCATCTCGTATCTCACGGCCACTTGAGAACCGGTAAATTGCAAATCTTTTTGCACACCACGCTTCTCAACACACAAAGTGATGACAGCCCCCAAATGTTCCTGTGGAACTAGAATATTCGCTTCAACGATTGGCTCACGCATTTCTTGAATGCTGCCTGGATCTGGCAATTTTGATGGGTTATCAACACTGATAACTTCTCCGCCGGTCACTTCGACTTCATACACAACCGTTGGTGCTGTTGTAATCAAGTCAAGATCGTATTCACGCTCCAAACGCTCTTGAATAATCTCCATGTGGAGCATACCCAAGAAGCCGCAACGGAAACCAAAACCTAAAGCATCAGAACTTTCTGGCTCATAAAAGAGCGAGGCATCATTAAGCGTTAATTTTGCGAGTGCTTCGCGGAAAGATTCAAAATCATCCGAGGTGACTGGGAACATTCCCGCATACACTTGCGGCTTAATTTTTTGAAAACCTTCGAGCGCAGGAACTTCTGGCGTTTGTGCGTGAGTCAAGGTGTCACCGACCGGTGCACCTTGGATGTCTTTGATTCCCGCAACAACAAACCCTACCTCGCCTGCTTTCAACTCTTTTAGCGCGAAAGGTTTAGGGTTATACACCCCCAAGCTATCGACCATCTGAGGTTTACCGATAGACTTGGCGATGATTTTATCTTTAACGCGCAAGGTGCCTTGCTTGACTCGAACCAAAGACACCACGCCGAGGTAATTGTCGAACCAAGAATCGATAATCAGAGCTTGCAACGGAGCATCGACATCGCCTTGTGGTGGAGGCACCAAACGAACCAATTCTTCGAGCACATCTTCCATGCCAAGGCCAGATTTGGCCGAGCAACGAACCGCATCCATTGCATCTAAGCCAATAATGTCTTCAATCTCTTGCGCAACGCGTTCAGGTTCTGCCTGAGGCAAATCCATTTTGTTCAATACAGGAATAACTTCGAGGCCTTGCTCAATCGCCGTATAACAGTTTGCAACGGATTGGGCTTCAACCCCTTGAGCAGCATCTACAACTAAAAGCGCACCTTCGCACGCGGCAAGCGAGCGAGAAACTTCATAAGTGAAGTCCACGTGGCCGGGGGTATCGATGAAATTAAGTTGATAGGTTTTTCCATCGCGCGCTTTATAGCTTAAGGTCACGCTGTGGGCTTTAATGGTAATGCCGCGCTCACGCTCAAGATCCATAGAATCGAGAACTTGGGCCTCCATCTCACGATCGGATAAACCGCCACACATTTGGATAAAGCGGTCTGCGATGGTGGATTTGCCGTGGTCAATATGGGCAATGATAGAAAAGTTGCGAATATGGCTCAGGTCGGTCACAGGTTATCAACTAGGTTAAGGGTGAGAGACGTCCCCAATTGGGGGGTGAATTTGGCCCGCATTCTAGCCTATTTCCCATTTCCACGCTATGAAGCCAATGGGCTCGCGTCGCAAAATAAAAAGGGCGGCACAAGGCCGCCCCGCTCACTAACTGCTAGGTTATTTAATAACCACACTTCTAAATACGGGCCGACCTTCTCTGAAGAATCGAATGGCCTGAGGTTCGTTTTTAGGCAAGCCTTCCACAACCTTGTGATACTCGGATACCGAGCGAATATTGGTGAAGGCAACTTGAGTGATTACATCTCCTACTTGCAATCCTGCCTGCGCTGCTGGCCCGCCGGACTCAAGGCTCTGCACCACCACTCCAGCATCAGGACCATTGCGCTTAATATCCCCTAACGCACCAACCATAACACCCAAACGATCGAAGCCATTATTGGCTGCTGAGCTGCGACTCACGCGGTTATTGGGCTCCACCGGCAACACGCCAACCGCAACTTTTATTTCTCGCTCTTTGCCCTTACGCATAACCACAACTGGCACCTTAGTATCCGGAGTCACTCGACTCACCAGATAGGGTAAATCCCGTGACGAGTTCACGGTAACACCATTGAACTTGATAACGACATCACCCGCTTCTAATCCTGACTTATCGGCAGGGCTATCAGGCTCAACATCGCTAATTAAGGCCCCCTGAGGTTTCTTCAAGCCAAAAGAACTGGCGAGATTCTTATCAACATCTTGAATCGAAACACCTAACCAGCCACGATCTACCCGCCCTTTGGTGCGCAACTGCTCGACCACATCAATTGCGAGCGCAGAAGGGATTGCAAACGACAACCCAACTGAGCCGCCAGAAGGCGAATAGATTTGAGAGTTAATCCCCACAACTTCGCCTCTTAAGTTAAATAAAGGGCCGCCCGAATTTCCGGGATTGATAGCAACGTCTGTTTGGATAAAAGGTACGTAGTTCGTCTCGCTATGAGCCGAGCGAATACTGCGGCCAATGGCGCTTACAATTCCAGCACTGGCCGAATAATCCAATCCGAAAGGCGATCCTATAGCGATTACCCACTGGCCAACTTTTAAGTCGTCATTTTTCGCAAGAGACAAAGTGGGCAAATCTTTCGCGTCGATTTTTAACAGTGCCAAATCTGACCGTTCATCCTGCCCCACCACCGTTGCGGTAAATTCGCGCTGATCGGAGAGCACCACGCTGACTTCGTCCATGTCGCTGATAACGTGATCATTAGTGAGGACGTAACCATCCGACGAAATAATAAAGCCTGAGCCAAGCGAACCCCTGTCGCGAGGCGCTTGTCGCTGCTCGAGTAATTCGCGGAAAATTTCTGGCAACATTTGCGCATGAGGTGGCAACTGATAATGTCGGCCCGACTCACGCGCCTTAGAGATAGCAGTGATTTTGACAACCGCCGGTGAATGTTGCTCAATCAGAGCAGTAAAATCAGGAAGCTGCTGGGCTCCTGCAATATTTGAAACCAATAAAGCGGCCCAAAGAAAGACCATTCCAAATGTCGTTGTTAGTTTTTGCATGAAACACTCCTAAGAATCTTAGCGGTTCATCACCACTTAACGCCTCATTTGTTTGGCGCCTGTATGTGACTATCACAGCTAAAAATAATTCCGTCGGAAAAGCTAATCTTATCAATCCATCCTAATCTCAATGCGCGGTTGAGTCGGATTCGACAAGTCTTGATCCTCCACCAAGCTGCGTAGTTCATCAAGGGTAATGCCGGGCTTTGATTTGCGGATGACTTGTACTTTTTCAACCGGCTGTGCAGGTTTCATAGCTTCTTTTGCAGTCTTTATGTAAGAAGCTTGAGCATCTTCACGTTGTTTAGCGAGCTCTACTTCTTGAGCTTGCTGCTGGGCCAAGCGCTGCTCTTCAAGCTCTTGGGCTTTTTGCCTTGCTTGAATTCTTTGCGTTCGTTGATCGCGCAAGCGCTGATCTTCCAAACGAATGGTCACTCGACGATTTTTAGCCTGCCCCGCTTCGGTCAAATTACTGGCGATTGGAAACTTATCTCCGTGAACTCGGCTGATGATTTTATCCTCGCCGTAGCCATTGCTCTGCAAATAATCGGCGACAAGATCCGCCTGACTTTGCGCGTAAAACTGACTTATATCATCTGTTGAATCCTTATGACTGTGCGCATCAATGATGACGCCAAGCACACGCTCATCCGCAGCTGAGTAACGCAAAATTTTATCGAGATGCTGGCGCACTGTTTGCGAAAGATCGATTGCCTCCTTCGAATACTGATAAGTCAATTTAGATATCTGCGCAAAGCTAAAGGGCACCATCTTATTTACGCAGGCCAAATAATCGCCGTACGCCTTTTTAAAATTACGCGGTGTAAGAGAAACGGAAAAATATCGCGGCGAGATGAGATTCGGATCAACTTCGACGCGCGAAAAATCGACAAATAGATTACGTTCCAACTGGGCAATAAGCGTTCGTAAATCGTCGCCAGCCAAGGTTATGCCCTGTTTCGCATGCACCCGACTAATGGGTTTACCATAGCCATCTTGGATCCAAGCAGGCGGACGACTTGCAATTTGATATTCACCTCGCTCAAGAAGGCCGTTTCGGCCAGTAAGAACCAATTGATCGCCGCCTCCCGCACTGCGCGACAATCTCGCCTCACCAAAGCCCTCAATCGGGTGAGTTAGTGCGCAAGACAATTGCCCCCCATTAACCGACCATTGGGCCTTATCCCAACTGGTGACGTAAGAACCTGCCATAGTCACTGCAGAAGCTAGGCTGCACCACATTAGAATCGCGCTCCACCGCCATAAGCGTGCGAATCTCGTTCGTCCGGTATCAGTCTGTAAGATTTGATCGAAGCGAGCGTAAATCTTCATAAAATAGTCTTAATGATCAGAGAGTTAGGATCGTTAGATGTGCTATTTCTCGCTCCTTGTCAGCAAATTTGGTAGCATAACCACCAAATTTCATCCTCGAATTTGATTGCCTTACTGAATATTGTCGGCAACCGCTAAAACTTCTTGAATTTAGAGAACCTCATGTCGCAGATACAACTCGAAATTACCCGCCCAGACGATTGGCATATCCACCTGCGTGATGGAGATGCGTTGACTCGTACGGTCGCAGATGCTGCCCGTCAATTCGGCCGCGCCATCATTATGCCTAACCTAGTTCCGCCGGTTATGAACGCAGATCAAGCATTAGCCTATCGTGCACGAATTTTGGAGAAGGTGCCGGCAGATACCAATTTCGAACCCTTAATGGTGCTTTATCTAACCGATAACACAACTCCAGACGATATCAAACGTGCGCGTGAGGCGGGAGTGAAAGCGTGCAAGCTCTACCCTGCTGGCGCTACTACCAACTCCGACTCGGGTGTTACCAACCTTAAAAAACTCTACCCAGTACTAGAAGCTATGCAACAAGAAGGCCTCCGCTTCTTACTGCACGGCGAGGTGACCGACAGCGCTATCGATATTTTTGACCGTGAAAAAGTGTTTTTAGACACCATTTTTAAAGATTTAGTCGCTCAATTCCCTGCTCTTTACATGGTTCTCGAGCATATAACGACCAAAGAATCAGCAGAGTTTGTCGCCTCTGCCCCTGCGAACGTTGCTGCAACGATTACTGCGCATCATTTGCTGTACAACCGCAATCATATGCTTGCGGGCGGTATTCGCCCTCATTACTACTGTTTACCCATTCTCAAACGCAATACTCATCAAGAAGCTCTTATTAAAGCGGCAACGAGCGGTAGCCCTAAGTTTTTCCTAGGCACCGATTCAGCCCCTCACGCAAAAGGTAAAAAAGAAGCTGCTTGTGGATGCGCCGGAAGCTATACCGCTCATGCTGCTATTGAGCTTTACGCTGAAGCCTTTGAAGCAGCGGGAAAACTCGACAAACTTGAAGGCTTTGCTAGCCACTTCGGGCCAGATTTCTATGAACTGCCACGAAATAGCGAAAAAATCACACTAATCAAAGAGTCGTGGGCCGTCCCAGAGACTCTCGAATTTTCAGACACTCAATTAGTCCCTCTTCGCGCTGGCGATCAGGTGCACTGGAAAGTCATCCGTTAAAGTAAGGCGCATTTGTGAATCCTCCAGAACAACTACGCGATCCAGATTCATCCATGGCTCAACGCTTTCGCGGATATTTACCCGTGATTATCGATGTTGAGACAGGTGGGTTTAATTGCCAAACCGATGCCCTGCTTGAAATAGCGGCAGTGACCCTCAGAATGGATTCAGAGGGTTTCTTACATCGTCATGAAACCTTTGCGTGTAATGTAGAACCCTTTGAGGGGGCCAATATAGAGCAAGCGGCACTCGATTTTACTGGCATCGACCTCGATGACCCTGAGCGAATGGCCGAACCAGAACTAATGGTAATGACCGATGTGTTACAAGCGGTTCGTCGCGCCGTCAAAGAAAATGGCTGCACTCGGGCCATTATTGTCGGCCATAATGCCCACTTTGATCTTGGCTTTGTGAACGCCGCCATCGAGCGATGCGATATCAAGCGTAATCCGTTTCACCCTTTTTCTGTTTTCGATACCGCAACTTTGGCTGGCCTCGCCTATGGCCAAACAGTACTGGCAAAAGCCTGTCGTGCAGCGGGCATCGAATTCTCCAACAGCGCCGCACATGCCGCAGCTTATGATGCCGAGAAAACTGCAGATCTTTTTTGCGATATTGTCAATCGCTGGAAACGAAGCGGCGGTTGGGTTGCCCCTTTGGAATACGAAGAAGATCTTGAAAGATAATCAACCAATACAATTAAGGCGCTAAGCGCCTTAATTGCTTTTAAAAAGCTACCCTAGAGTAATCGCTGGGAGTTTACCGGCCTTTATCGACAGCTTTTCAGTTGGTGCTATCACTTCCGCAACCCCTTTGGCTACCAGCATCCCATCTTGGTTAACCACTTCGCAATTCATTACCACAAGTTTAATCCTTGCCTTGATCTCGCTAATCTCCAATTTCACAGTCACCTCATCACCGACCTTTACTGGGTTTTTGAAGCTTAAACTTTGACTGCGATACACCGATCCAGGCCCCGGCAATTGAGTGGCTATGGCTGCTGATACCAAGGCGCCCGTCCACATACCATGACCGATCGGCTCGCCAAAATTAGTCGTCGCCGCATAATCTTTATCAAGATGCACAGGGTTTACATCACCTGAACATGCAGCAAATAAGACAATATCCTTTTCTGTGAGCGTCTTTGAATAGACGGCTGCTTGCCCCACTTCAAGAGTATCAAGCGGATGGTTGTTTAATATTTCCATAGTTTTTTCTCAGTGCTTTAGATAAAGCTCGATAGTTTAATCCATATCAAAAGCGAATTTGCCATCTATCGTAATTTGAATTAGTTACTACTATAAAAACCTGTATAGGGTTGTTATGCTAGAGAAAATTCAAAATAACACCCGTAGGATTCATTAGGAGCCTGTATGTCTGAACAACAAAAAATTTTCGTGGTAATCGACCCTAACGACAATCAATATGCGGCTTTAGAGCGTGTGGTGATTACAGCGGCACTGCGTCAGGTTAAGCCTATCGTCCACGTCTTTGTGGCTACAGATCCAGACGCGGTAGACACTCGTAGCGTGAACCAAAACTTGTTCCGCGACTTAGACTGGTTCGAACAAGCGATTAAGAATCCTCTAAAATCTGCAGGCGTCGACTTTAATATTGAGGTTTCTTGGTCTAAAGAGTGGCAAAAATCCATTATGGAATCAGCCCGTCGCTTCAATGCCGACCTTATCTATTTGCCAATTCATGCAGTTACTCCATCAAGCCGATTCTTATTTACCGAATCTAAGTGGGAGCTTTTGAAAGGCTCAAAATCACCAGTGGTACTTATTCGTCCAGGTGCACGCGCTGAACGCAAAGTCATTCTTGCCGCATTGAATCTTCAAGCCGAGCGTGAAGTGCAAAAAGAACTCAACCGAAAAATTTTTGCAGAAGCTCAGCACTACGCTGAGATTTACAATGCTGAACTCCACGTGGTGAATGCTTACATGGATTCGCTTAACTACCCAGATCGCGCGAAGATTCTTGCATTAACTGGCCTTCCAAATGATCGTATTCATGTTGAAAACGGCTACACATCAGAAGTTGTTGCCGCACTATCAGATAGAATTAATGCTGACTTGATTGTTATGGGTACACTCGGCCAAAACGGCATGTTCAAAACTCGCAGAGGCTATACTGCAGAACGCCTCATTATGGCAGTTGATACCGACGTAATGGTTATCAACCACGAGTAAAAACAAAAAAAGAGCCGCTATTTAGCGGCTCTTTTTTAATCTACCATCTTATTTTGTAGCAGCAAGCTGCTCAGCGTCCTCTTGCAATGCGTTCATTACAATACTTTTGTTGAGTATTTGAGGAAGTACGATTGCATCGCCTTCATGACCTGCGGGGAACCATAAATACATAGGCACACCACTTCGCCCATATTGGTTGAGCAACTTTGTGATCTCTGGATCTTCGTTAGTCCAATCACCTTTGAGCGCTATTACATCCATTTCTTTCATTGCCGCCTCAACATCTTCAGTCCCAAGTGCGACCCTCTCATTGGCAAGACATGTGATGCACCAATCCGCGGTTAAATTCACAAAAACAGGCTTTCCAGTTGCGCGCGCCTCAGCTAATGCCTTTGGCGAATAAGACTGCCAAAAGTCATCAGCATTCTTCTCACTCAATAGCTGCCACGGTAACAATATTGCGATACCCCAAACGGCAAACATTGCAGCGCGATTCACCCATCGGCCAATAGAAGTTTCTGCACTACGATTAAACAACCAAAGACCAAAGGCAATTAATACAGCACCTGCACAAGCAGCAATTAACGTATCAACTCCTTCTTGCCTGCCGAGCACCCAGAGCAGCCAAACTGATGTGAAATACAAGGGAAATGCGAGAACTTCCTTCAATGTCTCCATCCACATACCTGGTCTTGGCATTTTGTTGACCAAACTGGGCATATAACAAAGAATCAGCATTGGCAAAGCCATTCCAAAGCCTAAGCTTGCAAATACAAACACGCTCATCATCCCCGGCTGAGTAAGGGCGTAGCCGAGAGCCGCTCCCATAAAAGGCGCCGTGCAAGGGCTTGCCACCACGGCCGCGAGCACACCAGTAAAAAATGAACCCGAAAGTCCTGAGCGCTGGGTAAGGGATTGACCTGCCCCCATCCAACTAACACCAATATTGACCATTCCAGAAAGACTCAGCCCCATAACAAAGAACAAATAGGCGAGTGCAGTTATGGTATAAGGCGACTGCAATTGAAAACCCCATCCAATCGCTTCTCCGCCTGCGCGCGCCAACAACAGCACTAATGCGAAACCGAGAAAACATGAGATTATGCCAAGAGTGTAAACCCATCCATGAGCTGCCAGATGGTCTTTATCAGCTTGTGCAAGCCCAATAACCTTAATCGACAATACGGGAAACACACAGGGCATCAAGTTCAAAATCATCCCGCCCAACATAGCAAGCAAAAGCACTTTAATGAGCGATTCGCCAGAAGTTTGAGGTTCCTGAAGTGTGCTTGAGACAGGTGAAGAGTAAACGCGATTGGTCGCAGCAGCTTCTGCCGCGGTTATTGATGTAATACTTTTATCATCAGGATTGACTAAAAAGTATTGGTTGCGGATGGGATAGCAAAGCCCCGCATAAGCGCATCCTTGAGAGACTAGGCGTAAACTGAAAGGCGAAGTCGCGCCTCTTAGCGAAAAAGTGAGCCTCGCACTTCCCTCGTGAACGAGCATGTCTTTCTCAAAATAGGGATCAAACTTTACGACTCCCTCACCCACTTCAAAATCAAGAGCATTATCGCCACTCAATAATTTGAAGCGCTCCTGATAAAGATAATAGCCTTCAGCCACATTCCATTCGAAGCGTATATCTTCACCCTCATAGCTCACATCGAGCTTAAACGCTTCGTCGACAGGCAAAAACTCATCCTCTGCCGATGCATGAACATGACTAATCCATATAGATATGAAGAGTAAAAACAACGCGAACCCTGGCCGCAAGAGATGCGAATAAATCATTTTTCTATTCCTTTAAAAAAGAAAATATTAACAAGCAGTCATTTATTTTTAATATTGCCGCTCAATGTCAAATCGTGATTTACAACTAAATATTCCGCTCCCGACTCTTCGAGCCATTTTTTATTTTCTCCACTTTTTAAGAGAGCAATTGTTGAAAAAGAACCTGCAACAACACACATACTGTTAACAATCGTGACGGACGTAAACGCTGGCGCTATAGGTCGCCCGGTTCGAGGGTCAAGAATATGACTATATTTCTGCCCATCCACATCGATAAACCTTTCGTAGTCACCACTGGTTGCGACAGCTCCACGCTCAACAGGAATGTATGCAATAGCTTCATTTTTTTTTCTCGGATGAGTGACCCCCACCTTCCAAGGTGATCCATCAGGCCTTGGGCCAAACACATGAACATCACCACCCAAATTCACCAATCCATGATAAATCCCCGAATCGATTAAAAGTTTTGCCAGCTGGTCTGCTGCGTACTCTTTTACAAATCCACCAAGATCAATTTCCATACCAATCTTAGGAAGATAAATCGATTTTGGCGTCCTCTCCACAAACTGCCAGCCTACAAGAGGAAGAAGTTTTTCGACTTCTTCATCAGATGGGATAATGCTTTTTTTAAAATCCCAAGCTCTTCTTAACACTCCAGATGTAATGTCAAATAAACCATCACTTTGAGAAAATAAAACATCAGCATAGTCAAAAAGTTTTTGCGCCTCGTCATCCAGTTCGGTAGCCAATCCCAATCCAGCACTGCGATTGATAGCACTAGTCAAACTCGAATCACTATAACGAGTGTATTTATTTTCTATTTCAAAAAGTCGAGCAATCGCCGCATCGAGGATTTTAGTAGCATCACTCTTTGTGGAGTAAAAAATAATTTCACAAACAGAACCCATCGCTCGAAATTTTTTAAATACCAAAGGCATGGGCGTTTTATCAAGGCACTCTGATGAAGTGGACACCATTTGCTGAGCAGTCATCTAAATGCCCTAAAAATCCATACCCCAAGCAACGCCAATATGCTTAAAGTCGACTAGCCCAGGATGATCACCGTCAGATTTATATTTCTCGAAACTTACGTTAACTCGATATTTTTCCCAAATCTTCGATAACTTAATCCGAAAACTTTCTGATGAAAAATCAGATAAACGGAAGTCACTTGAATAATATTCATCGTTGCGAGGGGCATAATAAATTGGAGAATAAAATACGGCTTGAGTTTGTGAGTACCAGCGATAGGAAGGTATTAATTGCCATCCCAAACCAAGATTCTGATACCAACTAAGATAAACAGTATTCGATTCGAGCTCCCAATCATTTTCGTAGTAGGCATAATCGAGATGCACGGCCCCATTTAACAGGGGAAAATATTCACGCAGAGCCAAACTAATACTGGTTTGCACCTGCTCTCGCGGCCTAGAGTCGTGTTTGAGCCCGCCAAACTCACCAAGCACGATAGCTTTCTTATAGCTGTCGGACAAATAGCCATCCAACGCAGTGAAGCCCACTGTCCCCGAGATCAAAGTTGTTTTGGTAATAACCTGTGATAAACCTACAAAAAAGCCTAAACGCGTTTTACGTTCATCCACTGGTCGTTCACTATCAATTTCTGGATGGCTAGCATTAATCTGATCCCGAGACCCACTGACTCCATAACTGACCGTCGTAAGATTCTCATTAAATCGCCAGGCTGATGAGTAACCGAACCCCAAAGATTCATAATCGTTCTCTTTTGAGTAACTTGCAGAGATGGTAGATTCTGAGCGATCGTGATAACTGCGAAAATCGCCACCAACCTCAATCCGCGACTCATCAATCGTTGCACCACTCATAACTTGAAGCAATACTCCATCAACTTCAGTTACATAGTAAGGCGATGCACCCGACATGGTTTCAGAGATTAGATAAGCCGATACCTCTGTCATTTCGCTAACGGGTAGCTTTAATTTGAGATGGTGGACATCAATACTGTATCGAGAATCGTCACCCATCGCTTTCTTCGAATCAGAAATACTATCCTCTTCGTAAGATGAGTAACGGTAATCTACTTTTGTTTTCCCATCTGGGGGATTAGATTGAGCAACGTTGGCGAATCCATTTAACAAGATGGCAGCCGCACTCAGAGCCAACAATTTATCCGACTTATTATTCATGGCCCCTCCTTAATTACACCCACATCCGCCACCGGATCCAGCACTTATGCGACTAGACCCTTCTTTACTGTGATAAATATGTGAACTTATTTTCTCCTGCATCGGGTCCGCCACCAAAAACATCTCTGATTTAGCAAGATACCCCCGCTCCCAAGGCTTCACCGTTGAACAACCTTGAACGGCCATAAGCGCGAGAAAAACTACGCTCACCAAATTAATTTTTCTCATAATTATTCCGCCATTAATTGGCCGATTAATTTATCAAGATGCTCGGCTTCCCCATCCGCGAATCCAACCACGATGTGTCGCACTACACCTTTTTTGTCAACCAGATATCCACTCGGCATTCCTTTAATAGAAAATAGCTCTGCACTTACTCCGTTAGGATCGGTGGCAACAGGAAAATCAACAGGATAATTTTTCAAGAAACCTTGAGCATCCTGAACAGATTCATCTAAATTCACAGCAACAATTTCAAATCCATTTTTATGGTGTTGTTGGTATAATTTATTGAGTTCAGGAAATGATTTTTTACAAGGGCCGCACCACGATGCCCAGAAATCGACATACACAACCTTTCCATCAAGAGACGATAACTCAATTTTTTCTGAACTGTAATTCGAGAGGGACTGAATTGACACTCCAGGAATAACAGAGCCAACTTCAACCGCACCTGATACCCCCGAAAGCGTGACTCCTATTAAAAAAGCCAAATATCTAATTTTACGCATGGTTAATCTCCAAAATTTACGACAGTCACAGGCCAATTCTGCAGCTTAGATTCCATCCAGTGAGCGCTTTCCTTAGTGCATTCAATTAGCCACTAAAATTAATTCTTCTTGGTAATTTTTCTATAAAGAAAATCTGGTGAGAAAAGCAAGGCCTCAATTACAGCTTTAATTCCAGCCTCAACATCCCCTGCATCACTACTTTCGAGATAGATGCTCGTGTAAATACTTTTCTCATAATCTTTTAGGGATCTACCTAAAACCTTTGGAGCAAAAATATCGATCAACTCCTGTTCACAAAGCTCCAGCCGGTTCGAACTAATGCAAATGAATTCCCTATTAAATCTTTCATCAACCCAGTTGCGAACTAGCCTTTGAACGATTGATTGATAAAGAGTGGTAGCAGAGAGTTCTGGCTTAAAAAATGTCTGCTCTTTTAACGAGAGGTAACTTGTGAGGTTTAACGAGTCGTTAACGGTAGATTCAATGAATTCATATCGCATTTGAGTCAACAAAATTAACTGGTTGACCAATTCTTCTCGTGTAATTAATCGATAACCGATATTCGAGCTTTCAAATTCTGGTACGGGTGGGTATATCGGGTTTAAAGTACCGAGCTTAAACAATGAATGTCGCGCTTCCATTGAAGCCATTACAGATTGTGGTTCACTGACAATCCAAGAACGAATAAAAGCACTGACGTCAACGGCGCACTGACCCGAGCATTTATCACCTCTAGGCGGCATTCGTTCAGCGGTATAGTCAATTAATGTTTGCTCAATTTCGCTTTGAGAATGCTTGAAAGTTTCGCGTGTAGGATCGATCGGGATTCGCCCGTTACCATCCGCGCCATGACAATTTCCACAACGTGCTTGATATATGGTTGCGCCAGCTTCGACATCACCGATTAATGGCAGGGAGGATTCTGAGGAGTTGCTATCGTATGATGAACTCGATGGATCAATACTCGTCGCGACTGATGATGCCTGCATCGAGCTGACACTGCTTGAGTCAACGCTGCTCGATATTATTGGCTCACTCGCCTGTTGCTCCGAGGTACTCGCGGAAGAACTAACTTGACCATTCCAAGACCGGATATAAGCGGCAATATTGCGAGCGCACTCGTCTGTACAAAGTTTTGCACCAGGACTCGGCATCCAGTCGCTGATGTAATCCTCTAGGGCTTGCTGCTGATCAGATAGTGAGTAACGATAAAGCTCTTTTGTTGGATCTACTGCGACCCCACCATCACCTTGTGTACCGTGGCAACCGCTACAACTCGCTTCGTATAAGCTTTTACCTCGCGCAACATCAATAGAGCCGCTGGCTGCAGATGAAAATGTTGCAACTGATGATTGAGCTGAGTATTTACTACTTCCACCATCGAACGATGGCCCGCCTCCGCATGCGGCAAGCGAGAAAATGGCTAATCCAAGGGCTACACGATGTATCGCTATTATTATTGACATGTCAATTTCCGTAGTTGACTGCTTCTTCCCTGCCACCCAATGTTAAAACTCACTATTTCATTAGGAAGCGTTTTATCAAATACAAATAGATTCTAACGCTAGCCGAATCTGCAGCGATAGATAACCATTAGCTATATGAAAATTCAATATAACCAGGCGAATATTTCGACACTTATATTCACAATTATTATAAAAAATCACAATAAATAACAAAAAGAGATAATTAATATGATTAATAGAAACGAAATATACATATTAAAGTTAGCGCTATCATCGAAACATACATTTTAAAAATATGTAATTTTATCCGCCAAAACCTATTATTTTTATTAATTTTTCTTATTTTATAATTTTGAACCGTACCGTATAATCCGCGAACACCAACTGTGGTAGCGTTAACATTTTGAAGATTTTAGGCAAATAACAATATAACCAACGCCTAACAGGTCACAAAAACAAATAACCTTTATTTATAAGATACCGAAGGATCATCCCCTCCTCTAACAGTCCCCGTTAGTGCGAGTTCATTTACACGTCCGAATAAAAACGAAGGGAGTCTTTAATGGCTATTAAAAAATCGGTCCTGGCCCTTGCCATCATAAGTTCATCGAGCTTATTGAATGGCTGCTGGGTGGGCATCGACATCACAACATCTAACAGCTCAAGTTCCGCCACCACCTCGCAGGCTAGCGATGTCAGTTCTAGCGCTTATTCCGAGTCCAGCAGCTTTGGCTATTCATCGTCTAACGACGCAACCACCTCATCGGAGCCTACTACGGCGAGCTCGACACCTGGGACGCCACAATCAAGTGCGACCTCGGTTACCACATCGAGCAACGGGAATAACTCGTCGTCAAACGGTGTTATTCCGGCCAGCAGCAGTGCTGACACATCCAGTTTCGCAAGCTCTATTGCGTCAAGCACTTTCAGCTCGCAAACTTCTAGCTTCAGTAGCCAAGCCAGCAGTACTGTTGGAGGTGGCATCGATTTCGGTGACAAACCCGTATTAAATCCTGGAACAGGGCAAGCCGTTTCCGGCGATGTCATTTATACGCCTGTGCCTGATGGTGAGAGTCCATATGACTATCCTGCGCCTGTAGTGCTTTCGGGGGATGGAAATACATATTCCCTCCCCTACCCACATATTTTCGACTACGGTTCTGCGACTCAAGTTGTTTTGGATGATTTCAACGATAACGATCACCAAAACAACCTAGCTTCCGCTTTCGCCACATACGGCGGCTACAACAGCACTGAGGGTGGAGGTTTCTGGTACGTATTTAAAAATCGTGAGTCCAGTATTAAAAACGCGACCAATACACTCGACATCACGGGATACAACATCAGCGAAGCCATCGACAACAACCAGCTCTGTCTAAAAATGCAGACCTCTGCCGGTGATTCAGGATACGTCGGTGTTGGAACGAACATTTTGTTTGAAGAAAACGGTGTAGACCTGAGCGATCTTGTTTCAGTAGAAATTACGGCTTCGGGCTCGGGAACTATTGGTGTCATGTTTGATAGCACCGCCATCGATAGAACAGCCGCACAAGGTTGGGGAAATTTCGCCACAGTGGGCAAAGAACTGACGCTTTCATCTAGTCCAGCGACACGCACTTTCACCATAAGTGATTTCAAAGGCGAGCTTTATTCCTCTATCGAAAACTTGCCACTTAGCGGTAATTATCTACGCAACGTATCGAAATTTTTCTTACAAGCTAAGAATGGTCGAAACGTTGACATCTGTATTCAAAAAGTTGTTTTGAATTTTGATGGGAGCAAAGGCAATCCGCGCCTAGCCGCATTTAGCTGGAAAGCTGACCAACCTTATCCAAAACCAGGATTCGTTTTCGATCCATCAACTCGCGGAGTTCCTGCCCCACTTGATGAGACAGATCCTTACTTAGATTGGAGTCAGGTTCAGTCACTTCCTGCTGTGGGCACACAAGAAGTTGCTCCTACCAAAACCGCAGCCGAACTTGCAGTTACTGGGCGCGGCAACTGGCTGACTCGTGACGGCACCAAGCTTCGTGACACCCATGGTCATTTAGTACGTTTGACGGGTGTTAACTGGTTTGGGTTTGAAACGAAAAATCTTATCCCATTTGGTTTATGGCAGCACAGTTATAAAGATGTCCTCGCCAAAATTAAAGCAACCGGATTTAACACCATACGTATTCCATTCACCGACGCGATTATCGACGATGCACGCTCTGCATCTCCTCAAATTCGCTTGGGCGATTTGGACATCGATCTTGTTAAAAATGGTGTGAATGCTACCGATACTCCTTTGATACTAATGGATAAAATTATCGATGAAGCGCGTGCACTTAATCTGAAGGTTATTTTAGATTCTCACTCACGCAAACCCGATATGTATCTCAGTGAAGGTCATTGGGCGGCTGAAGGTTATTATTCTGAAGCGCAGTGGATCGACAACTGGAAGTTCCTCACACAACGCTATCTCACTAACGATGCCGTTATTGCGATGGACCTGAAAAACGAGCCGCATTTCGAAGCAACTTGGGGTGGTCGTGTTGCCGCAAATGATTGGAAAGCCGCCGCCGAGCGCGCTGGCAATGCAATTCTGGCCATCAACCCGAACGTTCTAATCATTGTCGAAGGTGTCGAGCGTCTGGACGAAGATAACAATCTTGCAGTCAACTCATACTGGTGGGGCGGCAACATGCAAGGTGTCCGCGAAAAGCCGATCCAGTTACTCGACAACAACAAACTTATTTATTCGCCACACGAGTACGGCCCAGAGGTTCACTTGCAGCCCTGGTTCCGTGACTATCGTTTCCCGACCAACCTTCCTTACATTTGGGAAGATCGCTTCGGGTTTATTTACAGCGAACAACTCGGTCACTTGTTTATCGGTGAATTTGGTGTGCGTGATAACACACCAGGAAGCGCACACATTAAATGGTTCGACGATTTCGTTGAATACATGTGCGATCGCAGCGAGGGTTATTCATGGACAGTATGGGCATGGAATCCCAACTCAAGCGACACTGGCGGCATTATGCAAGTGGACTGGACCAATGTTAATCAGTGGAAGTTAGACAAACTCAACCATTGTCTAGCCCCCGTCATTGGTAACCGCAACGGAAAATAATTCCAATACAGCAATCCGGCCAAGCTCCCCGCTTGGCCATTCCAAAAGGAATTTTTATGTTAAGCACAACCTTTACTAAGGTAGCTTTAGCAGGTGCCATCACCATGCTAATTGGCTGCCGTGTAGACATTAGTCTACCGCCCTCAGAAAATAACTCATCAGGCTCTAACATTGTGATCGACGTTACGGTGAGCAGCCAACCCAACTTGAGCTCATCATCAAGCCTTAGCAGTACCAGTCCTGCCTCCGCATCAAGCTGGCCCGGCTCTCAAGGCGCATCGAGCCAATCATCAGTAGGGTTCTCAAGTGTTCCCTACGCAAATTCGTCACAATCCTCGAATGCATTCCCACCTCCTGTGAGCTCATCTACTGCCGTTTCTTCAGTTGCGCCAGCAAGCTCAGCACCTGCAAGCTCAATTGCATCGTCAGTGGTCTCATCGGCGGCATCATCGGTAGCTGTTAGCAGTGTTGCCAGCTCTGCTGCAAGCAGCGTCGACCAAGAGGCTGTTGCAATCGTCGATTTGGATACCTACGACGGCACTATCCCGCTTGAGCCGACACTCGCTAAAGGTACTCCAGGCGCCGCGCTTCAAACTGCTGGAAACCCTTTTGCCGGTTCTTATTTCTATTTGAGCCCCGACATTAAAACCATGATGGATTATTCGCTGAGCTTAGTGCAGCCGAATAGCGACGTCGCGAACAAAATTAAATTTGTTCAGCGTCAACCGTCAGCCGTCTGGATGGACTCGATCGCTACGATTTATGGTGATCCTGAAGCAGGTCGCCGCTCACTGATTGGTCACCTGGATGCCGCCGTTGCACAGCAAAATTTCTTTGCTCAAAAAGATGGCGCCATGTCACCTATGACCGTCGTTATCATTATTTATAACCTGCCAGACCGCGATTGTGCTGCGTTCGCATCTAACGGACAACTTTATGAAGTTGGTAAACCGAACGATCCAAGCACTAACAATCAAAATGGTTTACAACGTTATAAAGATGAATACTTAAAAGTCATCACCGACGCATTCACTGCAAAACCAGAGTACAAAAATCTGCGTATTGTCACCATGCTCGAGCCTGACTCATTCCCTAACCTTATCACCAACACTAACGCCAACCCTGGTGGTCCTTCACTCCAATGGCCAACACTTACCGAGAACGGTGTGAGCTATTGCGATAAGGTCATGAATTACACCGAGCCAGGCCTTGAAGCCGGTTTAGGTGTTTACGGTCGCGGCTTACAATTAGCCATCGAAGAGCTCTATAAAGCGGGTACTAAGAATAATACAACCAACAATATCTATACCTATTTAGATATTGGTCACGCGGGCTGGTTAGGTTGGGATGACAACACCAACACTTCTAACTTGTATCGTGGTGTTGCTGGATTCTTGAAGCTCATCCGCGGTGCAAACTCTGACGGCGTGCCTGGGTACAACAAAGTTCGCGGCTTCGGCTCCAACACTTCAGGTTATACCCCAACTGAAGAACCGGCTATCTCTAATAGCTTCGCTGATCGTGAGGCATTATCTAGCTTCTACGAGTGGAACCAAGCAGTTGATGAGATGACTTACATCGATAACTTCCGCGCGATGGTTGAACGTCAAGACCCATCTTTCTCACCTGGTTTTATTATCGACACTGCACGTAATGGCTGGGGCCGCAAGTCAGATCGTCCGAGCATTCTCGATGCTGTCACCAAAGGCACTAATGCAGCATTACGTGTTGATGAGCGCTCTCACCGGGGTCACTGGTGTAACGTTAACAACGCTGGTGTAGGTGAAGTACCTAAGGCTTCTCCTGATAACAGTCGCCCACACCTGGATGCGTTCTTCTGGATGAAACCACCAGGGGAGTCTGACGGTATTTCATTTGACGTGGCCGACTACGCTGTGGGTTCGGCTGCTTACAATGCTCTTGATCCTATCGACCAAGCCATTGTTAATGACGCTGCCGATCCTAAATACGCAGGTAAGACTCTAGATACCATGTGTATTTCTGGTCAAACTCGCGAAGGCACCACAACCGCTCCAGTACCTGAGCTTGCTCCGCACGCTGGTGGCTGGTTCCATAAGCAATTCATCATGCTTATCAACAATGCTCACCCAGAATTAGGTACTTCTGAGTACAACTAATTTAAAAGAGAGCACAAAAAAACCGGCGAAAGCCGGTTTTTTTGTTTTTAAGTTCCCAACTATTAATTGGATAATGCATCCAACTCGTTTCGCAATTTTTTCATCCACGCATTAAAAGCATTACGAATTTGAATCGCATTAGTCACCCGATTATTTTCTTCCCACAGACGACCTAGTTCTCGCCGATCGGTAATAATCGCCAATGCCTTGCCCGTAGCACCGTCATATAAAGTCATCTCGATTGTCATGGTGCCCATACCCTCGCTGTAAGATTTCATCATCGTTGGGCGGCCTTGAAAATCGTCTTTACTGGCCAATGGCGCTATCTGCAAAATTTTTGATCGAAGCACCAACACATCTTCGGCATTGTCTGCCGTTGTAGTGAATCGGCCATCGGCTAATAAGTGGCGAGTAATTGATTCAAGATAACGAGCCCTGTACTGCTCTTTATCTGCATCATTAAGCACCCACGGCGTACGCGTGTGGCTTGGCCCAGATTCTGAACGCAATATTTCTACATCATCGAGCCCTAACACTTCGATTTGGATACGCTTATACCGTGTGAAGTCTGCATCCGGCGCCACAAACACACCATCGAAACGCGAGTCCACAAGATTTAAGCCCTCGGCTTGCGCCGTCTCGGCAGCTGCCTTCTCGTGGGGAGCCTGAGTAGAACAGCCATTCAACGCCCCAATTGAACATATTCCAATTGCAATCATCGACAACCATTTGGCTTTACGAAGCATATTCCTATTCTCCTCATACATATTTTATTTATCGTCAAGGTTACATAATTTAAAACCAACACACTGCCATACTTTAATTAATCGAACCCAGCATTTAAAAGACGGATCAGGTTACATTCTTAAAAAACTTAGATAAAAAAAGGGAGCCGAAGCTCCCTTATAAATTTAACCTACAAACACACGTGCATTGCGGAAAATGCGTAACCAGGCTCCATCATCCTTCCAATCATCCGGACGCCATGAGTTGGTCACCGCGCGAAATACACGCTCAGGATGCGGCATCATTATAGTGGCACGCCCATCAGACGAAGTGACGCCTGTAATACCAGCAGGTGAGCCATTGGGGTTAGCAGGATAGGCTTCCGTTACTTGTAAGTTGTTGTCGATGTAACGAAGCGCTACCGCACCTTTCGCCTCGCACGCTAACTGCGCATCTTTGGAGCGGAATTCTGCAAAACCTTCTCCATGAGAAACCGCAATCGGCATATGCGATCCTGCCATTCCTTGTAGTAAAACAGAGGAAGACTCTTGCACTTGAACCAAAGCAACACGCGCCTCAAACTGTTCAGAAATATTACGCACGAAACGCGGCCAATTCTCAGCACCAGGAATTAAATCTTTGAGATTCGCCATCATCTGACAACCGTTGCACACACCAAGGCTAAACGTGTCATTACGGTTAAAGAATGATTCAAATTCATCACGCACTTGGCTGTTAAACAAAATGGTCTTCGACCAACCTTCACCTGCACCGAGCACATCCCCGTAGGAGAAGCCACCACAAGCAACCAAGCCTTTGAATCGCTCAAGCCCCACTCGACCACTGAGTAAATCACTCATATGAACATCGACAGCCTCGAACCCAGCTTTGTGGAAAGCCGCCGCCATTTCGACCTGACTATTCACGCCCTGCTCACGCAGGACTGCAACAGCTGGACGAACACCGGTGTTAATGAATGGAGCTGCGATATCTTCGTTGATATCGTAGGTTAATTTCGCACTAAGACCCGGATCTTGGGCAACAATCGCATCAAATTCCTGTTGCGCACAAGCAGGGTTGTCACGAAGCGACTGAATACGGAAGCTGGTTTCTGTCCAAATTTGTTGCAACTGAGCACGATCACGAGCAAAAACGGTTTCGCCGTTGTTGTTAATCACAACCTTATCGTCAGCGTTAAGCTCACCTACAACCGATACCTTTACACCCGCATCACGCAAGCGCGCTTGAACTTTAGCTGAATTGTCACGGGTCACTTGCAATACTGCACCCGCCTCTTCAGCGAACAATGCAGAAATGGCATCTGCTTCGCTTAAATTAAGGGTAACGCCCACATGGCCCGCAAACGCCATTTCTGCGACTGTGGTAAATAAACCGCCGTCGGAACGATCGTGGTAAGCCAAAAGCTCATTTGCCGCCAAGCTTGCTTGAATTGCGTTGAAGAAACCTTTTAGCTGCGCCGCGCTGTCCAAATCGGCCGGCACATCACCCATCTGGTTGTAGACTTGCGTCAAAATCGAACCGCCCACGCGATTTTTGCCATTGCCGAGGTCGACTAAAAGCAACTCAGTTTCGCCCTTGTCGGTGCGCAGCTGCGGGGTCACAGTTAAGCGAACATCTTCAACCGGCGTAAACGCCGAGATAACTAAAGACAGGGGCGCCGTTACCGCTTTATCTTCACCCTTATCTGTCCAAGCGGTACGCATCGACATTGAGTCTTTACCCACTGGAATGGTGATGCCCAATTCTGGACAAAGCTCCATACCCACTGCCTCAACGGTGCGGAAAAGTTTTTCGTCTTCGCCCTTGTGACCTGCGGCCGCCATCCAGTTAGCTGACAATTTAACATCGCTTAAAGAAGCTATTTTGGTTGCAGCAATATTGGTAATGGCTTCTGCAACAGCCATACGGCCCGAGGCAGGTGCATCTAGCAACGCAATCGGGGTGCGCTCACCCATGCTCATAGCTTCGCCTTTGTATGAGTCGTGCGACACTACCGTGACGGCGCAGTCAGCAACAGGTACTTGCCAAGGCCCAACGAATTGGTCACGCACAACCATACCGGTAACCGAGCGGTCACCAATGGTGATAAGGAATTTCTTACTTGCGACTGCAGGATGACGCAAGACACGCTCTACTGCGTCATTAATATCTACTGACTGAGTGTCGAACGCCTGAGTTGGCGCAACGTACTTATCAGCGGTGCGGTGCATTTTTGGCGGCTTACCAAAAAGAACCGACATAGGTAAATCAACTGGCTTAGCATCAAAGTGCTTGTCATTAACAAGCAAATGCTTCTCATCAGTCGCCTCACCTACAACAGCAAAGGGGGCACGCTCACGTTGACAGATGGCTTCAAAGCGCGGCAAATCTTCCGGTTTAATTGCCAACACATAACGTTCTTGCGATTCGTTACACCAAATCGCCAAGGGACTCATGCCTGGCTCATCATTAGGTACATTGCGTAATTCGAACTTGCCGCCTGTACCGCCATCTTTCACTAATTCAGGGAAAGCATTTGATAAACCACCCGCTCCCACGTCGTGAATAAACGCAATGGGGTTCTTTTCGCCCAACTGCCAACAAGCATCTATCACTTCCTGACAACGACGCTCCATCTCAGGGTTTTGACGCTGCACGGAAGCGAAATCCAAATCTTCGGACGATGAACCGGATGCCATTGACGAAGCTGCGCCACCACCCAAACCGATAAGCATCGCAGGGCCACCTAAGACCACCAACTTAGAACCCGCTGCAAATGGCGGCTTCTCGATATGATCTTCACGAATATTACCGTAACCACCCGCCAACATAATTGGCTTGTGGTAACCGCGGCGCTCGCTATCGAAATCTTCTTCGAAGGTGCGGAAATATCCGCAAATATTAGGGCGGCCAAACTCATTATTAAACGCGGCGCCGCCTAAGGGGCCATCGATCATAATATCGAGAGGCGTAACGATACGATTAGGCTTGCCGTAGTGTTTTTCCCATGGCTGCTCGAAGCCCGGAATCTCTAAATTCGATACTGTAAATCCAGTCATCCCCACTTTCGGCTTAGAACCGCGACCAACAGCGCCCTCATCGCGAATTTCACCACCAGCTCCGGTGCCCGCACCCGAGAACGGAGAAATAGCTGTTGGGTGGTTGTGGGTTTCCACCTTCATTAATAGGTGAATATTTTCTTCGCTGTAACGATAGGCTTTAGTTTCAGGATCGGGATAGAAGCGGCCAGCTTTATGTCCAACGACCACGGCAGCGTTATCGGCGTATGCAGATAGCACATTATCGCCGCACTGCTCGTTGGTATTTTTAATCATTTTGAAGAGGCTGCGCTCTTGCTCGACGCCATCGATGGTCCAGGAAGCATTGAATATTTTGTGACGGCAGTGCTCAGAGTTCGCCTGAGCAAACATCATCAACTCAACGTCAACCGGATTGCGATTAAGGCCAATAAACGCTTCGACCAAGTAATCAATCTCGTCATCCGCTAACGCTAAACCTAATTCCACGTTCGCCTTCACCAAAGCATCTCGGCCACCACCAAGAATATCGATCGAGGTTTGAGCTTCAGGCGATTGCTCGGCGAATAATTTCTCGGCATCGTTCAAGTTTTCGAATACAACCTCAACCATGCGATCGTGCAATATACCCGCAATGATCTCGCGCTCTGCGTCAGAAAAACTACCGGTCAGGTAGTAAGCGACACCGCGTTCAATACGTTGAACTTGAGTCAACCCAGTATTTTTGGCGATATCAGTTGCTTTAGAAGCCCAAGGAGAAATGGTACCCAAACGTGGAACAACCAAAAACAAAGTACCTTGGTTATCTGCTTGCGCATCAACTTTGGGGCCGTACGTCAATAACTGTTTCAACACGTTTGACTGATCGTTGGTCAACGGCTCAGCGACTTTAACAAAGTGAACAAACTCAGATGAAACTCCAGCTACACCAGGCACGCGCGCCTGAAGAGTGGACAATAATTTCTGAGAACGAAATGAAGAAAGTGCGGGAGCGCCACGCAAAATAAGCATAGTGGGGAAAGCCTCGGCATCGGGAGAATAAAAATGTCGCTATTGTAACTCCTTTACGTACGCAAAGCAGCTTTAAAAAAACGCGAATCTTTAGAATCTATTTACCATGAGTTATTGCTTCTTATATATAGCAAAACTCGAGCTATAAAAGTGCAATCGAACGCCACTGAAAATCCCGCTGAACGGCAACTTCTACTCTGTCAAACACCTCAAAATCTGAACGCTAGATGAACAAAAAACCAAGCTAATTATAAAAAATTTATTTAAATAACCATTTGGTATAAAAATTGATCTTTATTTATACAAAATATTAACTAGGATGAAGAATGAACCTAAATTTGGCGATCAAAATTCACTCAAAAAGCACTTTTTTTTAGAATATTTATGATGAAAATGTCGCCAAAAGCATTTTAAATGTTTTCAATGATTGCTAAAAATATTATTAATTTCAATGAATTATCAAATATAGTGTATTTTTTATACAGAAAGAACTATCCGAGTTTCGAACAAAAAACAAGCTATTCACGGTTAGGTTTCGCCATTAAGATTGCCCCCTATTTTGTACGGGTCATACAGGACTGGATTCGGCATTGAGTGAACACACGAAAAGAACACCCTTTCGGGCGTTATCATTCAGGTAACCGGAGAACACCATTTATGGAGTTACAAACTAAACGCTTTACCAGCCTAAAGTCATTCATTACAAGTTTTTTTGTTTTGATGGCATTGGCGGTTGGCTCAGCAACACTCGAGCGAAGCGTTCCCCCGACGATGCTTGAAACTGTTTTAAAAAGTGGTGAGTTGCACGTGCTCTCGACTAATGGCGCGGTAACTTTTTACGAAACCAGTGACGGCTATTCAGGATTTGAATACACCTTATTGAAAGGTTTTGCCAAATCGCTCGGCGTTAAATTGCGCCTCGATAACGAGCCTGATCAGAACACCCTTTTAGATGCCGTTGAAGCTAGTCGCTATCACTTGGCTTCCGCTGAATTAAGTGCTTTAGAAGCAAGCGACCGCCAGTTGCGATTCTCATCACCTTATTTGCAGGTTTCACAACAACTTATTTTTAACGCAAAACTTAAAACACCAAAGAATTTGGAAAGTCTTGCGGGCAAAGAAGTCATTATTTCAGGTGATGATTCCCACTCAAAACGCACTCAGATGCTCCGCGAACAATTTCCAGATATCGAATGGCGTTTGATTGTGAATGCCCAACCCATCGACCTTTTGGAATTGGTTCAGTCGGGTGAGGCGGAATACGCGATCATCGACTCGCATGCGTTTGAACTTAATCGCTATTCGTTCCCTAGAGCTCAACTTGCATTCGCCGTAACTGCGCCTACTGATATTGCTTGGGCTTTTCCTGAAGGAACTGATCGCAGTCTGATCGATGCTGCTGAACGCTATCTTGCCAGCATCCGTCAGGACGGAACCTTGGCACAAGTAACAAAAGATTTTTTCGATCACTATATTGAAGAGGTTACTACCTACGAGGCGATGGTCTTTGCTCAGCGTTTACAGAAACGCCTGCCCAAGTGGCAAGATCAAATGAAGTTAGCCGCCGAACAATACGATCTGGATTGGCGTTTACTAGCGGCAATCGGTTATCAAGAGTCCCACTGGCTTGAAAACGCTCGCTCTTTTACCGGTGTTCGCGGTCTCATGATGCTGACTCAGCGCACCGCAAAAGAAATGGGCGTGACCAATCGTGAAGACCCATTGCAAAGCATTATGGGTGGCGCCAAATACTTCAAACGCATGCTTGACCGCCTTCCGGAACGTATCCAAGGGGACGATCGTATCAACTTTGCCTTGGCCTCTTACAACCAAGGCCCAGGACACCTCGAAGATGCACGCAAGTTGACTCAGCGCATGGGTGGCAACCCAGACAAGTGGGAAGATGTTCGTAAACATATGCCGCTATTGGCGAAAGCCCAGTATTACAAGCACGCTAAACACGGATATATGCGCGGCTGGGAGCCAGTGGACTATGTTGATAATGTCCGCAACTACTACAAAATTTTAGGCTGGCACGAAAAACAAGCAGAACTAAGATTAGCAAGTTCAAGCAACACGACCATTAGCGCCCTCGGCCCCAAAATTTTAGATGCTGACGAATCAGCCACTAACCTGCTTTAACCAGTTTCATTTTCGCAAAGCGCCTACAGGGCGCTTTTTTATTGCTTGTCGATAAAAGATTTAGACAAAAAAAGCCCCAATTAAATTGGGGCAATGAGTACTACACAATTAAAAGACGTAATATCGATTAGAGTTAGAAGCTCCCGCGAACTCCGACGGTTGCAACATATCCGGCGTTGTAATAGTTGAAGGTGGCATTGTCATACCAGAATGTTGATCGCAGTGGCTCACTGGTGAGGTTAGTCACATTGAGTGTCACCATTGGCTCGGTCGCAATTCCTTCAAATTGATAACTTGCGGATAAATCTAATTGTCCGCGAGCGTCGGTTTTCAGCTGGGCAAATGAAATCGCATTCTGGTTCGGACCAGATGATAGATGCTGGTCATACCATGTGTAGGATAGGCGCAACGAGGCCCCGTAATTTTCCCAATAAGCCGTAACGCTGTAAGACTCTGGCGCAACCCCGATAGCTTGAGCAGGCGCGCCATCGCCTTTGCCCTTCTGCTTAATGTTGGTGTAGTTGGCACTAAAGCCTAAGCCTTCGTAAAGCACATCGAGCGGTTGCACCCAGCTTAACTCATAGCCTTTAAGGTCGAGATTTCCGCTAGCATTAACTTGCTGGCTAACTAATACCTTGTGCGCCTCTGGTCCACCACTTAGATCGATTGCACCCTTTTGCAAATCGGTGAGCGAATCGTAAGGAATTCCAAGTCGACTAAATGGCATCTCGGTTAAACCGTTGACGGTAAATCCGGTCACGTCTTTTTGGAAAAAGACTAAACCGACATAGCCTTCATCGCCGGTGTACCACTCGCCCCCAATATCGAAGTTGGTTGATAAATAAGGGCTCAAATTGGGGTTGCCTTGGCTTGCATCAATTGCTGAAGGATCACTAAAAGTAGTGGCAGGCAACATGGCACTTGGGTTGGCCCGAGTGAGCGTGCGAGACGCTGACATTCGAACTTTCACATCTTCAGTAATATCGAAGCTTGCGTTAATAGAGGGCAGAAATTGTGAATAGTCAGATTTAAGCGTTTGGTAGGTACGCTCACCCGCGACGGTCACTGGGCCTTGTATGGTCTGATCCGTGTCGATCCAACGAACCCCCGCATTCAACGTAAATGTATGCCCTGCAATCTCACCGCGCTGATTAAGCTCTACGTAAGCGCCTAAGACGTCTTCTTCAATAAAGCCAGTTTTCGCCGAAGTGGCTGAAGAATCGCCCTCTGGCGCAGTTTTACTTAAATACGCATAGTTAGTCGCTTTAAAGAATCGGTCGTAATCGATCGTGACCATGCCAGGCCCAGGCTTAATGTAAGAGGCCAGTTCAGATTGGGGTATCGCCGCCTCGGGGCTCAATCCATCACAAGGTAAGCGGTTTTCCTCGGGAGAGTCGCCATTAGCATCAAGGCCGCCTCGACAAGCCACGTCTTCCCAACGCGCGCTGTTATCGCGTGCGCTAATACGACGCGAGATATTGTCCCAAGCCACGCCCACTTTAATGTTGTTGGCCTCGTCACCAAAACGGTAGTCCACATGAACGCCATCTGTCGTGGTTTTGCGAACTTCGTTTTGAATATTCAAACGACCACCCGCCCATGTCCATCCGGCATTTGGATCGTTTAGATCAACGCCAATAGCATTAACTTGCGGAAAATCGCCGCCCATGTTGGAGTAATCAACGGTGATCCCCTGCCCCATTGGGGTATTGAGCAAAATTGTCGGTGCTTCTCGGGTGAAATCACTGCGGCTCATATTTGCTTGGAAATCCACGCGATGGACATCGTTTTCCCAAGAGCCACCTGGATTGAAGTTATAGAAATCTAAATCTTCTTGATAGGGCCGCGCCTCGATGAAAAACTGGGCGTTAGCAAAAGTGCCTTTAGTCACTACGTTATTGCTGTCCACTTCCATGCCGATCGGAATCACGCTACCAAAACGGCCAACCCAGTTAACGTCGAGTCGATTGAAATCTCGTTCCGCCTTGGTGTAAAGCGCATCCACATAAAAATTCAGCGTGTCTGTCGGGCGATATTCCAAGGCAATGAGCGCGGATGTACGATCGCGATCACCATCCATATGAGCGGGACGACTTAAGCGAGGCAGAAGTCCATCACTCAACTGTGCCATATTCACATTGGGGTTAAGTTCTTGGAGATAAGCGGCGTCGATTACACGACCTTCTTGAAGGCCATTGCCAACTCCAACCGGAACTTGCTGAGGAATATTGATGTTGTTTCCGCCAATGGAATCACAGCTTAATCCAGCGTCGCGGCAGATATTAGTGAGGTTGAGGTTCGACCAACCGATGGTTTCATAGCCTTCAACAGTCGACTTATTGTTATGTGTCGCCAGTCCAAACAAAACACCAAAGGTGTCGTCGCGCCAGCTGGTGGTGAATGCCGCCCTTGGGCTCACTTTTTCGTTAATTTCACTATAACCCGCCTGCACCTGATAAGTAGATGACCAGCCATCGTCTTTGGCATCAAATGGTCGCGCGTTTCGCATATTGACCACTCCAGACAATCCGCCTTCTAACAATGAGGCCGATTGGGTTTTATGGACATCAATACGGGTAAATAACTCGGTTGGAAAGAGGTTCAAATCCACTTCGCGGTTTTGGTTTTGTGAGTCTGGTGAGCCAGCCGATGCCACAGCAATCTGGTTTCCGTTCAACATCACCTTAGTGAAGTTGGTTCCTAAACCACGAATAGCCACCTGCATACCGTCGCCGTTGACGTCACGGGTTAGCTGAATGCCGGGGATTCGGCCGATCGACTCGGCAACGTTAAAGTCTGGAAATTTACCAATATCTTCGGCAAACACCGACTCGACCATCGAAGTGCTTTCACGTTTAGCAAGTGTAGCGCTTTGCAAGCTGCCTTTAAAACCCGTTACGGTGAGCTCTTCGAGCTGGGTTTCCTGTCCAATTGCTTGCGCCGACAAGGCCACCGCTGCACTTAATAAACTGACTTTAAAAATGGGAGATTTTGGTTTCATAGATAGGTCCGACTTAGTTATTAATTATTTTTAATCCCTAACGTCTCAGCCATCGAATGCTACTGAGTTCCTCTGAGGCACGATTGCACTCAGTTAACCAAATCCTAGTCCTTGTATACTAGTGCGTCAACAATCACTCGCATCGATGTAACTTGTATTCACAATTTGTGAAGCCGATCAAATAAATCTAGCGCGTGCGCAATAGAACCGCGTTAATGCAGCGGAGGCTTAACGCCATATTCAGGACATTCGGCACACATCAAGGTAGAATGGGCGCATCGTTGTAGCCGAAAAAAATATTCATCATGATTCCACGTATCGACCAAACATCGCCTGTCCAAGCCAAATATCTCGCCTTTATCGAGACGCTTAAGTCTCGTGGATTTGCAGGAGAGCTAAACCCCGATTACGCCAACCGCACGGTATTGGCGACCGACAACTCGATCTATCAAGTTCTCCCGCAAGGTGTGTTGTACCCTCGCCACGAGCAGGATTTAGTGCTTATTTGCCAACTTGCCCAGGAAGAGACTTTCCAAGATATAGTCTTAAGCGCTAGAGGCGGCGGAACTGGCACTAACGGTCAATCACTCACCGACGGCTTGATCGTTGATGTGTCGAAACACATGAATCAAATTTTAGAAATCAATGCCGATGAAGGTTGGGCGCGAGTTCAAGCTGGGGTAGTTAAAGATCAATTAAATGCGACAATCAAGCCCATGGGTTTGTTTTACGCACCCGAACTTTCTACCAGCAACCGAGCCACTATTGGCGGGATGATTAATACGGACGCGTCTGGGCAAGGGTCTTGTCGTTACGGTAAAACACGCGATCATGTGCTTGAACTTACCACCGTATTACTCGATGGTAGTGTGCATACGTCACGCGCAATTGACGACGATGAATTACATCAATTCACTGAGCAAGAAAATTTAGTCGGCGCCATTTATCGCACCATCGACGGCATACAAAAACAATACTCTGATTTGATTGACGAAAAGTTCCCAAAACTCAATCGTTGTCTCACGGGTTACGACCTCGCCCACATTCGCGACGAGCAAGGCCGCTTTAACCTCAATAATATTTTGTGTGGCAGTGAAGGAACCTTGGGCTTTATTAGTGAAGCTAAAATTAATTTACTTCCCATTCCTAAATGCAGCGCCATTATTAATGTTAATTACCGTGACTTTAACGCTGCACTGCGCGACGCCAAGGTTCTTATCAAGGCTAACCCATCCTCGATCGAAACTGTCGATTCTAAAGTTCTCAACTTAGCCATGAACGATATCGTCTGGCATAGCGTGGCGGACTTCTTCCCCGCACCCGCGAGTGGAGAAAAAATTCAAGGCATCAACCTTGTCGAATACACAGCGGACGATGAAGCATCTTTACAAGATCAACTCGCTAAAATTACTGCTTTACTCGACAGCCAGAAGCTCGAAGACAATGGCCGCATTGGTTATTCGGTTGCTCTTGGTCGCGACGCGGTCAATAAAATTTGGGGCATGCGCAAAAAAGCCGTGGGCTTATTAGGTAACGTCCAAGGTGAAGCCCGCCCTATTCCGTTTGTTGAAGATACCGCAGTACCACCAGAAAACTTGGCCGAATTTATTGCCGAATTTCGCGCTCTACTCGACAGCCATCAATTAAGCTATGGCATGTTCGGTCACGTCGACGCCGGCGTATTGCATGTTCGCCCTGCGCTCGACATGAAAGATCCTGCTCAAGAAAAAATGATCCGCGTGATCACCGACCAAGTGGTTGCCTTAACACAAAAATACAACGGGTTACTTTGGGGTGAGCATGGCAAAGGAGTCCGATCAGAATACGCTCCCGCATTTTTCGGCGAACTCTATCCGCAAGTTCAGCGCGTGAAAGCCGTATTCGATCCTCGCAACCAGTTAAATCCTGGAAAAATTGCCACGCCCAATAACGAACATCAATTGCTAAAGATCGACGAAGTTGCCACTCGCGGTCAAAGCGATCGTAAAATTCCGGTTCAAGTGTGGGAAGCCTATAGCGAAGGTATGCATTGCAATGGTAATGGTCTTTGCTACAGCTGGAATCCTAACGATGCCATGTGCCCAAGCTGGAAAGGCACTCGCGAGCGCAAGCACTCACCTAAAGGTCGAGCATCATTAATGCGTGAATGGCTCACTCAAATGAGTGAGCGCAAAATCAATGTTGTTGAAGAAACGCAAAAAATTCGCAGCACAAATTTTCTTTTAACCTTCCCACAACGAGCAATTAATAGTTTCCGTAAACGCAAAGGTGATTACGATTTTTCTCACGAAGTCCATGAATCCATGATGGGATGTTTAGCTTGTAAATCGTGTGTGGGTCAATGCCCAATTAAAGTCGATGTACCCGAGTTTCGTGCGAAGTTTCTTGAGCTTTATTACAGTCGCTATCTGCGTCCGCTTAAAGATTACGCCATCGGTGGCTTGGAGTTTATGATCCCTACGCTCGCTAAGGTTCCAGGGCTCTATAATCTTCTTATCAAACCGCAATTTATGCAGACGTTTATGGCAAAAGTCGTGGGCATGGTCGATAGCCCGCGTCTTACCGGCATAAGCCTCCACAATGTCTGCCAGCAGCTCGATGTACCCTATGCGACGCTGGAAAATATTGCCAAATTAACACCCGAGCAAAAAGCAAACGCTGTCATCTTAGTGCAAGATGCTTTCACCAGTTACTTCGAAACTCCGCTTGTTGTGGACACACTCACTTTATTGAAAAAATTGGGTTTCACTCCTCTGCTCGCGCCGTTCAAACCCAATGGAAAACCATTACAAGTACACGGTTTCTTAAAGGCCTTCGCCAAAGCGGCCGATATTAATGCCACATTGCTAAATGGCCTTGCTTCGTCCGGTATCGCTTTGGTCGGGCTCGAACCTGCTATGACATTAGCCTATCGTGGCGAGTACAAAAAACTTTTAGGCGAAAATGCGCCGCCGGTACTATTAATTCAAGAATGGCTTGCGAAACAAGCAGACCAGCTCGCGGCTGCTAAGACTAAATTTGCCGCCGGCGATTACGCACTGCTTGCTCATTGCACCGAAAAAACCAATGCACCGGGTTCGATTAAAGATTGGCAAACACTTTATACGCAGCTTGGCCAATCGCTCACATTAATCGACACTGGCTGTTGCGGAATGGCCGGCACCTATGGTCATGAAACTGCCAACCTCGAGATGTCGAAAAAGATTTACCAATTAAGCTGGAGTGATGTAATTAAAAACCCTGCTTATCAAGGTAAACTCACGGCGACAGGCTATTCTTGTCGCAGTCAAATCAACCGTATTGACCATGTCAAATTGCCGCATCCTGTTCAGGTGCTGCTCGCCCAATTAACCTCATAAGCCCAGAAAGATCACTATGAATCTACTACGTAAGTTATTTGGCAAGAAGCCACAACCGACCATCAAACCTCAAGCGCCGGCACCGGTTCCTGTAGTTAAGGAAAAGCCCGTTATTAGCCTTGATATCATTGAGTCGACTCACGATGAGCCAAGCTTAATCAATCTTGCGATTTCTGGTGAGACTACCCAACTACGTCAAGCGGCCGCCAACAAAATTGTCAGCCGCGAAGCCTTGGAACAACTGGTTAAGCAACTTAAAAACAAGGATAAAAACGTACTAAAGCTAGTGAAGGCAAAGCTCGACGTCTATAAAGAAGCCGATACACTTCAAGCTAAGCGGGATAGCCAAGGCGTCGCTTTGTGCGAGAAATGCGAGCGTCACTCACACCACGAAGCAGACGCGGTTTTTAAAGCAAAACTGCAGCTCATCGAGCAAGAGTTCAACGAGATCAAAGATGGACTAAGCGATGCGATCCAACAACGATTTTTGGAAGCAAAATCTCGTTGTGATGACAAAATTCGAGTGCAAGCAGAGGCTATCGCGCTGGAAGAAGAACGCCAAGCCGCCGACCAAGATGCCCTGCGATTAGCACAAGAAAGCCTTCAAAACCTCAATACCATCACCGCGGGTATTCTTAACGAGGAGTCATTAAGTGCCGACGCGATTAAGATTGCCCATGTGCGCATTGACGAGTTATCGCAAGCACTGCGACTAGCCAAACAACGCGACATTGACCTGTCACAAATCGCGCCTGCTTTCGAGAAACAAAAAGAACAGCTCACCAACTACTTAAATTTTATCGAGCTTCATGGCACCTTCACACAAGTTGCCAACTCAATCGATGAAACGCGTGAGAAAGCTGTAAAAGTCTTCAACCAAGGGGCGAAAATTTTCCCACGGCAGACGCTCGAAGAATCGGCAGTTTTTACCACTGCGAAAGAAAAAGTTGACGCATTCTCTCAAAAGCAGAAACAAGAAGAAGACGCTCGACAAGCACAAATCAAACAAGTATCCGAACTGGTTCGTCGTGGCTCATGGGCAGTAAATAATGGTCAGGTCCGAAAAGCTCGCGGGATTTTGCGCGATCTCACCGCTGTTAAAGAGACACTCACCACAACACTTCCGGCGCACCTAGAATCGAAACTTACCGATTTTGAATTAGAGATCGATAAGCTCGGTGATTGGCATGAATTTGCCGTTACTCCTAAAAAACAACAGCTCATTGAAGAGATGCAAGCATTGGCAACCAGCACTCTCGAGCCCGAATCTTTAGCGAGTCGAATCCACGATCTGCAAGATGAATGGCGAGAAGTCTCTCGTGGTGGACAACAACAGGACGATCACCTGTGGGAAGAATTCCAAGCCGCGTCCGCCACCGCTTATGCTCCCTGCAAAGACTTTTTCGAAGCTCAAGCCCGCGCCCGCGAAGATAACCTTGAGAAGCGTCGCCAGTTAATCCAAACCCTGAGCAATTACATCGAGAATATGGATTGGGCGAGCGCCAACTGGAAAGACGTCGAACAAACCTTGAAGTTAGCTCGCAACGAATGGCAAACCTACTGGCCTGTATCACGCAAAGCAGGTAACGATGTCGCAAAAGAGTTTGAGGCGTTAATGGATCAACTCCACGGTAAAATTAAAGCCGAATACGACCTAAACAAACAGAAAAAGCATACGCTTGTTCAAGAGGCTAAAGCGCTAACGACACAAGAAAATCTTGCAGAAGCGGCTGAAAAAGTAAAAGCGTTACAGCAAGATTGGAAAAGCATTGGTCGCACTTGGCACAGAGAAGATCAAGCCTTGTGGAGCCAATTCCGAGAGGCATGTGATCTTATTTTCAATAAGCGACAATCTCAGTACGACCAGTTACGCCAAGAAAGTCAGACAAAGCTACTTGAGGCGAAATCAATAGTAGCAGAGATCGAAAAACTGGCCGACTCCGTGTCATCGCAGGAACAAAAAACCAACAGTGCCTTGGCAGAATTTCAAGCGCAATTAGCTTCCATTGAACTTTCCAAAAAAGATGCTGCGACAATTGATGGGTTAATCAAAAAGGCCATCGCCAAAATAGATGCAGCTGAGCAATCACGTCGACAAGAAGCGCGCAACCAAGCAAGAGAATCCCTGCACGAACTGGCTTTAGCAATCTCGGCCTTGGAATGCAGCTCAGCCTCCTCGGCAGGAGAGTTCGATCAAACGCAACGCGATGAGTTGCTCGCGCAAGTTCAAACTCTCAATGTGGTGGCGCCGATTAAACAAGCACTGAAGTCTCGCCTCGACAACCTCGCATCACTGACTCCTGAAGCTATCGAGCAAAGCACGATTAACCTTCGTTTACTCTGTATTAGAGCAGAGATACTGCGTGAAGCTGAGTCGCCTACAGAAGACAAAGCCATGCGTATGAACTATCAAGTCGAACTCATGCAGAAAGGTTTGGGCTGCAATCGCGATACCTTTGATGATCTTGAAAAAGAATGGTGGTCAACACCTGCGGTGTCGTCCAGTGCTTATCAAGCTCTGGCACAGCGCTTTTTTAATTAATCGATATTAAGCCGGATTAAGGATTTGATCCGGCTTTCTAGAAGGAGCGCCTGATGTTGAACCTGTCATCAATCATAATCGTCCAACAAATTCGCTTTTATTATTCTCTCAAGAGCACTCCATTAATCGAACGACTTTTTAGTCAGGAGTCGCAACCTGCTCACAGTTTTTAGTGAGAGATTCACCAGTACAGCCACGAGTGAATGCAAAAATTAATTCATAGCTGAAGTTAAATCTTGTAGTTAGGTAAGCGCCTGTATCAACAGATTCACTGCCATCAGAATTAATCATATAATTCAGTAGAATTTAAAAACTGGTTAATGTTTAATATTTGCCCGCTGCAAATAGACAACAATAAGTTAGATTCGGCGAATGCCGTTTGGAGATTTTATGGCTAAAAAGCCACTGGTTCCTATGCGCCCCACCTCTAAAGAAATTTCATTCGACCGCCCTGCCGCTGGTCAAATTTTGGAGTTTCTTCGTGATGCCATAGTCGCGATGGAATTGCTTCCAGGACAAATGATTTCAGAAACCGCATTAGCGCAACAGTTTGGCGTTAGTCGCACGCCGGTTCGGGAAGCACTCATTCAATTATCCAATATCGAGTTTGTCGAGGTTTTGCCTCAGCGCGGAACCTATGTAACCAAACTCAGCATGGATAAAATTCTTCAATCCCGTTTTATCCGTGAAGCGCTTGAAGTCGCTGTTGTCAGCCATCTCGCGAATCAGGCAGAGACATCTGTACGTGACGATTGCATAAAGGCAGCAACGGAAATTATCGAACAGCAACGAGTGGCCGCCAAAGAAGATGATGTTAATCGTTTCCAACAGCTAGATGATGCTTTCCACAGCACCTTATCTAACTTCACTCAATTTCCTCGCGTGAGCTCGTTAATCGAGGCGGAAAAATCTCATATGGATCGCGTACGGAATCTCAGCTTACACATCAGCGGTCAATACAACAAAGTGATTGACCAACATGTGGCCATTGTTTCGGCTATTTCTGCTGGTGACAGTAACGCTGCTGTGGCGGCCATGAGCCTCCACCTTAAAGACGTATTTAATGTATTGGATGTTATTCCGCAGCAGCATCCAGAATATTTTGCGCAATCTATCTAGCGTTAATTCGATGAGTAAACCTAACCAGACGAATAAACATTTAAATTCCAATCTCCACCGACTTGGGGCGATAATGTTTTGGCTGGTGTTTTTCACCACTCATTTTATCACCTGCTTTTGGATCACTTGGATTGCGCTTTCGAAATGGGATTTTGGCTACGCCATCGCCTATGACTTAATTGGTTCTGAATCTCACATTGCACAATTTGCACCTAAAAATATTCACAAAGCCGGATTCGAAACCGTAACTCGAGACCAACATATTGAACTTTTTGGTCAAATTAATTGGTCAGTCCATCATCAGGGGCTAGGACTGAGCGACATCAGCTACACGCTAGCCAATGGCAATAATGAATCGCTTTTGCATCAAGCCGAAGTCATTCATCTACAAGACGTGGCCAATTTGATCGATCAATTTTACGCAACGAGTTTTGTTAGCCTCGCGATATTCTTATTATTCCTCGCAATGGCCATTAAGGCCAAAATCGCATTCCCTTCAACAATTAAAATCATCACAGGGTTTTTATCTGTTTTAGTGTCCAGTTGTTTCGCCATATTAATAATTGGACCAACTAAAGTGTTTTACTGGGCGCATACGGTGGTTTTTCCACCGGAAAATCAATGGTTTTTTTATTATGAAGAATCACTCATGACAACCTTGATGAAAGCGCCTGATCTTTTTGCATTCATCGCAATATTATTATTGGCAGGGTTTATTATCTGCTGGGCAATTTCCTTTACGACAATTAAAAAGCTGCTGCACTAAATGATTACTAAGTAAAAAAGGCGCCGCAGCGCCTTTTTTACTTTAACCCTCTGTGCTTTCGAATCAGATCGTAAGCGGTTTGAACTTCTTGTGCTCGCTGAGTCGCCGCTTTAACCATATCGTCAGGAAGCCCCTGCCCCATGAGCTTGTCCGGATGATATTGACTCATAAGTTTGCGATAGGTTCGTTTCAACTCAGCATCCGAAACACTTTTATCCACTCCCAGCGCTTCATAGGCGCTTGATAACTGCTGGGCTTGGTTACCCCCCTGATTTGAACCATAACCCTGTTGAGAATATTGCTGGTATCCGGTTTGAAATTTCGCCTGGGCAACCAACATGTTAATGAGGTGCTCGGCAATACGCTGTGAATAACCTAACCCTTGAGCTACCCGCAACAGAATTTCCCGTTCGATAGTATCGAGCGCACCATCGGCAATCGCCAACTCGACCATGTAAACCAATACCATGTTGCGTAAATTTAATCGTCTACCGCACACGGATTTAAATGTCGCCAATGTAGCATCAAGATTAAAGTCAGCCCCTGCTCCTTCTTTAAAAAAAGCAATGGCTTCGCGCTTATGCTCGGCGGTTAAACCCATCCGCGACATCAAGCCTTGTGTGAGTTCAATTTCTTTTTCGTTGACGCGCCCGTCCGATTTAGCCAAATAACCGAGAAGTTTAAAAACCGTTTCGAAAAACGTGCGCTGGACTTTTTGTAATTTTTCTCGGCTTGCTTCGTCGTTGTTATTTCGTTTTTTATCAAAGAAGAAATGGCCAAGAATGGCAAAAAACACCGCTCCCCAAAACGAGCGGGCTATAACTAAGCCCGCAAAAAATCCAATTAATTTACCCATCAATTTACTCTCGAGATGTGAATTAAGAACTGCACGACAGGGATGAACAGCCCGGTTTGTCGTCGGCCCAAGATGGGCGCCGATCGAAATAACGCTCCATTTCTGGTTGCTCGTCGTAAGGTCGCTCGATTAATCGCATAAACATATTGAGCAAACTATCATCGCCCCGTTCGAGAGCTTCGATTGCCTCAATGGCCATATAATTTCGAAAAATATATTTAGGATTTACTTGATTCATCGCGGCTTTACGATCATTAAAACTGCGTCCAAACAAAATGTATTCTTGATCTAATCGCTGCGCATAGTGACTCAACCACGCATGCATCGCCTCATCCGCACCTTGATTATTGCCCTGCTCATACTGCGCTTTTTTAAGCGTTTTTAATGCACTAGCAATAGATTCTTTTGTGTTGGTAAACTCAATCGAACCCAACATTCTAAAAAATAAGGTGTAATCATAAGCACCCGCACCTAAGTTCTGGGTTAGCTGCTTAAACATTTCTTCGTCGGTATCTTGCGTCGACAATAAGCCCAATTTATCTCTAAAGCGCTGCTGTTCGAGTTTTGAGTACTCGTCGATGTACGAATTCAATACAGACTGTAAAGCATCAACATCCTTTATCAATGGATAGAGACTGTTACCCAATTGCGCCAAGTTCCAGAGTCCAATCTTCGGTTGATTGCCAAAGGCGTAACGATATTGCCGGAAGTCGGTTGTATTCGGTGTCCAACTTTCATCATAGGCTTCAAGCCAACCGTATGGCCCGTAGTCGATTGTAAGGCCGTGAATCGAGAGATTATCGGTATTCAGCACACCGTGTACAAAGCCAACTCGCATCCATTCATTGATAAGTTGGGCCGTCGAGCTCACAACTCGCTGATAAAAGGCCAACAGTGTTTTAGCCGACAAGGGCGCCGTGCCTGTTGATTCCTCTGGGGTTAATAGATCGCTAAAATAGTGACGTATCGTAAACTCGGCAAACTGCCTTAACAAAGTGATATCTTGGCGCGCGGCAGGAAGTTCAAAATGTCCGAAACGGATAAAACTCGGTGCCACTCGGCAAACCACCGCACCCGGCTCGGGTTGCGGATTACCATCGTAAAACATGTCTCTCACCACACTTTCGCCAGTGGTCGCGAGGCTCAAGGCACGAGTGGTTGGCACACCCAAATAATGCATTGCCTCACTACAAATATACTCGCGAAGCGATGAGCGCAATACAGCAAGTCCATCTGCAGTTCTCGAATAAGGTGTAGGGCCTGCACCTTTTAACTGCAACATGGCGTAGCCTCCGTCGGGCTTCACCACCTCACCTAAGTTTATCGCGCGGCCATCGCCGAGCTGCCCCGCCCATTGCCCAAATTGATGGCCGCCATAAACCGTCGAATGCGGGTCCATTCCTTCCAATAATTGGTTTCCTACCGCGAACGCGGTGAAATCGTTTGAACTCAAAAACGCGTCGTCAAATCCAAGTTCTTTTGCCAAATTGGTGGCAACACTTAAGCAACGCGGATTACTTACAGGAGTTGGCTGTACTCGAGAATAAAGAGCCCCCGTGACTGGTCTCCGAAAGTTTTCGTTGATTGCATCAGCCGGTAATTCGCGAGTGAAGCGATTATCGAACTTAAGTCCTGACCAAGATGTCGCCATAGGGGTTTTCTCGTGAAAAAAGCGCAAACCCAACGGGAGTGCGCTTTTTCGTTGATGGGTGATGGCCAGCCGTTTTTATAGCAGACAAAACTTAGTTATTGCTGAATTAACTCGATTTTGTAGCCGTCTGGGTCTTCAACAAAAGCAATAACGGTAGTGCCGTGATTCATTGGACCAGGCTCGCGGACAATTTTACCGCCTACTGCACGAATAGCCTCGCAAGTTGCATAAATATCATCGCAACCCAGCGCGATGTGTCCAAATCCTGTACCTAATTCGTATTTTTCCACACCGTAATTATAGGTAAGCTCGATCACTGTGTTGTCTTTCTCATCACCGTAACCCACAAAAGCCAAAGTAAATTTTCCGTCGGGATAGTCATGCTGACGCAAGAGTTTCATACCCAAAACTTGAGTGTAAAAATCGATGGATTTTTGAAGATCACCCACTCGGATCATAGTGTGTAACATACGCATATTTTCTACCCTCTTGAAACTCAATTAATGCTTTTAATGGTGGTGGTGGTGATGATCAGCGCCATCGGATTGTCGTGGATGTTCCTCAGAAGCTTGGGTGGAAGAATCCTTCATTTCGCCATGATGCTCATTCTTAGCCTCATGCGCATCCATTGGTTGAAGATGCTCGTGGTGCACCTCATGAGAATGTGCATCATGACCATGGCCACTATGATCGTGCGCGAACGGGAGACTGGCCCAGAGTGTCCAGACACCGAAAACCACTATAAGTAGTCCCAAGGCGCGCCTTATACCGGTTTTTTGAGCCAATCGTCGCAGCGACTCCGCCGCCATGCCAGTCGCAAAAACCGCAGGTAGCGTACCCAGCCCGAAGGCGATCATCACCATAGCCGCCTGTTGAGCATTTTGTTGGGTGGCGGCAAAAGCCAGTGCCGAGTAAACCAAACCACAAGGCAACCAACCCCAAACGCCTCCCAAAATAAATGCCTTGAGCCCAGAATTAACTGGTAGCAGCGATTTACTCAGCGGTTGAATTCTTCGCCAAATCACCTGCCCGCCACGCTCTAAATAGGTAAGCCCTTGCCACCAATTTGCAAGATATAAGCCCATCGCTATAAGCAATAATCCAGCAACCCATCGCAACGCCATATCAGCCGAAGGAATAGTCGCCAGAACGCCGCCTAAGAGCGCACCAATCACCGCGTAAGTAATGATTCGACCGACGTTGTAAGTTAGAACATAAAAAGCGCGCTGACCTGCATTTTGTGGCGAAACCGCCATGGTCAGAGCGCCCATGATTCCGCCACACATGCCTACGCAGTGCAGGCTACTTAAAAATCCTAGGCTGAGGGCACTTGCCAAGGCCAATATTATTGGTGACTCGATCATGGTTTTGACTAACTTTTAGTTGAAGAGGCGTCTTGATTTGACGACGGTATCTCGGACGATGGCTGCGATGAAGATTCTCGCGCCGCATCATTGGATTTAGGAAGATCGTCTGGGTCAAACAAAATTCGATGGGCTTCGGTATTCAAGTTATCGTACTGACCATTGTTGAGCGCCCAATAAAGCACACGAATAGCAATTCCTAAAAAGATCAAAACGGCAGGAACGAGAAAAAACAAGCTTTCCATATAGAGACCTCGTGAACGAAGCGCCATTGTAACCCGAACCGTCTCGCGCGCCGAATGCCAAACTATTTATTTCCACCAATTGCGCATTCGACAAACGTGGCGAGCACGATTACTTGGACAATCTAAGCGCGTTAAAAATCACCACTAACGAGCTTAACGTCATCCCGATGGCAGCCATCCACGGCGTAACAAAACCTGCTGCGGCCAAAGGTATCGCTAACACGTTGTATCCCAAGGAATAGCGAAGATTTTGTTTAATGATGACACGCGTTTTAACAGCTAATGAAACTGCCGTATCAATTACGCTTAGATGTTCGTTAAGCAAAATCGCATCGGCCCGTGTTTGAGCCAAATCTGATGCTGAAGCCATCGCCACCGACACATCGGCGCCCGACAAAACGGGAATATCGTTAATGCCATCACCGATCATAAGAACTTTATCCCCCGCTCCCTGATAGGTTTGCAATAACGCCAGTTTGTCTTCTGGTTTGGCATTGGCAAGATAGGTTTCGATACCCAATCGATCTGCAAGGGCTTTTACCGCCGGCAGCTGATCGCCACTGGCAATATCTACCTTTATTCCACGCGCTTGAAGTTTATTAATTAATTCCAGTGCCTCACTGCGAACCTCATCGACGAGACCAATCCAGGCTAAAGGCGTAGTTTCACAGGCCAATAACAGCCAAGTTTGTGCGCCCTCGGGCGAGGAAACATTCACAAAGGGAGCTGCGAATTCCGCTCGCCCCAATCGGTAAACTTTTCCATCAATAACCCCTTCAACACCCAGAGCAGTGTGCTGTTTAACGTCTTCGGCAATCACACCTGTATAAGGCGAAAAGGCTTGCGCTAAGGGATGGTTTGAACCCGCCTCGAGCGCGGCGGCATAAGACAGAATTTGTTCCTTTCCGAGCTCACCAAGATCGACCACATTATCAACGACGAACTTACCTTTGGTAAGCGTACCGGTTTTATCGAAAATGACTCGCGTCACACTGGCCAGAGTTTCAAGCACATGCCCTCTTGCGACCAAAAAGCCGCGCTGTCTCAGATTGGCCGTCGCCGCCGACAGTGCAGCTGGCATGGCTAATGCCAACGCACAAGGACAGGTCACCACCAAAACTGAGAGCGTGATCCAAAACGCATGCTCCGGCTGATACCACAACCAAAAGGCGTACACGCAGGCGCAAATAACCAAAAGCCGGGCGATGAAAAACCGCGCTATTTGGTCCGCCACCTGCACTTGACGAGGCTTTTCATCGGCTGCCTGAGAAGCTAATCGCTCGATTGCCGAGAGCTGAGTGGCTGCCCCGACCGCAGTAACCGACACAATCAGTGGGCTATGTTGATTTAAAGTGCCCGCGATCACCGCATCACCCGCGCGCTTAATCACAGGCTCCGACTCACCGGTTAGAAGTGCTTCTACCGCTGCGCTCTCCCCTTCGAGCACAATACCGTCACAGGGAAAAGGTTCGCCTGGTCTTACCAACACTCGATCGCCAATTGCCAATGCTTTCACAGGAACGGGAGTTTCAGTGGCATCATTATTAGACAAACAACAAGCGGTAACCGGCATCAATTGGGCAAGGTTGCTAAAAGCCGTTTTATTGCGGTGACGCGCACGAAGCTCGACGTAGCGGCCCAATAACAAGAAAAAAGTAAACATGGCGACGGATTCAAAATAAACCTCGCCAACGCCTTTAATCGTAGCAAACACGCTGGCGAGATAAGCCAACCCAATAGCTAAGGCAACGGGGACATCCATAACAAGATGCCGCATTTTAAGACTGCGCCATGCGGTGTGAAAAAATGGATACGCCGAAAACAAGACAACGGGGGTCGCAACAACCAGTGACACCCAGCGGAGAAAGTTCAGCCACTCATCATTGGCACCGGTGTACATTCCCACCGCTACCATCATCGCCTGCATCATGCCGAAAAACGCAACCGCAATGCGAATCAATGAGATACGGTTTTCTTTATTGATAAGTTGTTGCTGTTGCTGATCCGTGGCCGGACGTGGGCGGTAACCGATACTCGCAAGCGCTGACATGACATTGGCTAGACTACACTCGTTGTCTATTACCAACGAACAACGAAAATCCGTCGTATTCACAGTTACAGATACAACGTGCGGGTTTTTCTTTAAATGCGCTTCGATAAGCCAAGCACAGGCGGCACAGGTGAGTCCCTCAAGTAAAAGATTTGCTTGTCGCGTCCCGTCGGAAAATGCGGTAACAAAGTCGGACTGCACTTCAGGAATATCGTAGATAGCCCAATTGGCCTGATCGTTAGACGCTGCACGCTCACTATTGGCGGTACGAAACTGATAAAAGCCATCAAGTCCACCATCGACAATCGCCATGGCAACGGCTTGACATCCAGGGCAACACATAAATTCTTCGCGCCCATGGATAGTAACTGGATAGTGGGTATTGGGGGGTACTGGCAAACCGCAGTGAAAACAACTGCGGTTTGATGAAACTACCTCAGACATCACAACCTTGGCGTCTACTGACGCGGATTCAGCGTTAATTTGTCTCGCTCTTCAAAATTAATTTGACCAGCAATAATCCACTCCGCATCGTTACGCAAGTCGAAACTGGCCGACGAGTAAAGCAGAACGTACCAAATGTTTGATGGGCGCTCCGCCAACTCACCACGATAAACACCTTTCGACACTTCCTTCAGCGGAATATGTTGATCGAGGTCGATCTTAGCGGGGTGACTAAGAACCATCAAAATCTGCGACGGAAACTCGATACCCGCGTTAGCTTCTGAGAAACGTAGAGTTACTTCGCCTGTATCTAAGTCAAACTGCCCTTCAGCTGAGAGCGACAATTCACGAGCACGCTTATCTTGGTCGAAAGTCTGATTAATCATGCGACCCTGTTTGTAATAATTGTCGATGATGACATCGTCAGAATTATTTACCGCTAGCGACACAAAAATACTGCACACAATGACAATAAAAATCAGCGGTGCAAATACAAACCAACACCAAAATTGCTTATACCAGGGTGCGTTTTCCATTGGGTCGTTACTCATTTAAATCCCCTGCCTAAAAGAGCCCGCTATGGGCTCATGAAACTGGTTACGTTACTTGCGCTTATATCAGGGTTGTCCCGCGCGATAACCGTGATTCGAAGATCGGTCTTCTTCGCTTTTAATGTTGAAGATTTAGCAACCACTCGAACAGGCACGACGTAAATCTCGCCATCCGCCACTGGGAAATCGCGATAACCTTGCAGTTGGAAGTCACCCTCACCTTCTAGCTTCACATCAAACACATGGCTGACATTATCCATGTTACTGATTTTAACCGTATACACGTTAATAATGTTTTCGCCCTGCACCCGATACATTTGGGCACCGCGATCGCGAATCACCTCAACTTCAGCAGGCACACGGTTCGCCAAAGACACCACGAACAATCCAATCATGATGACTAGCATCAGGCCATAGCCCAGCAAGCGCGGACGGAAAATCTTAGTTTTACCGGTCTGGATAGCATCCTCTGTCGTGAATGCGATGAGCCCACGCGGATAGCCCATCTTGTCCATGACGCTATTACACGCATCAACGCAAAGTCCACAATCGATACACTCCGCTTGCAGCCCTTCACGAATATCGATGTCAACAGGACAGACTTGAACACACCAAGAGCAATCAATACAGTCGCCTAGACCTTTGGCCTTGTAATCTTCGCCAGGTTTGCGCGGGCCACGACGCTCGCCGCGAATATTGTTATAAGACACCGTCAAGGTATCTTTATCGTACATTACAGCTTGGAAACGCGCGTAAGGGCAGATGAATTTACAAAACTGCTCACGCATAAAACCAGCGTTAAGATAAGTCGCCGCCAAAAAGAACAGCACCCAGAAATAAGCGATAAAATCCAAATTAAAAGTAAAAAATCCGGATAACAATTCGCGGATCGGCATGAAATAGCCGATAAAGGTTGCAGCGGTAACAAATGAAATCGCAATCCAGATTGCCTGCTTTGCGCTCTTCCTCCAGAGTTTTTCAAAATTCCAAGGTTGTGCGTCAAGCTTCATGCGTTTGTTGCGATCGCCCTCACAAACATGTTCCGCCCAAATAAACATTTGAGTCCAAACGGTTTGCGGACAAGTAAATCCACACCAAACCCGCCCAACAAGTACCGTGACGGTAAAAAGTAATAGAGCTGAAATCACCAAAAGCCATGCCAAGTACATGGCATCTTGGGGCCAGAATGTCATCCAAAGAATGTGGAATTTACGCTCAGGAAGATCAAATAACATCGCCGGGCGGCCATCGATTACAAGCCACGGCATGATGAGGAATGCGAGCATCAAGGGGATGCCGGTGTAACGCCTTAAACGCTGATAGAAGCCGGTGATTCTGCGGGTGTAGACCTTCTCGGTAGGGTCAACCATGTTGACGTAGCGAATCTGAAGATCGGGAGAGGGTTGAGACGGTTGCTTAGGTTTATCACTCAATGGGATCACCTCTTGTATGGCACTGAACAAACGCCCACTGCAATGAGCTCCTTGTTCATATAGAACAAAGGCAGACCTGAGGCCTGCCTTTGTTAAGTCCTCATGCAGTGAGCATAAGTATTACTCTTGCGAAAGACTGTAAACGTAAGCCGCTAGCAAATGGATACGATCTTCTTTAAGCAATTCTTTTTGTGCGGGCATTACACCAGCACGTCCGGCACGAACAGATTGACGGATAGTGGCAGGGTCACCACCGTATAACCAGATGTCGTCGGTAAGATTAGGCGCACCAAATAGAATATCGCCCTTACCTTCAGCACCGTGACAAGCAACACAGTTAGCTTCGTAATGCGCCTTACCTGCAGCCACTTTAGTTTCATCATGTTCACGACCTGCAAGTGCCAATACATACTCGGTCACTTCAACGACGCCTTTCTCACCAATAACCTCACCCCATGCTGGCATTGCGGCTTGGCGCCCTTCACGGATCGTTTCTAAGATCTTCTCAGGAGTGCCACCGTATAACCACTCGTGGTCAGTCAGGTTTGGATAGCCCACGTTACCGCCACCGTCCGCGCCATGACAAATCGCACAGTTGTTCGCAAACAACTTAAAGCCGATTTTCATTGCAGCTGGGTCTTTCGCCAACTCCTCGATAGGAGTTTGCGCATAAGCGCCATACAGTTCGGCGTATTTAGCATCGGCACGTGCTTGATCTGCACGCAACTCGCCTACGGATGTCCAGCCTCTGACGCCGTTGAAATCACCTAAGCCTGGGAAAAGAACAAGGTAGGCCGCAGTAAACACAAACGTAAGGATAAACATGTGGAACCACCAGCGTGGCAATGGGTTATCGTATTCCTCGATACCATCGTACACGTGACCTGTGGTCTTAACTTCTTCACCATCTTGGTTGGTGACAACTTTGCGCTTTCTGTTGGCCAATAAAATCCACAACAGGAGCAATAAGTTAGTGATCGTTAAAATACCGATCCAAAGACTCCAAAACATACTCATAAATTAATCCGCCTTAATGATGTCTACTTCAGATCATCAGTTTGCTTGTCTTTGTTCTGCTCACTCGCTTCTTCATCGGCAAAGGGCAAATTTGCATCTTCTTCAAAACGCTTTTTGCGTCTGGGCGATAACGCCCAGAAGCAGACGCTAGCAAAAGCTATTGCCATCAATACCGTTGAAATAGCGCCTAAAGTACCAGAATCCATTAGCGCTTCTCTTTCAGCAATATGCCGAGATTTTGTAAGTAAGCGACCAACGCATCCATTTCAGTTACACCTTGAACCGCTTCTTTAGCGCCAGCAAAGTCTTCTTCGGTGTAAGGAACACCAACTTTTGCAAGGGCGCGCATCTTGGCTTCAGTATCTTTACCATCCAAAACGCGGTCGTATAACCATGGATAAGCTGGCATGATCGACTCAGGCACCACTAAACGTGGATTATAGAGATGTGTTTTATGCCAATCATCGGAGTAACGCCCACCAACGCGAGCCAAATCTGGACCTGTACGCTTAGAACCCCACAAGAAAGGATGCTCATAAACGTGCTCACCAGCGACTGAGTAGTGGCCGTAACGCTCAACTTCAGCACGAAGTGGGCGAACCATTTGTGTATGACAAACGTGACAGCCTTCGCGGATGTAAATATCGCGACCCTCTAATTGAACCGCGGTGTAGGGCTTAAGTCCTTCGATCGGCTTGTTAGTCTCGTCGAGGAATAAGTTCGGGACGATCTCAACGAGCGCGCCAAAACTGATGGCCACAACCACCAGCACACCCATCAGACCAATATTCTTTTCTACTATCTCATGACCTTTCATGGCGACCCCTTAAACTGCTTGCGCTGCAGACGGTTGAACTACAGCTGCGCCTTGATTAGAACTCTTGACGGTGCGGTAAGTGTTATAAGCCATTACCAACATGCCCGATAAGAAGAAAGCGCCACCAATAACACGCATTATGTAACCGTTATGACTGAATACAACTGTTTCAATGAAACTGTAAGTTAAAGAGCCATCTGGGTTAAATGCACGCCACATTAAACCTTGACCGATACCATTGATCCACATGGCAACAACGTACAACAAGGTACCTACAGTAGCTAACCAGAAGTGCACGTTGATCAAACCAACGCTGTACATGGTTTCGCGGTTATAAAGCTTAGGAATCATGTGGTAGATGGCACCGATCGAAATCATCGCAACCCAACCCAATGCGCCTGAGTGTACGTGACCAACAGTCCAGTCGGTGTTGTGCGACAAGGCGTTAACGGTTTTGATTGCCATCATTGGTCCTTCGAAGGTCGACATGCCGTAGAACGACAAGGCAACAACAAGGAAACGTAAGGTTGGATCGAAGCGCAGTTTATGCCAAGCACCATTGAGGGTCATAATACCGTTGATCATACCGCCCCAGCTTGGTGCTAACAGAATCAATGACATCACCATACCCAATGATTGTGCCCAGTCGGGTAGCGCTGAGTAGTGCAAATGGTGGGAACCTGCCCAAATATAAAGAGAAATCAATGCCCAGAAGTGAACAATCGATAACTGATAAGAGTACACAGGGCGACCCGCTTGTTTAGGAACGAAGTAATACATCATCCCCAAGAAACCTGTAGTCAGGAAGAAGCCCACCGCATTGTGGCCATACCACCACTGAACCATGGCATCGGCTGCACCAGCGTAAATTGAATAAGACTTGGTTAAAGTAACGGGAATCGCCAAGTTGTTAACAATGTGCAGAACCGCTGTGGTGATAATAAACGCACCATAGAACCAGTTAGCAACATAAATATGCGACGTTTTACGCTTAACGATGGTACCGAAGAATACTGTGGCGTAGGCAATCCACACTACCGCCAACAAGATATCAATCGGCCACTCAAGCTCGGCGTATTCTTTAGTGCTGGTTAAACCTAAAGGTAAGGTCAAGATGGCCAAGATCATAACCAACTGCCAGCCCCAGAAGCTAAACGGCACCAACCAACCACCGAACAATGGCGCCTGACAGGTACGCTGAACAACGTAATAAGACGTTGCCATGAGCGCACAACCGCCAAACGCAAAAATCACCAAATTAGTATGCAAAGGACGCAAACGGCCAAAGTGAGTGTAAGGCTGCAACAGATCGTTAAGACCTGGCCAGACTAGCTCAGAGGCGATAAACACCCCAACGCCCATGCCCAAGATGCCCCACACCACCGCCATAATGCTGAACTGACGCACTACGTCGAAATTGTATGCTGGCGGATCCCCAGCTACAGTCGCATGACTACCCATAGGACTTTCCTAATTACCAAGAGAATATTGAAATCGTTTTGTCTCTAACAGCTAAACAGCAATTGCCAAGCCTACATAACCCGATTAAAGGTGAGCCTATTTTGCCCGATTCCCAGACACTTTTCCCCACTCTCCGCTATGCAGATTGACCTCTATCAAATAAATGTATGTGCATTTAACGTCTTAAGCATAGAAGATGGCTCGCACAAGCAAAACTCGGCGAGCCACGACTATTATTTAAGAAGTTTGCGGCCTTTATTGGCAGCGATACGCATACGCAGCGCGTTTAACTTAATAAAGCCTTCCGCGTCTTTTTGATTGTAGGCACCGGCGTCGTCTTCAAAGGTTGCCACTTTTTCGTCGAACAAACTGTCTTTTGATTGACGGCCGACAACAATGACGTTGCCCTTATAGAGTTTCACACGAACATCACCGTTCACGTGCTCTTGCGACTGGTCAATCATGGTTTGCATCATGATGCGCTCAGGGCTCCACCAGTAACCGTTGTAAATCATTTCGGCATACTGCGGAATGAGACTGTCTTTTAGGTGAGCCACTTCACGGTCAAGAGTAATTGACTCAATCGCGCGGTGTGCTCGTAACATAATGGTGCCGCCAGGAGTTTCGTAACAACCGCGTGACTTCATTCCCACGTAACGGTTTTCCACGATATCCAAACGGCCGATGCCGTTCTCGCCGCCCACTTTGTTCAAATAAGTCAGCACTGTTGCAGGGGACATTGCTTCCCCATTAATGGCAACGATGTCGCCTTTTTCATAGGTCAGCGTGAGGTAAGTAGGCTGATCAGGTGCCTGCTCAGGTGACACGCTCCAGCGCCACATATCATCTTCGGCTTCGGTCCAAGGATCTTCTAACACGCCACCCTCATAGGAGATGTGAAGCAAGTTAGCATCCATTGAATAAGGCGATTTCTTCTTTTTGTTGAAATCAACCGGAATATTGTGCTTTTCACAGTAGGCCATCAAAGTTTCGCGGGAGGTCAAATCCCACTCACGCCATGGCGCAATAACTTTGATACCTGGTTTCAGCGCATAAGCGCCTAATTCGAAACGAACTTGGTCGTTACCTTTACCAGTCGCGCCGTGTGCAATCGCATCAGCGCCGACTTCGTTGGCAATCTCGATCAAACGTTTAGCAATAAGTGGGCGCGCAATCGAGGTACCTAAAAGGTACTCGCCTTCGTAAATGGTGTTAGCACGGAACATAGGGAACACGAAGTCACGAACAAATTCTTCGCGCAAGTCGTCGATGTAGATTTGCTGAACGCCTAACGCTTGAGCCTTAGCACGAGCAGGTTCAACTTCTTCCCCCTGACCGATATCAGCAGTAAATGTGATTACTTCACAGTTATAGTTTTCTTGTAACCATTTGACGATTACAGATGTATCCAAGCCTCCGGAGTAGGCCAGAACTACCTTTTTAATAGACGACATAGGGAGCTCCCACTAACAATCGTTAAGAATCCACTGACTGCACGCTTTATGAACAATTTGCTGTTTATAAAGAAATGACTGACGTTCTTGCGGCCACAGGGACGCCGCATATAAAAGTTGGGCGCAGAATTGTACTCCTTGAGCACACAAATTCACAGCCAAAGTCAGGTCAAATTATAAGAATTCCCGCTCGAATTCCTGCTAACAACAATGATTCTCAACTAGCAACTCATTGCACTTAAAAACACACTAGGACACCAAATGGCGGTGAAGCTGCTCGCCATACCGCTTCAGCTCAGACAATAAATAAATTTCGCTTGGTTTATCCCTTTGAGTCATAAGAACTTCAATGCGATTGAAAAATGCCTCAAAGCCCCATTCAGGCTCTGGCACTATTAGGCGCTCACGGCAAAACGTCTTCCATTCTCTCAATTGAGTTGAGTTGAGGAGCGATTCGAAATTGCGACCTTGATAACGGGGTAAAATTGAGTTCAAGCGTGCATCATCAAATATCACGGACTCTTTAGCTCGTTGCTCTGGTTCTAACTTGCGTAGCTCATACATCAGTTCGCGATCTAAATTCTCGATAAATCCGCCATAAAGAGCAAAATCAGCGTCCTGATCAGCCTCATCCCAGGGGTGCGAAAACACACTCTCGAGTTTTTCATTCAATGCGCGTCGCTCAGAAGTCGTTAAATTTGAAAAAACTTGAGCATGCCCTGCACATTCATCGACATCTAAACCAATACGCTCAACAACCTCAGACGTGAGGAGCGCCGGCGTCGCCAACATTGGGGATCGATTGAGATGAACCTCTTTGAGTGCGATTCGCTCCTGCCCTCCACTCAACTCACTAGCTTTGGCGTAAAGCCGCTCTCGAATAACTTCGGCAGGCAACGTCAATAAATCTCTGGGGTTCTGCCTCAGGTTAAAGCAAATCACCGAATTGCGATTATGCGGGTGATAGGCCAATGGCACGATCAATGTGGTATTAAGCCATTCGGAAGAAAACCGAGATGATGTGTGAAGCATCGGCTTGAATGTTGAGATATCCAACAACTGCGCAACTACTTTTTTATGTCGGAGGTTATACGCATAATCAAACAACTTCGGCTGTTTCGACCAAATGAGTTTTGCCAAGTCGATAGTGGCGTAAACGTCCGATAACGCATCGTGAGCATTTGCGTGGACCAATCCGTTTGCTTGAGACAAAGCCTCCAATTTATTGCAAGGCGTGCCGTCATCGTAAAACGGCCACTCCATGCCTTCGGGCCTCAGCGCCCGCATCATACGAACAACATCGATTAAATCCCATCGAGAGTTGCCATTTTTCCATTCACGCTCGTAGGGATCAAAAAAATTACGGTACAGCGTATAACGAGTGACTTCATCATCGAAGCGAATAGAGTTATACCCAACGCCGCAAGTCCCCGGCCGCGCGAGCTCGGCATTGATTCTGGCAATGAAGTCGCACTCGGCCACTCCTTTTTCACAAGCGTCGAATGGATTGATGCCCGTAATTAGACAAGCCTCCGGTTTAGGCAAAAAATCACTCGAAGGCCTCGAATAAATCATGAGCGGGTCGGAAATAATGTTTAACGCCTCATCGGTACGCACCCCAGCAAACTGCACGGGGCGATCTCGCGCCGGATTCTCGCCCCAGGTTTCATAATCGTGCCAGTAGAGCGTTTTTGGAAAATTCACAGGGATACATCCATTTTAGAAATAAGAAAAACGTGTATTTTAAAAATTCTATCTATACTACAACGAACCGAATAACGATTCGCAGAGAATCAATATAAAGGAGTCTTCTCTGCTTCCATCGCAGGAGCGTCTCGCATGCCCAACCCTCGCATGCCTATCAGCTTTTTGTCCAGCCAGCCACATCGCTCGCTAAAAAGCGAAAAATGTCGGTTGCTCTACGACAATACCCTGATGGGAATTCTACTGAGCCTTATATTTGCGGTAATCTTAAGTGTTTCTCATTTAAAAGAAACCGGCACAGGTGAAATCATCACTTGGAACTTAATCCTTTTCTCGACCCTAACTATTCGATTTATTTTGTGGGTAAGTTGGCGCTTGGCAGCCCCCATTTTGCCCTCTTCCCTGTGGCTGCATTTGGGTCGGATTGGCATTTGGTTGACCGGGTTAAGCTGGGGATTGTCGACATTATTTCTTTTTTCACACTCCAACGACGACCAACAAACCCTGTTCGCATTCGCATTGGCCGGAGTAATTGGTTGCTCCCTCCCTTTTTTAAGTGCTGATAAATTCTCGGCCATCGGCTACGTACTTTTGGCAATCACACCATTAACCACGCTGTTATTAGAAGCCAATACAACGGCATCCTTTTATATGGCATTAATGACAATCACTTTCATTGTTTTTATTCTGAAAAAAGCCGACATGGATGAAAAAAACATCCACGAGTTATTCTTCACTAAACGCGTGTTAATCAAAAAAAATGCGTTTTTACAAACGAATCATGTAGTGGATACTGCCATTAGTGAAACCATTGAAGAATACATCGAGACGCAAAATGCCGATCAAGCAATTAAAAGGTTGATGAACACTCTTTGCGAAAAAGATAAGTATCAATTTGCGGTTCTACTCACTAACGGGGCGCTCGATCAAGCTATAGTAGCCGATAACATTAGCAGCGTGCTTTTTCTAGAAGTTCTCGAAAAAAATCCAGACGAGTATTATTTGGCGGACTCCCAACAAATCAAAATCGTCAATGACCTTAAAGGACAGGGGTTAGATACCAACCCCAAAGCAATATTTAACTACGCAATTATTAATGTCAGCCCTGCTTATCCTTATCGGCTCATTATTGGCAACAAACGCACCCCCATCCGCCGCAAAGATATTCTTGTAGAGAAGAAAATATTCCACTCGATTTTTCTACTTTTGCTCGAAAAACATAAAAACGAAACCGCAAGTAGCTTTAATGAACCCAAAGAGCAAAGCTAAAAAAAGCGGCCGAAGCCGCTTTTTTTATTGAACAGTGACAACACCTTCTTCGATTTTAGCTTTCCAAATTTGCGGGCCTGCCGTATGGACCGATTCTCCATTCGAGTCGACCGCCACAGTTACCGGCATATCTTTAACATCGAACTCGTAAATCGCTTCCATGCCAAGCTCTGGGAAGCCTAGTACTTTGGCCGACTTAATCGCTTGAGCAACAAGATAAGCGGCGCCGCCAACGGCCATTAAATACACCGATTTGTTATCGCGAATAGCATCAATCGCCATAGGTCCTCGCTCGGACTTACCGATCATTCCTAGTAAGCCAGTTTCTTCGAGCATAGTGCGAGTGAATTTATCCATCCGCGTTGCTGTCGTTGGGCCTGCAGGTCCGACAACCTCGTCACGCACAGGGTCAACTGGCCCTACGTAGTAAATAAAGCGGCCTTTGAGATCGACTGGTAATGGCTCGCCTTTGGCCAGTAAATCGGTCATCTTTTTATGCGCGGCATCGCGGCCCGTTAACATCTTGCCCGACAAAAGAATTGTTTCGCCGGTTTTCCACGATTGAACATCCTCAGGCGTAACGGTGTCCAAATTGACTCGGCGGACACTGTCGCCCACTTCCCATGAAATATCGGGGTAATCTTCTAAAGAAGGTGGTGTTTGCAACGCAGGGCCAGAACCATCCAAAACAAAATGCGCGTGACGCGTTGCGGCGCAGTTAGGAATAATCGCAATCGCTTTGTTAGCCGCATGCGTTGGGTAATCTTTAACTTTTACGTCAACGACCGTTGTCAAACCACCCAAGCCTTGCGCACCGATTCCCAAGCGGTTGATTTTGTCGTACAGCTCAATACGCAATTCTTCGGAACGATTGCTACTACCGCGTGCCTGCAACTCTTGAATATCAACAGGATCGAGCAAGGCCTCTTTCGCTAACAACATGGCTTTTTCAGCCGTTCCACCAATACCAATTCCGAGCATTCCCGGTGGACACCAACCTGCACCCATCTCTGGAACCACTTTTAACACCCAATCGACTACCGAATCGGACGGGTTCAGCATGGCGAACTTAGTTTTCGCCTCTGAACCACCCCCTTTGGCGGCCACATGCACATCAACTGTGTTGCCTGGAACTATGTTGTAATGAATCACCGCTGGCGTGTTATCGCCAGTGTTTTTGCGTGCACCATCGGGATCGGCCAAAATCGATGCGCGCAAAACGTTATCCGGGTGGCTGTAAGCACGACGCACACCTTCGTTGATCATGTCAGTCAGGCTCATTTGCGCATCCCACTGAACATCCATCCCGACGGTAACAAATACCGTGACGATACCTGTGTCCTGGCAGATGGGGCGGCGGCCCATGGCGCACATACGTGAGTTGATCAGAATTTGGGCCATAGCGTCTTTCGCGGCTTTGTTTTCTTCGCGAAGGTAGGCTTTATGAATGGCTTGAATGAAATCTACGGGATGGTAGTAAGAAATAAATTGCAGCGCATCGGCTACGCTGTCGATCAGGTCTTGCTGACGAATCACGGTTGGCATAACTATTTCTCTTTGTCGGTCTAAATGGCAGTTAACCCTGCTAAATCGCGGCGATTCTACACCAAAATCATTCTTTTTTTTGTCGACTTGGGAGTTTCATCAATTTTCAGGCATAAAAAAAGCCGATCAGAATCGGCTTTTTTTAACGAATCAGGCGTTACATATAGGCGTTGGAGCGGTCGCTATGGTCGGTGACATCGCGGATGCCTTTAAGCTCTGGCAACTTGTCCAACAACTGTACTTCGATACCTTGCTTTAGGGTAATAGCTACCGATCCACACCCCTGACAGCCGCCACCAAACTTCAAAATGGCGTACATGTCGTCACTAACTTCAACCAAACTGACGTTGCCCCCATGGGACGCCAAACTTGGGTTGATGTCGTTATACAACACATAATTGATCTTATCTTCGAGCGGGCTATCTTCGGTCACTCGTGGCATTTTGGAGTTAGGTGCGCGAATGGTCAGCTGCCCACCCATACGGTCGGCTGAGTAATCGACCTTGGCATCTTCCAAAAAGGGTAAGCTGCGCCCTTCAAAATAGGCACTAAATCCATTAAGAGGGACTTCGATATCGCCCTCTTTGATTTCACCCGGACGACAATAGGCAATGCAGGTCTCGGCGCTAGGCGTACCAGGGTTGGCCACAAACATACGGATGCCAATACCGTCGTTGTCTTTCTGCTTGTCCAGCAAGCCCTTGAGATATTCTTGAGCGGATTCGGTGATTTCTACGTTTACCATAACAACCTTTGAGGCCGCAGCTGCGGTATTGAGAATGAAAATCGGGCTTATACCCGATTAAAATACTCGGGTATTCTAGCGCAAATCACACGTCAGCAGTAGTCATCTCAATTAATATTCCTTATTTGGATTGCTATTTTTACCTATGGGATTGGCCATTCTCTACGAGCTTCGATTGCATCTAAATCCTTTAAATGGAAGTCACTCCGACGTTGCGGCAGTTGAAGGCTCTGCTCTTATCAAACTTTTTGCAATACGAGCCAACCAACGGTAGGACAGGCTTCTCCAGATAAACGACGCGGACACTACACCTCGCCAATACCATAAGAGCGCTGCCACAGGCTGTGACTGATGGAGCAAAGTGGCGATCGCCATTTCGAACCTTAGGCTTTTCGCTTCTCGCTCTAACAACCATCCTTTAATTCCGTCAGGCGAGTGGCGTTCGATTGCGGCAAGCTGACAATTTACGGCCGTCTCGAGGTCGCAGTGGCGCGTATGGCTAGCACCATGCTTGCGGTAATAAAGAACCACCTCGTCAAGATGCGCGAATTTGAATTTTTGACACAAGCCCAGCCACACCTCCCAATCATGAGCTGTCGTCATAACAGAGTCGAAGTGACCATGCACTTTGATAACCTCACTGCGAGCAAGCGCAGTTGTGAAGTTGGCCATCTGAGTGTTGTGAACCAAAAGCACCGATCGTAAATAATCACCACTGCTAGCGGGCGGAGAACTGATAAAGCCTAGCGATCGCTCGCCTTGCTCATTCTCGGTAAATCGCTGCACCTGACCCAGCACAACATCTGCACCAGTGCTCTCCAGCGTAGCGAGCTGAGTTGCCAGTTTGTGCTCCGGCCAAAGATCATCGGCATCCAATAGCGCAATGTATTCACCAGCCGCCAAGGCAAAACCGCGATTTCGAGCCACACAACTACCGGCATTAGCGAAACTGACGAGCCTTACTCGTGCATCTTTTTCGGAGATTTCGGCAATTATGTTTGCGGTGTCGTCGGTGGAACCGTCATCGACAACAATTAGCTCCCAGTGGCGATAAGTCTGACTAAGTACCGACTCTATAGCGGCCCCAATAAACGAGGCGCAATTAAAAGCTGGCATCACAACTGATATTAAGGGTGACTGATTCATATTCCTTTATTCCGTAACGACTCAATTATTCTTATGAAGCGCTGCTTCGCGATGCCACAAAATATGGGCTAGCCCTCTTCCACCAAAGCGACGACTAAAGCGCATTCGCAGCCAAATCCACACCAAACTCTGCTAGAATCCACCCCATTTTTAGCCATAAATCAGCAAATTTAGAGTTTCCCCATGAGCCTATCTCCCGAGCGCGAATTACGCCTTACCAATCTCCATAACGCCATTAAAGAACGTATTCTCGTTCTCGATGGTGGCATGGGAACCATGATCCAAAGTTTCAAACTTCAAGAAGCCGATTACCGTGGCGAGCGTTTTGCCAACTTCCATTTAGATGTTGCGGGCAATAACGATTTATTGTCGATCACCAAGCCGGAAGTTATTGCCTCAATTCAGCGTCAATATCTCGAAGCGGGTGCCGACATTCTCGAAACCAATACCTTTAACGCAACGCGCATCTCTATGGCCGACTACGATATGCAAGATATCGTATACGACATTAACTTTGCAGCGGCGAAAATCGCGCGCGATTTATGCGATGAGTTTACCCACAAAAATCCAGAAAAACCTCGCTTTGTCGCCGGTGTGCTCGGCCCAACATCACGCACCTGTTCGATTTCTCCAGACGTTAATGACGCCTCTAAACGCAACGTCACTTTTGATGAATTAGTCGAGAACTACCTCGAGTCGCTTCAAGGCTTAGTCGATGGCGGAGCCGATCTTATCCTTATCGAAACCATCTTCGATACCCTCAACGCTAAAGCCGCCGTATTTGCGGTTAAGCAATTTTTCGATGGCTTAGGTTACGAATTGCCGATTATGATTTCCGGCACCATCACCGATGCATCGGGCCGTACCCTGTCGGGTCAAACGACCGAAGCCTTTTACAACTCATTAGCGCACGCCAACCCGTTTAGTATTGGCTTGAACTGCGCACTGGGCGCCAAAGAACTGCGCCAGTACGTACAAGAAATGTCGCGCATTGCCGGAACCAATGTGAGCGCCCACCCGAATGCGGGCTTGCCGAACGAATTCGGTGAATACGATCAAACGCCAGAAGAAATGGTCGAAATCGTTGAAGAATTTGCCGCGTCGGGTCTACTCAATATTATCGGCGGCTGTTGCGGCACCACGCCTGCACACATCAAAGCCATTGCCGATGCGGTCGCAAAATATCCACCGCGCGCGATTCCCAGCATCGAACCCGCCTGCCGCTTATCGGGGCTTGAGCCTTTTAACATCACGAAAGACTCACTATTCGTAAACGTGGGCGAACGCTGTAACGTCACAGGCTCAGCCAAATTTAAACGCTTAATTCTCGAAGAAGACTACGCGACCGCCATCGAAGTCGCGCTAGAGCAAGTGCAATCGGGCGCTCAGGTTATCGACATCAACATGGACGAAGGCATGCTCGATGCCATCAAAGCCATGACGAAATTTTTAAACCTGATCGCAGGCGAACCCGACATTGCACGCGTACCCATTATGGTCGACTCCTCCAAGTGGGAAGTGATTGAAGCAGGCTTAAAGTGCATCCAAGGCAAGCCAATCGTAAACTCCATTTCACTCAAAGAAGGTGAAGAAGAGTTTTTACACAAAGCTAAACTTTGCCAACGCTACGGCGCTGCCGTGGTCATCATGGCGTTCGACGAAACCGGACAAGCCGACACCATGGAGCGCAAAAAAGAAATTTGTGAGCGCTCCTATAAACTCTTAGTCGAAAAATTAAATTTTGCACCGCAAGATATTATTTTCGACCCCAATATTTTTGCCGTCGCCACCGGCATTGAAGAACACAACAACTACGCGGTTGACTTTATTGAAGCGACCCGCTGGATTCGCCAAAACTTGCCGCACGCAGGCGTAAGCGGCGGCGTCTCGAACGTATCTTTCTCGTTCCGCGGCAACAACCCTGTGCGCGAAGCAATTCACTCCGTGTTCCTTTATCACGCAATTAAAGCGGGTTTGAACATGGGTATCGTTAACGCTGGTCAATTAGCGGTATACGACGATCTTCCCGCAGAACTTAAAGAAAAAGTTGAAGACGTTATCCTTAACCGCAATAGCAACGGCACCGAAGCGTTACTCGATATCGCCGAAAAATATCGCGGCGACGGCAGCGGTGGCGCCGACAAAAAAGAAGATTTGGAATGGCGCAACCTTCCCGTTGTAAAACGCATTGAACACGCTCTTGTAAAAGGCATCTCGACATTTATCGAGCAAGATACCGAAGAAGCTCGCCAACACTTCCCTCGCCCACTCGATGTCATCGAAGGCCCGTTGATGGACGGCATGAACGTCGTTGGGGATTTATTCGGTGCCGGTAAAATGTTCTTACCACAAGTCGTGAAGTCCGCCCGTGTAATGAAACAATCGGTGGCTTATCTACAACCATTTATCGAAGCCGAAAAAACTGAGGCCAGCAAACCTAATGGCAAAATTTTGATGGCAACCGTAAAAGGCGATGTACACGATATTGGTAAAAATATTGTGGGCGTAGTTTTGCAATGTAACAACTTTGAAGTTGTCGACCTAGGCGTAATGGTGCCATGCGACAAAATTCTTGAAGTCGCCGAAAAAGAAAATTGCGATATCATCGGCCTTTCAGGACTCATCACTCCATCGCTGGACGAGATGGTTTTCGTTGCTAAAGAAATGGAACGCCGCGGCGTGAATAAACCGCTAATGATTGGCGGTGCAACAACATCCAAAGCCCACACAGCGGTCAAGATCGATCCCGTTTTCAACTTAAACCAAGCCGTTTATGTTGCTGACGCATCGCGCGCAGTAGGTGTTGCATCGACCTTACTTTCCGACGAATTACGCCCTGCTTTTTACGAGAGCCTAAAAACCGAATACGAAGAAGTTCGTGTGCGCAACGCGAATCGCAAACCACGCGGCACTGTGCGCAGTTACGAAGAAGCCATTAACAAGCGTCTCCAACTCGACTGGGATAACTACACGCCACCAGCCCCAACTTTCACCGGCGTAAAAGTATTTGAAGATTACCCACTCGAAAAACTTGTGGACTACATCGACTGGACCCCCTTCTTCATCAGTTGGGATTTGGCCGGTAAATTCCCACGCATTTTGGAAGACGAAGTGGTTGGTGAAGCCGCGCGCGCTTTGTGGGCCGACGCTCAAGCCATGATGAAAAAACTCATGGAGGAAAAACTCATTCGCGCCAACGGCGTGATCGGGTTCTGGCCAGCCAACACCGTCAACTACGACGATATTGCGGTTTACAACGATGCCGGCGAACAAATTTCGACACTTCATCATATTCGCCAACAACATTTGAAAGCGGGTATGGAATCACGCCCGCATATGTCGCTCGCCGACTTCGTTGCACCAAAAGAGTCTGGCAAGCAGGATTACATTGGCGGCTTCGCAGTGACGACCGGCATCGGCGCCGAAGAATTGGCCAAGCAATATCAAGATGCGGGTGACGATTACAATTCCATCATGGTTAAAGCCTTGGCTGACCGCTTCGCCGAAGCCTTTGCCGAACACATGCACGAGCGCGTGCGCAAAGAGTTCTGGCAATACGCGAGCGACGAGCAACTCACCAACGATGAACTCATTCGCGAAAACTATCGCGGTATTCGCCCAGCGCCTGGCTATCCAGCTTGCCCCGATCACACCGAAAAAACTCAGCTGTTTGAGTTGCTCAACGCGACCGACAACACTGGCATTACGCTCACCGAGCATTTCGCTATGCTGCCAACTGCTGCTGTTTCGGGCTGGTACTTCGCTCACCCAGAAGCGGTTTATTTTCCAACCGGTAAAATCAACAAAGACCAAGTGGAGAGTCTGGCCAAACGCAAAGGCGTCAGCATCGAAGAAATCGAACGCTGGCTAAGCCCCGTGTTAGCTGACTAATAGTTTTCACTGAAATAAAAAAAGCCGCGCAATTGCGCGGCTTTTTCCTTAAATTAAAGGAGGGAGATCTTGTATTGTGAACAGTCTAAAAGATCGCTAATAATATTTGGCAACGGCCTAGGAATGGCTTTAAATCCTGACAAATATAATTTAACCAAAGCAATCGAGCACATTTGGAAAGACGAATCCATTCTCACAAAGGATGAGAAAAATTTAATAAAACATGCGTCAGGAAAAACCTCTTATCCAAATACAGAATCAGATATGGATAAGCTTCAGGTGATAATCTCTGCGTGCAAACAACTCACTTTAGTAGACTCCAACAACTGCAACTGGCTCAGTGCGGACGGAAAGAGAATACCGAAGGCTGCTGAGAAATTTCTTTATCACACAGCAAAATATCTTTTTGAAAATAACGAATCATTACCAAAGAATTTTATAAAGTCATTAGCGGAATACATCAGAACCACTAAATCCCATATCGCGACATTAAATTACGACGGACTACTATACCGACCTCTCATTAGAGAAAACATTTTACAAGGTTACAGTGGAAGCCTTATCGATGGGATCACTAATTCTGGCTTTAGGGTAGAAAATCTTAGACGAGAAAGGCCGCTTGGCTATTATCTTCACTTACACGGATCACCACTTTTTTACTCAGAAATTGAAGAAGAGCCCAATAAAGAAAGAAAGGAGAGTAAAGTAAGAAAGCGTAATGCTCATCAATCTTTACCCTCATGGAATGAATATCGGGAATGCCACTTTGTTTTGACACATGTAAATCATAAACCCAGCGTCATCGCGGGCTCACAAATTCTCTCAAGTTATTGGGAACATATTGAAATAGCATTCGATGAGGCGCATCGCATAATATTATTTGGGTATTCAGGCGACGACATTCATTTGAACCAAAAGATTAAAAATCACCTAACCGAAAATAGCGAAAAAAAGATCGTGGTAATAGAGTGGCAGGGATACACTTCCAGATCCCCTAAAGATAGAGAGATTTTTTGGGGGAAAAAGCTCGGCAGCAGAAACATTAAGTCAATCCAGATGCGCAACATAACCGAGTTTCTAGACTGGAACAGCATAGATAACATAGAGTCATCTACAGAATTTAAGGAAGATAATTATTTAGAACAACAAACCGAATATACCCAAGATACGCCTCATCAGCTTCATGAGAGACTCACATTCAATGATTATGATTGGTGACCAAAAATCGAATTTACAGATGAAACTGCTGATCAGTTTTATGAAAGAGTTTCAGACGATGGTTATTGGTTTGATTCACAATGGTCTGATCAATAGTCGGTGAATTAGTGATGTCTATGCTTGCCTTCAAAACTCCTAAATCATGACAACATTAAAAAAGCCGCGCAATTGCGCGGCTTTTTTATTGGCCTAACTTTATTTCCCAACCATTCGCGAGAGTGTTGCGTCTTTCAGAATGAAGTGATGGTAAATCACCATGCCGATGTGGCCGAGCACAATTAACGTGAGAATGATGGCGCAAGTCGCGTGGTAGCTGCCGATTGTTGCAAGCAATTCCGACTCGGTCGCACCGCGCTCGACGATAACATTACCGAAAAAACGAAGGCCGTAACCCTTGCCCAACATTAAACAAATTGCGGTGAAGGGGGTTAAAAACAAAAACAAGTAAGCTGCGCGGTGCCCCCAAGTAGCGGCAACGGGAAAATGCATAGGTACAGGGCCATTATTACGCTGGGTGATTGCCCAAACCAAACGGACGACAACCAACGCCGCCACGATTAATCCGATGGAGCTGTGGAAAGGTTTAACTAAGGCTTGGCTAATCCAGTTTTCTCCATCGTTGATGTAATCGGCCAGTTTGAGTAATTGCCAAATCACCAACACCCCTACTACCCAATGCAATATGCGAGTCACAGTTCCGAAGCGGTTTTTATCATCATGCAACATAACAAGGTTCCTATTTTGTCTAATATAATGTTTAAAAAATCATCCTAACAAAAGTCGATGCCTGTAATAAGTATTTTACTAATTTTTATAGAGTTTCCTGTTACAGCTGTGCAGTTTCCGCACATCTTACGGATTTTAAGAGAATCTTTATGACCCCCGCTATCAAAGTGTTACAAAAATTAAACATTCACTTTACTCAGCACATTTACCAACACGATCCGAAGGCTGAATCCTATGGATTAGAGGCCGCCGAAAAACTGGGCGTTGAACCTCGCTTGGTCTTTAAGACCCTTGTGGTACAAGTTGACGCCAAGGAGTATGCGGTAGCCGTTATACCGGTCGAACACCTATTAAACTTGAAGCAAATTGCCAAAGCCTTTGGGGGCAAAAAAGCGGCAATGGGCGCAGTCGCCGAAGTTGAACGTATGTCGGGTTACGTGGTGGGCGGAGTCAGCCCGATCGGCCAAAAGAAGCGCTTAAAAACCTTCATTGATGCAAGCGCCAAAGACTTGCCTACAATGTATGTGAGCGCCGGAAAACGCGGGATGGATATCGCACTCTCGCCCGCCGATCTATGCACAGTGACCGGCGGAGTATTTGTCGACCTCACTCAAAAAGACTAACAAATCTAATAAGGCCTTTTTATGCCCCAAACATTTCGCTTATCGCCATTACATCTCGGCTACTTGGTAATTCTGGCCGCTGCACTTATCGCATCTAGATTTGGTCCAAGCGATACGCTCACCTGGTGGTTAGAGGTGGCGCCTGTGATTATCGCGGTACCCGTATTGGCTTATACCTACCAGCGCTTTCATTTAACCGAATTGGTGTATTTTTTTATTGTGATTCACTGCCTAATTTTAATTTTAGGTGGAACTTACACCTACGCTAAAGTGCCGCTTGGATTTTGGATTCAAGAAGCTTTCGACCTTAGCCGTAACCCCTACGATAAGCTTGGACATTTTGCGCAAGGCTTCGTACCAGCGTTGATCGCACGCGAGATTTTAATTCGCAAATCGATCGTTTCTGGCCGCAAGATGTTAGCGTTTATCGTGGTGTGCATTGTGCTCGCCATTAGCGCGACTTACGAACTTATCGAGTGGGCGGCTGCATTAGCGGTAAGCGAAGGCGCCGACGAATTTTTGGGCACACAGGGCGATGAATGGGACACTCAGTCGGATATGTTCATGGCTTTGGTAGGCGCAATCGTTGCTTTATTATTTTTCAGCCGATCGCACGATCGACAAATCGCAGTGCTCCAAAAGTAATTAGAAATGCAATAAAAAAGGCCGCAAAGCGGCCTTTTTTATTGCTACGATTTTCGCTGAATGGCATCGCCGAGTTTAGCCCCCACAACCGCAACTCCACCCTGAAGCCAACCACCATCAACCGGAATCACAGCACCCGAAATATAACTGGCGTATTCAGAACCTAAGAATAGGCAAGCATTGGCGATATCCTGCGCGGTGCCGTAACGCTTTAAAGGCACGCTAGTTTGAACCATGGCCTGCATTTGCTCTGTCGGTGCCAATCGAGCCATGCCTTCTGTATCTTGAATGGGGCCGGGAATAACGGAGTTCACTCGAATGCCTTCGACGCCCCACTCAACGCAAAGACTTTTAGTCAACATATCGACGCCCGCTTTTGCCGCCGAGACGTGCGCTTGTGCGACCATCGGAATTTGCGACTGGGGCGCTGAGATATTAATGATTGAAGCTCCTGGCCGCTTTAGATGCGGATACACCGCCTGCATAACATGAAAGGTACCCAGTAAGTCGATGTCGACAATAGTGCTAAATGCGTTCGCTGACATTCCCATTGCCAAAGCAGGGAAATTCCCTGCTGCACCCGACACCACCACATCGAATGCACCTAACTGGTCGGCTGTCTCGGCCATGGCCGCAACCAAGGCATCTGGATCGCGAACATCCGCCGCAAATCCAATCGCTTTTGCGGCGCCGGATTTCAACAAAGTTTCAACCGCAGCATCCACTTTTTCTTGTTTGCGACTTAGCACCATGAGTGACGCTCCGGCAGCGGCGAACGCCTTCGCAATACCTAAATTAATACCGGATGTTCCGCCCACCACCACTACGGTTTTCCCTGTAAAACTCAAAACTGAATTCATGACGACTCCTTACTATCGATTAATGGTTTAAGCCTAGCCGCTAACTCATGCGTTCTCATGCACATCATTAAGATCGTTACCACTCAATCAGGCGGATAAATATAATTCTCCGAGAGTGATTAGAATCGGGAGAAATCAGGGTGGCGTTTTTCGTAAAAGGCGTTGATCGCCTCCTTGCACTCTTCGGATGCTAAACCTTCCGCCAAGGCGGCGTACTCAGCGTTAAGTGCGATGTCCTCGGCGAGCTCGGCATTAACCTTTAATAAAGCTTTAGCCCTTCGTATGGCTTGTGGGGGTTGCGCGACTACCTTTTTAACCAACTCATCAACACAAGCATCCAACTCGCCTTTGGGGACAGCATGTAACACCATGCCCCAATCAGCGGCTTGGGCACCGGATATCACTTCGCCGAGCAGGAGGAGCCGGTTAGCTCTTTGCCGTCCTACAATACGTGGCAAATAAAGGCTGGACGCATTCTCTGGCGCAAGCCCCAGATTGACGAATGGCATCTGGATTTTGGCGTCCTCACTAACGCAGGCGAAGTCCATATGCAGTAGCAAAGTCGCACCAATTCCCACCGCATGGCCCGAGACTTTGGCCACCAAGGGAGTTTGGCAAAGACGAACCGCATCGATAAATTGCACACTCGGGTGTTGGCTGGAAATTTCCGGATCGTTCATAAAATCCGCTAAATCGTTACCCGCGCAAAATGTGTCGCTGGTGCTAGAAAGTACGATTGCCCTCACCTTGGACTGTGAATCCGCCCAATTAATGGCATTAGCAAGCGCTTGGTACATGGCAAGTGACAAGGCGTTTTTTCGCTCTGGACGGTTTATCCGTAAGTGAAGCACCTGCCCCTCGACACCTGCTAACACTTCATCTATGCCGGTGGAATAATCTAGCTCGCTCATTTTCCCTCTCCTGTGAATGCTATATGCCTAGCTTAGGCTACTCTGCCAAGTCTCGATAATCCGTGGCAAGCCTTGGTCACAAGGGGTACAATTCGCGCTACCGTTTTTCCCATATTGGCGTGGGGCGCCACCTTGCACGAGCTTTTATCCTCTCGGCCACCCCAGCCCCTCATTTTTAGATTCGACTTTATGAATATTCGTGAATTACTGAATGAACGCACACTTGCTGCCATGGCGACCGTAGGCGTTCCTGCCGAGTACCCAGCTGTTATCGCACCCTCTAAAAAAGCCGGCTTTGGCGATTACCAAGCCAATGGCGCTATGGGTGCGGCCAAAGCACTTGCAACCAATCCTCGCGAACTCGCCACTAAGATTGTAGAAAATTTAAATCTCGACGATGTTGCCGAGAAAATCGAAATTGCAGGGCCGGGCTTTATCAATATTCATTTGAAGCCAGAATTTTTAGCCAATGCTGTTGCCGCTGCGCAAAAAGACGAGCGATTGAACTTGCCGAAAGTTCAAAACCCCAATACCGTAGTGATCGACTATTCGGGCCCTAACCTCGCCAAAGAAATGCACGTAGGGCATTTGCGCTCAACCATTATTGGCGATGCTTTAGCGCGCTTGCTGGAATTCCAAGGCCACAAAGTTATTCGCCAAAACCACGTGGGCGATTGGGGCACCCAGTTCGGAATGTTAATTGCCGAGCTTGAAGAACAAAGCCAAGGCACTGGCGAAATGGAACTTAAAGATCTCGAAGTTTTTTATCAACAAGCGAAAAAACACTTCGACGAAGATTCTGCCTTTGCCGACAAAGCTCGCGAATATGTGGTTCGCTTACAATCTGGCGATGAGAACATGGTGAAACTTTGGGAGCAATTTAAAAACCTCTCCCTCGGTCATAGCCGCGACATTTACCGTGAACTTAATGTAACGCTTACCGACGCCGACGTGCGCGGTGAAAGTTTTTACAACCAAGATCTCGCGCCTTTAGTCGAAGAATTAAAAGCTAAAAAACTCGCCGTTGAAGATGCCGGTGCTCAAGTCGTATTCCTCGAAGAATTGGCCGATAAAGAAGGCAATCCTTCTCCGGTTATCGTACAAAAACAAGGCGGTGGTTTTTTGTATGCCACCACCGATTTGGCTGCACTGCGCTACCGCGCCAATACCTTAAAAGCAAATCGCGTGATGTATTTCATCGACGCCCGTCAGTCGCTGCACATGCAACAAGTGTTTACCCTCTCGCGTAAAGCGGGTTTCGTTCCCGAGGATATTCTTCTCGAACACCTCGCGTTCGGCACCATGATGGGGAAAGATGGCAAGCCTTTCAAAACGCGTACTGGCGGCACGGTAAAACTCGCTGACTTATTAGTCGAAGCAGTTGAGCGTGCTGGCGCCGTCGTTGCCGAGAAAAATACCGAGCTCTCACCAGAAGAAATTGCCGAAGTGTCTCGAAAAGTGGGCATAGGTGCAGTGAAGTACGCCGACCTCAGTAAAACCCGAACCAACGATTATATTTTCGATTGGGATTCGATGCTGAGTTTTGAGGGAAACACCGCGCCTTATCTTCAGTATGCTTACACTCGCGTGCAAAGTATTTTTAGAAAAGCCGAGATCAATCCAGAGCAACTTGGTGGTGACATTCTTATCGAAACACCGCAAGAAAAAGCTCTCGCCATTCGTCTTTTGCAATTTAGCGAAGTGCTCGAACAAATGACTCGCGATGCTATGCCGCATCTTTTGTGCACTTACTTGTACGACATCGCCGGCCTCTACATGAGTTTCTACGAAGCCTGCCCCGTTTTAAAAGACGGCGTCGATGCGAAAACTCGCGAAAGCCGCTTGCGCCTTTGCCATTTGGTTGCCAAAACACTTCAGCAAGGGCTTGATTTACTGGGCATTGAAGTGATGCAAAAAATGTAAAACTTTGCATCGAGCAATAAAAAAACCGGAGCACCGACTCCGGTTTTTTTATTGCTGTTTGATTGGATTCAGCCTAGCAATTTTGAGCAACCGTAAAGCACCGAGCCTTCCTTTAATACTACTGGCATTTCTCTCGGGCGTTTCTCGTGGTATCGACAAAAAGGAATGATCCAAGGAATTAACCGATTAGAACCAATATGCCGCACTTTTGCCCCCACCTCGGCCGTGCGACAACATCCATATGCTTGACAACCTGTTGGAATACCTAAGCCCGTACCTTGCGACCAGTGCGCAAGCCAATTCTTTGCATCAAGAAAAAATGGCGACGATGAAGGCAGCAGACTTGGCATATGCAGAACACCGTCTGGCACAAAATACTCCTTATTAATCAATTAATTGAGCACTTGGATCCGCATTTTATCTATAATCGTCGCAATAAAAAGATAAACCTTCGTGAATCTGTCGGCAATTCAATAAAATTTAACGGACTTACAGATGAAGATTCAAAATAAATCAACTCGATCTTGGTTACGCAATTCACGCCTAGCGCTTTTAAGCACCATGTTCGTGGCACTCACCGCGTGCAATAGCTTGAACTCACCCACAACATCAAAAACCATTAAAGGCTTAGTGCAAGAAAAAAATCCTCTCGCCCAGGCTGATGTTTACATCACCGATCACCGTGGAAATGAGTGGCGTACTACCACAGACGCCAAGGGCTACTACACGCTTTCGCTGCCCAACGACGTATTACCGCCATTAACACTCACCGCAGTGAGTGAAAAAAATCGTCTCAAAGACTGTGTACGAAATGATGTTCTGCGCCCTATTTGTTTGGTCGCAAGCGTTCTTGATGATGAGCCAAATTTGATAGCGAACATAAACCCGTTAACCGATCGTCTCGCCTCTGATTACGCCAAACATCTTAATCTTCAAGGGCCACAACAACTTTTCCATTCAGCCGAGCCCTATAAAGTAAACCCAGAAGATCGTGAACGCGCACTCGATTGGATTCGTAAAAGTTTTGGCAACGCACTGAACGAGATAGGTGTAGCCAATGCCGAAAACTTTGACCCTGTGCGCGATCCGTCCGTTACAAAAAATGTGCTAGCGCCCATTTTTTCGCTGCTTAATCACAACCGCACTTACGACAACACCACAGGTTTAACCGGACACACAACGCTTACCGACAGCCGATTCAAACCGATTGTGGGTTTATTTCATGGCGGCAATTACGAGCCTTTCGATTTCAAGGCAGCACGCCAGCACGCCAAAAAAATCGAAAACGCTCGCACGCGAATCTTTTTTGTCGGTGATTCAACATCGGCGATGTACGAGCAATTTCGGTTTCCACGCATGGGCTGGGGCGAGGCATTTATGGAGCAATTCTCACATCTTGACGAGGTTGCAATTGTTGTCGGATCGCGCGCTGGACGAAGCTCGCGGGACTTTTACAATGGCCGTTGGTTCGCTCAAATGGAGTCGATGATAAAACCTGGCGATTACGTTTTTATTAACCATGGACACAACGATCAGAACTGCGATGCTGCCCGCCCTGTGCGAGGGCTCGCGGATGTGACCAACCTCTGCACCTACCCTAATACGGCAGACGGGAAAGTTCAGCATCCAGATGCGAACCCCGATATGAGTTTCGATCGCTCCATCTCTCGCTATATTGAAATTGTAAAATCTCGCGGCGCCCACCCGGTGTTATTCACCCCGAGTGCGCGTATTCTCAATGAAAAACGCGAGCAGAAATTGCCTGTTGCACCCAATCATTTCACCCAACATCAACCACAAAAAGACTACGCCTTTGTGGGTAACTACGCACAAACTTTGCGCCAAATCGCTGCGCGAGAAAATTTACCGCTTATTGATTTAGAAGCAGAGAGCATCGACTTTGCCAACACCTTATCCGGTAACGAATGGTGGAATTATTGGTTAGTGGTCGACCCGGCAATTAACGCCTACTACGCCAATGGTGCAGCAGGCAGCCCACAATCACCCGATGGTACGCATTTTCAAGCCAAGGGCGCTCATGCCATGGCGAGTATTGTTGCCCGCGCCATTGCGAACAATCCCGAGCTGACTGCTCTTCATCAACTGCTTGCAAGCGGCCCTAAGGCTTCTCGCCACAACCCATAACGTCACTGTTCGAAACACAGCATTCGACGTTTCGGCGGCCTACTTAACGCAACACTCAAGTGGGTCGCCTATAACCGATAGCCGAAGTCCTATTCGGGCTTTTGAGTGCAAATTTGGTATGATCGGATTCGTTTTCCGTGTGAGGGATTTAACTAGCATCTCTTCGGAGTCGTCATGGGAGCAGTGCATGCGTCAACATCATCGGCTTATTTTTCGTTCGCTTTTTCGTGCGCGTGTTTACGACACCACCACGAACGAGCTGATTGGGTACATCGCCGATATTTCGGAATCGGGATTTAGACTGCGCGGTGACATGCATATAGAAGCTGGCAGCCGCCACCTTTTTAAAATTACCTTACGCCAGAGCGAATCCAAAAACCCCACCTTCACCGTTAACGCAGAGTGTATTTGGTGTCGGGAGAATACAACCACAGGCCACATCGAAACTGGCTTTACATTAGTAGAACCTAATGAGGAATACCAAGCCTGCATCGCCCAGATGGTAGCGAAGCGAATCATTAAAACTTAATAAAAAAGCCCGCAACTAGCGGGCTTTTTTATTAACCGAGAGTTCCAACAATATTAATTCCCACTCGCTCGGGAATTTCATTCTGCGAGAGCACATGAAGCCCTTGGCAAAACACTTTCGCATAACGCGCCAGTAATGGGCGCAATTGCGGTGCAACCACCAAAATGGGCTGGTGGCCTTCTTTACGCAATCGCTCTTTTATCAATGGCATACTGGTTTGTAATTGATTTAATAAGTTTGGCTCAACCGGAATATTATCAAGCGAGACTGGCCCCGCCTGCTGAGCGATAGATAGAGCACTCATAAGTGTGTGTTCAAGATTCGCATCTAACACAAATACACCTAATTCACTGGCATCCCCTGCGATAGACGACACTATAGTGCGACGCAGAGCAAACCGCACATCGGCGGTTAGCAGAATGGGGTCTTTTGTAGTTTCACTTCCATCAAGTAACGCCGTTGCAATAGTAACTATATCTTTTAACGGAACTTCTTCTTGCAATAACATTTTGAAAACACGATGTAACTGTGCGTAAGTGAGCTGATTTTTTAATGCTTCGGCCAACTTTGGCGATTGGAAATTTAATCGCTGCATTAAATGCTCAACGTCGTCGTGCTTAAACAAATCGGGGAGGCTCGCGCGAATAATTTTATTCACGTGGGTTGCCACCACGCTTGAGCAGTCAATCACCTGATAACCAAGATTAAGTGCACGTGTTTTATCATTAGGGTCGATCCATACCACTGGCATTTTATAGGCGGGGTCGGTCCCCAGAATTCCGTCTATCTCGCCGTAAAGTTCAGGAGAAGGAATTGCCATTAAACGATCGGCATGAATATCAGCACCATCAGCTTTTTCACCGTTGATATAAATATGGTATTGAGAGGCTTTTAATCGCAGGCTATCGCGAATATGAATCTCAGGCAAAAGAAAACCCAAGTTCTCCGATAGCGTTTGGCGCACCCCGCGCATCCTTTGAGTGAGTGGAGAGTTATTGGCTTCGCCAATTAAGCCCACCAGTTTGTAACCCAATGAGATCGAGAGGCGCTCGACCATAGGGATATCTTCCCAACCTAGCTGCTGCGCTTTTTCGTTATCCATCGCTTGCGTGAGCGACTGAATTTTATCGAGCGTTTCTGCATCTTGTATGGGTTGCGCTTTAGAGATTCGCCAACCCACAAACGCCGCCAAGGCCGCAAAGCTAAAGAAAGCGAATTTTGGCATTCCTGGAACTAGCGCGATAACCACCAAAATCCCCGCTACTGTATAAAGCGTTGATGGCTTAGCGAGTAATTGGCCGCGCACCTGCTGGGTAATATCATTCGCTTCGTTAACGCGAGTGATAATAATGGCCGCTGCGGTAGAAAGAAGAATTGCAGGGATTTGAGAAACAAGCCCGTCACCAATTACAAGCAAGGCGTAAAGTTTAAAGGAGTCGCCAAACGAAAGATCGTAAACAAAATAACCAATCGAAATGCCGCCCACCAAGGTGACGAGTAGAATTAAAATACCCGCGATTGCATCACCGCGAACAAATTTCGATGCACCATCCATCGCACTGTAAAAGTCAGCTTCTTTGCCCACGTCACGACGGCGAATTTTGGCTTCTTCCTGAGTGATGAGACCCGCGTTCAAATCGGCATCGATTGCCATTTGCTTACCCGGCATAGCATCAAGCGTGAATCGTGCCGTCACTTCCGAAATACGCTCGCCACCTTTGGTAATCACAATAAAGTTGACGATCATCAGGATCGTAAAAACAACCACACCGACGATAAAGTTACCACCGATGACCACCTCACCGAATGCCTGAATAACCTTACCGGCCGCATCCGTCCCCGTGTGACCTTCTAACAACACCACTCGGGTTGATGCGACGTTTAAACACAAACGCAAAAGTGTTGCTACCAATATCACCGTTGGGAAAAGCGAGAAATCTAGCGGGCTTCTCACGGATACCACCACCAACAGCACCGTAATTGCCAGCGCGATATTAAAAGTAAATAAAATATCCAATAACAGCGGCGGCAATGGCAACACGATCATCGCCAGTATCGAAATAATCAGTACCGGAATACCGATGCGTCCGCTTTTAAACGTAGGGGCGAGTTGATTAAGAAAATTCATACTAGGCTCTTTGTGCTAAGTGCGCAGGAATGGGTAAATGGCTAGGTAATACAGGCTTTTTACGACGACCTTGTCGGTAGGATCGCATTTGCATAACATAACTTAGAACGTAGGCAACAGCGGTAAACAATGGAGCGGGAATCTGCTGCTGCACTTGGGTCGTGAAATAAATCGCACGAGCGAGCGGCGGAACCTCTACCACGTCTAATCCAAATTTTGCGGATAACTGCTTAATGTACAGCGCCGTTTCGTCGGTGCCTTTGGCCACCACATAAGGTGCCTGCGCCTTTTTAGTATCGTATTTAATCGCAACCGCATAGTGTTCTGGGTTAACGATTACCACGTCGGCGGTTTTAAGCGTTTTGCTAATTTGGCGATGCAGCAGCTGCCGCTGCAACTGTTTGATCTTTGCCTTAACCTCGGGCTTACCTTCTTGGTTTTTATGCTCTTCTTTTAATTCTTGCTTGCTCATCCGCAATTTCTTTAAAAAGAAAAATTGCTGCAGAGGAATATCGATAAACGAGAAAATGACGAAAACCATCATCAGCACGAGCATTAAATCGAATGCGAGACTTAACGACTTAATTACCGCATTGGTTAAATGAGTATTTTGAAGCGAGATAAACTCCGGTAAATAACCGGTAATGAGCACCCAACCCACCGCTAGTAACACCCCGATTTTAACAATCGATTTAAGTAGCTCAGACAAATTCTGCATCGAGAACATTCGCCCAATGCCTTTAATTGGATTGAGCTTTCCTAAGTTAGGCATAAAGTTTTTGCTGGCAAAGGTCCAACCACCGGGAATTAGCGAAACCAAAACAACAAAAAACGGGGTAATAGCGAGAGGCAAAAGGAATAAGCCCAATAAGAGTATGCAGCGTGCTAAAAGTAATTTTAAATCTTCGGCAGCTAAATCTTGGTGCTCAAAATCGGCGAAACTTAAGGCAAATACTTCACTCAATACATCAAAAAAATATCCAGCGAAGATTTTAAGCAGGAGCAAAGTCACCAACAAAGACACCATAGTCGCGACATCTTTCGAGCGCGCGACCTGCCCTTCGCTTTTCGACTTCTTAAGTTTCTGGGCCGAGGGTTTCTCGGATTTTTCTTGTGAACCTTGTTCTTCAGCCACGTTGAGTCTCCACAAGAATAACGCCAATATTGGTCAGTAATTCTTGAGTTAATCGCATGTAGGCCTCCGCCATATTAGGCAAGGTGATGTAAATACAAAGCAGCCCCATCAAAATCGTGATAGGAAAACCCAGCGAGAATAGGTTCATGCTAGGTGAAATACGGTTTAATAAACCGAAAGTGAATTGCACCAGCGTCATACAGAAAACCACTGGCAAGGTAATTAGTACTGCGGCGGAGAACATCCAAGCCATTGCCACTAAGAAGAAGCTCGGGTCAAAGGTCAATAACCCAGACCCTACTGGCCAATAAACAAACGATTGGTACAAAATTGTCGTCATCAATAAATGACCATCGATAGTGAGCAGCAAAAAAATCAGCAAGACAAAATAAATTTGGTAAACCACCGAGCTTGATGACACGCCGTTAGTTGGGTCGTTATAGCGCGCCATGGCCATGCCCATTTGGGTGGAAATAATTTCGCCAATCATATTGAAGGTCGTGAAAACCAGTTGCAGCATCAAACCCAATAGAATTCCGAAGAATATTTGCTCAATTGTGAGTAATGCGCCTGCCAAGGAAATCGCCGAAACATTTGGCGCTTGTGGCAGCACCTGCGCAAAAGTCAGTGACATTAACAGCGCGAGTAAGATACGCACGCGCACTGTCATCGCCCTGTGATTGAAAAACGGGGCCATACTGAAGAGCGCCATGAAACGGCAAAATGGCCACCAATACTGCTGCATCAGTGAAAAATAATCGGTGAGATTAAATAGCGCGCCCGATGCCGTCATAGCTTAGCCAATGAGTCGGCTGGCCTCAGTGAACACTTGGATAAATAAATCGCACAGTGTTTGTAAAATCCAATTACCAGCGAAAAGGAGCATACCCAAGGTAATGAGTAGGCGCGGCAAAAAACTCAACATTTGCTCGTTAATTTGGGTGGCAGCTTGGAAGATACTCACGATGAGCCCGCCCAATAAACTTGGGACAATCAACACACACACCACCAAACCCGTAATGTAAACGGCGTTGGCAACCAATGTGACCGCGACATCCGGAGTCATAAGATACCTGCTAGAAAGGTTGTATGCTGCTGGCGAGTGTGCCCATTAACAGTGTCCAGCCATCGACCAGCACAAACACCATTAATTTAAAGGGAAGAGAAATCATCATCGGCGAGAGCATCATCATCCCCATCGCCATTAAAACGCTCGCCACAATTAAGTCGATTACCAAAAATGGCAAAAAGATCATAAATCCTAATTGGAAGGCGGTTTTTAATTCACTTAATACAAATGCGGGTAGCAACACGAAGAAATCGACATCAGCGATATTGGCAGGCGCCGCCTCACCGCTTAACGAGATCATGGTATCGAGCGCCGATTGATTCGTCTGCGCCAGCATGTAGCCGCTAATTTTTGTTTTGGCGATACTGAGCGATTCTTGTAATGTGATTTGGTCGTTCTCGAAAGGAACGTAAGCCTGTTGATGTATATCGGTGGCGACAGGTCGCATCACCATTAAGGATAAACACAGCGCAACACCAATGAGCACACTGTTCGGTGGACTTTGTTGTAAACCCAAGGCCTGGCGCAAAATCGCCAAAACGATAATGAAGCGAGTGAAGCAAGTCATCATCATTAACATCGCAGGCAAAAAGCCCAGCAATGTCATAAGCACCAATATTTGCAACTTGATGCTCATTTCTTGTCCGGTTTCGGTATCGTTAATTTCAAATAGCGAAATTGAGCCATCGGCTGCGATGGCAGCCAAGGGAATCAGATAAGCGACAACTAAAAATAGCGCCCGCTTAACAAACGACCGGATCGATGAATTAAACATGATTAGCCAGCGAGATCATCAAGGCTGGCACCGCTCAATTCGACGATGCGCAAACCGTAATTTCCGTTTACCACCACCACTTCGGCTTTGGCGAATAAAGCACCATTAACCTTAACGTCGAGCGGCTCTCCTGCAATTTTGTCGAGTGTGATTACGCTCGAGGCGTCTATATCCATTAAGTCTTTTAACGGAATTTCGGTAGAAGCAACTTCAAGCGTTACCTTCACCGGAATTTTGCCAAAGAAGCTCAGATCTTTTTGCGGTTGAGCCGCAACTGCCTCAGCATGAATCTCCGGCTCGTTAATGGCTGAGAGATTTAACTCAGTATCGTTAATCAGCGCATCGAAATCAGAATCACTCATTGGATTACTCATGGCGTGTTCACACTTTCAAGAGAGGTTAAAAAAAGCGCACCGCCATCTTCAAAGACGGCGCCGCGAAAGATTTTTTGTTGGTTGATCTGAACATCGCAGCGCTCGTTGAGGCGCACCATCACGATGTCATTCAATTTTAGCGAGAGTACTTGAGCCAAGGTCATCTCTTGCTGAGCAATCACGCAATCGAGTTTGACAGGGAGGTTTTTGATTAACTCGGCAGGATTTCTCACCTGAGGCTGCGCCACCGGATGAGTGATTCGACTGGTGAGTTCGTCAACCACATCGGTATCAAGATATAAATAGAAAGAAGAAGGATTTTTGGTGAGGTGGCTAATGTACGTAAATTCCACCACGTATTCCCATTCGATCTCATCATAGGTCGCGTCGTAATCGGTGAGATTTCCGAATGTCGAACCGGAAAGTAGCGACCGGGCGAATAATTGAGCAATGTCTTTTCCGATGCGACTACGCATTCTTTGCTCAGACGTGCTTACGGGCAAATCGTCATCCGTGGGAATGCAATTACCGCCGTAGTAACACTCCAGCACTTCGGCGAGCAATAAACGATCAATGGAAAAACCCACGCGGCCAAATGATGAGCGGTAAAAACATTCGATTTCACGATCGATCTGTTCGTGCACGTCCACTTTATTGAGTTCAAGCCCAATGCGATAGCTGCGCAAAAAGTAATCACTCAAGATACGCGGGTGACGATTCGTCACCTCGCGGATGTAACCCGGAACCTTGTGATAATGACGACCAAGTTTATGCGGCTTGAGTCGAGTCAGGCGCTCGGCGGGAACATTATGTTGTACTTTCGCGTTACCAACCATACGGGGATTATTTCCTAATGAGACTCCGCCAAGACAAACAATGAATGCTTTTTAAGCAAGTTGATTCACTCGCTAGGCGCTTCAAAGGGAATGACAAATAAAGAATGAAGAGCAATTAGCGGATACAGCTAACCCCTCCATTAAGCTCGCGGAGTATAGGAATAATGCGGGATGGCGTTAAATCAAAAGTTATCAAAAGCTCATCAAATCGGCTTTTTCTACTTTTGATTTTATTTGATTTAGTGATTTAGACGTTGAATGGTAATGTCCAGCAGCTTTCTTATATAAGCACAAATCACTAAAAGATAAAGCGACACAATTCTCAATTAATTAAATTACTTAATTAAATTTTTTCGCATCGATGTGCAGTGGCGATCAGCCTATTCAGATACGGACCCAAAGTTTATGAATAACGCGAACACATCTCATTCAACGTCGTCACTTCAAAAAGATGTGATTATTCTTGGCCATGATAAGGCCGATGAAGAAATTGCTTTTTGCTCAGAAAAAAGCCACTTGTTACTTCCCCAGTCGCTGCAACTTATCGAACAAGCCTGTAACGCCCTCTCTTACTCACGCAACTATTTTGCGTTGGGCGAACAACTGAGTAGTCATCAACTCAATGCGCGGATTGTACTTTTTTTCACCAGCCATTTGGCCACTCACCATCTGTATGCTCAGATAGGTGCCCTCTTACAGTCCTATCCTCAAGCGCTCGTCGTACCCATTGTTGAATACGCCGATCAATCCAAAGCGGCAGCGTTATTAGAACTTGGCTGTGTTGATTTTTTACTCGCGCCCTTTAGCCAAGAGCAATGCGAAAACTTATTGCAGCGCTTGCACGGCAACCAAACTAATAATGCTTTTTTTGTTAATGAATCCCAAGCGAGCCGCCGACTACTTTCGATGGCTCAACGCGTTGCCACCACCCGCGCGCCCATTTTAATTACTGGCGAGACAGGGACAGGCAAAGAATTACTTGCCCGCTATATCCATGATGTTGGCGGCAACTCAAAATCACCTTTTATCGCCATCAACTGCGCCGCTATCCCCGAAGCAATGCTCGAATCACTATTGTTCGGTCATGAGAAAGGCGCGTTTACCGGTGCGGTACAATCATCTCCCGGTAAATTTGAACTCGCCCAAGGCGGTACGCTATTGCTGGACGAGATTGGTGAAATGCCGCTCGGCCTTCAAGCAAAACTACTGCGCGTTCTACAAGAAAAGAAAGTCGAACGCTTAGGCGGTCGTCGAGAGATTGATCTCGACGTACGTATTATCGCCGCCACTAACCGCGATCTTCGCGAAGAAGTGGCGCAGGGGCGATTTCGCTCCGACTTACTTTTCCGCTTAGATGTTTTACCGCTGCACATTTCGCCCCTGCGTGAGCGGGTGGACGACGTCATTCCTTTAGCGAATGCCTTTATCAAAAAGTTTTCGCCTGCCGATGCCGATCAAGATCTACTCACCGAAGACGCACGTTTAGCGCTTTGTCACTACCAATGGCCGGGCAACGTACGTGAACTTGAAAACCTGATGCAACGCGCACTGGTGTTGCGCAAAGGCCTGTATATTCAAGCCGAAGATTTGGGCCTACCCTTCGCACATAGTGCTGATGAGCTTGAAAATACGCCGCACAACATTGTCGAGACTCTCGACGCTCAACAATCGAATATTGCAACTCTCGCATCTGCTCAGCCGGAATCAACCGTCGCTTTTGATCATCAACCCGACGCAACTCGGACGCTGCCGGTTTATTTATCGGGTGAAAAAAACACCGCTCTGCTCAACAACACGACTGCCGAGGGATTTTCCTCGCAACAGAATATTCACATTTCGGCCGCTGCAGGTAAATCCGCGCTTAAAGCAAAAGGCAAATTGGCCGAATATCAACATGTTATTAATACCATTCAATATTTTGGCGGCCACAAAACTAAGGCAGCTCAACATTTGGGCATGACAACTCGCGCCCTTCGTTATCGACTTAATGCCATGCGCGAGCAAGGCATCCCCCTACCCTTTTAACAGACCTAAACGCTCTATGAATTCAATTATTCAAGCTCAACAGTCCATGCTCTCGCAAATGGAGCAAATTAAATCGCTGCAATCACTGGATGTCCCTCGCCCTGCCATGCAGATTGGCGAACAAACCCAAGCGATTGGATTGCAAGAAAGTTTTAGCCAAGTGCTCAAGAGCATCGATGCGCAGCAGCACAAAGCCTCGGACATGATGGCAAAAGTGGACGCCGGCTTAAGCGATGATCTTGTCGGCACCATGGTGGAAAGTCAGAAAGCGAGCATTGCCTTTAGTGCACTTGTTCAAGTCAGAAACAAAGTTACCGGCGCATTCGAAGAAGTTATGCGCTTACAGATGTAAGGACTTGCCTAAATGCTCGAAAAATTAACTGCAAAATTCCCAGGCACCATCGCCAAACCCGATCCGCGATTGTTGGTAAGTGGGATTGCACTCATCTCGTTTTTGGCAGCCGTCGTAGTCGTGATTTTATTGTGGCGCGATCAAAGCTCTTACAAAGCACTTTATGGCGCTAACGAAGCCTACCCAGTTTCGGAAGTCATTAGCGCGCTGGAAAGCGAAGCCATTAGCTACCAATTGCATCCCCAAACGGGGCAGATTTTGGTAAAAGACAGCCAAATTAATCGCGCGCGTATGTTGTTAAGCTCTAAGGGAATTAAAGTCGCCGTCCCGAGCGGTTACGAATTGTTCGATAAAGACGAACCTCTAGGCACCAGCCAATTCGTGCAGGATGTTCGCTTGAAACGCAGCCTTGAAGGTGAACTGGCAAGAACCATCATGACCCTCAAAGGTATCGACCAAGCGCGCGTGCATTTGGCGATTCAAGAAAACCGCTCATTTATCGTTAGCAAAAAAGAACCCGCTAAAGCATCGATTACCGTTCAACTCGCACCCGGTATTAAATTAACCACCGAACAAGTGACCGCGATTATCGATTTAGTTTCTAATAGCGTGCCCAACCTCGCCAAAACCGATATCAGTTTGGTGGATCAATACGGCTTACTTTTATCGCGTGGCTTACACGATAATCAAAACCCTGTTCAAAACTGGCAACTGACCAGCGATTATCAAAACCAAACCACACAAAACGCCGAACTTGTGCTCGCCCCCATTGTAGGTGCCGGCAACTATCGCATCAGCATCGCCGCCGATGTGGATTTTTCTCAGCGCGAAGAAACGATTCAAACCTACGGCGAAACGCCACGTGTGCGTAATGAAATTTTACGCGATGAGAGCGTGCTGGATCAGTTAGCTTTGGGCGTTCCTGGCTCACTCTCGAATAACCCGGTGAACATTCCCGAAGATGATGAAGATGGCAACCAAGCTGCGACCTCCCTTCGCAACGAGTCGAACCGCAAATACGACTACGATCAAAATATTACTCACGTCAAACACGCGCCCTTTCAATTAAAAAGCCAAAGTATTTCGGTGGTGATTAACCAAGCCTCTGCACCGGAAGGCGGTTTTACCGAAGCCTCGCTGCAAGAGTTGGCGGCACTTGTGAAAACTGCCGTTGGCTTTAACGAAGCCCGTGGCGATCAGTTCGCACTCAGCGTTTTCCCGTTCAACGAACCCATCAATTTGGTAACACCAGAACCCTTCTGGCAAACAACGTTATTTACCGATTTGCTCAAACTTGGTTTAACCGCACTCATCGCGCTTTTGCTCATTTTGTTAGTGCTTCGCCCTGCACTGAAAAGTCTGTTGCAAAAACCCGCCGTGGCGGAACCGTCACCGGAAGCAGCTCCGGCCGCGCTTGGTATCAACACCGAGGCTTCTGCATTACTTCAGCCCGCACAATTGCAAGAAACACATTCTCACAGCCATTTATTGGCCGAACTCAATCCACTGGCCGAAATCCGTTTACCGGCGCCCGGCTCAGGGCTTGAGCTACAAATCGAACACTTAAAAATGCTCGCCACTAATGATCCTGAGCGAGTTTCAGAAGTTATTAAACAATGGATAGGTCGTAATGAGCGAAAAACCAGCTGATAACCCAAGCCTTCTGGCCGGCAAAGAACTTAGGCTGCAACATCGCGGATTAAGCCCTGTCGAGCAAGCGGCGATTCTCATGTTAAGCATGGGCGATGAAGTATCGGCAGCCGTGCTTAAACAATTTTCGCGCGAAGAAATCGTCGCAATTTCTCAAGCCATGGCGCGCTTAAATAACGTTAAGCAGCCTATGGTGACCGAAGTTATTGGACGCTTTTTTGAAGACTACAAAGAACAAAGTAGCATTAAAGGCGCATCGCGTAGCTATCTTGCGGGCATGTTGAGTAAAGCTTTAGGTAGCGAGATTACCCGCGGATTGCTCGACAGCATTTACGGTGAAGAAATTCGCACCAAAATGGCCAAAATGGAATGGATCGATCCTAAACAATTTGCCGCACTCATCGCTAAAGAGCACGCCCAAATGCAAGCGGTTTTCCTTGCATTTTTACCGCCTGCTATGGCCGCCGAAGTGCTAGAAGCCATGCCGCAGTCTATGCAAGATGAACTGTTGTTCCGCATCGCCAACCTCAGTGAAGTTAATAGCGATGTTATTCGCGAACTTGAGCAATTGATCGAGCGCAGTATTTCGATATTGTCGAACCAAGGCTCACAAGTACGCGGCGTAAAACAAGCGGCGGACATTATGAATCGCTTTAAAGGCGATCGTAATCAGATGTTTGAATTGCTGCGCGCTCACAACGAAAACTTGGTCGAAAAAATCGAAGACGAGATGTACGACTTCTTTATTCTATCTCGTCAGACCGACGATATAATCATGACTTTGCTGGAAGTCATTCCACTTGAAGAATGGGCCGTTGCCTTAAAGGGCGCCGAGCCTTCGTTAGTTAAAGCCATTCATGGCGCTATGCCCAAACGCATGTCGCAGCAAATGGATTCGATCAACCGTCGTTTGGGGCCGATTCCCATTAGTCGCGTCGAGCAGGTGCGTAAAGGCATTATGCAAGTGGTGCGCGAAATGGCTGCTAACGACGAGTTACAAATTCAATTGTTCCGTGAAGTGACGGTGGAATAATTCATGAGCGTGAAAATTATTAACGCCCAAGGTACAGCCTATCGCCCTTATCGGTTCCCGCCGAAGTTCACGGCTAAAACGGTGGAGTTTTCGCAAGACCCAGAAGCCATTCAACGCGCACTTACCGACGGTTTTCAAGAAGGCAGCGCGAAAGGGTTTGAACAAGGTCTCGCTCAGGGTATCGAGGCGGGATACAAAGAAGGCCTCGAAAAAGGCCATAAAGAAGGTTTCGCTAACGGCCAAGAATTAGGTTATCGAGAAGGTAAAACTCTATTCGCCGAAGCCGCCGCGCCTTTGAATACTATCGTTGCCGAGTATCAACAAACGATTGCACAACTCGACAGTCAACGCCGCCACGAATTGCTGGAATTAGTAAAAAAAGTTTCGCAGCAAGTGATTCGCTGCGAACTCACTTTACATCCAACCCAGCTACTGAGTTTGGTAGAAGAAGCCTTGGTTAATTTGCCGTCGAGCGATGGCGATATTCGCGTGCTTCTCAATCCAGAAGAATGCTCGCGTATTCGCGACATAGCACCGGAAGCCGCCGAGAAGTGGCAACTAGTTCCCGATGATTCTTTGGCCTTAGGCGAAGTACGCGTGGTCACCGACCAAGCTGAGGCCGACGTCGGCTGTCAGCAACGCCTTGATGCCTGCGTCGAAAAACTCGCTGAACATTTACAACTCGTGGTTAATCAATAGCGAGCTTCCATGACGAACACGTCCGACCCACAAATCCCGCGTGCGATTCGCTCAGACTTTAGTTTAGATGAGGCTTTAGCCTCGCTCGATTCGGTTCAACTCGCGAAAGTGAATGGCCGTCTGGTGCGTGTGTCGGGATTAATTCTAGAAAGCCTGGGTTGCAAGCGAGTCACTGGGCAGCGTGTATTTGTCGAGCAGGCCGACGGCCAAATGTTAGATGCTCAGGTGGTGGGCTTTAATCGCGACATTACTTACTTAATGCCGTTTAAAAAGCCCGTTGGCCTTAATTCTGGCTCGCGAGTTTTTCCTGCCGAAGACGAAGCGGCACTACAGATCGACGAGTCTTGGCTTGGGCGCGTAGTTAACGGGCTTGGCGAACCCATTGACGATCTTGGTAAGTTAACGGGCCGCGACACACTCCCCACCACCCTTCCACAAGTGAACCCCTTAAAGCGCCGCCCGGTTGAAGAACCTCTCGATGTGGGCGTTAGAGCTATCAATGGTTTACTCACTTTAGGCAAAGGCCAGAGAGTTGGATTATTTGCCGGAAGCGGCGTGGGCAAAAGCGTTTTACTCGGCATGATTACCCGCGAAACCAAAGCCGAGGTTGTTGTTGTCGGCCTAATCGGCGAGCGTGGACGCGAAGTACAAGAGTTTATTTTGCATTCACTCGGCGAAGAAGGCCGGAAAAAAGCCATAGTAGTGGTCGCGCCAGCGAGCGAATCTCCTTTAATGCGATTAAAAGCTACCGAGCTGTGTCATCAGATCGCCGCTTATTTTCGCGATCAGGGTAAAGACGTTTTATTGCTGGTGGATTCGCTAACACGTTACGCCATGGCGCAGCGGGAAATTGCGCTTGCTCTCGGCGAGCCGCCCGCCACCAAAGGCTACCCGCCCTCGGTATTTGGATTATTGCCAGAACTTGTGGAAAGCGCGGGTAACGGCGAAGCCAACACTGGCAGTCTCAGTGCAATCTATACAGTGCTCGCCGAGGGCGACGATAGCCAAGATCCTATCGTCGATTGCGCGCGCGCTATTTTGGATGGTCACATTGTACTTTCGCGTCACCTTGCCGATGCAGGGCACTACCCTGCCATCGACATTGGTGCTTCGGTTAGCCGATGCATGTCGCAAGTCACCGACGAAAACCACCGCAAAAAAGCCCGACTGTTCAAAGAGTTCTACAGCGGTTACGAAAAAATTAAAGAATTAATTCCACTGGGCGGCTACACCCCGGGTGTCGATGCAAAAACCGACCGCGCCGTAAGCCTAGCGCCCGCAATGGAACGCTATCTTCGTCAAGAAGTTTCCGTCGGCGCCGATTTGCCAGCCAGCATTAATAATCTTCAAGGGTTGTTAAGCTAATGAATAAGCCCTCGCAAGCCATCGCCCGCCTTCGCGATTTACGCAGCGTTCAAACTCAGCAAATTCAACAACGGGTGAATTACCAACGTGGGCTTTGTCAGCGCTATCGCAATAATATTCAAGGGCTTGAACGATTGATTGGCTACCGTGTTCCTGCCACCACTTCGCTGCAGCGAGATAACCAGCAAAATTACCGTTTAACGCTCTATAAAATGCTGGAACTTCAGAGAAAAGAGCTTGAAGTGGCCGAGCAGAGCCTTGGCCGCATCGAGCAGGAGCTACTTCAAGCCGCTCGAGATGAAAAAGTGCTCGACCATTTTATTCAAAACAAGCTGGCACTTTGGCATCGACACTTGGCAAGCCAAGAGCAAAAGATTCAAGACGGTCTTGCCGCGCAGAGCTACTGGCAAGGCCAAATGCGAGCTTCCCAGTAACGAGAAATCGCCAAAAATTAGTCTTTCCATAAAAAAATTGTATTTCCATTTAATTATTGAGCGAGTATTGTCGCCATTCTTGATTAGAGTCAGAAATTTATACAATTTGCACACTTTTACTTGTTTGAAGATGAGCTATGGAAATTAATCGAGTATCGACCAGCGGTTTAAATTTACAGTTAGACAACACCAACACAGGTGTTGCCACTAAATCGCAAGAGCGCCCAACAGTAGCTGCTCAAAAACAAACCGAACCTCGCATCGAAGCCTTACACAATGCGATGCGTGAGCTGCCCGACGTAGAAGAAGATAAAATCATCGCCATTCGCAAAGCCTTGGCCAGCGGAGAGATCACCACCGATGCCGCCACCTTAGCGAAGCTGATGATGAGTTATCACCGCGGCAACGATCTATAAACCTTTCACACTCATTATTGTTGCGATAGTACCGCCACGAGAGACTGCCTTGTCCAAAGAAGCCCAGCTAATTAAGTATTTTGTGCAAGACTTGCAGCAAGACTGCAAGTCTTACGCGGGGCTTCTTGAATTACTGAAATCGCTTAACTCGGCTATTTTGTCTCGCCATGTGGAAACTATCAGCAGCCTCAACGCTACAATTAGCGAAACGGCGATCAAGCTGCACGAAAGCAGTTTACGCCGCGAAAAAATATTGCAAGCACTCAAACTAACACCAAACCGAACCGGTGCCGAGGCATTAATTGCAAAACTACCGGCTTCTCTAGGCGATTCGGCGCGCACTTGGTGGAATGAAGTTAACCTGCACATCCTCGCCTGCCAGCAACAAAATCAAGCGAATGGCAAGTTGATGGCTATGCATCAAGAGATTATTACCCAGCTGCTTAATCCCGCCGAATCCGCTGGCGTATACAACCCTTCATATTATTAGCGTACCAACTAAGGCTTCGAGCGCGACCAACCCTAGCTCGCCACTTTGACTATTAACCAATCACCCGCCGATTTTAATCTCGTAAATCTCTCTCCCACGAAGTCACGCCTTTACGCGATGAAAATAAATTGCACGCGCGCGAATCCGCACTTAATTTTTTCTAACTTTTAGCCGCCTTAGAGATTAAGACCTGCGCACAACCCAAGCGGAAGCAATACTTCCGCATTAGGAAATAATGCCCCAGATTTTTCACAAAAAGCCGACGTTTTAACCAAAAAACCGTCCGCTTCCGGTGGCACCATAATTGCTTAAAGCAATAACATTCGGAGAATGATTATGAGCATCGATACAGATTACATCCAATCCATGGCAACTCAACTTGCGCAATACGATGTGCAACCGATGCTATCGAAAGCGAATCGCCAAGAAACGAGTTACAACAATAAATTAAAAGGTGTAACCGAGCTTGAAAGCGCGCTCAGAAAATTCCAATCCAGTGTAAAAAGCCTAAAAAGTTTAGGCAGCAACAGCAATATTGTTAAAAACAAAACCAGTTTTAGCAGCGAGGGTTTCGCGACCGCTTCTGCGCAATCAACCGCAATTTCGGGAAGCTACGATTTCTTCGTACAGCAATTAGCCACTCGCCATCAAACATCACTTAATACCTTGACCGACGAGAGTTTAGACAGCACCGGCAACCTCACACTCACTCAAGGCGATAAGAGCTTCACGATTGATCTTGCCGCCGCCGATAAAGATACCTCGGGCAAGGTGAGCTTAAGTGAGTTGGTGCAGGCCATTAACAGCGCCGCCGACAACAGCGGTGTGAAGGCGACATTGGTACGCGCCGAAGGCAGTTTATCGGTGGTATTGGCTAGCGAAGAAACTGGCGAGTCTCAAGCGATTAGTTTGTCGTCAACCAACGACGCACTCACCACCGCCATTGGCCAACAGCGCGAATTAACCAGCGCGCAAGATGCAATTGTGTATTTGGGCGGTGAAAACGGAATCGAGCTCAAGAACAGTAAAAACAGTTTTGACAATATTATCGATGGCGTGAACGTAAGTTTCACTAAAGCGCATCAATCCGGCGATACCCCGCTTACGCTTACCGTAGAGCAAGACCAAGCAGGATCGCTCGAACAAGTGAATAAATTAGTCGATGCCTACAACACATTGCTGTCAACTATTGGCTCACTCACCGCGTCTGGCGGCGATGGCGCTGCGCGCGGTATTTTAGCGGGCGACTCCAGCGTTACCGCAATTAAAGGCATGTTAAACAGTGCCCTTCGCGCAAGTTATGGTGGAGCCAACCTTATTGAATTTGGCATAAGCGCAACCACTGGCGGCCAGTTACAAGTGGACACGACTCGATTCAACAAAATGTTGGCCGAATCGCCCGAGGTGATCGACAAACTGTTTAGTGATAAAGACGGTTTGATTAACACACTCGAGAAAAACTTAGCGGTTTACACCAGCAGCACATCGGGTGTGCTCGCGTCTCGAAAAGAAACCTTAAACCAAAACTTAAAACGCATTGATGCCGATTTTGAAAAAATTCAGCAGAAGTACGACAGCTACTATGCGCGCTATTTAAAGCAGTACACCAATATGTCGCAGCTGATGGCATCCATGCAACAAACACAAGGCATGTTTTAAGCCGAGTTAATTTAACTATTTATTAAGAGTAATGCCGTGAACGATATGTACGACGCCTACCGCTCCATCGATATCGAAAGTCGAGCGGCCAGTGCATCACCTTACGAGCTAGTGCTCGTATTATTCGACGGTTTATTAGACGAGCTGGCCCGCACCAAGGGCCACATCGAAAATAAGCGTTATCAACAAAAAGGCCTGTCGATTGAAAAATGCATCAATATTTTAAACGGTCTTAACTCGTCCTTAGATTACGAAGGCGGTGGTGAGCTGGTACAAAATATTTCTCGTTTATACGAGTACTGCATTTATCGACTATCCGACGTTAGCGTAAACCTCACCATCGAAGGTATCGACGAAGTGGTACGGCTATGCAGCACCCTTCGCGAAGGCTGGGAAGGCGTGAATGCAAACAGAGCTTAGTCTGCGTTGGCAAAAAGTCTTAGCAAAACTCGGGCAAGACTTGGCTAAAAACTCGGCCGAAAAAGATTGGGATGAGATGGCTAAAACCGACGCGAAGATCGCAAAGGCGCTTGAAGAACTTAACAAGTTTTCTCAGCTGCCCGATTCGGTTAATGAGGCAAGAAATCAGCTTAAAGCCATCCACACTCAAGCGTTTAACGAATGTGTGAATGCTTGTGAGCAAAGCCGTATTCAATTATTGCAGCAGCTACAGTACGCCGAAGCACGCACAGCCTACGCGCAGTCCGAGCACTATTTTAAATAAGCCTAGGTGTTATGAGTATTTCTTCATTAATCGCATCAACTCCCGCAAATACTTCGTCGAACACATTGGATCGAGAATCGGTTTCGCCTGCTGCTAACGTCGGGCCACAAACCTTAGCCCCGTCTTCTGATAAGACAGCAAACACCGATAATACTGATAGTTCACAACCGCATTTTGAAGACGCGGTAAGACAAGTAGACGCGATAGAGCAAAAAGCAGAACACAATTTACATTTAGGTAATGCACCCTATCCGTTTGACGACATCAACTTAGCCACCGAAAGTGGTGTCGATGGAGACGTTAGCCAAGGCGTTACAGTCCCAAACGAATTAACCGCCGAGCAAGCGGATGCAATTATTCAACAACTGCTATCCCAAGGCGATTTATCAAGGGAGCAATTCTTGCAGGCCGCTACGCCTAATGGCTTAGTTAAAAATACCGATACGTTAGGCTTTTCCCGCGCAGCTACTGCCGAATGGTCGCTCCAAAACGCACAAGTTCCTAATGAATTCGCACGAAATCTCCAAACACAATTTGGGGTTAATGCTAACGCCGAAAACCTGTCGAATGTGCTCACCCCTCAACTAAAAGATGGCGATTCGGATGTGGCGAAATCTGCACCACATTTTCCTGCAAGCAGTTTTAATTCTGCCACCCAAGTCACTGGCCTGGGTACGCAAACACCAGCCAGTATGGCAATGCTCGACTCACTTTTAACAAACGGGATTTCTGGCGATAACCAAATTCTCGCGACTAAATCTGCTCAAGCGTTGAGTGAAGGATTTCAAACAGCACCCAAACTGCAGCTAGATCAAGCGCGGTGGGGCGAAACCATGCTTCAGACACTTCGCCAGCAAGTCACCACGCAAATTCAACTGCAGCAACAACAAACCACTATCCGCTTGGATCCTCCGGAACTGGGTGCATTGGAAATTTTTTTACAGCACGATAACGGCCGCATTAATATTCAAATCAATGCAACTCAATCGGACGTTGCGCGCTTGCTACAACAAACCAGCGACCGCTTACGCCAAGAATTAACTCAACAAGCCTTTGTTGAGGTGAATGTTGATATACAACAAGGCCAGTCTCACGCCCAAAAGCATAATCACCCGCACTTAGATGAAGACTCTATTGCCTCGAGTGTACAGCTAGAAAAATTTACCACCGGCTCGACATCCGCCACCGCGCAACGCTTTCTTGCTAAGGCTTAAAAAGGAACCGCTTACATGAACTCTTCTAAAACCTTATTGGTTATTTTGATACTCAACCTAACAGTTGCGGTGGCCAGCATTTACATCAACTATCAATTTTTTACCGCTATCGCGAACGCACAACAAGCTCCCGCTTCAATCCCTGCTGCATCGTCAAACACACAAGACGAGCCAAACATTCAAAGTGATGAAACAGAATCAAATACTGCCCATACAGTCAATAGTGGAGAAAAAAAGGCAAGCAGTGGTTTATTCTCACCCCAAAAAACTCAAGACTATATATTTCATACTGTCGAGAAACTCATCGTAAGCGTGAACGATGAAGAAGATGTCCGCTATTTTATTATCGATCTTGTATTGCAAGCGCCAGAAAAAACTGACAAGAAAAAATTATCCCAAGTTGAACCTGCGGTTCGCCATGCCTTAGTGTCGTACCTTTCCGATCGCACCTATAGCGACATACGCAGCACTTCTTTTAATCAGTTACAGGCGGATATTGAAAACGCTATTCTGGATGATTTCAAGCGCAAGCGGATTACCACACCTTTCACGCAGGTTCTTGTTAGCAAGTTAATTGCGCAATAGGCCAAATCGATGCAGCAGTCTGTTGATTACAGCTACCAAGACACCAATGCCATAGCGCCATTGATGTCGGCCAGTGATGAGCAAAAGCATTTACGTCAATATTTACCCTTGGTAAAGCGCATCGTAAATCAGCTCTCGCTTCAAGCCAGCCAATCGTTCGATAAAGAAGATATGGAACAGATTGGCCTTATGGGGCTACTGGAAAGTCTTCGCCGCTACGGCATTCCCGATGAACAGTTTGCAGGCTTTGCCAGCCTGCGTGTGCGCGGCGCGATTTTAGATGAGCTACGTCGGCAAGATTGGCGTCCGCGCAGTGTGCGCCAAAGCACCCATAAGACTCGGGATGCTATTCGCGAACTAACTAGAAAATTAAGTCGCCAACCCAGCGACGAAGAAATTCTTAAATTTACCGGCTTGTCCGATAAAGAATATCTCGAATATCTGCAAGCAGATGCGGGTGAATCTTTAGCGAGCCTCGACGAAATGCTCGCCAACGGCGGAGAAGAGTTCTCCGATAAAGGTAGCCAGTTTGAAGATCGGATTATCAAGCAACAAACACTTACCAAAGCCTTAGAACAACTCGATGAGCGCGAGCGCTTAATCCTTATTTTGTACTACCAACAAGAATTGAGCTTAAAAGAAATCGCATTGGTACTCGATTTAACCGACGCTCGCGTGTGTCAATTAAGTAAACAAGCACTTGCCAAGGCGTGTCGTTTTTTAAACGGCACGACTCAATAATCCCAACGAACGATTTTATTAAAGAGATAGACTAGTGGAAAAAATTATTGGTGTAATCGTTATTATCTGCGGCGTTCTCGGCGGTTATCACATTGCAGGCGGCGATCTAATCACTCTTTGGCAGCCCGCGGAATTAATCATCATTCTAACCGCGGGTATCGGCAGCCTTGTGGTGGGCAACCCCAAAGATGTGCTTATCGAAATGTGCATTCAAATCAAAGGGGTTTTTACTGCTAAGCGTCGCGGCGAAGAGTTTCAACGTCAAATTTTGATGTTGCTTTATGAATTGCTCGAGATGGTAGAAATTGGCGGCCTTAAAGTGCTCGACGAACACATCGAAGAACCTATGCAAAGCCGCTTATTTGCTAAATATCCACTTGTCCGTCAAGAAAAAAACCTCATGGCTTTTATTGCCGACAACTTTCGATTGATGGCGATGGGAAAAATTTCGGCACACGAACTCGAAGGCTTCCTCGATCAAGAACTCGAGGCGATGGAACACACACTATTACAACCCTCTCGCTCGCTATTTAAAGTGGGCGAAGCTATGCCAGGCTTTGGTATTTTGGCGGCAATCATGGGAATCATCATTACCATGGGCAACATTGGCGGCTCTATTGCCGACATCGGCAATAGCGTTGCCGCCGCTTTGGTGGGAACTTTTCTCGGAATATTTTTCTGCTACTGCGTTATGGAGCCATTGAGTAACGCCATTGGTCAACGCGTTAAAACCGAATTATCCGCGCTCGAATGCGTGCGCACCACACTGGTTGCACATCTTGCAGGGAAACCCACATTGCTTGCCGTGGATGCTGGCCGCAAACTTATCGAACAAGATGTTAAGCCCACCTTTCGCCAATTGGAAACTTGGGTTAACCGTTATGAAGATGAGCGAGACCTATTGTGAGACTCAAGCGCACCAACCCCGATGAGATCATCATAAAGCGGCGAACCAAAAAGCATAAACAAGAACAGCATGGTGGCGCATGGAAGGTCGCCTTTGCCGATTTCACCTTGGCGATGATGGCACTTTTCATGGTGTTATGGATTATTCAGCCACAGAAAATCGCACCGACTACATCTGCCGACGCACTGCTAAATCCATTATTGACCGGAGGTGCGGGAATTTTTGATGGGATTAGCGATTCACCCATTGAGCTTGAAGGCACCAAACATCAACAACGCAAAAAAAACGAGATAGACCCTAAAACTCTGTCAGAAATCGAAAAGAAAATTGCCGAGAACCATAAAATTTCGTTAGAGGAACTCTCGATTTTAATGCACACCCTAGCGCAGCAACTCGACGCAGAAGCGAATTTGCTTATCGACGTTGTGCCTCAGGGCCTTCGTATTCTGATTAAAGACGACGAGAATCGTTACATGTTCGAGCGCGGCAGCGCAAAACTGCACCCTAACTTTGTACCTATTTTAGCGAGGCTTGCGACCACGCTTAATAATGTTGATAACAATATTATTATTAGCGGTCACACAGACGCGACTCAGTACTCCAAAAACAGTTTATACAATAACTGGAATTTGTCGGGCGACCGCGCACTTATGGCAAGAAATATTCTCGTTAAAGATGGGCTTGTAGAATCGAAAGTTTTGCAAGTAACGGCTCAAGCCGACACAACGCCGATCAACGAAGATAATCCTGAAGACGGCAGTAACCGCCGCATTGAATTGTTGGTATTAACCCAACAAGCCGAGTCACTTTACCGACAACTTTTTAGTAAAGACAATATCCCAGGTGCTTAACCTGGGATATTGTCGTTTTAATTATTAGAGTCAGGACACAACAGTATCAGCATTCCGTCAATCCGCCAGCAGCTCTCTTCTAATGCGAGTAGCACTTCCTGACCGGTTGTTTTGGTTTTGAGCCACTGAAATAAAATGTCTTGATTGTATTTTTGAATATCGCCGGAGAATTCTCCACTTAAAATCTCAAGCCGTAAGGTTTTGTTATGATGATGCGCAACACCTTGAGATAAGACTTGTAAGCCTTCGCCTTTGATCAGCCAACGAAAATTATCGTCGCTAATATCCAGTTGGTATTCGGCATTGATAATCGTCCCTTCAGAATCCACTATCTCTTGCTGTGCCAAATAGCGGCCACCATCAAAGTGGGTATCAATTGGCTGGTGTTTTAACTGCAACGAAAAACCTAACACCAACACAATCGTAACAACACCTAAAATTAAGTGTCGCGGCCGAATAATCGGTTTTGTAAGCGGCTTATCGTTCATAGCAATGCTTTACTCGCTCAAATAACGAGGGATGAGATAATTGACTGTTATGGATAATAAGAGAATTAGATTTTCCCGACGGGGTTAAGCAGCTAAAACCAATATATTGGTTAAGCAATAACACCTCGTAATCACTCTTGATCTGGCTAACAGCATCGAAGCTCGCAATTAGTACCAAAACCTTTTGTTTGAGTCCTTCACTTCTCGCCACATCACGCGTTACGAAAGTCACTTTACTGCCCAGTGGAGTTTCAAGCGTTTCGGCCATGTACTTCATGCGTGTGTCAGCCTGTTTCCACCACAATAGGCCCGCGATCACCACAAGGATTAGGCTAACCGCCATAAAAGATTTGAATTGAAAAGGGGGAGTCAATTTTGACGCGGACGCCGATTGACTAGCGGTGTTTTGTTCTATTCCGTGATTGATAAACGAAGGCGATTCATGCTCCCACTCGGCAAGATTGACGACCGACGAACCCACAGGGGTAAGGCTGCAATCACTCGTGCCCAAATTCAGCGGAATACTTGGGCTAGGTGCCGCCGTGTGATTTGGTTGATCGATATAATCGATTCTTTCCAATGCCGAAGAATCGATCAAATAACCTCTACGCGGAAGCGTTTGGATAATGCTGCGTTCTTTATCATCGCTAAGCAACTGTCGCAAGGTATAGATTTGCTGATTAAGGCTCCCCTGCCCCACCACCCGTTCAGGCCATGCATAGGCCGTAAGTTCTTCGCGCGTGAGAGCGTTCCCGCGACTCGATATCAAACACTCTAACAAGCGGGTACCCGAAAACCCCACATCGTGACAGCACTCAGAACCATTCTGGTCGACGATACGGATTTGATAAAGTGAGGGTGTAAAGTGCGCGTAGACTCCTTCATTTCCGGTGCGCAAAATAAATACAGGCTTTCCTTGGCTACTCACAAAACTGGTTAAAGCTTGAGTTGTAGACGGCATAGAATGAGAATAATTGGCAATTGTTAAATATTTCGCAGCGAAATTATTAATTCGAGTATTCGAGCTACAAAATAGTTTGAACTTCAAGTGGGCGATATTACGCAAATCGCAGTAGAAAGGGTATGCGTTTTATAGTTTTTTATTATCAGAAATCAAATTAATCAAAAAAATAAAAAAAACGCCTTCGGTGGAAGGCGTCTTTGTATAACAAGCAAGCAAAATGTGATTAGCCGATAAGCGACATCACCATGCCAGACATCTGGTTACTTTGCTTCAACATCGAAATGCCAGACTGCAACAACATAGAGTTTTTGCTCATGCTGGCAGACTCGGCTGCGAAGTCTGCATCCATAATGCGGCCACGCGACATTTCGGTGTTGTCTTTCATGTTTGCCAAGTTATTGCTGGTATGTTCAAGACGGTTAATGTTCGCGCCGAACACTGCTCGTAACTCACCAACTTTGTTCAATGCCGTCTCAACAAATGTAATAGTTGCGTTGGCATTATCATTGGTATAAGGAACAACGCCACCAACGGCTGTGCCTGCTTTCGCTAATTCTTGACCAGTACCAGTACCTGCGGCGAAAGTTGATGACAAACCACCAGCAGTCGCACCACCAGCAGTCGCGGTGTTAGTCAAAGCAGTCGCAACAGCTTTAAGTTTATCCGAAACGTTCAATTCCAAACGTTCATTCGCACTCGCACCAATTTGGAAGTTAAGTGCACCAACGCCGAATTTACCTGCAGCACCCGTCATATCCGTACCGTCACTAAACAGTGAGGTGCCAGCATATTTGGTGTTTTTGAAAATATTGTGTAGTTCTTTACCTAACTCATCGTACTCGGCTTGCATAGCAAGAAGGTCTGAACCGTTGTTGGTATCGTTCGCCGCTTGAGTCGCCAAGTCTTTCATACGCTGCAAGACTTCGGTCATTTCGTTAAATGCACCTTCAGCGGTTTGCAACATAGAAACCGCATCAGATGTGTTGCGCATGGCAACCGCCATACCGCGCGACTGGGCATTTAGACGAGTTGCAATTTGTAGACCGGCAGCATCGTCTGCAGCAGAGTTGATGCGAAAACCAGTCCCCAAACGCTGTTGAGTGGTGGAGAGAGCGCCATTAGTTTTACCCAAAGTGGTTTGAGTGACTAATGCGGCGTAGTTGGTATGTAATGAAAGTGCCATAACAAGTGCCTTTAAAAATCTAAAGACCAAGCGCAGTTAACCCTACGCTTGGCTAAAAATAGGATTAGCCGATTAACGACATCACCATGCCAGACATCTGGTTGCTTTGCTTCAACATGGAAATACCCGATTGCAACAACATAGAGTTTTTGCTCATGTTGGCAGATTCTGCTGCGAAATCTGCATCCATAATGCGACCACGAGACATATCGGTGTTGTCTTTCATGTTCGCCAAGTTGTTGGTGGTGTGCTCTAAACGGTTAATGTTCGCACCGAATAATGCGCGGAGTTCACCCACTGCATCAATCGCAGTCTCGACCAAAGTGATATTACCGTTTGCATTAGTGTTAGCCGCAGTAGTTGCAACTTGAGTTGATGCAAGCTCAACACCTGGAGTACCTGGAGTGGTGTAGGTATCAGAAATATTACCCAATGCAGTTGCAAGTGCGCCTAATTTAGTACCAACGTTTAATGCCAAACGCTCCGCCGCGCTTGCGCCAATTTGGAAGTTCACGGCACCAGAAAACTTTCCGCCAGTGCCATCAGTAGTACTTCCACTACTGAATAGATTTGTGCCAGCGTACTTAGTGTTTTTCATGATGTTGGCAAGCTCTTTACCCAACTCATCATATTCAGCTTGCATAGCCATCAAGTCGGAACCATTGTTAGTATCGTTCGCCGCTTGAGTACTGAGATCTTTCATGCGCTGCAATACTTCGGTCATTTCGTTGAATGCACCTTCAGCAGTTTGCAACATTGAAACAGCGTCAGACGCGTTACGCATAGCAACTGCCATACCGCGCGATTGCGCATTCAAACGAGTTGCAATTTGCAAGCCCGCCGCATCGTCTGCAGCCGAGTTGATGCGAAAGCCAGTACCCAAACGTTGTTGAGTAGTTGAAAGTGCACCGTTAGTCTTACCCAAAGTAGTTTGAGTAACTAAAGCAGCGTAGTTAGTGTGAAGTGAAAGAGCCATTTTGATCTCCAAGAATTAGGTAAAAGCGAAATGCATTAAACGAAATGCAATTGCCTGCAAATTCTCAAGGCGACGATCAAAACCACTTTATTAAATATTTTTTTAAATTAAACCTTTCGCAACCATAATTACCCTTAAAGCAACACCTCAACGGTTTTCGAATCTCGAATAATGCCTTCAACCACCGCTCGACTTTTAGTATTGCGCACGCGAATTCGCTCACCAATCGCCCCCTCACTTACTGCTTCACCCTCAAGTAGGGTTTTCACAACACCATCTTGGGCGAATAGGTTTACTTTCTGGCCGCGCACTATTGCAATAGGCGATTTCAAATGGGCGTGCTGGATAACCTGCCCTTGCCTTAGGCGGCGCGCCACAGACAGTCCAATCACATGTGGCGGCGCCAATCTCTGTGGACTTAATGGACGTAAAACTTGATTAACATCTGCAGCCGAAAGCAGCTCGCCACGCTCTAACACTCGGCTGGCCACCCATTGGTACTGCAGTAATTCCACATGGGCGGCAACGATGATAATGTCTTCGGCTTTGCAATTTAATTTGAATTCACGCTCGCCTTTAATACTGATCCAGCCTTTCGGTGGTCGCTCGCCGCTAAGGTTTATCTCTTTACAGGATTCATTAAAAACCGCCTGAGTCTTAGGCAGAGATGGCAGTTTGACCCTAACTTGAACGCCGGCAAAGGCCGAATTTTCACGAGCTATCTCTGCTTTTAAATATTGCTCAATTTTGTGCTCAATAGCGGCGCTTGGCGAGTGTTGACTCCGCTCTCCGTCATTTGCCCAAACCGCTTTAGCGCCAGCCAGCACGGTAAACACCGCGAGGCACGCGATAGACATCCCCCAATAGCAGCGAGATCTCTGCAAAGCCTGTCTGGCACGCTTCAAAAAACTACACTCGAATCTCATGATAGAAAACCACTCACGTAAGTTAAAAAGCTAAAACCTCAACTGACCATATGTCTGTTCAGACTTTGCGCCGCAAAAAATTAAACATTCAACGCTTTAACAGTAGTCACTGCACAATCCACGCCGAAAATTCCGCACAGAACTTCCGCAAAAGCGGAAGGATTATTTCCGCATGATTACTTTTCAATCGAAAAATAGTGCAACCCTTCTGACATTTGGGTAATGACTGGTCAAATTCGAGAGGTATTGTCGATTTTCGATATCGGCACAGTTCCTGCAAACGATTCATTTAATTAATTCGGCAATAGAAAACTAAGATCGCCTCGCGAGCGTGAGGATTATCCGTTTAAACCATCTATCGCCGTAAATTGTTACCGACTTTTAAACATTGGGTAAACGACATGGGCCTAAGCATCGACAGCGCGATTTCATTGCACGCACAGGCGCTTGATCTTCGCGTTAAACGCAGCGAGATTCTTGCTGCAAACCTCGCTAACGAATCAACTCCCGGATTCCAAGCTCGCGATATCGACTTTGGAGCCGAGCTTGCTCGCTTGCAACGACAATCCGACGAATTTTTTTCGAGCGAATCCACGCAATTGAAATACCGAGTGCCCATGCAAGCGTCCTTAGACGGCAATACTGTAGAGCTAAGCCTTGAGCAAGCAGAGTTCTCTCGCAACTCAATGGATTTTCAGCAAAGCCTGACTTTTTTGAACTCAAAATTTCGCGGCTTAAAACAAGCCATTGAGGGCCGTTAATCATGGCATTTAACAGCATTTATAAAATCGCCGGCTCGGCGATGAACGCGCAAACTGTTCGACTCAATACGGTGGCAAGTAACCTGGCCAACGCCAATTCCGCAGCCAGTTCCGCCGATGCAGTTTACCAAGCACGCAAACCGGTATTTGCCAGCGTTTATCAAAATGGTGAGTTAACCCGCAGCCTCGGTATGGGTGGAGCACAAGTTCAAGTGCTAGACGTGGTAACCGATACGGCCGAAGCGAAACGCCGTTACGAGCCAAACAACCCCTTAGCTGATCGCGACGGTTATGTGTACTACTCCAACGTCAACGAAATTGAAGAGATGACCGACATGATGTCGGCGAGTCGCAGCTTTGAAACCAACGTTGAAGTGCTCAACCGAATTAAAGCAATGCAACAAGGCTTGCTGCGCTTAGGAGAATCGTAATGAGTAACGTCCTTGGTGTAGGTGCAAATCAGAACAGTTATTCAATTGATGATGGCATTAAGCAAGCAGTTAACGTGAGTGATGCCACTCAATTAGAAAATAACTTTATTACCTTGATGGTTGCCCAGATTCAGAATCAAGACCCAACGAGCCCGCTTGATTCCACAGAATTTTTAAATCAGTACTCGGCTATGTCACAGGTAAAAAGCCTTGAGAACATGGCCAATGTGAGTAAAAGCAATTTAGTACTCATGGATAACATTCAAACTCTCGCTGCATCGAGCCTTGTGGGTAAAGATGTAAGCGTGAGTGCAAGCTCATTAATTTTGGGCGATAAACCGCTCAGCGGAAGTTTTTCGCTTAACCACAACTCGGTAGATACTCGCCTTGTGCTCACCGACGGTTTGGGTCAAAAAACTGAAGTAGTGCTCAACGCACAGAGTCTGGGTAAGCATCAATTCTCGATTAATCCCCAGCAATTGGGTTTGGCACCCGGTGCCTATTCAGTCGCAATCGAAACCTCGTCTGGCGAATCGCCTTTTATTGAAGTGAAAGGCCGTGTGAATAACGTTCGCGTGACCACCCAAGGCCCAGAGCTAGACATTGACGGCATCGGCCAAGTGCCCTTTTACAACATTACCGAATTTGGCCAAGTGGCATTAAACGATCTCTATTAATTTACATTTACGCACAAAGGTTATCTTATGAGCTTTAATATTGCCCTTACCGGACTGAATTCGGTCAACGATCAACTTGGCGCTATCAGTAATAACATTGCAAACGCCGGTACCACCGGATTTAAATCTTCTCGCGCCGATTTCGCGAGCATCTATTCCGACAGCACAGCCATCGGTGTAGAGACCCGCGGCTTAGTTCAGAGTATTTCGCAAAACGGAACTATCAATAGCACTGGCCGCACGCTCGATTTAGCCATTTCTGGCGGTGGCTTTTTCATGACTCGTGGCTCCAATGGCGATGTGTCCTACACGCGCGCAGGTGTGTTTGGTACCGATACTAATAACCGTTTGGTCAACGCGTCAGGTCAATTCATTCAAGGTTATCCGGTGGATGCCAACAACAATTTGTTGGTGGGCACTATTAGCGATTTGCAATTAAGTAACAGCAACATTCCAGCAAAAGCCACCGATCAACTCGAATTTACCTTTAACCTCGACGCTAACGCCGAAGTACCCACGTCGGCTACTTTCTCGCCCGACGATGTACAAAGTTACAACTCTACTTACACTTCAAAAGTTTACGACTCTCAAGGTAAAGAACACACGCTGTTACAGTACTTCGTTAAAAATGCCGATAATAATTGGACTGCCCACTACTATTTAGATGGCACTGCAGCGACCAATCAAATCGGCTCCACCAATTTAACCTTCGATTCAGAAGGCTTAATGACATCGCCCTACGACGATTCGCGTTTGAAAGCCAACGACCCTAACGACCCACCACAACATCAACCAGTGGTGTTAAGTGCAACGGGTATTGCCGGTGGCGTTGCACCTTTGGCTATTAACGTGAATTACAAAAGCTCGACCCAATACGGTGCTGATTTTGTCGTTACTAAAAACGCACCTAATGGTTATTCCGCGGGTGAAAAAATTGGCTTAGCGGTCGAGAAAGACGGCAAGATTTATGCAACCTACAGCAATGGTGAGCGCTTGTTACAAGGCCAATTGGCCATGGCAACCTTCACTAATCTGGATGGATTAAAAAATATTTCTGGAACCGCATGGCAAGAAACTATCGAATCAGGTCAAGCCATTGTAGGCACCGCAACTGTGGGCGTATTTGGCGATATCACATCCGGTGCGCTTGAAAACTCTAACGTCGATTTAACTGAGCAATTGGTTGCCCTGATGGAAGGTCAACGCAATTACCAAGCGAACACCAAAGTTATTTCGACCGACAAAGAATTAACCCAAGTGTTATTTAACGCGGTTTAATCAGATTGGAATTGATGAGAGATAACCTATGGATCGCTTAGGCTACACCGCCATGACCGCGGCTAACCGCACCATGAGTTCGCTCGAGGTGCGCGCAAATAATTTGGCTAACGTGAACACTCCGGGTTTTCGTGCTGATCTTGAACGTGCCGAAGCGGCAACTGTAGAAGGTTACGGTTACGATTCACGGCATATGGCGCGCGTTAAAAATAACGGTGTGGACCTCACACCCGGCCCGATCACCGTAACCGGACGTACGTTGGATTTAGCGATTCAAGGCGCTGGACTATTTGCCGTCGAACATGCGGGTGGCGAAGCCTACACCCGCCACGGAAGCCTTGTAATTAACAACGAGCAACAATTAACAATCAATGGCCGCCCGCTATTAGGCGATGACGGCCCTATTGAGCTTCCGGATTTTCAAAGCATTCATATTGGTACAGATGGCACTGTGTCGGTTTTGCCACAAGGTGAAACCTTGATGGTTGAAGTTGGACGTATTCGCACTGTAGATCCACAAGGTGTTGAACTTGCGAAGAACGAACATGGCCTTATCGTCACCACCGACGGCCAACCACTCGCCGATGCGGTAACCGACAATATTTTGTCTGGCCACTTGGAAATGAGTAACGTCTCGGTGATTGAAGAACTTATCGCCAGCATGAGTCTTAATCGCACTTTCGAAACACAAATTAAAATGATGAAAGCGGCCGAAACACTTTCTGATGCGGGCAACCGCATGATTCGCGGCAGCTAAGGGGAATCCTATGAGTTCTGCACTATGGGTAAGCAAGACAGGTCTTGCTGCACAAGATAAGGCCATGTCCACCGTCGCCAACAACTTGGCTAACGTGAATACTAACGGTTTTAAAGCCGATCGCGCTGTATTCGAAGATTTGTTTTACAACATCGAAAAACAACCGGGTGCACAGGCTGATCAAATCAATACCGTTCCCTCTGGTTTGCAGTTGGGCTCGGGTGTGCGCGTTGTCGGCACGCAAAAAGTTTTCACCGAAGGCAATATGCAAACCACCGGACAACCGCTCGATGTTGCCATTGTGGGCTCGGGATTTTTACAAGTAGAGTCGCCCAACGGCGAAATTCTTTACACCGAAAATGGCCAACTGCAATTGAACACCGACGGCATGGTCGTTAACTCTCAAGGCTTGCCGTTAATTCCTGCCATTGAAATTCCAACCGGCAGCAAAAATTTAACCATTGGCACCGACGGCATAGTCACTGCGGTTTTGCCAGGCGATACCCTACCGAGCGAGCTAGGCCAAATCACGCTTGTTAACTTTATTAATCCAGCTGGCCTTGAAGCCATGGGCGGCAATTTATATCGCGAAACTATCGCGAGCGGCGAGCCAACCGAAGGTATTCCAGGTGAAGATGGATTAGGCACCTTAAAGCAAGGTGTTCTTGAAGGCTCGAACGTTCAAGTGGTTGAAGCGATGGTATCGATGATTGCCATTCAACGCGCGTACGAAGCTAACGCAAAAGTTCTTGATGCATCCTCGAACATGATGCAGTTTTTGAATCAACAGGTGTAATGTCCATGAAGGTTAGGCTGTCCACTGGCACAGGCAAATGTCACTTAGCGGTAATTGCTTTACTGTGTGTCAGCCTATTCGGCTGCGCCTCCTACAAACAAAAAAAACTGGAAGAATCCAAAGAGTATGAACCACTCGAATTGGATTACAGTTTGCCGGCAACCACACGCGGCGGACTATTTCGTCAAGGTTATACCAACTCGATTTTATCCGACCGCCGCGCGTTGCGAGTGGGTGATATTTTAACTGTGGTACTAGATGAATCGACACAATCGAGCAAAAGTGCGGGCACAAGCTTTGGTAAAAAAAGCGCTAACTCTTTACCCGCACCGACTCTATTTAACTCGGTGATTGACGATCTTAACACCAGCATTAGCAGCGACCGCGATTTTTCGGGATCGGCTAAGAGCTCGCAACAAAATACCTTGCGTGGCGCTATTGCCGTTACAGTACACAAGGTTTTGCCTAACGGCACCTTACTTGTCAAAGGCGAGAAAGCCTTACGTCTTAATCAGGGCGATGAATATATTCGCCTAACCGGTTTGGTTCGCTTGGACGATATCAATCATCGCAACCAAATATCGTCGCAACACGTGGCAAATGCCAAAATTTCTTACTCAGGAAAAGGCCCTCTGGCGCAAACCAATCAAGCAGGATGGTTAACGCGCTTTTTTGCTTCTCCTTTATTCCCGATGTAATCGCTGCTTTAAAAAAGGCTTAGCATGTTAAGGTACTTTTCTATCCGCCAATCGTTATTAATGACTCTATTCGCTTTGACTTTAAGCGTAATTTTTTCTGCGCCACTTAAAGCCGCCATGCTCATGGATTTAGTCGATGTAGAAGGTATTCGCGAAAACCAACTCATTGGTTACGGATTAGTGGTGGGCCTCGATGGCACTGGCGATAAAAACCAAGTCAAATTCACCAGCCAGTCTGTTGCGAATATGGTGAAGCAGTTTGGTATTAATTTGCCGGCCAACATCGACCCTAAATTAAAAAACGTGGCCGCAGTCACTGTGACGGCCGAAGTGCCAAGCCACTACGGACCAGGCCAAAAACTCGACGTGACGGTATCGTCACTTGGCGATGCAAAAAGTTTACGCGGCGGCCAATTATTAATGACGCAACTGGTCGGCGTTGACGGCGAAGTTTATGCGATTGCTCAAGGTGCGGTTGTTATTGGCGGTTTAAACGCTCAAGGCCGTTCGGGTTCGAGCGTTGCCATCAATAGCGCCAACTCCGGTTTAATTCCAAACGGCGCTACACTTGAGCGCGAAATCCCTTCGGACTTTGCCGATATCGATACCATTACGCTCAATTTGAAAAAGCCCAGCTTTCAAACTGCGCACAATATCGTCACCAGTATTAACAATCGTTTTGGTACGCAAGTCGCGTCGGCCACCAACCCGACTAAGGTGACGTTAATGTCGCCAAGCAACCAAGATCAACGCCTAGGATTTATGGCGATGTTGGAAAATCTCGAGATCGACGAAGGTCGCGTACGCCCCAAAGTAGTATTCAACAGCCGTACTGGCACGGTAGTGATTGGTGAAGGCGTGCGGGTGAAGGCAGCGGCGGTAAGCCATGGTGCACTCACTGTCACCATTGCCGAATCTTTCCAAGTCAGCCAGCCTAATGCTTTTGCCGATGGCAATACGGTTGCAACACCCGAGAGTGAGGTTCAAGTCACCCAAGATCGTCCGAATATGTTCAAGTGGGACGAAGGCGCAACTCTCGATAGCATTATTAAAACGATTAATAGCCTTGGTGCAACACCGGACGATGTTATGAGTATTCTTCAAGCACTCGAGCGCGCCGGTGCACTCAATGCCGAGCTGGTGGTGATTTAATGGCAATTAACGACCTTTCTCTTAATGCATCACCATTAATGCCCTTCTCCACCACGGCCGAAAGTTCACCTCGCCCCAATAACTTGGACGCGGCCGCGCAAGAATTTGAAGCATTATTTTTACAGCAAGTGCTTAAACAAATGCGCAAGGCGACTGATGCGCTTTCGAGTGAGCACAGTTTTAAAAGTAATACCCTCTCGACTTATCAAGAATTTTACGATCAAGCTCTCGCGCAAAAATTAGCGCAGGGAAAACAAACTGGTTTGGCCGACTTGATTGTCAAACAATTAAGCCCGGCCAACTCAAATCCCTCAGCGGTGAGCCAGTCCGTTAGTGCAGATCAACACTTTACTGCAAACGCCACTAGCAACACTCAAGCCACACCGTTTAACGGAACACGTTCGCTCTTTACTGAACCTGCCCGCGAAAGTTTGCGCGTGGCTGATGACAACGCTTTTTTGCAACTTTACCGCAATGCGCCAACCAGCAGCGCCTTAAGCCAACCACTTACACGCTTAGGTGAAAAACTCGCTAATGAACTCAGTCTTATGGGGAATCGATTTGGTGAAGCGCTATCGAAATCAGATTTCTACCAGCTCGTTAAACGAGTCATTAAGCAAGAATCGTCGGGTCGCATAGACGCGGTCTCGCCCAAAGGTGCATTGGGCTTAATGCAGTTGATGCCATCCACCGCACGCGAAATGGCTCAAGAGCAAGGCTTGAATTATTCAAGCGAGCGGCTGCTAAAGGACCCTCACTACAATATGCGCTTGGGCACAGCCTATCTTCAAAAAATGCTCAAGCGCTACGATCACTCTACCCCACTGGCATTAGCGGCTTATAACGCAGGCCCTGGTCGTGTCGATGAGTGGCTTTCGACTATTGGCGATCCTCGCACCGGCGAAATTAGCGAGGCGAATTGGGTCAATCGAATTCCCTTAAGCGAAACTCGGCACTACACGCAATCGATTCTCGGCGAGTTCAATCCTCGCAATGGTCGAGTCGCATTTAAGTAAGCCGAGCCACATGTCGCCTTATCCAATTAGGATGTTTTTAAAAAACTTTATCGCGTAAACGGGCAGATGTTACATGAGCAATATTTCTCAAATTGCGTACAGCGGTTTAAACACTAACCAAGTATCGCTCACTACTACCAGTCAAAATATTGCTAACGTCAATACGCCCGGATTTTCTCGGTTGAGCGTGAACACTAAAGCCTTAGCAGGTGTATCCGGACTTCATGCCGGAGCCGGTGTGCAAGTCACCAGTATTCGCCGCATTGCAGATTCATTTTTAACGCAACAGGTTTGGCGAGCCACTACCGAGCGAGAACACTACGCGGCCAACCAACAATACCTCACGGCTATCGAATCTTTAATGTCGGGTGATGGCGCCAGCATCAGTTCAGGGCTCGATCAATTTTTTGCCGCAATTAGTGAAGCCAGTGCCACACCAAATTCTATTGCGCTGCGTCAGCAAGTCATTAACGAAGCGGGCAACTTAGCACAGCGATTCAACGGTTTAACCAGCAGCATCCAATCGCAAATGAATGCCCTGCACGAGCAGCGCATCGCCATGAGCCAAGAAATTAATGGATTAACTGAAAATATCGCTCTGCTCAATAAAAAGATTTTGGAAACAAAATCAGTAAATGGCGATACCTCTACCCTCGAAGATGAGCGCGATACTCTAATCGGACAGCTTGCGAAGTTTGCACAGGTCCGCACCACCAACGGACCACACGGTGTTCTTAATATTTCGTTGGCCAATGGCCAGCCTTTGGTTGATGGCAGCACCGCAGCCCGATTGACGGTCGACGAAACCGCTACCGGCGAACAAAAAGTAATGCTGCATTTTGCACACACTGACTACCCTTTAGCACAAGATTCCTTTGGCGGTGCGTTTGGCGGTTTATATAAAGCCGAGTTCGAGACTATGCGCCCGACTCAAAAAGCACTCGAAGAAATGGCTCAGCAAATTTCCAGTTTGGTTAACCAAGCGCTTGCTCAAGGTTACGATTTAAACGGCAATGCTGGAGCACCTTTGTTCAGCTTTAACCCTGGCTCTACCAGCCAACTGTTAGAAGTGAATAATTTAAGCGCGAGTGATCTCGCCTTTTCGTCGGCGCCCAACGAGTCTGGCAACAACGAAGCGCTACTCGAAGTCTTTAAATTGCGCAACGAGACCATCACGGTTGCGGGAAATCAAATCACCCTAAACGACGCTTACGCGGTAATTTTGGGTGATATTGCGAGCATCAGTCGACAAAACCAAGCGGACTTGGATACAGCCACCACGGTGCAGGAGCAAGCGCAGTCGCAACGTAATAGCGTCAGCGCCGTCAATCTCGATGAAGAATATATCAATCTGATGAATTATCAGCAGGCCTATCAAGCCAACATGAAGGTCATTTCGACCGTTAACAATTTATTCGATCAAATGATTGCAATGCTTTAATTAGTCGCCGGAAGAAATCATGCGTACCACTAATGCTCAAATAACTGCCGTAATGGCAAGCTCGATGAACGACAGTACTGTTAAACTCGCCAAACTCATGCAACAGATGGCGACTAACAAGCGCATTCAATTGCCATCAGACGACCCAATTGCCAGTGTGCGTTTACTGCGCATCCAACGCGAAGAGGCGGCGCTCTCCCAATACAGCACTAACATCAGTAATTTATCGAGCAGCCTCGCAATTCAAGAAACGAATTTAATGGCAGCGTCCGATACGATTTTAAACATTAACGATTTGTTGCTCTGGGCTGCCAACGGCGCAAACACCCCTGACGATTTAGCCGCAATCGCAGGCGAACTGGAAACGCTCGAACAAACTCTTGTGAATTTTGTTAACGTTCGCGATGAAGAAGGCCGCTATTTATTTTCAGGAACCTTAAGCGAAACACCGGCCATCACGTTTGACCCTCTGACGCAAACCTATGCCATCACTGGCAACGATAAGCAGCGTCAAGCGGCAGTGGCCAATGGTATTTTCGTTCCGGAAAATGTCACAGCTCCAGCGATTTTTAATAACTCGGTAGACGCGCTTAACCAATTGCATCAAGTCGTTAACGAGCTTAAATCCCCTAACCTTGCCAATAATTCGGCGCAAGTACGAACTCTGCTCGAAAACACGCTCAATTCGATTACTCAAGCGCAAAATGGTATTCTTTCGGCAGTCACTGAGCTGGGTGGAAGACAAAATACATTGTCGCTCTTGCAAGAAACAAATTCGCAGGTCTCGCTAACCAACCAAAAAATCGACAACGATTTAACCAAGTTGGATTATGCGAAAGCGAGCATTGATTTAGCCAACTATCAGTTGGCTCTTCAGGCATCTCAAAAAACCTATATGATGATTAACAATTTATCTTTGTTCAGCCAATCCTAAGTGCTGAACAACCGCGACGATTGTGGAATTGAAACGTCATGAAAATCGAGAAACATCTCGGACTTAATACAACACTCAATACCCGCGCTCTGCCCAACCATTGGCAAGAGCAACGGGTGTCTGGATCGCCACAACTGATTCGTAAAGAGACGCAAGCGGCTATCAACGCAAACGAGCGTTTTGGCAATCAATCGTCAGGGTTCAGTCTTCAACTTAACCAGCAATTATCCGCGCTGCAATCGGCCGACCAGTATTTAGAACAGGTTTCATCAAAATTGATGGAACTTAAAATGAATATCAGTCGCCAACTGGGTAGCCCCATTTCCGCTGCTGAGCGCGAAGCAAGCCTTGAGGCCTTAAAGAAAATTGAGCGGCTGCTTCGCGAGCGATCAAAGCTCAGCGGGCAATCATTGGATGCAACCTTTAAACTGCGCTTAAACGAGCCTGTTCGCGCACGATTTAAATTAGAAGGTTTAGATTCAATCGATGCAATCAAATCCGCAGGGAACGAAACGCTGGTATTTAGCGCAGGCCGCCATTTCGAATCTCCGCTTGCCGTTACCTTAACGGAAGGTGCTTCTACCGAAGATATCTTACGTCGCTTCAATGTGAGCCTTGGTCAAGAAGGCTTGCGAGCCGAGCTCGATGAATCTGGCAAGCTCACCTTTTCGGCACCTGAACAGCAATGGAAAAAAATCGAGCCCGCACTCAAAATTCAGGGTGAAGGTAAGCTGGCCCCCGCCGGAAGTTTTACGCCCATAACTGCGCATCACGAGCATTTTTTACAGTTGCCAGGCACAATTAATTTCGATTCGACCCGCGATTTGCGTCAATTGCTCGATAGCGTGGTGACATCACTCGATAAAATCAGCGGACTGCGCGATCAAATTAATCAGCGTAAACAAGATGTCCAGCAATTCTTAGCCGAGCAGTCCAACAAAAATGACAGCGAATGGGCAGAGTTTTTTGCGCTTCGCATGTATAACTTGCAGGCGACCAAGCCAAACGATTTTCAATTAATGAGTCAATTTGTAACGGCCCAGAGCCATTTATCACGCTTTACCGTTGTGAGTTTGTTAAGCTAGACAATACACCGCAGACCAATACTTTTTGTGGAACAACCATGGTTTACACGCAGCGCGATTCGTCAGGGAAATTATTACGAGTATCTTTTAACGCTTTTCCAGGCATGACTGCCGAAGAGCCAGAAACAGCGGACGACGTTTCTATCTGGTTGAGGGCACAAGAAGAGATGCGGCACCACCTCGAAAAACTGCACCAAAGCGATATCGCAACCGTGCGGGTGCTGGAAGATTTGATAAATGTTTTGGTTGAGAAAAACATTATCGACTATGCCGATTTACCCGCGACCGCCCGAGAAAAGCTCGATGAGCGTGCCTTAGTCCGTGCCGATGTTGAAGCGCTTCTCGACACTTTTAATTTCTCGCCCAACGATTTGCAGCGCTAGTTCTCCCCTCACGCAAAGCAATCGGCACAATACCGATTGCTTTACACACTATTCTCCCACCTTAAAGTGCGGATTTACCCGAGAGCAGCACGTCAATGCGATCGATATGTTGAATTAAAGTAACGGCATCTACAGGTAGCGCCGCAAAATATTGCTCGGCCATGGGCGCAATGCCCGATACCGCCGGTAGCGGCTGCTTATGTTCAACCAGCAGCCGTAATTTTGGAATAAAAATAAACTGTACCCACTGGGCAAACGTTAGCGTGTCCACGGCAAATGGCTGAGTGCTCGCCAAAGCTTCATCGCTGGGCGCCACAGCCTCCCACAATTGCAAACGGCGCAACTCATATTCCACGTCGATCAGAATCGATAATAATTGGATCGCTTTTTCAGACATAACACTTTCCCGTTAATTAAACACAGGCGTAAAAGGCGGCAGAGAATTCAAAATCGCTTTGCCATATCGCTTAGTCACCAACCGCCGATCAAGGAGGCTAATTTTCCCTGTATCGGATTCGGTGCGCAGTAAACGCCCGCAGGCTTGAATGAGTTTTAAACTCGCGTCGGGAACACTAATTTCCATAAAGGGATTTCCACCACGCGATTCGATCCACTCTGACAGCGCCGCCTCGATAGGGTCATCAGGTACGGCAAACGGCAGTTTGGCAATAATCACATGGGTGCAATATTTGCCCGGCAAATCCACACCTTCAGCAAAACTCGCCAACCCGAATAACACACTGCCAAGGCCAGCATCAAGCCTCGCCTTGTGCTGATTTAACATTTCCTGCTTAGAACTGTCACCCTGAATTAAAATCCGATCGCGCAGTTCTTTCGGCATCGCCTCGTAAACGTCTTGCATTTGTCGACGCGACGAAAATAGCGCGAGCGTACCTTCGTTGATATCGATAATCTCGGGCAAAAGTTTAATGATAGACGTGGTGTGAACATCGGCATTATTCGCTTCCACCGCACCCTTTGGAATTTCGAGAGTCGCGCCCGCAAAATTAAACGGACTCGGCACTTGATGATAATGGGCGTGTTCCGGCGTACCCGATCGCATTTGAAAGCGTTGAAAATTTCCAAGCGCCGTCAGGGTTGCCGAAGTCACTACCGCGCCACACACTTTTGTCCAGAGTGAAAACTCTAGCGTGCGTGCGGCAACAATTGGACTCGAACAAACTTCTAGATCAATCGAACCTGTAGCATCGACCGGTGTGATCCAGCGCGCTAGCGGAACTGACTGATGGGTATCGGGTTTAGCATAGGTTAGCCACAAACTGCGGTTAGCTTCGGCGCGCGCTTGCCAAAGCCCGATAATTGGATAGTGATTTTCCAGATCAATTTTGGGCACTGGGCAGTGCACGTCTTCCATCGCCATGGAAATCTCGGCAGCAACTTTCGATAAAATATCGTTGAGCCGATCAAAGGCTTTAAAAATATCGTCACTCGCTTCGAGAATTTCAGGCGGCACCACACCGTTTGGAAAGCGATAGTTACTCAAACGATCATCAAAAGCGATGGTTTGCACCAATTCATCGAGCAGCGGATAAATTCTATCCAAGCCCTGCTTGGCTTCCATAAATAGCGCGGGCAATTGCTCGGCAAAGCGATCGACATTTCCCGCACCGCTGATGTGCCCAAGCATAGTTCCCAGAGATTTATTGCATTGGTCCAACCATTTGCTGGTCGCTAAATGCCGACTGTGATGAGCGAAATGGTTAAGCGCTTTTTGGGGTAAATGATGGCCTTCATCGAAAACGAAAATAGCATTTTGTGGCTCGGGCAAAATCGCACCGCCACCTAATGCTAAATCGGCCAATACCAAATCGTGGTTAGTAACAATTACATCGACCGCATGCAAAGAGTCGCGCGCTTTAAAAAAACTGCATACAGATACGTTAGAGCAGCGACGCCCAGTGCACTGGCGGTGATCGGTGGTAATGATTTGCCATTCGCTCTGCTCAAGCGCTTGCGGCCACGTATCTCGCTCACCGTTCCATTTATTGGATGCCAAGGCGTCTACCATCGATTGATAGAGCTTTATGCCTTGGGCGGTGATGCTGGGGTACTCATCTTCATAGAGCGCTTTGGTGGGGTTAAGGCCACTTTCGTATTCGGCAATTAAATTATCTAACTTACTAAGACATAAATAGCGGCCCCGCCCTTTTGCCAAGGTAAAGCTAAATTGCAAACCGCTGTGGCGAAGTAACTCGGGTAAATCTTTTTCGACAATTTGCTCTTGCAAAGCAACTGTTGCCGTAGAGATCACCAGTTTTTTCCCTAAGTGTTTGGCAACAGCTATGGCTGGCAAAAGATAGGCGATAGTTTTACCAGTACCCGTACCTGCTTCGACCACACAAATATGGGAACCAAAATTTTCGTTTGGGATGCGATGCTGTTCGGCATCAAGTTCGATATTACCGAGCGTCTTAGCGATCTCGGCAATCATCAGTTTTTGGCCGTAACGCGGCTTTAATCCACGACTTTCCAAAAATTGGCTGTAGGCCGATTGAATCTGTTTTTTTAAATCATCTGTAAGCATTCAAGGGCCTGCATCGCCCCCTCAGGAAACGAGGGGACGCGGGTTAAACGCGAGTTAGGCTCGCCTGATTGACGATGGGATTCGCGTAGATAGCAAGCGCAATCTCGCGCTCGTGAACGGGAATTTTGTCCATGCGTGCGGCAAATTCAGCTTTTTCCTGCGTGTAGGCCGAAGAATCATAAGGAATTTGCGAAGCCCCGACTGCCACAACTGGAGCCTCTCCATGCAAGGTTTCGTAAGCAAAACAATTGGTGGGATGAAGATGATAATTGGCAATAATTTGACGATCGATATCTTCAACTACTTCGTCCATGGTTTGGAAATCGTCATCGAGCATAGAGCCAAACGCCACGTGAACTCGGCCCTTTTGGCCTGTAATACCCAATGCAATACTGCGTACGTCTTCGTGTTCTTCTTTTTCGTAAGCACCATTGGTGCGCTGCTCGTAAAGTTCGTGCGCTTTGGCCGCATCGCAGGGGTCGAGCTCGTAAGAAATCGATACAGGTACAATTCGCAGCTGACGAATATAATCGGCCAAGGCCACATCTTTTGGTTTATTCAAACCGATCATACCGAGCACGGCAGAGTTGGTTTTATCTAAACCGTCTTTTGCTCGTCCTTCGCGCTGGGCAATCCAGATACTCGATAATTCATTCACAATCGAGTGATAAATATATGCCGACAAATGTTTGGCCGCTTTTAACTTTTCGCGCGGGGCTTTGGCAGAACGATTAACAATAAAACTCTTGTTAAGTCGCATCAAATCCGACACGTAAGGTTTGGTTAACAAGTTATCGCCAATCGCGATGCGCAGCGTGTTGCAATTATTATGGTACAGCGACCAGTTAACAAATGCAGGGTCCATCGCGATATCGCGATGATTGCTAATAAATAGGTACGGCTTCGTAGGGTCGAGTTTATCGAGGCCCGAAGTCGAGAAACCCGACATGGTACTCTCGATCATGTTGGACATGTACTTCTCGATCACGTCCTGAAAGCCTTTGATATCTGAAATATTGGCAAGTTCTTTTTCGAGCTTGCGCTTGACCAGGGGGCGTAGCAACCAACCAAAAGGCCCACTGGCATTAGGAAACTTAAATTTGGTAATCGCTTGCGTTAACTCTGGATCGGCGAGGATTCGATCAAGCGTGGGGCGCACTTCGCTATCGTGATAAGGACGAATATCGTCAAATTCGCTCATGGTAAACCGTTAGGGTGAATTGAACCGCGCACATTCAAAATGAACTGTGCAATTAGCTGCACAAAATACCCAAAATAGACGAAAATTGCCACCTAAACCCATTTTCACAAGCCTTGGAAATACGCCTTTCATGAGCACAATCGCCCCCTCCGTTGCCTGTCCCTGTGGCTCTTCCGGTACTTTTGCCAATTGCTGCCTCCGGTATCTAGAAGGCACGCCTGCACCGACAGCCGAAGCCTTAATGCGTTCGCGTTACACCGCGCATGTGGTGGTCGAGGTCGATTATCTTTGGAACACTTGGGAGAAAAACGCGCGACGCGATAGCAGTAAAGACGATATCCGATTTTGGGCCGAAAATAGTCGCTGGATTAGCCTTGAAATTCTCGACCGTGTTCAAGGGCTCGAATCCGATGGTGAAGGCATAGTCGAATTTGTGGCGACTTACGAAGCCGATGGTCAAACCACTCGCCATCAAGAACGCTCTTTCTTTAAACGCTTCAACTCAGGCTGGCGATACGTTAAAGATATAAAATAAATAGGCATTTATTATAATTTTGAATTAACATGTGCACTTATCAGTCATCTTGCTGAATATCTGGCTCATTTCACAATAATCATCGAGCCAACGGTTTTGCTGAGCAACCTTAGCTCCTCAGCCTCTTTAAGGACGATCGGGGCCAATCTTATTGCTGCCCATGTGTATGTATTATGCGAATACTCTTGGTTGAAGATAGCGCGACGCTGCGTTACGCAATGAGCACCTACATTACCGATGCGGGCCATACTCCTGTGGTCGCGCAATCCGGTGAGGAAGCCTTACAACTACTCGAAATGACCCCCATCGACATGATCATTATGGACGTGGAAATGCCGGGGCTTAACGGCTTTGAGACGACTCGCTTAATCCGGGAATGGCTCGGCACCCATTGGATTCCTATTATCTTTGTGACCGGCCTTAACGACGATGCCAGTTATCGCGAAGGCATTGATGCCGGGGGCGATGACTATTTAATCAAACCGGTGAGCGCCGCCATTATTCAAGCCAAAATTCGCGCAATGGAACGCATTACCGAAATGCGCGATCAGCTCAATCGCCTCAACGCCGATTTAGCCACGCTAAGCCAAATCGACTCGCTTACTCAAATCTATAACCGTCGCACTTTCACCGATCTGGCTCAGCAGCACTGGGCACACACGCGTCGCCAACGCCAACCCATGTCGGCACTCATGATCGATGTGGATCACTTCAAACTTTATAACGACCATTATGGTCACCCAGAGGGCGATGCCTGTTTAAAACAAGTAGCGCGCTGTATTCAAGAATCGCTTCCGCGCGAAACCGATATTGTTGGCCGCTACGGTGGCGAAGAGTTTGTGGTTCTCTTACCGAATACCGATTTGGCCGGTGGACAAGCGGTGGCAAAGCGCATTCAGCAACATGTTCAGCAACTGGGAATTGCACACGAGAAATCGCCCACATTTACCAGTGTTACCGTCAGTATTGGCGGTGTGACCTGCGTTAAGGCGACCCATCACACGCTAGACGATTTGATTAAAAACGCCGACCGCGCACTCTACCGCGTAAAACATACGGCTCGGAACCGAACCTTAATTCACGAACTTGCCACGCATAAAACACTCTTAATCGCGCACGAAAACAAATCCGAGTCAGATCGACTCACGTCGCTCTTGCAAGACAAATTTAATTTGCTGCACTGCGAATCTTCCCTTGAGTGCATCGAGCTTGCGCAAAGTTTGCGACCCGATTTAGTACTCATGAGCCGTCATGTAGCCGAACAAGACAACCTCGCCGCCTGCCACATATTGACGCAATTGCCACAAACAAAACACGTGCCCATAGTGTTAACTCAGCAACCGGAGCAATTACGACGAGAAAAATTAACCAACATAAAATTCGTATTGCCCGACGAGCGCGACAACGATTTATTGATCAATAAAATTGCTGAATTAGTTGAATAAAAAAAGCCCCAACAGGGGCTTTTTCTTTTTAGCTTTTTCTCGTTTAACCTTGCGGATGCGCCAATTAGGCTTGCGGATTACGTAACGAGTTGTACCACGTCACTTCACGAGAATATTTATCCACCTGATCGGCAACATCCAGCACCAACGCAAATAATGCCATGCGCACCAGCACGCCGTTATCCGCTTGACGGAAAATAGCCAAATTAGGATTGGAGTTTAAATCGTTATCCAATTCGTTGGCCTCTTGACGAGAGTCTCGCGGCAAGGGATGCATAATCACCGTAGTCGGTTCGCAAAATTGCGAATAAACATACTGATTTAAGCGGAAACGCCCGCGATATTTATCGGCCTCTTCTTTGCTGGCAAAACGCTCTTCTTGAATGCGCGTTGAGTAAGCGATATCGATGTGACCAATGCTCGACGCCAAGTCTTCTGATATGGAGACTTTATGCCCTGCCTCACGCAGCGCCTCGACAATTTCATCCGGCATTTGCAACTCTTTGGGCGACACTAATACAACGCTGAGATTACGAAACACGCACAAGAGTTTGCACAGCGAATGCACTGTGCGGCCGTGTTTCAAATCGCCGATCATCGCGATGCGCAAATCGTCTAGGCTGCGGCCTTTGCTTTTGAGTTCTTTTTGAATGGTGTATAGATCGAGTAATGCTTGGGTGGGATGCTCGTTCGCACCATCACCGCCATTAATCACTGGGACTCGTGAGCCTTCAGCGAAAGTCGCAACGGAACCTGATTCCGGATGGCGCATACAGATAACGTCGCTGTAACCCGACAAAACACGCGCAGTATCGTACAAGGATTCGCCTTTACTGAGCGATGAACTTTCGATTCCAACGGTTTCCCGCACCTCGCCACCCAAAAGGTTGAAAGCAGCCCCAAAACTCACGCGGGTGCGAGTGCTTGGCTCGAAAAACATATTCCCCAAAATCGCGCCATTGAGCACGCTTGTGGTTCTGCGACGTTGAGCGTAAGGCTCCATAGCATCGGCCACCTGAAAAATGCGGCGAATATCGTCGCGATCAAACTGCTGGATAGAAAGGATATGAGCGCCAGTAAAGTTCACAATGAATCCTTAGCGGTGTCCGCTAGCAAAAGAGGTTAAAAGCACGCGTATTCTAGGACGACTCGCGCCAGATGAAAACGACGATCAGCGGCTTTTCCGGCTTCTGGTCAAAATAAATCAAACAACCGGTGTGAGTTTTAATTTGCGTGTATCACCGCGCGGTGTCGCCCCCGGAAGGCATGGACGAATTTTCGCCAATACCTGCTCGGCGGTCGCGCGATAGGTGGTGAGTTTTCCTCCCACCACTGAAATCATTCTGGGCGATGTTTCGTTATCACAGCTCATCATGACATCGCGAGATCGTGAAAAAGCGCGCTCGTCGCTTTTGGGTAGCACTCGCAAGCCCGCGAAAGATTCCACCTGATCTTGGTGATACAACAAATGCGGAAAATAGTGGTTGAGCGTCGAGAGCAAATAATGTCGCTCTTCCGCGCTGCAGGCCGCCGCACTGGGCGCTCCCCCATGGTGTTTCTCGGTAGTGCCTATCATCAATTTATTTTGATAGGGAAGCACAAACACCGCGCGACGATCGCTTGGTGCTTCTAAATAAAAGTACTGGTCTACCACGGGCGGTAACAGCAAGTGGCTGCCTTGAATCAGCTCCACCTCAGGCATGGCTGGCTTAGGTGTAACCGCCGCCAAAACCTCATCGACCCAAGCACCTGCGCAATTTACCAGCACGCGACAATCGACACTCAATTCTTGTAAAGGCGACTGCAACTGAACGCTAACGCCCGTTGCATGAATATTAGCGCCCACAAATTTAACGCCCAATTTAACTTCGGCACCCAGCGATGTCGCCGACTGTAAAACGGCACGCGTGAGCGCGGCATCATCGGTTTGAGCCTCGGCGTAGCGAAAAACGGCTTTTAAACCATCGGTTTTAAGGCCACTTAGCTGATCCCATTGCGATGAAGGTACACGGCTAAACCGCGTGTTTGTATCGAACCCTGATAGCGCGCGATAAATATGCAGACCCGCTCGAATGGTTAACGCCGAGCGTGTGGTGTTGCGGTAAATCGGGATATGCAATTGCTTGAGCTGCACGAGCTCAGGCGCCAATTCCAGCAAGAGCGCACGCTCGGCCAAACTTTCCCGCACCAAGCTAAACTGCGCCGATTCCAAATACCGCAAGCCGCCATGAATGAGTTTTGATGATTTACTGGATGTGCCGGCCGCAGGCGCCGTTTGCTCAACCACCAGCACCGAATAACCCGCCGCCGCGCAGGCTTGAGCCACACCAACGCCCTGAATACCCGCGCCGATTACCACCACATCGTAAACCATGATTTTCGTCCTTTATGGAATAAGGCCGTGCCTTGTTAAGGATTCGACGCGCACAACACCGCTACAAACATAGTATCGGAAAGACTCATCGGTGAGCCGAGTAGAGTTTGGGAAACTAACGTCAGCTCAGGGAAGCTCGCGAGTATCCAACGCACCTGCTCCTCGTTTTCGGCCACTTGCCAACTGCAGGTGGCATACACTAAATGGCCGCCTTTTCGAAGTGCTGGCAGCGCGCGAGTAATAATCTGCCGCTGTAACTGTACCAACTCTTCGACATCTTGTTTTTCGAGCCGCCAGCGCGCATCTGGATTACGTCGCCAAGTACCCGACGAACTGCAAGGCGCATCGATAAGAATCCAATCGAACCCCTGTTGCTTGGCTACATCTTTAGGTAGTCGCAACGGCGCTTTCGCATCCCAAGTGAAGGTACGAAGATTAAATAAATCGGCGCGTTTGGCGCGACGCTTGAGCTCGAGTAGTTTGTAATCGTAAAGGTCGGTCGCCACTAAGGAGCCTTTGTTGCCCATATTGGCGGCGATGGCAAGTGTCTTACCGCCGGCACCAGCACAGGCATCCCACACCTTTTGGCCAGAGGTGACTTGTACACTCGCCGCGATTTGCTGGCTCGATAAATCTTGAATTTCGATTTTTCCGGTTCGATAGGCGCGGGTTTGCGTCACGCCTCGCCCACCTTCGGCGCAGATCACACCCGCTTCCACTCTTGCGTTAACGCCTTCTTGAATTAATTCGCGCGCGATGGCCTCGGCCGATTCGCCTTTGGCGTGACGCAACCACAAAGGCAGCGGCTCGACTTGGCCTTTGATAAAAGTTTTAAGCTCACCACTACTCCAGTGAGACACATGAGCACGCTCTAATAATGCGTCTTTAAAACGTGGACGTAAGCCGTACCATAAAAGACCTTGAGGCGATGTTGGATCTTGTTCGGCCAGTGTTTTAAAACGATCAAAAAACGCATCGCGATCTTGCTTGCGGCGCACTTGAAAGTCGCTCACATCTAAATCCGCCCGCAAACTTACCCAATACCAAAAATCTTGATGAGGAATTTGTTTCGACATATTGGGAGAGAATTGCGCATCAAATTCGAGCACTGACTCATCTGTAAATTCGCTAATGTCGCGCTCAAAAGCCTGTTGCAAATAAGCCGCCAATTCTAAATTCGCAATGGCTTTATTGAATGCATGAGTGAGTTGTAGCTGTTCAGCAAGCGTGACTTTTACGATTGGAAACTGGGTTTTGAAAATTTGTTTAAGCCAGCGATCGCAGAAAGGTAATTCAGGAGCCTGACAAAAATCCCGCCAAATTTTAAACATGTCGGCCCAGCGAAACACTTGACCAGAAGGTGAGTTAACCATTTTCTTTCCTCACGCAACTATTGATTCATTGCGCGCTTTTTCAATTGATCTATTTGATCGCGTAGTTTTGCTGCGACCTCGAATTCTAAATCTTTAGCGGCTTGGAACATTTGTTTTTCCATGAGTTCGATGGTTTTCCAAATGTCTTTACCTTCTGCCTCGACCGCATATTTCGCGGCTTTCTCACGAGTTGCTGCCGCTTTATTACGGTCTTTGCGGCTGCCCGAACCCGGCACCTGAGCGCCTTCCATAATGTCGGATACACTTTTAACCAAAGCTTGCGGCACTATGCCGTGCTTTGTATTGTGATCGATTTGCTTCTGACGACGACGCTCGGTTTCATCGATAGCACGCTGCATAGAGCCGGTCATTTTATCTGCGTACAAAATCGCTTTACCGTTGACGTTACGTGCCGCGCGTCCGATAGTTTGAATAAACGACCGATCGGAACGTAAAAAACCTTCTTTGTCAGCGTCGAGAATCGCCACAAGCGAAACCTCAGGCATGTCTAGACCTTCTCGCAGCAGGTTGATTCCCACCAGCACATCGAATTGCCCCAATCGCAAATCGCGAATAATTTCGACCCGCTCGACGGTATCGATATCCGAATGCAGATAACGCACACGAACGCCGTGTTCGGCAAGATATTCGGTTAAATCTTCCGCCATGCGTTTGGTGAGCACCGTTACCAATACGCGTTCATCTTGAGCTGCACGAATCCGAATTTCCGATAACACATCATCGACTTGAGTCGTTGCTGGTCGCACCTCAATAACTGGGTCGATTAACCCAGTTGGGCGCACGACTTGCTCGACCACTTGCCCTTGGTTCTCGGCTTCATACTTACCAGGTGTCGCGGAAACAAAAATCGTTTGTGGTGAAATACGCTCCCACTCGTCGAATCGCATGGGGCGGTTATCGAGCGCCGACGGCAACCGAAATCCGTATTCCACTAAGGTTTCTTTACGGGATCTGTCGCCTTTGTACATAGCGCCAATTTGCGGCACAGTCACATGGCTTTCATCGATAACCAGCAAAGCGTTAGGCGGTAAATAATCGAACAAAGTTGGCGGCGGTTCACCTGGATCGCGCCCCGATAAATAGCGCGAATAGTTTTCGATACCGTTGCAATAACCAAGTTCTTGCATCATTTCTAAATCGTAACGGGTGCGCTGCTCGAGTCGCTGCGCTTCCACCAGTTTGTCGTTAGCTCGCAAATACTCTAAGCGCTCACGCAACTCTTCTTTAATGCGTTCAATCGCATCAAGAACTTTTTCACGGGGCGTAACATAGTGGGTTTTCGGGTAAATAGAATAGCGTGCGACTTTACCTAGCACCTCGCCGGTAAGCGGATCAAAAATGGAAAGCTGTTCGATCTCATCGTCGAATAATTCGATACGCAGCGCTTCTAAATCGGAATCGGCAGGATAAACATCGATGACTTCACCGCGAACTCGATAAGTTGCACGATGAAAATCCATATCGTTGCGGGTGTATTGCAACTCCGCTAAACGGCGCAAAATCGCGCGCTGATCGATGCGATCACCACGCACCAAGTGCAGCATCATTTTCATGTAAGACTCGGGATCACCTAAGCCGTAAATTGCCGATACGGTCGCAACGATAATGGCATCTTTGCGCTCCATTAAGGCTTTGGTGGCCGAGAGTCGCATCTGCTCGATGTGCTCGTTGACCGAGGCATCTTTCTCGATGAAAGTGTCTGATGAGGGAACGTAGGCTTCAGGCTGATAGTAATCGTAATAAGACACGAAATACTCAACCGCATTGTCGGGAAAGAACTCTTTAAATTCGCCGTAAAGTTGCGCCGCCAAAGTTTTGTTATGGGCCATGATTAGCGTTGGGCGCTGTATCTGTTCAATAACATTAGCAATGGTGAAAGTTTTACCGGAGCCGGTCACCCCCAACAGGGTTTGATGCGACAGACCCGCTTCAATCCCTTCGACCAAGCCCTTAATTGCCGTTGGCTGATCGCCCGCCGGTGAAAAATTACTTTGTACGCGGAATAACTTCGACATAAATTCCCATTACCTCAAGACAAGGGGCAAATTGTAAACAATTCTTCCACGCTTCGTGGTCTTTAAAGCCAGATCAAGGTTAATTTCTTCATTAAAGGCTAGGATATTCTTACCAATTTATTTCCTAACCACGTGAATGGGAGCCATCATGAGCGAAACACGCATTGAAAAAGACAGCCTCGGGGAAATTAGAGTCGCCAAAGATGCGTTCTGGGGCGCGCAAACCCAACGCGCGATCAACAACTTCCAATTCAGTGATCGAAAAATGCCGGAGGCTTTTATCCGCGCGCTGGTCACCATCAAAGTGGCGGCAGCCGAGGCCAATCGCCAACTAGGGCTGTTACCCGATGCTAAGGCCGATGCCATCATTCGCGCAGGCCAGACAATTTTGAGTGGTCAGCACCTAGATCAATTCCCCATAGACATTTTTCAGACTGGGTCAGGTACCAGTTCGAATATGAACGCTAACGAAGTGTTGTCTCATCTGGCCTCAGCCACGGGCGAAGCCGTTCATGCCAACGACCATGTGAATATGAGCCAAAGCTCGAACGACACCATTCCCACCGCCATTCATGTGAGCGCCGCCATCGAGATCGACACCCTTCTACTCCCTGCACTGACGCAGTTGAGTGTACGCATTAAAGAGAAAGCCAAAAGCCTTAGCGACAAAGTAAAAACTGGCCGTACCCACCTGATGGATGCCATGCCGATTACCCTTGAGCAGGAGCTCAATGGCTGGAGCGCTCAAGTCACTCAAAACCTGACTCGCCTCCAACAGGGACAATTTGATTTGCTGGCGGTAGCGCAGGGTGGAACAGCGGTTGGTACCGGCATTAATGCTCATCCTGAGTTTGGCCGTCGATTCGCGCAAGAATTAAGCTCGTTAACAGCCTTAGAATTTCGCCCTGCTGACGATTACTTCGCTGCCATTAGCAGCCAAGACACTGCCGTAAGCCTTTCGGGCCAACTTAAGACTTTGGCGGTCACTTTTATGAAGATTGCCAACGATCTCCGCTGGATGAATTCGGGGCCATTAGCGGGCTTAGGAGAAATTACCTTGCCTGTTTTGCAACCGGGTTCCTCCATCATGCCCGGCAAGGTTAATCCAGTGATACCCGAAGCTGTCGCCATGATCGCCGCGCAAGTAATGGGTAACGATGCGACCATTGCGGTTGCAGGGCAATCCGGTAATTTCCAACTCAACGTGATGCTGCCCGTCATCGCTTACAACCTGCTCGACTCCATCAATTTGTTAACCAAAGCCGCCGACGCGCTTGGCGAGCAAATCGAACAATTCACAGTTAACGACCAAGCCATAACCGCTGCGCTCGCAAAAAACCCTATTTTAGTTACGGCACTCAACCCCATCATTGGCTATGAAAAAGCCGCCAGTATTGCGAAGAAAGCCTACAAAGAGGGGCGCCCACTGCTTGATGTGGCCCGAGAGGAATGTGACATTCCCGAAGATCAGTTAGAAAAGCTACTCGACCCCGCCGCCCTCACCCGAGGCGGCATTCAACAATAGCGGGCTCACAACCCGCTCATCCCCGTACAAGGCTTGTGCCCACTAGGTGATGAGACGGGTTGAACACATGCCCGGCAGTTTTTCCTTGAATAGGCTGAGCAACCGGCGCGTGGCTGGACCTGCGAAATCGCTGTCGCCGAGCACAATCGACACATTTGCCATTCGCGTTTGCCCTGTGGCCAGAGGCAGTAATGCTAGGTTGCCCTCCTCTAACTCCTCTTGAATGTAAACATCAGCCAACCATGCGTAGCCGAGCCCGGCTTTTACCGCCTCAATTGATGTGAGGACATGACTTACCGTTAAGCGCTGATCGGCCTCTAGCCAACCCTCAGAGCTTCGACGATATTGACCCGAGTCACGTACCACAATTTGGCGATGCTGGCGTAAGTCTTCATAGGTTGCAGGCCTGCCGAGTTGTTGCAATGGGTGGTCTGGATGCGAAACCGCGTGCATCGAGAGATTAAGCAACGGGTCGCCCATAAATCCTGCTGGCACACGCGCTACTATGGCGATATCGGCTTTACGCTGCAAAAGTGCATCTTCGGTTCCGCTCAATACACCTTCGAAGTATTCCACGCGGGTATCGGGATACTCTTTGGCGAATAGCTTCAAGCATTTAAGCACCAACCTTGGCGGAATGATGATGTCGACAGCGATTCGAACCAATGGCTCGATCTGTAGCGAAAAACAGCTAGCCGATTGTTCAAGCCGTTGCGCCTGCTCGAGCAGTACCTTAGCGCGGCGATACAGCACATCGCCCGCAGGCGTGGGCACGGCACGTCGGCCTTGAAGCTCGAAGGCTTTAATATCCAGTGCGGTTTCGAGTTGATTAATCGCATAAGAAATCGACGATTGACTCTTGTTTAGCGATTCTGCCGCCTTGGCATAGCCACCCTCATCAATCACAGCGATGAGCGCCCGCCACTGCTCGAGTGTCACCTTACTGTCCATTCCACCCCCAATAATCGAATAATTAGATCAAATCAAGCCAAATATCCCTATTTATTATTGGCTCGTCAAATCATTTAATAGCACCAATGTTCAAAAAACCAATTCGAGGAGGTTCTTATGGCAACTCTATTAGCAATCAAAAGCAGTATTTTCGGCGACAACGGTAATTCGAGCCTGTTAGTAAATGATCTGATTAGCGTCTGGCAAGAAAAAAACGCAGATGGAAAAGTGGTGGTCCACGATTTTGCGCAGAATCCGCTTCCGCATTTGGATGCCGAGCGCGTAACGGCGATTTTCACCGACGCCGCTGAACGCACCCCAGCTCAGCAAGCGCTGGTGGATTTTTCCGATCAGTTGATCCGTGAGCTCAAAGAGGCCGACGCGATTGTTATGGGCGTACCTATGTACAACTTCGGCGTGCCTTCCAACTTAAAGGCGTGGATCGATCACGTTGCCCGCGCCGGTGAGACGTTCAAATACACCGAGCAAGGCCCTGTCGGATTGGTAAATAACAAGCCCGTGTTTGTTGTCGCGGCGCGCGGCGGCCAGTACCAAGGCACCGATTTGGATGCCCAGACCACTTTCCTTAAAACCTTTTTAGGATTTATCGGCCTGACCAACGTTACTTTCATTTACGCCGAAGGTTTGAATATGGGCGCCAAAGACGACGCGTTCGCTGCTGCCAAATCGAAAATTGCCGATTTACTGGCCTAAGACTTCGGCCAGTGTCACTACCCCTTAGAGGAGGTATTTACATGCAACGCCAACTACAACGCATTATCCACGCTCAAGCCACGAGCGATGGTGCAGGCGTGCGCATAATGCGAACGCTTGGCCAAGACCCTTCAGCACGTTTGGACCCGTTTTTGATGCTGGATGAATTTGGATCGGACCAAGCAGACGATTACATTGCCGGTTTTCCTTCCCATCCTCATCGAGGCTTCGAAACCGTTACTTATATGCTCAAAGGTCACATGCTTCACCAAGATCATCTTGGCAACGAAGGTCTGCTCGACTCCGGCGACGTGCAGTGGATGACCGCGGGTCGAGGCATCATTCACTCGGAAATGCCACGACAGGAATCAGGGGTTATGCGAGGTTTCCAGCTGTGGATCAACCTCCCAGCGGCCGAGAAAATGAAGCCTGCGCACTATCAAGACATCAAGGCGGATATTATCCCTGTGGTTCACTTGGCGAGCGGCGGCACGGTGAAGCTGATTGCAGGCGAATATGAATCCCAAGGCACCTTGATTAGCGGCGCGGTAAGTGGCATCTCCACTCAACCCACTTACTTCGACGTTGCACTGAACCAAGGTGAAACATTCGCACACCAGATTCCAAATGAGCATAGCTGCATGGTTTACGTGTACGAAGGGCAACTGAGTGTTGGCAACGATGGTCGTGAAGTTAAGCACCGCCAGTTGGGTGTGCTCTCGGCCGGCGAAGAGATTAAGGTTACCGCCAGCGCGCCCAATACTCGATTCTTGCTATTGGCCGCTAAACCAATCAAAGAACCTGTCGTGCAGTATGGTCCTTTTGTGATGAACACTCGCGAAGAGATCGAACAGGCCATCGCCGATTACCGTCAGGGAACCTTTGGGCAATAGGGGTTTCTATAAACGTCGCCTAGATGGGCGTTCGCCATGTGAATTCAGTTCCAGAATTTCTTGTGGCGGCGCTGCTTTATCCCCTTGGTTTGTAAACTTCTTGCGAGCCTATGGGGATAATCACTACACTCACTGCCCGACTTTGCTTAGGCAAATGACCATAGCCCCTATTCGCCCTTCGATCTTGGAGCACCTTTATGCTGATCAACACCTTAAAAACAACATTCGTCATTTCGGCCGCTTTATTCTCTTGCGCTGTTATGGCAAATCCGCACGCTGGACATGAGTCGGCCGCCGACAAATTCTTTACTACTTCTCCCGACGCAAAAGTTTTTATCGCATCTCCCGCCGACGGTGATGTGGTTCCTCCAACTTTTACTGTGAAATTCGGCGCTGAAAATGTTGATATCGTTCCTGCGGGCGTGACGCAAGCCAACTCTGGGCATCATCATTTGTTGATCAACATTGACGAATTACCTGATTTAACCAAACCTTTACCCACCACTGAGCAAGTGTTGCATTTCGGTAAGGCGCAAACCGAAACCGAAATCACCTTGGAACCAGGCACTCATACTCTACAATTAGTGCTGGGTAACTTTGCGCACATCCCTCACAAGACGCCTGTCGTATCAGAAAAAATTACGGTCACCGTAAAAGCTGACGACAAAGCCAACTAACTCTCGATAAAAGCGCCCTTAGGCGCTTTTATTTTTTAGACTATTAAGGAATTAATATGAAAGTCATCGCCCTTTGCGGAAGTCTTCGGAAAGCATCGACCAACCAAGGCTTATTGCGCTACGCGCGCGATAATGCGCCCGATGGCGTCGAGATCGAAATTGCCAATTTGTCGGAAATTCCTTTCTTTAATCAAGACATCACCGAGCCGCCCGCTGCTGTTGAAACCTTCTTTCAGCAATTGTTAGCCGCCGATGCCCTGCTCATCGCTTGCAACGAATATAACTACTCGCTGGCACCCGTGTTAAAAAACGCGCTAGATTGGGCTTCGAGAGAGCCAAACAATATTTACCTCAACGAAAAACCAGTCGCCATTATGGGCGCAGCGGGTGGTATGGGAAGCTCGCGAGCGCAGTATCATTTACGCCAAGTGCTGGTGTTTATGAACATGTTCCCGCTCAATAAGCCCGAAGTATTTGTAAACGCCTTCTCGGGCGCGTTCGATGAGAGCGGCAATCTCGTTGACCCTAAAATCCAAGGTTATGTAGTCAATCTACTTAAAGCGCTAGAGCAGCATCACGAGCGCTTGAGCGCCTATAAACGCAACCCATAAAAAAAGCCCCTTACGGGGCTTTTTAAACTGCTCGGATTACTCTAACAAACTGCGCAGCATCCACGCGGTTTTTTCGTGCAACTGGATGCGTTGCGTCAATAAATCTGCAGTGGCTTCATCGCTTGCTTCTTCAGCAACCGAATAAATAGAACGCGCGGTGCGCACAACAGCTTCTTGACCTTCAACCAAAATACGGATCATGTCTTGAGCTTTAGGAACACCTGGAGTTTCAGAAATGCTGCTTAATTTGGCATATTCTGAATAGGTGCCTGGCGCAGGAAAACCTAACGAACGAATACGCTCTGCAATCAAATCGACCGCCACAGCCAACTCGGTGTATTGAGTTTCAAACATCAAATGCAATGTTTGGAACATAGGCCCAGTCACGTTCCAATGGAAATTATGAGTCTTGAGATACAGTGTGTAGGTGTCGGCCAATAAATGGGATAAGCCTTTCGCAATCTGCTCGCGTTGCTCTGATGGAATGCCAATATCGATATTCATAAGATCTCCAGAGAAATTATATTCTGTGATTAGTCCATTCTATAAGGTTGGCGAATACCGCAAATCTAATTGCGAATTTGCATACGATTCACTATAGAAAACTCTACTCTAGCCTACCATTTTTTTTAGGCTATAACAGCGATAGTTGAATTCCACTTATAACTTTTCGCAACTATCGTCAAGGTTTTGTTGAGATAACTTCATTAAAACCCAATCGCGACCGCGCGCTTTATAGCGGGAAAAATTCTCCCAAATATCCGGCGCCGTCTCCTTTTCACCTACAAACGAGAATCCAAGCTTTTGATAAAACTCAGTCACCTCGATGAGCGAATAACAGTAAATATCTTGATTGGGGATTGCTGAACAAATTCCGTTCATCAACAATCGACCCACACCCTGATTTCTACACTCTCGATGCACCATCATGTTGCGAAGCCAATAGCTTTTTGATGGAAATTCGAACAAGCGGACAGCAGCGATAAATCCTAAAGGCGCTTGCGCTAAGGTAAACACGCGCTCATTTTTTCCACAGGTCACCTTCGCGTTTTGCGCCTTATAAAAGCGATCCACTAGAGGCAAACGTAAATGCGGTATTTCTTCGAATCGCACTTGATCGGCCAAAACTAACTTTTGACTCATCATCACTCACACAAAATCGAAAACTTTATTTGATGTCTTTGGGCTCGTCGAAATCAGTATCCGACAAATCATCCAAAGGGAATAACATCTCGTCGATGAGCTTATCATCCAAACTCTCATCGGAGATATCAACGGAAATCCTAGTCTCGTCAATCTGAGCCAAATCATCAAGTGGATACTGTTTAGAGTACGAATTAATCGTGTGATTCATCGGCGGCAATTCATACACATCTGTCAATGCCGGAATTTCATCAACGGCCGGCGTAACGACTGGAGCCGTGCTTGCAAGACTTGCAGCTTTATTTTTACGGCGTGCGAGATAAACTCCGATTGCAGCGATTAAAAAAGACAGAATCCCGCCAACCAGCCATTCGATATAAGCACCCGAGTGTTTTGGCTTGGTGATTTCATTAACCGAATTAACAACTGATGGAGCAGCAACCAAATATTCTATTTTAGGTAACGACTCGCGATAGACCACACCTTGCGAATTTTTCGCCTCGATTACAACATCCACCGCGTAATTTCCCGGCAAATCCGATAACCATTCAAGCACTGCCTGCGTCGACTCACTCGGTTGCGCATCAACCTTTCCATTAACATCCTTTAACCAGCGGCCGTTAAGTGAAATGTTTACCGCAATCTTTATTAATTGAAACTCATCGTCAAGCAGTCGCACAGTAACTCTGTTAGCGCGGTCACCCGTTTTAACAACTTCGAACTCGTAATCACTGGAAAAGAAAGTTGGATTAAGCTGGAACTCGTGTACATACTCCCGCTGAAACGTTTTGCCATCAACAACAAGTCGCAGAGTCGCTTGTTTGAGCGGTGCCAAAGGCGGTAATCGAAAATAATAAAATCCTTGCGGACTAATGTCGCGCCCCGCGATTTTTGCAAGCGTGTGTAAATCGCCCGCTTCGCCAATTGCAATTTGCGTTTCCAATACTTCAAGAAAATCGCCAGATACTAGACGCTTCCCATTTTCCTCGAAATGAAATTCGACATCGACTTGAGTGTCTGCAGTAATTTGAGTTCTTAAAGGTTCAACCTTGAGCTTGAAATTACTAATCACGCTCACTCGGCTATTAGTCGCGGCGCCCGTTAGAATCTCCCAATCGCCTACTTCGGGATTCATAACTGTAACTAGATCATAATGTTCAGCTCGAAACCATTTGATATTTGGCAGAGAATGTGTTGATTCGAGTAAATCACCAGAAGGCGTTTTAAGCTGAGTGGCGCTGCGATTTTCTGGCCGAAAAATAAGCGCGGTGAACTCCTCAATACTGGCATCCACTGCGAACTTATCGCCTTGAATAGGGATTAGATCTTGTTTGGCGAATTGATTAAAAATCCGCAGAAAAATTGGCGTGAGTTCATCAGCGGTTTCGGCTGTTGCGAAAATACCATCGGTAACCTGAGAAATTGCCTGCAGCAACTGAGCATCGGCATTTTTTGATAGTGCAATTGTATGTATGCGGTAATTTCCATCGCGCAATAAGGGAAGCAATTGCTGCAAAATTCGTTGGCGCTCTTGTGTGTTTACATTGCGATCTTTTGCGACATCCACCATGCCGTCCGTTAGTAAAATTATATGTTTGTCGGCATTGTTGAGCTGTGTCGGGGCATCAAGCGCTCGCTCTAATGCTGCACCGATATTCGTATAAGGTGCATCGCTGCGAATACGACTGAGCGCTTCGACCGAGGTTTTTTTCCAACTCTCATCTGCCAAGCGTAAAGGCAAAAGTGGTGTTACAGTTTCGCCAAATAACCAAACGCCTGCGCGCGTATTGTGCGGCAAAAGCCTCACCAGTAAATCTAACGCCGGCACCCGAAGGTTGTGGGGGTCGTTCGTTTTCATACTACCGGAGATATCGATCAGTACGCGAAGATCATTTAACTCGCCAGAGGACGGCTTTGCTGCCGCAGTATTTGAAGAGCGGTCAGTTTGAGAATGATTAGATGAAGCGCTGGAGGCTTGACTGACGTTCGCATGTAGATTTCCTGCCACGAAAACGCAGGATAACAACATGTAGAGCAAAAAATAATTAAGGCGACGAGAAAGCGAAGATCGAGTTCCAGCTAAGAGAAACACACCCAATAACCCTACTACATCAAAAATTCGGCAAGGCTTTGTTTCTCTTAGCATGTCAACTCCACATTCTTAACATCGCCTCCTAAAATCAACGAATTGCGCGAAAGGGTTTTTCGCTTAGAAGCTCGTCGCGAGCTTGGCGCTCATCTTGAGTGAGATGGCGCGAGGAGGTCATCAGTATATCGACCGGTTCATCATAAACTGGAGGTTGATATGAGTCAGGTTCAGATTTTTTATCTTGAACCCAATGTCTGGTAAGAATTTGGTAGACGAGCGATATCACCTGCGCCAACACCCAGATACCCAGCATTAGCTTTACTACGGGCTTAACGGTGGCAAATTTGCCCGTCTCTAGAAAACCAAAAAATAAATGAAAAATACCAGGCGCCATCATCATATTGTCGGCATTGAGCGCGAATGGGGTGAAGAGTAAAACCATCACTGTGATGGTAAAAAAGTGGACCCAAGCGCGCCCGAAAGGGCGAAACATCATCCAAGTGGCCAGGGTGCAAAACACGCTTCCGGCGAGGTAAGCGCCCCAGGCAATTTCATATTCCGTAAATGATTCCAACATGGCTAAATCCTAGCTATACCCAACGAACAATATAATCTTCAAAATCTTCTTCGGCTACCGAGGTTTCGGGCACCACCTTACCCGCAACCGACATATTCGCCTTGTGCACCGAATCAGGATCACCCGACACCAGTGGATGCCAATCGAACAAGGGAAGCCCAGCATCGAGTAATCGGTAAGCACAGGTTTCCGGCAACCACCACATATCTTTGACGTTATTAGGTGTTAATACCAAACATCCTTCAACTTCCTGCTGGCGATGTTCGTAAGACGTGCAGCGACAAGTTTCGGCATCAAGCAAACGACAAGCGACTTTAGTGTAATAAACTTCGTCGGTGTCTTCGTCCTCGAGCTTGTGCAAACAGCATTTTCCGCAGCCATCGCACACAGCCTCGAACTCCTCGGCGCTCATTTGTGTCAATGTTTTCGCCGCCCAAAAAACCCGTTGTGCCATAAATTAACGGCCTGCTAGTTTGGAGTTAAGCGCACGAATGCGTGCCATTTCTTCGTCTTGTTCGGTACGCGGCGGCAACTGTAAATAAAAACCCTTTTCGCTGATGGCTTCGATTACCTTTCCGGCATCGGCGTGAGCGAGCTTCCGATCTGGCGTAATAAGTAACACCATTGCAGGTTCGGCGCGACCAAAAAGCGCTAACAATTCTTGAGGAACTCGACTTAAACCTTCCTCTTTTTTCACGTAGAGGTACATGCCCTCTTCTTTTTTACTGCGATAAATTTGCGAAATAATTTTCACGATTGTTCCTCTGCTTGGGTGCTGGCGACGAAAGTTGTAGCTATTTGCAATAAACCCTCGCCGATAATGGGATAACGCCACCCCAACAAACGCTCAGGAAGTTGGTAAGTACCGCCCTTCAAGCCTGAACGCACAATTTGCTCGTATTCTTTTTTACGAATTAAGATTTCCGAAGGAATATCCATTTGTTCTGCCCGTTCGCGGACATAGGCTTTCAACGCCTTCATTAATGGCCCTTGCGACTGCGCTAAAGGAGGCTCTACCCGCGGCGGAAAAGTCGAAGGATCACCGTCAAGTGCAGCAGCCACCAAAGACAAAATTGTCTCGCCATCATTTTTTAAGGTGCGTTGCGGAATTTCACCACAGCCCGACAACTGACTAAGTGTGGTCGGTTTACGACGAGCCACTTCCCACATGCAAGATTCTTTAATTAAACGGTTACGAGGAATATCGCGTAGACGAGCTTCTGACTCTCGCCACATCGACAAGGCTTTTAGAACCGCGAGCTCATTGGAGCGCAATTTAAATGCAAACCCTACTTTCTGGTAAGCATCCGAAAAATCCACTGGCGCACGTGCCTTCTCGACCAAATCAACGCAATCTTGTTTGACCCATTCAAGGCGCTCTGACGACTTGAGAGTTTGTAAAATCTTTCCGTAGACCACCAACATGTGGGCAACGTCCAAGGCCGCGTAATTAAGTTGAGAAATACTTAAGGGCCTCGCTAACCAATCTGAGCGGGTTTCGTTTTTTGGAATTTCGATCCCCAGTACTGCTTTAACTAGGTTCGCATACCCCAACCCATAACCTAACCCCGCGAATGCTGCAGCGATTTGGGTATCGAATAATGGGCTTGGAATTAAGCCCAGCCACTTATCAAACATTTCAAGGTCTTCAGAACAGGAATGCAAAACCTTGGTGACCTTGTCGTTGAGTAGCAGCGCCTTTAAAGGCTCGAGATGGGTAATCGCCAGCGGATCGATAAGATAACAACCCTTTCCATCGCCAATTTGCAGAAGCCCAGCGATGGGATAAAAAGTGTCGCTGCGCATAAATTCCGTATCGACGGCGATAGCCGCTTGCTGCGACCAACGTGCGCAAAGCTCGGCGAGTGATTGGTTGTCGTCGATCCAAATAGGATCAGTAGGGATTAGAGCCATAATAACGTCGAGTACTTACAAACTACGGCGGGACGAAAATGCATGAGCAAGTGTGCCGCCATCAATGAATTCCAACTCACCGCCCAAAGGCACGCCGTGAGCAATTCGCGACACTGTCACGTTTAAATTTTTGGCGCGCTCGCTAATGTAGAACGCCGTCGCCTCACCTTCGACGGTAGGGTTGGTGGCCAAAATGACTTCGGTGATAGGCTCAGATTGCAAAAGTGCCAAGAGCTCAGTAACGCCAATATCGTCAGGCCCAACGCCATCAATCGGTGAGAGTCGTCCTAGGAGTACAAAATATTTACCTTGGTAAGTTCCGGCCTGCTCAATTGCCAACACATCTGCAGGTGTTTCGACAACACACAAGAGTGACGGATCGCGGCGATGATTAGCGCAGATGCCACAAATTTTTTGCTCGGTAAGAGTGCGACAGCGCTCGCAACGACCCACGCCATCGATGGCTTGCTGCAAACTTTTCGCCAATCGCGTAGCGCCAAGTCGATCTCGCTCTAATAAGTAAAGCGCCATACGCTGAGCCGATTTAGGTCCAACGCCGGGCAAACACCGTAGCGACGACATGAGCTCATCAATGAGAGGACTAAACATAAAAACGCGCCACTAAAAGGGCATTTTAAAGCCGGGCGGAATACCCATGCCGGCGGTAATTTTACTCATCTCGTCGCGGCTTTTATTTTCCACTTTGCGAACAGCATCGTTCACAGCGGCAGCCAACAAATCTTCTAACATTTCTTTGTCTTCGGTCATCAATGAATCGTCAATGTGAACGCGTTTAACATCATGACGACCGTTCATAGTGACTTTTACCAAGCCTGCACCCGACTCGCCAGTGACTTCGGCATTCGCCAAATCTTCTTGCATTTTTTGCATGTTGGCTTGCATCTCTTGGGCTTGCTTCATTAAATCGCCAAGGCCTTTCATAAGGGTCTACCTTTACTACGAAAATTAATTAAGAGGAACAATGGAATCTTCACGAATCACCGCATCAAACTGCGCAATTAATGCTTGCACTATGGGGTCATTGTGAATGGATTTTTCAGCGTTAGCCTGTCGCTCGGCACGCAAACGAATTGCCACAGCAGCCGGGGTATCGCCAACTACATCGCCAATGCGAATTGTGGCTTGAATCGGCTCACCAAAATAGCGCGTTAGTTCATCGGCGAGCCGCTGCTGATGGGTTTCGCTATAAAGCGTCGTGGTATTACGGTCGAGCACAAAGTAAAAATGATTGTGCTCGCGTTTTTCCAACTGTGAATTCGACACGGTACTTTGCAAAATGCCGGCAACACCAAGACCTGTGTAAATGTCTATCCAGTTATGCGGCCCAGCCTCTGCCAACGCAATCTTTTTTAATTCGGGCGTTACTTTGTCGCCCGATGGTTGAGCAGATTCGACCGCTTCGCTCTCTAGCACCGGTGGAGCGACAGCAGGTGTCATCGCGTGTTCGGAATAATCTTCAGACGAGTTCACCGATTGCTGCGCCGCGTAGACTTCGTAATCTGCAGGCGGCTCGCTCGAGTCTGGCATCGCGGAATTTATAGTTTCCGCGAAATGATTCGGCTGCGCTTCGCTTTTAGAAAGTGCAGGCAACTGAGCTTCATTAAGCGGCGCATGGCTAATGTGAGCCGACACAGGCGCTGGGGTGTAGGGACCATCAAAAGGCGGAGCATCTGAGGATGAAGCATTCATCACTTCTGAAGTTGTCGCCGGAGTAGGTTGCGACGAACTTTCAGTGGCCGATTCACTTCTCGACGGCGATTGCGGCGATTGCTCATGAACTGAATCATTTATCGTCGGAGCGGCTTGACGCTGTGCCGATGGCGACGCGTTTGCGGGTGCAGGATCGCGTCTAACAGCGGGCGAAGAATTTGGCAAAGGTTTCTTCGGTAACTCAATCACGCCTTGGGGTTTGAAGGCGAGCATGCGCAAAAGCACCATTTCGAAACCAGAACGTGGGTCGGGCGCAAGTGGCAAATCGCGGCGGCCTAACAAAGCTGTTTGGTAATACAACTGAACATCTTCGCTGGGCATTTGTAGGGCGAGCGCCAAAACTTTTTCGCGATCACCATGACTATTATCGACCGCTTCGGGCAATGCTTGCGCAATGGCGATGCGGTGTAGCAATGATAAAATTTCCGCAAGCGCACTGGCGTAATCAGGAGCCTGTTCCGACATCCGATCGACGGCAGCGAGTAATTCACGCCCATTTACTTGCGCGAGCGCCTCTAGAATTTCGTACACCGAGGCGCGATCGATAGTACCGAGCATCGCCGAAACGTCGCTCTCGAGAATTTTCCCCGAGCCGTAGGCAATGGCCTGATCGGTCAAACTCATGGCATCCCGCATACTGCCGTCGGCAGCGCGCCCTAAATGCCATAACGCACTTTCTTCGAAAGGAACGCTCTCTTCACCCAAAACGAACTTCAAGTGCGAAACGATTCGCTCAGGATTCATGTTTTTTAAATTGAACTGCAAACACCGCGACAAAATCGTCATGGGCAGCTTTTGCGGATCGGTAGTGGCGAGCAGAAATTTAACGTGCGGTGGAGGCTCTTCCAACGTTTTTAACAGCGCGTTAAAACTCGAGTTGGATAACATGTGCACCTCATCGATGAGATACACCTTGTAGCGTCCGCGAGTGGGCGCATATTGGACGTTTTCTAGGAGTTCGCGCGTATCTTCAACCTTAGTACGCGATGCCGCATCCACTTCGATTAAATCTACAAAACGGCCTTCAGCGATTTCGCGGCAAGACGAGCACTCACCACAGGGCTCCGAACTAACGCCCTTTTCACAATTGAGACATTTAGCAAGAATTCGCGCGATAGTCGTTTTACCTACACCTCGGGTGCCGGTGAATAAGTAAGCATGATGAAGACGGTTGTTATCCAAAGCGTTAATCAGCGCTTGCAGAACATGTTCCTGCCCGACCATCTCGCGGAAAATCCGTGGGCGCCACTTGCGCGCCAATACTTGGTAACTCATGCCAATCGAGTCTCTGTCGTGGTGAATTGAGTATATGGCGTGATTAGAAAACAATCACTTAGCGAATGCTTATAAGGCGGCAATTATACCGAGCGGTGGCGAAAATTGATATTTGCAGAGGAAATTAAGCAGGTTTGGAGGTGACTCATCAGCCACACCCCGGCACACGACTTACTGCTACCGTTGCTCCCTTCCGGGCCTGGCGGGGTTTACAGATCATCATTGCGAGGGGACCGATGAGCCACCATTGCGGCTTGCTTTCGCAAGAGGCGCGCATTATCAACAAGTTAATGGAGTTATGCAAGTTTAAAATTGGTCGATGTGCGCCTTGCAATTCATTAATCTGCCTCCATCAATAGACTATTGTCTTGAACAAGAGACTGTTAATCTAACGAGCAACGTCAGTCACGCCTGTGCGTAACCTATCTTCTGGAGGACTCGCATCAGCCTCGATCAAGGCGCCTTAAGGCGTGTGGGCAAACCGAATTCGCAGAATATATACCGATAAATCCAACCATCCACCTTTTATAAAGGAGCCTTCCATGGCAAGTGTAACTCTCAAAGGAAACCCATTTAACACCAACGCCGCTCTACCCAACGTTGGCGACACAGCACCCGATTTCGAACTCGTTAAGACCGACCTTTCTACCGTGAGCCTTAAAGATTTTGCGGGCAAGCGCGTGGTATTGAACGTGTTTCCAAGCATCGACACGCCAACTTGCGCAACTTCTGTGCGTCAATTCAACGCCAAAGCAAGCGAAGCGGCTAACACCGTTGTATTGTGTGTATCACAAGATTTGCCATTCGCCGCGAGCCGCTTCTGTGGCGCTGAAGGCTTAGATAACGTGGTGCCTGCATCAGCATTCCGCTCTAACTTCGCCGAAACTTACGGCGTCAAGCTTGTCGATGGCCCATTAACCGGTTTAACCGCTCGCGCAGTAGTAGTGATTGATGAGAATGGAAAAGTGGCCCACACCGAATTAGTGGGTGAAATTGCTAACGAACCTAACTACGACACGGCACTTGCTGCATTAAAATAAGTCGTAAGCCTGCTCAAAAGTCGGGTGGCTATTAAGCCGCCCGAACACCTTTTAAATGCGCTAAACAATGCGTTTTGGCCTTGGCCAAAAAATCCTCCATAAATGGCTTGTTTGCATCTTCATCTCGAATTGCTGCATACAAGGTTGCCCAAATTCCCTGCCCTGCGCGATGCTCCGCAATGAGCCCTTGCTCTACATAATCGGCCAGCGCCCAATTCGGAAGCGCACAAAAACCTCGCCCACTTGCCACCAACTGAACAATCATCATAGTTAGCTCGGCTGTGCGAACTTGACGGGGCGCCAACCCTGCAGGCGTCAAAAACTGCTTGAAGATATCCAGACGCTCGTGAGCCACGGGATAAGTAATAAGCGTTTCGGTGACGAGATCCGACGGCTCAATTTTGGGCTTTTCCATTAATGCATGATGTTTGGATAGACCTATTACCATCTCGTAGGCAAATAAAGGTTTGTATTGAACACCTTTGATGTCTTGAGGGTCCGATGTTATGACCAAATCGATCTCGCCTGACGCCAATGCGGGGAGTGGCTCGAACAAAAAGCCACCGATGAAATCCACCTCAACATTGGGCCAGTGATCGCGATAAACATCGAGGGTTGGCAATAACCAGTTGAAACAGCTGTGACACTCAATCGCCATATAGAGCCGACCCGTCTCACCATAAAACATCTGCTTGAGATCGCGTTCGGCATCGGCGACCTTCTTCAGAACATCGTCTGCTAAGTCGAGCAGCCGTTGCCCCGCAAGCGTGAATCGCAATGGTCGACTTTTGCGAATGAACAGCTCACCACCCAAACGGCTTTCCAATTCTTTTAATTGATGGCTCAAGGCCGATTGCGTGACGCATAAGCGATCCGCTGCCTCAACAAGGCTTCCGGTAGCTCGAAGCTCAGTGAGTGTTCGCAAGTGACGTAAATCTAACATTGAGTAATCCGCATGAGAGAAACTATTGATAAACCACACATCTATCAGTTTTTTTCATAATCATACCAGACCCGGCATGTCTGCATTCACTCACGAAACGGCGTTGAGTAAATTGGCGTAGCTAAAAATACTTAGTTAAAGACAGTTCGATAAAATCTTCGTTGTCGAAAATCGACAAAGGATCGCCGGAGCGAGTGCTGTGAAATATCCATAGTTCTGCCCCCAATCGATAGCTATTCCCTAGTCGGCGACTTGCTTCCATTTTGAACGAATAACTATTGGGGTCATCCAGATCCAAAAAACCGCCGGCAATAACTTCAGTACCCTGTTCGTCGTTCTTGGTGTAGCGCACTCCAATGAAAGCGTCATTTTGTAGATGGTTATGAGCCTTTAAGCCTCGACTATCGTGATTCCATTCAACTAGAAAGCCAAGATCCCCCCCTCCCCCAGTTACTCCATAGAAGGTGTATTCGAATCCCGCATTCATGGCCAAATAATTATCAGCAAGCCAACGCCTCTCGATTAGCTCGACTTTCCAAATCCAAGCGTCGAAAGTCGATTGAACATCAATGCCTACTTGGTTCATAAGCAGGTAGTGCTGCTCCCAATGCGCGACCGAATCCACTAAGTCGATATGCTTGACACTCAGCAGAGGGTCTCTCGATGTACCACGAAAATAACTGACCCCAATATCCCAACGATCCATTGTATGGCTGTAACGTAGTGCCAAGTCGATATGACGGTCTTCTTTTTCGGCCTCATATACAGGTGCTAGCCAATGTGCGTTTAATCTGCGCCCCTCGACAAGCAATTGGTAACTAAGGCCACCGTCGGTGCTAGGAAATTCCTGCTCTCGAAAGAACGGCATCAAGAAAGCATCAACAGTTCCCCAGGGCTCGATAAAAGACCACCGAATCATGGGCTGTCCCAACTTATCTTCTCCATCAACACCTTCGAGCCGATCCGTTTGATTGATAACGTCGACTAGATGTTGGCTTTCAGTGACGCCCCAAAAAATTTTATCGACCCCCACGACGATCTCCCAATGCGTGTACGCCAGACGAAAATAAAATTCGCGGAGGTCAAAATGACTGCGTTGTTGATCTTGAGCGTCGATACGGAAAAAAGGGGTCACTTGAATCGAATAGTTTCCCTCATAATCCTCCCAATAATACTGTGATTCGACAGCAATTGATGGTTGAAACAAGGAGCGTTCCAAGAATGATCGGACGTCGAGGCTCATCGAACCTCGAACGTCTGCTGCTTCAGAACTGCGATAAACCGCTAACAATATGACCAATAAAAATAAATAAAAAGCACGAGCGCGACCCATAACTTCTCCACCCGTCATCGAGATCGCATCAATGTATTTCGATTGAAGTCGGCCGCAGTAAGTCCAATGTCAAAGCGGTAGTCTTGCCAATACAGCTCAGTAACTTTTGAGTTTTGGTGATTCGTCATTACATATTTTTGAGCTCGCCAAAATCGTTCTTGATAGAGTTTGTAATCGTACTGCTTAAGCGTTTTTAACAATTCGCCCTTCCGGTCAACGTATTCAATCTTACTCACACGATATTCGTCTTGATCAATCCAGACATCTCGATACTGGTATCCGGAGTGCTCGTAAGCAGGAAAATTTCTGACTACGTGGTAATGCACACTATCGATGACTTCCTCTCGAATAAATTCGTAAGTAAATTTAGCTACTTCATTCGCACTAAGATCCTCAAATGAAAATTCACTCCCCATAAAGGGCCCTGATTTATTAGCAGACGAAATCCTTTTAACTCGCTTTAATGCGGGCAAATAGAGCCATTGATCGTCAGGCTCAAGCGTTTTAGCGAACGATAGGAATGCCGTTCCCTGAACATCTTTTGGTGAATCAAAGATACTGAGCGTCTTATCGCCATCCCCCTCTGAGCTCCCCTCTAAATATTGCATCCTGATATCTCGAGTGACTTGTTGTCCAGACGGTGAAATCAACACCATTTTCATAGTCGCACTACTCGATTTCCATCCTGCGTCCCTAGCATCAACTTCTCGTGCAATCTTGAGTCCTTTTTCTGCAGCCGATTCAGCTTGAACCAATGGCGTCACGCAACTAAATAAAGCCAGGGTTTGAATTAGAGTCCATTTGTTTATCCATAGTTTTAGCAATTTCTTTATCTCCATCAACGTGTACCAATAATGCCGGCAAGGCGAGAAAATCGAGCAATAATGCAAGACTAATAGTGATCGATGCCATTAGCCCTAAATCAGCGTTCAGTTTAAATTGGGAAAATAGTAAAATTGAAAAGCCTGCAACCAGTATTACCGTGGTGCTGAAAAGAGCAGGTCCTACTTGATGAAAAGCCACCCTAATTGCCTCCTCTGCACCACATCCTGTTTCGCGTTTGGCGCGCATGTATTTACTGATGTAGTGAACCGTGTCATCCACAACAATTCCTAAAGTCATTCCCGCCGTTATCGCCAAAGTAATCCCAATTTCACCATCAATGACGGCCCAGATTCCAAACGCCATGACAATAGGTACCAAATTGGGCACCAGACTCACTATGCCGATTTTCACGGAACGCATAACAACGATAAGAATCATGGAGATCAAAAATAGCGATACCGCCACCCCTACAGTTTGATAGGACGCGTTTCTTTGACCTATGTGAGCAAATATTGATGTGGTACTTGCGACCTTCACTTGTAGCTCAGGATGATTTTTAACAAACCACGCGATTATGCGCTGCTCTAACGCTAAAATTTCTTTAGAACTCACGTTCTTCAGCGCAAGAGTGACGCGAGTGGCACTTTTATCTAAGTTAATTTGATTTGTTAAATCCATACCAAATGGAAGCGACATTTCGTACATCAACAAGTACTGTGATGCCAGGTCTTTCGTTGATGGTAGTCGATATTCCTGTGGCTCATCACCATGCATATTCTTATTTAATCGTTTGAACATATCGGCTGCGCTAAAGACGTGACTTACCTCAGTCTGCCCAGAAGAAAACACCGCAAAACTTTCGACTTTTTTAAGAAATTCTGGATCTGCAATACCGTTCTCTTGATTGGTTTCAATAGAGACATCAAGACTATAAGGTCCAAGCAAAACTCTACCCGCGTAATCCGTTGATTTTCTGAATTCAACATCAGGATCAAAGTAATCGACAAATTGATCATTTATTTCATTTTTAGGCGCAAGCCAGAGAGCGATTAAAGTTAATACTGCTGTGGTAATCAAAATTCCTCTTCGATACCGAATAGTGAAGGCCGATAAAGTATCAAAGACATTGTGAGCGACCGAAGCTTTATCCGAAGCCCGAATATTAAAAGGCATAACCATCACGAGCGCAGGCAATAGAAATAGACTTAGCCACCAGGCAGACAAGACCCCAACGGCCACTGTATTACCTAAATGCGCCAAGGGCGGCGAGTCACTAAAATTCATCGTCAAAAAGCCGATAACTGTCAAAATCGATGTAATCGTTACAGGAAAAAAATTAACTCGTAGACTCTCGACCAGAGATTCCGTTTTTGATTTTCCCAATCGCTGATATGCTAAAAATGTCACAAACATATGCACCGCATCGGCGACTGCAACAGTTAGTATGACCGTGGGGACAGTGGTCATTGGCGCTGTCATCTTGATTCCGCTCCAACCGAAAGCCCCCATAGCGATAAATGTCGCCAGCACTATCACTGTTAATGTAATAATTAACGCGCTAACACTGCGCAACATCAGCCAAATGATCAACACAACGCAAGCAAACATAATCGGCAGCAGCCGTTTCATATCACCCGCAGATTCACTGTCAAATGTGTCGTTAAGCATGATCACACCGGTTAAATCCACACGTATACCTGGAAATTTTTCGCGGATCTCGTTTGCAAGATTTCGAGAATAATTTGCAACCTCCGGAACCTCTTTCAACGATTTTCCCGGCAACTGAAATGAAACATTAACTCCTGTTACACTCGCATCACTGTTAATAAGCCGTTTAATTAAAGATGATTCAGATGTTGCTATGCTCTTAAGTTGATCAAGATCATTTGGAGACAACCCCTTCAAATCACCGACAAGATCCTCAACAGTTAAGTCATCGTCTTCAGCATAGGTATGCTGAAAATTGGTAACAGACTCCACCCTACTAGAATAAGGAATTTTCCATGCTTCCTCAGTTAGCCATTGAACAGCCTTTAATGAATGCAACGAGAAAACCTGACCGTCTTCAGGAGTAATAATAAATAAAACATTATCGGTTTTAGAATATGACGTTTGCATTTGATCAAACGCCAATCGCTCTGGATTACTCTTTGAAAAAAAGGCTCTATAGTCGTTCGTGAACTCCAAGTTTTTGAGCCCTAACGAAAAAAATAGGCATATGAAAAGTGATATGAAAATTACAAACCATCGCCGACGTACTAGCCAGTATGAATAATTTGCAAGCATGCTGATTCCTTAGCAAAATTTTATTTAAATTTTCTCCACTACAGCCCCACAAAGGCGAAGTGATAGTTTTAAAAACTCACTGCATTCATTACCACGTCTCTTTACTTTCCAATAATGCGACGCGGTATACGCTGATAAAGAAGCTATCCTGTAGATTTACAGCAGGCACGATTAAAGCTGAGCCATTTGGATTCGGCTGCGATTAGCCATTGCGAGCCTTCTTACTAAAAATTATTTAAATTCAGTTAGATCGACCAAAAATCATCCCCTAACGACTAAAGCTAATCGACTCACCCAATAAAGAGATAAAATTAATGTCACTCTTCTTTACCCATCTTTCAGCTTAAACAGATTAAGCAAATGCCTTTTGCTCACAATGAGCTAATTGAGAGAAGTGATTCATTGCCGTCGGCCATTTAATAATATTTTTTAAAATTGTCTCACCTCGAGTTGTTAAAATTGATTCCGGATGAAACTGAATACCAACTTGGCGCTTAGAATCGATAGTAAAGGCCATAACCTCTCCTTCACTGGTGGCTATAACACTGGCTTCGTCAGGTAAGGTGTCAACGACCAATGAGTGATATCGGGCGACCTGAACAGGTTGATCGATATCAGCGAAAATTTCGTGAGGACCGTTTAATTCCAAGCGCGATGCCTTTCCATGACGTATATGTTTCGCACGTTTTATACTTCCTCCATTTGCTAACGCCAATGCTTGATGACCAAGACATATCCCGACAATTGGGATGTCACCGCCGATGCACCCAATGAGTTCCATCATACAACCCGCCTCCGCAGGCTCGCCCGGCCCAGGACTCAACATCACCAAATCTGGCTTGTTGCCCTCCATCCAACTTAAAATCTCCGGTAATGGGTGATAATTACGAATCACGGTGACCTTGTGCTCTAAGCTGCGCAACGCATCCACGAGGTTATATGTGAACGAATCTATGTTATCCAGCAACAGAATATTCATAGACATCCTTATCTGAAGATTGATTTGAATGAATAATTGCATTAACCACGGCTTGGGCTTTAAATCTGGTCTCTTGCATTTCTGCATGAGGATCTGACTCTAAAACGATTCCGGCTCCCGCTTGAATGCGAGCCTGTCCATTAGTGACAAATGCTGAGCGAATTACGATGCTGGTATCAAGGTTGCCGTATTGATCTATCATTCCAATCGCGCCTCCGTATGCCCCCCGATAATCTGCTTCTAAATTACGTAATAACGCCATCGCTCTCACTTTGGGAGATCCGACTAAAGTACCCATATTAAGACAAGCTTGATAAGCATGAAGTGCATCAAGCTCTGGACGTAAATGGCCTTTAACTTCGGAGACGAGGTGCATCACTCGACTGTACTTTTCTACTTTCATGAATTGCTTTACCTGCCGACCGCCGGGAAGACAAATTCTGGCTAGATCATTACGTGCCAGATCAACCAACATGCTATGTTCCGATAGTTCCTTGGCATCCATGCGCAACTCCGCCTCTAAGCGCTCATCCAAATCGGGATTAATAAATCCAGATTCTGTAAACCCTCGCGGCCGCGTCCCCGCAATCGGATAAAGGCTAACCTGCCTTGCTCGCTCATTCACCAGTACCGATGTTTCAGGCGAAGCTCCAAATAATTTCCAATCTGAACTATTCCAATAGAAATGATAAGGCGCAGGATTCTGATCTAATAAATATTGGTAGGCGGCCCATGGCCGATGGCAAGGCAGGAGAAAGCTTCGCGATAACACTAGCTGGAAAACATCACCGCTATAGAGGTAACGTTTGGCATTGTTAATCTTATTGATGAAATCCTCATCGCTGCAGTCGACACTTACAGCTGAGTTACCACTCGGAGACAGCTCTCGACAAACTTCAGGAGCAAAATTTTTTATGCGTTTCTCGATAACTTTTCGCTGATCTTTATCGAATATAAACCCTGTTAGGACCGCATCTATACTTCGACCGTCCCATTCCAACAGAATTTCTGGGCAGAGCATTTCGACGTCCGCTATCTTCTTATCGCCTTTTGCAGAAGGTAAACTCTCGGTCAGATCAATGAGGTCGTAGCTGAATAACAATCCACAGTGCCAAGGACGATGGCAATCAGCGTTGAATATCAACCTGCGAATAATGTCGACGGCACTTTCACAAGTTAAACGTTCCTCTTCGTCAATAGGTTGCTGCTGCTTAACGTAATCGCATCGATAAATACCGTCGCCCACATTATTCCATGCCCAACCTTCTGGCGATTGCGCAATTATCCACTGCTGCAAGAATCTGCCATTTTCGGTCAAAGCCTTAAGTATAATTTGCTGACCGATGATCTGTATTTTCATTGCTGTCTGCAATATAGCTCGATGGTTGATCTCCGCTGAGCCGTGCTCACGCCGCCTTTGAAACAACATTCTGTCGGGCTTGCTTGCAACGTGTGAAAAGCAACCCATCTTATCCCCTGGCAATGTAATGACCGACTCGACTGTCGATATCGATAAGCGCTTCATCCTGATACCTCTTGAGTGACAGGTCGACAAGCCACATTAAGTTGTCCTCGAGCGCAACATTCACCATCTACAAATGCTTTTACTTTAAATGATGAGAACGCTTCACTAAGATCATCAAGAGCAACGTCGAACTCCAGTAAACAATTGGGCTTTACCGGCTTTAAAAAACGTATATCTGAGCGAAGTAAGAGATAAACTTGTGGGCCTTTTTGACTCGCTTCCATCGCCATAAAGGCAGCACAACATTGTGCTAAAGATTCCGTGATAATAACTCCCGGCATAACGGGGTTACCGGGAAAATGCCCTTCAGCCCAAAATGCCGATGAATTTACTTTCGTCTGAGCTCTTAAAGAATGTCCGGGTTGATACGCAGTGATATCATCCACCATGAGCATGACATCTCGATGCGGAATCAATTCGATTAGCGATGGGAAACTCATTACACAGCCTCCATCAACAACCCACTGTAGGTGCCATGTCGGTCAACACTTAATACTAAAACTGTTTTAATCAAGCTGTTCTTTACGCCGACACAGTGCGCTTGAATCTCAAATGGAAGTTGACCAAAGATAATAATCTCGTTGGCCATCAACATCGCACAACCACCCGACGCAGCTTCACCTTCACCAAATATGGCATTACCCCACAGAACGCTAGGGGTAACTTCAGAAGCCACTAATGCCGCAAAAAATTCATCTCTAAGCTCACTGCTAAGAGTTTCTGTAGTGACAATCGTGAGATCAACACAAGATTTTTGCTTAGTCGATAAGTAGTTAGAAATCACACCAACTAGACGATCAGCATCCAAGATTGGCAGACGCCCCAAGAGTGGATAGGAGAATCGCGTTGCGCTATCTTGATGAGGAATGATGTCAGCAATCAATGCCAATTCTCGATCATGGCCGCATAACTGTTGATAGCTTGAGCTTACTTCTACCGCTCCGATAATCGCCCTTTCGATAGTTCCATCTTGTAACGCCAGTTGAGCAAGATCTAGACTTTGATACCAACTATGATGCCCGGCGGCCACAGTGCAGTTAGGCCCCTGAATATCGTAGATACGCGCAAGATGACTACCAACGACATTTGATAAGGTGTTGGGTGCTTTAAGAGGACTTACATAGTCCGGACCATGGTTGCGGGCACAAATATCGAATTCGAAATCGTCTTCAAGGTTAATGGTATCTGATGCGACGTAGACGCCTACTTTCGTTTCAGTATTTTCCGCAACTCGATTACTCGGATCTTCCATGAATCTCGCCGCTGTACTACATAACAATTTTGTCGCAGGGTTAAGGTGTCGGCTCTTCCCTAATAAGCCATTCTCGTCATAATTAGTGAACTTTCTCTCGGGCAGATGCTTCGTTATGGCCTCCACAAATGTCGAAGCAGAAGAAACTGCGGGAAGTTGAAATGCACTCGCTCTCAATGAAAAATACATACTCGTCTCCTACACGACTGCGGCAAATTGTGAAGAATCCTTTTCGCGCTCACATCTGCTAAAAATCACGCTCGACACGTTTCCGCCAAATGCAAAAGCATTACTCATAAGGTGAGTCAGCTTGGCTTGTCGCGCACCATCGTTAACCACGTCCAGAGGAGCCGGAAAACGGCTGTCTACCTGCGCTGTGTTTATCGTCGGTGGAAGCTGTTGATTCTGAATGGCAAGCGCGCACGCAACGGCCTCCAACGCGCTTGCCGCGCCCATACAATGACCCAACATCGATTTAATAGAGCTCACCGGTGTAGTAGAGAGATCGTCACCAAAGACCTGATACAAAGCTTCCGCCTCTGAAGAATCGTTAGCCTGAGTTCCTGTGCCATGAGCGCTCACGTAATCAATCTCCTGTGGACTAAGTTCGGCCATGGCTAGCGCTTTTTTCATTGCCTGTATAGCGCCCCGCCCTTCAGGATGAGGAGCGGTAGCATGGTAGGCGTCGCAGGTCAGTGCATAGGCCGATACTTCAGCGTAAATCGGCGCACCGCGTGCGACAGCATGTTCATAATCTTCCAGTACTAACATCGCGGCTCCCTCGCCCACCACCATGCCTGTGCGATTTTCATCGAAGGGACGACACACATCGGACGAAGATGCACTTAATCGATGGAAAATCGTATAACAGGTTCGACTGAAAGGATCAGCGCCTCCAGCGACGATGACTTTATTACGTCCCGTTCGAATGCGATCAAATGCGAGCCCTACCGTGTAATTGCCGGCTGCACACGCATTAACTAGAGTTGAGCTTTGTCCGAAACAATTAAATCGACGCGCGATCTCGCTGCTTAAGAGTGCGGGAGAAAAGTATTTCAAGTCGTCAGCAATTTCGGGAGCGACTGGACACTCTTCAGTTAGACCGAATTTATCGATAACCCGTTCGACAACATCTTGATTACCCATGGTGGTTCCGACCATCACTGCATAATCGTTGGGCTCTTTAGGGGCAATAGACAATTTAGCGTCTTCCAAAGCCATACGTGTCGCCGCGACGGCATAACTCACCGCTTGACCAAAGGGCTTCAAATTGATATCAGAAGATTCAGCAAGCTGATCAAAATTTTTAACCTCGGCTGCACGCGGTCTTGGATATAATTCCGCATTTAATTTAGTCAATTGGCCAATACCAGTGCGACCCGAAATTAGATTCTGCCAAAATTCTGATACGCCATTTCCCAGCGGAGATACAACACCCATTCCTGTAATGACTACACGTCCTTGCAAATTATTCACGCGCTCAATCCTCCATCAATAACTAAACAATGCCCCGTGATATACGACGACTGGTTAGATAGTAAAAATAATATGGGGCCTGCGATCTCGCTAACGGTACCCATTCGACGAATTGGAATTTTTTTGGGGATAGCTGCCTTTGCAGTCTCTGGCATCGCCTCGGTCATTTCTGTTGAAATAAAACCAGGCGCAATCGCATTAACCAAGATATTAAAGCGAGCAACCTCATGGCTTAGCGTTTTAGTTAATGCAATTAGGCCAGCTTTCGATGATGAATAGTTTGCTTGACCGGCGCTCGCGCGAAGCCCACCAACCGAGGAGACCATGACAACGCGACCTTCCTTTCGATACATCATTTTTTTTAATACGGCCTGAGTAAGCAGCGCGGTTCCAGTGAGATTGACATCAATGACTTTGTGCCAATCCTCAACGTTCATTGTTAAAAAGGATTTGTCGGCGGTGACTCCGGCATTATTAACTAAGGCATATATAGGGCCGTGCTCTTCTTCGATACTATTAACAAGATCGTTAGAGACTTCGGAATCACCGACATCCGCTTTGATACCTTTACACCACCATCCTTTTTTTGAGAGTGATTCGACAAGAGTATTTGAGGCCACTTCCTGTCCCCGATAAGTGAAGAGCACCTTAGCACCTGCGGCCGAAAGCGCCTCTACGATACCCTTTCCGATACCTCTGCTTCCGCCAGTTACCAAAACCAAACGTCCCTTTAAATCGCTATACATGATTTTTATACTCTTATATTAATTCTCGATTATTTTCATAAATCGCACCTAGCATGCATTTCATGCTCGACAAATGAAGCTCTGATGACACAAATCGCTGACTGGCTTCGAACCACATGTCATGCAGTCGCCTAGATTGAGACTCAAGCCCGATCTCGTCGACGGACTTGCATTGCTCTAGAAATTTAAGACAATCACTTAGTACACCACTGATGAGTCGATGGGGGTCTTCACTAATGGCGACACCTCCATGACCTGGAATCAATTGGTATATTTTTAAATCGGCCAGTGTCCTTAAGGTTTTTATATAATTGTCAACATCTTCGAAAATTAATGGCCGCCAGAAGTTAGAAAAATGGTCGTATTCTCCTACCGCGTCAGCAGCAAACAATCGGCTCTTGTCGTCTTGATACCAGACAATGGAGTCGTCGCTGTGGCCGAGTGCGGGTAGCGAACGAAGCTGCACCCCAGAACGTGTTTCAAACGTATCACCTGGACATACCCTAATGCAGGGCGCAAGATGCAGCTCCATACAATGCTGACTACTACTGATGTCCTCGACACATATTTTCGCATTGAGTTTTGTAATAAGTTTTCGGCAAGATTCACTTTGCCATGCAGCCCAAGTCGATTCACCAACGATCAATTTGACATTGGGCAATCGATTAACCAAAACTGCAGCTGCACCACAATGGTCGTAATGTTTATGGGTGATAAACCAATAGCGAACTAATTGTGGGTCAATGAGCTGAATCAACTGTTGCCAAATGCGCTCCGCGTCAACGCATACCCCACCTTCAATCAAGGCATACTCTCCAAATCCGAGATTTAGTAAGTAGACGGGGACGTCTTGATGTCCAAGCATGAAGAGGTCATCATCGATTCGCGTTGAGACAAGCCACCTCATTTAACAGATCCTTGCGAACCATCAGTAATGTTGATTTGGCGATTATTCTGAACGGTGTACAGTGCAGCACCCCAAGTTGCTCCCGAGCCGTAGGCCAAGATGAGAAGACGTTGACCTGGAGTAAATCGATCCCAATTCATAGATAAAGTTAATGGCAGCGATGCTGACGCCATGTTGCCAAATTCCTCTACATTGATCGGCATTTTCTCGTCTGGCAGTTGCAAGGACGCCTTTACCGCTTCAAGAATTCTTAAATTTGGCTGATGACAAATCACCCAATCTACCTCTTCAAGCGCGACACCGTTCGTCTGGAGTAAATCGCTTGCCACCTTAGAAAGCGTGGTGGTTGCATGATCGAACATCGCTTTCCCTTGCATCCGAAAATGATGCTTACCCGAATCAATATCGTCGCTAGTGATAAAGTAACCACCGCTTCTCGACCCCGGCTTTTCGGTTTTCAACAAATCGTAATAGGAACCATCGGCGCCTATCGCCAAATCTGATAGCCCCTCATTGGAATTAGTCCCTAGCGAGACAACGGCTGCTGCTGCACCATCACCGAGAAGGATCGACAAATTTCTTCCGTCGTCAGAGCAATCCATTCTTTTCGATAGTGCTTCGCCACAAATAATCAAGATGTTGGTGTAGCGTCTCGCTGCTAACATTCCATTGGCAATGTCTAACGCATATAAAAATCCGCTACATTGAGCTCTAATATCAAATGACGGTACGTGCTCTAACCCCAATTCGTGTTGCATCAGACATGCTTGGGAAGGATCGTGAAAATCTGGAGTCAACGTATTCACAATCAGTGCATCGATATCCGACAACGCGACACCGGAAGATTTAATCGCATCCAGTGCGGCCGCCTTCATCAATGAACTCACCCCTTCGTTTGTTGGTAGGTGAAAGCGACTTTTGACTCCGGTTCGCTGAGTAATAAACTCATCAGTTGTGTTAATCCGGCCAACAATCTCTTCGTTGAAGACCTGTCTTTTTGGGATCGCATGTCCCATTCCCGTAATCACGAGTTGGCTAATTTTCTCTTGTCCAAACATCTATCAATTCCTACTTAAAAATCTGATCCATCTTTCCAGCCAGATAGATATTGCCGCGGACTTGCAGTTTTCGCGTGAGTATCGCTGTCATTGCTTTAAGCTCATTATTGACAAGACGCAAATAAGTTTCACAATCCGTCTCAAACGTGACGCTAGGGTTTTCAACAACTCCATCAACAATAGCGAAGGTTCCAGAATTAACGGAAACACAAAAGGTCTTTCCTCTGTCCCCAGAAATTTTCCATTGATAGGTAGCCTTAATATTTTTTGATGCAGCTGATTGAAATCTTCCTGTCATCGATGAAATAACTTCTTCAATGCTTGTAAGTTTTCTGATTTCACTCATATTGCCTCTACCTCCGATGTTCTCAACATAGCCGTAAGATCTTTTTCAAACCCTTGCATCACCCATATGTCATGATAGTTTTCGTGATAAATTCCCGACTGAATAAAGTAATGCAATAAGGGCTTGATAAGCTGGCTGTTCAATTTTTGCCTGTGGTCGGAATAGAGCACTGCTTCTAACAAGGCTTCGTGATCTTTAAAATCTGGATGTGCGAATCCGATTCGTTCAAAACATTCAACGTTAGTAACGCCCTGATCGATTAACTGGCGAACATAAATTGGAGTCAATTCTTGTGCGTGGCGTCGGAACTCTTCATCAGTGTGAATGAGACTCTGAATCATCTGCTGACCCCACTTAATGTGGCGCATCTCTTCTTTCCAATGTTCCTGCACCACGGCTTTGGCCATTGGATGGATGTAGTCTGCCTCGACATCGAGTCGTTGATATTGGTCGGCAATCCACTCAATTACCATTGTCAAATAGACCGCCATCAATGGGTACCTGCCCGTCCCTGCGTTATCATCATAAAAGCTGCGCAAAAAGGGAGGCATTGCATACATTTCACAACCGAAATAATCCATCGCTTTTTTAAACACGAGGGTGTGTACGAGCTCCTCTTTTATGAAATGCTTCATGTAGTCGCGAACAATAGGCAAGTCATTGAAGGCGTCGTTGTTAAGCTCTCTCATGTAATATTCAACAACTAATGATTCCAGATGGACAAACGCAGCCCACCAGGTTGCCATCTCTTCAACGGATAGTCGCTGAATCTCGTCAGCTGATGCCTTGTCCCAATAAGAAGTGCCGTAAATCGAAATACGCTCTTTTTTTCTTAAGAATGGGGCATTAGTCACAGGCTCATCCCAGGGATGACTGTACAGAGTACTCATCGACTTTTTTTCAGACGATGAAATAAGTCGCTCAGTAACTTGATTCAACCTTTCCAAATGTCTGACTGTGGTTTCGCTCATGGTTAGCAATCCTTGATGACATTAATTGACGAATTCTTAATGTTGCAGCCGTAAAACCAAGACACATCGCTGGCTCATAGCCGGCCCCATTAACCCATGTACCTACAAATTGAAGCCCCTCTAGCGGTGGCCGCTGTAAAAATCGACTATTACGCTTGGGTACAGGTTTATAGCCGAAGGCAGAACCCCCGGTCGAATTAGTAAATTTTTGATTAGTACGCGGGGTAGAGATATCGATATATTTGATTTTGTCTCTGACAAGTGGGAATTTCTTTGAAAATCTTTCGATAATTTTTTCAGCAACAAGCGATTTTCGTATTTTGTAATCACCGCGAGAAAGATCGAACCAATCCGACGGTTGATCAAGAATTTCCAGTTGGACAACGTACCCATAGCTTTCGTCTAACAAATGGTAGTTAGAAACAGATAGCGGCCAAATCTCATAGCGAAGATCTGATTCACAAGCAACATCAGCCAAATCGAGATAATCTGAACTTGCGATTAAGTAATCTTGATTAACAAGTCCACAAGTCTCCGGAGGACAGCTAAGACCCAAGTAAACTATAAAGGCACCCAGTCCTGGCTCAAGTTTAGACAGTTGACTTGCAAAATCCTCAGAGACTCCCGAGTCAATATTTTGAGCTATCTGATTGGGAGCACCGGTCCAAATGATGCGCGGAGCGTTAAGACGAAATCTCCTAGTCTCACACCCATCCACCCGACCTGAAGATGAAAGAATTTTTTTCACTTCCTCACTTAAAAATAACTCGCCACCTCTGCGATTGAGCTCGTCCGCCAGCGCGTTCGACAAGGCTTGCGACGAGCCCTTAACATAACGCTTTTCCGTAAAAAAGAATGTAAAAGCAAAATGTAAGAAATAAAGCGCATCCGCTTCAAACGCTTCCACACCAAGGTTAATCGCTAAGGAGCAGAACATTGTGACGAGCATTCGATCTTGAAATAGCGACGTGAGGTAGTCATAAGTCGTCATTCTGCTCAGTCGACGACTCTCAGCGAAAAGTTCGGGATCCATGTCGAACTCACCAAGAGACATTCTCGCCAACATGTAATTCTGACGACCCACCGATCTTATTTGATCGAAAAATTTAAGAATATTCTCAGACTCATTAGAAAATCTCGCCACCAACAAATCGACTAATTTTTCTCCTTCAGCAGGAAGAACCAGATCCTCACCTTGGTAAGAAAATGTAGTGAGGTTTGTATAAGTGTAAAATGGTACGAGATGGACGAGCCTCGCTCTAGACAAAGCATCCGATAAATTCCCATCTTTCCCGAAGCCCGTTATCTTGTGCAAACTACAATCGAAAACAAACTCTCGCTTTCGACTAAAATTTGAAGCATACCCCCCTGGCTTGGTATGCTTTTCTACTACAGCAACTTTTTTTCCAGCTGCTGCCATAACGTTGGCATAAACCAAACCAGTGAGTCCTGCACCTACAACAATCTCATCAAAATCGTAAGACGTCATAAAATTTAAGCCGGTAAACTCTCGTTTTGTTTTACGAGATCTTGAACAATATCTGCGATTGCTCGAATGGTAATCATCTCCTCATATCGAGTGGCTGGAATCTTAATCTTGAATTTCTTTTCCAAATTAACAGTCACTTCCAGCCCCGCCAGACTGTCTAAACCGATAGCCACAAGATCATCGTCAGGAGCAATAGCTATTGGGTTGAGCTCAGCAGCTTCGATAATTAATTCTTGTATCAATTGATATAATGCTTGATTTTCCACAGTAAAATTCCTTCTATTTAAATAAATTGTTAGCACAGCAGTACTTCATCCATTCGCCAGACTTGGGCAGCAAATCCCCAACCTGTTGCCGCTCCCGCTAAGACGACTCTATGACCTGGAGTAATTTTTCCATTTTTTATCGCCGTAAAAAGCGTGAAGGGAATAGATACAGAAACCATCACCCCTGTTTCGGCCATGGTCATTATGGTTTTCTCATCGGGACAGCCAACGCTACTAGCCCAAGCGTCGACGAGAAAGGGAGATGGTTGATGAAATATAAAAAAGTCGATGTCTTTGGCTGTTAGCTCGGCCTTCTCCAACGCGCGATTAATGGCGATAGGAACCTGATGCGGAACAAAGGCCTGCATCTGAGATTGCCCTTCTTCTTGAAGCGTAAAATAAAGCTTCAACCGATCCTGTTCCACGCTATTTTCCTTGGTCCGCCAACAAGCGGTGGCAATCTCATAAAAATCGGCATTGCTATGTTGCGCGCTTGCCAATAAGTCAGACTTTTCCAAATCATCGAGACTCAATAATGCAGCAGCACACCCGTCTGCAAAGATAGTTGAGCTACGTGATGAAAAATCCAACATGTTCGAGATATATTCACTGCATACAACTAAGGCGTGTCGAGCTTTTCCCTGCTTGATAAATGCTGAGGCCTGCGATACTGCCAAGAGAAAACTGGCACATTCCATTTGGACGTCCCAGCTTAATGCGTTCTCTAATTTGAGAGATCGCTTAAGCGGTGTACTTAACCGCGGATATAATCTCGCCTCTTTAGAAAAAACATCTGGTCCGTCGGTCAAAATTGGACATGACGATGCGCAAATTAAAATATCGATGTCCTCTGGAGATATTTGAGTTCGATTAAGCAACCTTTTGACGGCCTTGTACGCAGAGGTATACTCGTTCTCCCCGAGAGAAGGGGTAAAATATCCCCGCTTTTGAATCCCCCAAAATTTCCACCAACGTGAAGATGTCTCCGGAATTTCCTCAAAGATATGCGAATCATTAGAAATTCTTCTGCTAGGCATTTCAATTGTTAACGCAGTTAGCTTGACATTAAACATTATTGGCTGTCCCTAATTGCAGCGTTACAGCCTCAAGTGATAACGTGAACGGATCCGCACTCACAGCTAAGAGCTTTGAATTATTCCGGTGTTTGATGAGTTGCAATTTATTGGCTATATCAAATGGCCCGAGCGGGCGAGCTTGGGCGTCTTCAGATGCAAACCAGCTCTCATGAATTTTTTCGCTAACATGATCATCTTGTGCTCCAATTTCACCAACGGCCTCTTGAATAGCTCGGTCGAACTGCTTAGCGCCTTTGAAAAGCAATCTCCCTTTAGTGGGGTTATTTTTAGAGATGAAGCTGTTGAGCGTAATGCGAAGAGATTGAATCTCAGATCCACTTTCAGTTGTCAGAGGTTTTGATATAAAGCGTTGATGTTCATCGGGAGCCACGACCATTGCAAAGGCTCCATCAGGAATGGTAAATCCATTATCAACATCTGGCGCTATTCCCTTAAGCAGTTCGGCACGCACCACCAACACTCTGCTCATCCCAGACATAATCGAAAATTGATTTACGATGTGTAAGGCTTTTGCCAAGCTGGAATCCATCAAGTCGAACACAAATGCATTTTTTGCACCAATGCGCTTTTGTAAAGGGTGTCCGATTCTTGGCCCCATGACACTGATATCATCGACAATATGGTCGGGCGTCCAAGAAAGGCTGACTATCAGATCTATATTCTCGACTTTACACTCAGCAATTTGGAGTGCGCGATCAACTGCAGCAACAAGATAGTCGATTGCGACCTCCTCGTTGACAGCACAAGATCCCACGATATTTGGCGAATGTGATTTGCCCGTAGCCATCTCATCTGGAAAATGACAAACACTTGCTAAAACTCTCATACCACTTCCAATATCAGTTCAGAATCTGCCAGCTCGTGTGCAATACTCTTTAATTCACTTCGTACCAGCTTCCCATTGTCATTACGGGGCAAGCTTTCAATCTGCTTTATCACTCTTGGCACCATGTGAGAATCGAAATTGTCTTTCAGCCAATTCCTCAGCGTTGGAGCATCAATGACTTTTTTAGCGTTGCTAACGATGAATAACGTTGGATTAAACTCATCTCGACTAGCATGACTAGCGACTAAACAAGCCTCAGCGATGAATGGATAGTTTTGGCACAATTGGGATTCAATGGCGTAGGGTGTTACCCACCGACCTCTAACTTTGAAAAGATCATCTGCTCTACCTTTGAAATGAAAGAGCCCAAACTCGTCGCGCGAGAAACGGTCCATGGTGTTGTACCAACCATGCTCAAACCGTTCTTGAGTGGCCTCACTATTATCGAGATAGCCCACACACATACTGACACCTCTTACATAGAGAGTCCCTTCCACACCGACCCGATCTTCAACAGTGCCGTCCTCAGTTCTTAATTGAACTTCAAATTCTGGAAGTACGGCACCTGCGCATGGATATGATGAATGATCTAAAGGTTGGGCTAGAAAGATGTGTCCCATTTCTGTTGCACCTAAACCGTCTCGAATGCGCAACCCTTCGTTTGTCCAATACTGGTAAATCTCATTTGAAAGGGGGGATCCTGCTGATATCGCTAGTTCTATAGATCGAACTATGCCTGGGTAATCCCTTAAACGTGCGTAAATCGTTGGGACTCCAAAAAAAACGTCGGGCCTAAATTGGTTAAGATTTTTCACAATATCTTTAATGTCGGGCCACTGCCGATCTAGCAGAGCGTGCCAGCCAGCGTAGAGCGGGAAGAACAGGCTATTTCCCATCCCATAACCGAAAAACATCTTCGGAACAGAATAGGTCTTAGTAGTCACGCCAAGCTTCGTATATTGATCCACAACCGCACGGCAGAACCCAAGAGTTGTTGTTATCGAATGCATAACTGCCTTAGGTGTGCCTGTCGATCCAGACGTATATTGCATATAGCAACAGGCGCTAGGGTCGATGCCGTAAAAATTTTCTACATCAAATTCAACATCGCTTTTCTGTGAAAAAGAGAAATCAGAAAATACCTCATCGCGATTTGTCTCTCTAAAGACTCGCAGTCCATTTAAGATCGAATTTTCAATCCCATGTTGATTGGAGAAAAGTGCTTGTGGTTTGCAGTGCTCTATTATCTGTTTTAAGGTTTCATTGCGAATACGAGGGTTAACGACAGCAGGAACAGCACCTACCGCAATGCACGCTAAAAAAAGGCTTACTAAAGATGGACTATCATCTAGACTTATAAGCACCCTATCACCAGGTGAAACAAGAACTCTTAACTCGGCTGCATTTTTTAAAACATTTATTTTGAGGTGAGAACGAGTAATCGTCTTTCCATTAAAATCGTAAATCGGTAACGAATCCTCAATTCGGCTGTTCCACAGCAAAAGAGCGGTTAAGTTAATTGTCTTAGCTAGAGACATAATTCGCTCTCCAGCTCTGTATACTCCTGGACTAGATTGAAGCACCAATTCTCTAATCTCGATTTGGTGAGTAATGATTGAGATTCTTCGTCGAGAGCTAAGCCTACGAAATACTTTCGATCACTGGTTAAAGCTTTGGAGCTCTCAAATTGGTAGCCTTCATTCGGCCAAAATCCAATGACTCTTGCACCTCTGTCGATCAAGGCTTCGTATACCATCCCCATTGCATCGAGATACCATTCAGCGTAGCCGTATTGGTCACCGAGCCCGTAAATAGCGACCGCTTTTCCGTTTAGCTCTAAGCCTAAAAAATCTGTCCAGAGTGCCTCCCAATCAGACTGTAAATGTCCGTAATCCCAAGTAGGAGCTCCAAATATCAAGAGATCAAATTGCTGGTGGCCATCAAACTTGTCAGAACTCATATCGTGCAGACTTATAAATTCCGCATCTAATACTTGGGCAATCTGTTCGGCAATTATTTCGGTATTTCCCGAGGTGGATGCGTAATAAATACCAACCTTCATGAATAAATCCTTTTTTAAGGCTTTGTTTAGCGCGGCACTATATGAGCAGTCTAAAAAACCCAGTAGTCAATGATCAGCAGCTTTCTACCATTTCAACTTCATCTGTAAATAAGCAATGAGACTCAAACAGCTAAATTCTAGTTAGACTCCAACTAAATATCGTGAGTTCTTTTAAGAAGCACATCCGCTAGACGCAATGATTTCAGAATGATTTAATATTTTTTTCTATTTAAGGGATTTTGATATGCGTGAAGTAGACGTCGTTATACAGGGCGCAGGGATAGCAGGATGCGCGCTGCGAAAGTTTTTATTAGCAAAGGGATCGTCAGTGATATTAGTTGAGAATAAATCGTCAACTAGCTTTGAGGGCGGTGGAATATTGCTACAAGAAAATGCTATTACAGCTTTGGCGCAAATTGGGATTTCCACCTCGGATCTCAAAATAAAAAATACCGTTAAAGCAGTAAACATTGGTAACGAGACTAACGAGAGTATTCTTCGCGTCGATACAGGTGGCTCGATATACGGAATTTCTCGAAGTGAGCTGGTAAAATCGCTGCTCGAATCACCTCTCACTGAAGATATTATCTATAACTCCTCAATAGAAAAATTTTGGCATTACGATTCGAGCAATTATTTTGTCAAGCTTACAGACGGACAATTAATCAAATGCCGATGGATTGTCGGTTGTGACGGGATCCGTTCAGCGGTACGAGAAAAATTATCAGGGAAAAAGATTGCAACACGTTATTCTAGGCAATGCTGTTGGCGCCTAATCGTCGATGGAGTAACGCACAACAACGAGGTATACGAAATTCAGCTGGGTCGCGTGAGAATTGGGATAGTTCCCATCGAAAAAAATCAGGCCTATCTTTACGTTGTGATGAATAACGTCGAGCCCAGCGAAGTGTCAGACTGGACATGGCGAGACGTGAAATCTCTTTTAGAAACAGCGAGCCCATTATCTAAAACTTTTGCCCAACAAATTAATCATTCTACAAAGTTGCTGTTTCATCCTATTGTTGATGCGCCAGTTTTTATGTCGAAAACACCACATATTATATTAATCGGAGATGCAGCCCACCCAATGACCCCAAATCTAGGACAGGGGGCAGCTATGGCGTTGGAGGATGCTGTAGTACTCGGACATCTTCTTATCAACAACGCAGAAGATCCTGCCAAAAAATTCGCATCCATAAGAACCAAGAGGATTAGTGGTCTTTATAAACTCTCGCACTATGCAGGAGTTATGTCGCACATAGACAATGGGTGGCTGCAAAAGGCCAAATGGTTCAGCATAAATCTCTTTCCATCGAAGTTAGCTGAACTTCAACAGAAACTATTCTTGCGAGAATTTCACAATCAGATTAAAAAGTCTCAACTAATAATTGAATCCGAATAGCTTTTAGCCGATACAGATCGAATCTGAGAAAAAGATCTTTTCAAAGATGCTCGACTGTCATGATTAGATTCAATCGAATTTTCTAAAGCGAAGATATCACTAATCGATTCCCTCGCCGTATTTAAAAATGCGTTGAAACATTCGAGATTAAGAAGCTCAGGACTGAAGTAACAATAAATCTTGGTAACTATTCCATTGCGTTCATAGTTTGAACTTAAGTCAACGCATTGCTTGCTCTGGATATCCCCAAGAATAATATGATCAGGAACTATACCCCAACCAATCTTCTGCATAATCAACGATTTCATGTCATCAAAACTATCGACAAAACACACTTGATCGCTGACTGGTAAGAAAGAAGGTGAGACATCTTGGGATGAACAAGCCAGCGCAATTTGTCGAAAACGTACAAAATCATTTATTGATGTTATGGGTATGTTAGATAAGGGGAAGTCTTTGTGGCAAACCGCAAGGCCTCGACAATAGCCCAGCACCGTTTGAGAGAATTGTTTTGTCTTAATCTCTTCGTGAATCGTGATTGCAATTTCGATTTTACCTTCTTTGAGCTGGTGCATGCTGTCGGCGGGAGATCCCCGTTTGATGGTGACATTTTCGAATTGGGAACTTTGAATGAGATGCTCAACAGCTAAACATAAACTTGGCGGGATGGCGTTATCGATGTAGATAGCAATCTTCCTTCGATTCTGATGCATTCCATTAAGCACGCCCTCAATTATGTTCGCGTAATCTAAAAGATTTCGGAAATAAGGAGTAAGCCTAATAGCCTCGGGCGTCGGGGTCGCCTTATGGCCATCTCGTAAGAGCAGGTCAACACCTAAATCCAGCTCTAAATTAACAACGCTATTACTCACTGAGGTTTGCGACTTCCTCAACTGTCGAGATGCAGCTGAAATAGATCCCGTATCGATAATTTTTATAAAAGCTTTTATATGATTGAGATTTTTAATCACAGTAAATACCCACCCTGGTATCAATTGTTAATTTTCTGCGGACGTATTTGCCGTTGCATTGAGGCTGTACGCTAATAATTATTATGAGGATTGATGGAAGTGTAACCACGCTAACTCACCAAAAAAATCTCCTCTTCCTTAACTTACACTACGGCACTCCGCTAGGAAATTAAAAGTTTACTGATAAAAAGTCTGCGATGTATCAGTAAAGTGAGTAATCGTCGAAAATAGAACACAAATGACGCCGAATCCCGCCAAAACTGATTCGGCGCCAAAAAAATGCAAAATATCTGAGAGATTTTGTTTTCAATGGAATGAAAATGAAGTACTTGGAGGTACATTGGGAGATGAACACTCGAGTCAACGGGGACTCGATCAATGTTCATTACTAGACACTAATCGAGTATTAAATTAGGAGGGGATAAGGGCGAAAGTTAATGCTCTAGCCACCCTGAAATTCACGTCATTAAAGACAGCATTCAATTTCTGTATCTAACGATCCTTTGCCGACACAGGATTGAGGAAAGTTGCCTTTATCTATTCAACTAGTCGGATAAATAATAATCAACCGTCGAGACCACGCGAACCTTTTTGAGATGTGGCGTGTTTGAGTCGCGATCTTCAATCGAAAACTGACCTTGTCGAGCGGTCTTCAATTTTCCAAGTCGACTATTAGAATCTTTTGCAAACTGTTCAGCGGCCTCCCGCGCTGCCCGTGTGGCTTCTTCGATCATGGCAGGCTTAAGATCGTTCAGACCGGTGAACATATAGGTCACACGATCGGAATATTCATCACCCCCAAACACGATTCCGGTTTTACCTAAATCAACGATTTCGCTTTGCGCACGTCTCACGCCCTCGATGTTATTGGTATAGACCGTGATAACTTGCAGCGCCGAATAACGTAACCGCACATCTTGATTACCGTATTGTTGAGCTAATCGGTCGTTCACAATTGGAGCGGAGGCGGTGACCTCACTTTGACTAAAGCCCGCCCGATATAAAAAGTTATTCACCGCTCGGGTCTGCAATTCGAGATCAGCGTAAAGTTGATCGAGTTGATTGGCAGCGACAGAAAACCGAATCGGCCAGACCGCCACATCGGCGGCAACCTCACGTTCGGCCAGTCCTTTTACCGAAACCACTCGCTCGTATTCCTTGAAGCGAATAGCGCTCTCAGCTAAAAGCCAACTACCAAGTGTTAATCCTAAAAATATCCACACGCCAAGCGCGAATGAGGATTTAAGGTGCTTATCCATACGAAACCTACCAATAAATAGTGAGAATTAGTCCAACTCAGCCTAAGGCCGACAAGGCGGTTAATGTCGATTCCTCAGACTACGCTGGCATTAAAGGCGAAGCAACCGTTGCTCACCCGCTTCGCGCCGAGAAATGATACAATTTCGCGTCTTTAAATCTATGGTCTGCCGCTATGTTGCTGTTCGTCGATAACCTTACCAATGTTGATTTTAGCTATCTTGATGCCGAGCGCGGCATTTTGGGCGAAACTTGGCTCGCCAATATCGTGTTACATGGCGAGTTAGACACAACTGGCATGGTGTGCGACTTTGGCACCGTTAAAAAAACCATGCGCAATTGGCTCGACAGCGAAATTGACCATCGTTTGGCGGTGCCGACACTCTCACCAAATGTAACAATTATTGATGAAGCCGGCGATTACCTTACAATCCAATTCAAGTACGGCAGCAAGGGCGAAGTCATAGAAACCCGCGGCCCTAAACAAGCCTTTGCATTAGTGAGCGCCGAAACCATTACACCAGAGTCCACCGCAGCTTGGTGCATCGAGCAATTGAAAACCTACTTCCCCGATTCTATCGAGCAACTCGAACTTACGTTTACTCAAGAGTCTATCGAAGGCGCTCAATATCATTACAGCCACGGACTAAAGAAACATTTGGGCAATTGCCAACGCATTTGCCACGGCCATCGCTCGCGCCTCGATATTTGGGAAAACGGTAAGAAGTCGCCAGAACTCGAAAATTATTGGGCCAATTTATGGCGTGATATTTATATCGGCACTGAAGAAGATATCTCCGGCCAAATGAGCCAAGGCGGCATTGATTACTGGTTATTCAATTACACTGCCAATCAGGGCGATTTCTCGCTGCGCATTCCCAAAGCGCATTGCTACATAATGTCGACCGACACCACGGTTGAACTCATTTCGACCCATATTGCGCAATCGCTACGACGTTACCGCGAGGGTCAAGGTGCCCGCAATCTCACCATCCGAGTCAAAGCCTACGAAGGCATTGGCAAAGGCGCGGTCAGCGAAGCTGTTTCAGATTAACGTTTAAAGCCCTCTTGCGAGGGCTTTTTTATTGCCTGCAACCACCCGCTCCTACTTAGATACGACGAATATCGCGACTAAGCTCGCGTTTTATCATATTTATGTCACTTAATTCTTTTTTGTCTGCATTTTCAACAAGCAGGCTTTTAAAAAGTCGCTAATCTTATATTGACCTGTCGAGCCGATTGGCTGTGAGGTGCTTGCACCTCCAATCATTTGGGCGCGTTCTCATACTTATAATAATGACGCTGTCCAGCGGTAACTCACAGGATCGATCATCTCGGCAATGCGGCGCTTTACCTTGAGCAAGCTGTTCCTTCTAACAATAACGTCAATCATTAAACGAGAACATTATGTTTAGATCCTTGATGCAGCATCCGCTGCAAAAAACGCTTTGTGCGTTACTCACGCTTGGTGTTTGCAGTATTAGCGCAAGCAATCTTTATGCGGCCAAACAAGCGGAACACCTCGACCGCGGGGTAGTGGCACTTCCGGCTGGCAATGGCATTTTTATCTCGTGGCGAATGCTAGGCAGCGATCCCGCCTCGGTCGGTTTTAACGTATATCGCAACGGCACCAAGATCACCTCAAGCCCCATTACCAATAGCACCAACTTTGTCGACACCAACGGCAGCACCAGCGCCGCCTATACCGTTCGCCCCGTCATCAATGGAGTGGAGTACGGGGCCAATACTGCAAAAGCCACTTGGGCCAATCCGTATCTGACTGTCAACCTTAATCGCCCCAACGGCGGCACGACTCCCTCGGGCGAGTCTTACAGCTATTCCCCCAACGATTTGAGTGTGGGTGATCTTGATGGCGACGGTGAATATGAAATCGTGGTCAAGTGGGACCCTTCGAATGCGAAAGACAACGCCCACAGCGGCTACACGGGTAACGTATTTATCGACGCCTATAAAATGAATGGCACTCAACTGTGGCGAATCGATTTAGGTAAAAATATTCGCGCCGGTGCCCATTACACCCAATTCATGGTGTACGACTTTGACGGCGACGGACGCGCGGAAGTGGCAATGAAAACCGCCCCAGGCACACGCGACGCCGCGGGCACTGTTCAAGGCGGAAGCAATGCTAATAACGATTACCGCAACTCCAGCGGTTACGTGTTGAGCGGGCCTGAATACCTAACGATTTTTAACGGCTTAACGGGCACTATTTTGGCCAGCACAGATTACGTTCCCGCTCGCGGAACAGTTAGCAGCTGGGGCGATAATTACGGTAACCGCGTCGATCGGTTCTTGGGAGGCGTAGCTTACCTCGATGGCTCCCGTCCTAGCCTCATTATGGCGCGAGGCTACTATACTCGCGCGGTTGTGGTGGCTTGGGACTATCGCAACGGTCAACTGACTCGCCGTTGGGCCTTTGACAGCAACTCCTCGGGTAACGGCGCCGCTGCCGGCCAAGGCGCGCACAGCTTAACAATTGGCGATGTAGATCAGGACGGCAAAGACGAAATTGTCTATGGCTCTGCCACTATCAACGATAACGGCACCTTAATGTACTCCACAGGCCTTGGTCACGGCGATGCCCTGCACCTTGGCGATTTCATCCCTAACCGCCCTGGGCTTGAAGTGTTTATGGTGCACGAATCTCCCGCCAGCTATGGCAATCATGGTGTCGAAATGCACGACGCTCGCACCGGACAAATTATTTGGAGTTTCAAAGGAGGTAACGACATAGGTCGCGGCGTCGTCATGGATGTCGATCCGAGAACCCCCGGCGCCGAGGCTTGGGCAAGTGCTGGCGGACTCATGTCACCCACGGGCTCTCAAATCACCAGCAGCAAACCTGCCTCAACCAATTTCGGCGTCTGGTGGGATGGCGATTTACTGCGAGAGCAGCTCAATAACACCATGATCGACAAGTGGAATTACGCTAGCAATAACAGCACGCGATTGCTCACTGCCTACAACTTTGGTGCAGCGTCGAACAACGGCACTAAAGCAACGCCCGGACTTTCGGCCGACATTTTGGGAGACTGGCGTGAGGAAGTTATTTGGCGTCACGAAAACAACAGCCAACTGCTGATTTTTACCACCAATACGCCAACCACACACAAACTGCGCACCCTCATGCATGACATGCAATACCGTGTCGCTATTGCTTGGCAGAACGTTGCTTACAACCAACCACCACACCCGAGTTTCTTTTTAGGCGATGGCATGGCGACTCCCCCTGCGCCCGATCTTAACTACGTGGGCACTAACCCTAATGCGGGCCCCGTATCGGGCGGCTCATCGAGCTCGAACAGCAGCAGTTCAAGCGCGGCGCCTGCACCAGCGGTAGTGTTAGATGGAACGGCAGGCAACGGACAGGTCAATCTCCAATGGTCGGTAGATGGCAGTATTACTGGCATAGAGATTTATCGAGATACCGATGCTAACCCGTCGGGACGTACCCGTATTGCGTCCTTGTCGGCCAGCGCACGCAGCTACACTGCCACTGAATTGACGAATGGAACTCCCTATTGGTTTTGGGTGAAGTACACCGCTAATGGCACTTCGCACAACTCCAACGCCTTCTCGGCAACTCCGCAAGGAGCGGGTGCGTCCAGCTCTAACCAAGCCAGTTCAACATCAAGTTCAAGAAGCTCGGCAGCAAGCAGCTTGGCGCCTGCGATCGGCGCTAATTGCACCTATAACATTGCAAACGACTGGGGTAATGGATTTACGGGAAGCATCAAAATCACCAACTCTGGATCCTCACCGATCTCGAACTGGGCGATTAACTGGCAATACTCGGGCAACACGCGAATCACCAATAGTTGGAATGCGACGCTCTCCGGCAACAATCCATATCAAGCGTCCGGCGCGGGTTGGAATAACAGCATCGCACCTGGCCAATCGGTAGAGTTTGGCTTCCAGGGCACCTATACCGGTAGCCCCGAAATTCCGGTCATCACAGGTTCAGGCTGCTAATGTAAAACGCATTCTGCACCAAAAGAAAAAGCCCGTTTTTAACGGGCTTTTTCTTTTGGTGATGATTAGTAAAACTTAGCTTCACCTTCGGGTCGCGTTTTGAGCCGAGGCTGTGCCCAAAAGTATTGTTCAGGATGCTTGAGAATTTCGTTTTCCATAAATTCGTTAACGCGCCGAGCATCCGCGTAATCGTCCCCAGTCGGAAAGTTTTCAAACGGCGGATGAATAACGACATCGTATCCCGAACCATCCTCGCGGCGGTACTGACTAAAAGGAATGATTCGCGCTTTACCGAGCCGCGCAAAAGTTGAAGTCGCGGTAACTGTTGCGGCATCTACCGCAAAAAAAGGAACGAAGATCGATACCTTTGGGCCAAGATCACGATCAGGTGCATACCAAACAAAGCGGCCTTTGCGCAGTTGTGACACCATTTGGCGAACATTATCTCGCGCAATTGCAATTCCACCTTTGCAGTAGGCCTCCCTACGCTTTTTTTGGCAGTAATCGAAAACCGGATTTTTATGAGGGCTGTACATTCCATCGTAGTTAACATAAACACCAAGCATGGCACTGCCGATATCCAGTGTCGAAAAATGTAAGCTTAGTAATAACGCACCCTGCCCCTCGGCTTTTACTTTCTCGATATGCTCTAAACCCGAAATAGTAAATAACCGCTTTAATCGCCACGTCGGCCAAAACCAAGCAATACCGGTTTCGAGCAGCGCCATTCCCATCGATTCGATGTTTTTTTCAAGGAGCGCCTCGCGTTCTGCTTCCGGCATATTAGGAAAACACTTCTCCAGATTGACGCGTGCCATGCGCATGCGCTTTTTATTTCGTCGCAGAATCGGGGCCAAACCACGTCCGATCGCCATTTGCCATGAATAAGGTAAAAGCGCAATTAAAAACCATGCACCCGCCCCCAACCATGAAGGCCAGTGTTTAGGGGCTAGTAACGCCCATCGAAATTCTGGAGTGGTCATGCGAAAAACCTATATAACTTTGCAAGCAAATCTCTACGCCTTAAATACAAAAGGACTCATACAGAGCCCTTTTGCGATTCTCCAGCAGAGAATAAAACGCGATGAGTCAGACTACAATTGATTAAAAACTATAAACTAAATTAACGAAGGTGGTGGTATCTGTATGTTCTTTACCTTCTGCCACATCCGAGTCATTAGCGATATTAACACCCACTTTCATTTTCATCGCGCTATTAAGCGAAGCCGAAACCGACGTTTCACTAATGGTGCGCGTGTTGTCATCGCCGGATTCGACACTCACTAATTGTTTAAATTCCGCAGTCGGTGAAAATTTCCAAATCAATTCACTCGCACCGCGCAACATAAATCCACTGTCGGTTGTGTAAGTTACAGGCTGAGTATCGAGGGGCTTTTTACCACGCTGGTAACCCGGGCCGATTTCGGCAAACCACGTCAGGCTGGGTTTAGACACAATCCAATCGCCGTAACCTAAAGCCACCGTAGTGTAATCGCGGTAAGCGCCAAACTTATCGTGCGCATGAGAAACGTAACCAAAAATATAAGATTTCTCCACGCCCAATAGATAAGCAGTTTTTGCCGAACCAAAATATTTTTCGGCCGTTTTTTCGTCAGTCTTGGTGCCGTCGTCTGCAGTGACCTGATCTTCTTTGTAAAGACCACCAATAATGTACTGATTCTCCCAGCGGTCGAGTGTCTGACGCGCATCCACTTTGGCCTGAATCGACGTAGTATCGGTGTTGCCCGACGTGCTGATTACCCCTAGATCGACATCGACTTTCCAAGGTTTATTCTCTTCTGCAATTGCAACGCCAGAAAATGCGAGACATGCCGCAATCGACAAGGGAAGTTTAGACATAGTGAAATTCCTTAATGTTGACTTATAAATGACAAACGCACGCCACGACTATGACAAAAAATGGCTGACCGTAATATGAAAGCATCGAAAATTTTGCCAATTAATCAATCGCCACTTACGCAAAAAACCATCGAGGAAACCCCGAATCAATTACGCCTGCGTTTATTTTACTTGCGCTTTCATTGATGCAAGTTGATTATCTTTTTCGGCCCACAACTCGTTAATCCAAGTTTGAAATGCCGCTCGAAACACGTCGTCTTCGGTGTAGCCTCCCACTTTATCGGGCGAGATAGGTAGTTGACGAACGTGAACATGAATTCGCTTTACACGGCCACAGACATAATCCCAATAACGCGGGACACCATCGGGATATAAAATAGTCACGTCGATCATGTGATCAAGTTGACCATCCATTGCCTGCAAAGTAAATCCAATTCCACCCGCTTTTGGGTTCAATAAGTGTTGATAGCGAGACGCCTGTGCTTGATGTTTAGCCGGCGTAAAACGCGTCCCTTCCAAAAAATTAATAATCGTAACAGGATGAGTACGAAAACGTTCGCAAGCTTTGCGAGTTTGCTCAATATCGCGGCCTTTTAACTCTGGACATTTGGCGAGGGTTTCTTTGCTGTAGCGACGCATGGATGGAAAGTCCAAGCCCCACAAGGTGACCCCTAGAATGGGCACCCAAAGCAGGCTTCGCTTAAAGAAGAATTTCACACCGGGAATATTGACTCCAAAGGTGCGAACAATCACCAAAATATCGGACCAACATTGATGGTTCGCCACCAACATGTACCAATTATTCGGCGAGACCTCGAAGTCGCCTTCGATGTGTAACTTGGTCGGCAATAATTTTTCTTGCTGCGCGTTATTAACTTTTATCCACCAACTCGATAGAGCATCGGCGCGACGACTGACGAAACGCACAACAGCAGGATGAGGCACCAGTAATTTAAGAATAGCCAACAGCAATATCGGAATAAAAATTATGCAGATGGTAACAAGAAACACTGCATTAACTAATAACCCACGAAACCACTGGAATACGATCATAACGATCACCTTACATGGGCGCTTTGAAAAAAAATCCCCGTTGAACGGGGATTTTTAGCGCTGAGCCTAAGTGAAATCCTCTATTGATAACAATAGAAAATTAAAACGCTTTTACCAAAGGAGTGGTTTCCGCTTCGTAATCGACTTTATCGACACCAAAACCGAAGAGGCGTAAAAACTCTTCTTTGTAGCCAGCAAAATCAGTTAGCTCGAACAAGTTCTCTTCAGTTACTTGCTCCCAGATCGCTTCGACTTTCTCTTGGATCGCTGGATCAAGTTCCAACTCGTCTACACGGAAACGGCCATCGCTATCTAAGCGTGGTGAGTCTGTGTATAAGCACTCGGTAAATAAGCGTTGAATCTGCTCGATACAACCTTCGTGAGTACCGGCTTCTTTCATCACTTTGAATAAAATTGCCAAGTAAAGCGGCATTACCGGAATCGCCGAACTGGCTTGAGTAACCACTGCTTTTAACACGGCAACACGCGCAGTACCGCCTGAACGCTCTGTCAATGCTTTTGCCGCGCGGTCCAAATCTTCTTTAGCTTTACCGATGGTAGCTTTGCCATAGATCGGCCAAGTTAATTTATCGCCTAAGTAGGTGTAGGCTACAGTCGAGAAACCCTCGGCCAACAAGCCCTCGGCCTTCAATGCATCGATCCACATTTCCCAATCTTCACCGCCCATGACTTTAACGGTGTTGGCGATTTCTTCATCGGATGCTGGATCAATTGAAACATCACCAATTTTAAGCGTATCGGTATTTAAGTTTTTCGATACATAGGATTTACCGATTGGCTTCAACACCGAAGAGTAAACTTCGCCAGTGTTAGGATCGGTGCGACGTGGTGAAGCTAAGCTGTAAACCACCAAATCGATTTGACCTAAATCTTGTTTAATAATGTCGATAATTTGCGCTTTAACTTCGTTAGAAAACGCATCGCCATTGATGGTGCGCGCGTACAAGCCCGCGCTCTCGGCCGCCTCGTGGAAAGCTGCCGTGTTGTAATATCCCGCTGTTGCAGTTTTACTTTCGGTAGGTTCCTTTTCGAAACACACGCCCAAGGTGGCTGCGCCCGAGCCAAATGCAGCGGTAATGCGTGACGCTAATCCGTAACCTGTAGAGCAACCAAGCACCAACACTTTTTTAGGGCCGTCAACAACATCGCCTTTGGCTTTGGTGTAAGCAATTTGCTCTTGTACGTTGGCAGCACAACCTTGTGGGTGCGCATTAGTACAAATAAAACCACGAACTTTAGGTTTGATGATCATGTGTCTACCTTGTTAATTAAGTTATAAACCGCAAGCGTAGCGACAAGTGGCTATCGCCGTGCGAAAAATGGCGGTTATTATAATGAGAAACCATCAAGACTTCAGCTTTTTAGCAATTTCGTGCCAAATCACATCAAAAAGTCTTTAAAATTCATAGGGTTAGAAATCCATTTCACGGAACTTTATATGATTACTCACGAACCTAATCCCGTTTATGTTGCGGCGACCGACCGCTACACCAAAATGCCCTATCAAAGAGCGGGAAATAGCGGCCTAAAACTACCGCGTCTATCGCTAGGGCTATGGCAAAATTTCGGCGCGGTTGATGCACTAAATAATGCCCGCGCAATGCTCCATACCGCCTTCGACAACGGCATTACCCACTTCGACCTAGCTAATAATTACGGCCCCGATTACGGCGCCGCCGAAGAAACTTTTGGCCGCATTTTAGCGAAAGATTTCACGCGCTATCGCGACGAACTGATTATTTCGAGCAAAGCCGGATACGACATGTGGCCAGGCCCATACGGCATTGGCGGCTCACGTAAATATTTAGTATCGAGCTGCGACCAAAGTTTAAAACGCGTGGGTTGCGAGTATTTTGATATTTTTTATCACCACTGTATGGACAGCGAAACGCCACTCGAAGAAACCATGCAAGCCTTGGATTATATTGTTCGCTCAGGCCGCGCCCTCTATGTGGGAATTTCAAATTATCAACCCGAGCAAACGCGAAAAGCCGCCGAAATTTTGCGTGAATTGGGTACGCCACTTTTGATTCATCAGCCGCGGTACAACATGTTTGACCGTTGGATCGAGCAAGGCTTATCGCAAACATTAATCGACGAAGGCGTAGGCTCCATTGTGTTTTCACCCCTCGCTCAAGGTTTGCTTACCGATAAATATCTTGCCGGAATTCCCGAGCATTCACGAGCCGCACGGCCAGAATTAATTTATCTTCAACAAAAGGACATCACGCCGGAAAAACTCGAAAAAATTCAGGCACTGAATGCGATGGCGGCTGAGCGCGGTCAGTCTTTGGCGCAGATGGCACTCGCTTGGACGTTACAAAATCCAGCCGTGACCAGTTGCTTGATTGGTGCAAGCCGGGCAGAACAAATCCTCGATTCCATTAAGGCATTAAATAATTTGTCCTTCTCAGCGGACGAATTAAAGCGAATCGACACCATTACCCAAGACTAAACTCACTGCCCTCTTCGGAGGGCAATGTGTGACACCGTTCTAATTTCGATAAGTTATAAAAAATTAATTTTAAAAACTGTTAAGCAGTCGAATAATGGAGCAGCCACTAACTCCAAATGGCGTGGAATAATTCTTTCATCGCATTTAAAGGAGTAAATACCAGTGACCAATCCACGTTTCTTGTCTCTCGCATTTATCATCGCAACCCTCAGCTTAACCGCTTGTGGCGGTGGTGGCGGCAGCAACCCAACAGCACCTTCATCCCAGGCAGCTATTTCGAGCAATTCACAAGTATCTTCGACCACACCTGTGAGCAGCGCGATTAGCTCCGCTCAACTCTCGTCTGCTCAACAATCCTCAGCAAGCGCGCCCATTAGTTCAGCGGTGAGTTCAAGCCTTGCGCCCAGCTCTAGCGCCCCCGCTATAACCTCGTCGGCGGCCAGCAGTATCTCATCGGCTTCGCAAACATCATCAACCGCTCAGCCAAGCGATTTTTCATTTTCACTCGAAGATAACGACCTTCAGTTATGGGAAGGAAACTACGAGCATTACTTCGATCTTGTGTTCGACAAAACCGAAGCCGTTGATCGCGAGCTTTACATCGATGTGGTAAACACATCTACAGCAGAAGAAGGCAAAGACTTTGAATTGCTACAGCGTGAACTAAAGGTTCCTGCAGATACTAATCGTGCAAGTTTGGGTATCAAAATACTCGACGACGAACATTTCGAAGCAAACGAATCGATTATTTTGCGCCTCTCGAACGGGCTGTTTGAAAAAGACATTACCATTAGCCTTATCGACTCAACCGATAAAGGCAGAACCCACGCCGCACTAAGTGAAAGCTATTACGCGCCTATGGCCACAGTTCAAGGCAATCACTTAATCGTTGCCAGCACTAAAGCTTTCGAGCGCTACAATTTATCCCAGGAGAAAACTAACTTTTCGGCCGCCTTCACTTTTGCAATCGAAGGTAACTTTGGTGATGCAGTGGCTTATCAAGGCAAAACTTATGTCTTTACCTCGGGCAGACTTTACGAACTGGATTTCTTTAATCAATACCGTTTAGTGAGCGAAGCGCCTTGGTATATCGACTGGACGGGTGAATTACAAATTCACAACGATGAGCTTTGGATCATTACCGGTCGCACGTCAAATAGCCAAGACATCACTCACGCAGCTATTTACAATTTTGAATACGACACTTGGAGACAAGGCGCTGAATTTACAAACTTCACGCCAGGGCATTACGGCGCAGCGACCTTCACCTCTAACGACATTCTTTTCTATTCACTTGGCCGCAGTATCGAAAAATTATTAAACGATGATACTTGGGAAACCGTCACAACTATTCCAAACGGGTTTTATTTTCCCCGAATGAGCTCTGCTCAATTACAGGGAAGCCGAGCGGTGTTTCTTCACAACGAAACCACTAATACCGCAATTGCGGGTGTTTACGATCTTGTTAACAACACCTACAAGCAAGTACGACTGGGAATTCCAGCCTCGGCGCATCAAGATACCGTTATTTACAAAGGTCGAATTTATGTGATCGGCAACCCGTCCAATGCAGGGGTTAGCAATTCAGTTACTTCGTTTTACATTGGTGACGATATAGATCAATACTAAAAAAATGCCCTCACTTGAGGGCATTTTTTTATTTCATAAGTTTCATCAACGTTTCGGGAATTTGAGTATTGTTCATGTTCCCATGAAACAACTCCGAAGACTTTCCTTTTGCGAATAAAAGCACATCTTCACCCGTGTGCCCAAACGAGGTCCATCCAGTCGCAGTGGCTTTATTAATTATGTCGAGCGACAATCGCGCTAATCGATCGCGAGCGGATTTTGCATCTTTCGGGGGTGCGCTACGCAGTAGTGAGTCTATGGCTTTTGCATCTGTGTCGTTTAGCGTAATTCCAACCTGTTCATCCCAAACTTTTCGCCAATCTTTTTTGCCATCCAATAGCGCTTGTGCGAGCGGTGATGCCGTTAATTTAATATCGCGAATTAATTCACTGCGCCAAGTATATTCGTTATTCGCCCCTACGGTTAATCCACCCGTATTGTGATCGGCCGTCATAATAAGCAAAGTGTCTGGATTATCTTTAATGTAGCTATCGACCACTTTCAAGGTTTCATGTAGATCGTGCATTTCGGCAATCGCGCAGGCGATATCGTTCGCATGTCCACACCAATCGATTTGGCTAGCCTCGACCAGCAAAAAGAATGGCTTTTTACCAAGAAGATCCAAACTTTTCTCGACCATGTTTGCCAAACGCGTGGGGTGCGTGCTGCCCAGTGCATGAGGCATGCCGTCGTCCGCAAGCAAACCTAAGGCTGGCAATCCAGTGATCTGGTTTAGTTGCTGTAAAGATTCCGCGTATTGGAATCCAGCTGATTTAAATTCGCTAACCAAGTTACGGTCTTCTCTTTCAAAAAACTTTTTACCGCCACCTAGAATTAAATCGATCTTAAATTGATCGTTAATTTTTTGATCGAAGTATTGATCGGCAATTCGCTGCGCATCGCTTCGACTCGCTACGTGCGCCGCGAAACTTGCCGGAGTCGCATGAGTCACGGAGCTGGTGACCACAAGCCCTGTCTGATAGCCGTGCTTTTTAGCGCGCTCAAGTAAAGTTTCCACCGGCTTTTTATCCACATCGACTCCGATAGCACCGTTATAGGTTTTTACCCCTGCGGACAATGCGGTTGCCGCCGCGGCAGAATCGGTTACGAAGGTGTCGTCGTGAGGATAGGTTTGTACGGTTCCGCGAGTAATTTCGTCAAATAAAGTGGGCGCTACGGGTAAGGGCTTCTTGCCATGCATGTAGTAGCGATAGGCCGAAACATAAGGCGCACCCATACCATCGCCAACAATAAAAATTATTTTTTCGGGCGCGTTATTCGCGCTTGCCAAATTGCCAGTGAGAGCAATTGCCGAGCTTATCGCTAGCAATGTCTTTTTAAAAAATGCCGAAGGACGGGAAATCATAATGGCCTCGTTAAGGACTGTTACAAGGATGACTTTCGAGCGATAAGCCCAGCGTAGGTGTCACTGTATCACCAAGCCTTTTCGTTTTTATGAATCGCACCAACCTTGTGCAACTATTTTTTTGCTTGCCCATTAATCGCGCAATAAGCAGCTACTTGCGTACATGGTAAGCCCAAATATCGCAATCGCGAAATGGCTCACATTTCGCATCAGGAACTGACAAACCTAGATTGACTTGGAATTGCAATGAACAGCTATACCGAATTCTCATTGAAAGAACCCACCCATACAACGAGCAACTGGCTTCCTTGGTTCGGAAAAAATAATCGATTGAGCCTTGGTTGGTCTTGCTTTATCAATCGCTCGCGTTATCCGCTCATGGAGCAAACCTTCGAAAGCATTTCTCAAACTCGCGTGCAAATCTTACAAAAATGGGCCGATCGACAATGGAACTTACTGGAGTCTTGCCGCAGTCAATTATCGTTCGAAGACATAGACGCGCGCGATATTCTCAATAAGTTTTACATTCTCATGCCCGATGCGACCGAACTTTTTATTGTCGATATCGATAATCGCACCCTGGTATCGACCCATACTCAGCATCTGGATCAGGCATTAGCCACCCCCAAAGCACTCGCGCTCGGGTTAAAAGCGCCTTTTTTACACGGCCCCTATCTCGACCCTAAAACACTCACGTTAGGCCGGCGTAGCAGCGAATTTCACGATCAAGTCACGCTCATGTTTTATCTACCGCTTGCGGACGGGCAACAGTGTTTATGCGCACGCATCCCTAATGATGTGGTGGGCGATTTAATTCAACGCGAAGCTGGGCACATTTTTTCGGAATCCGGCGATAACTATTTATTCATGGTGAAATCCAACTTCAATCCAGCCATTGCGCAGGGAACCGCGCTTTCGCGCTCTCGCTTTGAAGACAGCCGCTTCAGTCATGGCGATAATCTTAAACAAGGCGTGGTCACGCCATTTGGCGTAGTGTCCGTTAAAGACCATACCGAATTTGAACTGCGGTTCACCGATCCCTCGACCAAGCGTCTGCATCCGGGCGTGGCGAATACCATTCACCAGGGCGCACATTTAAAGGTGGATTATCCAGGCTACTCCGACTACCGCCATATTCCGGTTATCGGCAAAGGCATTCGATTTCAACTTAAAGGCTCGCCGGATATCTGGGGAATTATGTGCGAGGCCGATCTCGAGGAGGCCTATAGGTTTCGCCCAATCTCCTATTCAATTAGCAAACTGTACGCTCTCACGCTAGGTCTTGGTTGGGGAGCTTTTGCCTTGGCCACCACCTACTTGGAATCATCTTGGATGATCACACTCATCACGCTTATGAGCGTCGTCGTCTCAGGGCTGATTTTTCACCATCAAGGCCCGCGACGAATCGCCCGACGGGTGGGCAAAATGACCGAAATCATTCACACAGTGGCCGAGGGCAATGGCGATTTGCGACAACGGCTCGATCCAGAGAAACTCGCCTGCGACGAGACTGGCGATTTAGGGCGTTGGACCAACAGTTTTATCGACAATCTCGACCGGTTAATTCTTGAACTCATTCGCGTCGCCGACGATGTTTTGCACAGCAGTGACCGGTTGCTCACGCGCAACCTCGAAGCCTCATCTACATCCGAGCAGGTGTCTCATGCGGTGGAAGAAATGCATCGATTGATGAACGCCCAGATGGGCAACATCCTCGCGGCCTCCCAGTCGGCATCGAATCTTCGCCAAACGATGAGCCGCGTCATTAATGATTCGAAAGACCAATTTAATTTGGTTCATGCCAGCACCGAAAAGATTCGCAATGTAGTGTCCCAATCGGCGAAAACTATCAGTGCATTCAATGTCCACAGTATTGAAATCAGCCAAATGGTATCGCTCATTAGCGACATCACCAGCCAAACGAATTTACTCGCGTTGAATGCTGCCATTGAGGCCGCTCGAGCTGGGGAGCACGGACGTGGTTTTTCGGTGGTCGCCGACGAAGTACGTCAACTCGCCACTCGAACCGCGAAAGCCGCCGACGACATACGGTTAAAAGTGGAAACCATCAATAGCGAAGCCAGCCAAGCCGCCAGCTTTATGGAAACCAGTGTGCAGGAGGTCGACGAGGGTTTGGCGATCGCCATTAATTCCACCACCGACAACACCGAACTTCACGCCATCATCGGTGAAATCGTCAACATCATTATGCAAATCGAACAGACCAGCCAGTCGCACGAGCATCACGTGGGTTGCGTCACTGAGCAGTCCGAAAAAATGGCAGCGGTCATTCGGACGCTTTTTATGAGCTCTGATCGGTTAAAGCACACCGCAGGTCGGCTTCACCAACTCGCCGGTGCGTTCCAGGTGTCTTAACGGAGACGCCCGCGCAACAGCCTGACCGAGGTCAAATGGCCTCGGTTTGGACTTTTTACCTTCATTAGAAGAAGATAAAATCAATGTGGCTTTATGCGCCATTCATGCTATGGTTATGGTCTATCTTTTTCGACCAGCGGGGTACCCTAATCATGTTAGCTGGAGATCAATTTCCCTCACCCAGTCACGACATATGAAAAAAGTTTGGTTGCGTTGGTGCTTTCTTTTGGGTATTTCAAGTTGCGCATGGGCCACTGAGATCACCTTGGTTCATAGCGTTGCTGAAACGGCCTACCCGCCGCTGTTTGCCGATTTCACAAAAGAAACCGGCATCAAGATCAATCACCAGTTTCGCCGTCAAGATGAACTAAAAAGCGACGTGTTACTCATGGTCGAATCGGGCGAGTTACCGGATGCGATTATTTTGCCGGCCGATCATTTGGGACTGCACGGTTACCTTAATTACAGCCCGATCAACCCGAACGATTTCTCATTGAAAATCGAGAAGCGTCTGTGGGAAACCACCTCGAGCGATGGCAATTACTACGGTGTTCCTCTCTCTCAGGGCAACCACCTGGTGCTCTATTACAACACTGAACTGGTAAGAAAACCTGCCAAAAATTGGGACGAGCTTACGCGCCAAGCCGCAGTTCTGAAACAGCACTCAATCGCTGCTATCACATGGAGCTATCAGGAGCCCTATTGGTTTCTGCCCTATCTGACGGCATTCGAGGGTTGGATTTTCGACGGTGATGAAATCACGTTAAACACGCCAGCAATGGCAAAAACACTCGATTTTTACAACACTATTCGAGAACTCGCCGGCGAGTTAAAAAACTGTAGTTACGAGTGTGGGCTTGAGCAGTTTAAATCGGGAAAAGTGGCCTATACGATTAATGGTGATTGGATTTTTAACGAACTCTACCATGCCATGGGACCCCGCCTTGGAATAGCAGCGTTTCCCAAAATCGGCGACGCGGCGCCTGCCCCCACTTTTTCGACCCGCGCTATCGCTTTTCCTAACCAAGGATTGTCTGGCCCGAAAAAGGCGGCACTCATTCGATTAACCGAATATCTGCAGAGCCCCAAGGTGCAAATGCTTCTTTGGGAAACACATAATTCAATTCCCGTACATGGAACGCTACTTAAGAGCCTAAAAGAGACAACACCATTGCCTCAAAAAAGCATTATTGATTTAATGCAGCATACGCGAACGCTACCGGCCGAACAGGAAATGTCGTTTATTTGGGACGCGCTCACAAAAGGAATGCTCCGCCACCACGAAGGGACGTTAGGCAGTCGAGAAGCCGCAGAATACATGCAGCGATTAACCGAGCGTCACGTACGCAACGCCGAGCGTCATGCCCTCTCGTCAAAATCCTCCCAATAGGTGGATGATTTCAACAGTGAGACTTAATAGGTAATGAGTAATCTGTGACGGCATCTAACACAAAAAAAATAAAAAGCTTTCGCAATACCGTACTTACTTTAGTCTGGCTGGCCGTCAGTACCCCACTGATAATTCTTTTTCTCTATCAAGTGCGCGATGACTATCTCTCGCGCAATGAGGCTTATGGCAGCGCCCTGCAACGCAAAACCGAAAGAACAGCACTTATTATCAGTCAATCGCTGCGCCAAATCATGATTGAGCTCGACCAGCTAGCTAACGATGGGTCGGTCATTCATTCGCTAACCATGCCACTCCTCGGGCCAGTCACCGTCGAGAAAATGAGCGGCTATCTCGCACATAACCCTCTAGCCACTAACATCTTACTGATTGATAACGAGATTATGCCGCTCGAAGTGGTACCTTCCTCGGCGCTAAACCTCAACCTTAAGCCTTACGAGCGGGCTATCAAGAGCTTAATCGCATCACCAGAGACGCTATTAAACCCAAGAGCAGGCCTTGAAGTTTTCAGAAATGCCGAGGGCCAAACACAGTTATTTTTTGTAAGGCCAGTATTAACCCCAACTGATTCGTTAACAACGCCATTTCGTATCGACGGCATGCTGCTATCGCAACTTGATGTCGAAAAGCTGATTAACATTATTGATGCCGAAGAATCCTTGAGTGACACCAAGCTCAAACAATTCGATATCAAACTGTTTCATGGTAATGCATCTGTCTACAACAATTATCAGCTCACTCGTGCACCCACTTTTTCTTATAGCGCACCGATTGCACTGGGGACCTTAACCAACCTGCTCACGCTGCATATCTCGACCGATCAAACGATTGGACTTTTGGAGATCGTTAACAATTACAAGCGTCCGTTTCTTCTCGCTTTGCTCCTAATCGGCATCATGCTTTACATCGTTAAGCGTTTGGCAGAACGATTGGTAAAACCGCTCACCAACTTGGGAGAAGTTACTGACCTTTTAGGCAAGAGTAATTTCCAGCGCAAAAACATCGATGCTGATAATGTTCAAGACATGCGCTACCAAGAATTCATTCAGCTCTATGAACTCTTAGATAAAATGGAAAGCACTATCATCAGTCAGTTTAAAGAGCTGCACGAAGTGAATGCCACCCTCGAAGAAAAAGTCATCGAGCGCACAAACGAATTAATTCAAAACGTCACCCTGCTCGATGAGCAACGCCGCTCGCTGCAGCAACTGGTGCGCTATTCCATCGATCTTCAACAAGTCAATAACATCGAAGAAGTGGGAATGCTGACCATCAACCTCGTTAACCAGATTACTCGCGATCAAGTGGGGATATACCTTGCGCGCAAAGAGTATGTGAGCGGTTATGTGAACTTCTCTCGACTGCAAGAGCACAACATAAAAGCTTTGCAATCTCGCTTAGGCAGCTTTATCACCATTGACGGCGTTAAGGCACTCGAAGATACACAAACCAATTTACGCTTGCTGCCAATCGGCAATTCCAACGAGGATTACTACGGATTTATTGTGGTACAAGAAGCGGACGGAGAATCGAATAATAGTGAAACCATGATGGTGCTCACGACCTTAATCACCTCGGCGATTCGTCAGTACAACCTTAATAAGCACCTCGACTGGCTGGCCCATATAGACCCTGTGACCAATCTTGCCAATCGTCATTACTATGCCGAGAAATATGCCGAGAAAGTGCGCAATTTCAACGCTAAAGACCCCTCGTCCCATTTCGGGTTATATATCATCGATGTTAATGGCCTTAAGCACATCAACGATTATTATGGCCATCAACACGGCGACGAAATGTTAAAAGCCGTTGCCTCAGCCATTAAAGAAACAGTGCGTACACAAGATACCCTCGCAAGAGTCGGTGGCGATGAGTTCTGCCTTATTCTCGACAACGCCACTGCCAATGCTTGTCAAGTATTTTCAGAGCGATTAAACGAATTACGAAACCGTTTAACCATGACAGTTAACGGTGAGCCAATATCGCTTACTTTCAGTTTTGGTTACGCCTGTACCGAAGTCGATTCACTAAAAAATTTGCTTATTCTTGCCGACGAGCGGATGTACTCCGATAAAAAACGCTATTACCTTTCGCTGGCCGAGGCTTAAATTTTTTCGTACACGTAAAAATCGAAAGCGATACTATCGTTAAACGGCTTAGCTGCAAGTAACTCTTTTTGCGCCGTCGTCAATCGCCAACTAAACGGTGTCATCTGCAAAAGCGCCATAATCTGCGCCGATTCATCCAAGTAAATTTCACCTGACACTTCGCTGTGTTCAAGCAATTTGAATCCATCTGGAACGCTCGGTATTTGATGGCCGAGTACATCAGCGTAAATCGTCTGACGTAAACCCAGTAGATGCTTTGCTGCAGGCACAACCATTATCAATCGGCCGCCCACTTTTAATACACGCGATAACTCCGCGTCGCGGCTAGGGGCGAAAATACGTACCACAAGGTCTGCCTGCGAATCTTGGTAGGGCAAATCAAAGTTGGAGGCCACAATGTACTCTGCTTGTAAACCTCCGCGGCGATTCATCTGAGCAGCAAGACGCACACCCTCTTTTGCGATATCCACACCCAAAATATGGCTGCTGTTCGATAGTGCGCGGCTTATACCCCGAGTGAAATAGCCTTCGCCACAACCAATGTCGATTAATTTGACATCATCACTCGGCAGCAGCTTAATGAGTTCATCAAGCAATAATTGATAGTGACCAGATTCCAAAAAAAGTTGCCGTGCTCGTAATTGCTCCCGAGAATCGCCGGGTTCTTTTGAATTCTTTTTTTGCACTGGCAATAAATTCAAATAACCTTCTTTGGCGCGATCAAAACAGTGGCCACTATTACAACGCGCATGTGGCAGCAAAACTTCAAAAGGTGAATGACACAACGGACAACGGATCGGATTCATAATAGCGCTTCACTTAAATTCGGCGGCTATTTTACGTCGCAGCCAATGGCTTATCTACCATTAAAAAAGCCCGCATAACACGGGCCTTTTTATTCAAATAAACTTAACCCAAGTTAATCGAGTTCGTATTTATCGATAATTGCGCGTACTAAACCACTGCGAACGATATCCTCGCGCTCGAAACGATGAATATGAACACCGCCCACCCCCTTAAGTCTATCGATAGCATCGGCTAAACCATTGGGCCCTTTGATATCGCTTTGCGCGATATCGCCGTTAATAACCACGCGGCAGCCTTCACCTATGCGTGTTAAAAACATCTTCATCTGCGCTGGCGTAGTGTTTTGCGCTTCATCGAGCACGACAAACGTCTTTTTATCGAATGTTTTTCCACGCATATAAGCAAGAGGCGCAGCAATGATACGACCGTGCCGTAAGCAGTAATCTACCGTTCCAGCGCCAAGTCTTTCATTGAGAATGTCCCGAAACGCATCAATATAAACGGAAAACTTTTCATCAACATCGCCCGGTAAAAAACCCAAACTCTCACCCGACTCAACTGCCGGACGAGTGAGAATTATCCGCTCGATACGACCTGACTCCAATGCCTCTGCGGCTAAGGCGCCTGCACAATAGCTTTTACCGGTACCTGCAGGGCCAATACCAAAGGTTAGCGAGTGGTTCATGATGGCATTCATGTAGGCGGCTTGAGCAGGGTTTTTCGCCGCGAGCGGCTGGGGAGAACGAGCAGGAGAATAAGCTGTGTGGAGGTGTTGCGAATGAGATGAGATATCGACAATGTTGTCGTCACGTTTTGAGCGCCTTGCTGATTTACCACGGGCTCCATTGTAAGACTCTTGAAAAGTTGCACCTGCATGACTACGTCTAGCCTGTGATTTTCTCGACATAAATGATATTCCCCTAACAATTGATAAATATTACATTTGCAACACAAACGAACATCTAATTGGGGTTAAGAATCCTCCTGTTAACTTTTTTATTAGGCGTACTTAAGTTTAGTGAAGGTTGCTACGATTGCACAAATAAATCGACGCAAACGAGTGCTTTGTCACACACAGGTTCCACTCTCGCAGCCAACGCCATGTCAGATACTAGAACCCCATAATCATCCGGTCAACCAAAATAAAAAATGCGCTCACCCTTTCGAGTGGCGCATTTTTAATAAAGCTGTAACAAAGCCTTGATCTATTCGTCGTCATCGCCCCATAAGCGAGCAGGTTTACGCTTAGGTGGCGGAGCAAAACCGCTTTGCACATTGGGATCAACCTGAGCGGCCGCCTTGGGCACTCGGCGTTTGCCTACATTTTTCTTATCTCGCTCACGCTCTTTTACTTTCGGCTTAGCGACATCCTTTTTATTTTTCTCGATTTCTTTTTTCTTAAAGCCTGCGGCCTTGCCTGAACTTTTTACTTTATTCGGCCCTTTGTATTTAGCTTCCCATCCAGGTATCGAAATTTTCTTCAACTCAACACCCAAATAACGCGCAATACTTTGCGTTAAATTCCATTCGCGCATTGAAACAAAACTAATTGCTCGACCTTCACTATCAGCGCGACCTGTACGCCCCACGCGATGGAGATATTCATCACCGGAGTAGGCCATGTCCACGTTAACAACAAGATCAACGCCTTTAATGTCGAGACCACGGGCTGCGACATCGGTCGCCACTAAAACATTAAACTTACCATCGCGGAAATTTTGCAAAACGCGCTTGCGATCATCTTGACCAATATCACCATGTAGCGCGCTCGCGCGAATTTTGTTGTATCGAAGAATTTTTTCTAACTCTTCGACACGCACTTTCATATTAGCGAACACTATCGCTTTATCGTAAGTTTCGCGTTGCAACAAGGCAGCGAGCAAATTATTTTTGTGCTCGGCATCATCGGCAAGAACCATCTCGTGAGAAATCGCATTAGGCTTTTCATCGATGTAGATTTCTTTGGCATCACCCACGATAACTTGCTTGATAAGGTGACGCAGTCCTCGCGTTTCGAGCGTTGCCGAAAAGAGTAATGTTTGTCGCTCGGTCGAACAGCTTTGAGTGATTTTTAAAACGTCTTCACTTAACCCCATATCGAGCATGCGATCGGCTTCATCGAGAACCAAGTATTCCAAACCGGAAAAATCCGTCGAGCGATGCGCAACGTGCTCTGCCAAACGACCGGGAGTTCCGACAATAATTTCCGGGTTTTTACGGAGCATCGCTTTTTGATATTTGAGTTCTTCACCGCCGCAAATGCTACCCACAGTAATGCCGGTAAATTTAGTTAGCGCCTCGGCATTTTTAACAATTTGCCTTGCCAGTTCGCGAGTCGGAGTTAAGATGAGCATCCGCGTACTCATCAAATTCTTTGGCGCGACCGCAAGCATACCCTCCAAACAGGGAAGCAAAAATGCAGCGGTCTTCCCACTACCGGTTTTTGAACTCACAATCAAATTATGGCCAAGTAATGCTTCTGGAATCGCCGCTTGTTGGACGGGCGTAGGATCTTGGAAGCCCAGCGCATCTATCGCTCGGCGCAGCTGGTTGTCTGAAATGAGATCGTAAAATCCCGACATAGTATTTCCTCAAGTAAAACTCACCCTAACCCGCCCTTACAACCACACAACTGCGGCATTTCTTTAATCGGTGGCGTAAACTAGCGCCCGATATTTCAAGCGTGGTTGTTACGATGAGAATTATGTTGGCCCCAATGGAGGGCGTAGTTGAACATCATGTACGCGACATTCTATCGCGTATTGGTGGATTAGACGGCTGTGTGACCGAATTTATTCGCATCACCGATCAAAAGTTGCCGCCCAAAGTGTTTTACAAATTTGCACCGGAACTCAATAACCAGTGCCTAACTCCCAATGGCACGCCGGTGAAGGTACAGCTATTGGGCAGCAACCCCGTTTCTATGGCTAACAACGCACAAGAACTGGTGCGACTTGGTGCAACATCGATCGATCTTAATTTTGGTTGCCCCGCCAAAACAGTTAACTCACATGAAGGCGGCGCCTGCCTGCTGCGTACGCCACAACGGGTATACGCAATTATTAAAGCGATTCGCGATGCGGTTCCCGCTCAGGTTCCCGTCTCGGCGAAGATTCGTTTGGGCTACGAAGATAGAAGCACTTATCTCGACAACGCTCAAGCCGCCGAAGACGCTGGTGCGAGTGAGCTTACCGTACACGCCCGCTCCAAAGCCGACGGCTATAAGCCACCCGCTTACTGGCACTACATCGCCGACATCAAAGCCAAACTCTCAATCCCTGTGATCGCTAACGGCGAGATTTGGACTGTCGAAGATTATTACAAATGCCGCGAGCAATCAGGCGTCGACGACGTTATGTTAGGTCGTGGCCTACTCTCCTGCCCTGATCTCGCTCGCCAGATCAAAGCGAGCCTGGCCAACGAAGCCTACACCCCCATGACTTGGGCAGAAATCTGCCAGATGCTCTACGGCTATTACCAACTGACAACCCCTTTGTATGAGGTTCGAAATTGCGGCAATCGTGTTAAACAATGGCTTATGTATCTCAGTCGACAATATCCGGAAGCGCAAATTTTTTTCGAAGACGTAAAACGCAAATCCACACCCGGCGAGATTGATGCCTGTTTTCAGCGCGCACTTGACGCCTGTTAAGCTCATTACCAAGCCGGCATTAGGCAGCACAGCACTCCTATTGTCGGCCAGATTTCAATCTAGGATAAACAGGCATAAAAAAAGCCCGTCATAGACGGGCTTTTTAATATGGCGCACTCGGGAGGATTCGAACCTCCGACCGCTCGGTTCGTAGCCGAGTACT
>JBJEWS010000012.1:0-472906 GCA_051885175.1 Cellvibrio sp.
CGCCTATCGTCCAAACAGTATCGACATTCGATCCCGTTAAAGTGTCGGTGCCTTCGCCCCCCACCAAAGTGCTGAACGAGCCACCTTCGCCAAGCGTGAAGTGATCATTGCCAGCACCACCGGTGATGGTGCCGGCAAAATGAGTGTTGAGAGTGAAGGTGTTATTACCATCTCCACCATTCAAGGCATCGATGCCGCTAAACTGGCCCACCCACGCGACGCTATCGGTACTTTTCTTAGCACTGATAGTGTTAGCCTCAGTGCCTATCGTCCAAACAGTATCGACATTCGATCCCGTTAAAGTGTCGGTACCTTCACCACCCACCAGAGTGCTGAACGAGCCACCTTCGCCAAGCGTGAAATGATCATTGCCATCACCACCGGTGATGGTGCCGGCAAAATGAGTGTTGAGAGTGAAGGTGTTATTACCATCTCCACCATTCAAGGCATCGATACCGCTAAATGTGCCCGTCCACGCAACTTTGTTGGTATCACTCTCAGGCGCATTAAGGGTATTGGTGTCAGGGCCTATCGTCCAAACAGTATCGACATTCGATCCCGTTAAAGTGTCGGTGCCTTCGCCCCCCACCAGAGTGCTGAACGAGCCACTTTCGCCAAGCGTGAAGTGATCATTGCCCGCGCCACCAATTAAAGTGTCGATATTTTCGAATTCAAGGTATTTATTTTTATCGGTGGATACACTTCCGGAATTTTTAGCCGATATCGCCCAATCATTATTGACGTTGAGAGCCGTAACTGAATTGTTTTCTGAATTGCCCTTGATGATTATCTTTGAAGTATAAATTTTGTCGCGTGCGAGCAGGGCATCCGCATAGCCATTGAGATTGATTAATACCTCTCCATCATCAGCTAGTGAATTTAAGTCACCTGATATTTCTAATTGTGAGCGCGCTGATTCAAATCCTTTTATTTTGATTTCAATCGAGTCAGCTTCTATGCCTGAGAAGCCACCGTTATTACTATTAGTATCTATATTTAAACTCGATTGCGTCGAAATGGAAAAGCTACCACCCGCTACTTTTGCAGCGACGCCTCCAAGAAAGTTATGAGTTTTTTCAGCACTGTAATTTAAATCAACACTACCATTGATTGCTTCAATTAGCGTCTTTCCACCTACCGCTAAATTACCTTCACTCGTCAAGATATAGTTTGACGAGTTATGACTACCTCCGTCTGATCCGACCTTGATAGTAAGATTTCCAGAACCTGATTGGCCAACCTCGTTAGAAGACGTTGATGTATTGATATTACCAAGTTGAATATTTTCGTCTGACTCAATGCGAATATTTCCACCGGTTGTGGTGAGATCAAGTTGAGTAATATCTATTGACGCAGCCTTGAGTTTCAACTCACCGCCACTAGTGCTAATTACCGGATTTGCGGAAACTTTTTCGTCATCGATTTGAGTGATTTCAGGATTACTACTTACATCAGGTAGGGATTTAGATGATGGATCCTGGCCATCTCTGATAGCCTTTATCGACGCACCTGCTTCTACGTTAATATTTCCAGAATGGTTGAGCTTAATACTCCCGCTTAATGAAATATTATTGTTCGCGACAATATTGACTGCCGTATTCGAAAGATTCGAGGAGCCATCGATATTTGAACTAATTTCGACTTTCTTTTGTGCATCATCTAAAGATGCGGATTGGTAAATAATATCTCCATTATTTTCGATGTCTCCGATTGTAAAACTACCATTACCATGAACAATGACTGAAGGACTCGCGTCCAGTCCTTCGTGATTAACCGCATTGCTGAAAATGTCTTGTTTTTGGTCTTCGGTCAAAAGAACTATGCCTTCGATCGAGTCACCTGACGGAACACCCTCCCCAGCATCCTCAATTATTTTCTTTAGACTCACGCTAATAAGTCCATTTTGACTAAAGGAAATAACTGCGTCTTTACCGGCGATGAGATTAATCTGACCAACATGTGATGTAATCGTACCGGTATTTACCACGTTCGTTCCTATCAGCGCGATACCGTTATTTTTGGCTTTTATAGTTCCTTGGTTGCGAATTACGCCTTGAGCGTTATTGTAGTTAAGAAATAAATTTAACTTTTCGTTAATTGACGATATGTCGGTTTCTATTGAGAGTCCACTGGCAACCAATCCACCAACATCAATTTTGCTGTCTGGTGTAAATATTATTCCATTAGGGTTAACGAGAATAACTGTTCCATTGGCTTCTAAATTGCCAGCAATTGTACTTCCATTTAGCGACGTAATTTTGTTTAACGCAACCGAATTTATGTTGGGTTGTAAAAATTCAACTGTCTCATTTTTACCAATATTAAACTGGCTCCACTCAATGGAGATAAACTGATTATCTTGAAGGATAGTTTGAACTGCCCCTACGGTTTCTACAGTGAAACCATCACGAGGTGAAGTAAAGGCATTATTTTTAATGGAAACATCATTTGCACCTGCTGCTACCCAAGGGAGAACTGAAAGCAATGCTAAGGCCAATTTATTGCGGCGAAATTTTTTTAAATTATTTTTAGTCGACTTAATAGACATAGCATTCCCTGGCACAATTATTTAAAAAGATGAAACAGCAGTGAGAAAATAACGTTTTCGAAAGGCGTCAATTAACTGGAGAGAATATCGAATCGAACTGGGTTAATTGATTAGAAGAGTGGGAATTGCGTGGTTCACTCCACATTGCGCTATAACTCCGTTTATAACTAAATGACGGTCATTCGTTACATGAAATTCTTGTATCTTTTGATGTGACACTCAAATCACGAACATTTAAACCTGCGCATTTTACCGAGTTAAGCCTAGAGATGCTGTAAGCCAAAACTGGCAATAGCACATGAAAATGTGCGAGCCGTCACAATCACAGCAATCAATATCTATTGTTGGAGGCGTTTTTTATCAAAGCAGGCTAAGGAGATTTTTGGAGGAGAGTGGCCAGAGGAGCGCCGCCTGAAATCTAAACGACAATCAAGGCGATAAGAAAAATTTAAATTTCTGGATTTTTTAGCTGCAGTAAGAAATGACTCTATTCGCTGAGGTAATTGAATGATATGACCCAAAGCTTGAGCCATATCACTTGATCTAGCTGCTAGCGACCTTATTTCGCATCCCATACGCGACCAGACGCAACACCGTCTGATGCAGGGTTGAAAACTTCTACCGCAAATACTTGATAGGTGGGGTCGTCGCTGCCGTCAATATTATTCATATCCGGAATAATCCAACCTGTGTCTTCCCATGCTTTGACATGGTCGGCAAAAATAATTTTATGGTCTTGCCCTAAAGGCAAATCGGCTTTCGGAATACTCCAGTATTGATAAAAAGTCTCGGTATTGTTAATCGAGGGTTTTTGATCGCGAATGGTTCTGTAAGTTGAATATTCAATGCCGTTACTTACGAATGTTTTACCGAATTCACCATTTTGTTTTTTACGATCATGAATCGTGCGTTGTAAAACATAATACTCAACTAGGTGAGCGGGATCCTGATGATCCATATCTTTGTCATAACCCCAACCGTACAAGGTTACATAGTTGGCACCCGAGTCTTCATTCAAGTGATATCCAATAACTCGGTTACGATCACCGCTGCTCCAGCCTGGCCCACCTACATAGTTATAACCACCGCCTTGCCAACGAATCACGAACTCGCCTTTGGCATTCAACTTTTGAGACGCGGTGCCACCATCTTTCCAGTGTGTGAAAAAAAGATCTTCAACGTGACCTGTGGCGTGGCTTTGAGTTAAAAACACTTCGCCTTGGTAGGTTTGCGTATAGGCTTTAAATTTGCTGAATCCAGCATCACGCGCGGCGATATCGTCCACTGAACTTAGTTGAGCACAGGCAGCAAGGCCAGCCAAAGCAGCCACGACTGATAGTCTTTTCAGTAATCTAGTCACTTTATCGATACTCCAGAGATATATTGTGATTATTGTGTGAATACTAGAACACATTAAAACATAGTTAAAATGACTATAAGAGAGGATTTACTTATCTTTCCCACCCCCATCGTAACGTTCGAACATCATTAGGTTTCGAGCATCATCGCTGTAGCCAATGTTCAAACAACCAAGAACGATGTTTATGAAAAAAGAAATAACCGCCTGTCGAGCAACCTAAATATTGCAGAACATATCGTTGAAAGCCTAGAAAATCTGAATCTAAATACGGAATGGGCCTCAATCCTAGGTACCAACAAAAAAGCCCGCATCCGCGGGCTTTTTTATTAAGGCAACATGCGTCCTGTTTCATCAAGGTTGGCATGCCATGACAAGGCCTCTCGCAAAAGGTGAGGCGTATGGCCACCTTTCTCGCAGGCACGCGTGTAGTAGTCGTTGAGCGCGTCACGGTAATCAGGATGCACACAATTATCGATAATGACACGCGCGCGCTCGCGAGGCGCAAGTCCGCGCAAGTCGGCTAATCCCATTTCGGTCACCAAAATATCCACGTCGTGTTCACAATGATCCACATGGCTCACCATAGGCACAACCGAAGAAATCGCACCGCCTTTCGCAATCGACTTAGTTACGAATACCGACAAGTGAGCGTTACGGGCGAAATCACCAGAGCCGCCGATACCGTTCATCATTTTGGTTCCGCAGACGTGAGTCGAGTTAACGTTGCCGTAAATATCGAACTCCAACGCGGTGTTAATGCCGATAATTCCCAAACGACGCACCACTTCTGGGTGGTTAGAAATTTCCTGCGGACGCAAGACTAATTTGTCTTTGTATTTCTCAAGATTATTAAACACGCGGTCACCGCAATCTTTCGACAGAGTAATAGAACTGCCAGACGCAAACCGCATTTTACCAGCGTCGATTAGTTCGAAGGTTGAGTCTTGCAGAACCTCTGAATACATCACCAGATCATTAAACGGCGCGTTTAATAGCCCCATCATCACCGCGTTGGCAATGGAGCCAATCCCCGCTTGAAGGGGGGCGAGATTGGTCGGCAAACGACCCTCAGCCACTTCGCGCTCAAAGAAGGCGATAAGGTGATTAGCAATACCTTGCGTCTCTTCATCTGGCGGAGTAACTGTCGATGGCGAGTCTTGTTGATCGTTAAATACAATGCCGATGATTTTTGCAGGGTCAATCGCAATCGCCTGAGTGCCAATGCGATCTTCAACTCCTACCAAAGGCACAGGCGTACGTGTTGGACGATAGGTTGGAATATAAACGTCGTGCAGACCTTCAAATTCGGGGCTAAGTTCAGTGTTGATCTCGACGATAATATGTTTCGCGAATACTGCGAAACTCGCCGAGTTGCCCACAGAAGTGGTTGGCACAATGTGGCCGTCTTCCGTAATCGCCACGGCTTCGATAACGGCAATATCGGGGCGCGCCAATTGCTTATTGCGCATCATCTCGACGGTTTCTGACAAGTGTTGATCGATAAACATCACTTTGCCATCGTTAATGGCTTTTCTTAGGGTAGTGTCCACTTGGAAGGGCATACGACGCGCCAAGACACCGGATTCGGTCAGCTGCTTATCCAAGTCATTGCCAAGGCTTGCGCCAGTAACAAGGGTGATTTGCAAGGGGCTGGTTTTCGCGCGCTCTGCCAACGCTTGCGGTACCGCTTTGGGCTCTCCGGCCCGAGTAAATCCACTCATCCCGACGGTCATACCGTTTTCTACAAAACTCGCTGCTTCCTTGGCAGTCATGACTTTAGCGTGCAACGACGACAAACGAATACGATCTAACGACATAAATAAACTCTCAAAACAGCGGTCTCATTAAGGGCCAACACTTTTAAGTGTTGTTCTCACACTGCCCCTGCGGGCTTAAAAAATGTCCAATGGCATTTTTTGTAACTAATTTTGGTGACCCGAGATTTTGCGCCTGTTTGGCGCCTAGGTCTAATTTTTGAAAAAACTGTATGGTTTGGTAACGAATTTTGTGGCGTTTAACCAATCATTAATCAAGCTGATTAGTAAGTGATCACTAATTGCATAAGCCTTTATAAGGCTGGAAAACAAAAATCACAAGCGCGAGGCAAAAATCAAAACAATAATCAATAGTTATGATGTTTTTAAAAAATTTAAGTAATAAAAAAGGGCCTCACGGCCCTTTTTTACAGGTTGAGATTAAAGACATTTGGCGTCTTTACCCGCACCTTTAACGATTTTGACTTCAGCAAAACTGATGTCTAATTCACCCGAGGTAAAGAAGCTAAATGGCTTCAACACTTGGGTCCAGTACTCCACTGGTGGCTGAGTTACGCCGAAGTTTTTGCCTGCATTGGGGAAGCAGTTAAATCCAACGGTATAAGTCTGCCAATCATTACCAGCATTTTTAAGCTGCTCAGTCACATCAATATCTGACGCACAGTAAGAACCACAGCCGAGGCGCAAAAAGGTACTTTGCGTGGGTGCTTTATTCACTTTCAACATGAATACGAGCGCCGAGTCTTCCTTCCAGTAGTTGGTCCAGTCGAGGCGATTATCCACCGCTACGGCCACTTGGCCTTCGCCTTTGCCATTCCACACCGCGCGACGAGCATCTTCTTGCACTAGGCGATCAACCGCTGATAGAGCGACCGAAGAGACTTCTTCGCGGCTCGATTTAACCACCAGACGATCGTTCTGATAGCCGGTAATTTCCAAGTGGAAAGGTTCGATCGGACGACGGGTGAACAATTCCAACTCATCTTGCGCAACTTCTACTTTTAAGCCGCTTTCTTCCGAAAGATCGTCACCCAAGGTGTCTTTGTCATTGAAGCTCAAACCAAAGCCGTAAGGGAACAGTGGATCGTAGTTTTTATCGCCACGGTTTAGTAAATATTGATCTGGACGCTTCGGCCAAGAGAAGGTGAGGCGGCCTGTAGTGTCGTGGTTGATCTTGCCATCAGCGGTTTTGAAAATAACTTCCGATACACCATGACCTTCAGTGCCCGGCTGCCAGATCACCACAAACGCGTCTGATGCGTTAATTTCACGATTGACCCATAAAGGACGGGCAGTGACGAAAAGCGATACCACTGGCACGCCTTCAGCACGCAGTTTTTTCAACAATTGCCAATCACTGTCGTCACGTGGCTTATAACGTAAATCTGGGATATCGCCCTGCATTTCGGCGTAAGGATCTTCACCCCAAACCACGATTGCCACGTCCGGTTTTTCAGAGAAACTGCCGTCTTCACTTAATACCGCATTACCACCTGCTTCGGTGACTAGCTTCTGGATACCGGCGTAAATAGAAGTCGCGCCGGGGAAGTCTTCGTTAGTAGTTCCTGTACCCTGCCAAGTGACCGACCAGCCACCAGATTGCTTGCCAATATGATTAGCGCCATCACCCGCAACTAGTACGTTCAACTTGCGATCAAGCGGCAGTAAATTGTTTTTGTTCTTCAACAAAACCAGTGATTCACGCACGGCCTGACGGGCGATTTCACGATGCTCGGGTGATGCAAAAACTTCGTCTTTCGCTGCTAAAGCACGAGTCGAAGGCGCACCTTTCTCAAATAACCCCGCACGGAATTTCACACGAAGGATGCGACGAACTGCATCGTCGATGCGTTCCATTGGAATCACGCCCGTTTTGGCCTGCTCCAAGGTGTTAACCCACAGCGTGCGCCACTCTGGGTGCGGCACCATGAAAATATCCAAACCCGCGTTTACCGATTCCGCACAATTCGTCACGGTACAACCGGGGATGAACATATGACCGTTCCAGTCACCCACGACCAAGCCATCAAAACCCATTTGATTTTTTAGCACGTCAGTCAACAGATACTTGTGTCCGTGCATGCGAATGCCATCCCAAGTTGTAAAGGATGCCATAATCGCTTGAACGCCCGACTCAATTGCACTGATATAACCCGCTGCGTGAACATCTAATAAATGCTGTTCGTCGCCTTGGGTATCGCCACGGTCGATGCCGTTAAGCGTTCCGCCGTCGCCAATGAAATGCTTGGTCGTAGCGATTACGCGGGTTTCGTCGAATAACTCGTCACTATCTGGGCGACCTTGAAGACCTTCAACCATTTTGCTGGCGAACTGCCCAACGATTTCCGGATCTTCTGACCAAGCCTCGTAAGCACGGCCCCAGCGCTCATCACGCGCCACCGCAACTGTCGGCGAGAAGTTCCAATCAACGCCAGTCACCGCAATTTCACGGGCGGTCACTTCGCCGATTTTGCGAATCAATTCAGGATTATGGGTCGCACCCAATGCAATATTGTGCGGGAACAGGGTCGCACCAATCACGTTACCCAAGCCGTGCACCGCGTCGGTACCCCACATGATTGGAATGCCCACTCGGCCGTCGGACTTATCCACCGAGGCGTGCCAGAAACTGTCGGCGAGCGCTACCCATTCCGCTTTAGTGGCATTGCGATTGTTCTTCGGATAGCTGCCGCCACCATTTAGAACCGAGCCAAGATGGTATTTTTTAACATCTTCCGGCGTCACGTCTTTAATTTCTGGCTGAATCATCTGGCCGATCTTTTCTTCCAGCGTCATACGCGCCATAAGCTCGGTGATTTTGGCTTCAATCGCAGGATCTTTAGGGATTTTGCTGGTCACTTTCGGCCAAGCGACAGCGCTCTTTTCGCTAGTGGTAACGGTAGGTTCCGCCTGAGTGACTGTTTCGGTTTTCTCACCGCAGCCCACCAAAGTAGAAACCAAAATGGCGGAAAGCGCACTCGCCAAAACAGAACGGCGTTTGAGTAATGCGAACATGGTATTGACCCGAATTGGAGTTACGACAGGTCTCAACACTCAAAGTCGGCGACCGAGTGGAGACAGCTCATTCAATATTAGGTTGGTTGATGCGCGATTTAACATCGCTTGTTTTTTTGGTGTTCGTCGTCTTACGCGACAGATTTTGGTGTGGAGGAAAGATAGCAAAAAAGCCCAGCTCGTCCTAATAGATTTACGTATGCTTGCGCTAGGGCGTCACTTTCCTCACCAATTCGCTGCTTTCTTGGCCGGAACTGCGTCTTTTCTCCACACAATCCACAGCCAAGTTGGTTTACAAAAAGCCTTAGTTTAAGGCGGTTTACAGAATTATTTATTTCGCAAGCGCCGCTTTTTGCAGCTGATGCAATTGCGTAATGCCGGCTTTCGCAAGGCTTAACATGGCGAAAAACTCTTGTTCACTGAAAGGCTCGGCTTCCGCTGTGCCCTGAATCTCGATAATGCCGCCGTCGTCGCCCATCACCACGTTCATATCGGTATCCGCGTTGGAATCTTCTGGATAATCCAAATCGAGTACAGGCACGCCCTCGTAAATTCCCACCGACACTGAAGCAATCGCACGTTTTAGTGGGCTTTCGCTGATGCGTCCTTCGCGCTGCAAAAATGAAATAGCATCTGCTAAGGCTACCCAAGCGCCGGTAATAGCAGCAGTGCGTGTGCCGCCGTCCGCTTGAATCACATCACAATCGAGATTAATCGTATTTTCGCCAAGAGCATTAAGATCGATTGCGGCACGAAGTGATCGACCGATTAAGCGTTGAATTTCCACTGTGCGCCCTTGCTGCTTGCCGCGCGCCGCTTCACGATCCATCCGCGTCCCAGTTGAGCGCGGCAACATACCGTACTCCGCGGTGAGCCAGCCTTGCCCCTTGCCCTTCAAAAAAGAGGGCACTCCACTCACCACACTTGCAGTACAAATAACTTTAGTATCACCAAACTCAACTAACACCGAACCTTCCGCATGCTTGGTGAAGTTGCGCGTGATACGAATAGGGCGAAGTGACTCAGGAGCGCGACCGCTTGGACGTTGCATAACAATTCCTTCAAATAAAATCATCTAATCAAATGGCGATAAAATATCGCCCAAACAAACCCGTCGAAAAGCGGGGGGTGGTATTATCAATCGCCTCAACACTTAGGCGAAAAAAGTTCGCCAATTTGACCAAAAATTCAGCCAACCCCGCGCAATTGTAAGCAATGCACTCTACCAGTTTTCACTTGTGTGGGCACAGACGTAATCAAGAGGACACACTATGCCACGCAGTATGACCGGATTTGCTCGCCGCGAAGCGAAATTCGAGTGGGGCACCGCCGCATGGGAATTGCGCAGCGTCAACCATCGTTACCTAGAACCAAATTTTCGCTTACCTGAAGAGTTCCGCGAAATAGAACCCGCTCTACGCGACGGCTTACGCAAACAACTACAACGCGGAAAAATTGACATTACTCTGCATGTTCAATGGGAAACCACCAGCGCCAATGAATTGGGGTTAGATCACGACCGAGTCGCACAGATTACGCAAGCCGCACGAGAAATTAATCAGCTGTTAGGTGATGCTGCCGCTCCCATCAATAGCCTCGACATTTTGCGTTGGCCCGGCGTTATTCAAAAACACGAATGGGATCGCGAACAACTGCACCAAGAAGTTTTATCGCTTTTCCAAAGTGCAATAGAAGGCCTAATCGAACACCGAAGCCGTGAGGGCGCTGAACTTGAAAAAATCATTCTGCAGCGTTTAGACGGCGTGAGCGAACAAGTGCTCGCGGTCCGCAAAAAAATGCCTGAGATTTTAAGAGTTCAGCGCGAAAAATTAACAGCCAAATTAGCCAATCTCAATGTCGAATTAGATCCAGATCGTCTCGAACAAGAAATTGTATTACTTGCACAAAAAGCCGATGTCGACGAAGAATTGGATCGCTTAGATACACACGTTCGTGAAGTCAAACACTCACTAAAAAAAGAAGATTCTCTCGGCCGCCGACTCGACTTTTTGATGCAGGAGTTAAATCGCGAAGCAAACACACTTTCATCCAAATCGATTGTGAGTGAAACGACTCAAGCCGCCGTAGAACTAAAAGTGCTTATCGAACAAATGCGTGAGCAGGTGCAGAATATTGAATAAGCCGGATTAACTTTACGAGCCAAACCCCGTAAAAATTTTCATTAATTTTTAGAAGCCTTCAGTGCAAAAAAACTCATGAAAATTATGGCTGCTCATGTTTGCAGCCATAACTTATCCACACAAAAACTATTACTTGAATAAATTTAGGCAGATCAATTTGATGCCCAAGGAAACTTACAAATTTTACTCGGGCACCAAACTTTTTTTTAAAGTTATTCCACAGTGACCGATTTTGCTAAGTTTCTTGGCTGATCAACGTCGGTGCCTTTAATGATCGCAACATAATAGCTCAGTAATTGCAGCGGTAGCGTGTAAACAATCGGCGCAATTAACGGGTGAACATCTGGAATATTAATCACACGCATAGTTGCATCAGATTGAAATTGTGCATCGGCTGATGCGAACACATACAAAATCCCACCGCGCGCGCGAACTTCTTCAACGTTAGATTTTAACTTCTCGAGTAAATCGTTATTGGGCGCAACAACGATGATTGGCATCTCGGCATCGATCAGGGCGAGAGGTCCGTGTTTTAGCTCACCCGCTGCGTAGGCTTCGGCGTGAATATAAGAGATTTCTTTAAGTTTTAACGCCCCTTCCATCGCGATAGGATATTGCTCACCACGACCTAAAAAGAGCGCGTGATTTTTATCAGCAAACTCTTCTGCGAGTGCATCAATTTGTTTATCGAGTGTTAGCACCTCATCTAACTTTGCCGGTAACGATTTTAACGCTTGGGTCAATTCCGCCTGCGCTTGTGAATCAAGATTATTGTATTTGCCAATCGCCAATACCATCATCGCAAGGCCAACTAACTGCGTGGTAAAGGCTTTAGTCGAAGCAACACCAATCTCTGTTCCGGCGCGGGTCATGAAGGCTAAATCCGATTCGCGCACGAGTGACGAACCGGCCACATTACAGATAGCGAGGCTACCAAGGTAGCCCAATTCTTTAGCAAGTCGCAGCGCGGCGAGGGTATCTGCAGTTTCACCCGATTGGCTGATAGTGACAATCAAACTGTTAGGTTGAACTACGGATTTGCGATAACGAAATTCACTCGCAATTTCGACATTGCAACTTACACCTGCTAAAGATTCCATCCAATATCGCGCAACCAATCCTGAGTGATAACTTGTACCGCAAGCTACAATTTGCACGTGCTTAACTTGTTTAAATAATTCAGCAGCGCCATTGCCAAAGGTTTCATCGAGTACTGACTCCTGGCTAAGGCGACCTTCTAGTGTGTTAGTCACCGCAAGAGGTTGCTCGTAAATTTCCTTAAGCATAAAGTGGCGATACTGGCCTTTATCACCTGCGTCGTAATTAGCTGTGGATTCGTGAATTTCACGTTCAACCGAATTACCATCTTTATCGAAAATTTCCACACAGGTGCGGGTAATTTCCGCAACGTCACCTTCCTCTAAGAAAATGAAGCGACGCGTGACGGGAAGCAAAGCTAATTGATCTGACGCGATAAAGTTTTCACCGATGCCTAATCCAATCACTAATGGCGAGCCAGAACGTGCCACGACTAACCGGGATGAATCATTGCGATCCATCAATACCGTACCGTAAGCACCGTGCAATTTTTTCACAGTATTTTGCACAGCTTTCAATAACGAGTTGTTATTTTTTAATTCTGCATCGACTAAATGGGCGATAACTTCGGTGTCAGTATCGGAGGTGAATAGATAGCCCTGAGCTTGAAGCTGCTGACGAAGAGTCGCGTGATTTTCAATAATGCCATTATGTACAACTGCAACACGGTCACTTGATACGTGAGGGTGTGCGTTGCGCTCTGATGGCTCACCGTGAGTAGCCCAGCGGGTATGCGCGATACCGGTGCCACCACTCACAGGATTCTCCGCAATTGCATCGCTCAAGGCTTTCACTTTACCCAAACGACGCACACGATGAAATTGCTGGTTACCATCGGCGACAACAAGCCCAGCCGAGTCGTAGCCGCGATACTCTAGGCGACGTAATCCTTCTAACAAAATTTCTGCAATATCGCGTTGCGCTACGGCGCCAACAATCCCACACATAGGTCTCTCCTAGAATTAAAACGATTCTGCACAGATAACGTGCACACCTTGCTGTTCAATTTGTTTTTTTGCTGAATCGGAAAGTTGCTTGTCGGTCACCAGCGTGGTGATTTGAGACCAAGCCAACTCCAAGTTAGGAATTTTTCGGGCGACTTTTTCGGATTCCGCCAAAACAATCACTTCCCGCGCGACTTCGGCCATCACGCGACTCAAGCTAAATAATTCGTTAAAGGTTGTGGTTCCGCGCTCAAGATCGAGCCCGTCAGCACCAATGAAAAACTGATCAAAATTGTATGAACGCAGCATTTGCTCGGCCAGTTGGCCCTGAAACCCTTCAGATTTAGGATCCCAAGTCCCGCCTGTCATTAAAATAGTCGGCTCATTTTCCAACTCCCGAAGAGCGTTGGCGATGTTCAGACTGTTCGTCATCACCACCAAACCTTGTTTTGTGGATAACTCGGGCAATAAGGCGGCAGTTGTAGAACTTCCACTATCGAGCACTATCCGATTGTGATCTTTTATGAGTTTGGCTGCGGCTTTAGCGATGGCGAGCTTGGTCGGCGAGGGGGCATCTATAGAGGTATTGATGAGCTCTTGAGGCATGGGCACCGCACCCCCATAACGTCGCAACAGCAATCCATCGGCTTCAAGTGCTGTTAAATCTTTTCGAATTGTCACTTCTGAGGTTTCAAATTCTGCCGCTAAAAGCTCAACACTCACTTCACCTAACGCATTTAGGCGATCGAGAATTTGGCGACGACGGAGTTGAGTATTGCGTTTTGACATTAGGAAGCATTCATTAAGTTTCGAAACGAAAGATATTATATTGATTCGAAACTTAACTGCAAGTAACTAAAAGGAGAATAAACAATACGCGAGGAACATCGTTGTGTATTTATGTGAAAAAGCCCGAATTTCTTCGGGCTTTTTCTGTGCTAGCTAGTTATTTGTCAGACGCGCCAGTAGTCGAATATAGGCCACTTGGTAATCATTGTGGTTTTCCGTAATCTGCCACGAATTCAGGGGCCAGCTGGTGTTGAAATTAGAGTAAGACTTCATAGGTGGTTGATTCATGGGTGGGATTAACTCCACGGAACACAAATACTGTTTATCCCAACATCCGTTAGTCGCACAGCATCCATCTTTTTCAAACGCTGGGTTAGGTCCACCCACCAAGTAACCAGGCGCTGGTCCGTAGGTAGACGAATTCACGTTGTCCCAAAGAGTGCTGCCGTCGGTGAACCAGCTGTGATAAAACTCATCGACTGATTTATGCACTCCTAAGTGATACATATTCGATAAGTACACCGTGCTCAGTGGATTGGTGCCATGCAGATAGTTCAGATAACCGGTCGCGGCGTTTTTTGCAGCAGGGTTACTCGCCGCATTCCCTACGTTGTAGCTCACAAGATTCAAAAACGCGTTGCCCTTGCGAGACATAGAGCGGTTTGAACCCCACGTAAAATTACTACCACCTAAATAAGCACGATAGGGGTCCTCGTTGGTGTTGACCTGACCAAAACCTGTTTCACCGTTAAGTGTTGTTAGATAACGAGATTTCAGCTCATTTGCGATATCGCTATTGGCGTTGGGTAAGTTGGCGTAGTGAAGCCAAGGCATATAGATGCTTTCTTCGTTCCACATGTCCACCCAATAACCCACGTCACCGAGATTTGAAGTAACCACGGAGTGATAAGTATTAGACCCAGTTAATGCGTACAAATAGATCGCCGCACGAATGCGCTTATTAGCGCGGCCTGCATCGTCTACTTCTTGATTTCCTGCTCCCAAGCCACTGTAAATTCCTTGATTGTTATTAACAATGACAGCAGGATTATTGTTAGCCCAAGTCCACGCGTTTTCCGCACGGGCACGTAGATCATTTGCATAAGAAGAGAACTGACTGAACTCAGTCAATACCTTCGCGCCCAGCGAAAATGCAGCCGCCGCACTTAAACTTGCTGAAGTACTGGCCGGACCGTAATAACTGCATCCAGTGGCTGTGGATGGGGGGCTTGCGACATCACCATTAGCGTTGTTGTGGCCAAGCCCGACAATGGAAAGCACTGAGCCATTGGCTTCTTGCATTTTTACTAGCCAATCCATTCCCCATTTGATCTCGTCGATAAGATCTGGAATGTTATTGCCTGATTCAGGAATGTTGAAATCATCAGTCCAAACGGATTTATTTTCGAGATAAGCATGCATGAGAGCGATCAAATAGTCCGCATGCCAATTGGTGTATTTGTTGTAATCACCTGCGTCATACCAACCTCCAGATAAATCACGCTCAGTTTCAGCATTGTTTTGATCGGTAAATAGCCGCGCATTTTTATCTTGGCAAGCACCTAAGTGACTCGCGGAATCAGTCCACTTAGCATCAGCGTAGGGGGTTTGTTTCGCAAAACCTGCGCGTTGATAGTAAAAATAGCGGACGGCATCACGAAGGACAGGTTTGTAAACATTTTGAGCTATGGAAAAACTGGGTGAACGAACATTTCGTTCGAGATCTACAAGTGTGTAACGTCCTGCGTCAGTAGTCTCAGAGAAGTCGACCCACCACACCTTATCGCCTGATATGGTCGAGATTTGCCCATTCTTCCACGCTGTCGGTGCGAACTCTTTTTTAATCTCACCTGAATCAACATTTACTAAGGCGTATCGATTACTCGGGGTGAAAGATAGATTACTGTCGAACCCGGTCTGCGGGTCTTTAACTACGGCAATTTTTTTCGCATCAGGTAAGTATCCAAACTGATCCACCACCACAAAATCGCTGATTGGCACTGCAGCAACATCAATTGCTGAACTACTGGATGTTTGTTGAGATGAAATTTGAACCGAAGAAATATTGGATGAAACCTGAGATGAGATTTGTGACGATTCGGCCATTGATGAAACAGCAACCGACGAAACAGATACCTGTGAAGATATTTGTGATGAGGATGATGTTTTTACATCGATTTTAATATTGGTACCTGCACCACAACCGACTAGCGGCAGCATGACCAGCGGCAGTAATACCGAAGACAGCTTTTTCATAACATTCCTTTTATTTATGCGTTATTGTGAAATTGGAAGTGTGACAGATCCGATCAAAAAATCCACAAACAAAATCTCATATTTATACGATCTAACACGACAAAAGGAGCCAATAGGTCCCTTTTGTCGTATCAACTCAAGTGTATTAAGTTTTTTTAACGGGGCGCTCCCAACCCTGAATATTACGCTGCCGGGCCCGCGCGACACTTAACTCATTATCGTCAACATCTTTGGTAACGGTTGATCCGGCACCTATAGTCGCACTTTTTCCAACTCTAACTGGCGCTACCAAGGCCGAATTTGATCCAATAAATGCATGATCTCCGATCTGCGTTTTAAACTTATTCACCCCGTCGTAATTGCAAGTGATAGTGCCCGCGCCAATATTCACCCCTTGGCCGACAAGAGCATCGCCAATGTAGCTTAAATGGTTAACTTTACTGCCTACTCCAATGACCGCTTTTTTAGTTTCCACAAAATTGCCAATTTTAACTTTATCGGCAAGTTGGGTGCCTGGACGCAAGCGTGCATAAGGGCCAATATCGGCAGATTCACCAATGATTGCATCTTCAATGTGTGTAAAGGCTTTGATATGAGTTCCGGCCCCGATCACAGCATCTTTAATGACGCAATTTGGCTCGATAACCACACCATCACCCAAAACCACTTTACCTTCGAATACACAATTTATATCGATTACGACATCTCTTCCTGTGGATAACTCGCCTCGGCAATCAAAGCGCTGTGGGTCGATAAGAGTCACACCTGCTTCCATTAATCGCTTAGCGGCACGAATTTGGTAAAACCGTTCAAGCGCAGCTTGTTGCTGACGGTTGTTAATTCCTTCTACTTCTTCAATTGCCTCTGGTTGCTCGACATGTATCGCCACCTTGTCGGCTACCGCCATGGCGATAACGTCAGTCAAGTAAAACTCGCCTTGAGCATTATCGTTCGTTAACTTCGGCAACCAATTTTTAAGGTGCTTCCCGCTAACAGCCATGATCCCAGTATTGATCTCAGCTATCTTACGAATATTTTCGCTAGCATCTTTGTGTTCAATAATCGCTTTTACGTTACCTTGTTCATCTCGGGCAATGCGACCGTAACCTGTTGGATCAGGTAGATTGACTGTCAACAGCGCCATCTGTTGGTCGGTAACCTGGTCCACTAATTTTCTTAATGTGTGCGCTTGAGTAAGTGGGACATCACCATAAAGAATCAAAACCTTAGCGTCATCCCGTAATTCTGGAAGGGTTTGTTGAACAGCATGACCTGTGCCTAATTGCTCAATCTGGTGAACGAATACAATATCGTCTGTTTTAAGGTGTTGTTCGACTTTTTGTGCACCGTGCCCAACCACCAGAATAATTTTATCGCTCCCTAAATCACGAGCCGTCTCAACCACGTGACTAACCAACGCTTTACCGCCAATTGGGTGCAAGACTTTCGGTAAATCAGATCGCATCCGGGTTCCTTTACCGGCAGCCAAAATAACGATATCAAGCATAGGGATATTCCTTGGTAATAAATTCGAACGAAATACTCTTGATGGGCGGGACTTATGTAAATCTCGTTTGTTTAAATAAAAAAAGCGACCAAAGGTCGCTTTTTTGACAAACTATTGCATTATTTGCCAGCTTTCTTTTTGATTGCTTGCAATGTACGCAATTGCGCAGCAGCTTCAGCTAATTGAATGGCCGCACGTTGGAAATCAGTATCTTTCGACTGATCTTTCAACTGTTCGGCAGCCATATTTTGAGCTTCTAGCGCCGCCGCTTCATCCATATCGTCTGCACGCAGCGCTGTGTCTGCTAGTACAGTGATGTGGTAGGGCTGAACTTCTAAATATCCGCCAGAAATGAAGAAAACTTCTTCTTCTCCACCTTGCTTAATCAAACGCACGGGGCCTGGCTTAATTCCTGTTAATAAGGGTGCGTGACCATAGGCAATACCTATATCACCCAAACTACCGGTGGCAATTACCATCTCCACCAAACCAGAGAAGATCTGACGTTCAGCACTGACAATATCACACTTAACAGTCAAGGCCATGGCTAACTCTCTCAAAGGATTAACGACAGTAGGCGGGGCGGTTTATTACCACCCCATCCGAATTACTTCAGAGTGCCTGCTTTTTCGATCGCTTCGTCGATTGTACCCACCATGTAGAAAGCTTGCTCTGGCATATGATCGAACTCACCAGCCAACAAACCTTTAAAGCCACGAATGGTTTCTTTCAACGGAACGTAAACACCTGGTTGACCGGTGAATACTTCTGCCACGTGGAAAGGTTGTGACAAGAAACGTTCGATTTTACGCGCACGTGATACAGTCAATTTGTCATCTTCTGACAACTCGTCCATACCCAAAATCGCGATGATATCTTTCAACTCTTTGTAGCGTTGCAATACTGACTGCACGCCACGAGCAATTTCATAATGCTCTTGACCAATGATCATTGGATCTAACTGACGTGAAGTCGAATCCAATGGATCAATAGCTGGATAAATACCTTTAGCCGCAATATCACGACTCAATACAACGGTTGAATCCAAGTGGGCAAAAGTGGTTGCTGGAGACGGGTCAGTTAAGTCGTCCGCAGGAACGTAAACAGCTTGTACCGACGTGATCGAGCCAACTTTAGTTGAAGTAATACGTTCTTGAAGAACACCCATTTCTTCCGCCAAGGTTGGTTGATAACCTACCGCTGATGGCATACGACCTAACAACGCCGATACTTCTGTACCAGCTAAGGTGTAACGATAAATGTTGTCAATAAACAACAATACGTCTTTACCTTCATCACGGAATTTCTCAGCCATGGTCAAACCAGTCAAGGCAACACGCAAGCGGTTCCCTGGTGGCTCGTTCATTTGGCCATAAACCATCGCTACTTTATCCACAACTTTAGAGTCGGTCATTTCGTGGTAGAAGTCGTTACCCTCACGAGTACGCTCACCAACACCGGCGAATACTGACAAACCACTGTGCTCTTTAGCGATATTGTTGATAAGTTCCATCATGTTTACGGTTTTACCAACACCCGCACCACCGAACAAACCAACTTTACCGCCCTTAGCGAATGGACATACTAAGTCGACAACCTTAATACCTGTTTCCAAAAGCTCTGACGATGCAGCAAGTTCTTCGTACTTAGGTGCTGCACGGTGAATTTGCATGCGCTCTTGTTCACCAATTGGACCGGCTTCGTCGATTGGATTACCCAATACATCCATGATACGACCGAGGGTTTCTTTACCTACGGGTACTTTAATTGGTTCATTGGTGTTGGTTACGGTTAAACCGCGACGCAGACCTTCGGAGGAGCCGAGAGCAATAGTGCGAACGACACCGTCACCTAATTGCTGCTGCACTTCGAGGGTCAGATTACTATCAGTTACTACCAGTGCGTCATAAACCTTGGGTACTGTTTCGCGCGGAAATTCCACGTCGATAACGGCACCGATAATTTGAACGATATGTCCGCTACTCATTTCCGGTTCCTCTTTGTTCCAGAAATCTCAGGCTCACACCTGAAAGGTTTAAACTAAAAAAATGAAGCTAGTCAATGGACGGCAATTATTGAACCGCCGCTGCACCACCTACGATTTCCGACAGCTCTTGGGTAATTGCTGCCTGACGTGCCTTGTTGTATATCAGCTTCAAGGTATCAATTAACTCGCCCGCGTTGTCAGTCGCATTCTTCATCGCAATCATACGTGCGGCTTGTTCGCACGCAGCGTTTTCAACAACGGCTTGATACACTTGTGACTCGATATAACGTGTCAACAAACCTTTAAGAAGTTCTTCGGCATCGGGTTCGTAAATGTAATCCCAGTGATGCTTAAGTTTGGTGTCTTGCTCAGCCAACAAAGGCAATAATTGGTTCACGGTTGGCTTTTGAGTCATAGTGTTTACGAACTCATTGCTAACCAAAAACAACTTATCAATTTTGCCTTCTTCAAATGCATCCAGCATGACTTTAACACTGCCGATCAAATCACCGAGATTGGGGTTTTCACCGATGTCTCGGGTTGATGCGACAACATTGCCGCCGAACGCCTTGAAAAACTGAGCTGCTTTTGCACCAATAATACACAGATCGATTTGGATGCCTTGGTCAGCCCATTCTTTCATGCTCTTAATTGCAGCTTTAAACGTGTTTACGTTCAAGCCACCACAAAGACCACGATCACTGGAAATAACCACGTAACCCACGCGTTTAACTTCGCGCTCTTTCATGAAGCGGTGCTTATATTCAGCACTGGCATTTGCCAAGTGACCAACCACCTGACGCATATGAGTTGAGTAGGGCTTACCCAATTCCATACGATCTTGTGCACGACGCATCTTACTGGCAGCAACCATTTCCATTGCGCTAGTAATTTTTTGTGTGCTTTTGACGCTCGATATCTGCGTCCGAATTTCTTTTGTACCTGCCATACTCAGAGACTCTTTTAAGAGTGAAGAAGCTGCGCTTACGCGCAGCTTCAATTACCAGGTGCGGCTTGCTTTAAGCTTGGTGATAAGCTCTTTGAATTTGCCTTCTAAATCGCCATTCCAATCACCGGTCGCATCAATGTGCGCCATAGTGTCGGCGTATTCTGCTTTCGCAAAAGAGAGTAGGGCAGCTTCAAAATCGAGAACTTTGTTCACTTCGATATCTTTCAAGTGACCTTCGTTCGCAGCGTAAAGAACCAAAGCCATTTGTGCGACTGAGAATGGAGCATATTGTTTTTGCTTCATCAACTCAGTTACGCGTTGGCCATGTTCCAATTGCGCTTTGGTTGCATCATCCAAGTCAGAAGCAAACTGTGAGAAAGCCGCCAATTCACGGTATTGTGCCAACGCGGTACGAATACCACCGGACAATTTCTTAATCACTTTAGTTTGCGCAGCACCACCTACACGCGATACCGAAATACCGGCGTTCATCGCAGGGCGGATACCTGAGTTAAACATTGATGACTCAAGGAAGATCTGACCATCTGTAATCGAAATTACGTTGGTTGGAACGAACGCCGAAACGTCACCCGCTTGAGTTTCAATGAGTGGCAATGCAGTTAAAGAACCTGTTTTACCTTTAACTTCACCATTGGTGAATTTCTCAACATAGGCTTCACTTACGCGTGATGCACGCTCAAGTAAACGGCTGTGAAGATAGAACACATCACCAGGATATGCTTCACGACCTGGTGGACGACGAAGCAACAATGAAATTTGACGATAAGCCCAAGCTTGCTTGGTCAAGTCATCATAAATGATCAATGCATCTTGACCACGGTCACGGAAGTATTCACCCATGGTACAGCCAGCAAAAGGTGCCAAGAACTGCATAGCTGCTGGATCTGAAGCGGTCGCTGCAACCACAACAGTGTGATCCATAGCGCCGTGCTCTTCCAACTTACGTACTACAGCTGCAATTGACGAGGCTTTTTGACCAATCGCTACGTAAATACATTTAATTCCAGAATTCTTCTGGTTGATAATTGCATCGACGGCAATAGCTGTTTTACCAATTTGACGGTCACCAATAATAAGCTCACGCTGACCACGACCGATCGGTACCATCGCATCAATAGCTTTCATACCAGTTTGAACTGGTTGATCTACCGATTTACGCCAAATAACGCCAGGTGCAATTTTTTCAACTGCATCGGTCATTTTGGTGGCGATTGGGCCTTTACCATCAATAGGGTTTCCTAAAGCATCCACAACACGACCCAACATTTCTGGGCCAACGGGTACTTCAAGAATACGACCTGTACATTTACATTTTTGGCCTTCGGCCACAGAACGGTAATCACCGAGAATTACAGCACCTACGGAGTCACGCTCCAGGTTCAATGCCATCCCGTAAACACCGCCTTCAAACTCGATCATCTCACCGTACATTACATCGGCAAGACCATGAATACGAATAATACCGTCGGTTACGGAAACCACAGTACCTTCGTTTTGAGCTTCTGTTGAAAATTCAAGGCCAGCAATGCGCTGCTTGATAATTTCACTGATTTCAGAAGGATTCAGTTGCTGCATGCTCTGTTCCTCAATCCCAACGATTAGGATTTCATTGCTTCGGCAAGTTTCGCCAAGCGGCCACGAACCGAACCATCAATAATAGTGTCGCCAGTGCGGATAATCGCACCACCTAATAAGCTCTTGTCTACTGAGCCTTGAACACTTACTTTACGGTCCAATTTGGCGCTTAACGCTTGAGCCAATTTGTTTATCAAGTCAACAGGCAACTCGTAAGCTGCTGTCACCTCAACGTCGATGGTTTTCTCTTGCTGCGCTTTCATGCGCGCGAATAACTCTTTAATGAACGGAAGAAGAGCTAAACGTTTATTGCTGGCAAGTGTGTGAATGAAATTCTTTTGATTTTCATCCATGTTATCGCCACAGACTTCGATAAAGATGGAAGCTTTTTGCGATGCAGATAATCCAGATGCGCCTAACGCGGATTGAACCTGAGATTGCTCTGCAACAGCGGCTGATACTTCCAGCGCATCAAACCATGACTGCAAGTTATTTGCGGCCGAGGCAAATTCAAATGCGGCTTTGGCGTAAGGTCTTGCTAAGGTGGTTAGTTCAGCCATATCTACCTCTCTTACAGCTCATTAGCGAGTTTATTCACCAACTCATTGTGAGCATTTTGATCGATAGAAGATTCCAGAATTTTTTCTGCACCTGCTAATGCTAAAGCAACAACCTTGCCGCGCAATTCTTCTTTGGCACGACTAGTAGCCAAGGCAATTTCCGCTTCTGCAGATGCTTTAACACGCTCTGCTTCAGCTTGTGCTTTTACTTTTGCTTCTTCAACAATTTCATTTGCACGCTTGTTGGCTTGATCAATAATAGCTGCAGCTTCTTTCTTCGCCGCAGTCATTTGTTCAGTTGCTTTCTTTTGCGCTAATTCTAGATCTTTTTCCGCTCTATCCGCTGCTTGAAGACCATCAGCAATACGCTTGCTACGCTCATCCATCGCCGCAACAATGGGTGGCCAGACGAAGCGATAGGTCAGGTAAATGAAAACTGCGAAAGCAATCATCTGACCTATAAAAGTTGCATTAATTGTCACTTTTGTATGCCTTTGTTAGAGGGATATAAGTTGTTTAGAAAATAAAACGGCGAGCCGTAATTATTAACCAGCAACCGCGAACAAGATGTACATACCGATACCAACACCGATCATTGGGATAGCATCAACAAGACCCATTACGATGAAGAATTGAGTACGAAGCATTGGCAACAATTCTGGTTGACGAGCAGCACCTTCCAAGAACTTACCACCCAACAATGCTACACCGATTGCAGCACCGATAGCGCCAAAACCGATTACCAGTGCACCTGCTAAATAAATCAAAGCTGATTCCACGATGTTTCTCCTAGTTAAGGTTAAATATAAAGTTAATAAAGCTAAGGTTTAATGTTGTTCGTCGTTCTGGAAAGCCATGCTCATATACACGGTAGTTAACACCATGAAAATGAACGCTTGCAGCGCGATGATCAAAATATGGAACAAGGCCCAAATGATTTGCAATGAGAAACCCAACGCACCTAAGAAGAAGTTAACGCCGTACATCAGTGCAATCAGGATAAAGATAACCTCACCTGCATAGAGGTTACCGAATAGACGCAAGCCGAGAGAGACAGGCTTGGCTAACAAGTTGATGAACTCCAATACAAAGTTAATTGGAATACACAACAGCATCACAATGGGGTTTTTGCTGCTGAAAGGATGCATGGTTAGCTCTTTCAAGAATCCAACTAAACCTTTTTCGCGGATGCTGAAAAATACAATGGCAAAGAAAACAAAGAATGCTGTTCCAAGTGTGATGTTAGGGTCAGTAGATGGAACAATTTTGAAGAATACATGATGTGGATCCGCACCAAATACATGCTCACCAATCAATACAGCTGTACCAGGAATTAAATCAATTGCGATTAAGTCCATGGCATTCATGAAGAAGATCCACACAAATACAGTTAACGCCATTGGCGCCACCATACGACTGCGGTAGGGGAACATACTTTTAACGGTGTTGTCGATGAATTCAACAACTGCTTCTACACCGTTTGCCACCCCAGTAGGAGCATCGCTAGTCACTTTTTTAGCAACTGAGCGAAACAAAAAGAAGAAAACTAAACCTAAGAAGATCGACCAACCCATACTATCGACGTTGATCGCCCAAAAGCCCATATTGGCCGCTTCTTCAGAGCTTTTTGCAAAACCCCAAGTGCCATCGGGTAATTGGCCGTATGTTAGGTTAGTAAGGTGGTGCTTAATATATTCAGATGCTGTTGGAGCATGAGATTCAGCGGACATCGTTACATTCCAAATGATTAAGTTAAATTCGCTATACCTTAGGTATTACCCAGACAAGTAACTGAGTAATCACATACGCCAGTAACATGAATGCTGCATTTGTGGGAATCTTCAAAGACTCAACCAAACCAATTGCGCAAGCAAACAACACTGCCGCGATAAAAAACTTGCTCATTGCACCGGTGTATACCGCCGCCAACATTCGACTAGACGTATCACCTACTTTTGGGCGCAGGGCAATCAACGCAAAAGCTAATTGAGCTATCGCGCAGATAAACGCTCCAATGATTAGAGAAACAGCGACATCGCGATTAAACGCAAGACCAACGCCTGCTAAAACAACCCCTATCACGATTTGGTAAATAAACACCAACCAAGTTAATCGCTTAACTCGTACGAATTGTGACATGGCGAATTCCAACAGGCGGATTGGGCAAACAGATTTTCAAATCTGGATGGCTGATACAGTTATCCTGTGCACAAACGGGGCGCATTATAAAGATTTAGGCCTCTAGCAGCAACCTTTCTCGTTAGCATTTCCCAATAAATTTGACTAGTAAATAATCTGTAAAAAACCACTAGATATAGTGGTTTGGTGACAATTATTTAATGTGAGCGAGAATACCGTCGAGTTCGTCGAGGGAATTATAGGAAATGATCAATTTTCCTTTGCCTTTGTTTGACTGTTGAATTTCAACATTCGCGCAAAGTTTGTCGGATAGAGTATTTTGAAGACGGGCGATATCGGCTGAGATTTTGTGATCAACTTGCGCTGCGGGTTGCGCATGGTTCTCTTTCATCTGCCGAACTAGGGCTTCGGTTTGTCGTACCGATAAGCCTTTGGCTACAACTTGGCGCGCCGCATCGCGTTGCTCTCGCTCAGATAAAGTCAATAAGGCTCGTGCGTGGCCCATTTCGAGATCGCCATGCTCAAGCAATGTTTTCACTTCATCACTCAAGGCTAAGAGCCGCAACAGGTTTGTGATAGTGGTGCGTGATTTACCGACAGCTTGCGCGACTTCATCTTGCGTTAACGAAAACTCATCCTGAAGCCGCTTGAGAGCAAACGCCTCTTCAATCGGGTTGAGGTTTTCCCGCTGGATGTTTTCAATAAGCGCCATCGCAATGGCGGCTTCATCAGGAACATCTCGAATTACCGCCGGAATACGATCTAAGCCTGCCAATTGCGTCGCACGCCAACGTCGCTCACCGGCGATGATTTCGTATCGATTATCACCAATGGGGCGAATAACGATAGGTTGCATCACCCCTTGAGCTTTAATCGATTCCGCTAATTCTTCTAAGGCCTCTGGTGCAATGTCGCGACGAGGCTGATATTTGCCGCGTTGAATCCACTCAATAGGAACGTGGGCAAGTTTTCCATCTTTGTAAGCTAGTTGCTGATCGGGGGTATTGGTTGATGGTGAAATTGACATGTCAGGTGCAGGAGACGACGCACTCAACCCTGCACCCAGTAATGCATCCAACCCTTTACCTAAACCACCTTTGCGCTTAGCCGCCATAACTCGCCCTTAATAATAATTACCCAGTTCACTCAACCGTGGATGTATTTTTCAATGCTTTCTTTTCAGCTTCTTGACGTCGCAAAATTTCACCCGCTAATGCCAAATAGGCAATCGCACCTTTTGACTGTCGGTCGAACGCCAACACAGGCATTCCAAAACTTGGTGCCTCAGCTAGACGAACATTTCGCGGAATACAGGTGCGATAAAGCTTATCACCAAAGTGTTGTTGCAATTGTGCAGATACATCGTTAGTTAAACTATTGCGAGGATCATACATGGTACGCAGTAAACCTTCGATGGTCAGTCTTGGATTAAGGACCTGTTGTACTTGTGCAATTGTGTTGATGAGCGCAGATAAACCTTCAAGCGCGTAATATTCACACTGCATAGTAATGATAACGCCATCGCAGGCGGTTAAGCCATTGAGTGTCAGCATGTTAAGTGAAGGCGGACAATCTAATAAAATAAAATCAAATTGATCAGCAACTTTCGCAAGCGCATTCTCTAGGCGACGTTCTTTGTTATCTAGCGATAACATTTGCACTTCGGCAGCGGTTAAATCGCTGTTAGATGGTAGAACATGATATTTGCCGGTTTCAGAAAAAACCCAACAATCTTCAATTGAAACACCTTGAGTAAGTACATCATAAACGCTGCGCTCGAGCGTATTTTTGTCCACACCCGATCCCATAGTGGCATTGCCTTGAGGATCCAAGTCGACCAATAGAACACGCTTTTTTGTTGCAACCAAAGACGCAGCAAGATTAACGCACGTTGTGGTTTTACCTACGCCGCCTTTTTGGTTTGCAATAGCCAAAATTTTTGCCACAACGATTTCCCCAAGTTTAGGTCGCTAAAATTAATGCTGCTTTTTTAAAACTAATAAGTGTCGCTCACCTTCGGTTTGCGCCACATCCAGTTTAACCGTTTCGATCAGTTGATGATTATGTGAAATCACCGCCCACTCATCGGCCGGATAAACACCTTTCATTGCCAAAAATAATCCATCATTCGCAATGAGATCACGACACCCGGTCGTCATATCTTCAAGACTTGCAAAAGCTCGGCTAATCACTGCATCGAATAAGGGTTCTGTTGAATACTCTTCAACACGGCGATTTTCCACCGTCACATTTTCTAAATTGAGTTGTGTTTTAACGTGAAATAAAAACCGCGTTTTTTTTCCGTTACTGTCGAGCAATGCGAATTGTTTTTCGGGAAAACAAATCGCTAGCGGAATTCCGGGTAACCCACCACCAGTGCCAACATCAACAATTCGATTAAGAGGATAAGGTGATTGCTTTATCCAATTCACCACACTCAGACTATCGATGATATGCCGTGCAAGAATTTGTGTGATTTCACGGATTGCCGACAGATTATAAGCCTTATTCCATTTCTCAAATTCTTGAGCGTAACGCAGTAATTGACTCACTTGAGTATCAGTTAACTCAACCTGCATCGTGGCTGCGCCTTGGCGCAGCTGTTTTTCTAACACGGCTAATTCCGCCACACTCAATCCTTACTAAGATGCGTTTTCAATATCACTGCGCAAACGAGTTAAAGCGCCGCGCTTTTTTAGATAAACCAGAACCAGTGAAATCGCCGCTGGAGTAACACCCGAAATACGCGACGCTTGCGCCAAAGTTTGGGGACGCAAGTTAGTCAATTTTTGTTTGACTTCGTTAGATAAACCATCGACTTGCGAATAGTCGAAATCATCTGGAATTAGGGTATTTTCGTATGCACGCAGACGTGCAATTTCATCTTGTTGACGATCAATATAACCAGAGTATTTCGCATCGATTTCTATTTGCAGTGCAGCTGGTAAATTATCAATCGCCTGTCCTTTAAGGTTGGCAACATCGTTATACGAAAGTTCGGGACGCTTTAACAAATCGAACAAACTGTATTCACGGTTAAGCGAGGTTCCGATTTTTTCTTCGATAACTTTCGCTTCTGACGTTCCGGCTTGAATCCAGGTTGCCCGTAAGCGTTGTTGCTCTTGTTCAATCGCCTCGCGCTTTTCACAGAACACTTGCCACTGAGCGTCGCCAACCAAACCGAGTTCACGGCCTTTCTCCGTTAAACGTAAATCGGCATTATCTTCTCGCAGCAGGAGGCGGTATTCAGCGCGACTGGTAAACATACGATAGGGCTCTTTAGTGCCCAACGTGATGAGATCGTCAACAAGTACCGCGGTGTAAGCGATATCGCGGGTTGGTATCCACGCGTCTTTACCTTGCGCACGAAGCGCCGCGTTGGTGCCTGCTAATAATCCTTGCGCACCGGCCTCTTCGTAACCTGTCGTGCCGTTGATTTGTCCTGCGAAAAACAAACCGTGAATGACTTTGGTTTCTAAACTGTGTTTTAAGTCTTGTGGATTAAAATAATCGTACTCAATCGCATAACCAGGACGCAGGATATGGGCGTTCTCAAACCCTTTCATCGAGCGCACGATTTCCAACTGCACATCAAACGGCAAACTGGTCGAAATACCATTGGGATAAAGTTCGTGAGTGGTTAAGCCTTCAGGCTCAATAAAAACCTGATGCGAATCTTTATCAGCAAAGCGGTGAATTTTATCTTCGATTGAAGGGCAGTAGCGCGGGCCAACTCCTTCAATGACGCCCGAGTACATTGGCGAGCGATCAAGGTTTTTACGAATAACCTCGTGAGTGCGCTCGTTGGTGTGAGTGATATAACAACAAATTTGTCGTGGCTGGATGTCCGCACTTCCCATGACCGACATCACAGGGCGAGGCTCGTCGCCCCACTGCTGTTGCAACACTTCAAAATTCACGGTTCGCGCGTCAATACGAGGTGGTGTACCCGTCTTGAGTCGGTCGACTCGCAAAGGTAATTCGCGTAAACGGCGAGCCAAAGCAATTGCCGGTGGATCACCCGCGCGACCACCTGAGTAGTTTTCAAGACCAATGTGAATCAAGCCACCTAAGAAGGTGCCCGCCGTTAATACGACTTGATCCGCATGAAATTTAAGCCCCATTTGGGTGACAACACCGCGAACTTGATCGTTTTCGACAATCAGGTCATCAACGGCCTGTTGGAATATCCAAAGGTTTTCTTGATTCTCGAGAGTTTCGCGAATCGCCGCTTTATAGAGAATACGATCGGCCTGAGCGCGCGTAGCTCGAACTGCAGGGCCTTTGCGAGCATTCAAGACGCGAAACTGAATTCCACCCTTATCAGTCGCCAATGCCATGGCACCACCTAAGGCATCGATCTCTTTAACCAAATGGCTTTTTCCAATTCCCCCTATAGCCGGATTGCACGACATTTGCCCCAAGGTTTCTATGTTGTGGCTGAGAAGTAGCGTTTTGCATCCCATGCGAGCGGCTGCCAAACAGGCCTCTGTTCCCGCGTGTCCACCACCTATGATGATCACATCAAAACGATCGGGGTAAATCATTGTTACAACCTTGCAGAGATTCTGCGTTCGCTAATTAATCAAGAGCTTAAGGAAAGCCGCGCATTATAGGCCTATGCGAGCAATTGCACAAAACCTGTACAGACTTTAATCAATTGTAAAAACAACTTAAAAAGTTCGCTTTTATAAATTTTTGGTGAATTACAAATTAAAGAATTATTTATTAATTAAATAGATATGAAATTAATGAATTAGTTTATGTATGTTGTTATATATATGTGCCCATATTTATGTTGATAACTCGTTTTTTATTAATTAATACAGTAACTTATATTAATAACAACTAGGTTACGAAGCCCTGTTCAACAGGTGATTAGTCTGGAGACAAGCCGTGCATGGAAACCTAAGTTATACACAAAAAAATGAAAATCCAGGTTATCCACAAAACTATCGTCAAACTTCACCATATCTTTCCACAGAGTTATGAGTCTGTATTCATATACCTAATTAAAATCGACGATAAATCAAACACCTAGAGGCGAATATTAAGTCGATTTGTGGATAAGGTGTGTAAGTGTGTGGAAAAAACTAGAGGTTAATCTGTGGGTAAGTGCTGATAACTTATTTTATAGGGTGATGTACTGTGAATAACCTCAAATTATCTATCAGTAAAAAGAATTACTTTGATCGGAAATAATTGGTCATCTCAGAGGCAATTGTGCAAATGATTGGGAGTTGGTGACTTGGTGAGTCACGATAAGTGAGTAACTATTAGACAATTCAATTGAATTGATGGGAGAAACAATAACCGCTCTACCACCATTTATCTGTCTCTGAAAAAGATCTTTATTGGGATGGTTACCTTTTTTGGGTTATCCCTCAGTAACTAGCAGGTAGGGTTTTAGAAGCTTTCTCGGGGGGATGAGTTATTTAGGTTAGTAGGAGGGGATTGCAAATAAAACAACGGATAAGCGCATTTTCGAGGTCTATCCCAAATATACGCTTACCCATGTAGCTTTCTTGAGTGTGTCAAATCTGGGAGCAGTCTATCGGGGATGCGATATGACTGGCAGGTGTTTATTTACCAATGCAGAAACTTGAAAAAATCTTCCCGAGTAAGTCATCAGGAGTGAATTCGCCGGTTATTTCACTTAAGGCTAGTTGGGCTTGTCGCAAGTCCTCCGCTAGAAGCTCTCCTGCGGCCCAACCCTGGAGTTGCGCCTGGCCTTGGTTTATGAGTTGTGCGGCGCGCTCAAGCGCATCCAAGTGGCGGCGTCGAGCGGTAAATCCAGACTCACCGGTGTCGGACCACCCCATAATTGTTTTAAGGTGAATTTTAAGAGCATCTATACCAAGCTCTTTTGCCGCGCTGATATTGAGAGTGGGGATCGCATTCTGAGGGATCTCACCTGGCGCATCGCCGGTTAGATCGATTTTGTTTCGCACAAGCGTGATGCGTGAGGTGTCTGGTAATTTGGCGACAAAGTCAGGCCAAATTTCTTCGGGGGCTTCAATTCCTGTGGTTTGGCTGTCTACCAGAAGTAATATCCGATCAGCCTGTTCAATCTCCGTCCAAGCTCGTGCGATACCGATTTGTTCTACCTTATCAGGGCTGTCGCGAAGACCGGCCGTATCGATGATATGAAGGGGCATGCCATCAATATGAATATGTTCCCGTAAGACGTCTCGTGTGGTTCCCGCGATGTCGGTGACGATTGCCGATTCTCGGCCGCTAAGTGCGTTGAGTAGGCTTGATTTACCAGCATTTGGGCGCCCGGCGATGACCACTTTCATGCCATCTCGAACTAATGCACCTTGACGCGCTTCTTTAAAGACTTTGTCGAGGGCTTCGGCGATACGATTTAAATCCTGTTTGACCTTTCCATCACTGAGGAAATCAATTTCTTCTTCAGGAAAGTCAATTGCCGCCTCGACATACATACGAAGATGGATGAGTTTATCGAGCAGCTCTTGGATGCGCGTCGAAAATGCGCCTTGCAGAGATTGAAGGGCATTGCGTGCTGCTTGTTCGGTAGACGCATCAATTAAGTCGGCGATGGCTTCTGCTTGGGTGAGATCGAGTTTGTCGTTGAGAAAAGCTCGTTCAGAGAATTCGCCTGGACGCGCTAAACGCACACCGAGTGACAGTACTTCCTTAAGTAACAAATCCAATATCACTGGGCCGCCATGGCCTTGTAATTCAAGGACGTCTTCGCCAGTAAAAGAATGAGGATTGGGAAAGAATAGGGCGATGCCTTCGTCGAGTAGTTGGCCATCGCGGGTTTTAAACTTGGTGAAAACTGCGTAACGAGGTTTCGGGCATTCGCCTAGCAGTGCTTCGGCGACTTGACGGGCTTTAGGGCCTGAAACACGGATGATCCCGACACCACCGCGGCCGGTCGCGGTGGCTATGGCGGCGATGGTATCGGTCACAAGATTCATACTAAGCCTTCACGTCTTCTTTTTCGATGTTGCGAGTAATCACATACTGTTGCGCGATTGACAGAACGTTGTTGGTCAACCAGTAAAGTACAAGGCCAGCAGGGAACCACAAGAACATAAAAGTGAATATAAACGGCAACATATTCATAATTTTTGCTTGCATAGGGTCGGTAGGCTGAGGATTCAGTTTTTGCATGAACCACATACTGGCGCCGTATAACAATGGCAAAACGAGATATGGATCTTTAACTGACAGGTCGGTGATCCAGCCAAAGAAAGGTGCGTGGCGCAATTCAAACGACTCCATCAATACCCAATACAGAGCAATAAACACCGGCATTTGAATGAGAATTGGTAAACAACCGCCGAAAGGGTTAACCCCTTCGGTTTTATAAAGCTTCATCATTTCTTGCGAGAAGCGTTGACGGTCTTCGCCGTAGCGTTCTTTCAACTCGGTCATTTTAGGCTGTAATTTGCGCATTTTCGCCATTGAGCGATAGCTTGTAGCCGATAATTTGAAGAACACCGCTTTAACAACAATGGTTAAACCGATAATCGCTAGACCCCAATTCCCCACGAAACCGTGGATGAATTTCAAAAGCCAGAACAAAGGTTTGGCGATCCACCACAACCAACCGTAATCCACGGTTAAATCAAGGTAGGGAGAAATCTCTTCTAAACGCTGGGTATCCTTAGGGCCTGCATAGAAAGAGGCGCTAATCACACCTTGGCTGCCAGGCGCCACTTCAGTTTGTGGGCTGGTGAAACCAAATAAATAGGCGTCTTGATTATTGAGTTTGCGTAAGCGATAAGTGTTTTCGCTCTCAGCATTGGGAATCCACGCACTTACAAAGTAATGCTGCACCATAGCAACAAAACCACCTTCTTTTATCTCGGTGACATTACCTTTGCTGATATCGTCGAACGAATATTTCTTGTAGTTAGATTCATTGGTGGTGAGCGCAACACCTAAAAACGGATTCATTTGCATGAAGTTTACGGTGACGAAATTTTTACTGTCACGCTTAATTTGGCCGTAAAGTTGACCATACCAAGGTGTCGTGGCTTGGTTATCGATGAGGTAGTCTACTTTGACCAAATAGTCACCGCGGGTGAAAGTAAAGCGTTTGGTAATGGTGACATCACCCTGTTTCAGCTCTAAATCCACTTGTAGTTCATTGGCGTTGTCAGCTAATTCGTAGTGAGTTTGTTCTGCACTGAAAATAGGGCGGCTGCCATCAGCGCGATCGGTACCGTTAGCGCCAATTAACCCGCTTTGAGCAACATAGATGTGATTTTCACGGTTATCTAACAAGACAAAGGGACGATCAGGAGTATCTTGTTCCTCTAGGAATTTTGGCAAAGAAACATTAACGATATCGCCACCCAAAGTATTGATCGCCATATTAAATGTATCGGTCTTCACGGTAATCACACGTGAAACAATGGCATCGGTAGAGGTGGGTGATGGTATAGAACCATCTGTTCCTTCAACTGTTGGAACTTCGGCCGCTGAGGGAACACTCGAAGCAGTTAAAGACGATTGGCTTGAAGAGGTATCCAATTTTGGTGCATGTTGTTCTTGGAACTCATTCCAACGAATGAACAACAGTAATAACACAGCAAGCATTGCTGCAATTAACAGGTTCTTGATCCAATCCATCTTAATTGTTGCCATGAGTAGAGTGTGAATGAGAATGCCGGCAAGAGAGAGATTTCTCTTGGGGCACGGGGTCGATTCCGCCTTGGTGCCAAGGGTGGCATTTTATAAGGCGAGCCGCAGTAAGATAAGTCCCTTTTATGAATCCGTGGCGAATATACGCTTCTTCGGAATATCGTGAACAACTGGGGTAAAAACGGCACTGATTGCCAATCAACGGGCTTAAGACTAAGCGGTACAACCCTAAGAGTTTTAGGGCGATCGAGATTGCGAAGCGATCAAGTTTACGTACTAGTCGTTGGATGACTTTCATGGGGTTGCTCGTTTTTGTGCTTCAGTGCTTTTTTACCGACGCGTTGCATCTGTTGTTGGCATTGTGCAGCAAATTGGGCTTTATCGAGAGTATCAATGCCTTTGCGCGTTAATAAAATGATATCCACCGAGCCAAGTTTGTCTTGCTGATGGCGAAACACTTCGCGAGTGATGCGTTTAACAAGGTTACGTTGTACAGCAAAGCGTAGATGTTTTTTTGCAACCACTAAACCTAAACGGGCATGATTTAATTCGTTAGGGCGGGCAAGCAAGAGGAAAAACTGGTGGGAAGCGCGGAAAGGTGCGTCATCAAAGACGGCTTTGAACTCACCAGAGCAAAGCAAGCGCATCGACTTGCCGAAAGCATACTTCACTCTGGTGACATCCTCGATCGATTAAACTCGAGTCAAGGCGTGACGGCCTTTTGCACGGCGACGAGCAAGAACGTGACGGCCTGATTTGGTTGCCATACGAGCGCGGAAACCGTGGTTGCGAACGCGCTTAAGCACGCTTGGTTGGAATGTTCTTTTCATAACACTGAACCTGTTGTTAAAAATTAACGAGAGAAATATTAACAAGCACTCAACGAATGCGGGTTAATAACGCCTCAAATTGAATCACCTGCGGCCCAAAACCGCACGGTAGCGATACAAGTCTTCCGCAAAAAAGCAAAAGATCTCTCTGGACAAGGTGGGTATTCCCCAACTCAATCACGTTGATCTTGTAAAAGGACGCGGGATTTTAATGATTTTGGCCACTTAAAGCAAATAAAACAGCTCGAACATCCTCTCAAACTCATGTTTATGAAGCTAATTGCGGTTATACCGAGTTGTTAAGTGGGTATCCATCTATTACCCACAGTTTTATCCACATTTTTTGGCTTTGAAATATTAGGCTTATCACTGATTTTATAAGGTTTATATTTGCTAATAGTTCCAGTTAGGTATTGTTGAGTAAAAGTTATTCACAGTAGGGGTGCCAATAAAATACATGAATTAGCTTGTGGATAACTATCTCAATAAGGCGTACAATTGTCGGCTTTGAGCCTCAAGTTGGCTTATAAACTATTAATGATGTTGTTGGAGCGCCTGATTTTGTCGCAATCCCTTTGGAAATTATGTGCAGCCAGTTTGCAAGATGAACTGCCTGCTCAACAATTCAACACCTGGATTCGTCCGCTTCAAGTTGAAGAAGCAGTGGGTGCAGATGAGTTGCGATTAGTCGCACCAAACCGTTTTGTCAGTGATTGGGTTAATGAAAAGTTTGCTCATCGTATTCGTGCGCTCATCAACCAATTTGAGCCCAATAATCCGATTCGTTTAACTGTCGGTGTTATTGCACGTGGAGCCGCCGCTACACCAGTGGCTCGGCCGCGTCCTCAATTTAACTCTCCCCCAGTTGTAGCACCTGACCCACGAAACTTCTCTCCAAGTGTGAGTGACCTGGTGGATCAGCAGACAGGAGTGCGCGACGAGCCTGTAGCTACGGTGGCCACTCAATCACAGCTTCAACCTTCTTTATTAGATGAACCGCCACTTGCGCCCATTGCACCGGTAAGTGAATACGCGGCAGAGTCGCCACTTAATCTGGATGATGGACGCCGAAATACTGAGGTGGAAGTTGAGGGTGGCCTTAAACATACTCATTACTTGAATACGGCTTCCACTTTCGCCAGTTTTGTTGAAGGGAAATCTAACCAATTGGGCCTTGCCGCAGCACGACAAGTCGCTGAAAACCCTGGTGGTGCTTACAACCCGTTATTTATTTATGGTGGAGTGGGATTGGGTAAAACGCACTTAATGCAAGCGGTTGGAAACGCCATGTTGGCGCGAAATCCCAATGCGAAGATCGTTTATCTACACTCTGAGCGCTTTGTCGCCGACATGGTGAAAGCTCTGCAACTTAACGCCATTAACGATTTCAAACGCTATTATCGGTCGATGGATGCGTTATTGATTGACGATATTCAATTTTTCGCAGGTAAAGAGCGATCGCAGGAAGAGTTTTTCCATACTTTTAACTCTCTGCTTGAGGGTGGTCGTCAGATTATTCTGACGTGTGACAGATTTCCTAAAGAAATCAATGGTTTAGAGGAGCGTCTCAAGTCACGATTTGGCTGGGGGTTAACCGTTGCCGTTGAACCGCCAGAGCTTGAAACCCGAGTTGCGATTTTGATGAAAAAAGCAGAGCAAGCCTGTGTGGATTTACCCCACGATGCTGCGTTTTTTATTGCCCAGCGGATCCGCGCTAATGTTCGCGACTTAGAGGGGGCTTTAAAGCGGGTCATCGCCAGCGCTAATTTCACAGGTCGTCCGATCGATGTGGAGTTGGTTCGAGAAGCTCTAAAAGACTTACTTGCATTGCAAGACAAACAAGTTGGAATAGAGAATATTCAACGCGTGGTGTGTGAATATTACAAAATTAAAATGAGCGATATGATCTCTAAGCGTCGCAGTCGCTCGGTAGCGCGTCCAAGGCAAGTTGCCATGGCGCTAGCCAAAGAATTAACCAATCATAGTTTGCCGGAAATCGGCGACGCTTTTGGTGGGCGAGATCATACAACAGTTCTGCACGCCTGCCGTAAAATCAAAGAATTGCAAGAAGAGTCTGCCGATATTAGCGAGGATATGAAGAACCTACTTCGCTCGCTAACAACTTAATTTTGACCATTATAAGAGTGCCAGCACATGAAATTTACCGTCTCTCGCGAAGCCTTACTTAAGCCGCTGCAGCTTGTTGCTGGTGTGGTGGAGCGTCGTCAAACCTTACCTGTTCTTTCCAATGTTTTGATCCAGTTGCAAGGCAATCAACTTTCACTTACGGGTACCGACCTTGAAGTGGAAATTATTGGCCGCCTGACGCTTGAGGAATCTGGTGTCGCTGGAGAGATTACCGTTCCGGCTCGTAAACTCGTTGATATTTGCCGTTCATTACCTGACGGCTCTTTAATTGAATTTATCCAAGAAGAAGGCCGCATTCTGGTGAAATCAGGGCGCAGCCGTTTTACCCTGTCCACATTGCCGGCCGCTGATTTCCCCAATGTTGAAGATGCGCCAGGAAACTTACGATTCAGTTGTGCGCAACATGAAATCAAACGTTTGATTGAGCGCACGGCATTTGCCATGGCGCAACAAGATGTTCGCTACTATTTGAATGGGATGTTGTGGGAGGTTCGTCGCGATCAGTTGCGAGTTGTGGCCACCGACGGCCACCGGATGGCGATGTGCACTCGCGCAGTGAGCATTAACACTGATACAACGATACAGGCAATTCTCCCAAGAAAAGGGGTATTGGAATTGTCTCGCTTGCTCGACGACTCTAATGCGCAGGTAGAGATTGTTCTCAGCGGTAACCATATTCGAGTCACGTCGTTGGATTACACTTTCACCTCTAAATTAGTTGACGGAAAGTTCCCCGACTATGAGCGTGTTCTTCCTCGCGGCGGTAACAAAGTTATTATCGGGTCTCGCCTTGAGTTAAAACAGGCCTTTGCTCGTACGGCAATTCTCTCTAACGAGAAGTATCGCGGTGTTCGTTTGCTGCTTTCGTCGGGAGTATTAACGATCGTGGCTAACAACCCTGAGCAGGAAGAAGCGGAAGAGCAGGTGACAGTCGATTACACGGGTGACTCCCTCGAAGTTGGCTTTAACGTAAGTTACTTGATGGATGTGACTAACGTTATCAGCGACGACAACATTAAGATTACCTTATCGGATGCTAACTCGAGCGCATTATTGGAAGAACCTGTGGACAGTGACTCTGTTTACGTTGTTATGCCAATGCGTCTTTAATTGTTAACTTATGCCCTTACATCGCCTGCAAATTAATGGTCTTCGTAATCTTAAGACGGTTAATTTGCAGCTCTCTCCCTGCATTAATCTTTTATCTGGTGATAATGGCGCTGGTAAAACCAGCGTATTAGAAGCCATTCATATACTGTCCTTAGGGCGTTCTTTTCGAAGCCACAAACATAAATCACTGATCGAATACGGTGGTGAGAAATTCACATTGTTTTCTCGCTACGAAGCGAATGCGTCCAATGTTGTTAATCTAGGTTTAGAAAGGAGCCGACAAGGTGAGCTTCTTATTCGCTGCGACGGTCGTCCGCTCAACTCGGTGGCCGAGATGGCGAGTTTACTTCCGGTTCAAGTGATTAATTCTGAATCCTTCTTGTTATTAGAAGGCAGTCCTCAGGTGCGACGACAGTTTATGGATTGGTTAGTGTTCCACGTGGAACATCAATTCTATGGCGTCTGGAAGCGCCTGCAGTTGTGTCTGAAACACCGGAATAGTTTGCTCCGATGTGATAGAATTGACCCCTTGCAGCTTGCTGTGTGGGACGCAGAGCTCATCCCGCTAACTGAGCAAATTCACCGAATGCGGCAGGATACCTATATGAAATTCATGCAGGTTTTCCCGAAGTTAGTGGAAGAATTCATTGCTATTGATGGGCTTAGTTTGGTTTATAAACCAGGCTGGGATGAGAAGTTAACCTTTACCGAAGCCTTGGCAGCATCCAGTGAACGTGACCGTCGCATGGGTGTAACCTCTATTGGTAGTCATCGCGCTGAACTGAAAATGTTAATTCATGGTTTAGATGCGGCGGATGTCCTTTCTCGCGGGCAGCAAAAGTTGTTGGTTTGCGCACTTAAAATCGCTCAAGGTTTGGTTTTTCAAAATCATACGAAGCGAGAATGTATCTACCTAGTTGATGATCTTCCAGCCGAGCTTGATGAAAACTATCGTAGCCTACTCGCTCGCTGGTTGTTGAATATGCGGACTCAGGTGTTCGTGACGGGTGTTGAAGCAGATGTTCTGCAGAGTACATGGAGTCATCTCGCTACACCTGATGTGAAAATGTTTCACGTGGAACATGGCGATATTCGCGAAATCGTTGAAACCCTATAGGAATTTGCTGTCATTTGGCGGCGCCAATATATCGTGGAGATAAATATGTCAGAAGAGAACAATTACGATTCGTCCAGTATTAAGGTGCTCAAAGGCCTGGACGCGGTGCGTAAGCGTCCTGGGATGTATATTGGTGATACCGATGACGGCTCGGGCTTACACCACATGGTGTTTGAGGTAGTCGATAACTCTATTGACGAAGCTCTAGCAGGGCATTGTGATGAAGTACGAGTAACTATTCATCCCGACGAAACGATTAGTGTTTCCGACAACGGGCGCGGTATTCCTACCGAAATACATGAGGAAGGTGTGTCGGCTGCCGAAGTTATCATGACCGTACTTCATGCGGGCGGTAAGTTCGACGATAACACCTATAAGGTCTCGGGCGGTCTTCACGGGGTAGGGGTTTCGGTTGTTAACGCATTGTCCGAAATGTTGCGTCTAACCATCCGTCGCGGCGGAAAAATTCATGAACAAGTCTATCGCCACGGTGTTCCAGACGCACCGCTAACGGTTATTGGCGACACAAAAACAACCGGCACAACAGTTCATTTCAAGCCATCTTCATCAACATTTACCAATATTAGTTTTCAGTACGAGATTCTAGCAAAGCGGTTACGCGAGCTTTCCTTCTTGAACTCTGGTGTGCGGATTGTCCTTAAAGATGAGCGCACAGGGAAAGAAGATATTTACGAATATGAAGGTGGATTGCGCGCGTTTGTTGAGCATTTGAACGTCAATAAGACCACTATCAATAAGATGTTGCACTTCGTATCGGGTACCCGTCCTGACGGTATCGCGGTTGAAGTTGCACTGCAATGGAACGATTCATTCCAAGAAAACTTACTTTGCTATACCAATAACATTCCACAGCGTGATGGTGGAACGCATTTGGCTGGCTTCAGAGCCGCTTTGACACGCCTTCTTAATAGCTATATGGAGAAGGAAGGGTTAACCAAAAATGCCAAAGTTAGCACTACGGGCGATGATGCACGTGAAGGTTTGACGGCCATTATTTCGGTAAAAGTACCTGACCCGAAATTTTCTAGCCAAACCAAAGATAAGTTGGTCTCATCAGAAGTTAAAACGGCGGTTGAGCAAGAGATGGCTGAGTATTTCTCGGCGTATCTGTTAGAAAACCCCAATGATGCCAAGATGATCGTCAATAAGATGATCGACGCTGCTCGTGCTCGCGAGGCGGCCCGTAAAGCTCGTGAGATGACACGCCGCAAAGGTGCCTTAGATATCGCCGGTTTGCCAGGTAAACTGGCGGACTGCCAAGAAAAAGATCCTGCGCTTTCCGAACTTTACTTAGTGGAAGGTGACTCGGCGGGCGGTTCGGCCAAACAAGGTCGCGCCCGCAAAACCCAAGCGATTCTTCCTCTTAAAGGTAAGATCCTTAACGTCGAAAAAGCGCGTTTCGATAAGATGTTGTCGTCAGCCGAAGTAGGTACGCTTATCACTGCGCTCGGTTGTGGTATTGGTAAAGACGAATACAACATCGATAAATTGCGTTACCACTCCATCATTATTATGACGGACGCCGATGTGGATGGTTCGCACATCCGTACGCTTTTGCTGACTTTCTTTTTCCGCCAATTGCCAGAACTGGTTGAGCGTGGGCACATTTATATCGCTCAGCCACCTCTGTATAAGATTGCAAAAGGTAAGCAAGAGCAGTATCTCAAAGACGAAGCTGCACTCAACGAGTTTTTGACTCAAGCCGCACTCGAAGGCTCTAGCATTCACGTGAACGCAGACGCACCGCCTATTAGTGGCACTGCGTTAGAAAATTTGGTGGGTGAATATCGCAAAGCTATGGCGACCATCGAGCGCTTATCGCGTCTCTATCCTGCTGAAGTAATGGAAAAAATGATCTATATGCCAATACTTTCCTTGTCAGATTTGGCTGATAAAGCGAAAGTTGAGACATGGAGTGAGAATTTGACCAGTCGTTTCGCGGATGATGCCCGTGCGGGAAGTCAGCAGTATGCGGTTCAAGTTATTGAAGATACTGAGCGTAATATCTTCCTGCCTGAAGTAGTTATCACCGCTCATGGTATTCCTCGTCACTATGCTTTCCGTCAAGATTTCTTTGGTTCGGGCGAGTACACGCAAATCACCGAACTTGGTGAAAAGTTACAGAATCTATTAGAAGAGGGTGCCTACATTCAGCGTGGTGAGCGCAAGCAGCCTATTAGCAATTTTGCTGATGGCCTTGAATGGTTGTTGCGGGAGTCTCGTAAAGGTTACAACATTCAGCGCTATAAAGGTCTTGGAGAGATGAACCCAGAGCAGCTTTGGGACACAACCATGAACCCTGAGACTCGCCGCATGCTTCGGGTAACGATTCACGACGCCATCGCCGCTGATCAAATCTTTACCACTTTGATGGGCGATCACGTGGAACCTCGTCGAGATTTCATCGAGACGAACGCCCTTGCAGTGGCTAACCTCGACGTTTAATAACTTTATAATGCACTAATAAAAAAAGCGCCTTTGGCGCTTTTTTTGTTTAGAGAGGGAATAATGAGGGCCGATTATGGCAAGGGTAGCGCTGTACGGGAAATTGCCGATTTCAACACAAACGACGAGTGCACACCATTTACACCTTTAATTAACAATAGTTTGTTCAACAAAAATTGTTGGTAGTGATCCATATCTTTGACGACAACCTTGAGCTGATAGTCGGCTGATTGTCCGGTGATTAAATGACATTCCAACACCTCTGGGCAGTCGCGTAATTGCTCTTCGAACTCGTCGAGGCTGGTGGGAGAATGCTTATCCATGCTGACCTGCACGAATGCCATTAATGTAAGGCCTAACTTTCTCGCATTAAGTAGCGCTACGTAGCCCTCAATAATCCCGGACTCTTCTAGTTGCCTAACTCGCCTTAAGCAAGGTGAGGGGGAGAGGTTAATGCGATCGGCTAAGTCTTGGTTATTGATACGGCCTTCTTGTTGGAGTGTCGTGAGAATATCACGGTCGTATTTGTCTATTTCCATAACCACCACTTTAAAAGCATTAAATTGCTAAAATATTTAAAATATTGATACATTATTGTTTAGGTTATCGATATTAACGCTATTTAGCAATATATCACCTCGGCTAAACTCGTATAATGAATTCACTGATCTGAAGCGAGACACCAAGGCTAACCAAGCCTAAAGCGAACTTATCGGTTCACGTCCGTCACGCGAGCGCCTTTCATCCAAGGGCTAAACGCGTTCCAGGTTCACAAGACCTGCTGTCAGATCCCAATAATTCATTTATGGAGTTCGTCATGCTTGCCAATCCCTCAACCAAATATCAACGTTTTGTCGGTGTGTCTTTGCCAGATCGCACATGGCCCGACAACATCATCGAGAAACCACCTATTTGGATGAGTACAGACCTGCGTGACGGCAACCAAGCATTGATCGATCCTATGTCGATTAAAACTAAAATGCGCTTCTTTAAAGAATTAGTCGCTATTGGCTTGAAAGAAATCGAAATTGGATTTCCGTCTGCGTCTGAAATCGATTTTAATTTTACTCGTCAACTTATCGAAGAAGGCCACATACCCGATGACGTAACTATCGAAGTGTTGGTTCAAGCGCGACAAGATTTGATCGAACGCACTGTTGAAAGCGTACGCGGTGCAAAACGTGTGATTTTGCACATGTATAACGCTTTGGCACCCACCTTCCGTAAAGTGGTATACAACACCGATAAAGCCGGTGTTAAAGCCATTGCCATTCAAGGTGCCAAGTGGGTAAAAGAAGCCACTGCGAAAGCCCCGGAAGTTGAGTGGGTTTACCAATATTCCCCAGAAGTTTTTTCGAGCACTGAAACCGATTTTGCAGTAGAAGTTTCTGAAGCTGTCGCCGAGATTTGGCAGCCAAGTGTCGAACGCAAAATGATTTTGAATTTGCCAGCCACTATCGAGATGAATACGCCTAATACCTACGCTGATCAAATCGAATGGGTCTGCCGCAATATTAAAAATCGTGAGCACTATATTATTTCGGTGCATCCGCACAACGACCGTGGAACCGCGGTAGCGGCTGCGGAGCTTGCCGTAATGGCAGGCGCTGATCGCGTTGAAGGTTGTTTATTTGGCAATGGTGAGCGTACAGGAAATGTCGATTTAGTAACGCTTGCACTTAACTTGTATAGCCAAGGTGTTCATCCTGGATTAGATTTTTCTAACATTGATCGTGTGCGTCAGTTGGTTGAAGAGTGCACGCAAATTCCCGTTCACCCACGCCACCCATACGCTGGCGAATTGGTTTTCACTGCATTCTCAGGTTCACACCAAGATGCGATTAAAAAAGGATTTGCGGTCCAGAAAAAAGATGCGCTTTGGGAAGTTCCTTACTTGCCAGTGGATCCGAAAGATTTGAACCGCAGCTACGACGCCGTGGTGCGTGTGAATGCGCAATCTGGAAAAGGCGGCGTGAGCTTTTTATTGCAACAAGAAGCGGGATTGCAACTACCTCGCCGTTTGCAAATTGAATTTTCAAGCGTGGTGCAAAATGTTAGTGATACCACAGGAAAGGAAGTTAAGAGCTCACAGATTGTCGATTTATTTAACGAAACCTATTTCAATGTCGTGACGCCAATCGACTATCGCTCAAGCAAAATTATCGAGCAGGACGATGGCCATCAAGTTGATATTGTGATTCATGCTCAACTAAAAAATGAAACTGTTGAAATCAGTGGTCGTGGTAACGGGCCGATCGATGCAGCTGCTAATGCTTTGAGTGAGTTTGCGGGTGAGAAGATCGCCGTGATCGATTACAGCGAGCATGCTGTAGGTGAAGGTTCAAGTGTATCTGCCGTGAGTTATGTTGAAGTAAAAGTCGGCGAGAATCGTTCGGTATACGGCGTAGGACAGGATAAAAACATCATCACCTCGGCTATTAAAGCCTTGATTAATGGTGTTAACCGCAGCCTTAACTAAACCTTGCTTGCACGGAATTAGGTTAAGTCTCTATTATAGAAAAGCAGCTTCGGCTGCTTTTCTGTTTTCAAGTGTACAATTGGCGTTACTTGAGTTACCTGTTCTTATCGATCCGCATATTTGTCGTTTCACAGGTAAACAATAAAGATTCAGTGATGAATCAAAGATAAGAAATATAATTCGAGGTTCACGGATCGGCATGATAAAGCTCACCAATCTTCATAAATACTATCACTCGGGCGAAACGCCGCTTCACGTGTTAAAAGGTATTACAGCCACTATTAACGAGGGCGAAATGGTTTCCATTATGGGCTCTTCAGGCTCTGGAAAATCGACGCTGTTAAATATCTTGGGAATTCTCGATAACCACGATGAAGGCAGCTATTGGTTAGCGGGTCACAACATTGGTGGTTTAAAAGAAAATCAAGCCGCGAAATTACGTAATGAATTACTCGGTTTTGTTTTTCAAGCGTTTAATCTTTTGCCCTTCAAAAATGCCATCGAAAATGTAGCACTCCCACTTTATTACCAGGGGGTGGGTCGCAAGGAGCGTAACAAGCGTGCTGAAGAGTATTTAGAGATGGTGGGGTTGTCTCATCGCTCGACTCATTACCCTAATGAATTGTCTGGTGGACAAAAACAGCGGGTCGCTATCGCAAGAGCACTGGTAAGTAAACCAAAAGTAATTCTTGCGGATGAGCCAACCGGCGCGCTTGATAGCCAAACCACTAAAGAGATCATGCAACTTTTTAAACAAGTTCATGCCATGGGTAACACCATTGTTATTGTGACTCACGAGCAAGATATTGCCGATCAAACCGATCGCCAAATTATTTTAAAAGATGGCCTCATAGTTAATGCCAATGATCTTGTGGGTAATTAACGATGCTCGATAGCTTACAAGAGATTTTCTACGTCGTTCGCCACAATAAACTGCGAACTTTTCTCACTGCGTTTGGTGTGTTCTGGGGCATTTTTATGCTCATGGTGTTGTTGGGTTCGGGGCGCGGATTGCAGAACGGCGTAATGAGTGGTTTCGGCAGTGATATTTTAGATTGGACCTTATTTTATGGTGGTAAAACCTCCATTGCCTATCAAGGCTTACCTATTGGACGAACCATCTTACTGACTACACGGGATATTGAATATCTTAAGCAACAGCTTCCTGGTCTAGACACTATTGCTGGCGAAGTAGAAACTCACGGCGTTGATATCACTTATAAAGATAAAAGCACTAAGTATGGCGTATATGGCCGAACTCACGATTACTATCGTTTAAACGACACAGTCGTTCGCGACAAAGGTCGATTTATTAACGCATTAGACCAGCGTGACGCTCGTAAAGTTGCTTTGATTGGTCGACCAGTAGCTGAACGATTATTTGGAATACAAGAGCCCATCGGTGAGGATATTTGGATTGCGGGTGTTGTATTTAAAGTCGTTGGTGTTTTCTATGATAAAGGCTCTCGTGGCCAAGATTCCGAGCGGGTGATTATTCCGCAGTCTACTTACTATAAGGTGTTCAACCAAAAAGATTACCTATGGCGGATATTTGTTCGCCCTTCAGGTTCGTTAGATGCGATAGGGCTTGAAGATCAAATTAAAAATTTATTGAAGGCTCGACATCAAGTTGCGCCTCAAGACTTGCGCGGAATAGGTTCATTCTCGATGGCAAAAGCTGCCAATCAAACTAAAACCATGTTCAGCGGCATTAATCTTTTTTTATGGTTTGTTGGCCTTGGCACTCTTGCAGCAGGGATTGTTGGTATTAGTAATATCATGATTATTACGGTTAAAGAACGGACTCGAGAAATTGGAATTCGAAAAGCACTGGGTGCTTCGCCATTTTCGATTGTCGGCAGTTTACTGACCGAATCAATTCTAGTCACAGTGCTTGCCGGTTATGTTGGCTTGGTATTAGGCATAGGATTAATGGAATTAATTAATCAGGCATTAATTGCAGTCAATGCGAATTTAATTTTTTTCAAAAATCCGGGCGTTGACCTTTCTATTGCGTTAAGCGCACTAACACTTTTGATAGTAGCGGGGTTGTTTGCGGGATTGGCGCCTGCATTACACGCAGCACGAATTTCACCCATTGAAGCTATGCGTGCGGATTAGGAGCCATTATGTTTGATGTTGAAAAATGGCAAGAGATCGTCAAAACATTATCTCAGCATAAACTTCGAACAGCTCTTACTGCGTTTGGTGTTTTCTGGGGGATTTTTATGCTTTCAGTTCTCTTAGCTATGTCGAAAGGTTTAGAGAATAGTGTTTGGCAAAATTTTCCAGCGGTGACCAATTCTATTTTTATTTGGTCCAGTAATCCCACGCAAATTCCCTACGAAGGGATGCCAATCGGTAGACGCATTACTTTAAAGCCGGAAGATATTACCGCAATCGAAGAGCAGATTGACTCGGTGGGCCTTATTCGCGGGCAAAATTCGGTTGGATTATATGGCGGCACACCTCCGCTAATTGTGAATCAAGATAATCAAAAAAATAGTACGTTTTATGTCGATGGCACTCATGCCAATATGAAAAAACTTAACTCGATGAATCTTATTGAGGGGCGTGTGCTCAATGAGATTGATATGCGACAAGAACGCAAAGTTGCGATTATTGGTAAGCGTGTAAAAGACCAGTTATTTGCTGCTGGAGAATCCGCCATCGGGAAAACGTTATTAGTTAATAACATTTCTTTTTTAGTTGTGGGTGTTTTTGAATCGACCTTCAAGGGAAACAGCCAACAAGAAGAAGAGAAACTTTATATACCCCATTCCACGTTACGAAAAACATTTAACCAAATGGGATATATAGGATCGTTTCTTATAGTGCCGAAAGAGGGTTACTCCGCAAGCCAAACTATGGCAGATGTAAAAGCCTATCTTTCACGCGTTAAAAAATTTTCGCCAGAGGATACTCAGGTATTAGGTTCTTTTAACCTTGAAGAGGAGTTTCACAAAGTTAAAGGATTGTTCTTCGGCATTAATAGCTTTTCTTGGTTGGTTGCGATTGGGACAATTTTTGCCGGCGTTATCGGAGTCGGCAACATTATGTTGATCGTGGTTAAAGAGCGAACTCGCGAAATTGGCTTACGAAAAGCGCTTGGTGCGACCCGCTTATCCATCATCGCCATGATTATGCAGGAATCACTACTGATTACGGCGGTCTCAGGGTATCTAGGTTTAGTTGTAGGGGTTTTCACAATTGAGGGTATCGCAAAGATCACCGACACCCTGGGGCCTACGTCTCCAATCGTGAACCCTCAAGTTGATTTAAACACGGCGATTACCGCCATTATTGTATTGATGATAGCGGGTGTCATCGCTTCGATCCTTCCTGCCACTAAAGCGGCAAATGTTAATCCCATTGTTGCGCTACAAGACGAATAAATTACGGATATTAAGAGCTTATTATGAAAAAAATAATTGGGTATGGTTTAGTCGGATTAATCGTTCTTTTATTCATTTGGACGTTTATTTTTTTATACGGAAAGTCACAAGAAAAGCCTGTTATTTATGAAACCACTACACCTATCACCACTACGATTATTCAAAAAACCATTGCAACAGGAAAAGTCATTCCGCGACGTGAAGTCGAAATTAAATCTCAAGTGTCTGGCGTGGTAGAGGAGCTATTTTTTGAGGCAGGCCAACAAATTAATAAAGGCGACATTATTGCCAGGATTACTTTGGCACCTAACATGTTGCAAATAAATAGTGCGGAATCACAATTAGAACAAGCAAGGTTAAATTTACAAAACGCGGCAAAAGAACTTCAACGACAAAAAAGTTTGAAAGATCGAAAATTAATTTCAGAGTCTGAATATCAAAAGTTTGTTTTAAATTACGATTTATTACAGGAATCGGTCTCTTCGGCGGAAAATAATTTACTGCTCATGCAGCGAGGTGCCACTAAAAAATCGGAGCGAGTATCGAATCTAATTCCCGCAACGGTTACCGGCATGATTCTTGATATACCTTTTAAAGAAGGTGCGTTTATTGTTGAGACGAGTTCATTTGGAAACGGATCTACGGTCGCCGTTATGGCGGACATGTCTGATATGGTTTTTGAAGGATTAGTTGACGAAGCAGAAGTTGGAAAAATTAAAGAGGGCATGGAGCTTGATCTCTACATTGGGGCTCTACCCAATGAGGAGATAAAGGCGGAGCTTGAATACATTTCGCCAAAGGGTGTATCCGATCAAGGCACCATCAAGTTTCAAATCCGTGCAGCTGTAACTTTAAGCGACAATGTTTTTCTTAGAAGTAACTACAGTTCAACCGCCGACATTATTCTTGACCGTCGTGATGAAGTTCTTGCAATTAATGAGGCGAACTTGATTATTGAGAATAATCGCTATTTCGTAGAGCTTGAAACCGCGCCACAAGAATTTGAAAAAAGAGAAATTAAAGTGGGCTTGTCAGATGGCATTAATATAGAAGTGATTGAGGGCTTATCACTGAGCGACAAAATTAAAGTATTAAAATAGTTTTACTAATAAAATATCGATTGGTGTTAATGGGCGAATCTATCAATACCAATCGATAAGTCGTTTCCGAAAGAAACAAAATTACGTCCTGATCACTATTATGTGATTTTTCGTTGAAAAACATTTAATCAGATCACACAATAAGTCGGTCCTACAAAAAAGTAACAATCCAAATACTGTTGATTGTTAACTAAAAAAATAATATCGGGTTTAAACACCCACTTCTGGCAATGTTCCCACTCTGGTCAATACCAAGATCGCCACGATTTTGGTGGTGCTCTGTGTTAAGCAATTTACACAAAGGCCAAGTAATGGAACGGAACTCTCCAACACAACCAACCTTTTTTAGCGCACGCACGCTTGCGCTATATCGCCATCCTATTCCGGGAAATTCACACCGTCTTTGTGACCGTCGATTTTTATTTTCAATAAAAATATCAAATTCATAAAAAGATGTAGGGGTAAATCATGCATAAAAAACGCATTTTATCACTGTGCGTGGCCATGGCTGCGAGCGCACCGTTTTATTCACCAAATGTAATGGCTCAAGGTGATGTCGAAGAAGTTACCGTAACGGGAGTTCGCCAAGCGGAACTTAACGCACGCGAAGAAGAGCGCAAAAAGAACATCATGAGTTCGGTGATTTCTCAAGATGATGCGGGCATGTTTGCCGACCAAAACGTCGCCGAATCTTTGCAGCGACTCCCCGGGATTACCTTACAAAGAAGTGAGGGAGAGGGGCGCTATGTCTCGGTGCGAGGACTTGCGCCGAGTTACGCAACTGTACAGTTAAACGGTGCTGAGATGGCATCGGCAGGGAGTGATGACCGCTCGTTTGCGCTTGATGGGATTTCCGCTGACTCGCTCTCAGCCATTGAGGTATTCAAATCTCTTACACCCGATATGGACCTCAACTCGATATCCGGGGCGGTTAATGTTAAAACGATTAATGCGTTTGATAGAGCTAAAGACTCGCTCAAGGGCACTTTGCAAACCTACTATCAAGACTACAACGGTGATCATTCGCCAAAAATTTCGTTTCAAGGTACCAATTTATTTCTCGACGATAAGTTAGGGATTGGCTATTCCGCGTCCTGGGAAGAACGTAACTCTGTAACTTATGAAATCCTACACCACGAAACCACCGATATGCGTTTCGTTCAGCAAGATCTTCTTACGACTACGCCTGATCAAAATGATCTGAGTAGCTACATGCTCATTCCGTTTGAATTTCAAAACCGGCAAGAGCTGGCTGAGCGTGAACGTATTAACTTTGGTTTAGACGTTCGTTATCGCCCTAATGAAACCGACGAATACTACGCGGTGGGTAGCTTTAACCGCTACACCGATAACGACTTGGCTTGGCGTGAATACTACCGTTTTGGACAAGCGGGCACAGACGATATCGTCTTTTTAGATGCACAGAAAAATATTTTTGGTTTAGTTGACACCGATATTCAACAGCAAATGTTTATTCAGAAAGGTATTTCTGAAACAACAACGTTTGTATTGGGTGGGAAGAATATTTTCGATCAAGATGATGGCAACTACGAACTCACTTATGAGTATAACTACTCAAAAGGAACGTTCGAAAAGCCAGATGCAAAACGTGTTCAATTTCGTGAACGCGACGTCCCTGTGATTGCTAAAGCAGGCAAAGATTACATTGTTGCTCAAGCCATTCACCCGGCCGATTTAGCTGCTCTTGCGGGCATGACCTACGCTGAAGCTGGATTTACCAACGATCAAGTTTCTGCTTATACACAAGACGGTATCAGCTTAAAGAATTTCGATTTTGATAACTTATTCTTAGAAACCTCTGGTCGTGACGATGAGTTGTCAGGTTTCTCGGCAAATATTAAACGCTCGTTCGATGATGGATGGCTAAGTTATTGGAAAGCCGGATTTTCTGTTAAGGAGCGTGAGCGCAATCGCAACCAAGACCGTTGGAGTATCACACCGGCCACCTTCGGGAGTGAGTGCATCAATGCTGCAACTCCGGAAGCTGCCTCTGATTGTCGCCGCTTGGTTCGCAGTACTTTAACCGATCATCATTTTGAAAAATTGGGTCATCCGGACTTTGTTTACCCTGCGATCACCATTAGCGGTGCATCGGCGTTGATCGATAGCGTCCGTCCGATCGCCAACGAAAAAACTATGTCGGGAATGGAATCTGTTTATCGTGACTATGTGTTGAACGAGGACACAGCGGCCGCCTATGCGATGGCTGAATTCCGCTTGTCGGACACTCAACACTTAATCGCTGGTGCGCGCTGGGACGAAACTACTTTCAGCTCGACCGGCTATTTCACCGTGAATAACGATAACTTTGATCTCGGCGACGGCTCATCTGTAAGTTACGATTACTCAATACCTCTTGCTGCGCAAGAACATAAGTACGACAACATCTTGCCGAGTGTCCATTACCGCTGGGATCCGCGTGAAGATATTCTTGTTCGCGCCGCTGTTTGGACGTCGTTTGTTCGCCCATCGTTCGATCAAGCTCGCGCGTTTGCGAATCTCGACAGTAATTTCGAGCTTTGCGACCCTGTAAGTGGCGATTGTTTTACCACACCGCCAGCGGGAACTACTGCTGAGGATATTAAGCAATTTGAATTAAGCTCCAATAACACCTTGAAGTACGGCAATCCAAATTTAGTCGCTATGACGTCCGTTAACTACGACGCGTCTATCGGTTGGTATGCGGATGACAGCCTCTTCATGCAAGCGGCATTCTTCTACAAAGATATTGATGACTATATCGTCGAGGTTCAAGGGGCTCGCGCGGTCCTATCAGATCTTCCGTTAAAGTTACCAACGGATCTTGTCGACGGATTCGTCATCAACCCAGATCTAGCAGTAAACAATGTTCATTGGACCACCAACGGCGACAAAGCCAAGGTTTATGGTGTTGAACTAAGTTTCTCTAAAAACTTCGATTCCGGTTATTTCGTTATGTCGAACATGACCTTGATGGATTCTGAAGCGAGCGCGGGTGAAACAGTGCGTCAGGGAAAAACTCAACTACCCGAGCAAGCAGACACTACCGCTAACCTCACCATCGGTTGGGAGAGCGACGATATTTCGGTCCGTTTAATTGGAAATTACACCAGCGAAATTCTTAAAACGATTGGCGCCTGTCCAGCCGGTACCGAAGATCGAATTATCGCAACACCTGACAATCCCGGTGCAACTTGTAAAAAGTGGGCTGACGTTTTCCAAGACGCTTACTACGGGATCGATTTCAAAGCGACTTATCAGCTTAATAAAAACGTTAAGTTCTATTTCGATGCGTTGAATCTCACCGATGAATATGCCACCAAATTTTATCGTGGAAATAACTACTCTGGCGGTAACGTGATGTATCACACCGAAATGTATGGTCGTGCATTCCAGGCCGGCGTAAATGTGACTTTCTGGTAAATCACGGTTGTTAATCGAGCGCGAAATTTTAAAGGCAAATTTTATGAAAAAGATATCAGTATTGAGTATGGCAATTGCGGCGGCCACCCTTGCAGCTTGCGGTGGGGACAATAGCCCAGATAAACCCAATCTTTGTGGTGACGTTAATGTCGATCGTTGTGACCAAGTTATTATTCCAATTTCTTCGTCATCATCGTCCTCCTCAAGCATAGCGCCACCGGTAAACGATCTTTTACCCATTGTTGAAAAGTTCGAAGCACAAGATGCTGTGGAGTTGTTTTCGTCAGCCTATAAATCATTATTGTCTCCGTCAGCGGAAGATCCTAATCCCGCGTTTTACTATCCTGCTTCCGGTTTGATGGAGTCGCGATTAGCGGTTGAGTCAGGAAAACTTTCGATCGGCAATGCGCGATTCACCATTGGTCAGGGCTATCTAACTACCGGAACTCACCTCGACCCCACCGTCGAAACAGCAGACTTTAAAGTGAATACCACGACCGCCGGTAACGATGCTCAAAAGCCGACGAGCGAGACGTGGGGCGAACTCGACTTGACTCATCCTTGGAAGATGTCTTTCTGCGTTGAGGATTGGGAGCACACTGGCAGTGTTGCTAACAACCAATTATTCATGGTTTATGTCGATAACAACCAGTCGAGTAAAGACTCTTCAATCCATGGTCAATACAGTCTTCTCATGCAAACTAACGTGGATAAGTTCACGAAAGGTAAGCGTGTAGAAATTAGCATTCCTGGTGATATCAAATCTGGCGGCGTTTTGATTGACGAAGTCTTGGAAAATCCAGGTACCACAACCTCGTTCTTACAGGTTCGTGTTCCAAGTAGTGCCTTGATAACCATGAGTAATCTGTGGATTGGGTATCAGAACGACACCTCGACCGAACCGGCTGCTGATACCTGTAGTGTTGGCTCGAAAGTACCTGGTTGGGGTGTACCTTTACCACCGACTGTTGCCACTGAATTGACTTTAGTTGGTAACGACGGCGCGTTACTTGCCACTTGGAAAGCTGCTCCACGGGCTACCAGTTACTCACTGGCAGTGAGTGAGCAAAATGACGTAGCTACAGCGCAGGTTATTGCGGACATCACTTCAGCGACCCATCTCGTCACAGGTCTTACTAACGGTAAAACTTATTACGTATGGGTTAAAGCTAAAAACGCCAGCGGAGAGTCTGAGTGGTCCGAAGTGCAAACAGGCGTCCCAGAGGCCCCCGCAACAGCGCCCGCGCCCGTTAGCGATTTAAGAGCATTCAGTGATGATCGTCGAGTTGCGGTTAGCTGGAATCTCGATACGAGCGCAACTGAATACAAAGTTTACAAAAATACTGTTAATAGTTTTGAGTCGGCTGAATTAGTAACGACGACGACTACCGCATTTACTCGCATCAAAAACCTCGAGAACGATTCACCTTATTATATTTTTATCACCGGAGTGAATAGCGCCGGTGAAGGTGAGCCAAGTGTTGTGAGTGCAACACCTTCTAAAGGTGAATTCCTTTACCAAGCGGATTTCTCGATCACTAAAGAGCAATTCTTTAGTACCGATAACAGCGAGGCCAATGCCACACCTTCGCCCTACACGGTAAGTGCTGATAGTGAGCAGTCAATTCAATACGTACTGGGTGGCGAGGGGAACATTAATTTTGTAGAGGTTGATGGTGTACGAGGCCTGCAATTCTTCAACGCGCGCTTCGCCATCGGTCAGTTGGCCACGGCGAATGAGGAAGGTGGCTTTGTAAAGGCTCCAGACACTAATACAACTGATGCTCCACAAGGAGTTTTAAACCTAACGAATAATTATCAAGTTTGTTACACGGTGATTAAGAAAAACGCCGCAGGACAATTCCAAATTTATTTGGATAACAATACATCGTCTCAAGGTAATTCTATTCACGGTAATAAGAGTCGATTGATGCAACGAGATATCGCTGACATTCCTCTGAATGAAGAGCAATGTTTAGATATGGTCGATGATAATCATTTCGGGACAGAAACTTCGTTCATTCAAGTTCGCGTGCCCAGCAATGGTAGCCCAGATGGTGTTGTCCTGAGCAGTCTAAGGATCAAAGATCTCGGTACAACTCCGGTGAAGAGTGAACCTAATACATCTTCTAGCGATGGTAGTTCGGCGTCGTCAGTGCCTTCATCATCATCTTCTTCATCAGAACCTTCGTCATCGTCTTCTTCAGAAAGCTCGGTGTCATCGTCCGAACCTTCTTCTGCGAGTTCGAATTCCGATTCATCGTCGACTTCCAGTGGCGGCAGTTCAAGCAGCAACTCAGATGGTGAAGGAGGTGGATCAAGTTCAGCACCCAATACCGGAATTGCCTTGGATTGGACGACTGGCGTTGCCGATACACTTTCTTTTATTGGGGAAACAACGGTTGTAGCAACTCATACCACAACATCTAACAGCGTGAGTGTGACGGCGACAGGCGGTAACCTCTCTAGCTCGAATTTCGATGCCTATTTCGTCTCTAAGGCAGTGGAGAGTGGAAGCTTCCGCTTTTCTGCAAAACTTGCGAGCGTATCGGGTGACTCTGAAAATATAGGCAATAGTAATCGCTTTGGAATCTTGGCTATTGCTGGTAAAACAGCAGCCGGTACCTACGATTCAATCCCTGCATTTGCCGATATCGGTTTTTATTACGGAAGCTCGCTAAGCGGTTCTCGCGCGAACAGTAAAGCCGACGGGACTCGCACTCGTTCTGATGTAGCTGGCATAGGTATCGGTTCTTACATTGCGATCGAGATTTATGATGATGGTGATAAGAAGCGTATCCGCCGCATGACGTCGACCGACGGAATTACCTGGACGCAAGCTAACTCCACCACAGATGTTAAAGCAAAAGTTGGTGACAACACTTGGCATCTTGGAATCTTTGCTGCACCAGGAACAAACAATGTAACTTTCCAGTTCACCGATATTAAAGTTGAATCACTCTAACCACTCGAATTAACGAAAGTCGGCAATATTGCTGACTTTCGTGTGAGGCGCATATGAAATATTCTTTAATACTAGCCGCAATGGCATCCTGTTTACTGATTGGGTGTGGTGGTTCTGGTAGCAGTCCCGATAAATCCGGCCCGACGTCTTCGTTGAGTTCGTCGATAACGTCGTCTTCAGTTTCTTCGGCAAGTGTTTCTAGTGCCGTTAGTGAAGCGAGTAGTTTAAGTAGTCAATCGAGCTCAGCAGCACAAACAACGTCGGGGCTGTCTTGCGAATTCGCTAATACCGTTTTTGGATTTGCATCAATAGACGATTTAGATAAGCCCTACGATATTACGGGAGGAGCTGATATCGGGCAGGGAAATTATGAAATTTCTGTTACGACTGGAAATCAATTGCGCAGTGCAGTTTATGGCAGCGCATCAATTTATCAAGACAAGCCTTTAACTATTTATGTTGAAGGAAAAATCGATTGGGCTAATTCTGGGCAATCGGATATTCGAATTGAGCGATCGAACGTGTCTATCATTGGCAGAGGTGATAACGCGCAGTTTGAAGGCGTTGGAATTGAGATTAGACCGAAAAATAATACGACGGCCGAAAATATTATTATCCGCAATTTAAAAATGGGTTTAGTTCCGCAAAAAAATGGCTCGGGCGATATCATTTCGTTAAATGCATCGGGTTCCAATGCAAAAATTCGCAATGTGTGGATTGATCACAACGAGCTTTATAACGCACTCGAAACGCCAACCTGCACCACCGAAGATTGCCATAAAGATTACTACGATGAGTTAGTCAGCGGACGTGGCAATATCAGTAATATCACCATTTCTTATAACTTCTTGCACGATAGTTGGAAAACATCGCTTTGGGGATCGTCTGATAGCGAGGCTGAAGATGTTGGTCGCCGAGTGACTTTCCACCATAACTATTGGAAAGATGTTAATTCTCGCTTGCCGTTATATCGATACGGTTATTTACACATGTTGAATAACTATTATCAAAATGTAACCGGGTCTGGAATTAATTTACGTATGGGTGCGCGTGGTTTGGTCGAAGGAAATTTATTTGAAAAAGTTAAAGACCCGATTGTTTCCTTAGACAGTCCTTCACTCGGATACTGGACTATTGGTGTCGGCGACTTAGAAAACCAATTTATCAATCCCGTGGCGGTTAGTGGAAGCTGTAATTCGAATACGCCACCTTGTCGCAATGCTCAGGGGCGCTCAACCGATCCGTCGCCTTACACCCCCGCTTACCTCTATACGGATATTATTGTACCAACTATCGAAGTTGCCGATTACGTTGTTAAAAACGCGGGTGTTGGCGTCATCGATAATTGTTTATGAGCATTGGCCTTAGGGCCAATGCCAACAGATTTTCAAAATAAAAATAAAATTTTTAATGATTCATCTATAACAATAATTGAAGAGATCATTTTATGAAAATACCTGTTATTACTTTATTGCTCGCGAGCAGTTTTTTAGTTGCCTGTGGGGGATCATCCGGTTCTGGGAAGTCGAAATCTAGCGCTTCTTTGGTTCCTACTTCCAGTACGCCTGCATCTGTAGCGCCTGTTTCTAGCGCACCGACGTCGAGTGCGAGTTCTTCCAGTGCTCCTAGCCAGGAACTTCTTCAAGGTAAATTTATCGATGCCGCTGTGGAGCATATTCGATACACCACGACAAGCCGAGATGCTTTGGACCTTTACACCGGTGAAGGCGGAGTTTTCAATTACCACACAGGTGACGAAGTCATTTTCTATTTAGGCGAGCACATTTTAGGTAGGGCCGTCGCGAAGGACATTGTTACACCACTTGATCTTGCGAACACACAAGATATTGAAAATCAAATGGTGGTTAACATCGCCCGATTATTACAAACACTCGATAGTGATTTGACAACACCTGGGCTTCAGATCGCACCTCTGCCTGATAATTTTCCCGCAATTGATTTTGATGTGAGCCCTGAGTTGTTTGAGCAACAAGCAGGTGTATTGGCTTTGCTCGAACATTTGGATGACAGACCTTTAGTGTCCGTTGAAGAGGCGTTGGAGCATTTGTCTGAGAGCATTGATGTTCCATTCTCGCGCACCACTCTTGACTGCACATCGTTCGCTCACTTTTACTGCGAAGATTTTAGTAACAATGCGGATGGCTGGACGTTCAAACCTGAAACCAATAACGCACTCAAGCCAGATGGAAGTATGGAGTGGGTCAAAATTGGTGGTAACGGCATGATTCGCCATACGGCGGCGTCTAAAGGTGGCGTGGTTGCTCTCGCCGATAGCGCGGTAATGGCAAACGTGCCAAGTGCAGACTATGCGGTAGAGGCGCGATTCCGTCCCCGTGAAAACGGCACAACCAGCAATAAGCAACTGTATTTATTGACACGCTATGTGGACGGTAATAACTGGTACGCAGGTGTGCTCAACGTACAAAACGATCCGATCGCAACCCAAGTGGAAATTGCAAAAAATGTTAATGGATCGATCAGTCGTTTTGCCCAAACTAAGCGAGCGATTCATCAAGGCACTCGAGATCAAACCGATGGCGTTTGGTATGAACTTCGTATCGAGAGCATCGATAACACGCTTACTGTTTATCTCGACGGCGAAAAAATCGGTACTCATACGGACACTCAATCGCCCTTTACTGAAAAAGGCACAATCGGAATTTGGACGGCGAATAAATCGTTTGAGTTTGATGATGTGAGAATCGTCAGTGTTGATCAAAAGCCGGTTGCGTTAAGCATTCAACCAAGTGTTTTGACCTACAACGCCGAGGCCAACGACGCGCCTGCAGTTTTCACCGTTAACTCTACAGACTCTCAAGGCGCCGCCGCCGAGTTTACCGTTACGTCGAGCAATCCAGATATTGTTGGTGTGAGTATTGATGGGTCGAGTGTCAGTCTTAAACCCTTAGCAGCGGGCAAAGCCACGATTACCTTCACAAGTGCTTTGGATGCTAATCGTAAGCGTGTGATTGAAGCGCAAATACAACCAGAATTTGTGCAATCGCCAACCGTTTACAATTTAGATGGCAAAGTAATACCCGCAGCCAATGCAACAGAGGTTTATACCGATCAATCACTGCGCTTAACCTTTGATAATGATGTTGTGCTTGGCTCTTACGGCCTTGTTCGAATTTACGACGCAGCGGATGACTCATTAGTCGATACAGTGTCGCTTCTCAATGAAAAAGATAGTTTAGGGGGTAGTGCAGTCGGTACTTCGACCCGCAATATCAACGTTAAAGCGATACGCGCCGAAGGCAAGCATCTTCTCATCACGCCACACTCTGGTGTGCTTAAAGCCGGAAAAACCTATTGGATCGCTATGGGCGCTGGTGTGATTGCGGAGAATAGCATTGCAGGTGCGGCGTTTGACGGGATTGGTAAAGCGGCTGGTTGGACTTTCTCCACCAAAGTGGAATCGGTAGCCTCGGGATTAACAGAAGTTGTCGTGGATGACGACGGAGCTGATGCACACTTTAGAAGTTTGCAGGGTGCGCTCAACTACGCCATGGCCAACACCAGCGTAGAAGTGATTCATGTGAAAAAGGGGATTTACAATGAGCCGTTATATCTTCGCAACCGCAACGATCTAACAATTCGCGGTGAGAGTCGTGACGACACCATCATCCGCTACGAAAATAACAACGGCCTTAACTCCTCAACCGACGGCCGAGCATTATTCTTGATTAGCGGCGGCGACAATATTAGTTTAGAAAACTTCACCATCCACAATTCGACCTTGATTGGTAAAGGTGGTCAAGCGGAGACTCTGTATTTCAACAGCGATAACGGCCGTCTCATTGCTAAGCAAATGAACTTCTTGAGTGAACAAGACACGATTTTGGTTAAAGGTTGGAGCTGGTTCTATAAATCATTAATCGCCGGTAATGTCGACTTTATTTGGGGGTATCCAAAGGCGTCGTTGTTCGAGAAAAGCGAGATCCGCACCTTGGGTGATTCGCGCGGTAACGGCAATGGCGGATATATTTTGCAGGCCCGTGTGCAACAAGAATCGGATAAGGGATTTGTTTTCCTAAACTCTTCATTGACTCATGGTGTGGGCCCCCTTGGACATTCGGTGTCAGAGGGTGTTACCCATTTGGCTCGCAGTGGTGGCGATAGCAAGGTATTCGACAACATTGTTTTTGTGAACACAAAAATGGATAACCATATCGCACCACGGGGATGGGCTGGCTTAGGTGTTGCAAACCAACCTCGTCAGACACCAGAAGTGGCCAATGCCAATGCTGGCTGGCGTGAATTTGGCACCATGGATAAAGCGGGCAATAGTATCGATCTATCTCAGCGCGAGTTCATGTATGAGATGACTCTGGCGGACGTTGCACCTTATTGCTCACGTGCGGCTGTTTTTAGTGGTTATGGGAATGGAGCTGGATGGGATCCCCTGCCAGAAGATAGAAGTGATTGCGTCGATGTAAATGGCGTTAATCCTCCGTCTTCATCTTCTTCATCGGATGACAGTTCAAGCAGTAATTCGAGTGAGGGTCAGTCCAGTGATAGCTCGTCATCATCGAGTTCATCAAGCGTTGGCGATGGCGGATCGACGTCCAGTGACCAATCGTCGAGTCAGAGTTCAATGGCGAATCAAGTTATCAATTTTACGACTACACCAATTCCTTCTGAATATTTAGGAACAGCAGGAAGTAACACCAATGTGTTGGCTACGTCATCCCCGGTTGCCTTAGATTTCATCAAATTTTACTCAAAAGGCGATGGTAATTTACGGTTAAATAACGCTAATGGGGTATTGTCGATCAATTACAACGGTGAGTCTTTTAGCCCAGCCTTGACCGCTGGGACAGCCGTTGCGAAAGGCGATGATGTGAGCGATAGGAATTTAACTCGCTACGTTTCAGTTCCGGTCCAAATCAGTACGCCGATACAGGTGTCTATCGACTTTGTGAATGCCAGTGCGAATAAAGATGAGAGCACACCCAATGGTTGTGAGGCGGGACGTATTGTCTTAATCGATCAACGCGGTCTTGTTTTGGACTCTCATTCATCATGTGGTCAATCGACAACAACATTTACTTCACGAGTAACAGATACATCTGTTACTGAAATATTTATTACCATGTCGCGCTTAGGTGATGGAGGCGGAGGTATTCGAATTCAGGAAATCAGATTAGAAAAATAAAAAAATCCCCCACAATAGTGGGGGATTTTTTTGTCTCTCTTTTGCAAAATTAGACGACAGCTAAATATAGGTTTGTTACAAACAGAATCATAAATAGAAACAAAATATGTATACAAGTTCATAAAAATAAAAATATGTGAGGTGGTTTTGTAAAGGAGTTTTATACTAGGTCTTTAATTAAATGCAGCCAGGATGGCGGTACGGCAAAAAATATCGGTCATAAACATTTATTATTTAGCAAGCTCGTGTATTGGGTTTCTCCCATGCATTTGCATGAACCCTCTGTTAAATAATTCTAATAAAAATCACTAAGAGAATTGTTTATGAACCATTTTACTCGCAAGTTATTTCGTATGAGCTTGTTGGCAAGTTTTGTGATGTCGACAAGTGCCTATGCGCAAACCAATCTTTCGTTAACTGGTCCGGGTGCTGGAGCCGATGGTTCTGGCTTTAGCAATACTAAACTTGTCCGCGATGGCTCGACGTCGACTTATACTGAGGCATCGGGTACGAGCAATCAGCGCGTTTCGGTTAAGTGGAGCAGCGCGCAAAGTTTTAATCAGGTCATCGTTCACGAGTCTGGAAATAATGTCACTAGTTGGCAGCTCATCAACAACGACAACAGCGCGGTACTCGCATCAGGATCGACCCTTGGCGCTGCGAAGACCATCAACATTCCAGCCACCACAGCTAAAAAAATTAATTTAGTGGTAAGTGGTTCCTCGCCACTACGCATTGCCGAAATCGAAGTCTATAACACATCAGGTGGTGGCAGCAGTTCGTCAAGTACACCAAGTTCTTCTAGCTCTTCTAGTTCATCAACGCCCTCAAGCTCCTCAAGTTCTTCGAGCTCATCGTCGAGCGCGCCTTCAACCGGCGGCGGTACAGGCTTGATGTCCTGTTCTCAAGCTAATCAAGTTCAAGGATTTGCGTCATTGGGTGGTGGCACGACTGGCGGTGCTGGTGGAACAACAGTGACAGTCACAACAGGTGCTCAATTAGTAGCGGCACTTGCCAGTAAGAAAAATAATTCGACACCCTTAACTATTTATGTGAACGGAACCATTACGCCGAGCAATAGTGGTTCAGCCAGTCAGTTCGATGTGAAAGACATGGAAAATGTGTCGATCTTAGGTGTTGGCACCAACGCAGTGTTTGATGGAATTGGTATTAACATTGTACGCGCGCAAAATATTATCGTGCGCAATGTCAAAATCCGTTACAACCGTATCGGGCAAAAAGATGCGATCAGTATCGGCGATGGTTCTTCAAATGTTTGGATTGACCATAACGAACTGCACAACAGTTTAGATGTGAGCAAAGATTATTACGACGAACTGGTTAGCGGTAAAGGGGATATCGATAACATCACAATTTCTTACAACTATTTGCATAGTAGTTGGAAGACATCTCTGTGGGGATCGAGCGACAGCAACAACTTTGATCGTCGCGTGACTTTCGTTGGTAACCATTGGAAAGATGTTAATTCACGTTTGCCGCTGTTCCGTTTTGGTCAGGGCCACATCTATAACAACTATTACCAAAATGTGTTAGAGACGGGCATCAACTCACGTATGGGAGCGCGCATTCGCATCGAGGGTAACTATTTTGAGAATGTTAAAAATCCTATTTTGAGTAAAGACTCATCGCAAATTGGCTATTGGGATTTAGGTTCGAGCGATACTAACGCCTATGTTAATGTAAACTGGTATCCAGGAACTTGTTCGGGCGAATCCAATTGTTTGATTGCTGGACCAAACCCAGGTTCGACCGTTAACTATGCACCGCCATACAATTACACATTGCTTAGCGCAAGTAATGCTAAGACACATGTATTGAATAACGCGGGCGTTGGTAAGGTTTCGAGTTGTTTGTAGTAGACCAATAATTGCGAAGTTGCAAACGCAGTTGGCGCAGCGTTTGTTGTGCTAATTCACATAATGGGAATTTAGCACGAGCCCTACCTTCTTTTGGTTATTACAAAGCGTTACATTAATTTCGTAGGGATAGCGTCCCGTAAAAGGAATTTATTTAACGTATAAGTAATAACAAGGGATATTTATGGTAGAGCTCAACTCGCGACAACAATGTTTACTCATCGCAGCATTACTATCCGTTAATTTACTGATCGTATTTTTGCGCAGTGTGAATTAAAAAAAGCCCCAATCGGGGCTTTTTTTATGGCTCTTTATTTTGCAAGTTTGTTTTCAATCCATTGCTTAACTTCTTCGGTTAATTCTTTGCGTTCGCGCCCTTCAGTTTTTATCGGTTCACTAATCCAAACATTAATCACACCGGGTGTTTTTAAATATTTTTTATGTTGCCAATACTTTCCTGCATCATGCGCAACGGCCACGACAGGAACCTGTGCGGTGATAGCGATGTCGGCTCCACTTCGTGCGTAGTTGCCCACTGTACCAACCGCAGTACGTGTCCCTTCAGGAAATATGAGTAGGTTATTTCCTTGCTTAAGGCGTTCCAGCCCTTTGATTTTCACATCTTTAAGCGCCTGCACTGGGTTAGAGCGATCGATTGCTATAGGGCGCATACTGGCAAGTCCCCAGCCGAAAAATGGGATCCGGAGTAACTCTTTTTTTAAGATTGTGCTCACAGGGCCGAAATAGCGCTGCAAAAACAGTGTTTCCCAGGTGCTTTGATGCTTGGCGAGAACTACGTAAGGACCATCAATTGCCGGTTTCTCCCCGTGTAAGACAAATTTTACCCCGCAGATGGCGCCGACGAGCCAAATCACGAACGCGTTCCACAAAGTCACCAAGCGCCAGCGGTAAGCGTAGGGCAGGATGGGCCATATCAATACTGATAGCGCGCCTGCGACGGCTCCCGAGAGATTGTAAATAATGGTGAAAATGATGCTGCGAAAAGCCTGCATTTAAATGTCCTTAGTGCGATACAAAATTTCTGCTACAGCCGCTTTAAGATTCTCGGCAACCACAAGGGCATCTCGAGTGAGTGGTTTACCTTGAGCAAATGCGTGACCTGCTTGAATTTGCTCTAAGGTTTTTGCGCCTTTGCCCGTGGTCACCAGTAGAGGCTTACAGCCTTTTTTTAACGCGGCTTGAAGATCGCGCAAGCTGTCACCGACAAACCAGCAATCGGCCACAGAGCCGTTAAATTCCGCTTCGATGGCGTCGAGCATACCGGTATTGGGCTTGCGGCATTTGCAATCGTCGTCGGGGTGATGAGGGCAATAGAAGACGGCATCTATCGCTCCTCCGGCGTCGATGACGGCTTGGGTGATTTTATCGTGAATCGCTTCCAAATCATCAAGATCGAAAAGCCCGCGCCCCAAACCCGATTGGTTAGTGGCGATCACCACACTAAATCCCGCGTCGTTGAGCTTTGCGATGGCCTCCACACTGCCGTCGATGAGCACGCACTCGTCGACTGATTTTACAAAGTCAGGCCGATCGTGATTGATGACACCGTCGCGGTCGAGGATGACAAGTTTCATGGCGAATTCCATAGCAAGCGGCGCCTTAGAGACGCCGCAAAGAGCAAATTATTTTGCCGGGACAAGTAGTGAAATATCGGCGACTTCCAAGAAAAGCGCGCGAAGAGCTTGTAATAGCGCTAAGCGGTTTTGTTGAGTTGCCACGTCTTCACACATCACCATGACATTATCGAAAAAGGCATCTACAGGGGCTTGCAGATCCGCAAGTGCCGTTAAGGCTTCGGTGTAGCTGTGTGCAGCAAACAATGGCGCAACTACCTCTTGCTTGGCACTAATGGCAGCCGCAAGAACTTTTTCGGCTTCGTCGCTCAATAAGCTGCTGTTGATGCTCAAGTTCGCGGCGGTTTCGTTTTTCGACAAAATATTCGACACGCGCTTATTCGCAGCTGCAAGGGCTGCGGCTTCTGGCAACTTCGCGAAGTTATTGACCGCGAGGACACGCTGGTGAATATCGAGCGGCTGACTCAAGTTTTTCGCCGCAACCGCTTGGAAGACTTCTGCTGGAATGTTTTCGTCTTCGTAGAAGTTGCGGAAACGGTCCAGCATGTAACCAAGCACCTGCTCAACTAAGGCGTCACCTTGAGTGGTGAGATTCGCGTGTTGCGCGGCGGCGCTGCTCAATAATTCACGAAGATCCAGTGGTAAATTTTTCTCGATCAATAAACGCAATACCGCGATAGACGCACGACGTAGCGCAAATGGGTCTTTCGAGCCGGTTGGCAATTGGCCGATGCCGAAAATCCCGGTAAGCGTATCTAAACGATCTGCCAAGGCCACCAAAGTACCAGTTGCGCTGGTGGGCAATACATCACCGGCAAAGCGTGGCAAATATTGCTCGTTCATGGCGAGCGCGACTTCTTCGGCTTCGCCGTCGTTTTGTGCGTAGTAGAAGCCTGCGATACCTTGCATATCATCAAACTCGCCCACCATGTTGGTGACCAAATCCGACTTACACAAAAGCCCCGCGCGTTCCGCCCAAGCTGCATTGCCTTGGGTTAGGCTCGCTATGTGCGCAGCGAGTTTTGCTACACGCTCGGTTTTTTCGTACACAGTGCCCAATTGTGCTTGGAACACAATGTTCTTTAAACGCTCGCGCAAGCTTTCCAGCGTGGTTTTTTTGTCGGTCTCAAAGAAGAAAGCCGCATCTGACAAGCGCGGACGAATTACGCGTTCGTTGCCGTCGATAATCGCCGCAGGATCTTTAGAGACGATATTGGCCACAGTGATGAAGTAGTTGAGGAGCTTGCCCTCGGCATTTACCACGTGGAAATATTTTTGGTGTTCTTTCATTGAGGCGATCAAGGCTTCGGCCGGAACGGCCAAGAAGCGCTCTTCGAATTGACCGCGCAGCGCTTGTGGCCATTCAACCAATGACGTCACTTCGTCGAGCAAATCCGCATCAATCATCGCAACACCGCCAACTTCTTTGGCCGCGGCTTCCACTTGCTCGCGAATGATCGCTTGGCGTGCCGCAAAGTCCGCTTCCACGTGACCTTCTTTACGCAGGGTGTTCGCGTAGTCAGCAGCGCTTGCGATAGACACGGCGTGATTCGCGTGGAAACGGTGACCGCGCGATTCGCGGCCCGATTGAATATTGAGTGCCGATGCGTCGACCACATCGCTGCCGTAGAGCATCACCAGCCAGTGCGCAGGGCGCACGAATTCGGCGCGCTTAGCACCCCAGCGCATGCGTTTGGCGATGGGCAATTGCGCGAGCGCGTTGTTGACGATCTCGCCCAGCAAACCTTGAACCGCTTGACCTTGGGTGGTGATGCGGGCGACTAACTTCTCGGCTTTACCGTCGCTTTCGGCTTTTAACTCGCTGGGCGCAATGCCATTTTTCTCGGCGAAGGCGAGGGCTGCTTTGGTGGGTTCGCCGTCTTTAAACGCGATGGCCGCCGGTGGACCCCAAACCACTAGATCTTTGGATGGAGTTTGCGAAGCCAAGCCTTCAACCAACACCGCAAGGCGACGGGGTGCTGCGAAAGGTTTAACCGCGGTGAACGATAACTCGAGATCACGCAGCTGTTGTTCGATGCTTGATGCAAAAGAATTCATCAAGTTCTTGAGTGCCTTTGGCGGCAGCTCTTCGGTTCCTAATTCAACTAAGAAATCAGCAGACATTATTTTTCCTCCTGGGCAGCGGCGGCGAGCAATTCGGCGCGCAGTGCTTCTGGTGCAAGCGGGAAGCCCAAGGCTTTACGGCTATCGTAATAAGATTGTGCAACGGCGCGCGAAAGGGTGCGCACACGTAGAATAAAGCGTTGACGTTCAGTCACCGAAATCGCGTGGCGTGCGTCGAGTAAGTTAAACGCGTGAGAAGCTTTCATCACCATCTCGTAGGCCGGCAACGGCAAACCTTTTTCCATCAAGCGCTGCGATTCGCGCTCGTAGAAATCAAAGCTTTGGAACATGAACTCCACGTCGGCTTCTTCAAAGTTGAAATGCGACATTTCGATTTCGTTTTGACGGAACACATCGCCGTAAGTGACTTTGTCGCCGTTCGGGTTGATGGTCCACACCAAATCGAAAATCGAATCCACGCCTTGCAAGTACATAGCGATACGCTCGATACCGTAGGTGATCTCGCCGGTGACCGGATAGCACTCAAGGCCGCCCACTTGTTGGAAGTAAGTGAATTGAGTGACTTCCATACCGTTGAGCCAAACTTCCCAACCTAGACCCCAAGCGCCCAAGGTTGGTGATTCCCAGTTGTCTTCCACGAAGCGAATGTCGTGCACATTGGTGTCGATGCCCATTTCGCGAAGCGAACCCAAGTACAAATCTTGGATGTTATCGGGCGAAGGCTTTAGTGCAACTTGGAATTGATAGTAGTGCTGCAAACGGTTGGGGTTTTCGCCGTAGCGGCCGTCTTTCGGGCGACGGCAAGGTTGCACATAGGCGGTGTTCCAGGTCTCAGGGCCGATGGCGCGTAAGAAAGTCGCAGGGTGGAAAGTACCGGCGCCCACTTCCAAATCCAATGGTTGCAGAATCACGCAGCCTTGGCGTGCCCAGTAGTCTTGCAAGGCCAAGATCAGGCCCTGAAAGGTGCTTACGTCGTATCGTTTCTCAGACATGGAAGACCTTATCTATCAGAGGAGGGAAAAATGCCGCGATTATAGCGCTTTGCGGCTTGCCTTGTCAGGCTTTGCACAGGAATCCCAAGGGGAAATCTCAAGGGTGAGTAAAGGGTTCGTAAACCCTGAGTAAACGCCCCGTAAATAGACATTTCGCACGCTATTCCAATTGCTCGTTTAAGCCTAATGTGGAGCAACCGCTGCCCTTTTCACGGGGCGCTAGGCAATCATCGAGGATGTGTCCCTATGAAACACTTGTCGCTATTTAATCCATCTACAACCGCTCATCTTGCACAGCCCAAAGAATTTTTCGATTTGGATTTGGCATCGCCAGCTGTTCAGGTAATGACAGATTTTCGATGCCATAAACCATCGATGGTCGGTGTCGATGAGTCGGTGAAGGTGCTGTTAGACCGAGCAGAAATCGTCAAAACCGGAGAATTTTGGGTGATGGATTCTCGCGCCGAATTTGTCGGCATAGTGGCGGCGGAACATCTGTCGTCTCAACATGTGCAGTTGCGGCGATTGGATTTGGGTTTAAAACTTAATGAGCTCACTCTGCGCGATATCATGTTACCGCGCCAATCTTTGCAAGCCCTTGAGTTGGCTGAGGTGCTGGGGGCAACCATCTGTGATTTGGTCGCGACGCTGCGCGATTCGGGGCAAACCTATTTATTGGTTATCGACCGCAAGCAGCATCAAATACGAGGCGTTATTTCTGCCAAACAGATTGAGGAGCGCTTGCATAACTCCCTCGAAATTCGGCCAAAATTAACGTTTGTTGACATTTTTACCGCCATCAGAGCGCATTAATCCACTGCGTTCCAGTTCTTTAGGTGGTATATTCCGCCAACCGTGGAGTTTGATGGGCGCGGTTACCCATCAATTCTCTCTGTTATTGGTTAAGAATTGGACACATTATAATAATGAAAGATTTTATCCTCGTTCAGTTGATCCGTTGCTTTGGCCTATTGCCACTCAACTGGTTGCGCGCTTGTGGCAACCTGTTGGGTTACATCGCCTATAAAACGCGCGGACGTTCTTATCAAACCACCGCAGTTAATACCGCTATCGCGTTTCCTCATTTTTCGAAAGACGAGTCTGAACAATTTATCCGTAAAAGTTTAATGGAAGCCGCCAAAACCGGTTTAGAGGCCTGCGCCATTTGGACGCGTTCCTGTAGTTGGCTTGAGCGTCATATCGTCCAGATCGAAGGCGAAGAACTACTAAAAGAATATTTAGCGAAGAATGAAGGCTTAGTCGTGTTGACGCCTCATCACGGTAATTGGGAGGCGCTCAGCGGCTTTTTGACGCAATATGGCGCCACCACGGCGATTTACCAGCCGCTTCAAAAATACAAACGTACCGATTGCCTTGTGCGTGAAGCTCGTGCCAAAGCAGGCTTGCGTATGGTCAGCACCAGTCAATCGGGAGTATTACAGCTCTTTAAAGCCCTCAAGCGCGGCGAGATTGTAATGATTCTTCCCGATCAAGTACCTGGCAAACAGTACGGCGGCCATGTGGCGGAGTTTTTTGGTCATCCAGCAAAAACCATGACATTGGTCGATGGCTTAGTACAGCGAGCGCGTCCACAAGTCTGCGGCTGTTACGCCGAGAGGGTGGCGGGCGGTTTTAAAGTAGTAATAGTTCCACCGGATGAGCGCATCTTTAGTGCCGATACTTGTGAGGCGGTGCGAGGGCTCAACGCGACTATCGAGCGCTGCGTGGCTGATGCACCAACCCAGTATCAATGGGAATATAAGCGCTATAAGCATTTGCAGGCGCCTTTCGAGTATTTATACAAAAAGGCATAATTGACATGGCGCGTAAAAAAATTGCGCCATACGCCATCTACCCGATGTGTTATGGCTTTCATCTAGCTACAATGAGAGTCATCAAATGTCTTTTAATACCGTTAAAGATTGGTCTAAGGTTGGGCGAGTCTTTATCGGGTGCGACTTATACACACTTCGGTTGACTCATGAATATTAAATTTCGCGCAGTTATTGCCAGTAAAACCTTCAAAATCCCCCTATTTGCCAGTTTGATTGCCGCGCTTAGCGGATGTGCTTCTCCTTCACAAATGGCCGCTAATCAGGCCGCGCTCGATCAGTGTCTTACTACCATCCAGTCTAATCATCAAACCTATTTGACGACGCAGAACAATTTGGTTGCGTCGCTAAAACAAGTACAAACTCAACTCGACGAGCAGCGCCGTGTATTGCAGACCAATCCTCGGGTGATCGAAAAACACATTAGCCAAGTGGTTTGTGCTGCTCCTGTATCGGAGCCAAAACCTTTTGCCGCTCCACCGACGCCGCCTTTGGTTGAAAAGCAGATCGTTGGTTTAAAAGAGCAGGTGCTATTCACCGGCATTAATGTTCAAGTGCCCACGCGCATCAACACCAATAGTGCCCACTCGATTATGGATGCGCGAAATATTCAGATGTTCGAGCGTAACAGCGAAGAATGGGTGCGTTTCACCTTTTTTAATCCTGAGACCAAAGAGCCGTTAGTGCTCGAACGCAAGCGTATTCGCTTTCAAACAGTGAACACCGCGACTTCGCCCAATGAGCGACGTCCGGTGGTGGAGATGCGGTTTGCTTTGGGCAAGTTGAATCAGAAGGGTGAATTCGTGTTGGCTGATCGCAGCAATCAGGAAGAGCCTTTGTTAATCGGTCGCAATTTACTACGCGACGTGATGTTGGTGGATGTGAGTGGTAATAATCTCGCTCCGGTACAGCGCGTTGAAGAAACTGAACCAACACCACAATAAGGATAAAAAGGACGATTCATGAGTAAGCCTTCCAATACCCCCTTTTACACCATCGTAATAGGGATGATTCTTTTCGCCATCGGCATGGCATGGTTTCGTCACGCAACTCTGGAAATTCCATTTTTACCGGGTGTGCAAAAACCAGTGTGGCTCGTTGAAGCGCGCATCGACTTTGAAGCCAACGGCGAGCCTGTCATCGCTCGATTAGGATTGCCCGACAACACACCAAACTTCCGTGTGGTTTCCGATCAGGCGGCAGCGCCAGGCTATGGTTATTCAGTGGTGACTGACGACGGTGTGCGCCGCGGTGAGTGGTCTAAGCGCGAAGCCTTTGGTTTGCAAACTATCTATTACAAAATTCAATTCACCGAAGCCGACAACACTAACGTCGAAGAAGAATTAGTTGCGCCCAGCGTACGTCGTATCGAGTGGGATGGTGCTGCGCAAGATGCTGCTGCTCGGCAGGTGTTGGATGTGGCTTGGGAAAAATCCGCCGATGCCAAATCGCTCGCTCGTGAGCTTATAAAATTATTAAACGCCGAGGTGCTTGAGCAAAACGCTGCCTTGTTATTATCGGTCGAGAGCGACAAATCGATTCTATTTGAGCGTCTTGTCAACCAAGCCGGTGTGCCGGCGCGCCCAGCCTTAGGCTTGTATCTGCAGGACGCGCGTCGTCACCAAAGTTTGACCCGATTGGTGGAGATTTACGATGGCAACGAGTGGATTTTGTTTAACCCGCAAACGGGGGCTCAAGGCGTTCCCGATGATTTGTTCTTGTGGCACGTGGGCTCCGACAGCATCTTGGATGTGGCGGGCGGTCAGCGCTCTCGGGTGAGCTTTTCGATGATTTATCAAACCGCTGCGGCGCTTGATCTGGTAAATCCACAAAAAGAGGGGTCGCTAATTTCTCTACTGAGCGTGCAACATTTGCCCATCGAAGAGCAAAGCATGTTCAAGCTATTGCTATTGCTACCGGTGGGTGCGTTGGTTGTAGTGTTTATGCGAATCCTCGTGGGGCTTAAAACCTCGGGCACTTTTATGCCGATTCTGATCGCTTTAGCCTTTTTACAAACGTCACTCTTTTTGGGGCTGATTAGTTTTGTGTTGGTCGTGGCGATGGGGTTGGTGATGCGAACTTATCTCTCACGACTCAACCTCTTATTAGTCTCTAGGATTGCGACTCTGGTGGTGTTGGTGATTTTTATTATCTCCGCCTTAAGTCTCATCGGCTATCAAATGGGGCTGAATACCGGAATGACAATTACCTTCTTCCCAATGATTATTATCGCCTGGACCATCGAGCGGATGTCGATCTTATGGGAAGAGGAAGGCCCTAAAGAAGTGATGGTGCAGGGCGGCGGCAGCCTTTTAGTGGCTGTGCTTGCTTACGTCTTAATGCAAATTCCATTGATTGGCCACCTCACGTTTAACTTCCCTGAGCTGAATTTAATTTGCTTGGCCTTGATTATGATGATGGGTCAATACACCGGTTACAAATTATCTGAGCTGCGTCGTTTCCGCGCCCTTGTTGTGGCGATTGAAAGCGAGAAGAAGGAGAAATCCTAAATGGAGCCGCTCAAAAAATGGTGGAATTCGTGGGTTAGCCCTTTTCGCCTTAAGCGATTGGGCATTTTGGGCATGAATTGCCGCAATCGTGACTTTATTGGCACCTACAATCCGCGGCATTTATTCCCGTTAGTTGACGATAAACTTCAAACCAAGCTTTTGGCTGAAGAGTACGAGGTGGCGACACCAAAACTATTCTTCGTGATCGAAAGTCAGTACGAAGTCGAAGCCATTAAGGACAAGCTTAAAGATTACGACTGCTTTGCGATTAAGCCCGCGAAAGGCTCAGGTGGAAAGGGGATTTTGGTTATTATCGGTCGCCGTGGCGATAAATTTATCAAAGCCTCTGGGGTCGAAATCACTATCGACGATATTAAGCGGCACATGAGTAACGCACTGGCGGGGCTTTATTCACTTGCCGGAAAGCCAGATAAAGTCATTGTCGAAGATTTAATTAAATTCGATGATTACTTTAAGGATTACTCCTACGAGGGTGTACCGGATATCCGCGTGATTATTTTTAAAGGCTATCCGGTCATGGCGATGCTCCGTTTGGCCACCAAACAGTCTGATGGCAAAGCAAACTTGCATCAGGGCGCTGTGGGGGTGGGATTAGACATCGCTACTGGGCGCGCGTTAAAAGCGGTGCAACATTCACTGCCTGTGACGCATCATCCGGATACTGGATTTCCACTCCACGAAATTGAAATTCAGAATTGGCGCGAGTGGTTGCTCATTGCGTCACGCTGCTACGAAATGACGGGCTTAGGTTATATGGGTACCGACTTGGTGCTCGATCGAGAGCGCGGCGCGCAGTTGCTAGAACTTAACGCACGGCCTGGACTTGCGATTCAAGTGGCCAACGGCCGCGGTTTATTGCCGCGGTTGCGCCACATCGAAAGCTTGAAAAAGCGCATGCACAAATCGGCCGAGCAGCGGGTCGATTACGCGATGAAAACCTTCACCGCACACGGCCTTTAAAAATTTACTTTCCTAACGCCCCTTTTGGGGCGTTTTTTATTGGCGAGTCTTACTTCCCGAGCAAACTTTGCTTGGGATCAAACAATCAAAAATTTTGCTTGATATGCGTCAAGTCCCTCTCCCCGCTCGCTCGGCATGATGAACTCAATGAATCAATACCGTAAAAGGAGAGCATCATGAGCTTCACTGCATTGGTTGGAACCGTGTGTTTGGTAGGATTGTTGGTTGCTTTGTTCGCCGCAACTTTAGGTTTGGCTTATCTCGATCACAGATTGGACGTTAATCGCGAGCACTAATCGATAAAATTGATCGAAAAAGTATGTGCATGGAGCTTAGAGCGAAGTGCACATATAATGCGTAGATATTTACAACATATCTACGACTCATGCCGACAACCGCTGTTAACGTTTTCTCACCTAATTCTTCTTCTAATAATGCATCGCCAACGCCTGTCATTACCGCAGTTCGTCCGTTAAAAATTGCACTTTTGGGATATCGAAGTCATCCGCATGTAGGTGGACAAGGAATTTACCTGCAATATCTTAGTCGTGCTCTAAAAAAACGTGGACACGAGATCGATGTTTTATCCGGCCCGCCATATCCAGAACTTGATGAGGGCGTTAATCTTATTCAGATTCCGAGCCTCGATCTTTACGCGCACCCCAATCCGCATCGCGCATTAAAACTCAAACATTTAGGATCGTTTACCGATATCTATGAGTGGTGGAGCAAGCTGTCGGGAAGTTTTGAAGAGCCTTATTGTTTTGCTCGTCGGGTGGCAAAGTATTTTAAAAAGAATAAGCCCGCTTACGATGTGGTACATGATAACCAGTGTTTGGCTTACGGCCTTTTGGATTTGCAAACCATGGGCTATCCCTTGGTTGTCACCATTCATCATCCGATTACACAAGATCGAAAAATTGCAGTAGATGCCGCCACGACTCGAGGACACAAATGGCTGGTGAAGCGTTGGTATAGTTTTATCGACATGCAGTTGCGTGTGGTAAAAAAACTTGCTCACATAGTGACAGTTTCTCAGCAGTCTAAAGTGGATATTGCGCAGGATTTTGCGATCAATCCAGAGCGAATCCAAGTGATGGGAAATGGCGTAGACACCGACGTATTTAAACCTAGCGATACCATAACAATAAAACCTCATCGACTGATAACGACGGCTTCGTCAGATCAGCCACTTAAAGGGCTTTCAGTTCTATTAGAAGCGTTTTCGAAGGCATGTGAAAAAATTCCAAATCTCGAACTGATCGTGATTGGCAAATTAAATCCCGAGGGTGAAACCGTTAAACAACTGGCGCGTTTGAATTTATCCTCGGCTGTAATTTTTAAATCGAATCTTTCGACGCAAGAGTTAGTGGAAGAATATGCGCAGGCGCATTGTGCAGTTGTACCCTCATTGTATGAGGGTTTCGGTTTGCCCGCCGCAGAAGCTTTGGCTTGTGCAAAACCATTGATTTGCAGCGACGGTGGAGCGCTGCCGGAAGTGGTTGGCGATGCCGCCTATTTGGTTCCTGCCGGTGACAGTGAGGCAATGAGTGAAGCGATTGTTCAGCTAATGACAAACGAAACGCTTTGCCAAAGTCTTGCAGAAAAAGCGCGATTGCGGAGCTTGAATCAGTTGAGTTGGGATAAAGTGGCCGAAAATCTTGAAGCCTATTACTACTCGTTACTCAAACAGGAATAGGCTTCATGTTAACGTTAAATTTTAATGATTTTGTAATTAAAAAAAATGATGTCATTCTCGACCTTGGTTGCGGCGAAGGTCGTCATGCTATTCACGCCTATCTTGAAGCCGATGCAACTGTGATTGGGTTAGATCAATCGGAAAATGATCTGCGCACCGCACAATCGCGCGCGGTTCCCTTTACTGATCCCAATCGCTCGGCGCAATTAATTTTTCTTAAAGGCGATGCTTATCGTTTGCCATTCGCCAATGAATCAATTGACGGAATTATTTGCAGTGAAGTGCTTGAGCATATCCATCATTACGAGCAAGTAATTCAAGAGATGACGCGCGTATTGAAACCCGGCGGTAAATTAATGGTGAGCGTGCCAAGAGCCTGGCCTGAAAAAATATGTTGGGCATTGAGCGATGAATATCATCAAGTTGAAGGCGGACATATTCGAATTTTCAAAGAGAGCGAGCTTAAATCTGCTTTACTAAATGCGGACTTTCACTTCCAAAAAAAACATTTTGCGCACGCGCTTCACAGCCCCTATTGGTGGTTGAAGTGTCTTTTTTGGCAATCGCAAGATCAGTCAAAGTTAATAAAGTGGTATCACCGATTTTTGGTGTGGGATTTAATGGATAAGCCCGCTTTCACACGCGTACTAGAAAAAATATTAAACCCAGTTATGGGTAAAAGCCTCGTGATGTACTTCGTAAAAGGATCTTCGACATGATCGACTTGACTAAGCCACTTGTTACAGTGCCTACTAAAATGCCTTGGAACGTGCTTCGAAATACGGTTGATTATATTTTATCGGTTCAGCAGCCAGATGGCGCAATCCCTTGGTTCGCTGGTGGGAAACTTGATCCTTGGGACCATGTTGAAGCCATCATGGGATTAACGATTGGCGGTGAATTTCAAGCTGCCAAAAAAGGATTCGAATGGCTTTTTTCACACCAGCTCGACGATGGTAGCTGGTACAGCCATTATCAAGACAATCTTCCGCAAGACACGCATCACCGAGAAACCCACTTTGTTGCTTATATCGCGGTGGGATTATTTCACTACGGTTTAATCACCAATGATTGGCAATACATTGGAGAAAATTATTCGAAGCTACAAGCCGCCATTAATTTTGTTTTGCAATACCAAACTCAACACGGCGAATTTCACTGGGCAGTCGATGAAAAAGGTATAGCGCAAGAAGATGCACTCATCACCGCCAACTCGTCAATATATAAAAGTCTACAGACGGCGATTTTCATTGCCGATACATTGGGGGCTGAAGAACCCCACTGGGTAGGTGCTTATCACGCAGTGGGCGATGCATTGCGTAATAAACCTGAACGATTTGATCGTACTTGGGAGCCGAAAACGCGCTTCTCGATGGATTGGTTCTATCCAATTTTATCCGGCGTGTTAAATAATGAAGAAGCTAAAATTCAATTACAAAAACGTTGGAATGATTTTGTTCACCCGCCGTTAGGATGTCGCTGCGTGAGCGATGAGCCATGGGTCACGGTTGCTGAATCCTGCGAGTTAATTTTAGCGCTATGCGCGATGAGCGAGCGCACTTTGGCAATGCAGCATTTCTCTAATTTATTTTCACTTCTCGATAACGATGGCGGCTTTTGGACCGGCATAAATTATCGAGACAATGCGATCTGGCCAGAAGAGAAAACGACTTGGACAGCTGGTGTTGCTCTGTTAGCAGCAGACGCAATTTTTAAATTTACCGACGCATCTGAACTTTTTTGTTTAGAAGGCGGACCCTATTCGATTTTGCGCGAGAAATTGTAATGCGTGTACCTCGTATTTTTACCCACCAACCTATTGATGATGCTCAATCACTTTCATTAGAAGAGGGGCCATCTCATCATTTATCGAAAGTGCTACGCATGCAGGAAGGGCGCGAACTGATTTTATTTAACGGTGATGGCTTTGAATATCCCGCGGTGATTCGCGAGGTCGGAAAAAAAATCGTTACCGTCGATATTAAAGAAAAAATAGCAGCTAATCGTGAATCGAATTTATCAACGACTTTGGCAATTGGTATATCCCGCGGCGAACGCTTCGAATGGGTATTGCAAAAAGCCACTGAGCTTGGTGTCACGCGGATAGTGCCGCTGGTCACCGAACGCACCGAAGTTAAAGTGAGCGGCGATCGGTTAGATAAAATGCGTGATCGCTGGCAGCAGATCGTGATTAGCGCTTGCGAACAATGTCAGCGTAATCGATTGCCAGTATTGTCAGATCCGATTGCGTTAGCCGATTGGTTGGCCAGCGTTGATAGCGATTACCGTTTTGTCTTACATCATCGCGACACTCAATCCTTGCCGAGTGAAGCGAGGCCGGATTCAGTGTCCTTATTGATTGGTCCAGAAGGCGGTTTAAGCGATTCTGAAATCGAAACCGCGAAAACGTCGGGCTTTTCAGCTTTAACCTTGGGGCCTCGTGTACTTCGTACCGAAACCGTGCCGATTGCTGCCCTCGCATTGGTTCAGTATATGTGGGGCGATTTATCTTAGAGCGAGAGTTGACGGTGCTGCATTGCGCAGCACCGACGCGATAAAAATTTAGTAAGTCACCAATTCTTCGACAACCAAAGTTTTACGGGTGTTAACAAAGTAAAAGCGGAATTGGCGTTTTTTTGCGATCAGTGGTGAATCATTCGTGCAATCACTTAACGACGATGAGCTGGAATTTGAGCTGCTCGAGCTTTGATACCAGTCGCTGCTGACACTACTACTGCTAGTAGGGCGATCGTGATCGCGGTAATTCAGTGTGATTTTGGCGGTATTATTGGACAGTTCAAACGCGCCGAAACTTCTGAAACTCAGGCTTTCGTTGCATTTATGCACGTAGCCTTCATCAATTAAAACCACCTGTCCGGTTTCAAAATCGACGATTGATGCATCGTAGGGTTCGTTGCTGTAGGCGTCATAGTAGAGACGAAACTCATCCTCTTCGCGCAGTATGATGACTTGTTTACCCTCGCCAAAAGGCTGTAATGGATCAGAATGTTCAAGAAGGACGGTGTTATCGATACGCGCGCCTTGCGTAGGTTGGTTCGAACTGGCCGAGCTGCTAATACCAGGGTTAAAGGGTTCGTCGCGATCACTGCCGCCACAGGCGACAAGCCCGCTTATCGATAAGATCAACAAACTGGTGGAGAAGAGTTTTTTCAACATAAAAATCCTTTTGGGTGGGACTACACACCAAGATAAGAAAGAAAGCGTCGTTCAATTGCACTAATGTCTGGAATCACTGCCGATTCACCTGCCCACACCACTGGCATAAGCTCGTAGGGCTTTGTCTCGGTATCGCGTACCGTAATATCTTCTTCATTAACCCGTGCCAAACGCGGTAAGCCCTGCGTTAAGAGCGCGATAAATGGCAAAGAGGGATTGAGTCCGGTGGTGTTGAATACAGCAAAACGCGCATGAGGATTAAAATCCCCAATGGGGTCATCATTGAGCATTTCGAACGACAGTAACGGGATGATCTGCTCACGCCACTCGCAGTTACCAAGATACCAATCTGGAGCATCTTCTATCGGAACTACCGCCGAAATCGGAATAATCTCGGCCACACTCACGTTGGGAACCAGCAATGATTTCTGATGCAGTGGAATTAACAAGCTGGCGACTTCTTGAATGGTGTTCTCGATACGGGCAGTAGTGTTCATGGCGATCCCTAAATTTATTGATGTGATTTTGGTCGGTAAGTTGTTACTGCGTGTGCGTGATAATACTTGGATTGAAACGCCTGTGCGAGCGCTTCCGGTGAACCAATTACGCTGACGTGGCCAGTGCGGATACAGGCCTCGGGCATCGACGGGCTGGTTGCGAGGCTCGGCGTTTGCGCAAAAAGGGTGCCGCCCATGCGCCTGATGTAATGCGCGGCTTGGCTACCGTCGTCATCCATCCCGCTAAAAATAATCATTGAGAATCGGTCTTTATAAATATTCGCGAGGTTAAACCCCAGCTGGCTAATGGAAGGGCTATATAAGCCTCGCCAAGGAATTTCGGCCGTCATCGATAAAGTGCCATTTTTTTGAACTACGAAATTTTGATCGGGCGATGCAATAACGATTTTTCCTGCCGTGAGGACAAGGTGATGTTCGGCAATGGTCGGTTCAAACTCTGTCGATTTAAGTGATTGGGCGAGCGGTTTTATTTGTTGCGGATCGATATGTTGCGCGTAGATAAACGCAACATCTAAATCTTTCGGCAAAACCGACAAGAAAGTTCTCACCGGCTCCAACCCACCGGTGGATGCGCCGATCAAGCACAGGTATTTAGCTTGAGTCTGGCGTTTGAGCGCGAGTTCAGCACCAATGTGGGTCAAGCGTTGGCGAATGCCGTGATAGATCGGATTTTGGGAATAAGAGGTGTAAGGTTCGCCAGCCGCATGAGTGTCGCAAAAGAGCACCGTGCTGGTCAGGTCCTCCAGAAGCGAGTCGAGTCTGGCGTCGTCGATTTCACCGTTTGTATCGACTAACCAAGCGGCCGCCTTTGGTAGGGGGTCGCGTGCCGATTCGCTTAAAATCCATTGCCCCAATAATCGATGCCCAGTACTTATCACCAAATCGGCCAACTGCACATTTTTACAAGGTGCGTCGGCCAAGGTGGCGATAAATAAGGGCGTAGCAACTTTCACGCATCAACCAGATTTTTTACGCCATTTCGGCCAAGAGTTCGTTAATGGTTTTGAGCAGCACGTCCTCTTGATAAGGCTTACCAAGATAGCGGTTCACCCCCAAGCTGAGGGCGCGTTCTCGGTGTTTATCACCGGTGCGCGAGGTGATCATAATGATCGGTAAATGCCCCAAGCGGGAGCTAGTGCGAATATTCTTCGCCACTTCAAACCCGTCCATGCGCGGCATTTCGATATCGAGCAACATGACGTCCGGAACTTGATCCTGCAAAATTTGCAGCGCTTCGACACCGTCTTTGGCGGTCAATACTTGGAAGCCTTCGCGCTCCAAGAAGCGACTGGTTACTTTTCTTACGGTTACCGAGTCGTCCACCACCATCACGGTGCGCTCTTGGGTTTCGACGCTGGCGGTTAGTAATGGCGGTGCTTCGTCAGTCTCGGTGTCCAAAGACTGCTGATGCAGCGCCAGCACTATGTGCTGACGAATCAAAGCGTGCGGGTCGAGAATCACCACGACACTACCATCACCCATAACGGTCGCGCCCGAGACACCGTGAACGGCGCTGAATTGTGCGCCCAAAGTTTTCACCACGATTTCGCGAGAACCTAAGAGACGGTCCACCTGTAAAGCCACGGTCGATTCGGCACTTCGCACCAATACCACCGGAAGCGGCGTATTGTGGCCATCGAGTTTCGGCTGCACGTCGGACTCCAACATGGCGCCCAAGTAGCGCACCAAATAATGCTCACCGGCATAGTCGAAGGTGGCATCAGGCTCTTGGTAGAAGTGTTCCAACTCGAATGGACTGACGCGAACAATACCTTCGATGGTGTTGAGTGGAATAGCGTAGAGATCTTCCCCAATTTGCACCATTAATGCGCGGTTTACCGATACGGTGAATGGCAAGCGAATAATGAACGATGTGCCTTTGCCGAAACTTGAGTCGATACTCATGCTGCCGCCGAGCTGCTTGATCTCGGAATGCACAACGTCCATGCCCACGCCACGGCCGGAAATTTGAGTGACTTTTTCGGCGGTACTGAATCCGGCGGTCAAAATAAATTGGATGACGTCTTGATCGCTAATGATCGCGTCGGGCGCTAATAAACCCTGCTCAATGGCTTTAGTGCGCACGCGATCGATATTAATTCCGCGTCCGTCGTCTTGCAGGCGAATCACCACGTCGCCGCCTTCGCGGGATAGATTCAGGAAAATACGGCCAGTGACGACTTTTCCTTTCGCGCGGCGTTCATCAGGGGTTTCGATACCGTGGTCTACCGCGTTACGCAGCATGTGCTCCAGTGGAGCAACCATGCGTTCCAGTACGCTACGGTCTAACTCGCCTTCGATGTTGTCGAGCTCCAGCTCGACTTCTTTACCTAATTCGCTCGCCGCTTGGCGAACAATGCGGCGCAACCGCGGCACTAGGCGGGAAAAGGGCACCATGCGTGAGCGCATTAAGCCTTCTTGTAGATCGGTGTTAATACGAGATTGCTGTAATAGCAGAGTCTCCGCATCGCGAGTTTTGTCGGCGAGGGTAAATTTCAAGTCCATCAAGTCCGACGCGGATTCGATGAGCGAGCGCGATAACTGTTGCAATTGCGAGTAACGGTCCATCTCAAGCGGATCGAACTCTTCAAACTGCGCCATTTGTTCCTGGCGGAATAGCACCTGCGCTTCGGTTTCGATGTCCAAGCGGCGCAACTGTTCCTGAAGACGGTGAATGGTGGAATCCATCTCGTCGATGGCGACGCCTAAATCGCCAATTTGCTGCTCCATCCGGCCGCGACTGATCGAGGTTTCACCGGCCAAGTTCACCAGCTCTTCCAAGAGTTCCGCCGAAACTTTGACCACTTCTTGCGGCCCTGAGCGTCGGGCGGCCAAGTGTTGACCCTGATTGCCGACTTGGCCGCGGGCGCCATCGAACTCGGCCCCGGGGATGCGCGGTAGATCGGTCGGTGCAGGTTTAGCTTTAGGCGCGAACGTCAGAATATTCGGCCGCTGAGTATCCGGCCCTGATTCGGCCTCGGCAGTGCGGTAATCGTCCAAAACTGTGACGTTGCTCAGCGTAGGAATCTCGTCGGCAACTGACGCTTCCGATGATGGCGTCTCTCCTGCCAATTCGGAAATTTCGTCAGACGGCGCATCAGACGCTTCCGATTGAGTCGAAACTGATTCATCGACGAGATTTGATTCATCGGCTGATTCCGCCACCAACTCCAACGTATAAGCAAGGCTTTGGTTGTCATCCAAGTCAACAACGTTAAAGTGAGGTTGAGCGTCCACCTCATCCTGTGTGTTTATCTGTGGCGCTGAATCCGCAGTGGTCCATTGAGGTACTGTGCCATTTTGGACGTGCTCGCGCACTTGGTTTACCAGCGAGTGAAGCTGGTCTTGGTAGCGATAAAACTGCGCAATTATCGAACTGGTGACCGCGGTTGGGTCTGCCATTTCGATTAACTGAGTCTCAAAGTCGTGGGAAACGTCGCCCAAGGGTGTGAGACCCGCAAGGCGAGCACCGCCCTTAAAGGTGTGCAGGTGACGCTTGAGCTCTTCAACCGCTTGAGTGTCATCTGGATTGTCTTGCCAGTCGAGGAGAGCTTTATCGATATCGTCCAAAAGCTCGATGGCCTCATCGACAAAGATTTCAACGATATCGGGATCGTAATCACTGGCGAAATTACCGGCTTCTTCATCACGCGCTGGCGCTACCGGCTCGGCTTCGAGTAATTTGACCTCGGGTTTCGATTCGCTTTCGAGTTCAACCTGGCTGGGTTCTACGTGTGTTGATTGGGCAAAAACTGCATCGTCTTCGGGGATGTTCTCCAGTTCGATATCGACCACAGGAAGGGCTTCGATGGCCTCTTCATCAGTGGTGTTAACAAGGAGCTCCTCTTCAATGTCGAGCGTCGCTTGATCGATATGAGTGGCGTCTTCGATTTCGAGAGTTGGTAGCGGCGGGAGGCCTTCTTCTGCTAATAGCAGCGGCAAAATCTCATCGTTGACCAAGGTCTCGACAGAGTCAGATGAAGTGTCCTCTAGGTTAGGCTCGAATGACTCTATGATGAGGGAGTCATCAGTGTCGTCCTGAGTAATTTCTTCAACATCGGCCACCGAGGGCAAAGACGTCTCGTCCAAGATCTCGCTGTGCGGTAACACGGACTCGATCTCATCGACGAGAATAGCCTCGAAGGCGATTGGGGTATCAAGGCTTGTTGATTGGTCAGATAGGGACTCGTCAGTTAAGGATTCGATTTGGGGCGCATCAAATTCGACTGCCTGCTCCAACGCGATTTCCGTGTTAATGACATCGTCGGCGCGCTCGACCGCTTGCACGAATCCGGCGAAGAGATCATCAAAATACTGGGCGATAGATTCCGGAGAATCGTTGAGATTTTGCCCTGCCGCAATGGCGTTCACCATGTCTAAGAGTGCATTGTGTGCACTTAAAAGCGCTTGGCATAGTGGAGGCGAGCACTCCAATTGTTGTTCGATGAGCTTGTGGTAAACCCCTTGCAAACGCTCCCCTAAAATCGCCATTACGGGCAAATAGGCGTGTTTCGCGGCTTGGGTCAGCTTTTGTAGCTCTTCGTGGATTAAGCCGATTTGGCTGAGATCGGTGGGGTTTTCCTGCCAAAGTGCAATGATGTCGTCGGCGTCCAGAAGCAGATTCATTTCTTCTGCCATGAAGATCTTCAGCAATTCTGGGTCGATGCCCATCTTGCCATTGGCATCTTCTTGTTGACGAATCAGTGGCGCGACGTGGATGTCATGTAGCTCAGAAACTCGCGCGAGAAACTGTTGCAGCTTATTAATGACTACTGGTTGTCCATCGCGAATTTGGTCGAGCGCTTCTTGCGTATAAGTCACGCTGTCGATGATTAATTGCAAAATATCGTCGTTGATGCGTACTTGGTAGGAGCGCAATTCTTTGACTAGGCGTTCAAGCGGCGATACCAGTTCGGCCACAGGATTGATGTTGGCCATGTGCGCGCTGCCTTTTAAGGTGTGCAGTGCGCGCTGGATGGCTTCGGTCGGCGGTGTGAATAACGGCGCCGCTTCAGTCATCTCTTCAATAAATTGAGTCACAACGGCTAAGTGAGCATCCGCTTCGGTGCCGAAAATTTCCCATAGCTGGCTCTCGCCTTCGTCTTCATCTTCTTCCTCGATAGCGGCGAAATCCAATATTTGAGCGGGCGCCTCTTCGATTTGGGCGTCGGATTGCAGATAGGGATTGAGATGGGCGCGAGTCTCCCAAGCCTTGGGAATTTCCCCCTGACTTAGGGTTTTGGCGATAGCGCTGTATTCGTCGCACTCATCGGGGTGAGGATTGGCGATATTATCGCGGAAGGCATCGACCATCGCGGGCAAAATTTCTAAAACTTTATTGATGATCTGGACATGCGCCCCAATGGGGGTGACCGTATTGTCCATGATGCGATTGAGCATGTTTTCGATCGCCCACGCCAGTTCGCCCACATCGTTGGCTCCGACCATTCGGCCGCTACCTTTTAAGGTGTGAAAGCCGCGGCGGAATTCTGTGAGTGCCTCGGTGTTGGAGAAATCTTTGGCCCAGGCGGGGAAGTATTCGTTGATAGCCTCTAAAACTTCGGCCGATTCGTCGATAAAAATCTCGATGATTTCATCGTCGATATCGCCGTTATCACGCTCGATCACCGGCGCGTTATTCGTTGGGATCAGAGTGATTTCATCGGGAATCAGTGTTTCAGCGTCGTCGGTTTCGCCTGTGTCGATTGCTGATCCGGTAGAGATAGTTTCAATAAGCCCAAGTGATTCAACCTCGTTTTGGCTGCCAAAACCGGGGTCAACCTCATCAACAGAATAATCGACGAGTTCGATTGAATGTTCAGACGAGTCAAGTTCGGCCACTTCGGTGGGCTCAGCCGGAGCTGTTTGAGCTGCTGATTCAGATTCTGGCAACTTGCCTACGCTGTAACCTAAAGCGGCTACAGCTTCTTCTGCCACTAACAGCAAAAGGGCGTTTTCTTCCTCGGGTGCACGGCTTGAGAGGCGCTCAAGATAGTATTCAACACTGGTGATGGCATCAGCCAGAGTATCAAGGGTATGCCATTCGGGCTTTTGGTCATCGAGAAGATTTTCTTCGATGTATCGCGCGCAGGAGCCGAGCACCCGGGCAGGGCGCACAAGATTCATTAGTTCTAAACCGCCGCTAATTTCGCGTAGGTAGTTAGGAACGGCGGTGATAAATTCGCTATTCCATTGAGACGCGATGTATTCGACGATCGCATCTTTGGCATGCTCAAGGCCGGTGCGTGATTCGCGAAGAACCGATTCGTGAGCGTAATCAAGCGTGATGTCGGCTTCTGACTTGTTGCCACTGTCGTTGCCGTCCAGTAATCGGTCGAGCGCGTGTTCGATGCCGATAAAACTTTCGGCCATCGACATGAGGGCAGGAGTTGGCAGCTCTTCGATTTCGTGAGCGGCGAGAATGTCGCGCTGAACCATAATCGTCGCACGCAGATCGCCAAGACCGAGTATAGCTAGGGTATCGCCAATTCGTTTGAGTAGGGGCGATAGTTCGGCCTTGTCGATAGCCTCGTGATTGCCGCCTAAAGTTGAATCGAGTGCCGATTTAACTTGCGCGAGCTCTTCTTTCAATGCCGTTACAACTGATGACATCGCCTGTTGATCTGGCGCGCTCACCAAATTTTGCGAGGCAGTTTCTTTGCCTTCTAAAAGTGCAGCCTCCAAATTGTAGAGAGTGTAAATGTGATAGAGCTGCGAATCTGGGTCGAAACTGGGCGTGTGTTTGCCTGCTCTCGCGACGTAATAAAGTAGGTTTTTAAGGAGATCATCGTCGGTAAAGGTGTTGAGTGCCTTCACCCCTTGTGCCGCTAAGACTTTGATTTCTTTATCTAACTGGCGCAGCAGATTTTTAACGGCAACACTGATTTCGAGCGCGTCTGTTTCGAGTGCTTCCAGTAGCGCAAGAGCAATGTCCCACAAGGCGAAACGCGCTGTGCCTTGGGTGAGTTTTTGCAGGCGTGTAAAAACCTTGCGGAGATAAGCAAGATTTTCCTCGGAGTTGACATCGCGAATAAAGCCGCTAGCCGCGTATTGATACATTTGGCGTAATTTCAGCGCCATTGCTTGAAATTGTACGTTGTCTTGCGTCACCGCGATGCGTGCACCGGAAATTTTTTTGGCCGGCGTAAGATTGGGGATGAAAAGTTTGGTATCGGTGAGCAGGTTTTCACCGCGGACTGCGCGTAAATCGTTTAACAGTGGCAGGACGATGAGGGGATTATCTTTTCGGGTTTGCAGTACTTGTTCCAAATAAAGCGGGAACTGCAAAATGGCGCGCATCAAGACTTCTTGCGCCTCGCCAAGATTTTTAATTCGACCAGCGATAAGGGCCTGAGTGAGAGCTTCCATCTCGGCGGCCAATAGCGCTGCGCCGTAGAATTCTACCATCTGCAAACTGCCATGCACTTGGTGGATGTGCGTCAAGCAAAAGCGGATGCGCGTGATGTCGTCCGGATTTTCGACAAACTGTTCTAAGGATTGACGCGCTTCATTCAGCGTCTCGTGTATCTCGTGAACCAGCCATTCGAGAGAGGCAAAATCGCGGTTATTTGCCATGGTGTGCATACCTCATCATTATTGTTGCACCGCGCGAATATACGCTTGCACTTGCTCATCGGGTGAGCGTTGCATGTGCGGATGGTCCCAGTCCGCGGTCTCCCCAAGCCCTACCACCAGTAAGCCGCCAGGTTTTAGGCGATCAACCAATGCATTGAGTAAGTCGCGACGCAACCAACGGCGAAAATAAATCAGGACGTTTTGGCAAAAAATTACGTCCAACTTAACTTCTGGCAGGTTGCGGGTGTGAATAATATTAGTGCGACTAAAGCAAACGCGATCACGCAATTTGGCGGCAATTTGATAGTTGCCATCATTTTGCGGCGTGAAATAGCGCAACTTTTCGTCGGTATTCATTAATTCTAATTTGCGCGCGGGATAAACCCCTTTTCGCCCAACTTTTAGAGCGGAGGTGGAAATATCGAGCGCGGTAATTCCGTAATAGGGTTCGCGTTGGGCCAGTTCGAAACAGTCGTTAATCGCCATTGCCAGTGAATAGGGTTCTTCACCGGTCGCACAGCCCAGGCTCCACACCTCGTAACTGCTGGTTAGCGTCTGATTGTTAATGGCCGCTTGGAGGTGGCGACGCACAGCGTCAATAGAGGGGCGATGACGGAAAAAACTCGTCTCTTTTACCGCAATACGATCGATCAGACAGGCCCATTCCAGATGACCGTCAAGGCCGTCCAAAACAAGTTGGTAGTATCGATCGTAATCATCCAACCCTCGCTCGCGCATACGATGGCTAAGTTGCGATTCCAGCCAAGGTTTTTGCTGAGTGAGCAGTTGAATCCCTGTGCGCTCTTCTATCAATTTCACCCAGAGATGAAATTGATCCGCCGACAGGCTGGGTAGCAACTGTAACGACCAAGCCATAGTGCGATTACCACATCCTTAATTCAATTGAGCCACCTTGCGGTGGCTACAGAGTTACGCACGCGAGGTTTCAGCCAATTCTTCAGAGCGCTCGTCGCGGTCAGTATCGTCCGACGCGTCAGCTTCCACGGAGTCAACACTGAACTGGTAACCATCGAAAGATTCGTCGTTAGCGATTTCGTCAGGTAGTTTGAAACCTGCCACTGACTCCCGAAGGTCCAACGCCATGACGGCGAGGTTACCAATTGAGCGAGCCGTTGCCGAAGTACCTGCCGAGGTTTGAGTCGTAATCTCTTGAATAACGTTCATCGTGTTCGAGATGTGACCCGCGGAGGATGCTTGCTGGCGTGCAGCGTTCGAAATGTTTTGAATCAATTCCGCAAGGCTTGTGGATACGTTTTCAATTTCTTCCAGTGCCACACCCGCATCCTGTGCAAGGCGTGCACCGCGCACCACTTCAGACGTGGTTTGTTCCATCGAAATAACGGCTTCGTTGGTGTCGTTCTGAATGGTTTTTACCAGAGCCTCAATCTGCTTGGTTGCAGCTGCAGAGCGTTCCGCAAGGCGTTGAACTTCGTCCGCTACCACCGCGAAGCCGCGGCCTGCGTCGCCCGCCATCGATGCCTGGATCGCGGCGTTAAGCGCAAGAATGTTGGTCTGGTCGGCAATGTCGTTAATCAAGCTTACGATGTCACCAATCTCTTGAGAGGATTCACCGAGGCGTTTAATACGTTTAGAGGTATCTTGAATCTGTTCGCGAATGGTATCCATGCCGTGGATGGTGTTCTGTACCACTTTGGCGCCGTTACCGGCGATCGATACCGCTCGCTCCGCTACCGCTGCCGATTCGGCGGCGTTCGCTGATACTTGGTCAATGGTGACCGCCATTTCGTTTATGGCGGCAGATGCTCCGGCAATTTCTTGCGCTTGGTGTTCAGATGCTTCGGCTAGATGCAGTGCGGTTTGACGAGTTTCTTGAGCTGCCGCCGATACGTTTACAGCGGTTTCGTTGATTCGTGCAACCAGAATACGCAGTTGGTCGATGGTGTAGTTAATCGCATCGGCGATGGCGCCGGTGAAGTCTTCGGTTACGGTTGCGGTAGTGGTGAGGTCACCGTCCGCGAGATCCGCCATCTCATCAAGTAAACGCAAAATCGCCGCTTGGTTACGTTGGTTGGTTTCCGCTGTTTCGTCGGCGCGGCGACGGGCGTTGCGGTACATGGTGAAGCCCAAGCTGAACAATGAAACTAATGCGATAGCAGCCAAACCTAATAACAATTGGTTGTTAATTGGGCGAGTGCTAGATAGGCCGTTAATTTTATCTTGGATGTTGGCCAGCGCTTGAAGAAGCTGAGGGGTGTCGGTTAAGAGTTCATCGGACGCTTGGCGAGCGCGGAACAAAGTGGTTGAACCTTCAAACATTTGCTGAATCGACGCACTAACACCATCGAATAGGGTGGTGATTTGATCGAGACTTGAACGGGCTGATGCGTCAGTTACGCGAGAGATGCCTAAAATGGGGTCACCATTTTTCATGGCGCTCAATACGCGTGAATAGAAGTTGGCGTCACGGTTGAATTGGTCTGCTGCTTGAGCCGCATCCGCGTCACCCCGAAGCATCTTATCTACGTTACGACCGATACGTTCGGCGCGCCATGATAATAATTGGGCCTGAATCGCTTGTTCGGCAGGCGCTTTCGATTCGAGCAACACTTCAACAATATTGTCGTGCTCGGTTTGAAGTGCAGGGAGGTTGTCGTTAAGGTCTTTACCTACCGCGTTGAGCGAAACGATCAACTCGCGGTTGGTTGAAATTGTTTGGCTGTTGGTACGTACGCGGTTCCAAACGCCCTCGTAAGCCGTGTATTCACTGGCCAGCGTACGACGAGTGGTCTCGTCGCTGTTGCGTAACGTGGTCCAGGTTGACGCCATACCGCTTACAACCTTGTCAAATTCGACAAATGCTTGGTCAGAACCTTGAGTGGCGTCCCGCGATAGCGAGGTCAACTGATACGCCTGTGCACGAAGTTCGGCTGTTAATTGCAAATGACGCTGATCGCTGGCTGCATAGCCTTGGATGATAATCCAGACTGCAACTATCGCCACGATCGAAATGGCGAACGCGACGAGCGCAATCAACATTCCGGGGGAGGTCTTTAACCTCGCAATGGTCGTGTTGTTTTTCATTTGATACTCCTAACCCCTATGGTTTTTATCGTCTTTGCTCATGCGCAAGGCGCACAAGGTAACTCCGTGTAAGCCGAACCCCACCAGAACCTACTGCTTAGCGGCGTTGGTGAACCGAAGGTCATCGGCTAAAAATGCTGGGCGAAACAGTGACCATGTGTGCTCGTGGCTGGGATAGCAGCCACTGACGAATGGTTGAATAATGGCTGGCGCTTGGCCCGGATGGTCCTGATATTCATCCATAGGGAAATGCTGCATCCCATGGACTTCATCAACCATCAGGCCGGTATAGAGCGTTTCGGTTTCAAGAATAAGAATACGGCGCTTTTTTCGTGGACTTGTTAGTCGTTCGCCGAAAAACTGAGCGAGATCGAAGATAGGCAACAATCGTCCACGTACGTTCGCCACGCCTTTAACCCACGGCTGTACACCAGGCAAGTGAGTGAAGGGGGGAACTTCGAGCATTTCTGAAATTTCCCCGATTGGCGCGACGAATCGGCATCCCATTAACGAAAATCCAATGCCGCTCCACTCTGGACGTATGTCGGCCTGAGCGGGCAGACCTTGCGCTGCCGCGCGAGACTGTTGCGCAAGCAGCACCAGGGTTTGAAAGGCGGACAGGCGTTGAGACATATAGCTTCCCGTTGTTTGGAGATCTGGCTTACGCCATAACCTCTTTCATAGTGTCGAGCAGTAGCGTGGCATTGATCGGTTTGGACAAGTACGCCTTAGCCCCCTGACGCATCCCCCAAACTCGATCAGTTTCTTGATCTTTGGTCGTCACGATAATAACGGGAATGTGCGCAGTTTCTTTGGTCTTGGTCAAAAGGCGGGTTGCTTGGAAGCCATTTAATCCAGGCATGACGACATCCATCAAAATCACATCGGGAGCTTCTTTTTGTGCAAGCTCAAGGCCCGCTTCGCCGTTGTCGGCAGAAATGACTTGATAGCCGCTTTTTTCGAGCATACTCGACAATTTATAAGTTTCAGTTGGTGAGTCGTCGATGATCAATACTTTAGCCATATACACTCCAAGAACGTATGGTTGATCGCTTAGTTTATTATTGGTGCCGTCAAGCGTTGCCTCACAGCGGGAAGTCTTTTAGCGAAAATCAATAGCCAATTACGAAGCCTTCACGTGTTTGACGTGAGCCTCAATTGCTTCAAGTAATTCGTTCTTGCTGAAAGGTTTAGTGAGGTATTGATCGGAACCGACAATACGTCCCTTGGCCTTGTCGAACAGACCGTCTTTGCTCGAAAGCATAATGACTGGGGTCGATTTGAATTCGCTGTTATTTTTAATCAGTGCGCAAGTTTGATAGCCATCGAGTCGTGGCATCATGATGTCGACAAAAATGATGTCAGGGCGCGAATCGGCGATTTTGGCGAGCGCGTCGAACCCATCGGTGGCCGTTATAACTTGACAGCCAGCTTTCTTAAGCAGGGTCTCTGCGGTGCGACGGATGGTCTTACTGTCATCAATGACCATCACTTTGAGGTTGTCGTAAGCTACTTCCATACTCTGACCTATTCTATTTATTTTCCGTGGATCCGGCTGCGTCGAGTAGACGCAACTGGTGGTTGATTTAAGTGTAAAAAATTAACCCTAATCAAGTGATCAAACTTTTAACATAGTTCGATGGGGTTGGCTATAAGCATATGAACTATGCACGTTTGTGGCCTAGGATGCTGTAATACGTGTCACGAAAAGAGACAGTTTTCGACTTGCTTTATCAATTTAATCAACTTACCGTTACGACACCTTATTCTTTTGGTTGAATCAATTAGTGAACACTCTTATGGCAAAAACTCTTGGCATAGTGATGGATCCCATCCAAACCATTAATGTCCTTAAGGATACAAGCCTTGCACTTTTGTTGGCGGCCCAAGAACACGGGTTTGATCTTCTTTATATGGAGCAAGAAGATCTTTATTTAGCGCAAGGTGAGGCCTTTGCCAAGGTTCGTCCGCTATTCGTCATGGATAACAAGGACAAGTGGTATGAGCTGGGCCCTGCTGAGGACAGACGTCTTGGCGACGTCGATGTCATTTTGATGCGTAAAGACCCACCGTTCGATAATGAATATATCTACAGCACCTACATTCTTGAGGCCGCTCAGCGCCAGGGGGCGTTAGTTGTTAACGATCCTCGCAGTCTTCGCGATTGCAACGAAAAATTGTTTGCGACCCAATTTCCTCAGTGCTGCCCAACGCTGTTAGTTGCTCGCGATATGGCCCGTTTGCGTGAGTTTCATCGTACTCACGGCGATGTTATCTTTAAGCCTTTAGATGGTATGGGTGGCAGCCGTATCTTTCGCTGTAAAAGTGACGATCCCAACGTGGGTGTGATTCTTGAAGTGCTCACTCACTTCGGCCGCGATCTCATCATGGCGCAGAAGTACATCCCAGAAATCGTTAACGGCGATAAACGGATTTTAGTTATCGATGGTGAGCCGGTGCCCTATTGTTTGGCTCGCATTCCAGCCGTAGGTGAAACCCGCGGTAATCTTGCGGCGGGCGGTTCAGGTGTTGCCCAGCCACTTACCGATCGGGATCGCTGGATTGTGTCGCAAGTCGCTGACACATTAAAAGAAAAAGGGTTAATGTTTGTGGGTTTAGATGTCATCGGCGATTATCTGACCGAGATTAACGTCACTAGTCCAACCTGTGCTCGGGAAATTGATCGCGCGTTTGACACTAAAATTGGTCATCGCTTGGTGAGCGCCATTGAGCGTAAACTGGCGGAAAAATCCTAACTAGGGCGCTCGCGATCTGAATGCCCTTTATAATATCAATAAGAAACTTATATGAATCAAGCGGTTACAGTTGAGCAGCAAATGCCCGCAGCAATGGCCGCTGCGGGTGATCGATTAAGTTTTACTCTCTTCTTGGCCGCTGTTATCCATGCTATTTTTATTTTAGGTGTGGGATTTACATTGCCGGAGCCGCAAGGCGCATCGCAAACCATCGAAATCACATTGGCCACGCACCAATCTCTGAAAGCACCTGATGATGCTGATTTTTTGGCTCAACACAATCAAACCGGTAGTGGCACTCTGGATAAAGCGGCGCAATTGACGACAACGCAAACGGCGGACTTTGCCGATCTTAAAGTGCGTGAAGTCACTCCAATTGCTCAGCAACAAGCTGCACGCGAATCCCAAGAGTTTTCCCAACAGCTCATCACCACTCACGCAGCGTCGAATCATCACGTGTTCCAACCAGATCCAACAGATGATCAAGAAACTCTCGAGGAACAGGCAGGCTTGTTCGAAGATCAGCCGCTTTACGACTCAGAGATTGCAAGTCTCCAAGCGAAATTGGATATGCAGCGGCAGGAATATGCTCGTCGTCCTCGTGAGCGGGTGCTCACTTCTGTGTCGACTCGAGCTGCTTACGATGCCAAGTATTTACACGATTGGACGGTGAAGATTGAGCAAATTGGCAGCCAACACTATCCGCAGGAAGCCTTATCCCGGCGTATAACCGGTAAGCTAAGAATGTCGGTGTTAATTAATCCCGACGGTTCAATTGTTCAAATCAATGTTCTACAGTCGTCTGGCCAGCGCGTTTTGGATGATGCCGCAAAGCAAATTGTCCGTTTAGCCGCCCCATTCGCTCCTTTTCCGCAAGAGATGCGACAGCACACGGATCGGCTACAAATTATCCGGACGTGGAATTTCGATATCACGGGTCAAAATTCCCGCATCACCACGTCAGCCAATTGATCCTCGCTTGTTTTTTTGGCGTCAGTCCCCATATGGGATGGCATGACAAACGAAATACTGCTCCCCGAAATCTCATCACTCACGCCCGGTAGTTTACGCAACCACTTTTTGGTCGCTATGCCGGGCGTTGATGAAAATATTTTCTCTAAGTCCGTGATTCTCATTTGCGAACACACCGATAAGGGCGCGATGGGAATCGTGGTGAATTTGCCTACTTCCATGTTTTTGGGGGAAGTATTTGCGCAGATGGGATTGGATGATCGGAAAAGGGCTCAAGATAAGCTGGTTATGGGTGGCGGCCCTGTTCAACGCGAGCGCGGGTTTGTTCTGCATTCACCTGACGTCAAATTTAGCTCAACCCTTGAGGTTAGTAGCGATATTCTCCTCACAGCCTCTCGCGATGTCATTGAATCCATAGCGACAGGTGAAGGACCCAAGCATTTTCTAGTAGCGCTAGGGTATTCAGGCTGGCACGCAGGCCAACTTGAGCAAGAAATTTCGCAAAACCTGTGGCTGACCATCCCTGCGAGCAGAGAACTTATATTTGATACGCCATTAGAAGATCGATGGTTATTGGCCGGCCGCCATTTGGGAGTCGATATGAGTCTCCTGCCCAGTATGGCAGGACACGCCTAATGAAAACTCTGCTCGCCTTCGACTATGGCACTAAAAACATCGGTGTAGCGATTGGGCAATCTCTCACATTAAGCGCGCGCGAGCTGACGATTTTAAAAGCGCGCGATGGTGTTCCGAATTGGGACGATATTGCCCGTCTTCTCAAAGAGTGGCAGCCGGCGCTCGTGTTGGTTGGTCTGCCATTGAATATGGATGGAACCGAAAGCGAGTTGTCGGCACGGGCCCGAAAGTTTGCCAATCGTATTCATGGCCGATTCGGTGTGGCGGTGGAGCTGGTTGACGAGCGCTTATCCAGTTTTGAGGCTAAGGGTGAAGTTATCCGCGACGGAGGCTCTCGTCACTATAAGTCCGCTCCAGTCGACAGCATCGCCGCACGCATCATTTTAGAGTCTTACTTTGCCAATCTTTAACTCGTTCGTTTCAAGTGCTATCAATCGGCTCCTTGTCGTTCAAAACAGCGGCTTGGCTTCTATATTCGTTCTCAACTCTTTTTGTAATGTGATCTAGTTACAAGTTTTAGGGTTCCGCACCGCCTCCTGCACGTCTCTCCGTTATTATGCGCCGCTCGCTTTATGCACTCGTTTAGCGATAACACAAGGAATGGATCAGGAGACGGACCCTTTATGAAACTAACCTCACTGCTAGCGGTGTTGTGTCTATTTACCTTAAGTGCGCCATCGTACGCACTGGGTGATCGCACCGACTACGATCTAGACGACAACGGTCTTATCGAAATTAACGATTTGGCCGACCTCAACGAAATTCGCAATAACCTCAATGGCAAAACTCTTTACGGCAGCAGCGCCGGCTGCCCCGAAACCGGCTGCATAGGGTTTGAACTCACCGCCGACCTCGATTTTGACACCAATGCCGACGGCAAGATGGATGCCCAAGACGCCTACTGGAATCGCGGTGCTGGCTGGGTGCCTATTGGCACTACCTCGAATGCCCTAGCTTTCGCCGCGGTGTTTGAGGGCAATGGCCACGTCATCCGTAACCTCTTCATCAACCGTAACAGCACTCAATATCAGGGGCTGTTCGGCCGGGTGCACAATGGCAGCATTCGTAATATAGGTCTCACAGGTTCTCTGATGCAGGTGGTTGGCGGTCAATATTCTGGTGCGCTGGCTGGGGTTGCTAGCTCCTCCGAGATCATCGGCAGCTACTCAACAGGCCACGTGATGAATACTACAGGCGCTGACTTTATTGGGGGACTGTTAGGGATCCTTAAAAAGTCCACCCTTGAATCAAGTTTTAGCACCGGTCTGGTGGCTGCCTCAGGATCTGATTACATCGGCGGGTTGGTCGGGCAGGCCTGGGATAACAGTCAACTGCGTTCGGTTTTTTCAACTGCAGCAGTCACCGGAAGTAGTAACGTGGGTGGCCTGGTGGGAGACATCGATGGCACAACATCTTCTCTAACCAACGGTTTCGCGGCTGGACGCGTTACAGCGATAACGGCAGGCGTGGGTACTGTCAACGCGGTAGTGGGTAGTCAGCGTAGTAAAATCTCGGCCACCTACTTCGCGACTGATGGCACTCAGCAATCAGCTGGCGGTGGTACAGGTAGCACTGGCGCGACCCTCGCGCAACTGCGCTGTGCAATCGCCGCTGACGACACGGGTTGTCTGCCGGGCACTACTTTGTTTGCCGGCTGGGGCAGTGTCAAAAACGCCCAGGGTGAATCCCTGTGGGATTTTGGTGATAACACTCAACTGCCGGGATTGCGTTTGAATGGCGTGGTTTATCGCGACTCCGACGGAGATGGGGTGCTCGATCAGGACGATAAATTCCCCAGCAATCGTGCCGCTGCATTTGATTACGATAATGATGGTTACCCTGACCGCTGGACCATAGGCTGCGACCAAGCGTGCCGTGATGCATCAGGCTTCGTGATTGACCAATTCCCTCATAATTCTGCAGCTCATTTGGATACCGATTTTGATGGTTTACCCGATGCGTGGAATGCGTCCTGTGACCTTGCGTGTCAAGCGGCGTCAGGCCTGACTCTTGATCTCTATCTAAACGACAACGATAACGACGGCATAGTCAACGCGCTGGATGAGGATACCGTCGATAAAGACGGCGATGGCTTAATTGAGATCGCAACGCTTGAGGCGTTAAACGCGATTCGCTTCAACCTTGCGGGCACCTCCTTCAAAACATCGGCGACTGACGTTGGCAACGCCGTGGGCTGTCCACCCGTCAGTGTCAATGGCGTTATGACCGCGCGTTGCACGGGCTATGAGCTCACCGCCGATCTCGATTTCGACACCAACGCCGACGGCAAGATCGATGCCCAAGACGCCTACTGGAATCGCGGTGCTGGCTGGGTGCCGATTGGCTCCACCTCGGATGCTCTATCTTTCGCCGCGGTGTTTGAGGGCAATGGCCACGTCATCCGTAACCTCTTCATCAACCGTAACAGCACTCAATATCAGGGGCTGTTCGGCCGGGTGCACAATGGCAGCATTCGTAATATAGGTCTCACAGGTTCTCTGATGCAGGTGGTTGGCGGTCAATATTCTGGTGCGCTGGCTGGGGTTGCTAGCTCCTCCGAGATCATCGGCAGCTACTCAACAGGCCACGTGATGAATACTACAGGCGCTGACTTTATTGGGGGACTGTTAGGGATCCTTAAAAAGTCCACCCTTGAATCAAGTTTTAGCACCGGTCTGGTGGCTGCCTCAGGATCTGATTACATCGGCGGGTTGGTCGGGCAGGCCTGGGATAACAGTCAACTGCGTTCGGTTTTTTCAACTGCAGCAGTCACCGGAAGTAGTAACGTGGGTGGCCTGGTGGGAGACATCGATGGCACAACATCTTCTCTAACCAACGGTTTCGCGGCTGGACGCGTTACAGCGATAACGGCAGGCGTGGGTACTGTCAACGCGGTAGTGGGTAGTCAGCGTAGTAAAATCTCGGCCACCTACTTCGCGACTGATGGCACTCAGCAATCAGCTGGCGGTGGTACAGGTAGCACTGGCGCGACCCTCGCGCAACTGCGCTGTGCAATCGCCGCTGACGACACGGGTTGTCTGCCGGGCACTACTTTGTTTGCCGGCTGGGGCAGTGTCAAAAACGCCCAGGGTGAATCCCTGTGGGATTTTGGTGATAACACTCAACTGCCGGGATTGCGTTTGAATGGTGTCATTTATCGCGACTCTGACGCCGATGGTGTTTTGGACACAGATGACATCTTCCCATTTAATCCCGCAGCGTCCGCTGATAGTGATGGCGACGGCGCGCCCGATGCATGGAATGAGAACTGCGATGCGGATTGCCAAGCAAACTCCGGCTTAGTGTTAGATGCATTCCCGTTAAATGCAGCCGCATCACTTGATTCCGATGGTGACGGCGCGCCCGATGCGTGGAATGCAAACTGCGATGCAGATTGCCAAGCGAATTCTGGATTGGTATTAGATGCCTTCCCAATGAATGCTGCTGCTTCGATTGACTCGGATGGCGACGGTGCACCTGATTCGTGGAATATTGATTGTGAAACCGAGTGCCAGTTAAAGTCAGGCTTACAAATAGATGCGCATCCATTCGATCAAGATAATGATGGCGTAGTTGATAGCATCGATCCTGATAACACTAAGGATAACGGTGCTCCGATTCTCCAGACAATTCCTGATGATTTAGTGTTACATGCCACAGGTGTGTCTACGTCTGTTGAGTTGAACACGGCTTCGCTATTGGCTTGGGACGTAATCGATAGCTTAAGTGAGCTGCGTTTCGAGGTCTCATTGAACGGTAATGTATTGACGATCGATGAGCACTCACAGGTGTCATTACCGTCTGGGCGTCATAGTTTGCATTGGACAGCTATCGATAGTTCAGGTAATCGTAGTGAGTCATTGGCACAATCTGTTGTGATCTACCCGAGTGTCGGTTTCTCGCAGGTAGAGCTGGTGGCGGGCGAAGGTTCGGTTGTGCGTGTTCCACTCGTATTCTCAGGACCATCGCCGGATTATCCAGTTGTCGTGAACTTCCAATGGGATGAGCTTTTGGGTGAGGTAAGCCTTGAAGACTTCGACGAGTCGATGGATGTTGAAAAGCTTCAAGTTACTATTTCTGACGAAGACGATCTGGCAGAGGCTGCTTTATCGATAGTGTTTAAAGACGATAACCTTGACGAAGCCAATGAAAAATTAGTGCTCTCGCTAGTTTCAGCGAAGGTTGGTGATGATGCTTCTGTTGAGCTTACTCTAGATGAGGAAGCGTCTACAAAAACTATCGTGGTCACAGATACCAACTTAGCACCTAAGGTTTCGCTTAAGTTCGAGCACCAAGGTAAGGAGCAGGTGTTTACATCGGCGGCAGTGAACGAAATCGAGTTAGATCTCTACTCAGGCGAGTTCCAACTGGTGGCGATTGTGGAAGATCCTAACGGACGCGATACCCATCGCTACAGTTGGAATCTCGGTGCCTTGCCGTATGAACTAGGTGAATCGGACGCTCACTTAAATCTTGATCCAATCGAGCTATTAGAAGGTGAATACGAGATTTCGTTACAAGTGACGGATTCTGGTATTCCCAATTTGACATCGGACGTCGTGAACTTGAAGTTGCGTATTGTTGATAAGTCTAGAAGCTCGAGCTCGCTTTCAAGTTTCAGCTCTAGCTCAAGTGATGGGTCAAGTTCTGACTCAACGTCTAGCTCAAACGTTAGTTCGACAGACAGTTCAGATGTCAGCTCGTCGTCAAGCTCCGCAGTAAGTTCTAGTGCGAGCTCGAGCCAGCCGATTGTGAAGAAAAAGAAAAGTGGTGGAAGCAGTAGTAGCGGATTACTTCTACTTCTAGCACTGCTGGGAACCCCGATGGTGCTGCGTAAACGCCGTCGTGTTTAAATAAAAAAGCCCGCGAAAGCGGGCTTTTTTATTTCTCGTTTTAAAATTTTCTAAACGAATTTAATGTTGAAAGTATTAGAACATTCTGCCTCGATCGGTGTGTTCGTCGCCTTGGATCGTTAAATTATCCGTTGATTGAGACAGATAACTCGGGTTCGACTCGGACGCAAGTTTAATCATCAAGCGTAAGTCGTTCGGTGAATCGGCGTGTAATAGGGCATCTTCGTAGGTGATTTCGCCGGCATCGTACAGTTCGTAAAGTGCCTGATCGAAAGTTTGCATGCCAAGTTCCGTTGAGCGCTTCATGAGATCTTTCAAATCGGCTACTTCGCCTTTGCGAATTAAATCTTGAGCCAGCGGGGTATTGATCAAAATCTCTAATGCCGCACGGCGGCCATTGCCGTCTGGGGTAGGAATTAACTGCTGCGCAATAATGGCTTTTAGGTTGAGCGATAAGTCCATCCATAGCTGGCGGTGGCGATCAGCGGGGAAGAAGTGAATGATTCGATCAAGGGCTTGGTTAGCGTTGTTGGCGTGGAGAGTACATAAACACAGGTGGCCGGTTTCCGCGAAGGCAATGGCGTGATCCATGGTTTCGCGCGAGCGAACTTCGCCAATCAAGATAACGTCTGGTGCCTGACGAAGTGTATTTTTTAGGGCGACATCGAAAGACTCTGTGTCGATGCCGACTTCTCGCTGGGTAATGATGCAACCTTCGTGCTGATGAATAAATTCGATAGGGTCTTCAATCGAAATAATATGACCCTTTGAGTTTCGATTGCGGTGGCCAATCATGGATGCCAGAGAGGTCGATTTACCGGTACCTGTGGCGCCAACAAAGATAATCAGGCCACGTTTGGTCATGGCCAGCTCTTTGATAATGTCGGGCAGACCAAGATCATCGATTTTCGGAATTTTTGTTTCGATACGGCGCAATACGATCCCCGCGAGGTTGCGTTGATAAAAGGCACTTGCGCGGAATCGTCCTATGCCGCGGGCACTCACGGCGAAGTTGAGCTCTTTTTTTTGATTAAATTCCGCCTTTTGCTCGGGATTCATCAAGCTCTCGACCAGTTCTTTGGTTTTTTCGGGCGAGAGCGGGGTTGCCGTAACCGGAACGACTTTACCGTTCAATTTTATTGAAGGTGGAACTCCGGCGGTGATAAATAAGTCCGACGCGCCTTTTTCCACCATTAGCTGTAATAAACGTTCGAAATCCATTAGTCACTCCTTGGCGCGATTAAAAATTATCGGGGAATTTGGCTTTTGAGCGAGCCGCTTCGCGGCTGATCACGCGTCGTGCGACTAAATCTTCTAAACACTGGTCCATCGTCTGCATGCCAAGCGCTGCGCCAGTTTGAATCGCGGAATACATCTGGGCGACTTTATCTTCGCGAATGAGGTTACGAATGGCAGGAGTACCGCGCATGATCTCGTGAGCGGCTACGCGACCACCGCCGTTCTTTTTGAGAAGGGTTTGCGAAATTACCGCTTGGAGCGATTCCGATAGCATGGATCTCACCATGGCTTTTTCGTTCGCAGGGAATACGTCCACAATCCGGTCGATGGTTTTAGCGGCCGAGGTAGTGTGCAGGGTTCCGAAAACCAAGTGGCCGGTTTCGGCGGCGGTGAGTGCTAAGCGAATGGTTTCTAAGTCACGCATCTCGCCCACAAGAATGATGTCCGGGTCTTCACGAAGTGCCGAGCGCAGAGCCTCACTAAAGCCGTGGGTGTCGCGATGGACTTCACGCTGGTTCACTAAGCACTTTTTAGATTCGTGCACGAATTCGATAGGGTCTTCGATGGTTAAAACGTGCTCGTATTTGTTGTCGTTAATGTAGTCGATCATGGCGGCAAGGGTGGTGGATTTACCCGAGCCGGTGGGGCCGGTCACCAACACCAAGCCACGTGAGACCGCGCAGATATCGCGAAACACGTTACCCATCCCCAACTCTTCCATCGTTAAGACTTTAGAGGGAATGGTACGAAATACGGCACCCGCGCCGCGATTTTGATTAAAGGCATTTACCCGGAAGCGTGCAACACCTGGGACTTCGAATGAAAAGTCGGTTTCTAAAAATTCTTCGTAGTCCTTACGCTGCTTGTCATTCATAATGTCATAAATCAGTCCGTGAACTTCTTTATGCTCTAAAGGTGGCAGGTTGATGCGGCGAACGTCGCCATCGACCCGAATCATGGGAGGCAAGCCTGCGGACAAGTGTAAATCTGACGCACCTTGTTTGGCGCTAAAGGCGAGAAGTTCCGTAATATCCATGAAGCTACCTTATGTTTTATTGTTGAAACGGATGTACACACGAAATTATGCACACGATAGACGACCAGTTGGCGAAAGTCACCGCACGAATTCGCATGGCGTGTAAAGAAGCATTGCGAAATTGTGATGTGGTTCACTTAATTGCGGTCAGCAAGACTCAGCCTGCCGATAAATTGCGTGAGGCTTATGGTGCAGGTCAACGAGCTTTTGGTGAAAACTATCTTCAAGAAGCCCTAGAGAAGCAGCAGGCGTTGACGGATTTGTCCGACATTGAATGGCATTTCATCGGCCCGATTCAATCCAACAAAACCAGAGCAATTGCCGAAAATTTCCATTGGGTCCACTCGGTAGACAGATACAAAATTGCTGAGCGCTTGTCGCAGCAGCGGCCACCCGAGATGGCACCACTCAACATCTGCTTGCAAGTGAATGTGGATGGTGAGGCTAGCAAGTCCGGTGTTGCGCTTGAAGATGTCGAGGCGCTTGCTCAACAAGTGGTGGATTTGCCCAATCTTCGGCTGCGGGGCCTTATGGCGATTCCAGCCCCAAGGCAGGTTCTGGCGGATCAACGCGCGGCATTGGCAAAAGTACGCTTAGCTTTTGAGAATCTTAACAATGCTGGGTTTTCTCTCGACACACTCTCTATGGGAATGTCGGGCGATCTTGAAGCGGCGATTTTAGAAGGTGCAACTCATGTGAGAGTCGGCACAGATATTTTTGGCGCACGTCATTACGTGTGATATGGAGCGCTTGGCGCTAAGAGGAATTTGTGAGTTTATCGAAAATTGCATTTATCGGGGCCGGCAATATGGCCCAAGCTATCTTTAAGGGCCTTATCGCCGAAGGCATGGATGCTACCCGCATCATTGCCACAGGCACCCAGCCGAAACGTTTGGCAGCATTGGCAGACGCAACGGGAGTTGAGACAAGTCTCGACAATCTTGCGGCGGCACGCGCGGCGGATACTTTGGTGCTCGCGGTTAAACCGCAAATGTTGAAGTCGGTTTGCGAACAGTTACAGCCTGCGCTTGACCATAAACCGCTCATTATTTCGGTGGCAGCTGGCATTACAACCGATAGCCTCACGCGCTGGCTTGGACAAGATTTAGCGATTATTCGCGCTATGCCCAATACGCCATCGCAAATTGGTTTAGGCGCTACCGGCTTGTTCGCGAACGGGAAAGCAACCGAACGCGACAAGGCGCATGCCGACACCATTATGGGCGCCGTTGGTAAAACGGTCTGGTTGGACGAGGAATCGCTTATTAACGCCGTCACAGCGGTATCGGGTTCTGGACCTGCATACTTCTACCGAGTGATGGAAGCTATGATCAATGAGGGTGTACGCCTTGGTCTGTCGCTTGAAACAGCGCGAACTCTAACCTTGCAGACCGCGCTTGGCACCGCAACCTTGGCGCAACAAAGCGACGTAGACGTGGCTGAGCTGCGCCGCCGTGTTACATCGCCCAATGGAACCACAGAGCAGGCACTGCTCTCGTTTGAGCGTGATGACATCGACGGCATGTTTGCTCGGGCGATGCAGGCTTGCGCGCGGCGCGGTGAAACACTTGCACAAGAACTCGGTAAATAATGACTAAGGCTTTGATATGACCACCATGACGCAAATTTTGATTTTTCTGATTAATACGCTGGGTTCTCTTTACTTAACGCTGGTGCTGTTGCGATTCATATTGCAATTAATCCGCGCCGACTATTACAACCCCATCACTAAATTCATCGTCAAGGCGACTAACCCAATTCTGGTGCCGCTTAGAAAATTAATTCCCGGAATCGGCGGCATTGACTGGGCCTGTTTGGTGCTTGCATTGGTGTTGAAAATTGCATTACTGCAACTGATTTTATCCATCGCCGGAATTGGATTTATCGGTGTGACTAAACTCGTTGCTACGGCGTTTTTGGGGATTTTAAGCCTGCTCGCCACTACTTATTTCTGGGCGATGATCATTATTGTGATTGCCAGTTGGGTTGCGCCTTATAGCAATAATCCAGGCTTATCCTTGTTGCGCCAAATTATCGAACCGACACTATCGCCGATTCGTAAAATCGTTCCAGCACCCGGCGGATTAGATTTTAGCCCGATGATTGCCTTGCTGCTTTTGCACATTTTCAACACATTTATTATGCCGTCGCTTGCGGCTACGCTCGGTGTGCCCATGGGCTTGCTATAACGCTTAGGCAGGTGGATTGAAGAATGAAAATTGCAGAGTGTGTAATTTTTATTCAGCTGGAGTAAACTTGCGCAAATTTTAATAATGATAATTCTGAGGTGACGCAGTGGATGTGAAATCACTTTATCAACATATGGAAGAGTTTTCGCGTTGGAAGCGATCTTTTCTCGAACAGGTTGATGCGCTAGAACATTGGGTAAAAAAAACCGGCTGCGGTACGCAAAATATCGCAGCCCTCATCGAAAAAGTACGCCGCACGCTTAAGCGAGAGCATTTCACTATTGCTTGTGTGGGTGAATTTTCCCGCGGAAAGACAGAGCTCATTAATGCGCTTCTCTATATGGGGCACGGACAGCGATTATTGCCCTCGCAGCCTGGACGAACCACCATGTGTCCCACCGAAATTTTCTGGGACTCAAACACGGGTGCGAGCTACGTGCGACTGCTGCCCATCGAAACCCGCAAAACCTCCACTGCATTACACGCTTTTAAAAAAGTGCCCGAGCGCTGGGTTACCTTTCAATTCGATCCACAAGACCCAGACTCGATCAGCCAAGCGTTAGCGGCAGTTGCAGCCACTAAATCGGTGAGTGTCGACGAAGCTCGCGCATTAGGTTTCGATGAAGCCGATTGCGGCATCGACGAATTCGGTGAAGTGCTGGTACCTGCTTGGCGTCATGCTTTGTTGAGTATCAATCATCCATTACTGCGAATGGGCCTGAGAATTGTCGATACCCCAGGCCTTAACGCATTGGGTAACGAGCCGGAACTGACGTTAAAAATTCTTCCCGACGCCCATCTAATTCTTTTCTTGCTGAGTGCTGATGCGGGTGTGACAAAAAGCGATTGGCGCATTTGGCAGGAACATATTCAACCGCTTCGTGAACACTGCGAAACCGGAACCTTAGTCTTGCTCAATAAAATCGACAGCCTTTGGGATGACCTTTTACCCCAACCGCACATAGAGCAGCAAATCGCTCAACTAGTGTCGGTTACGGCGCAGCAGCTAGGCGTTCAGCAAGCGCAAATTCAACCCATCTCGGTAAAACAAGGTTTACTGGCGCGAAGTCGCCACGACAAACAATTATTGCAAAAAAGTGGTTTACAAAAATTCGAACAATTACTTAAAGCGACGATTATTGCTCATCACCAAGAAGTCAAAGCCACGCGAATTTTAAAATCGTGCATTAATCTGGTGGCGGAAAACGAGCATCATTTAAACCAACAAATTATTGCATCACGAAATGAATTAGAAACGCTACGCAACAAAAGCCAAACCGAAATTAGTCAAGAATTGGTGAAAATTCGCGAGCGTATTCGTACCACGCATCACAATTTTCATAAACAAGCGCTCGCGTTAAAAATGAATCAGCGGATGCTGGAATCGCAAATGCCGCGATTGTTAGCGAACATTAATGCCCGTGTTATCAAAGATGAAATTGATAAGGTCGAGCTTGAGCTTAATTCGAGTTGGACCACCTATGGATTGGCTCGCGCCATTTCCGAATTTTTCGACAGTTTAGATTCCAATTTTCGGCACTTACTTGGCGATGTGGAGCGAGTTAACCAACTGGTTCGGTCGTTCTATGCAAGGCCTGAACATGGCGAAAAAATTAATAAAGCCGTGGATTATCATTTGCTCAGTGTGACTCGATCACACCAACGCTTTAATAATTTGCGAGGACGCTCAGAACAGTTCAGGAAATCCTTAACGAGTTTACTCACACACAAGGGAGCATTGATCGACCGCTTTGTGTCAACGCTTGTTAATGAAGTCACCCAAGTTTTTGCGGAGCTTACCGACAACATTCAAAACTGGACCTCGGTAGTGCTTCAGCCGCTAACGCAAAATAATCACTATCAGAAAAAACTGCTCGAACACCACATGATGCGATTAAGCCGTTTGCGTAATGATCGCATGACCGTTGATGAAAAATTGCGATTGCTTCAGGTGAATATCCAAGAACTGCAAAAACATTGTGCAGAGCTGCAAGAGATTCGACAAAGCTTGCAAGTGGTGTCGTCGGTGGGTGATGTACTGCGTAGCAAACCGCTCAATGGTGCGGCTAATACGATTGATGAAATAGAGCGGCCGCCGTTGGTATTAATCAAGTCGTAAAAAAAAGCGCCCTAGGGCGCTTTTTTTATTGAGCCGAACTCTCGAGTTGGCGAGCTTCGGACTGAAGCATTACCGGTATTCCATCGCGAATCGGGTATGCAAGGCCGCTTTTTTCGCAGACTAATTCTTCACGAGTCGCGTCATAAGTGAGAGTGCCTTGGCTAACAGGGCACACAAGAATATCGAGAAGTTGCTGGCTAATCATAAATCCATCCAAAAGTTATTTAATTGTGACGACATCGCCGAGTAAAGCTACGCCCGACATAATGGCACCCGAACCGCAACGGAAAGTGTCATTGCTGGTGGTGGTGTTACCGCGATAGTTTGAGCGAATATTGATAACCGCGTTGCCACCTTCACGCTCGGCGCGTTGCTTGAGTGATAAAAGCGCCGAGTAAAACGCCCACTCGCAGGCTTGACGATCACTTTTGCCAACACCGTTGGTTTTTTTGTTGGTACCAAATTCGCCAAAGCGCTTTACCACGGGGCCGTGACTTTGTTTACCGAAGTAAAACTTAACATTGGTTCCTAAAATTTCTTTCGCTTTTTCGGTCGAGAGCGCTTCTTTGATCGAGTATTCTTGAATATCGTCACGTGCTTGTGCTGACATGGCAAAGGCCATAATTGCGATTGCCGAAATGAATGTTGTCAGTTGTTTCATGGTGTTCCCCAAAATGTTATTCGAATTAATGAATAAAAAAACCTTAGACGGGTTGATTAAGCAAAAGTCGTCCTGACAATTTTATGTCGCGGTTTTGCCTAACCTCGACAGTGTAAATGGCGCCTTGTTCACTCGACAACAAGCACTGCGCCAAAATTGTGAGCGGTATCTGACAATTTTCCACAGTGCCCACTAATTTCACTTCTTTTATCGCACCGATGTAAGCCGCACGACGGCTCCCGACACCTTCTTGGATTAGGCTTGCATGTACTGCCGCCGCTTGCGCCGCGTATTCAATCAGCAGTTCTGGAGCAAGCTGTTGGTATGCTTCTAAGGGATGATCGAAGCGAGGTAATTGCCGAGAGATACACTCGATCTTTTGCTCATCAAAGCTCACTACCTCATCGAGCATACACATGGGTTCACCATGAGGAATGCATGCAGCAATTTCGGCACGGGTTAAACGCATGGAGCAACCTCGATAACCAGACTCCCAGCATTCATAGGAAGTTTTACTTGAGTTACGGCTGTTTGCGTCAAGGCTTCTAGCAGAGGAAATGCGCGCGCAGCCGGATTATCGAGCCTTAATGTTTCAAGCGCGTGATGCGAGCAAGGTGTAATTTGCGTGTCGGCACAGGGCGCAAGACTTATCGCGGCGATGGAGTTGGCAGTAGGCTGGCTCGTTAAGATCATGGCGATGCCGCATTCGAACTTAATCAAGCGCTTTGACGATAACGGCGGTGGTGGCATTAAATCGTAACAGGCAAACAAGCAGGGCTTTTTTGTTTCTTGTGTGAGTAGAGCAGCTTCTAATAATCCAAGACTAAAGCTGTCGTCGAAGCTCGACAAACTGGTCGAGGCTTCGCGGCTGCCAACGGCAATACTCCAATAACCGGCGGCGGAATTGTGCACCGAATTGTGGAACTGGGTTGGCGAGACGAGCTTTTCTGTTTCGGTAAGCGTGCGACAAATTTGATCCACAATCGGATAGTCACCCCCCGAGGATGAAAACACCGTTGTGCAGGTTTCAGGTGCGATTGGCGATTGGGCGGTGGCATCTTCACAAATGCGAAAGGCGAGACGAACCAAATCAGTGGCGCGGCGGCGCTCATTCGCCGGTAAGCGTTCGGGTTTGTATTTTTCAAGCGGGGTTGGTTGATACTCGGCGCCTTCGCTAAAGAGTGCACGCGCTTCGGCCCAAGATGGCATTCCAGGCGCGGCTAAACCAATTGCATCAATGTAAAGTTTAAGCACGGGCAGACTCTCCCGATTGGCCGACAATCAAGCTGCAGTTACTGCCGCCAAATCCGAATGAGTTACTTAGTACACGCTCGATTTTAGCGGGCCGGCCTTGTGCTACGAGCGCTAGGCTCATGTCGGCTTGCGGAGTTTTTAAGCCAAGATTTTTGGGCAAAAATTGATTCTCGATAGCTTGCAACGAAATACATAATTCGACGATACCGGCGGCGCCAAGGGTATGGCCGGTCCAACCTTTAGTCGAGCTTGCGGGCGTTAGATCGCCAAACGCACGTGTCACAGCGATGGCTTCGGCTGAATCATTGGCCAGTGTGCCTGTGCCGTGCAGATTGATGTAATCAATATCGATAGGTGTAAGTTTGGCTGACGCGAGAGCCTGCTTCATCGCCGCATAGGCACCGTCGCCTTCTGGGTGAGGTGACGACATATGATGAGCATCGCTGGATTCGCCATAGCCAAGCAAATAATGTTGGCTTTGAGTATCGCGAGTTAAAAGTGCAAAACCGCCAGCTTCGCCAATGGAAATCCCCGAGCGGTTTTGGTCGAATGGGGTACAGGGATTGGGCGAGACCAACTGCAAGGAGTGAAACCCATACAAGGTCGTAAGGCATAGGCTGTCCACGCCGCCGACGATTGCGGCGTCTATCAGGCCTGCGCGAATGGCGCGTGCCGCTGAGGTGAATACTTTGGCACTCGACGAGCAAGCGGTAGAAATCGCCAACGCAGGCCCACGAGTCTTCAAAACATCCTGCAAAAAATACGCAAGTGACGCCACATTATGCGTGGTGCGATATTGGTACAAATCGGGGAGTGCATCTTGCCCTTGGGCGAGCGCAACAGCATAGGCTTCTTCGGTTTGCAAGATTCCCGAGGTGCTGGTCCCCATGTAAATACCGACCCGATCAGCCCCGTACTGAGTAACGGCGGCTTGCGCTTTAGCGAGAAAGTCGTCTTGTTGTAATGCCAAATAGGCCAGTCGATTATTGCGGCAATCGTAATCTTTTATGGCGTCGGGCAAAGGTTGATCGAGGTGATCGATCTGGCCAACCCAAGTATCGAGCGCTCGTGCATCTTTGAAATCACAGCGGGTGAGACCCGAGGTCTCATTCACAATCGCTTGCCAGTTGGCCGCGTTTCCAAGGCCTAGGCAAGTTGAATAGGTGTATGCCGTAATCGACAAAGGATCAGTGCTGCCAAAAGTCATAGAAATTAAACCAGTTATTGGGATTTCGCTTGACCCAATGACTCAAAAATTCGAGATAGAGGGCTTGTCCTTGCGTTATTGCGAGCGCGCGGTCTTTACGGGATACACCGAGGTTATGGCTGATGAGCTTGAAGTATAAATCGTAACGATTGGGCTTCGAATACAGCCCCAAACACGCGATGACCGGACACTTTAGCATAGCGGCAATTTGCCACAAACCCTCGGGAAATTGCGTGGGTGACCCTAGAAACTCCGCGGTGTAGGCGCGATCGCTTTGCGTGAGTCGATCACCCATGATGCCGACATAATGGCCGGCTTCCACCGCCGACTGAATCGCGACTGCCAATTCTGGCGCACTCATACGAGCGTCTATCACATCGGCGGCGAGATCAGGATCGGTTTCTTTAAGAAGCTGCATCATGTGAGCGTTGTGGGCCACGTCGATGAGCAAACGAATTCGAAAACTTCGGTGGGTGCGCGCCATGGCTCTTAACGCATCGAAACTTCCCACGTGCGCGGTGATTAAAATTCCACCGTTTTCAACTTGATCGAAGACTTCGGTGTCGTGAAACGCCAAGTCAAATTGCTCAAAGCGATTATTTAAAAAATAAAAGCGATCAAGGCTCACCACCGCGAAGGTGAGAAAGTGCTGATAAACGTCGAAAAATCCCGGTGTTCTGTCGAGAACTCGCGCTAAATAGGCTTTAGATGCACGTCTGGCGCTGGCCGCTGTTAAGGTGTAGTAAAAAATAATGACCCGAAGAAGGAGGCCTGTCACCCGACGCCCAGCAGCCAATGCGATAAACACGAGCAATCGACGCGCGAAGGCGGCGCCTTTTTCTGGCTGTGCTTGCCAAGACGCGCTCATAAACTAGAGGCCTCAAACGACGTAAGTGTAATTTGTCCCTTTAAGACGTCGGTCGCTTGCTCGACAAACTGCACCTCGAGTCGATACTGATCGTTTTTTTCTAGCGAAGTGACAATGACGTTAAGTCGATCGTTTGGCCGCACCGGTTGTAGGAATTTGATTTGTTTAATACTCGATATCCGCAACTGATGACGCTCGTTAAGGTGAGCATTAATCCAACGAAGCAGCAGGGCGCCGGGAACTAATGGGTCGCCCGCAAAGTGGTGAGGAAAACACTCGTGGAACTCAGGAACGGGATGCTGCCATTCAAACCGTGGCGTCATTGAGTGTGCTCCATAAGTCTAATAGCGCTTGGCGCGTTAACTTTCCGGTGGCGTTGCGGGGCAGCTGCGACACTTTTTTTAGCGGACGAGGAATAAACGCCGCATCGACGCGCGTGGCATAGTCGGCAATCAGTTCTCGCTCGTCTCGTTCGCTAATCACCAGTGCCACTGGGCGCGCTTCGCGGGTGCGCTCGGGCACTTCCGGCATAAAAACCACGCCGTCGATTACGCCATCAAGGCTCAAAAGATGGCTGGTTAAATTAGCTAAAGAGGCACGTTTACCGGCGACATTAATGAGATCGGCGCGACGGCCTTTCAACAAGAATCGGCGCTCTGAACCCAGCTCGATGATGTCTTGAAGTTCCGCAGGCTCGGGTAGATGCGGTGCATCGGCAATGGTGATGTCAGTTGAGTCAGGCTGGATGAACTCAAACCCGTCTAACAGTTGCCAATGATCGGTTCGGGTCGATTGTCGAAGCGCCATAGACCCAGCTTCGGTACAGCCATAAATCTCGTGCAGTGAACAGTCGAATAGTTGCTCGGCAGCCAACGCCAAGGGTTTATCCAGCGGCGCGGTGGCCGAGAGAAGCCTATGCGCGCTAGGCATTTCAAGCCCAGACTGTGTTAGCGCGCGAAGATGTGTCGGCGTAGTAATGATAAGCGCAGGCTGTTCAAGGCGCTCGAGCAGTGATTTCACGTCCGCCGGGTAAAAAGGCTTTTCGTTATGCAGCACCGCAGGCGTTTGCAGCGCCATAAAAATCGTGGTTTCAAGGCCATACATGTGTTGCGAAGGCACAGTTGCCAGCATAACGGAAGCTTGATCGTCCAAGAGCGCCGCACCCAAAAAGCGTGCGAGCCCTGCCAAGGTTCCGAAGGGTTTGCGATTGGGCTTGGGCTTGCCAGTCGATCCAGAGGTAAAGGCGAGAGCAGCAATCTGCTGTGCTGGAATACGAATCAGCGCCGCTGATGCGTCATAAGCGAACTCGCGACGCCACTTCCCGACGGGGATTAACGGCATTGAGTCGAATTGGCCGTCAAGATCGAGATTGCCATCCACCAGACAAAACACATCTGGGTAGTCCGCCATTAAGTCAGCCAGCGTATTGGCTTGACGATTGGGGGGTAACAAGTTGACGGTGTTATTGACCAAACAGGCGCAAAAACTTACGAGAAAATCGTAGCGATTTTCGCAGAGGTTAATGGCGTAACCGCGTTTGGGCAGTTTGCTGGCGAGTGCATGGACATCGCTTAAAAATTCGCGCTGAGTCCGAGCGCCCTGAGTTCCAACCATAAAGGTTGCGTCGGGCTCGAAGGGGTAGAGCAAATCAACCGGTGCGTTGATGCTAAGGGGCGGTAAAAATTCGTACTTCATGGTATCAGTGAGAAACGGCGCTATCGCGGTCGTAAGACGGCGGCGGATGGCTGGCGATAATTTTTAGATAATCAATAAAATTGGGGTGGTTGTGTCCAGGAAAACGGTACTTTCGCCACCAGAACTCGCCAATGAATAAGCCACCTACTAGTGCATAATTAATAATGTTAGTAATCCAAGACCAGCCGGTGGGTGCGACAATAAACGGCAGCACCAACCCTTCGATCACAAGTAGCGCCAACACAACGCACCAGAGCTGAGTTAGCCGGCGAGTGTAGCGACGCATGGCTGGCGACAGCGGTCCGCGAGAGGCTTCGCCAATATAGGTAATCAACGGTTCGCGACCTTTCACAAGGCTGCGCGCAAAAATGGTGAAGGCCAAGCAGGGGAATAAAATCGGCGGTAAATACAAAAGAATTTGCGTGAGGCCAAGCTGGTCGATGATTGCAAGAATTGAGACCACGATGGCCAAGGTTAACCAAGCGATCAAGCGAGCCTGAATAAGGGCGGGGCCAATAATACCGAGCAAAAAAAACAGTGGAGCAATGATGAGTGCTTGCGGTTTATCCAGCAGTAACGCCAGATGAATCGTTATGGGATAAGCCGCAAAACACGGTAGCGCAAAAAGAAAGTTAGGCACTTTGTTCCTGAATGTACTGGCTTAACGAGCGTAGGCTACTAAAGATGGAGCGATTATTTTCGTTCTCGGCTTTAAGCTGAACCTTGTAGGTTTTCGCGATGGCCAAGGAAATTTCCAATGCATCGATGGAGTCTAAGCCCAAACTATCGGGATGGCTTGCGTCGAATAGTGGAGCTTCAGGCTTGATATCTTCAGGTGCGAGATCTTCCAAGTCCAACGCGTCGATTAAGACAGCAGCGAGTTCCAGCTCTTGTTGAGTAGCAGACATAGTAAAAACCTAAATTAAAAACCGTGGATAAAGACGCGAATGGCCAACTTATTGTGCTTGCGGCTTAGTGCCGGTGTACTCACTGAAAATACTTAACACCACATTGCGATTGGCGTTTTCAAGCCCTGTTTGCTTAAGTGCGTCCACAATGGTTTCTGGTGGAACACACATCTCGATGGTATCCCAGTAGTAGCGCATCAAAACTTTGGAGTCGGCGCTGCGACGAAACACGCGGGCAATATTCGGGATGATAATTTTGAGATAAAACTTTAATAGCATAATCGCGATTTTGCCGCGCGGACGGGTGATCTCAAGCAGCAGAATTTTGCCGCCGGGTTTGAGTACGCGTTGATACTCTTCGAAAGCCTTACCTAAATCGGCTACGTGGCGAAGGGCAAACCCCATGGTGAGGTAGTCGAAGGTGTTGTCAGGGAAAGGCAGCGCTTCACCCAAACCCATAGAAGCGTGTTTCACTCCGCGCTTAACCGCTTCATTTAACATGCCGCGGCTTGGATCGAGGGCAACCACTAGACCTTCTTCACCCACTATCTGTTGAGCAAGTTCGGAGACCACGCCTGTGCCAGCGCCCACGTCCAACACTTTATCGCCCGCTTTTATACCGGCGCGCAATAAGGCTTGTTTGCGATACCAGCGGCCAGAACCAAAGGCCATCACATCGGTAATCCAATCGTAATGTTCCGCCGACGAATCAAACATATGATCAACGCGTTCGCGGCGATCTTCGGGTTTTTCGTAGTATTCGGCTAAAACAGGATGTGGCGCGAGGCTTTTATTTTCTGGCTGAGACATCTTTTAAAATCCGTGAAAAAATTAGCGGCTACTTTACGGGAGGCTCTAGTCTGGTGCAAGCTAGAGGCGCTGGGTCTGTCAGAGAATCTTTCTAAAAAGTTTGTTTTTTGACACTTTTTGTTTCACTCGATTTGATGTTGTTCTTATGGTTTCTTTTGATGGCGCTTACGCCTTTTCGGCACACTACTCGAATGAGCCTTCCGAAATTTCTTCGCAAGTCGCCCTAGTCTTCGACGCTAATTGCCAGCCACAAAACGCCGCTTTAGCGATTAGCACCGGATTGCCGCTATTAATCGAAGGGCCAGAGTTTGAGCAGCTGTCGTTGGTTAATCGTCAAACTGAAACACTGGCTGGCGATAATGCTCGGGCGATTATCGCGTCGGATTGTGCGCTATTAATTCATTGGGTCGACGAGCGGGATTTTTCCAGTCTCACCGAAGCGGCAGAAGAAATTTACGAGCGGCTATTAAATCAAGCGCACGCATTAGGTTTTCAGCATTGGGTGCGCGTGTGGAATTATTTTGCCGACATTAATGGGGATGAGCAGGGGCTTGAGCGTTATCGCCATTTTTGCAAAGGTCGCTTCAATGCGCTCGACAGGCATAACCTTGCCGAAAAAGATTACCCTTCGGCGTGTGCCCTCGGGCATCAAGGTGGCCAGATTCTTGTTTATGCCTTGGTGAGTAACCAACCGCCAGAGCATTTTGAAAACCCGCGCCAGTTAGCGGCCTATCGCTATCCGGCGGTGTACGGCCCGCGCAGCCCGTCATTTGCGCGCGCCAGCGTTTGGGCAGGCGAGCAGGCGAACGCCAGTTTGTTTCTATCGGGAACAGCCGCGGTGGTCGGCCACGAAACCGTGCATAAAGGCGACTTGCAGGGCCAAGTTCTCACTACGCTCGAAAATATTCGCAAGCTCATCGAGCATGTGAGTGCGACCTCTTTGCAGTTTCCAAAAAGCCAGTGGCGGCCAAGCCTTTTAAAAATTTATATCAGACACGCCAAGGACGCCGAGCAGGTAAAACAATTGATCGAGGCGGAATACCCTCAGGTGCCTTGTGTTTACCTTCATGCGGATGTGTGTCGAGCCGATTTGTTATTTGAAATGGATGGTCTATGGAATCGCGTCAGCTGACCATAACTCCCTCATTCGCCGGACGTGTGTTGAGAACCAAGGCGTGGCGAGTTATCGCTACAGGCTTTGCCTTCAGCCTATTTGGAATCATTGGTGGCTTATTTTCGATCAGCCTTTTTCCGGCATTGGTGATTGCGCCGCTCAAGCCGGTGCGGCGCGTGCGCTGGGCGCGGCAGCTCATTGGCGCTACCTTCCGGCTTTATTTAAAAATGCTCAATGGGCTGGGGTTAATCAGTTACGAGATTCACGGTCAAGACGACTTATTACAACCAAGCCAATTGATTATCGCGAATCATCCGTCGCTGCTGGATGTGGTGTTTTTAATGGCGATGACGCCGGCGAACTGCGTGGTTAAATCGAGTCTTTGGCGAAACCCTTTTACCGCTATGGCAGTGCGCGCGGCAGACTATATTCGAAATGACGATCCCGACATCTACGAGCGTTGTCTTGCAACTTTCGCCCGCGGTGAATCTTTAATTATCTTTCCCGAGGGGACGCGCTCAATTCCTGGTCAGCCGCTTAAATTTCACCGCGGTCCGGCGCACATGGCCATGGGTGCCAAGCCGCTGATTCGGCCAGTGTTGATCGAATGCGTACCGGCAACCCTAATTAAGCATCAGGCTTGGTACCGTGTTCCCGACACGCCGCCACATTTTAAATTTCGAGTAATGCCTCTGTTGACGACCCGTCTCGATATGGAGAATGAGCTTCAAAGCGGTGCTGCTCGCCGTATCACCAAACACTGGCAATCTTATTTTGAAGAGTTGCTTGTCCGTAAATAGCATGTCCTTAGGTAACATGAATGGTAGGTAGATTTTTAGAAACTGTTTGGTTTCTGGTAAACTGCCAACTTTTCAACATCTTGCGGTAATCGCGTTAGAGAACACGGATGTTATCTACCCTAATAATGACGATTTAGATGGGTCACCCTATGTATTCTAAAGAGCAAATTTATAATTTCCTTCACGAAAATCTTGTGAGTCTATTTGAGATCGACGCTGAGCTTATCAAGCCAGAGGCGTTATTGTTTGACGATCTCGATATCGACAGTATTGATGCGGTGGACCTGACGGTAAAACTTAAAGAATTTACCGGTCGTCGAATTCAGCCAAGCGACTTTAAACAAGTGCGCACAGTGCAAGATGTAGTCGATGTGGTGTTCGAGTTGCTCAATCGTGAAGAGTCGGTTGAGGCAGAACAAGCGGACGCCTAGTGAACAGTTATCTTCCTGTTCAAGAGTGGCGACCAAAAGTCGTCGCGCAAACAACGCCAGAAGCCTCATCAATCGGTCTGCATGTGCAGATCGATTTATTTATAGGGGCGAAGAATGTGGGGTTCGCCGGACACTTCCCGCAATTCGCGCTTTTGCCAGGCGTTGTACAAATCGATTGGGCCGCGCATCATGCCCGTCGCTTATTCAATCTCGCGGGTAGCGTCACTAACGTTGAGCGGCTAAAGTTTACTTGCCCAATCAGGCCGGACAGCCGAGTATCGCTTGCGCTGACCTGTCGCGAAAACTTCATCGAATTTCGCTATTTTCAGACGCTGGATGCTGATAGAACTCAGGAGTTTTCGCAGGGGCGCTTACTGTTTGCTCAGTAACTGAGCGCGCTTTTGCATACTCTTTAATAATAGCGAGATTCACTCATGGCCCTTTCGTTCTGTGCTGTCATTCCCGTTTATAACCATCACAAAAAAATTGCTCATGTGGTCGAGACGATTCTTAGCAAACACTTGAGCGTGATTTTGATCGACGATGGCTCCGATAAAGTATGCGCCGATGTGCTCGATCAAGTGGCGAAATTGCCGAAGGTAACCTTACTGCGACTCGAAAGAAATTCCGGCAAAGGTGTGGCGGTGTGTCGCGGCTTATATAAAGCTCACGAACTGGGTTTTACTCATGCCTTGCAAGTGGATGCTGATGGCCAGCATGATCTTGAAGATATTCCTAATTTTGTTGCCTTGTCGGAACTTAATCCGCACGCGGTCATTAGCGGGGCGCGCTCCTATTCGGCGATGCCGCGCGGGCGTAGTAGTGGCCGGCGATTAACCGACTTTTGGGTCGCCGTTAATTCATTATCTTTACAACTGAAAGACTCCATGTGCGGGTACCGGATGTATCCACTGGCCGAGACTCTGCAATTATTAGATCGCCGACAAGTGGGCGCGCGCATGGATTTCGACACCGACATGTTGGTGCGCTTATATTGGCAAGGCTGTGACGTGATTAATCTTGCCACCGATATTGTTTACGCTAACGAAATTCCATCGCACTTTGATGTGGTGATGGATAATGTTCGTATTACGTGGATGCATGTGAAATTATTTGTCGGCATGCTCATCCGCTTACCAAAACTTGTACTGCGCAAACCCTATGTTGCGCGAGTTCCTGAAAATCGCTCGATAACCTTAATATGATCACTAGCCATACCCAAATTCTTGTCCCCTTTCATGACGTGGATTCGATGAATGTCGCTTGGCACGGTCACTACGTTAAATATTTGGAAGTGGCTCGCTGTGAGTTTCTGGACAAATTTCACTATGGCTATCAGGCAATGCGTGACTCCGGTTTTGCTTGGCCGGTGGTGGATATGCGCATTAAATATTTACGCCCGCTGTTGTTTGGACAAAACATCGATGTAGAGTGTCGCTTAGTTGAGTGGGAGCATCGCCTTAAAATTGAGTATCTCATTCGAGATGCGGCAACAAAAGAAAAGTTGACCAAGGCCTATACGGTGCAAGTGGCCGTCGATATGGAAAAACAAGAAATGCAATTTGAATCGCCACCGATACTGAAAGATTGCTTAGAAAAGTTTTTAGGTCAGCCGCTTGCCACCGCGCATCAAGAGTAGATAACCTTCATGAAATTATCGGCATATCTTTCAAGTCTTATCCTAATTTTAGTGGCGACAGTTTTGCCTGTGAATGCGCAGGAAACCACTTGGCAAAAAGCCGAACCATCAAGTCTTGATAATACTGAAGTGCAACGAGTGGTGGATCGCTTAAAGCAAGTAAGTATCATTAGCGGCACCTTTTCACAAGAAAAGTGGATGCACGGAATGAAAGTGCCGATACGATCGAGCGGTAATTTTATTTTCTGGCGAGAACGTGGTTTACACCAAGCTGCGCAAAAGCCATTTTTCAATGCATTTACGATTACCGAAAGCCAATTAATTAATTGGAGTGCCGATGGTCGTGGAACTTTAATCAAAGAGAACGCGGCAATTGTTCAGCGAGAAATTAATAAAACGCTGCTGTCTTTTTTTAATGCGGATATCGCGTTGATCGCGCAACGATTTGAAACCGAATGGGCATTTGGTAGTGATAACCGCTGGCGGCTCACTTTAACACCAAAGCTTAAAGCGCTTGCGGAGCATATGAATTCCATCGAGTTGAGCGGTAGAGACTTAGTGGAATCGTTAAGCATCACTGCAGGCAATGGCGATCGCACTCTCATGCATTTCTCTGAGCAGAGCGAGCGAGAAGCCCTCACAGCTCAAGAGTGTCAAAAGTTTTTCCTTGAGGCATCAATGCAATGCCAATCGCTTAAATAACAAAGCGAACGGAATAACTACATGAACGCCTCTTTGTCAGAAAAAACAAGCCGCCGATTAACAACCTTATTTCAAATGTTGTTTGGGGTCGTTGTTCTATCGTTCGCTATATTTATTGGCAAGGTTATTCAAAGCGGCGTTTATATCGAAAGCGATTTGCAAAAGCTCTTTCCGCAAGATGCCGATCATCCCTTAGCTAATCATATTAACCAGCGGCTTTTTGAAGCCTTTGGTAATAACCTTATCATCGCCATCAGCAGTCAAGATAAAGCTCAGTTGCTCGCTGCTGCTAATAAAGTAGATGAGGCGATAAACGCACAACCGCTTTTCATACGCGAAGACATTGGTGTTCAACTTCAGCAGCAGCAACGACAACAAGCGTTATTCACTCAGCATCGTTATCATTTATTAACTCCGGAGCAGCGACAGTATTTAACGCAGGGCGAAGATGAGGTGTTGTTTTCCGATGCGGCGCGCGCTGTGCTAGGGTTTCGTAACAGTGCTTTGTCGGTTATTGAAGACCCTTTCAATTTGGCGCCGGTGAATTTACAGCGTTTGCAGTTGCCCATCGAGGGAGAAATCGAAAACGATAAATTAATTGTTCGCTCGGGCAATCAGTTTGTTATTTTAAATTTACTTAAATTGTCATCGCCATCGTTTTCGATGGAAACGCAATCGCGCATCGATGAGTGGCTTAATAATTTAAATGCAGAATTGAGTGTGAATCACGCCGATAGTGTCAAGCTTTGGGTGTCGGGTGCTGTGTTTCATGGAGCAGAAGCGTCTAAAAATGCTCAGCGAGAAATGACCATTATTGGCACGGGTTCCATTATCGGAATTCTTGTTTTATTCGCACTGGCATTCCGTCAATTTCGCCCGCTTGTGTTAACTATTACCTCAGTCGCCTTTGGCTGCGGTTTTGCTTTTTTCGCAACCCATTTTGTTTTTTCGAGCGTTCATTTAATTACATTGGTTTTTGGTGCAAGTCTTATCGGCGTAGCCGTCGATTACTCTTTGCATTATTTGTGTAAACAGCAGGCCACATTACAAACTTATTCTTTCTCGCCCGAGGCCAATAGTCGAGTGCGACGCTTGTTATTGCCGGCTTTAGCACTGAGCTTGCTTACATCGATTTTGGGTTATAGCTGTTTGTTGCAAACGCCGCTCATAGGTTTACAACAGATTGCTTGCTTCTCGGTGCTGGGGCTTGCGGGGGCTTGGTTATGGGTGGTTGTGTTGTATCCCTACTTGATGCCTAAAACATTTAAACCTTCGTCGCCCATCATTGATGAAGCGGCAAACTTTTGCTGGTCTTTGCTGGAGAATGTAGAGCGCGCGCGCTTAAAAAAACTCGGTGTGGCCGCGTTGTTAATTGTTGTAATTGGCGGGCTGATGTTTGAGTTTAGTCGCGATGTCCGCACTTTATATAAGCCTTCACCTTATCTCATGGCCTCGGAGCAATTTTTACAAAAGGCACTGCAAGGCGTCTCGCCCAATCAATACTTTTTAGTAAGGGCGTCATCAGAGCAGGCGTTACTTGAGCGCGAGGCGCAATTTGTTCGGGAAAAGCTCGAGCCGCTTGTTAAAGAGCAAGCACTCTTGGGCGTAATGGCGACATCTGCTTGGGTTCCATCGATTGCGCAACAAACGGCGGATTACAACAGCCAATATTCCTACTTATTCCAAGATGGTCATGTGAGCGATTTTTTTGGCCAGTTGGGGATGGAGCCCGAATACGCTGAGCAGGCGAAGGCAATGATGGAAGCCGAGAAAACTAATTGGCTAACAATCGATGACTGGTTGTCAGTGGCTCGTCCCGATCAAGCATTATTGTGGCAAGGCGAGTTCAATAACGAATACGTCAGTGTGGTGGCATTACGCGGTGTTAAAGATGTTGCAGCATTAGCGAAGCTACAAAGCGACGATATTATTTTTGTCGATCGAGTGAGTAATTTGTCTGGCCTTCTCATGAAGCTCGTCCAATCGGCCGCGCTCATGCTGGTGTTCGCTTATTTGGCGATTAGCGTGCTTATCGTCACTATTTACCGCCGCTTACACTCGCTTGGCATTGTGATGGTGCCTTTGGTTTCAACATTGATGGTGCTCGGAGTATTGAGCATTTTCGGCGTTGCCATCAATTTGTTTCATATTTTCGGCTGCTACCTCATTCTTGGATTGGGTATCGATTACGCTATTTTTTCTTACATCAATGGGCATCGAGATTTCGTTGCGCGTCGAGCGATTTGGCTGGCGGCCATGACAAGCAGTTTATCCTTCGGCTTGTTAGCGCTAAGTCAAACTCCCATGGTGCAATCCTTCGGTATAGTCTTGGCGCTCGGTTGTCTGATCAATTTGACACTGGCGCCTTTGGTGGCTGGATTAGGTGCTCGTGAGGAGTAATCAATAGTGAAAATTTTAACGCGCCCAATTGTTAGGTTAATGGGTCTGATAACTATGATGATGTTAGGTGGCTGTGCCGGATTAAAGCCCAGCTATACCCCCTTGCTTCCGGCGGTTGAGGCGGCGCCTTTAATCGCGCAGCAACAGTGGCAAGTCACCATGAAGGACGAACACTATCCATTATTAGCAGTGGTTGAGCGGGAATCGCTGGGATTCACTTTGGTGATTATGAATAATTTCGGCGCGCGACTTGCCACCGTGAGTAGCCGCGGCGGTCCGCCTCAGCTCGAGAAACATCTGTCACATCCGCTCGATGCTTATTGGTTGCGGTTGGTGCAAGGTTTTCAATGGGCGTTTTGGCCGCCAGAACTTCTTAGCAGTCAGGCCTCACTTGGCTATTCAGAGTCCGAATCGGGCGATAGACAATTTCATTCTGCTATAGTGCGCGCCAGCGTCAGTTACGGAAATCGGGCAGCTAACCAACCCGTATGGCAAAGTTGGGAAGCCGAGGCGACCATCGACAGTCCAGATTTCTCGCTCTTTATTCAAAGCCTTGTGGTCACTCATTAATATGAAAGAGCTATACAATTCGGTGCAGCAATTGGTGCCGCATCGTCCGCCTATGTTATTGATTAACAGCGTATTAGAGGCCGACGATGAAGGTTTAATCGCCAAAGTGAATCCGGCCGAATCGAGTTTGTTTATCGACAGCGAGGGGCGCGTCCCGGCCTACGTAGGCATCGAATATATGGCTCAAGCCATTTCGGCGTGGGCGGGTTTGATTGCCCACAAAGCCGGTAAACCGATTCAATTAGGATTTTTGTTGGGCACTCGCCGTTATCAGGCGCGCGTGCCTTTTTTCGATCTCAACACGCCATTACAGATACATGTGCGTGAAATATTGCGGGACGAGATGAATTTGGCACTTTTCGATTGCCAAATATTCGCCGGCGACATGCTATTGGCCAGCGCTCAAATTAAAGCGATTCAGCCCGATAACATCGATGACGTATTTGGTTCATCGGCAGAATAAGTTCGTTGGAAACATTATGAATAAAGGTAAAAGAATTCTTGTCACTGGCTCAAGCCGCGGTATTGGCCGCGCGATCGCCGAGCGTTTAGCGGCCGACGGCTTTGATTTGGTTGTGCACTGCCGCAGTCAGCGCGAGCAAGCCCAAGCCTTGGTCGACGACTTGGCGAAATTCGGCGGCGATATCAAACTCTTACAATTTGATGTTGCCGATCGCGCTGCTGCTAAAGCCTCGATCGAGGCCGATATTGCCGATCATGGCGCTTATTACGGCGTGGTCTGTAACGCGGGAATTGCCCGTGACAACGCCTTCCCCGCCATGGAAGAAGATGATTGGGATGATGTTATCCACACCAATCTCGATGCCTTTTATAACGTCTTACATCCGGTCATCATGCCGATGGTTCGTCGCCGCAAACCAGGCCGTATAGTGACCTTGTCGTCAGTCTCGGGAATCATGGGGAATCGCGGGCAAGTCAATTACAGCGCCGCCAAGGCGGGCATCATCGGCGCGACAAAAGCGCTGGCGGTCGAGCTGGCCAGCCGTAACATCACGGTCAACTGCGTGGCACCTGGTCTTATCAATACCGAAATGATGGACGAGGCGCCAGTGGAAGAGGCACTAAAAATCATTCCTATGCGTCGTGCTGGAGAGGCGGCTGAAGTCGCGGCTTTGGTCAGTTTTTTAGTTTCGGATGAGGCGGGCTATATCACCCGTCAGGTCATTTCGGTTAATGGTGGAATGCTCTAATGAGACGTGTTGTAGTCACAGGTATGGGGGTTGTTAGCGCACTCGGCGACAACTGGGAAACGTTTTCTGCCCAATTGAAGCAAGGGGTTAGCGCAATTCGTCGATTGGACGATTGGGCGACCTACAAAGACCTAAATACTAATCTCGCAGGTCCCATCGAGAATTTTGAAGTTCCCGCGCATTATCCGCGCAAAAAAACGCGTTCAATGGGCCGAGTTTCACTACTTGCCACTCGCGCTACCGAACTGGCGTTGATAGACGCGGGTTTACTGGATGATCCGGTGATTCAATCCGGCACCATGGGGGTGTCTTATGGGTCTTCGACGGGTTCGACCGATGCCACCCGCGATTTCGCTGTAATGTTGGATAAACGCGATATCGGTGGTGCAACCGCAACCACCTATATTCGTATGATGGGGCACACGGCACCGGTAAATATCGGCGTGTTTTTCGGACTAAAAGGCCGCGTAATCACCACGTCTTCGGCGTGTACTTCTGGCAGCCAAGGCATAGGTTACGCCTACGAGGCCATCAAATTTGGTAAGCAAGATCTTATGGTCGCCGGCGGCGCCGAAGAACTTTGTCCTTCAGAGGCTGCCGTATTCGACACGCTGTATGCGACGTCTACCAAAAACTCGACGCCATCGGTGACACCGAGCCCCTTCGACTGCGATAGAGATGGTTTAGTGATTGGCGAAGGTGCCGGAACCTTGATTCTAGAAGAGCTAGAGCACGCCCGCGCCCGTGGCGCTACTATCTATGCCGAATTGGTGGGTTTTGGCACCAACTCCGATGGTGGGCACGTTACCCAGCCGGATCATCGCACTATGAAAATCGCCATGGAAATGGCATTGGCGGATGCAGGTCTCACCACCTCGGATATTGGTTACATTAACGCTCATGGTACGGCGACTGACCGTGGCGATATTGCGGAATCTAAAGCAACCGAAGCGCTTTTCGGTGAGCGCACAACGCCTATCAGTACCTTAAAAGGCAATATCGGCCATACGCTCGGCGCTTGTGGCGCCATCGAAGCCTGGGCGAGTATCGAAATGATGCGCGAAGGCTGGTTTGCACCCACGTTAAACCTCCACAACCCGGACCCAGAGTGCGGCAATCTTGATTACATTCAAGGGCAAGGGCGTGAATTGTCATGTGATTACATCATGACCAACAATTTCGCCTTTGGCGGCATTAATACCTCGCTTATTTTTAAACGATGGAATTAATCGAGGGTTCGGCTTTTAAGTGCCTTGCGATGCATTCCATCGCTGATTAGACTTGTTCCAACTTTCATCTTTCGGCGCGCGTTGCGCGCCTGTCGTTGTTCACACGCTACGAGATCAGCATGTCAAACGAACTTCCTGCCAATTCGGTAGGGCTTGTTACACCAAAGATTCACACCTTTAGCGAGCCGTTTACTCTGGCTTCAGGTCGTGTGCTGCCAGAATATTCTCTGGTTTATGAAACTTATGGCCAGCTCAATAAAGACGCTTCAAATGCGATTTTAATTTGCCACGCGCTATCGGGACATCATCATGCCGCTGGCTATCACAAGCTTGATGACAAGCGTCCCGGTTGGTGGGATGCCTACATTGGCCCCAATAAGTCAATAGACACCAACAAATTCTTCGTAGTGTCGCTAAACAACATCGGCGGTTGCCATGGCTCGACAGGCCCTAACACCATTAATCCCGAGACTGGCAAAGTTTGGGGTGCCGATTTCCCTCATATTCGCGTTCGCGACTGGGTAAACACTCAAGCACAACTGGCCGATGTGTTGGGAATCAAAGTCTGGGCAGCGGTTATCGGTGGCAGCTTAGGCGGCATGCAGGTAATGCGTTGGAGTCTTGAATACCCCGAGCGGGTGCGACACGCCGTTGTTATCGCGTCGGCAATGAAATTATCCGCGCAGAATATCGCCTTTAACGAAGCGGCACGTCAGGCCATTATGCGTGACCCGCATTTTTATCATGGCGATTATTTGGCTCATAACACCATTCCGCAAAGTGGCTTGGCCATTGCTCGGATGATTGGGCACATTACCTACTTATCGCAAGATGCCATGGGCGAAAAATTCGGTCGCGATTTACGCAGCGGCAGCTTTGAGCTGGGCAACGAAGAGCTGGTTGAATTTCAAATTGAAAGCTATTTGCGTTATCAAGGCGATACTTTTGCAAAAAGTTTTGATGCGAATTCGTACATTCGCATTACCAAGGCATTAGATTACTTTGATCTTGCTCGTGAGTACGGTGACGATCCTATCGCTGCCTTTAAACATGCTCAAGCAAAGTTCTTAGTAATATCGTTCAGCACCGACTGGCGATTTGCGCCGTCGCGTTCACGGGAGATTGTGGATGCTCTCGTCGGCGCTAACAAGGCGGTGATCTATGCTGAGATTGATTCCAAACACGGTCATGATGCGTTCCTACTACCCGACACTCGCTACGAAGGCGTGCTGAAACGCTACTTAGATGGAGTTAGTGTGTGATGCGTATCGATTTAAGTGAAATTCAAAATTGGGTTAAAACCGGAAGCCGAGTATTAGACTTGGGCTGCGGCGACGGCACCTTGCTAAAACATTTGCAAGATCACAAACAAGTAACCGGATATGGGCTCGAAATTGGCAGCGCACAAATTGATGCGTGTATTGAAAAAGGGCTGAATGTTATCGAGCAAAACCTCGACCAAGGTCTTGGCAATTTTTCCGATAAAAGCTTCGACACGGTCATCATGACCCAAGCCTTGCAAACGCTGCATTATCCGCATCTTGTGCTCGATGAAATGCTCCGCGTGGGCAAAGAATGCATAGTCACGTTTCCCAATTTTGGTCACTGGAAAGCGCGACTGCATTTAGCCTTGGCTGGTCGTATGCCGGTTTCTGACTTATTGCCTTACGAATGGTACGACACGCCCAACATCCACTTCTGTACCTTTAAAGATTTCGAAGTGTTATGCCGTGAACGCAATATTAAAGTCATTCACAGGCAAGTGGTGAATGAGGCATCAAACAGTATTTTCAAAGATTGGTTGCCTAACTTATTTGGCGAAACAGCCATTTACCACCTAAGTAAATGAGGTCTGCTATGAAATATCTTGTTGCTCTTGTCTTTTGTTTATTGGCACCTTTTAGTGCAGCTCAAATTGATCAACCTAAAGAGATTACCACTCATCAAACTTTTGGCGATTATCGTGTTCATTTTACAGTGTTCAACTCGACGAGTATTCCGGCCAATGTTGCGCAATCTTACGGTCTAGTACGTGGCAGTAATCGCGCCCTGGTTAACGTGAGTTTGGTAAAAATTACCGATGGCGTACCAAGCTTGGGTCTTAAAGCAGAAGTGACTGGGTCTGCAAAAAATTTAATGCAGCAAAGCCAAACTCTTAAATTCTTAGCCATTGATGAAGGTGACGCGGTTTACTATCTCGCACCTTTTGCCTTCAATAATGAAGAAGTTTTGCATTTTACGGTCAACGTCCAAGCGCCTGATCAGGCAGCACCTTTTCAGGTGACGTTCAATCGAACTCTTTATAAAGATTAATTCATGAAAAAAATTGTTTTAGCGTCGGGCAATCAAGGCAAATTGCGCGAATTTTCTCTGTTGCTTGCCACCCTCAATGCCGAAGTGGTTGCACAATCAGAATATTTTTCTGAGCAGGCCGAAGAGACAGGCTTAACTTTTGTCGAGAATGCGATTTTAAAAGCGCGATTTGCTTGTGCCCGAAGTGGCCTGCCGGCAATCGCAGACGACTCCGGGATTGAGGTGGATGCTCTGCAGGGCCGTCCTGGAATTTATTCGGCGCGTTATTGCGGTGTTGATGCAACCGACACTCGCAATAATGAAAAATTATTGGCCGACTTAACCGATGTTGCCGATGAAGATCGCACTGCACGCTATCATGCGGTTCTTGTTTACATGCGTCATCAGGAAGATCCAACCCCGATTATTTGTCACGGTGTATGGGAAGGGCGTGTGCTTCGTGAACCGCGCGGTGAAGGTGGCTTTGGTTACGATCCTTTGTTTTTCGTTCCCACGCATAACTGTTCAGCCGCAGAATTATCCAAAGATGAAAAAAATGCGATCAGCCACCGCGGACATGCCATGCGCGAATTAGTTGCGCGACTGGTTGCCGAACAGGCCAGTATTAATCGCTCATGAGTCTTGTTCTTCCTCCACTTGCTCTTTATGTCCATGTGCCTTGGTGTATTCGCAAGTGTCCTTATTGCGATTTCAATTCACATCAGGCAGGTGAAGATATTCCAGAAGCTGAATATGTTCGCGCCTTACGATTTGATCTTGAACAAGACAAGTTGCTCGCCCAAGGTCGCAAGTTAACGTCGATATTTTTTGGTGGCGGCACGCCATCAATGCTGTCGGCAGATGCCATCGCGCAAATTATTAAAGACGCCGCCGAGGTTATTGGATTCGAAGACGGTATTGAAATTACGCTCGAGGCTAATCCGGGCACTTTCGAGCAAGAAAAATTTGCAGGCTTTCGGCGAGCGGGTGTTAATCGACTCTCTATTGGGATTCAAAGTTTTAACGATCATCAATTGAAAAAGCTGGGTCGAGTGCATGGTCGAGACGAAGCCATTAATGCCGTTGCCGTAGCGCGGCGAGCAGGCTTCGACAATATCAATTTAGATTTAATGCATGGTCTTCCTGATCAATCGCTCGCCGATGCTCTTGCAGATATTGATCAAGCGATTGCTCTCTCGCCCGAGCATTTGTCTTGGTATCAACTCACGATTGAGCCTAACACGGCATTTTATAGTGCGCCGCCAGTGCTTCCCGAAGAAGATATTTTGGTCGATATTCAAGAGGCGGGTTTTACTCGCTTAGCGGAAGCGGGTTACGAGCAGTACGAGGTGTCGGCCTATGCGCGCAATAAAAATCAAGCGCGACACAATCTTAATTATTGGCAGTTTGGTGATTATCTCGGTATAGGCGCTGGTGCGCATGGCAAGATCACTGACGTTGATCAGAAGAGACTCTTTCGCTTGTGGAAAACTCGTTTGCCGCAACATTATCTTGCTGCCGCGAGCAGTCAGAAAATTTCCACTAATTTGCAAGGTCATCAAAATTTATTTGGAGCGGGTAGCGATTTACTGTTGCCTGATAATTTGCCATTAGAATTTATGATGAACGCACTTCGTCTGAACGATGGTGTACCCAGCGAGTATTTTGTCGAGCGCACGGGCCTTGCGTTGACAGAGATAGAGCCACAATGGCGTCAGCTTATCGACAAAAATTTGGTTGAGCCTGATGTGAGAGTCATCAAGCCCACCGAACTTGGTCGACGCTTTTTGAATCGCGCCTTAGAAATATTTATGGACGATGAGTAAGTTGTCGCCTAAATCATTTTAGAATAGGCTCCGCTGATTTATACAATCAATGGAGATGTCCTATGAGAATAATTTTATTGGCTACCCTGGCATTGTCGCTGCTCAGTGGCTGCACCATGCGCATGCTAGACCTAACAGTCGCAAGTACCAAAAATTACAATATCAACAGCAACCAATTCGAGAAGGGCGAGCGCGTTACCGCCGTTCATGCGGTACCTGTCGTGATTATTCCTTTGGGAAACGTCAACATTAAAACGGCAATCGATCGAGTCATCGAAAAAAACGCCCGCGCCGTAGCATTGACCGATGTGGTAGTGACAACACTTAATCAAAGTTTCTTTTTCGGACCGGTTGGTTATCGTGTTGAAGGAAATTTAGTGATTGATAAATCCCAGCCCAATTGTTAACACAATAAAAAAGCCCAGCGATGCTGGGCTTTTTTATATTCGCTTACTGAAAAACTTTAAAGCGAGAGGCATCGTCAATAAACGACTTATCACCAAATTCTGCCCCATGACCTCCAAAAGGCATTTGCGCACGTAGCACCCAAGAAGACGGTACTTCAAATTCAGTGGCTAAGGCTTCGTCAATGAGCGGATTGTAGTGTTGCAAACTTGCACCCACATTTAATTCAGCAAGTGCGGTCCATACCGCTAGCTGCGCCATACCGCTTGCTTGTTCAGACCAGATTGGAAAATTTTCCTGATAAGACGGAAATTGTTGCTGGAGCGCTTGAACTGTTTGTTGGTCTTCGTAAAACAAAATAGTGCCAGCGCCAGCGGCGAAGCTATCGATTTTCGCGGCTGTGGTTGCAAAGCGATCGTCATCTAAGCGGCTACGCAACGCCGCTTTTGTGATATCCCACACTTTATTGCTTTGCTCGCCAAATGTGATAACAACGCGCGAGCTTTGAGAATTGAAAGAAGAAGGTGAATATTTCACTGCATCTTGGATGACAGAAATTAAGTGCGATTCTGAAACAGGCAGGGTTTTCGTCAAGGCGTATTGAGAACGGCGCTTTTTCAATAATTCTACAAACTGGCTACTCATAATCATTTTTTCTCAAGTTAACAATAATATTGCGGGAATTCTTAGAAATGTTAAATGTTACCCAATTGGGTGTGAAGCACTTACGGGCATAAAAAAACCCGCTGAGGTATTCTGAGCGGGTTTTCTGAGGTTAGAGTTCGATATCGTAATCGATGATGACTGGTAAGTGGCTAGAGAATTGTTGGACTTTGTAAATAGTCGCATATTCAACTTTATGGCCCAGATTAGCCGACACGACTTGCAAGTCGGTACGCCAGCCGTCACCTTGACCGCGTTCGCCAGATGGCCACCAGCTGTACTCGTCGCTGTCTTTGTTGACTTTACGGAAGGCGTCAACGTAACCGATTTGGTTAAAAAGTTGACTTAACCACTGGCGTTCGTGAGGTAAAAAGCCGGATTCATGTTGATTGGCTGCGCTATTACTCACATCTTTTGGCGTGTGTGCCATCTGCCAGTTGCCACAGAAAATAAATTCGCGGCGTTTGCGAGTGATTTTGTCTAAATGAGCCTGAAAATCGTCAAAGAATTTAATCTTAACTTCTTGAGATTCAGCCTCCGACGTTGCGCTTGGCGCAAGTAGGGAGCCGATGCTCAATTGCTCAAAATCCACTTGTAGATAGCGGCCTTCCATATCAACGCCTGACGCAAATCCAAGGCCGTAAATCAGCGCTTTGGGTTGCAGGCGGGTATAGATAGCCACACCATTATAGTGTTTAGTACCAGAATCAAAAAAATAAGCGTTATAGCCGTCTAATTGAAATTCTGGTTTCTCCAACTCGCGCTCGAGTGCGCGAAGATCTTGTAAGCAGATAAAATCCGCGTCTTGACTAGCGAGCCATTTGTAAAGGCCGCGTTGCGCCGCCTGGAAAATGCCATCGACGCTAAGACTGATAACTCTCATGTTAGCCCCTTGATTATGTACTGTGTATCATACCCGAGCTTTGTATACTTGTGTTACCGTTCTGGCTGGGTTTTCCCTATAATCGTTACGATAGTTCACAGCTATAGTGCTAAAATTTGACTTTTTTGAGCGGCTCTCGTGGTTTTTTTGATCAGTCAAGAGCGTATAAAATGTTGATTTGTGCGCCTATTTCAGCTTTATTCGTTAACCGTACACGTGTTTCTTAAACTTAGATCATCCTTAGGAACTTTCCATGGAAAAGTACCAATCCGACTTCATTCAGCTGGCCATTGAATGCCAAGCCCTTTGTTTTGGTGAATTCACCTTGAAATCCGGTCGAGTGAGTCCTTATTTTTTTAACGCCGGCAAATTTCAAACTGGCGCTGCCATTGCAAAGTTAGGTCGTTACTATGCTGAAGCAATCGTGGCTTCAGGCGTTCCTTTCGACTTAGTCTTTGGTCCTGCCTATAAAGGTATTCCTTTAGCGGCGACCACTGCTGTAGCTCTAGCGGATCAACATAATCTTGACATGCCCTACTGTTACAACCGCAAAGAAGCCAAAGATCATGGTGAAGGCGGAACTCTGGTGGGTGCACCTTTAACAGGTAAAGTCTTAATTATTGATGACGTTATTACTGCCGGCACCGCCGTGCGTGAGGTCATGACTATTATCCAGCAGGCGGGTGCAAAACCGGCCGCCGTTGTCATCGGGCTCAATCGCCAAGAGAAAGGTAAGGGCGACGTATCAGCAATTCAAGAGGTTGAACAGACTTTTGGGGTTCCGGTGATTAGTATTATTAATCTTAATCACATTATTTCGTATCTTGAAGCTCAATCTGGCCAAGGTGATCTCATTCAAAAAATCAAGGATTATCGCAGCCAGTATGGTGTAGATATTTGATAGTCGATCAAGCGGCGTATTAGCGCCGTTTAAATCAACATCTTGGTCTCGGCCTGTGTGTTTGTTATGCTCCTGCTCAAATAACATTTCCATGGCAGGAGTAGCTCTACCAATGAATAAGCTTATTATTGCAACAGCGATATTGCTTCTGAATGTGTCTTACACCAGCGCAGCTCCCGTTGGCGAAAAACAATTGTTCCGATACGTCAATGCACAAGGTAATACGGTGATCGATAGTGCTATCCCACCGCAGTATGTGGCCTCTGGTTATGAGGTTATTGCACCCTCTGGAAAAGTGTTGCGTGTTGTGCCGCCGGCGCTAAGCAAAGAAGAAGCTGAAGCTCAGCGACAAGTCATAGCCGCTCAAGAGCGTCGTAAGAAAGAAGATCTGCAATTACGTCGAAGCTACTCAAGTGTAGATGACATTGAAGCGGCAAAAATCCGTAATTTGCAGACGCTTAAGTCGAATATCGCGTTATTAGAAAACAATTTAGAGGCGACAAGAAAACGACTCGAAACCGCTAAAGTGAGCGCGGCCAGTATCGAGCGTACAGGTAAAGACGCCCCAGAAACCCTGTTAAAAACCATCTCGGGATTCGAACAAGAAGAGCGTGACATTCTGGCGTTATTAGAAGCGCGTAATCAGGAAATGGCGACAATCGAAGAAAAGTTTGAGGCCGATAAAATTCGTTTGGCTCAACTTTTAGCAGAAATGGCTCCGGCGCAATAGCGCCGGAGTTATTTAATTTACAGCTTCCAAAAATTGCTCTGACAGTGACTTCCACTGTTCAGGCCAAGCTTCTACGGGATTGCGTTTAAATCCTGACCTCACGTAAGACAAAGCTTTCCCGTCGATCACATTCACCAGTAAATTAGCCGCTGCTCCAATGGGAAGTCGTGGCGCCAATCCGTCTCTGAGTTCTGCCTCGCGCAGAATTTGCTTGAGCTGGGTTTCGATACGATCATGGAATTGAAGAATTCGGGTGCGGAGGCGCTCGGTCTCGCCCGTTAATGCATCACCGGTGAGTAAGCGAGTCATACCGGGGTTTCGCTCCATGAACGCAAGGAGCAAGGTCATGATGGCTTCGATTCGGGCAAGGCTATTAGGCTCTTCATTCAAAATGACATTAACGCGAGTGAAGATTGATGACTCGATAAATTCAATGAGCCCTTCGAACATCTTAGATTTACTAGGGAAGTGGCGATAAAGCGCTGCTTCGGACACGCCTACTTGGCGAGCGAGTGCTGCGGTGGTGATACGCTCACCCGGACTTTCTTCGAGCATGGTGGCTAAGCACTCAAGAATGTGTTGGCGCCTTGGAATCTTTTCGTTTGTACTAGCCATTGATATTGGTTCCCTCTTATTTTGAGAAAGCAGCGCTTTCCTAGATCGCTTTATAGTGGCTGATAGTTAGAAGCTAAAACGTATTATGTGGCGTCGAATATTGCATCCAGTTATATCCTAGGCGATTGTAGGGGAGAGGTAAACGATTTTTTTTAGTGTGTCCCTTTGGGGACACACTTGGGAGCAAGTGGTTACTTTTTGTTATTCGTGATGAGAGTTCCGACACCCGCATCGGTGAAAATCTCCAGCAATACAGCGTGGTCAACTCGTCCATCGATAATGTGCGCACTGGTAACCCCCGCTTTTACCGCATCTAGCGCACAGCCGATTTTTGGCAACATGCCGCCGTAAATCGTACCGTCGGCGATTAGGTCGTCGACTTGTTCGGTGCTGAGTCCTGTCAAAACATTACCTTGTTTATCTTTCAATCCGGCCACGTTAGTTAATAGCATTAATTTTTCGGCCTTAAGGTATTCGGCGACCTTTCCTGCTACCAAGTCGGCATTAATGTTATAGGCCACGCCGTCTTCACCAACCCCAATGGGTGCAATCACAGGGATGAAATTAGAGTTGATGAGCATGTCGATAACAGAGGTATTGACGTTAGCGACCTCACCGACAAGACCAATATCTAAAATTTCGGGCGCCTGCATTTCCGGTGTTTGGTGAGTGACATGTAGCTTTTTCGCTTGGATGAGTTGGCCGTCCTTGCCGGTGAGTCCAACTGCTTGGCCACCGTTACGGTTAATCAAATTAACGATAGTTTTATTAACCGATCCACCCAATACCATTTCTACCACATCCATGGTCGCGCTGTCGGTCACGCGCATACCATTGATAAATTCGGATTTAATGTTGAGCTTTTCGAGTAAGCTGCCGATCTGAGGGCCGCCGCCGTGCACAACCACGGGATTCATGCCAACCAATTTCATCAAGACGATGTCGCGCGCAAAACTATTTTGCAGTTCTTCGCCTTCCATGGCATTGCCGCCAAACTTTACGACGATGGTTTTGCCGGTGAAGCGCTGAATGTAGGGGAGGGCTTCAGTCAGTACGTTGGCAATGTTCATGGCTGATTCGCGATTAAGGGACATAGCAAATTCCTAATTGGGTGACCGGTTAAAATGGTAGAGAGAGACTGTTATCGGCTTTCAGCAGTTCTCGTTTAAATGCTTGTTGAATTTTTTCGAGGCCCGCTTGTGTTTCGGCCTCGAAGCGCAAGGTGAGTGCGGGCGACGTATTGGATGCGCGAACCAACCCCCAACCTTCTGGATAGTCGACGCGCAGACCATCGATGCCGGTAATTTTACCTTGCTCGAAGTCGCCTTGCGCGACCAGTTTTTCGATGAGTGAAAATTTCACTTGTTCCGAAACGGAAATTTTAAGCTCGGGCGTGGCGATCAGTTTGGGGAATGCCTCGAATAATTCGTCGAGGGTTTGATCGCGAAGCGTCATGATTTCCAGCAAACGAGCCGCTGCGTAAAGGCCGTCGTCGAATCCGTACCAACGGTCTTTGATGAAAATATGGCCGGAGTATTCGCCACCCAACAGCGCTTGGGTTTCTTCCATTTTGGATTTCATGGGCGAGTGGCCGGTTTTCCACATGATTGGGCGCCCGCCATAGTTTTGAATGACCTGCTGAAGCAGGCGTGAACATTTCACATCGAATAGAATGTCAGCACCCGGATGGCGCTGTAGCAAATCGCGGGCGAATACCATCATCAATCGATCGGGCCAGATAATGTCACCTTGACGGGTGACCAGCATTACTCGATCGCCATCGCCATCAAAGGCAATGCCGAGATCAGCGTTAACCTCGGACACTTTTTCGATTAGCGCCTGTAGGTTGTGAGGAGATGTTGGGTCTGGATCGTGGTTAGGGAACTCGCCGTCAAGTTCGCAGAAGAGTTCAGTCACATCGCACCCGAGTTCACGGAAAAGTTCGGGTGCCACGAGACCAGGCACAGCATTGCCCGCGTCGATCACGATGTGTAGATGGCTTGCCAACACAACGTCCGAGACAATTCGCTCGATATAGGCAGTGCGTAAATCGGCAGCAATTACTTCTCCCTGGCCGAGAATAAAATCGCCAGCTTCAATCCGATTCATGAGATTGAGAATCCCGTCATCCGAGAGTGCATGGTTTTGAATTACCGCTTTTACCCCGTTATAGGTTTTGGGATTGTGGCTGGCGGTTACCACTAGCCCACTATTGGTTTTCGGGTGGTGGAAAGTTGCAAAATACAGCATGGGGGTGGGCGCCAATCCCATATTGATTACGTTGCAGCCAGTGGCAATGACACCCTCAATTAAAGCTTCGCAAAGCGCTTGGCTGTGGGTTCGGCCGTCTCGCGCCACTAAAAGGTGTGTTTCACCCGACTCTAGTGCGACGCTTCCCAATGCGCGCCCGATAAGATTCATCACCTCTGGTGTGATTTGGTCATCGACTAAGCCGCGAATGTCGTAAGAACGGAAAATTTCGCGGGCAAGCGAGATTGGGTGAGACTCGGTAACAATGGGCTCACTTAAACTGAAGCCGTCAGACGCTGTATCACTATTATCTATAACGGCTTGTTGGGTCGGTAATGGATTGGCCGATGGCGATAGCAAGGGCGCAAGTGGTGTATCGACTGAGGGCGCGGCAGTCGGGGTGGTTGCGGGTTTTCCGTGTTTAAGCGGGTAGTATTTTTGCTCGTAGGCGCAGATCGCGCGATGACCGACCAAAGCAATGGCCAGAAGTGAGCCACTGATCATCGCAATTAACGTAAGCCACAGAGTCGGAATAGCCTTGGCCATGTCCGCCAATTCGTTCGAGGGCGTGAAATGAACGTGAAGGTAACTTTGCGGAATTCGTGCATTGTGAACAGGAAACTCGCCGGCCTCTCCTGATTGCATGACAAGCATGGTTTGGTTGTCGGAAAACTGCTGCTCAAGAACCCAAAGACCAAGGTTTTCATCCCCTTGGCGAAATAACTGTAAAAATTCTCTAGCGTCGGTCACCACCAACAAGCTGCCAACAATTTCTTCTCCGGCTGGAGTTGGTGATGTTATGGCTAACGACCAGTTGATAATCCATTGGTTATTAAGACGATTAAATTCCGGCAGGACTTTCTCGCCTGCTTGGGTGCGATTGATAAGGTCTAATTCAGCGTAGCGAATGGGGAATTTTGCTTCACGGTCGAGTGTTTGCGCCTCGGTTGGGAACAGCGCTAAATACAAAGCACCCGGGATGGTATTTTGCCATTGGTGCAAGATGTTAGGGGTTTCTTGCTCAGTATTAATAACTTGGGCGACTAACAAAGCCTCTTGTAAACCTTCGACTTGAGCCAGTTCATTAACGAGTAATCGCTGTTTACCGAGATACGCCGTGAGGAGTTCTCGACGACTATCGAGATTTTGTTGCGACAGGCTAAATAGCTGATTTTTCTGAGTTGCCACCACCAGCGGTTGATATAACCAATAAGCTGCAATACTCGACATTATGATGGCGAGTAGGACCAAAACGCGCAGACGATTACGCTGGCTAAGTGCGCGTTGCTCTGCTGGACTCATGCGTAATTTACGCAGTGCGGCGGCGGCTTTTCGAGAAAGCTCGGGGGTGTCTTGATCGACTTGTGGGTTCACGTCAGAAGTTGTGTGAGGCATGACCTAATTCCGTGTCGCAATTAATGATGTGTGGACGTTAATCGATTCGCGATACGCGCTACAAGCTCACGGGCCAAAACCCGTTTCGATTGCGTATTCAGTGCAGTTTCACCCTGATGATCCACCAAAGTTACGGCGTTGTTGTCGCTGTTAAAGCCGATACCGGCTTCGGAAATGTTGTTTGCTACAACGAGATCGAGATTTTTGCGAATCAACTTTGCGCGCGCGTATTCGACCAGATTTTCACTTTCCGCGGCGAAGCCCACCATTAATGGACGGTTTGGCATCTGCGCGATAGTGGCAACAATGTCGGGGTTTTTCACCAGAGTAAGGGTGAGGTTGTCATCGTTTGTTTTTTTAATTTTTTGGGTGGCGATAGCTTGCGGACGATAGTCGGCAACGGCCGCGGCGCCGATAAAGACGTCGGCATCCTGTGCGTATTGCTGAGCCGCGGCGAGCATCTCATTAGCAGTGACCACATCGATTCGGGTTACTCGAGCTGGAGTGGGCAATTGCGTTGGGCCGCTAATTAAAAACGTTTTCGCGCCGGCTTCCGCCGCCGCTTCTGCAAGGGCGTAGCCCATTTTTCCTGAGCTGTGGTTCGATAAATAACGCACCGGATCGAGCGCTTCGCGGGTGGGGCCAGCTGTAATCACTACATGTTTGCCCGCAAGAACACCTGTTTCGAAAAGCTGGGCGGTGGACTGCACCAATTCTGGAATATCGAGCATTCGGCCGACGCCCACATCGCCACAAGCTTGTAATCCAGAGGCAGGGCCAAATTGATGAATACCGCGGGTGGCGAGTAGATCGAGGTTTTCTTGAGTAGCGCAGTTATGCCACATGCCTTGGTTCATCGCAGGTGCAATAGCGATGGGCGCGCGCGAGGCTAGACACAGCGTCGTTAGTAAATCGTTGCCTAATCCCTGTGCGAGTCGGGCAATAAAATCGGCGCTGGCGGGAGCAACAAGAATCACATCGGCCCAGCGTGCTAACTGTATGTGGCCCATGCCGGCTTCGGCTTCGGGATCGAGAAGCGTCGTGTGAACTGGGTAGCCTGATAGTGCTTGAAGCGTCAAAGGAGTGATGAATTCTTGCGCCGCTGGCGTCATCACCACTTGAACTATCGCTCCTGCGTCCTGTAGACGGCGAATTAACTCAGCGCTTTTGTAGGCCGCAATACCGCCGGTCACACCGAGAAGTACGTGTTTATTGGTGAGTGATGCCAGTGAACTCATAAATAACTCTCGCGGGTGATTGGGCGCTTGGCGCCACTTCAACAGCCCGCTAAGATACCATTCAATCGCAAGGCTGCCCACGTTCAAAGCGTGGGCCGCATCAAGGATAGATGAATTCGATGAAAGGAGTGACTCATGTCCATCAAGGAATGGCCAGCGGCAGAGCGACCACGCGAAAAGCTATTGGAACAGGGAGCGTCGGTATTATCCGACGCAGAATTGCTGGCTATTTTTTTGCGAACCGGTGTCGCGGGTAAATCTGCTGTCGATCTTGCCCGCGAATTGTTAACGACGTTTGGTGGGCTTCGGCAACTGCTCGAGGCCAAGCGCGAGGATTTTAACAGCGCCTATGGTTTGGGCGATGCTAAGTTTTGTCAGTTGCAAGCGGTCTTAGAAATGGCGCGACGCCATTTAAAAGCCCAGCTTATGGCTGGCGACTTACTGACAAATCCTCAAATGGTCGGCGACTATTTGCAAGCTAAATTGCGGCATCGTCATCGAGAAGTCTTCGCTCTTTTATTACTGGATTCGCAGCACCGATTATTGCGTTATGAAGAGGTTTTCGAGGGTACCATCGACGCCGCTAGTGTTTATCCTCGGGAAATCCTTAATTTGGCGCTTAAATATAATGCTGCGTCGGTGATATTTGCTCACAATCACCCTTCGGGGGTTGCCGAGCCCAGTCAAGCAGACATTCGGTTAACCGAGCGTTTGCGACAAGCATTAGCCTTAGTTGACATCAGAGTCCTCGATCATTTGGTGGTTGGTGCGGAAGCGCCCGTATCTTTTGCGGAGCGAGGCCTACTTTAAGATTTTTTTTGGACCAAAAAGCAACCAATTATTGCTATTGAGAGCCAGTTTTGGTATAAAACGCGCCTCTTTGCGGCAGGGTCGTTTAGCGTGCTTATAAAAAGCGTGACTAAACCTAATCAATGGCGAATTCAATGTGAATTTCACGCCACACCCCCAAGTTTTCAAGCCGCGTTCGGAAAGAATAGGCTCAACGATGCTCTAGGCTGGTTGTTAGTCTCTTCAAGGTTCTAACCCAAGTGTCGTGATCTCCATCCTAGACGCTGAAATTATTTACGAGGCACTACAATGTCCAAGGTATGTCAAGTTACCGGTAAGCGTCCTATTACTGGCAACAATGTTTCTCACGCAAAAAACCACACCAAGCGTCGTTTTTTGCCAAACTTGCAAACTCACCGTTTTTGGGTTGAATCAGAGAACCGTTTCGTTTCTTTGCGTTTGACTCCAAAAGGTATGCGTATCATTGATAAGCGTGGCATCGATGCAGTGTTGGCTGACATCCGTGCTAACGGCGTTAAAGTGTAAGGAGCCTTACCATGCGCGAAAAAATCCGTTTGAACTCATCTGCTGGTACTGGTCACTTCTACACGACTGACAAGAACAAGCGCACCATGCCAGAAAAAATGGAAATCAAAAAATTTGACCCAGTTGTGCGTAAGCACGTTGTGTACAAAGAAGGCAAAATCAAGTAATTGATGCTTTCATGATTTCTAAAAACCCAGCTTTGGCTGGGTTTTTTTATACTTTCGATTTACTTTCGCAAATACAGCCTATTGATGTCGGCTGTTAGAATGCCTCGCCCGTGTTGTTACGTCTGAGATTCTCATGCCTGAATTACCCGAAGTTGAAACTACTCGCCGCGGCGTCAGTCCGCATATTGAAGGTCGAATACTCACTCAGGTAGATATTCGCCAAGCTAAGTTGCGCTGGCCAATACCCCTAGCCGATGTGCAGCGGTTGGTGGGCGAGAAGTTAGAGCGGGTGACTCGAAGGGCCAAATATTTATTACTGCACTTTCAAAGCGGCACACTCATCATTCATTTAGGGATGTCTGGCAGTTTGCGAATTATCAAAGCGCAAGAACCGCCGATGTACCATGATCATTTCGACCTCATTTTCGGTGATATTGCGTTAAGGTTTTGCGATCCAAGAAAGTTTGGGTGCCTGCTTTTCGCCGCCCATGAAGAGGGGCCTATTGAACAACATAAGTTGCTCGAGAAATTGGGACCAGAACCCCTTTCGGATGATTTCACGGCTGCCTACCTATTCGCAAAGAGTCGCAAGCGCACCCAATCCATTAAGCAGTTTTTGATGGATAACCACATAGTGGTTGGGGTGGGAAATATCTACGCGAACGAATCGCTTTTTATGGCCGGTATCAAACCGATTCGAAAGGCGGGAAGTCTTACGAAAAAAGAAAGTGTGTTGCTTGTTGATAAAATTAAATTTGTTTTGGCGCGCTCTATTGAGCAAGGCGGCACAACACTTCGAGATTTCGTCGGCGGCGATGGCAAGCCAGGATATTTTGCGCAGCAACTGTTGGTTTATGGGCGAGGCGATAAAAACTGCGTTAATTGTGATCGATTGTTAAAGGAAGTGCGATTGGGTGGACGCTCAACCGTTTATTGCCAAAATTGTCAAAAATAACGGCAAATTAAGCAAAATTCCGATAAATCTGATTGATTAATGTTTGCATTAATTATGTTGCTTTTCTCACAGCTTGAATAAAAAATGTTTGCCGCACAGCTGTAGGGATCATACCCTGTGCGCTCAGAATAACTCTAATAACCTTTAAAAATCCAAGGAAGTTCGTATGAAATCGGCTTTGTTCTTGCCGCTTGTAGCGTGTATAGCGTTAAGCGGTTGTTTTGATGTTTCCGTCCGCACCCAAAATGCCAGTAGCTCTGGCCAAATTGATATAGGTGTGACCATCAGCACTTCGGCGATGAGTTTCTCAAGTAGTTCTTCACTGAGCTCATCGGCTCCCGTCGCTTCGTCCTCGAGTCATTCTCAAATCTCATCAATAGTAGCTAGCAGCAGTTCATTGAACTCGGTGGTTGTTACAAGCTCAAGTGCGCCAATTGTTGTGGCATCCTCCAGCGTGAGCTCACAAATTGCTGTGTCGAGTGTGGCGCAAAGCTCTTCGGTGAGTTCAAGTTCCGCAATCAGCAGTTCAGTAGCATCTTCGGCCGCGGCTTCATCGGTTTCCAGTGGGTTGGCTTACCGAGGTGTTAACCTTGCCGGTGCTGACTTTGGTGAGAGAAATCTTCCCGGGATTTACGATACCGACTACACCTATCCCACTCAGTCATCGGTGGATTACTTTTTAAGTAAGGGCATGAATCACATTCGTTTGCCGTTTCGTTGGGAGCGTTTGCAGCGCAGCCTGAACGGTAATTTCGATGCAACAGAGCAGGCCCGCTTGTATGCCATCGTTGAATCGGCCACTGCTGCCGGTGCTTATGTATTGCTCGATCCCCATAACTACGCTCGCTATAACAATCAAATTATCGGGAGCAATCAAGTGCCTTACGCTGCGTTTGCCGATTTTTGGTCTCGATTGGCGAATCTTTTCAAACACAATCCAGGCGTAATGTTTGGTTTGGTGAATGAGCCGCGTGATATGCCAACGGAGCAGTGGTTGACTGCAGCCAACGCTGCCATTGCAGCGATTCGTCAAACTGGCGCAACTAACTTAATTATGGTGCCCGGAAATGCATGGACAGGTGCGCATTCGTGGAATCAATCTTGGTACGGCACGCCTAATGCTCAGGTGATGACAGGCGTTGTAGATCCATTAAATAAATTCGTGATTGAGGTGCATCAGTATTTCGATTCGGATCATTCAGGCACAGATCCAACTTGTACCGCTAACGGGCAGCAGGTTTTGACGGAATTTACGGCGTGGTTGCGTACTCACAATCTCAAAGGTTACTTGGGTGAATTTGCCGGTGCCGATAATGCAGCTTGTCGCCAAGCGGTAGAGGCCGCACTCAGTTATATGCAGAGCAACCAAGACGTTTGGGTCGGTTGGGCCTGGTGGGCGGCGGGGCCCTGGTGGGCGGAATATATGTACACGCTCGAACCTAGCGCTAGCGGCGATCGCCCACAAATGCAGTGGTTGGCGCCTTATCTTTAATAATTAGTGATGTAAAAAAACCGAGGCGAATGCCTCGGTTTTTTGTTGGTCGATAGCCTTAAGCGCGATTGAAACGTTGGTGAAGTGCTTGCTCGACTTGCGGTGCGACAAACTTGGAAACATCGCCACCCAAAGACGCAATTTCGCGCACAATTGAAGAAGATATAAACGAAAGCTGTTCTGCTGGCGTTAAAAAGATACTTTCCATATCGGGTGCCAAAGCGCGATTCATGTTCGCGAGTTGGAATTCGTACTCGAAATCAGACACCGCCCGTAAACCGCGCAAGACGGCATGCGCTTTTTGCTGGCGAACAAAATCGACCAACAAAATATCAAATCCCACGACTTCAACATTGCTGAGATGGCTTAGCGTGTCTTTCGCTAACTGGACTCGCTGCTCAAGACTGAACAATGGATTTTTGCGTTGGCTCGACGCAACCGCGACGATGACTTTATCGAATAGGCGACATGCGCGCTCCACCAAATCAATGTGGCCAATGGTGATGGGGTCGAAAGTACCCGGGTAAACAACGGTGCGCATAGAGTTTTCGCCTTGATAAAAGACCGCATGGTACAAAATTCAGTGTCTATCGTCACGAATTAATCGGTGCTATCGGGTGCATTAATCGGTTCTCGATAGTACAAACGATAGCTCACTGCACCGGCAATTTTATTGCGATGAAGTGTCCACGGCGGTGGTGCGGCAAACGGATGGTCTTTGGGGAGTTCTACATAAATACGGGCATTGGGTGTCAGCCATTCATTCGCCTCAAGGAGCTCTGCTGCTTGCTGCCAAAGATCAGCAGAGAAAGGGGGATCGAGATAAACGATGTCGAAAGACACCGCTGGTTTTTGCGCTAAACTTCGAAGGCTATCCGTTAGCTCGATTTTTGCGTTCTGAGCTTCCAGTTTCTGCACATTTTTTATAAGCCACTGGTGAGCGCTTGGATGTTTTTCCAGCATTAACACCATGTTTGCACCGCGTGATAGCGACTCGAATCCTAAGGCTCCTGAGCCTGCGAATAAATCCAGGCACCGGGATTCTGGTAAATCTGGCGCTAGCCAATTAAATAGCGTCTCACGAATGCGATCCCCAGTAGGGCGTAAACCATCCACATCGGGAAAAGATAATTTTCGCCCCCGATAGCGCCCACCAATGATGCGAAGGTCGGATAAAGACTCGGTTCGAGCCGTTTTTTTACAAGGGTGAGTGCGTGATGACAAGGTGTAATCTCAATCAAAAGGCTGACAAAAGTGGTAGGATAACGCCTTTGCGTTCAACGCCAAACCCTATTGCCTTCCACCATTGGTAAATTAATTCCTATGTTTTTCGATTTCTTCAAAAAGAAGCCCAAAACTGAGCCACAATCAGCGCCCGAGCAAGACGTTGTTTCTACACCGGATTCGGTGAAAGAGGAGGCCTCTGTTGTAGACGAGGCGCTAAGTGAGTCTCGTTCAAACGATGTGACTGATATTCTCGAGAAATCAGAAGAACTTGATGCCGTAGTCTCACCGCACGCTCAAAATGTTGAGAATTCAGCGGCAAAGGAGCTGAACCTTAAAACACAATTATCGGCATCTCTAGATGCAATTAACGAGGAAGTCTCTGAACCAGCACATGAAACGCTAGAGCGAGACGCAGTTTCATCAATTGTCGAAAGTGAGCCCGAGCCAGCAGCGGAGCCGATTCAAGAGAAACCGCAAAAGTTAGGTTTTTTTGCTCGAATTAAACAAGGGTTAGCACGAACATCATCACACTTTGCTGAAGGCCTCGGTAATCTTTTTCTCGGCCGAAAGACAATCGACGATGAGCTATTCGAGGACTTAGAGACTCAACTTCTGGTGGCCGACGTTGGTATTGATGCGACTACCGAAATTATTAATCGACTGACTGCGCGTGTGGCGCGAAAACAGCTAAGTGATGTGGACGCACTTTACCAAGCGCTTCGCGAAGAGCTGAAGTCACTACTACTTCCAGTCGAACAGCCGATGAATATAGCGGGTGCTCAAGGCCCCTATGTTATTTTAGTGGTGGGTGTTAACGGTGTTGGGAAAACGACCACCATCGGCAAACTTGCCAAGCGCTTCCAAAAAGAAGGTAAGAAAGTCATGCTCGCTGCGGGCGACACCTTCCGTGCTGCCGCGGTTGAACAACTTCAAGTCTGGGGTGAGCGTAATAACGTGGCTGTAGTGGCTCAGCATACCGGCGCCGATTCGGCATCGGTAATTTTCGATGCGCTTCAGGCAGCGAAATCGCGCAATATCGACGTGTTAATTGCCGATACAGCGGGTCGTCTTCACAACAAAAACAACTTGATGGAGGAGTTGGCCAAGGTTAAGCGAGTTATGGCTAAACTGGATGCTCAGGCGCCTCATGAAGTGTTGTTAGTTTTAGATGCGGGAACTGGCCAAAACGCCGTCAATCAGACCGAGCAGTTTAAAGATATGGCTGGAGTGACTGGCCTTGCCTTAACCAAATTAGACGGTACCGCAAAAGGTGGTGTGATTTTCGCGCTGAGTAAGAAATTTGCCTTACCAGTACGATTTATTGGCGTCGGTGAAGGTATTGATGATTTACAGCCGTTCAATGCGGAAGCCTTCGTGAGCGCGCTGTTTGATAAAAAAGCCGATTAATTATTCTATAGGTCCATCGTGATTCGATTCGATTCGGTCAGTAAACGCTACGAACAGGGCTTCGATGCACTGTCGCGAGTGGATTTTGAAATCAAGCCGGGGGAAATGGTGTTTCTCACCGGTCACTCTGGCGCAGGCAAGAGTACGCTGATGAAGCTGATGCTGCTCATGGAGCAGCCGACTCAAGGGCAGGTATGGGTTAACGGATACAATTTGTCGCGCATGCCTAAAGGCCAAGTGCCTTATTTTCGCCGCGACATTGGTGTCGTTTTCCAGAATCACCAACTGCTATTTGATCGGACCGTATTCGACAACGTCGCGCTACCCTTGCAAATCGCCGGTTATCCCGATCACGAGATTGGCAAACGCGTGCGCGCTGCGTTAGATAAAGTCGACCTATTAGATAAAGAGCGTAGTAATCCGCTGGTATTGTCGGGTGGTGAGCAGCAGCGTGTGGGTATCGCCCGAGCGGTAGTAAACAAACCGAAAATCCTTGTGGCCGACGAGCCAACCGGTAACCTAGATCCTGAATTATCTAACGAAATCATGACTCTATTTCGTCAATTTAATGAAGTTGGAACCACTGTGTTGATCGCCACCCATGACCTCGAGTTGCTCAAAAAAATGAATAAGCGAGTGCTCGGGTTGGTTCAAGGCAAACTTGTTCATGATGGAGTTCTCTGGTGAAACGACCGACCGTTCCCCCTCGTGCGACCACAGGTGCAACGCGAACTACTCGCGGCGGTGCCCGCGCGCTCTCCGCTCAGGAACGTCGTCGCCGCGAGCTTGAGCATTACGACTCACAAGTGCGTGCCGAACGCGAGCGACCTAAAATTCCCGTTGGCGCGGTTCAGCGCTCCAAGGCGTCAAACGGGCAGCGCTTCAGTGCGTGGCGAGCCCACCACAGCACCACGGCGATAACAAGCTTGGTAAAACTGTTACAAGAACCGATTCAAAGTTTGATGACTTGGTTGGTGATTGCAATCGGAGTCGCTCTGCCAGCGGCGCTTTTCGTGCTTTTTAATAATATTCAGCAACTCGGCTACTCTTGGCAAAACTCGAGCCAAATTACGGTTTACTTACAGCAAAAAGTTACCGACGCGGACGCTAATGGTCTTAGAGTTAAGTGGTCCACGCGAGGGGATGTTGAGTCGGTGAACTACATCTCCCCCGAACAAGGCTTGGCGGAATTTCGACAAACCTCGGGGCTTGGTGATTTGATTAACCAGCTTAATGGGAATCCGTTGCCAGGCGTTTTATTAGTTCAACCCAAGGCCGACTCAACCCCGGCGGTAATCGAAAACTTGCAAAAGACATTGCAGCAAGAGCGCCTCGTGGATGAAGTTCAATTGGATTTACAATGGGTGCAAAGGCTGCATCAGTTCATCGAATTAGCGCGATTGTTCGTCACGGGTCTCACTATATTATTGTCATTAGCGGTATTGCTGATTCTTGGGAATACCATACGCATGGCAATCGAAGCTAGAATCGACGAGATTCGAGTCGTCAAGCTGGTGGGCGGAACTGATGCCTATGTTCGTCGCCCCTTTCTCTACACGGGGTTTTGGTACGGATTTGGTGGCGGTATTATCGCAGCGATCATTTTGGCAATTGGTTTTAATTGGCTTTCAACGCCAGTAGCCAATCTCGCGGCCCTTTATCAAAGCGATTTCCGGTTAAATGGATTGGACTTTAACGAAAGTGTCCAGTTGGTCTTGATATCGGGATTGGCCGGATTGATTGGCGCCTGGATAGCAGTAGCCCGTCACTTATATGCGATTCAGCCTAAGTAAGCTTACGCTAAAAGCTTGCTTTTAAAGGAACTTTTGTGTCATTAATAGTTCTAACAACTAATTAATTGCAAAGATGCAATAGTTGAATTGGAGGTTCATCAATGAGCACAAGTCTGCAACCTATTGGTGTCTTAGCGCCCGGCGGCAACTTAAATGCCTATGTCCAGGCGGTGAGTGGGTTCGCTATTCTTTCTGTAGAAGAAGAGCAGTCGCTCGCCCGAGACCTGCATGACAACGGTAATGTTGATGCCGCTCGCCGTCTTGTTATGGCGCATTTACGCTTCGTGGTACACATTGCCCGCTCTTATAACGGCTACGGCCTAGCACTGAGCGACCTTATTCAGGAGGGTAACGTAGGACTCATGAAGGCGGTTAAGCGGTTCGACCCTGACAAAGGCGTCCGTTTGGTGTCTTTTGCTGTCCATTGGATTAAAGCGGAAATTCACGAATTTATTTTGCGCAACTGGCGCATTGTGAAAATCGCGACAACTAAAGCTCAACGCAAGTTGTTTTTTAATCTTCGCGGTGCAAAAAAGCGTTTGGCCTGGCTCAACAACGATGAGGCTCAGGCGGTCGCTGAGGATCTAGGAGTCGATGTCAAGCAAGTTCGTGAGATGGAAGGTCGACTTGCCTCTTATGATGCTGGCTTTGACGCCTCTGAAGATGATGACGATGAGAGCTACGTAGCTCCTGCACATTATCTTGAAGACAATCGTTACGATCCTGCTGTTCGTCTTGAAGAATCGAACTGGGAAGAAACTAATGTAAATAGTCTTGAGGCGGCACTTGAGCGTCTTGACGATCGCAGTCGCGCTATTCTTCAGCGTCGTTGGTTATCCGATGATAAAGCCACCTTGCACGACTTAGCGGCTGAGTATGGTGTTTCGGCTGAACGTATTCGTCAGCTTGAAAAGAATGCGATGAATAAGATAAAAGTCATGATGAGTGAAGTTGCGTAAAACGAGTAAACAACCGAAAGGCCGCATTAGCGGCCTTTTTTATTGCGTGGAAAAAGGTGAAACAATGATTCGAGTTTGGTTGATTACGGCGGGGGTTTTGGCGGCCGTAAGTGTCATCATGGGCGCTTTCGCGGCACATGGCCTGAAGTCGGTTTTATCGAATTATCACTTAGAAATTGTTAAAACGGCGGCACATTATCAGCTGTTGCATAGCATAGCGCTGGCGATAATTAGCATATTGGTGTTGCAGCTGGGGCGCTCGTTCAGTTTCTCCTTGGCTGGGTTTAGCTTTATAATGGGCATCTTTTTATTTAGTGGCAGTCTCTATGCGATTGCTTTTGGGGCACCTTCGTGGGTTGGCCCTATAACACCAATTGGTGGATTATTGTTCGTTGTTGGCTGGATCGCTCTTACATTCGGAGTGTGTCGAAGTTCACATATTTGAAACTCTGATCGCCCTGCATTTATTCCCTCAATCTGACTTTTTGATTTTATTATGACGACAATTCCTGAAACTTCTCCCATTCATGATGAGGGCGAGGAAGGCTATTTTATTAAGCCAGAATTCAAACCAAAATCCATTCGAAGTTTTGTCATTCGAGCGGGAAGAATTACTGCCGGGCAGAAAAAAGCCTTCGATGAATGCTGGCCGCTCGTGGGCTTGAGCTTATTTTCGGGTGCGATAAATCCCGATGAAATTTTTGCTCGTAAAGCGCCATTGGTTTTGGAAATTGGATTCGGTATGGGCGACTCTCTTTTGCAAATGGCGAAGAACGAACCCGAAAAAAATTTCATCGGAATTGAAGTTCATCCACCAGGTGTAGGCCGTTTGATTAATCTGACTATTCAGGAAAAGTTAAGTAATTTAAAGGTATACATGGCCGATGCAATGGACGTGTTGGAAGATTGTATTCCCGATCAATCGATCGATCGATTGCAATTATATTTCCCTGATCCATGGCATAAGAAAAAGCATCACAAACGCCGAATTTTGCAATCTGATTTCGTAAAAAAAATTAGACCAAAATTAAAAGATGGTGGAATTTTTCACATGGCGACCGATTGGCAGCCTTATGCTGAACACATGATGGAAGTCATGTCAGCAGCGGAAGGTTTTGAGAATACTCAAGCCAAATGTGAATATTCCCCTAAACCTAATTATCGTCCTAACACCAAATTTGAAAAGCGTGGAGAACGATTGGGTCACGGTGTTTGGGATCTTTTGTTTACCAAAAAAAGTGACGACTAAGTCGCAGCTTAACTTCACAGGGTGAGAGCTCACACTTTTGCCAGGCTTATTTCAACGGAGAACGAAATAGCATGAAAAAATTAACACTAACTACATTGTCGACTTTTGTTGCTGCTGCCATTGCAATGGGCGCGCAGGCTCAAGATCACGCGGCAGAAGTTACCGTATTCGGTGGATATCATTATTTTGATGAAAACCTCGACGATGATAAAACTTGGGGTGCTGCTATTGGTTTGCCGATCAATGAGCGTTGGACATTAGAAGCGGTTTGGAGTGCGTACGACACTACTCTCAAAGGCGTGAGTGACGACGTTGATGGAACTCAGTATCGCTTAGATGCTTTGTATAATGTTGAAACATCGAGCGCTTGGAAGCCTTTCTTGGCCGTTGGTTTGGGCGATCTTGAGCGCGAATATAATACGGGCGTAAAAGAATCTCACCGCGAAACAATGTTGAACTTGGGCGCCGGCTTAAAGCGCGATTTAGGAAATAATTTCCAATTCCGTACAGAAGTACGTGCATTCAATAGTTTAGATAATGAATACACCGACTTTGCCGTCAACGCGGGTATCTCTTATTTATTCGGTAAAAAAGCGGCCAAACCAATTGCCGTAGCAGCACCTGCGCCTGTCGTAGAGGCCGATTCTGACAACGATGGCGTTGTAGACTCGAAAGACCAGTGCGCTAATACTCCATCTACCCATAAGGTTGATGAAGTCGGTTGTTCTCTTAAATTGACAGAAGCTGTCGCGGTTAAATTGAACATCACTTTCGATACGGCTAAGTCAGAAATTAAACCAGAGTTTTATTCTGAAGTTGAGCAGTTGGCATCTTTCATGAACCAATATGCTGACACAACTGTTGTGGTTGAAGGTCACACCGACAGCCAAGGCGCTGATGCTTACAACCTTAAGCTTTCGCAAGCGCGCGCAGATGCTGTCAAAGCAGCATTGATTAATCGCTTTAATATTGAAGCGGATCGAGTGACTGCTATTGGTTATGGTGAAGCTAAGCCAATTGCAAGTAATGCTACTGCAGATGGTCGTGAGCAAAATCGTCGTGTAGTTGCTCAAGTGGCAACTAAAGTGACCACCACAGTTACTAAGTAATTGTGCGAATAAAAAAAGCCCCTTCTGGGGCTTTTTTTATTTTCGGGTTTTATTGGTTTCGAATATTTAATATTGCCGCATAACCTTCCTTAAAACTTGGGTAGGTAAAAGTAAATCCAGTTTTTTGTAGCCGCGTATTGGAAATCGCTTTACCTGTTGGAATTGGGTGGCTGTCAGATTTAGTAATCTCTAACGAGTTGTTTGCATGTAGCCACTGTGCGATGGCAAGTTTTGTTGCCGGCTCACAATCGGTGATGCAATACAGAGAGTCATTTACATGAGACGCAGTGAGAAGGAAGCCAATCGCTCGCGCTGCATCTTCGATATGAACTCGATTGGTTAACTGATTTGGCACAGAGAAGTTTTTTTCAATCAACTGATTGAGCAGGCGTCGTCGATCAGCGCCGTAAATTCCACTAAGTCGAAAAATAAAATGCGGCAGTTTTGATTGTCTAATCAACTCTTCGCAGCGAAGTAGCCATATGCCATTGAATCCAGTGGGGCTAGTTGAGCTTTCTTCGTCAACGATTTCTCCTTGCTGTTGTCCATACACGCTAGTACTGGAAATGAAGGAAACTTTGGGGCTAAGTTGTTTTTGATTGAGCAGCTCGCAAAGGTGTTTTAGCGGTGTGAAGTAAGTTTCGCGATAATCTTCTTCTGTAGATTTGTCCGGCGTTGGACAAAAAATAATGTCGCTAATCTGCTCGTTGAGAAAAGGCGCTATCGAGCGAATATCACGAATGTCTCCCTTCTTGTATTGAAAAAGGGGATAATGACCCGCATCTTCTGTCTTATCCGGTACTGAGCGTTTAATACCTATTACAGGAATATCGAAGCGATTCAGCTCCCGAGCTATCGCTTTGCCAAGGACACCACAACCTAAGATAACTACAGATTTCGACGGATGTAGCTTTAAAGTTTGATCCATAACAGAAAGTTCAGAAAGAAATGTTGATAGTTTGAAGCTATACCTTAGGCAGGGATAACAGCTAGGTTAAATTTTGGCTATCAGCACGGATGGATTAACCCATCACCATTTACCCGATAAAAACAGGGGCCAGGTTATGACTTTAACCGAATTACGCTATATCGTGACTTTAGCTCAAGAGCAACATTTTGGTCGTGCTGCAGAGCGATGCTTCGTTAGTCAGCCGACACTGAGCATTGCTGTTAAAAAGCTGGAAGACGAATTGGGCGTTGCCTTATTCGAGCGCACTAAGTCACGTGTGCAACCAACACCACTGGGTGAACAGATTGTCGCGCAGGCGCATTTAGTGTTGGAGCAAACCGCTGCTATTAAAGATTTGGCAGAAGCGGGAAAAGACCAGTTGTCGAGCCCATTGGCTGTTGGCGCCATTTATACAATTGGACCCTATTTGCTGCCGCAGTTTATCCCGCATTTGCAACAGATGGCGGAAAAGATGCCGCTTTACATTGAAGAAGGCTATACCGCAACACTGCGCAAAAAGTTACGCAATGGCGAACTGGATGTCATTATCGTGGCGCTGCCTTTCGTGGAGTCCGATGTGGTGACTCAGCCGTTATACGACGAGCCGTTTGTGGTGCTCTTGCCACACAACCATCCTTTGGCCGCTAAAGAGGCCATTGACCCGCTTGATTTAAATAGCGAAAAATTATTATTACTCGGGGAAGGACATTGTTTCCGCGATCAAGTGTTAACCACCTGCGCAAATATCACCGGCAATGGAGATGAATCTACCAGTAACGTGCGTAACGCCGCTGAAGGCAGCTCATTAGAAACTTTGCGTCACATGGTGGCATCGGGCTTAGGCATCACGATCGTCCCGCAGTCGGCGGCGCGCAGCGAGCTATACAGTTCAGATGTGCTGGTTACTCGGCCGTTTATCGAACCGGCCCCCAGTCGTACCGTGGCTTTAGCCTGGCGTGCCAGCTTCCCCCGACACAAAGCCATAGACGCATTGCGAAAAGCAATCCAGCTCTGCCGTCAATAAATTTAACTCATGGCGAGCTTGCACCCTCAGCCGCGGCTGGATCAGATTCCAATAGATGCCTTAAAAGGTGTGGGTGCTGCGCTGGCCGAGAAGTTATCTCGCCTTAATTTTTTCACTCTGCAAGATATTTTATTTCATCTGCCCCACCGCTACGTGGATCGGACCCGTATTACGCCGATTGGCGGCCTTCAGCCAAATACTCATGCGGTGATAGAAGGCGAGGTTCGCGCCTGTGATGTGGTGATGGGTCGACGACGCAGTCTCGTTGCCCGTTTGCAAGACGGCACCGGAAGTATCACGCTGCGTTTTTACCACTTCAATGCAGGAATGAAGCAATCGCTCGCTAAAGGAACGCGACTTCGCGTTTACGGCGAAACCCGCCGAGGGGCGGCGGGGCTTGAGATGTATCATCCGGAATTTTCAGCGCAGATGGACGCGACGACTGCGCCATTAGAGCCATATTTGACGGCCATATACCCAACCACTGAAGGTCTTACGCAACATCGAATTCGTACTCTCGTGATTCAAGCGCTGGGATGGCTCGATAAAGCCCCGCTGGCTGAACTGATTCCAGAATCTTTGCGGCGGTCGGTCAATCAAACCTCGCTGGCAGATGCCATTCGATTCTTACATCAACCACCGCGCGATGCTGATATCGGCCTTCTTGCAAAAGGTGAGCATCCGGTTCAGCAGCGCTTAGCGTTTGAAGAACTGTTAGCACATCATGTTAGCTTGCTTCTTTTACGGCAGGAAACTCAGCAAGACGCTGCTCATCAGTTGGTGGGCGAGCGTTCGCTTGAGAATCGTTTTTTTGGCGCCCTACCTTTTACCTTAACGTCGGCGCAACAGCGGGTGGTAACCGAAATTTGGCAAGACATTGCTAAACCCATCCCCATGTTGCGACTCATTCAAGGCGATGTAGGTTCTGGAAAAACAGTAGTTGCTGCTGCGACTGCTTTGCGTGCGGTTGCTGCTGGGCATCAAGTTGCATTAATGGCGCCGACGGAAATTCTTGCTGAGCAACATATGCGCAATTTTCAACAATGGATGGCGCCTTTAGGCATTAGCATTGGGTGGTTAACCGGAAAGCTGAAGGCTAAAGAGCGGCAACAGCAGCTAGCCGCTATCGAATCGGGTGACGCCAAAATAGTTGTTGGAACCCACGCTCTCTTTCAAGAAGCGGTTAAATTTTCGTCGTTGGCGTTAGTGATTATTGATGAGCAGCACAGATTTGGTGTTCAGCAGCGTTTGGCTCTTGGTGATAAAGGCACAAGCGGGCAATCTGGTAAGACGCTAATTCGACCGCACCAGCTCATTATGACCGCGACGCCGATCCCCCGCACCTTGTCCATGAGTGCGTATGCGGATTTAGATTGTTCGATTATCGATGAGTTGCCGCCCGGACGAACGCCTGTCACTACGGTTGTGATCAGTGATAACCGCCGAGATGAAATCATCGATCGAGTTCGAATTGCCTGCCGTGACGGGCGACAAGCTTATTGGGTTTGCACGCTGATTGAAGAGTCTGAAACATTAGAGGCTCAAGCAGCACAAGCGACCCAAGCGCTACTTCAAGAAACCCTGCCTGAGCTTCGGGTGGGTTTGATTCATGGGCGCTTGAAACCGGTTGAGAAGGATGCGGTTATGCAGGCTTTCAAAGCAGGTGAATTGGATTTGCTCGTGGCTACAACGGTGATTGAAGTCGGCGTAGATGTACCAAACGCCAGTTTGATGATTATCGAGAATCCTGAGCGATTAGGTTTAGCGCAGCTTCATCAATTAAGAGGGAGAGTTGGGCGCGGCGCTGTAGCGAGCCACTGCGTCTTATTGTACAGTTCACCATTATCCGCTCAGGGTCGTGAGCGGTTACGGGTGATGCGTGAAAGCAATGATGGTTTTTACATTGCTGAACAAGATTTGCTGTTGCGCGGCCCAGGCGAAGTATTGGGCACGAGGCAAACCGGCGAAATGCAATTCAAAGTCGCTGATTTGCTACGTGATGGCCACCTGTTACCGCAGGTAAAACAAGTTGCTGAGCAACTGTTGGTCAATTATCCCGACCATTGTCAGCACCTGCTGCAACGATGGTTAGGGCGAGCCCATAAGTATTTACAAGCCTAGTGCCAGAGAAGGGACGCGACTAAATTTTAGGGATTGTTTGATTCGACGCAGGCGTCGTACCGTAACTAAACAGTTTTCAACTAATCTAGGATTATTGATTAGTGAATGCTTGCCGTGTAACAAATTAGGAGCAAGTTGTGTCAGTCCCGTTAAGTGTTCAATCCTTATTACGCCAGCAGAACATCGCTTATGAAGCGTCTGCAGTACCGGTGGATGAAATGGACCGCCCGCGGTGGCATGACCAGCATTTAAGAGACATGAGTGCAGCCAAATCGATTATTTTGCAGGATGCTGAAGGATCGGTTCAGGTCATTCATGCAGCAGATTCATTGCTTGATTTAAAAGCAGTGAACCGACATATGGGACGCGATCTCAAAGCGGCCGCTCTACCGCAAGTGAATGAGTTTCTTCTTAAGAATGGGGTGGAAACGGTTCCCGCCATTCCTCAAGATGGATTTATTACGCTTGTTGATAAGCGTCTTCTCGATCGTTCTGATGTTTGGCTAGATTCTGGATCGGGTCAGGAAATTCTTAAATTGAGCCAGGCTCAATTTGCCCGCATGGTAGAAGGTGCAGAAATCTGCGACATCGCGATTCCATTTGCCGACCTCGAACGCCCGATCAGTCGTGACAAAGATGCCGAAAGTATTTTGGGCGCTGTGCGCAATTTTACCCAGTTACGAGTAAAGCAGCGTTTAGAAGAGACGTTGGAGCTACCGCCTTTATCCGATACAGCGTCGCGTATTATCAAATTGCGCTCGAATCCCAACGCCGACATCTCGGATTTGGCTCAAATTGTCGAGACGGATCCTAGTTTGGCGGCGCAAGTAGTCAGCTGGGCTGCATCTCCTTATTATTCAGCGCCGGGCAAAATTCGCTCTATTCACGATGCCATAGTGAGAGTCCTGGGCTTTGATATGGTGCTCAACTTGGCGCTGGGGCTGTCGCTTGGGCGATCGCTGACCATGCCCAAAAAAGGTGTGCATGGCGTTTATCCTTACTGGCAGCAAGCGGTATATATGGCAGCGACTATCGAAGCCCTCGTGACCATTATTCCGCGCGACCATCGCCCCAGTTTTGGGTTGTCGTACCTCTGCGGATTGCTACACAACTTTGGGTATCTCATTCTTGCCGAAGTTTTTCCACCTTACTTTCAAGTGTTGTGCGATTTGGAAGACGCGAACCCACACGTGAGTGACCAAGTTATTGAGCGTTATTTGCTTGGCATCACTCGGGATCAACTGGCCGGTTCACTCATGACGCTTTGGAATATGCCGGAAGAGGTGGCACAAGGCGTTCGTCACCAAAGCGAAATCAATTACCAAGGCCCCTATCAGCAGTACGCCCATCTTGTATTGGTGGCTAAGCGCCTGTTACTTCAGCACAACATTGGCCGAGGGCCTAAACTCGACATTCCTCAATCTATTTTTGATAGCTTGCATCTCGACCGTGCTAAAGCCGAAGCCACTGTGATTAACGTATTAGAGTCCAGTGAAGAGCTGCGCATGATAGCCAACGAATTAAATCTTGGGCAAAAGCCTTAATCACACCTGTGCGACCATTTCGGTGGTCGCAAACCACCTTCCTAATAAAAGACGAGCAGTATGAGTTCTCAAGCACAAAATCCGTTTGAACAAGTGGCGCACACGATAATCGAGCGTCGTATTAAAGGTATTCAAGGGGATCGTTTCCCAGAGGCGGTGCGTCCGCAAACGATTGACGATGCGCTCCTCATCCAAGAGCGCGTGACTGAACTGTGGTGTGATAGCCAAGATGATTTAATTGGTGGTTGGAAATGTCTTGAGCCGTCACCTAGCGCAACGGTCGTTGCGCCCATTTATGCACGCACCATTAATTCGGTACCGCCCGTTGCAATATTCGCCGAAAATGGGGTCGCGCGCATCGAGCCGGAGTTCGCCTTTTTTGTCGGCGAAGATTTACCAGCGCGTGATTTGCCTTACTCGGATGCGGAAGTCGATGTAGCATTCTCCCGCGTACATATGGCGCTTGAGTTGCTTCACTGCCGTTTCACCTCTCCGGAGACTTGCTCTTTTCCCGAAAAGCTCGCCGATGGGCTTGTTAATCAAGGGTTGTTTATCGGCCCACAAGTCGCACTTGAAAAAGCTAAAGCGGCATCGCAGTTACCTATCAGCGTGAGCGTCGAAGGCAAAACTCACACTTACGCTGGCGCCCACCCTAACGGCCTATCTCACAAACCCTTATATTGGCTTGTCGAATTTTTACGCGGCCGTGGATTGGGGCTACAAAAAGGCCAAGCTGTGATTACAGGGAGCTACGCTGGGGTGATCGAGGTTCCGTTTAACCAAGACATTTCTGTTATTTATGAAGGCGTTGGTGAAATGCAGGTATGCTTTACTCAGAAGTAGACCGAGATCACCATAACGAGGAGGTAGTATGAGCCAATCCGCCACGACTTTTGTTTGCGAAATTCCTTTGCGTTGGGGCGATATGGACGCGTTCGGCCACGTCAACAACACCAGTTATTTTCGCTATTTTGAAGAAGCGCGATTTTTGTGGATGTTGGAGCAGGGGCTATCCTTGAAAGCCGAGAGCTTTCCGGTAGTGGTTACTCTTGGAAGTACTTTTCTCAAGCCGCTTTTTTATCCGGATACACTTCGAATTGAACTCTCATTGAGTGAGCCCGGTCGATCCAGTTTCATGATTCATTATCATGTTTACTCGACCGCCCAAAACGCGCTCGTTAACGAAGGCTATTCGAAGGTAGTTTGGGTCGGCGCGGCAGATGGTAAATCTGTGCCTCTACCCGATAAAGTAAAAGCACTCCTAGGTGAGTAATCGGTAAGCCTCAACCAATTAATTGTGTTGAGGCTTTAGGAGCGACATTACAAACAAACCGCTGGCCGCCAAAACGATTGAAGGGCCAGCGGGTGTGTCCCACCAATAAGATGCCGCCAACCCCATCACCACCGATAGACTGCCGATAATACTTGCGCCAATCGCCATGAGTTCGGGCGTTTGGCTAATGCGACGACTGGTCGCGGCGGGGATAATTAGCAGTGCAGTGATTAATAGCACGCCAACGATCTTCATCGCCATCGCAATAACCAGTGCCATCGTCAGCATCAACAATGTTTTAAGCCCCTCTACGGGAACGCCTTCCACGCGAGCTAGATCCTCGTGAACCGTCATTGACAACAGTTGACGCCAAAGAGTGATGATTAGGGCGAGTACGCCGAGGCTGATGACCCAAATCGAGACAACATCGGCGGTGTTTACCGCCAAGATGTCGCCAAATAAGTAAGCTAATAAATCGACTCTGGTATTACTAAATAGTCCGACACAAACGAGGCCCAAGGCCAGCGTCGAATGCGACAGAATGCCTAACAGTGTGTCCGACGCTAATTGACGTTGGCGTTGTAGCCCAACCAGTGCAAGGGCAACGAGCACACAGCCAACACTTACGGCTAGGGTTAAATTCACTTCAAGCAACAGCCCAAAGGTTACACCGAGTAAAGCTGAGTGGGCGAGAGTATCGCCAAAATAGGCCATGCGTCGCCATACGGCGAAGGCGCCTAAAGGCCCTGCGACTAAGGCGATTGCGAGTCCGGCCAAAAGAGCGAGAAGAAGAAAGTCGGGCATTTAGTCGTGCTCGCAGTGGGGGCCATGTACGTGACCTTTCACAACATTGCCGTGGCTGTCGTGATGATGGTCGTGGTGATGGGTGTAGATCGCGATAGTGGGTTTAGCGACAGGTGCTGTTTCGCCGAATAACGCCAAATAGGCAGGGTGATTCGTGACCGCTTCCGGATGCCCTTGGCAACAGATATGTTGATTAAGGCAGATAACTGTATCTGAGGTTGCCATCACCAGATGCAGATCGTGGGAGACTAAGAGAACACCGCAGCCTCGACGATTGCGAATGTGGTTGATGAGCTCGTATAGGGCGATTTGCCCTGCTAAATCTACGCCTTGTACGGGCTCGTCGAGTACCAACAGCTGGGGGTCTCGTAGCAGAGCGCGAGCCAGCAATACGCGCTGGGTTTCGCCTCCCGATAACGACTGCATCGGACGCTGCAACAGTTTCGCGATACCTGTGTCGAGGATAACCTCATCGAGGCTGATTCTTGATTGGCCGCCCAAACTTAAAAACCGGGATACGGTTAGCGGAAGGCTCGCCTCTAACTGAATTTTCTGCGGCATATACCCGATGCGAAGATTGGGTTGCCGCTCGATCGAACCAGAATCGGGCCTCATCAAGTTCAACAGACACCGCACCAATGATGTCTTGCCTGCGCCATTCGGGCCTATGAGGGTCACGATTTTACCTGGATGGAGCGTAAGGCTAACCTTGTCCAAAATCATCCGATCTTGACGTTTTACCCCCAAATTTTGGGCAGATAACAGCGGTTGCGACATTTAGTTGTCAGACTCCGACTGGCAATTTGGACACAAACCCATCACCTCTAGCGATTGAGATTCAACGCTGAAACCCGATTTCTTAGCGTGATTCACGATATCTTCGCTGAGCACCGAGTTATTCAGCTCGACGGCTACACCGCAAAGGCGGCAAATTAAAAAATGGTTTTGATGGATGTGCTGAGGGCTTGGGCAGCCCACAAAGGCGTTAAGCGCATTAATTCGATGGATGAGTTTATGTTCCAGTAGAAAATCGAGCGCGCGATAAACCGTTGGTGGCGCAACACGACGAGTCGATATTTTAGCCAGCATATCCATTAGGTCATAGGCGCCTAAAGGCTTGTGGTTTTGCCAAATAAGCTCGAGGACCTGCAACCGAAGATCGGTTAGGCGCGCACCGCGAGAATCACAGATTTCGCGAGCAGCAGTTAGCGCATCGTCGATGCAGTGATCATGGTTATGGTGGCTATAAGCGATGGGGGTGTGTGGAACCATACCAAGCTCTCCTCTTTAAGGTGCTTATGTTACCCCATAGAAAGTTGTTATACTATAACCTATCATTTTTCCCATCACGATTCTCTTTATGTCCTCGAATCTTCGCTCTTTTTGGTTAGGTCTTTGTTTAATGGGCTTGTCGCTCACAGTGACCTCTAGCGCCTTAGCGGCCGCCAAAGCACAGGTGCTTGTCACCTTGAATCCAATATATTTACTGGCTCGGGAAATCGCTGGGGACGAAATTTTGGTCGAGCGCTTGTTACCAGCCACGAGCTCGGCACATGATTACGCGCTTAAAGTTTCCGACTACAAAAAACTCACTCAAGCAGATCTCGTTATTTGGGTTGGACCCGAGTTGGAATCATTTCTACAAAAAGTGACTCGAAACATTGCTTCGGCGCAGCTTTTGACTTTAGCCACACTTCCGCAGGTGCAATATCCTGACTCAACCCATGAAGGACATGAATCTCACCACCATCATGGTGACAAGGATTACCACCTATGGCTCGATCCAGACAATGTGAAAATAATCGTGAGCGCTATGTCGCTGAGATTTGGCCAAATTTCACCAGAGCATGGTGAAATTTTCGTCCGAAGAGCGGAGGTCTTGATTAAGCGCATGAAGAAGCTTGACGCCGAAATTGCCAAATCTCTTGCGCCAGTGAAGGACCGTCCCTTCGTGGTTTACCATCCGGCCTACGATCATTACGTGGCGCATTATTCACTAAATCAGCGGGATTACGTGAGTTTGACGCCTGAGCAAAAGTCGGGTGCCAAGCATCTTGCGAAATTACAGTTGGCGTTTCAGGAAGATGTAGTTTGCTTATTTACCGAACCCTATCAAGAACACAAGCGTGTGGATGCATGGGCGATTAAGCACGGGGCTCGGCAAGCCGAATTGAATCCCTTAGGAACCGACGCTATGCAAGTTTTCGATGAGCTGCTTCTACAGTTATCTGAAACCATGGTTCAGTGCTTGTCCGGCGATCACAAAAAGTAGGATTCGCCTATTTCGGCTGAGAGGTGCTAATCGCCAAAGGCGATGAACCGAAAAAAAGTAGGAGAGTGATTGATCTCTCGGTCTTAAAAAAACCCGCAACGATAAAGCGTTGCGGGTAAGACACGAGGAGAAAATGACTAGAAAATAAACGGTTTGAAACTTGCCCTTGGGGTCTAACAACTTGCCCCAAGGGCGGGAATAAAAGCGGCCTTAAGTGATACAACTACCAAGGCCAAGCGGGGGGTTATAGGTTCAATTCTTGAGTAACTTTACGTTCAATTTGTTGCTGTAGCTTTTCGCTAATTTCTGCGTTCAACGCTTCAGCTTTCTCAGCCAGTTCGCCGTCAATGCGTAACTGCGCATCTTCCAAAGACTCTACCCAAACCGCGTTCGACTTAATGTCGGCTGCCGCAAGGGTCAAATTCGGTTGTTCATCGTTGTTGGCAAGTGCGCCATTACTTACTGCTAATACCAATAATAAAGAAGCTAGTTTTTTCATCGTGTGTTCCTCCGATGGAATCGTTGTCCAGTGGCCTTGTGAGCTACCTTTCTTGTCTGTGTTAGGGTTCTTATGAGTAGAGTCGCTAAGGGATTGCCTTAGCTCTTCCGATTCATGTTACTCATGGTAACACATATTTTTTAAAAGAGAAGAGGGTTTTATAAACATTTTGTTCTATTTATAGCGATAATGGTTATAAGAGACTGATTTTGCGGTGAAAATAAACAGAAGCTGAACAGGGATAAGCGTCTTTCGAGGTTGTGTTACCAATAATGTGATGGGTAACACAATGTTGTTGGGGTAACACTTTGGTCATACCAATCTAAGCCGACATTCTCTATGAAAACTCGTTGGAGTGTTTGGTGTATGCTTTCTTCTTTTACCTCGATAGCGTAATTATGATTCAGACAAAATTCCCCCTCATTTTGGTAGATGGCTCCTCATACCTTTACAGGGCCTTTCATGCACTGCCGCCTTTAACGAACTCCAAAGGCGCACCTACGGGCGCTGTGAAGGGCGTTATCAACATGTTGCGCAAAATGCAGCGTGACAATCCGCAAAGTACAGTTGTTGTGGTATTCGATGCCAAAGGAAAAACATTTCGGGATGCCATCTATGCGGAGTACAAAGCCAATCGTCCCCCTATGCCAGATGAATTGCGTCCGCAAGTCGAACCCATTTTCGAAATTGTTAAGGCTATGGGGCTACCGCTTTTAGTTATTGAGGGTGTGGAAGCGGATGACGTTGTCGGCACTTTGGCGCGAATGGCGACTGAGGAAGGGGTTGATGTCATTGTGTCCACCGGCGATAAAGATATGGCACAGCTGGTTAACCAGCATGTGACCCTCATAAACACCATGACCGATACGGTTATGGATATAGAGGGCGTTAAATCGAAATACGGTTTTGGTCCCGAATATATGATCGATTATTTAGCGCTTATGGGCGATAAGGTTGACAATATTCCGGGTGTGCCGGGAGTTGGTGAAAAAACTGCTCAGGCGCTCATCCAAGGAATGGGTAGTCTCGAATCGATTTACAGTGATTTAGAAAAAGTGCGCACCTTGTCTTTTAGAGGCGCTAAATCGATGCCAGAAAAGCTGTTGGAAAATAAAGAGCTGGCATTATTGTCTTATGAGCTGGCGACGATTAAAACCGATGTGGAATTGCCGGTGACTCTAGCGGATCTTGAGAATCAGCCGCAAGACAATCAGCGATTGAGGGAATTGTTTGAAGAGTTGGAGTTTAAATCTTGGGTGACCGAGATCGACCGTTCTGGTGCAGCGCCCTCATCTTCATTAGCCGCCACTGGAAAAACGACTGCCGCTGTTGTTCCTTCAAGTGATCCTATTGCTGCGCCAACATCGCCTGCTGTGCCTGCTGTGCCTGCTGTGCCTAAGTCTGTTAGTTACAGTACGATTTTTGATGAAGACGGTTTGTCGAATTTAGTTGCTCGATTAGAAGCCAGTTCATTATTCGCATTCGACCTGGAAACCACGAGCCTCGATACCTTAGAAGCTAAAATAGTTGGTTTAAGTGTGTCGATACTAGCTGGCGAAGCCTTCTATGTTCCAGTTGGGCACGATTATATGGGTGCGCCTCAACAGTTATCGATCGAGTCTGTCCTCGAAAAGTTTAAGCCTTTGTTGGAAGCAAACTCGGTTTTGAAGGTGGGGCAGAATCTCAAGTACGATCGGAGTGTTCTAAAAAATTACGGTATTGAGCTTAATGGCATCGCTTTCGATACTATGCTGGAATCCTATGTTCTTAACTCCGTGGCGGTGCGCCACAACATGGATGATCTTGCCGATAGATATCTTGGCCACAAAACATTGAGTTTTGAAGAAATTGCTGGAAAGGGCGCTAAACAGCTGAGGTTCAATCAAATCAATCTTGAACAAGCTGCTCACTACGCCGCGGAAGATGCCGATATAACCCTGCGTCTTCATGAAACATTATGGCCGCAGGTGCAGGCGACACCGAGCTTGGTGCCGGTGCTGACCGATATCGAAATGCCCTTGTTAAGTGTTTTGTCGGATGTTGAACGTCATGGTGCCTTGGTCGATGCTCGTTTACTGGGCGAACAGTCGTTGGCTCTAGGTCAGCGAATGCAAGAGCTAGAGCGTGAAGTCTTTGCTATCGCAGGGCGCGAATTCAACATTAGCTCCCCCAAACAATTGGGGGTTGTGCTATTCGATGAACAAAAACTACCGGTAATCAAAAAGACACCTACTGGAAGTCCTTCAACGGCAGAAGAGGTGTTGCAGGAGTTAGCACTTGATTACCCGCTGCCGAAATTGCTGATGGAATATCGTGGGCTGGCAAAGTTGAAAAGCACTTACACCGATAAGTTGCCGCAGATGATTAACCCGAAAACGGGGCGAATCCATACTACTTATCATCAAGCAGTTACCGCCACTGGACGTTTGTCGTCTCAAGACCCCAATCTACAAAATATTCCTATCCGTACCGAAGAGGGTAGACGAATCCGTCAGGCGTTTATCGCTAAACCGGGTAGCCAATTGATTGCGGCGGACTACTCGCAAATTGAATTGAGAATCATGGCTCATCTTTCAAAGGACGAAGGCTTATTGAATGCTTTCCGCCAAGGGCTCGATGTTCACAAAGCAACTGCTGCGGAAGTTTTTGGAGTGCCGCTTGAAGCCGTCACCGGCGATATGCGTCGCAGCGCAAAAGCCATCAATTTTGGGCTTATCTACGGTATGTCGGCGTTTGGTTTGGCGCGGCAGTTGCGTTTGGGTCGAGCCGAGGCACAAAGCTATATCAATACCTATTTCGAAAGATACCCGGGCGTACAGAGGTACATGAACGATATCCGCGCGCAAGCGCATGAAACTGGGTATGTCGAAACACTGTTTGGTCGCAGACTCTATCTTCCCGACATCAACGCTAAAAATCGTAACCTCCAAGCGGGTGCTGAACGAACGGCGATTAACGCGCCTATGCAGGGCACTGCGGCGGATATCATCAAGCGCGCCATGGTCGATGTACATAATTGGCTTAAGGATGCTGGTCTCGATGCTCGCATCATCATGCAGGTACATGACGAATTGGTACTCGAGGTTGCAGATGAAGATATTGAAGCCGTTAAAGCAGGCGTGATTGAGCGTATGGCGAGGGCAGCGACGCTCGATGTTCCATTATTGGTCGAGGCAGGTGTGGGCAATAATTGGGATGAAGCGCACTAAACGAAACTTTAGAAACAATTTTTTGAACTTTTCTAGATTGAGGTGTCATAGCTATGTGTGTTTTATGATCATGAGCTACTCCTCTCTCAAAAGGTCATTTGGCCCCGTTATTGATAGGATTTCTGTAACGCCCGACGAAAGTCGGGTTTTTTTTGCTCGTCGTTTTAGTGCAGAGTCAAATATCGCCAGCTAAATGCATTCATAGTTGAATAAGTAATTGATAATCAATCAGAAATTTTGTTTTCGTATTTTGTGTTAGTGAATGTGAACTTTTCTTACCAAGGCGCGTCATAGAAGTAGCTAATGCAGCTATTGAGTGTTTTGTGAGTTTCCTGAGCCCATCTGACACCACCCCAAGGGTGTCAGATTTTTAATCCGATGATTGATTTACATCATCGGATTTTTTTTTGTTACGACTATCCTATTCTCTAGGTGCTGGAAATTGCGCGCAGTGTTAGTGTCCTGGGGGAGAATCTTCTTCAATAGATGTTGAGCCTGCTGGGGCGAGCCACTCCGTGAGTTTCGCCTTCAGTTCATCTACACCCATGGAATTAAGAGATGAGAAGCACTGAAGGGTAATGTTACTGTCTCCAAATCCCAGTTGTTTTAACTCTTTTTCGACCTTGAACTGGGACGCTTTAGCTTGGCTTCGACTGAGCTTGTCGGCCTTGGTGAGTAATATGTGTACAGCCATATTAGAGCGCTGCGCCCATTGAAGCATGGTGGTATCGAACTCTTGCAAAGGATGGCGGATGTCCATCAAAAGAATTAATCCTTGCAGGGATTGGCGCTTTTGAAGGTACTCCGATAAGTCTCGCTGCCACTGCTCTTTGAGATCGCGAGAGACCTTCGCGTAACCATAGCCCGGTAAGTCGACTAGGCGCTGGGTGGGCGAGAGTTCAAAGAAGTTGATTAATTGTGTGCGTCCGGGGGTTTTACTCGTACGGGCCAAGCGGTGGTTATTCGTTAGGGTATTAATTGCACTAGACTTACCGGCATTGGAGCGGCCGGCGAACGCCACCTCATAGCCAACTTCCGGCGGGCATTGGCGTATACTGGGCGCGCTTTGAGTAAAACGTGCTTTTGAGAAATTAAGTTCAGCGGTCATAAAAACCCTTCAAAATGGTGTGTTATTGGCGCATTGGTATATAATGCCGCCCGCCTATTTAAGGGGACGAATTCGCGCAGGGGCAAATTGTAGCCCTTTGTCAATCTAATCGCGAATTTCGAGCGGTTGTTATGCGTCGTCGGACCAATACAAATATATCGATTCATCGTTAAAATCGGGTTAGCCAATGAAGAAAATCCTAAGCAACGCATTAGTTTCAGTGGTCTTCGCAGTAGCGGCGCAAGGCGCAATGGCCAAAGGTGATGCAACTGCCGGTGCTGAGAAAGCGGCAGTTTGCGCGGCATGTCACGCAGTCGATGGCAACAGTCCTGTTGGAACTTTTCCAAAATTGGCGGGCCTCGGTGAGCGTTACTTGTTAAAACAAATGCACGATATCCGTGATTGGGATCGTGAAACTGATCCGGTTAAAAAGGAAAGAACTGGCCGTGCCGTCCTTGAAATGACTGGCCAAATTGCTGGTTTAAGTGATCAAGATTTAGCGGACATCGCGGCTTACTACGCCGCACAAACGACTCAGTTAAGTGGTGCTCAAAAAACCGAAGTTAGAGTTAACTCTGGCATTTTGGTTGACTCACTTGAGCTTGGTGAGCGTATCTATCGCGGCGGTAACCGTGAGACTGGTGTACCGGCTTGTACCGGTTGTCACGCCCCAGATGGTAAAGGAAATGAGCCTGCAGGCTACCCACGTTTGAGTGGCCAGCACCCAGAATATGTTGAGAAACAATTGCGTGCCTTCCGCGGCGGCGAACGTACCAACGACGGTGAGCAAATGATTATGCGCTCTATTGCTGATCGCATGTCAGACGCTGAAATTAAAGCCGTGGCCAATTTCATTGGCGGCTTACACTAAGCCATCCCGGTATTAAAAAGGCGACTTCGGTCGCCTTTTTATTTTTAGGGGGCGAAATGAGTGGACATTCTAATCAGACTGACTAAGAATTTGCCCTATTCGCTAAATCTTGGCTGTATTAGTGGTCGCGATAAAATAAATCAAGAACAGAGGATGAATTGATGAAAAAAATATTTGCCGTATCGGCACTGGCATTGGTGCTCGTTGGTTGCAGCAAAGCCGAAGTGGAATCAACTCCTAATGCAGCCACGGCTGCACCTGTTGCGCAAGCGCAAACCAGCGTTGCAGCGGTCACCCAGCCTGAAGTGTCGGAGCCATCGCAGCCGGCTGGTGAAATCTCGGCGGAAGTAAAAGAAGACGTATCCGCAGCTGCGGAGACACTTGAGTCAGCAGGTGAGATTAAAAAGCCCGAGGCGATTTACAAACCAGGTGTCCACTATCGCATGTTAGACATGCCGGTCCCGACTATTGATCCTAATCGGATAGAAGTGGTTGAAATTTTTTCTTACCACTGTGGCCACTGTTTTAATTTCGAACCGCTATTGCACTCGTGGAAAGAAAAATTACCGAAAGATGTGAGCTTTGTTCAGACTCACGCAATCTGGAATCCCGGAATGGAAAACCTTGCGCGTGGATACTACACAGGTGTTGCTTTGCGTATTGCTGATAAAGCCCATTTGGCAGCGTTCAATCATCTTCACGTGGATCGCAAAGTATTAAATACAGCTGATCAGTGGGCAAGTTTTTACACTCAGTTTGGTATTACTAAAGATGTTGCACTAAAAACCTTTAATTCGCTCGGCGTAACCAATATGGTGTCGCAAGCTAAGGCGCGCGTAAGCAACTATAAAATTACCGGTACTCCTGAGTTGGTAATTGAAGGTAAATACGGTGTTTCGGCGGGAATGGCGAACGGACAAGCCGAAATGCTACAAGTTACCAATTATTTGATCGAGCTGTCTCGTTACGAGCGAGCGCAGAAAAAAGCGCAGCAAGCGCAATAGATCGATTAAAAAACCTGCCTCATTTGAGGCAGGTTTTTTTTCGTCTTGAAAAACCCTGTTGATAGTTAACGATTTCTAATGTGGATGTTGAAATTTTATGTCAATCAATGAGCAGGACGATTCAACAAGTAAAGTGATCGATATTCTTCATCGCGGCTTAATTAAATTGAGCATGATTAGTGAAGGGCAAGACGAAACATTAGATCAGCATTTGCAGGAACTGCGTAAAGCACTGAAAAAGCAGCAATTAAATGCTGTCGACGTGTTAATTAATACACTCAGTGAATATGTTGTTGATTTAGAAAAAAGCCAGTCGAGCGATGCGGCGCAAATTAGAGCGGTGTTTCGAGAGCTTGCGAGCGATTGGCTGACATTTTCGCTTGATAAAAAACTTCAACAATATATATCGAATTATCTTGCAGGTTTACCAGCACAATTCTTTTCGGCCAGCGATTTTCTACCCGCTTTACAATCGCTTCAAGATATTCAGTCGGCGGCGCTGCAACAATTACAACAAGATCAACAAGGTATCTTAGGTAGGCTGTTCTCAAAAAAACAATTGCCACCTACGCAAGCCCCCGTTTACATCGACGTGTTTGATGAGAAAAAAACATCGGTTGATTTTGATTATGCTGAGCTTCTTTCGGGCCTCATCGATGCGCTTAAGCCTTACTATCCCGATGAAGAGCAATTCCTGCTTGCACGTAAACGCTTTGCTGAAAAACGAATTCAAGATTCGGTCAGTTTGATTCAGCAATTTAGTGGTTGCGTTCAATATGTATTTCAAAACTCATCAAGCAGTTTTACACAATATCTCGATGGTGTTAGCCGAGAATTAGGCGAGCTTAATCGCTGGCTGCAGCACAATAAAGGTGTCGATGAAATTCACGAGAAGCGTCGTCAAGATTGGCACCAAACCTTCCATCAAACTATGGCTCAATTTGAAGCTGAGGCGGCGAACAGCTCAAGTGTTGATGCCTTAAAAAATTGTGTGCAACAGCAGATCGCGCATTTGCGAAGTTCGTTATCTGATCTTCGCCAAGTTGATAAAGATCAGCAGCAGTTGTCATACCTGTTAGATAGTCTCGTTCAAAAAGTCAAGGATTTAGAAGCCGAAGCAGAAGTTAATCGTGCACAACTAGCGCAACAAAAATATCGCGCTAATCACGATGCCTTAACCGGCCTGCCTAATCGTTATGCATTTGAAGATCGATTCGCGCTTGAATTGCAGCGCTTTGTTCGATTCGATCGCCCAAGTGTCTTGGCGATTTTCGATATTGATCACTTTAAAGCAATCAACGATGAGCATGGTCATACGGCTGGGGATCGAGTAATCAAAGTGATTGGTAATCTTATTGCAAAGCGTTTGCGGAAGGTGGATTTTTTTGGCCGTTATGGCGGTGAAGAATTCGTCGCGATTTTGCCAGAAACCGATATCCATCAGGCGGAGCGATTGCTTAACAAAATTCGCGAAGCAATCGCTAAACTTGCGTTTAATTACAAAGAAAGATCATTGCGTATTACGATTTCCATTGGTGCGACATCATTTTTAAAAGATGATAGTCAGTCGGCACTGTTTGAGCGTGCGGACGCTGCACTTTATAGTGCAAAGCATGAAGGACGAAACTGCGTCAAAATAAATTAAGACGATTTACGGGTGATACGCCAAGCTCCTCCTCGCAATAGGTTAAAATAACTAAAAATTTAGTGGATTTATTGCGATGAAAAAATTTGTTGTCGTCGGCGGTGGAACTGCTGGCTGGATGGCGGCCATGGTTTTGGCAAATCAATGGAAGCACTTGGCAGAAGTCACTCTTATCGAATCCGCCGATGTGGGAATTATTGGCGTTGGTGAAGGCTCAACGCCAGCGCTTGCGATGTTTTTTAAGACCATGAACATCAGTGAGTCCGAATGGATGCCGCAGTGTAACGCGACTTATAAATGCGGCATTCGATTTGAAGGTTGGGGTCGCCAACCCGATTCAGCTTATTTCCATCCGTTTCCCTCTCGCGTTGATTACATTACTCAACCAACTTTTTTTGCGCACGCACAGGCGCGACAACAGGGCGCAGATATTTCCGTGCTGCCGGATACTTATTATTTGGCTAACATTTTGGGCGCCTGCGGTTTGGCGCCGATAGGAAATGAGAGTTTTCCTTTCGAGCTTCAATACGGGTACCATTTTGATGCAGGACTATTGGGCGGATTTTTAAAGAGAAAAGCTCAAGCAATGGGCGTTACCCATAAAATTGGTCACATCCAAAAAATTGAAAGTCATGATGATGGCTCAATTGCACGTTTAATTACGGTTGATGGACAAAAACTTGAAGCCGATTATTTCATCGATTGTTCGGGTTTCGCGAGCATACTCCTGCAACAACATTTACAAGTTCCCTTTGTTTCTTACGAAAAAATGCTCTTTAACAATGCGGCAGTCACTATGCCTACTGCTGCAGAAGAGATTATTCCGTCAGAGACTCGCGCCACCGCATTAACTAACGGATGGGCATGGAAAATTCCGTTAACAGAGCGTAGTGGCAACGGATACGTTTATTCAAATCAATTTATTTCAGCCGACGAAGCTGAAATAGAATTACGAACCCATTTAGGATTATTGGATGCCGATGTCAGTGTTCGACATTTAAAAATGAAAGTCGGGCGAGTTGAAAGCCATTGGGCAAAAAACTGTTTGGCTGTAGGGTTGTCGCAAGGGTTTATCGAGCCGCTAGAGGCCACCGCATTATTTCTGGTTCAGCAAACGCTGGGTTTATTTGTTGATGCGCTGCAGCGGGGAAATTTCACCGATCAGTTTAAAGATGGATTTAACGTGCGAGTGAATCAGCATTTTGATGGGGTCCGCGATTACATTGTTGCCCATTACAAAATGAGTCCAAGACAGGATACCGAATATTGGCGAGCTAACACCTCCGACCAAGAGAGCGTGTCTTCTACCTATCGGTTATTCCGATCGCGCTGGCAGCTAGGTGATAACTTGGTAGAGTTATTACGGCGACCTGAATTTCAGGCCTATTATCCAGCTTTGTCGTGGTACTCCTTAGCATTAGGATTGGACTATGTCCCCGAGGCCAAAAGAACAGCGGTGGAGTTCCAAGAAAAAGTAAAACAAGAGCGGTTACAGACGCTGGAGTTTTTACGGCGCTGTGCATTGAATTTTAAAGATCAGCGTACCTACTTAAATGAAATCAAAATGCCCTAATGGATGAGCATAAAAAAACCCGCCGAAGCGGGTTTTTTTATGCTTGGAATTCAAAGCAAGGGGCGATTGCTCGCCCGCTTGATTAGAATTTCGCGCGAACACCGAAAGTGTAACGAGCTTCATAAATGTTTTGGTTAACTTTTACGTCAGACCATTGCATGTATGTCTCTTCGTACTCTTTAGTCAGGTTGGTGCCTTGTACGTACAAGGTTACGTTGTCGTTAAGATCGTAAGAAACCGATGCGTCAACGTAAGAAGTTGGTGCTTGCCACCAAGCGGCTGGAGCACCATCGTTCCAAGATTGGCCGATGTAGCGCTCAGAGCGATAGTTGTAAGCAACACGCGCTTGCCACTGATCCCACTCGTACCACAATACCGCGTTCACTTGGTTTTCTGAGTTGTCAGACATTGGCATTGACTTACCGTTAAAGTCAATGTCGCCACCGTCAGAATCGGTCCAAGTGTAGTTCAAAGTGGTACCTAAGCCTGCCCATGCACCCGGTAAGAAATCGAATGCTTGTTGGAAACCAAATTCCAAACCTTGCAAGCTTGAACCTGGTTTGTTAACCACAGTTTCGAGGTTGATGGTGTCGCGAGTCGGTGCAGAACCATCAGAGTTTGGTACTGATGGGATCTGTAAGTTTTCTTTACCGATTGAGCTCTCTACGTCAACGTAGAAAGCGCCCACACTCAACATACTTGACGGTGCGAAGTACCACTCGAAGCTAAGGTCAAAGTTGTCTGCTTGCCATGGATCGAGCAGTGGGTTGCCGTTACGTGAAGCAGAAACTACTTCGAAGTAACCTGCAGCAGGGTTGTTATTGGTGGTGTACACCAAACCTAAACCGAGGTTGTTTGCATCCATCTGCATTTGAGTTTTGGTGTAAGCGAAACGCAATTTGGTGTCGTCGCTAGTGTCAAAACCAATGTTGAAGCGTGGCAAGAATTCCTCGTCACTGCGAGAAGTCACAGTAACACCGGTAATGTCTGGTGCAACGCCGTCTAACGCTGGACGCGTGACGCCATTGATGGTGGCTTGAGTTGCGTTCGCTGAAGGAGTGTATTGAGATACGTCAATGTCGGTTTTAACGTACTGAACACCCGCGTTAGCTTGGTATGGGAATACGAATTCGCCTTCCCAGGATGCTTGGATGTAAGCAGTTTGTGAATTCTCATCAACGATGTAGCTTTGCGCACCGTCTTGACGAATTACCGCACCTGAGTTGAGTTTGTTAACAAACGCATTTGGATTGGTTAATTCGGTATTGTTGATGAAGTAGTAGCTGTTGCCATCAGACGCTGGACCGAAATCGCTAACACGGCTGATCATGCCCATGTCTAACAAGTCGGTGAAGCTGAAGGTTTCACTGATGGTGTCGCCACCATTTTGTACAGCAATACCTGAGTCATTCCACTTAGACCATACGCTTACATCACTGCCATCAGCACCGGTACGGGTGTATGGAGTTACGTAATCGTATTGGAAGCGCGATACTTCACGCTCTGCGAAACGGTAACCGAAATCTAATTTAAGGGCATTGTCGTTAAAGAATTCGTAAGAACCGTCGGCACGGAATACATCTAACTCAGCTTCGTTGAGGTAGTTGCCTGACGAGAAGTAAGAAACTAATGCGTAGTCGTTAATTGATTGACCAAATCCTGATGGGTACACCAAAGATGGGTGCTTACCTGACCAATCGAATGTGACAGGTACAGTTTCACCTGTGGTGGTGCCCCAGCCGTTAGGGTGTACAGGTGCACTGACGCCGCCAACAACGGTCGAAAGGCCAGTTTGAGCACCAGAGGTCAAGAATGAGTCAGCCATAGCAACGGTATGATCGTTCTCAGCTTCACCGTGGATGTAGCGGAAGCTCGCGGTCAAGTTGTCGCTAAAGTGTACGTTAGCTTGTAAGTTGATATTGGTCGATTCGCGCTTATCAACTTGTGCTTCAGATTTCGCGATAACGCGAGGAGCATCCAAGTTAACTACGTCGGCGGTCCAGAAGTCTTTACCATTCTGAACGGCTTGTGATGGACCGTGGTTGGTTGCAGTTGACGCGTCGGGCGTGATCCAGTCGTAGGCGTACCAAGAGTTATCGGCAACCAAACCGTTGATGGTTTCGACTTGATCCATCTTGGTGTGGAACACGTCGGCGATCAATTCAACGTTGTCGTTCAACTGGTACTGTGCACTTAACGAAACACCTGTACGCTCACGTTCGGTTAATTTGTTGGTCACACCGTAGTCGATGGTGCCAAAAACTTGGTCGTTAGTGTCGCCATCGCCTGTCAAGTCGGTCGCGTTAGCTTGGCCAGGCCAGTCGCCATTTTCGTTATAACCACGGAACCACCAGTCGGTGTACATGCCGTAACGATAGTTAGCCATGGTGGCATCGGAGTTGGTGACAGTCACTAATACGCCAAAGTCTTCACCGTTGTTGAAGCTCGCGAAACCGCTGATTTTGTGGCCAGTGGTATTGTCGGTGTAGTTACCTTGAGAGGCTTCTGCAGAACCTGCGAAGGTCCAACCCTCATCCATATCCATTGGGCGACGAGTTTTCAGATCGATGGTGCCACCGATACCAGCCGCCAAGGTTTTCGCCTGAGATGATTTCAACACATCAACCTGAGACAAAAGCTCTGCAGGTACGTCTGATAATTCGGGCTGAATTGTTGTGATAGAACCTGCTGACAGGAATTGTTCGCCATTCAACAAGGTTGACACTTGGCTCATACCACGAATGTTTACGGTAGAACCTTCACCCGCGGTACGACGAATTTGGATACCTGGGATACGCTGAAGTGAGTCAGCGATGGTGTTGTCCGGTAATTTACCGATGTCTTCGGCGCTAATCGCATCAACAACTGACGCAGAATTACGCTTAACGTCAACAGATTGAGTCAACGAGCTTTTAATACCTGTCACAAGAACTTCTTCGATGTCTTGTGCTTGAACGCCAACCGCTACTACAGACGCGATAACGCCCGGCAGAATTTTTTTGCTGAAAGCAGCTGTTGTTTTTACTGAGCGAAAATCTCTCATGAGAGTCTCCTAATGCAGCCTTATCGTTATTTTTTGGGGTGAGTGCCCCAAAAAACTTATGTCTCTCCTTCTTAATAAAGGGAGATGGGTTGCAATCCTAGGTGTAACCGATTTCATTTTCAAATTTTAAATTGCATGATTTTTCGCCGTGGCTTCTAAATGTAACATTCAGTTGGGAAGATGAGATTCAAAAAACGAGTAGAATTAGGCGTTTTTATTGTCATAACCTTTTGATTTATCTTGAGTTTTCACTAAAGAAATGTGTTCGCGTTACCGTTTTGCTTGTAAAAAGTGGTCTGTCGCATTTGTAATCGTATACATATTTTATTGGTGTTACGCAAAGTTACGACTAAGGTAGAATGCTGTTTTTTTAATCGGATCAGGACATGACTCTGCGTATTCACTCGCCCAAAGCCGTGATTATTCACGTGGTGACGGGATTTCTTGGAGCAGGTAAATCCACTCTCATTCAGGGCCTCATTAAGCAGCGGCCGACTCGCGAGCGCTGGGGCGTGCTTGTGAATGAATTTGGTGAAGTAGGTGTTGACGGTGCTTTGTTCGCCAACCAAGGTGTAGCGGTCAAAGAGGTGCCCGGCGGGTGCATATGCTGCGCGGCCGGTGTACCTATGCGGGTCGCGTTAACTCAGTTATTGCGCGATCAGACGTTAGATCGCCTGTTTGTGGAACCCACAGGCCTAGGTCACGCTCGGGAAATACTTGATCAGCTGAGCTCGCAAGAGTTTGCAAGCCGAATAGCGTTGGGTGCGACCCTGACGTTGGTTGAGCCGAACAAACTGGCCCAAGCCAAATATCGTGAACACCCTGTCTATGCGTCTCAGTTGTCGGTGGCGGATTTATTGATTCTCACCAAAACCGAAGACGCGACACCTGATGCCTTAGGTTTCGTTGATACTTTCGCTAAAAGTCTTCCCAATAAACCCGCCGTAATAACCAGTCGGTGGGGCGACCTCCCGTTTGCGGTAATCGAACAAGCGGATATTCATACTAAAAGGGCACAGCGCAGTAGTGGCGCTCGATACGGGCTTGGTCTCAGTATCGATAAGGATGGTGTTCCGGCGGTTGACGATGCGCCCTTGCCACGCAATGGCTATAGAGAAAAGATTAAGGTGACTAAGGAATTTACCACTATCGGATGGCAGTGCGGCGCGGAGGTACGATTTGACGAGCAGCTGTTGTTCGATTGGCTATTAACTTCGGCCCCAATGCGGGCTAAGGCGGTTGTAAGAACTATTAATGGAACGACGGTTTTAAATGCCGTTGATGGCCGCATTACGAGCTCTCAGGGCAGCGAAGCCAATATCGAAGACTCCCGTATCGAACTGATATTTGCCAATCAACCCAACGACTCCCAAGGACAAGTCATCCTCGACATGGCACAAAACTTCATCAAGTGCGTAACAGCCCCCAGTTTTTTACAAAAAGTTGAGTAGATTCAACTCTTTGTAAAAAACTTTGCTTAGCGATCCGGTCAATTTGTGCTACATCTGTGCCTTGGGTTTGGAGTGATATTTACAAGGGAATTTCCGTTCACTCTCAGGTGAGTACGCTAAGGTTAAGGGATGTTTTTGCCATCGAGCGCTTAGCTTGCCGCCCGTTCATAGTCGCACAGTTGAGGATAAAAATATGTTGTTGCTGTCTGTGGTTTGCCTGCTGGTATTAGTGGGGGTTTTACTCGTTAGACGAGTAAATTTAACATTGGGTTCGTGCGTTTTTCTTGCCGCGTGGCTATTGCTCGGCATTCTTGAGCCCGGTTTGTACAGTCTTTGGTTTGTTATTCCTATCGTTGCGGTCTTGCTAGTCCTCAATATCGCGATGCTTCGCAAAACGCTTATTACGAAACCCGTTTACGGCGTACTTCAAAAATCCATGCCTCCCATGTCGGTGACCGAAGCGGAAGCGCTCGAGGCGGGAACCACGTGGTGGGAGAAGCAAATTTTCAGCGGCACTCCGGATTGGAAGGAATTTGATTCCATCGAACTGCCCAAACTCACGGCTGAAGAGCAATCCTTTTTAGATAACGAAGTCGAAACCCTGTGCGGGATGTTAGATGAATGGGAAATCCATAATGATCTAAAAGACTTGCCCGAGGCGGCATGGCAATTTTTGAAAGAGAAGAAATTCTTCGGATTGATTATCCCCAAAGAATACGGCGGATTAGATTTCAGCCCTTATGCGCAAAGCCGCATTATGAGCAAAATCGCTAGCCGCTCCAGTACCGCAGCGGTAACCGCAATGGTTCCTAACTCGCTTGGCCCAGGTGAGCTGCTCGTCAAATACGGCACGCAAGAGCAGCGTAACCGCTATTTGCCTGGTTTAGTAACGGGCGAAGAGATTCCCTGTTTCGGCCTTACAGGCCCAGAAGCGGGTTCCGATGCCGGTGCCATTCCGGATTTAGGTGTTGTCTGCAAAGGCGAACACGAAGGGCAAGAAGTGATTGGGCTTCGCCTCAACTTTAGTAAGCGCTGGATTACCCTAGCGCCTGTGGCGACCGTGGTGGGATTGGCCTTTAAACTTCGCGACCCAGAAGGTTTACTGGGTGATCCCAACAAGGTGGATTACGGCATCACCTGTGCCTTAGTGCCGGCCAACCACCCAGGAATCGAAATCGGCAAGCGACATAATCCTGGCTCACCTTTTATGAACGGGCCGATCTTTGGCAAAGATGTATTCATCCCTGTGGATTGGATCATCGGTGGGCCGAGCATGGCGGGTAAAGGTTGGCGCATGTTAATCGAATGTTTGGGTGCGGGGCGGGGCGTTTCTTTGCCCGCTTTGTCGACAGCGTCTGGCGAAATGAACTATCTCACCGTCGGCGCCTACGCGCGTATTCGTCGCCAATTCAACATGGAAATTGGTAAATTCGAGGGCGTTCAAGAAGCTACGGCCGAAATTGCTGGCTTGGCTTACAGCTTGGAGGCTATGCGTCAATTCGTGACTAAGGGCTTGGAGTACGGTGCTCCTTCGGTCATGACCGCTATGGCCAAATACCATGCGACCGAAATGATGCGCACCTCGGTTGAGCACTCGATGGATATCGTGGGTGGTCGAGCCATTCAAAAGGGCCCGCGTAACTTCCTCATCGCCGCTTATCAGGCGGTTCCAGTGGCCATTACCGTTGAGGGCGCCAACATTCTCACGCGCTCGCTGATGATCTTTGGTCAGGGCGCAGTTCGTTGCCATCCTTATTTGTTGGCCGAGATGCAGCAATTGGAGAACCCTAATAAAGACGAAGCAATCGACAAGTTCGATCGCCTGTTTGTTAGTCATCTCGGTCACGTGTTTAGCAATTTGGTTCGACTTGTCGTGGCGGGCGTGACCGGTGGACGTTTGACAGCCGTGCCGGAGTCAGCCACCGCATTCTCAACCCGTTGGTATCAGCGGATTAACCAGTTGAGCTTGGCGCTGGCCTGCATGTCTGACTTTGCCTTGGCTATTTTGGGCGGAGACCTGAAGCGTCGCGAATTGTTATCGGCGCGTCTGGGCGATGTGCACAGTCATCTTTTTATTGCGACTACCTTACTGAAGTTTCATGCAGGGCGCCCCGCGAGTGAAGCAGAGGACAAGCACGCCGAATATGCGTTAACTCGCTCCATTTATCTTGCTCAAGAAGCATTAAGGGATTTTGCAGATAACTTCAACATTCGGTTTATTAGCAAGTTGATTCGCTTTTTAGCAATGCCATGCGGCTATATTGTCAAAAAGCCCAATGATCAGCTCGTGCGAGATTTGGGCCAGCTGATTATGGAAGATAACCCAGTGCGTCAACATCTTAAAACCTACGTTCATGTAAATGAACGCCCCGATGACGCAACCGGCCGAGTTGAATCGACTTTCAAACTGCTATTAGGTTTGGGCGGTACATGGCAAACCTTCTATCGCGCACGCCACACCGGAAAAATCACCGGTGCAAGCATTGAAGAGCAAACAGCAGATGCAGTGGCCAAAGGTCTCATCACTGCCGAAGATGCCGCAAAAATCGTCGAATACGACGTCCGCCGTTACGATTGTTTGTTAACGGATGCGTTTGACGAGTTGTGATTGTTGCTAAGCCAAAGAAAAGCCCGCAGTTGCGGGCTTTTTTAAAGGGGGCTACTTACGCGGCGCGATAAAGTGCCATGAGGCGCTCAGGGTTTTGGACTTGTCCTGACGTTACAAAGTGAATGTACTCGCGACAACCAGATTCCGCATCGTCGACAGAATCGAATGGGCCTATATCAACGCCTTCGCGGGTGGCGTAGTACCAGTAGCCATCTCGTTGGAAGAAGCGTAAAGAGCGCGTGGCGGGAATGGAGATTTCGTTTTCGCGGAGTTGGTTATCCATAAAAATTCCTTTTTTATGAAGGGATGTCGAATTTGAAAAGGGAAATGGCGTTTAAATTGATAGCGCTAACAATAGATGCTCTTTTTAGAAAATACAAATATTTTTTGATCAAAAATTTATTTTGGCGCCACTTGTTGCACAGAGCAATACGCAGTTATCCATATGTAAAATCATATTTAATCGTGGAGCATTTTTTGCTGGAATCGCCAACCATTTGGGCATAGGACAGTTGGGTAAGGCGGGTAAACGTTTCGGCGATTTTATTAGAGTTGCATTAGTGGGTTTGAAGCTTAATAAGTCGGACGCGAAGACAAGTTTAATGTCGTCGCGGGCTTCATCTGCGAATTCTTTTAGAACTTGTAGAGTGCTGGGGTAAGGATGACCTATAGCGAGTGCGGACCCTTTATTTTTAGCGTGATTTATTGCCAAACGTAGCTGAGCTTTAGTGTGGGTGTAAGTGGCTTGATGATCTAAGAAAACATCGCGCCGGCGATGAGGGATGTGAAATTGTTGAGCAGTTAGTTCGGCAAGGGTCGCCGCTGTCGTGCGACTATCGACGAAATATAGCTCGCGCTCACTTAATACTTCCATGACCCATCTCATAGCAATTGAATTTTGCGTAAGGCGACTGCCCATATGATTATTGACGCCTTTTACGAAAGGCACAGCGTCGATATTCGCACTCAATTGCTGTTTTAAACTCACTTCGTCCATTGAGTCGTAAAGCCCGCCTTTCCCTAATGGAATGTTTTGCGTATTGCTCATTGGAGCGTGGAGCATGACTTCTTTGCCTGCTGCATGTGCCAGGCTTGCGAGCGTAGAGGCATGTTGGGTGTGCGGAAGAATGGCGAGAGTGACGGGGTAAGGTAAATCGATTACTGTCTTTCCCTGTGCTAAAGAGTTACCTATGTCGTCAATTACGATTGCTAGACGAGGCAAAGACTCTGATGCATGACTCGGGCTCATGAAAATCACGAGCCCAAGCAGATTTAATAGAACCTTATGCCATAAACCGATCATTCGTGAGAGAGAGCTTGGGCGTCAATAGTCTCGGAAATCACGCTTTTTTCCGGTGATGATTTATCGCTAAGTTTTTGCAATTGTTGGCGATAAATCGTAAGGCCTTTAAGGAGGTTCAAAGCCTCGTTAAGTTGATTGTCTTCTTTTAATAATTCCGCGTGAGTTGGACGGCGGGATTTCTTTTCTGATGTTTTGCTGTTCGCCGACTGATTTTGCAGATGATTGGGTAAATCCGCTTCGGTTTCTTTTTCTGACGATTCTAACTCCAATGATTTTGTGCGCTCGATCACCACATCTGGGGTGATTCCTTCGGCCTGAATACTGCGGCCGTTGGGCGTGTAATAAAGTGCGGTGGTCAGTTTAATGGCGCTCGCAGCTCCCACGGGAATGACCGATTGTACTGTCCCCTTGCCAAAACTTTTGGTGCCGAGAATGACTGCACGAGCGTGGTCTTGTAGTGCGCCTGCGACAATCTCTGACGCTGATGCCGAGCCTTCGTTAATTAAGACGACCAAAGGCAAACCTTGAGTGATGTCGCCATGGGCGGCGTTGTAGGTGCTGTTGCTGGAAGGCAGCCGACCGCGCGTAAAGACCACTCGCCCGCCGTCTAAGAAGGTGTCCGCTACTTCTACGGCTGCTTGAATCAAGCCGCCAGGATTATTGCGAAGATCGAGAATAATTCCCTCAAGATTCGGTTTTTTTTCCAGTTGAAGTCGTAGCTTTTGTGCAAGCTCCGTCCCTGTTCCGTTCTGAAACTGGGAGATGCGAATATAAAAGTAACTGTCTTCAAATAACCGTGTTCTTACGCTGACAACTTTAATTATGTCGCGTTCTAGTGTGACTTCAAACGGCTGATCGCTGCCTTCGCGTAAAAAAGTTAATTTGACGCTACTGCCCTTGGGGCCGCGCAGTGATTTTAATGCCTCGTTGAAATCGAGCGTTTTGATTGAGACATCATCGATGCGAATAAGGACGTCACCTGCTTGTACGCCGGCTTTCGCTGAAGGGCTATCGTCGATGGGGGTGATCACTTTGATCAAGCCGTGCTCGGTACTAACTTCTAAGCCCACGCCACCAAACTGGCCTTGAGTGTTTGCCTTAATCTCGCGGTACTCTTCTTCGTCGAGAAAGGTTGAGTGAGGATCAAGTTCAGAAACCATTCCGCGAATGGCATATTCGAGTAGATCTTTATCGCTGATCTCTTCGACATAGCCGCGGCGAATATGCTCAAAAACACTGGAAAAATTACGCAGCTCGTCGAGTGGAATTGAGGATTCGGCGGGTGCTGCCTGAGCCATGGTTTGGGCCGACAACATTAGGCCGACGAATGCCGCTGTCGCCGAGCGATAGAATTCAGAAAACATTAACACCTCACGCTTTGGTGAAGAAAATACGCCAAACTTAGCCACGCGATAACCACGGACTTGGATCGATCGGATTGCCCCGCAAGCGAATTTCGAAGTAGACGCCGTGGTTACTTTGCCCACCGCTATTGCCTATGCTGGCAATGTTTTCGCCGGCTTTTACTAATTCGCCTGCTTTTTTATAGAGCACTTGGTTGTGTGCATAAAGTGTCATGTAGCCTTCGCCGTGATCGACGATGATTAGTAGACCGTGGCCGCCGAAATAATCGGCGAAGACGATCCGACCATGGTGGACAGCAATGACTGGTGTGCCAGCCGCAGCAGCAATATAGGCACCGCTCCAATTTAACTGGCCGGGAATTCGAGCGCTGCCAAACCGATGTAGCATCTGGCCCTGAGTTGGCCAAGGTAATTTACCTTTGCGGGCGGTAAAACGCTCACCGGCATTGGGCAGGGGCACATAGGCGGGCGATTGCTGCGCTTTGGCAACCGATCGGGTGACGCGAGTCATTAACTCTTGTAGCCGATTGCGATCTTGCTGCAGTTTGGCGAGTTCTTGTTCTTTAGTTTTGAGATTAGCATTGACCTTGGCCAGCGCGGTCTGGCGCTGGCCATGTAACTTTTTTAGTTCGGATTGCTGTCGAGTAAGTTGTGCCTGCAAGGCCGCTAGTTGTGCGGTCCGCGAGCTAATAATGGGTGTGATTTCATCGATCCGTTTGATGGTGGCCGTGAACTTATCAATTTCTTGTTGATGAGCGGCTAAAAAATAACTGTGGTATTTGAGCGTGCGGGCGAAGGTCTCGGGCGATTCCTGATTAAAAAGCACTTTCATTTCGCTTTGTTCGCCGAGTTTATAGCTTGCAACCAGCTGTTTTTCCATATGGGCACGCTGGGCATCTTGTTGCTTTTGAAGCTGGCTTTTCTCGGTTTCGAGTTTATTTAATTCGTTTTTTTGCTTTTGAAGTTGCAGGTTTATGTCTTTGGCTTTTTTCTGAAGCTCGTTGATTTCTTTTTCAGAGCGCTCCAGTTCCTTTTGCAGCCCGCTACGGGTGCCTTGAACCGACTTTAACTGCTGTTGTAAGGCTTCGATCTCTTTTTGTAATTTAGCCATTTCCGCTTGGCTATTGGCAGCCGCATGGGACGCGACCAGGCAGCAAATCGCGATCACTAAGAGCCTGACATGCTGGCGGGCAGCGGGTAAAAAGCGCGAAGCAATCAATCGAAACATAGAATTCCCTAAATGAAAAACCCGGGCTGGTTTCAGCCCGGGGTGACCGTCGGATTACTGGGTAATAACGAGGTTTTTACCGGTCATTTCGGCCGGTTGTGGTAAGCCCAAGAGCGCGAGCATAGTGGGCGCGACATCCGCTAATGAACCGTTATCGGCAATAGTAGCTTGTTTGTCACCAACGTAGATAAAGGGCACAGGCAAGGTCGAGTGCTGGGTGTGAGCTTGGCCAGTTTCGTCGTCGAACATTTGTTCAACGTTGCCGTGGTCGGCGGTAACCAAGGCTTCACCGCCAACTTTAGCGATGGCTGCCAATACTTTTCCAACTGATTCGTCGACCGCTTCACAGGCTTTCATGGCGGCATCCATCAAGCCTGAATGGCCTACCATGTCGCAGTTAGCGTAGTTACAAATAATCGCGTCGTATTTGCCAGATTCGATAGCAGCAACCAACTTCTCAGTAACTTCTGGAGCGCTCATCTCAGGTTGTAAGTCGTAAGTGGCGACTTGAGGCGAGGGAACTAAAATGCGATCTTCACCTTCGTATACCACTTCGTTGCCACCGTTAAAGAAGAAGGTTACGTGTGCGTATTTCTCGGTTTCAGCGATGCGCAATTGGGTTTTGCCCAATTTTGAGATGTACTCGCCAAATGAGTTAGCCAAGCTGATCGGTGGGAATGCGATCGGCGCTTTGATATTAGAAGCATATTCGGTAGTTTGCACAAAGTGCGCGATTTTCGGGTGGATTTCACGCTCAAAACCGTCGAAATCTGCGTCGATTAACGCGCGAGTGATTTCGCGGGCGCGGTCGGGACGGAAGTTCATGAAGATCACAGAGTCGCCGTCTTCAATTGTGGCTACTTCTTCACCTTCGGGGCAAATTACAGTCGCTTTTACGAACTCGTCGTTCTCGTCGCGGGCGTATGCAGCTGCTAAACCTTCGACGGCAGTTTCGGCGTCAAATTCGGCATCGCCAGTGACCATTAAATCGTAGCAGGCTTTAACGCGATCCCAGCGGTTGTCGCGGTCTAGCGCATAAAAACGGCCGATGATGGACGCAACGCGGCCTGCGCCAAGCTCTTTAAATAAGGCTTCGGCTTGGGCGAGCGGTGCTTCGGCAGAGCGTGGTGGCGTATCGCGACCATCTAAGAATGCGTGGAGGTACACTTTTTTCGCGCCACGACCGACAGCCATTTTCATCATGGCATAGATGTGATCTTGGTGACTGTGGACGCCGCCTTCAGATAAAAGGCCTAGAATATGTACGGCTTTATCGTTTTTGATGGCGGAATCAATCGCTTCCACGTAAACAGGGTTATTGAAGAATTCGCCATTCTCGCCTTCGCTGATGGCTTTATTGATTCGGGTGAAGTTTTGATAAACCACACGGCCGGCACCAATGGTGGTGTGGCCGACTTCGGAGTTACCCATTTGACCTTCGGGCAAGCCAACCGCCATGCCCGAGGTATGGATCAAACTTTTTGGACGAGTGGCCCAGAGATTGTCAAAAACAGGAGTATTGGCGGCGTGGACAGCATTATATTTGGTGTTTTCGGAATAGCCGAAGCCATCGAGGATTAATAACACAACCGGTTTTTTCGTGCTCATAGGGTCTACATCCAAATTCAAAAAGTGATTGTCGATTAACACTATCAGGGAAGGGCCATTACTCGCGCCGAGTTAATGAGCCTTTAATCATAGAGAAGTGCGGCTATTCTAGCGCTTTTGGCCTTCAAACTCTATTAAAAGACCTTAAGAACCTTGGCGTCATCAAGGCGCGCGATAGTCTTCCTTTCAGCTTGCCCCGAAATCCAAATCTCGGCCGGAATTTCCCTAAAACGCTCGGGTGATCGAGGGAGTTGATGTATACTGCCGACCTCAATTTGCAGCCAAACCGCGGTTTAGCCCTTGCAATTACCAGTGGCGCCCTCAGTATTCCTACTCGGATAATGGTTTGCTTGCTCCCATCATTGGCATTTAGTTATTAAGGTTTAATCTGTGGACTTTTTCGCGTTTGTTTCTCAAGAGTGGATGTTATTTGCTGTATTACTCGCATTAATCGTGATTTACACTCAGCGCGAACGTATCAAGAGTGGTCGTCCACTCAACGCTAACGAATTGACACAGTTAATCAACCAGGGCAATGCCTGCCTAGTCGACGTTCGTGACGCGGCAGAATTTAAAACTGGCCATATTTTGGGTTCACACAATTATCCTTGGGCAAAGCTCATCAAAGAAACGTCACAATTAGCGGCGCACAAAGATAAGATCATTATTTTGATCGATAAAATCGGCCAGCATGCCGGCCCTGTTGGCCGACAGCTCGGCAAAGACGGTTACACAGTTCGTCGCCTAAGTGGCGGCATTAGCGAATGGACAGCGCTAGGATTACCTTTAGTTAAGGGCAAGAATTAACCATTCGTTGAGGTAGAAGTTATGGCGACAGTTACTATGTACACCACGGCGGTGTGTCCTTATTGTGTGAACGCTAAGCGTTTGTTGGCTGAAAAAGGCGTAACGCCTGTTGAAGTTCGTATCGACCAAGATCCAGCGGCCCGTCAAATCATGATGGAAAAATCAGGCCAGCGCACTGTGCCGCAAATTTGGATTGGCGATGTTCATGTGGGTGGTTTCACCGATCTGCGTGCATTGGATCAGGCGGGGAAATTAGACGCCTTGTTAGCGCAGAGCGAATAATCGCTCTTTTCATTAACCTGTGAGAAAACGTTTTATGTCAAACGAAAATAATCAACAAGAAGCTCAAGGCGCGGCGCCAGCAGACGCTCCAGTGTTTGGAATTCAGCGCATTTATTTGAAAGACTTATCTTTCGAGACCCCAATGGGGCCAGAAGCTTTTACCAAACAATTCAAACCTAACATTCAGCAAGATTTGAATATTCAGGCCACGCCGCTTGAGGAGGGTTTGTTCGAAGTTGTGTTATTGCTGACAGCGACTGCGAGCATTGAAGATCGCGTGGTTTTTTTAGTGGAAGTTAAGCAAGCCGGTTTGTTTAGCATTGCAAATGTTGAAGGTGCGGCAATGGCGCACATCATCAATTCTGCATGTCCGCAAATTTTGTTTCCTTATGCACGTGAAGCGATTGACAGCACCTTGACTCGTGGCAGCTTCCCTCCGTTAATGTTGCCTCCGATTAATTTTGATGCGGTGTTTGTTCAAGCTATGCAACAAGCTGAACGGCAAGCAGCAGAAAAAGCACAGCAAGAAGCGCAAAGCGAAACGATCAACTAATTTGAGTTAATTCGTTTTACGCTCCATAAAAAAAGCCGTCGAAGACGGCTTTTTTTATGGCTGACGATTCGTCTTACAGAGTAATGACTCGATTGCGCCCGCCGTTTTTTGCACGGTAAAGAGCAAGGTCTGCGTTGCGGAATAATGTATCGAGTGTCTGTTCTGGTTTTATATCGGCGACACCGAAACTTGCCGTGACCTTAAGGCCATGTGGAAACTCGTGCAGGCTAATAAGCTCACGAAGTTTTTCTGCCAAAAACTCAGCTTCTTTTGCTGTGGAATCTTTGCAGACTAATACGAACTCCTCGCCACCCCAGCGCGCAAATACGTCATTTTTCCGCACGTGTTTTTGTACGAGATCGGCAACCTGTGTGAGAACTTCGTCTCCAACCAGGTGGCCGTGATTATCATTAATCAGCTTGAAGTGATCTAGATCGAACATGATGAGCGACAACGGATTTTGGTTCTCGCGACGCTCGTTTAACGCCACTTGCAGCGCGTCCTCTAGGCCTTGGCGATTGAACACGCCAGTGAGATGGTCGGTTTTGCTTTTAATATCTAACTGACGGCTGCGCGAGTCTAGAATGTGATTAATCTCGATAAGCTCGTTTTCTCGCAGAATTTGTTCTTTAAGTTGATTCGACAACTGGAATGAACGATACAGAATGTAGCCCAAAATAATAATTAGCCAAAAGATAATGATGGCGAGATACCAGTCTTCGGTGGAGAAGTAATACCCTGTAAATTCGACTCGTGACAGCTCAAAGCTGTGTAAGCCAATACTGCTGTAATTGCCTGTACTTACTTCAAATACAATCACATTTTCGAGTTCGACATGGCTCAAATTTGGTGGAATTTTATTTTGATTAATCCACCACTCAGCCACCGAGAAGTTTTCGATGGAAAACTCCAGAGGCTCGTCATTAAGCAGGCGCTTATTAAATTCAAGCTGATTGTATTTGGTTGATGAGGGATTTTCTTTTAAAAAATAGGCGGGATTAATACTGCGTAGGTTTAACCGTACACTGTCGGTGGGGCCCTCGTATCGGATCCATAACTTGAGCGATGAATACTTGGAGAGGTTAATGCCATTGGTTCGGTCTTCGCCCAACACGATTTCAAGACCGCAAAATGGATGGCTATAGGATTTAATAAGATCACATTCCCACTTGTAACCTTTTTTGTCGAGAATTCTAGCGATCGAGTCGCCGCCGTTACTTCGGTCATCGTTGGTGTAAACAAACTGATACTGCTCAGGCTCGATCACCAAGCTGTGTTGAAATAGTTTTTTGGGTAGGAGGAGTGCAATTAGCGTTAGCACCATCAAACAGGTGAGCGTTAGCTCAAACCGCCATTTGAAGATATTCAGCCGAGATGGATGAGCTAATGCCATGGAGTCACCAGTCTGTTACGCCTATAAACTAAACCACTTGAGCATAGTAAGATGTTGATTTAGGCGCAACACTTTATAAGAATTAAGTTATTGTTTTCAGGGACAACCGTTGCTTTGGATAGTTTCGCTACTAAAGGAAGCTTTATAGCTTCCTTTATGTCGCTATTGTTAACGAGCTGGGCAATCAAAAACATCAAAATCTTGTGTGGCGTTACGAATCGCGCTTGCAGCAACGATGGTGTTACCAGAAGTGGTAGCCGCTTGGTTGCGCGCAAGGCTGGTAAGTTCTTGAGACACGGTATCCGGATCGCGCTTCATCGACCCTACATAGTTGTCTCGGCCTTGGACAGTCACAGACGCTACCTTAGTGCAGTGTTGAACATTCGCTCGGTTAGATACAGCGATTTTTTCCCCCTCAGGAGTAACTTTTACCCAAGTTACGCAACCACTGGTAAGAGCAGCTAGGCTTATTAAGGTTGCACTCACAAGCGTGCGTTTAGCATGAGATGTCATAAATCCTCCGAGATTGTTTGATGTGAGTAAGTGATCACACTAAGTCTTAGCCAGACTCTGTGCAAGTGTTGCTGTAATTGCGTTAGTACGCAGGATAAATATTAATTTGAGTGACGCCCCTGCAGCGGGAAATTATGGATAATCTACGGGAAAGCGCTTTATAGTTGAAGCAATAATGAGTGTGATCCGATCGAGAAACGTATCAAGGCAGCCGCCACAAGTGAGTTAGTGAGTCATGAGTGAAATAAGTACCAAAATAATGAACGATCACACTAATTTGTCGCCCGGCTTCATTAAAATTATCGCGCCACTAATTTTTTTGCTGATTGGCGTCGCGGCAAGTATGCAGACGTTGGCACAAGAGAAGCGAGTGACCATTCCGCTGGTTTTGCCAATGCAGCAACAAACATCCAGCAGCTCGTCGAGTCGAGAGGCGCAATATGCGTTGCGGTCGCTATCTGGCTCGAATAGTACGTCGACGTTCATGAGCGCAGCATCTTCATCTCGACCGATGCAAGCTACAGGAGTGTCTGCGTCGGCAAATTCGGTACCCGCGTCTAAAGTTGCGGCCTCATCGATCTCGTCTAAACCATCGATCAAATCCGTGGGTCAGACAAAAGCTTCAGCCGCGCCTTCATCTGCTAACAAGCCAGCAGCGACACAGAAGGTGACGAGTAAAACATCGAATTCGGGGAAAACACCAGGTCCTCTCAAAAGTTTGGTGCCGGAATTTCCAAAACCCGTCAAAGACATTCCAACTCTGAACACCGCCGAAGTATTCGCCAAAGCCGCGCCGGCGAGTTCAGGGCAAGCCTTTGTTAAAGAATTTGAAGATTACATCGAAAAGCAGGTTGCGCCCTATGTACCTGGTGTGGCGGTTGCCATTATTTCTCAGGGGCAATTGAAGTCTTTGCGCACCTTTGGCGTTCGCACAGCTGGTACGCGCCACATGGTGACGCCAGACACTGTATTTCGATTAGCATCGACTTCAAAGCCGGTTGCAGCCACGGCCGTCGCTATGTATGTGCGAAATGGCGGGCTCACGTGGGACGATAAAGTCACCCAAGTGTTGCCAGACGTGGTTTTCAAACAAGCCAAACATGGCGATAACGTGACTTTGCGTCATTTGCTTTCACAAAGCGTAGGCTTGCCGACTCATTCCAATTCGTCGGCGATCGATATAGGTATTTCTTACAACGAGGCGGTGCGTCGGCTGCGTTTGGTTAACTTTGTTTGCCAGCCGGGTAAATGTTATGCCTATCAGAATGTCACCTATAGCCTCGCGGGCGATATGGTGGCCAAAAAGGCAGGACGCTCATTTGAATCGGTTGTTGAAGAGCTGTTATTTAAACCTTTGGCAATGCATAGCGCCTCGTTTGGTCGAGAGTCCTACTTCAACTCACCTAACCGTGCAGTTCCGCATATCGCTCAGGGTAAACGCTGGGTACCGACCGATGTGACCGAAAACTGGTACCGAGTGGGGCCTGCGGCAGGTGTTAATGCCAGCATTGTCGATATGGCTCGATTCGTCTTGGCTCAACTTGGGCGACGCAGCGATGTTATCGCCAAACAGACCCTCGACGAGGTGCAAGCGCGGGTAACGAAAAATACCAAAGAACAAAGCCATTATGGATCGCGTGAAGGCGTGAGTAATACCGCTTACGGATTGGGCTGGCGAGTATTCGACTATGGTCGCAATCGAAACTTTTTGCATCATGGGGGCTGGGTAAAAGGCTTCCGCTCGGAGATAGTCTTCAACCGTGATCTCGGCATCGGGATGGTCTTTCTCACCAACTCAGAGACGCGTCTTGCGCGAGATGTCATCTTTAAATTCATGTATCTGCACGAGATTTCTCAACAGGCGGCCAAAGGTCGATAAGTTTTTCTCGCCTCACAAATATCCTCCAAGGTGGCCTCTTGTATATATAGCCAGTACAATTGCCGCTTTCTATTTCGATTTGAGTAATACCGATGGACGTTTCCTACCTTCTCGACAACCTTAACGATGCGCAGCGTGAAGCCGTCAGTGCCCCTGCCGGAAATCAGCTCATCTTGGCAGGCGCTGGGTCGGGAAAAACGCGCGTGTTGGTGCATCGTATCGCATGGTTGATTCAGGTAGAGCAAGTATCGCCCTACTCGATTATGGCCGTGACTTTTACCAATAAAGCTGCGCGGGAAATGCGCGGACGCTTGGAAGAGGTGTTTGGCGAGGCCGGTCTCGGTCAGTTTAGGATTAACACGCGTGCCATGTGGGTCGGTACCTTCCATGGTATTGCGCATCGCCTGTTGAAAGCACATTGGCAAGACACGAATCTTCCACAAAACTTTCAAATTCTCGACGCTGACGATCAGCTGCGAATGGTCAAACGCGTTTATCAGCAATTGAATCTTGATGAAGACCAATGGCCGCCAAAGCAGGCGGTTTGGTATATCAACGCACAAAAAGATGAAGGTCTAAGGCCGCAGCACATTGATGCGGGCAACGATCCTTATTTGCGCACTATGTTAGCGGTTTATCAAAGCTACGAAGAAGATTGCGCCCGCGCCGGAGTGGTGGACTTCGCCGAGCTTTTGCTGCGAGCGCACGAACTTTGGCTCCACAAGCCGCATATTCTCAAGCATTATCGCGAGCGTTTCCCGTTTATTTTGGTGGACGAGTTTCAAGATACCAACAGCGTTCAATATGCGTGGCTACGTGTGTTGGCCGGTCAAGAATGTTTCGTAACTGCAGTGGGTGATGACGATCAATCCATCTACGGCTGGCGCGGGGCAAAAATCGAAAATATTCGTCAATTCAGCGAAGACTTTAAACAAACTACAACGATTCGCCTTGAGCAAAATTATCGATCGACGGGCAACATTCTCGAAGCCGCCAATGCGGTTATTGCCAATAACTTTGGTCGCTTAGGGAAAGATCTTTGGACTCAAGGTGAAGGTGGTGAACCGATTGCGTTGTATGCCGCATTCAACGAGCAAGACGAAGCGCGGTTTATCGTCGAGCGAATTCAAGAATGGGTTAAGGCGGGTAATCCTCGTAAGTCGGCGGCGATTCTTTATCGCTCCAACGCCCAATCGCGGGTTCTCGAAGAAGCGCTTTTACGCGAGGCAGTTCCTTATCGAATTTACGGTGGGCAACGATTTTACGATCGTCTCGAAATTAAAAACGCACTCGCTTATATGCGACTGATTAACAATCGGCATGACGATGCAGCGTTCGAGCGAGTGATCAACACACCGACTCGTGGCATGGGTGGTAAAACTGTCGATGATATCCGCACTTTTGCGCGTGCCGAAGGTATTAGTCTTTGGGCCGCGAGTGAAAAAATGCTTGCCAACAAACTTTTAACTGCACGAGCGGGCAATGCGCTAAGTGGATTTTTGTCACTCATTGCAAATTGCGCCGAGAAAGCTCACGAAATTGATATCAATGGTGATACGCCTGAGCTAGATGCCATTGCCAAAATGGTGCTCGACGATACCGGTCTTCTCGAGTTCCATCAAAGCGAGAAAGGTGAAAAAGGCCAAGCTCGCGCGGAAAACTTGCAAGAACTGATTAACGCCTGTCGCGCTTTTTCACCGGACGATGGTGCCGAAGAAGGTGCCTCAATACTCCAAATCTTTTTAGACACTGCAGCACTTGATGCGGGTGAAAATCAAGCCGATGAGTTCGAAGATGCGGTGCAATTAATGACCCTTCACTCCGCTAAAGGTTTGGAATTTCCACTTGTGTTTTTGGCCGGAGTTGAAGAAGGATTATTCCCCCATAAGATGTCGGCGGATGACCCTGACCGCCTCGAAGAAGAGAGACGTTTGGCTTATGTGGGCATCACGCGTGCTATGCAAAAATTGGTGATTACCTACGCCGAAACACGACGACTTTTCGGAAGTGAAACATCCAACTCGGTCTCTCGTTTTGTAAAAGAAATACCGCCCAAATGCATCGAAGAAGTGCGCATCAAAGCGAGCGTGACTCGCCCAGTGAGTTTTAATAAAACTCGGGTGCGCGACGAATTTGAGGATTCCGGCGGTGGCAGTGGTTTTAAATTAGGCCAGCGAGTTAGCCACCCGATATTTGGAGAAGGGACAATTCTATCGTTCGAAGGCACAGGGCCTAATTCGGTGGTGCAAGTTAAGTTCGAAAAAATCGGCAGCAAACGCCTAGTCATGCAATATGCGAAATTAACGTCACTCTAAATAATAAAGCCCGCGTAAGCGGGCTTTATTATTTAGCAGCCATATTTTGCAATTCTATCTTTCAGTATCGCTATGCACGCTGCCTCTTAGAGCTCAATCCATTGGCCGGTATACGCTATATTTTTAATTATTATCATTAGTCTTGGTGCCATCGAATTCATAATAGCTGATGTAATCTTGCCGCACCCTTTCCATAGTTTCTTCCCGAGTTTTTTCATCAAGATTGTCCCATTTAAGTGGTGGGAATTCCTTAATGAGAGACGTATCCGAAAGTCCCGCAAGTGCTTCTTTCTGCGCAGCCTCGGCGTGAGGGGCGAGTTTAATACGTATGCTAGCAATCACGTCGCGTATCAATTTTTCTACGGGCGCCATATTTAAAAATTTTTCGCGAATGAACGACGGTTGATTGGATCCATGGTCAACATCGAACCTGATACCGAGCATAACGTCGTTATCTAAAGGGGCATAAATAATTTGAGAGTAAGGTTTTTGAGGTGATTGTGCTGTCTGTCCGACGACTTTGAATTTTGCTGCGTTCACCGGTAAGTGAGTCATTGGAGTCCAGTCTACCGGGGCAAGATTCCGCTGAACATTAAACCGAGAGTCCAATTGTGAGTAGTTTTCCGTTAATAAATCAGCAACCACTGATTCGAACGAGCGTGGATGAAACAGCGAAAGCGACGGTGGGTATTTGCGCAGTCGCATTACGTAAATATTAAAATAAACCGTAGCTTGCTCACCGGTGAACCAAGGTCCAAAAAATCCCAGAAGATGCTCATATACATAATAGATATCGCGCTGTTCTTCATCATTTATCCGGCAGGGTGGTATGTCATTTGTGTATAACTTTATGGTTCGATTTAAAGGGTAGTGAGGATACATTCTGGGCGGCTTTGGATTACCGTGGAACCGATTGTAGCGAGGAAACTTAAAGCTAATTCGCGTGCCGTCTACACGAAATGTACGACGTGGAGCGAACCACAAGTTATAGCCGCTTGGAGTGAGGTATTTTTTACTTTCTCTAAGTTGGAAAGGTACATTAAACATGCTGTTTGATCTCTTATCGCCCGGTGGTCTGATAATAAGCTTTGCGCACACCGGCGCCGACCGTGTAAGTGAGGCCCACCGCTGCGACGACCGTTAATGCCGTTCCCACAGATGCCGTGCCTATGGCAGCACCGACAAGTGCGGTAGCAGCTGGGGAGAGACTCACTGCGGTGCCTGCTGCACTGGCGACCCCTATAGTGCCGCCGACAAGCTTAGGATAGTTTGTCTTGTTTAATAGCCCCGGCAAGTGGTTCCCTTTAAGTTCCCGCAGGCTGTAGCCTGAGTTAACGGCCGCGCCGCGCATTCCCAGTTTTTTTGTTAGGTCGATCGTGAGCTTTGCATTTGAAGTTGGATTGGCAAGGTATAACGAGTGTGTTTTAAGTTGAACATTTCTGGCGTGCAATAGCTCAAGTGTACGGTGGGTAATCGCCGAACCACCCAATACACTTAGCCATCTCATGCCATCTACATCTTTTTTGGCATGCATGGTGTTAGCGAGCAAACTAACAGACTCGTTCATAAGTTTTGAGCTGCGCTGAGTGAAAATATCCTTGGTTGATTTAAGTCCATCGATTCCTTTAGCTTTTGGAGTGAAGTGAAGCAAAAAATGTTCATTTTCGATGATAGATTTATGTTCAAAGCCGGTTTTACCGATTAGTTTTTCACATTTATTAAAGAATTCCTTTCCATTTCGGTTAGCTGTATCAGAGATGACGGCTAAAGATGATTTCACCGAAATTGAGGCCGGGTCGGTTACAAGTTTGAGCTCATAATTTCTTTCATCTGATTTTTTAGCAACGAATAGAGCCGGATTTTTAAAATCCTCTTGTAATTCTTCGTAATTCGTATCAATTGTTAAGCTAACCAATTCAGTTTCATCAATCGGCGTGTTAAGAAACCTCGCCTTAAAGCCTGGGAGAATCATGAAGAACTCACCGCGCGCATTGGGGTTGGTGAAATGTTGATGGATAAAAATATTATCTTGGAACATTCTACCTGCGGTTAAGCTTTCGATCCCCTTGGCAGTAAGCATGGCCCAGTAGTTGCCGTCCAAGGCCATTGATTTTAATTTCTTGAATGCAGCTTCTATCTGGGGATCGTAACTTACAACTTTTTTGCCGCTGTGCGCACCGGCGATGAGAAATCTTTTTGATGTAGTAAGTGTGGGGGTAATTCTATTCATGTCTGGCTGCGCTCCTTGAATTATACATGTCGATCCTGCGACGATTTTTTGAAGTGGCGCTAAGGGTATAGGCGGTTTCTCGTTTGGTAAATGGGTGTCGGGTGGTGGGGTATTTTAGTGAGACATTGGTCACACCCTTAGTTGCGGAATTGCGCGACTATCAAAACCGATCTCTGTGTTTTCGCGCGCTTTGCTGTTAATGTTATTCGCATTTTTATTTTGTGTTTATTGGATTGCACTGTGAAGTCAAAAACAAATTGGACACCTGCCATCATTCTTGGGGTGCTCGCGGCTTGGGCAATTACCTTCGCGGCGTTAGTGATGGATCGTAAGGATGGCTCTGCGCAAAGCGGAGAGGGTGCTCGGGTATCGGATCGGGTTTACCATTGGAAAATGGTCACCACTTGGCCGAAGAACACGCCTGGCGTGGGAGTAAGCGCTGAGAAACTTGCGGTTATTGTCGATGAGATGAGCAACGGTCGATTGAAGATTCACGTACACGGCGCGGGTGAGCTGGTGCCGGCCATGGGAGTTTTTGAGGCTGTATCCAGTGGCAGTGTGGAGATGGGGCACGCAGCTTCCTACTATTGGCGAGGTAAAACCGCATCGGCAGGGTTTTTCACATCCATGCCGTTTGGAATGAATGTGGCTGAGCAAAACGCGTGGCTCTTTTATGGTGGTGGTATGGAGTTGTGGCGCGAAGTCTACGCGCCGTTTAATCTCATTCCCTTTGCAGCGGGAAATACCGGCGTGCAGATGGCCGGTTGGTTTCGAAATCCGGTGAATTCGTTGCAAGATATTGCGGGCTTGAAAATGAGAGTCTCGGGCATCGCGGGCGAAGTGTTTTCAATGGTCGGCGGAACAGCAGTCAATATCCCAGGCGGCGATGTTTACTACTCACTCAAATCTGGGGTGGTGGATGCGGCGGATTGGATTGCGCCTGAGAACGACTTAGCGTTCGGTTTTCATCAAGTCGCAAAATACTATTACTACCCCGGGTGGCAAGAGCCTGCGCCGACTCTTGAGTTAATGGTGAACAAAACCGCCTTCGAAACGTTGCCCAAGGATTTACAAGCGATCGTGACTTACGCGGCCCGGGTAATTAACCAAGATATGTACGATTCTTACACCGCTCACAATGCGCGCGCGTTAAAGGAGCTAAAAGAAAAGGGTGTTGAGGTTAAGCGCCTACCCGACGAGGTTCTCGAGAAAATGTATGAAATGTCGTTTAAAGCCTACGACGAGCAAGCAGCGCGAGATCCACAATTCAAAAAGGTCTATGAGTCTTATATGAAGTTTCTCGACGAGGTTTCGCCTTATCAGGAAATTTCTGAGCAAACGTATTACCGAGTGCGCGAATCTTTACGGCGAAAGGACATAGCTCCTAGTCCTTAGCGCCGTTGGCTCCCGAGGCGGCGATATCGATCATGGCGGCGATACCGCCGGATTTGAGCTTAAGTAGCAGCTCACCAAATCGAGCAATATCTGCTGCGTCAAAAGAGGCTTGCTCTACCGTTAGGTGTCCGGTGCTAACAGGTTTGATACGGCCTTTTTCGATCGACTGGCGAAGAAATTCGGCGGAAACACCGAGGAGTTCTCGCGCTTCGGTGAAGGTTAATAATTTCATGTTGAGCCTACCAAAAAGCGTCATTCTACCCTCAGCCAAATGCGTAGGCCTAGCCCACTGACGTAACTCGTTCGATGTGGGATAATCGCGCTTTTATCGACGCAAGTAGGCATATTCATGAGCATTAAAGGTACTTTATATACGGTATCGGCCCCCTCTGGCGCGGGCAAAACCAGTCTGGTCGCAGCCCTCATTAAGAAGCGTCCTGAAGTCTGCGTCTCTATCTCTCACACGACACGCGCTATGCGCCCCGGTGAGGTCGATGGTGTTAACTATCATTTTGTCGATCATGCGACCTTCGAGCGCATGTTGGGTGAAGGGGCGTTTTTGGAGAGCGCGAAAGTCTTCAGCAACTTCTATGGCACTTCGCAAGCTTGGGTGGAAGACACTTTGGCGCAAGGGCGAGACGTTATTTTAGAAATTGATTGGCAAGGCGCGGCCCAAGTACGTCGTCAGCTACCGGACACTATCAGCTTATTTATATTGCCGCCGTCTCGCGAGGCCTTGCGAGAGCGTCTCACCGGACGAGGCCAGGATCCGCAAGAGGTGATTGATGCACGAATGGCAGAAGCCATCAGCGAAATGACTCATTATGTGGAAGCCGACTATTTGATCGTTAACGATAACTTCGACACCGCGCTTGCTCAGTTTGAAGCATTGATCGATGCCCAACAGTTGCGTCGCGATACACAAATCGCCCGTCATGGCGACTTGTTGCACGCGCTTTTGGCGTGATTTTTAGCGGCAAGGTTGGCAGATTGGCCTCATCTGACGCATAATGAGCGTCTCTTTTTAGCAACACCTAAGTGGGTCTTTGTATGGCACGTATTACTGTTGAAGATTGTCTTTCACACGTAGACAACCGTTTTGAGTTGGTGATGGTCGGTAGCAAGCGCGCCCGCCAAATCGCCATTGGTGGCAAAGAGCCCTTCGTTCCCTTAGAGAACGATAAGCCCACCGTGATCGCACTTCGCGAGATCGAAGAAGGTTTTATTGATGCCAGTATCCTTCTTGAAAAAGACACTTTGCCTCAGCCTAAACCTGAGACAACCTACGAGCCAGAAATCTAAGGGTTCGTAAAATAAGGCCACCTTCGGGTGGCCTTTTTGTTTCACCCCGTCGTTAAACTCGTGGTAATCTTTAGCCTAAGCTAAACCCAATCCCGAGCCGTAAGTGTTAGAAATCTGGAGTAAGTGTGCAGACAATAGAGTCACTCAGTCAGCGCTTAAGTACCTACCTTGAGCCTCCCCAAATCAATTTGGTGAAGCGGGCTTACTACTACGCTGAACAGGCTCACGACGGTCAAAAACGTCGTTCTGGCGAACCTTACATTACCCACCCTCTTGCCGTTGCCGACATTCTTTGTGGAATGCACATGGACTATCAAAGTCTCATGGCGGCGATGCTGCACGATGTGATTGAAGATACCGGCATCAGCAAGAAGGCCATTGCTGCACAATTTGGCGATGCGGTGGCCGATCTCGTCGACGGTGTCAGTAAACTCACGCAAATTGAATTTGAATCTTACGCCGAGAAACAAGCGCAAAACTTTCAAAAAATGGCGCTCGCCATGGCTAACGATTTGCGCGTGATTTTGGTGAAGCTCGCCGACCGACTTCATAATATGCGTACTCTTGGCGCTATGCCGCCAGATAAAAAGCGCCGCATTGCTAAAGAAACGTTGGAAATTTACGCGCCCATCGCTCATCGCTTGGGGATGAATGATGTGCGCTTGGAGTTAGAAGATCGCAGTTTTTACTGCATGTATCCCCTTCGCGCCAGTCGATTGCAAGCGGCATTAAAGACGGCCAGAGGTAATCGCAAAGAGCTGGTCGAACAGATTCAAACGTCGATTGAAAAACGACTCGACAAAGAAGGCATTAAAGCGAGTGTGCTTGGCCGCGAGAAGCATCTTTTTAGTATTTACGAAAAGATGCGCACCAAGAAAAAATTCTTCAAAGAAATTATGGATGTCTATGCGTTTCGCATAGTGGTCGATTCGGTCGATACTTGTTATCGCGTACTCGGTGTAATCCACAATCTTTACAAACCTGTGGTGAGCGAGTTTAAAGATTACATCGCCATCCCTAAAGCTAACGGCTATCAGTCGTTGCACACAGTGTTAGTCGGCATGCACGGCGTACCCATCGAAGTGCAAATTCGCACTAAAGAGATGGACGATATGGCCAATAGCGGGATATCGGCACATTTTCTTTATAAGTCGAAGAGCGACGATTCGGTGAGTGTGAGCCACTCGCGAGCGCGTCAGTGGGTGCAAGGCTTACTCGAAATTCAAAAGAATGCGGGCAACTCACTCGAATTCATCGAAAGTGTGAAAATCGACCTCTTCCCCGATGAGGTTTATGTATTCACGCCCAAAGGCAAAATTATCGAGCTGCCTCAAGGCGCTACGCCGGTCGATTTCGCATATTCCGTGCACACCGATGTGGGCAACCACTGCGTGGCGTGCCGCATCAACGACCGAATTGCGTCTTTGTCACAACCACTGCAATCGGGCCAAAAGATCACGATTATTACCGCCCAAGGTGCTCAACCGAATCCTAATTGGTTGAACTTTGCAGTGACCGCCAAAGCGCGCACCGGTATTCGGCACTACTTAAAAAATCAGCGGCATCATCAATCGATTTCATTGGGCAAGCGGATGCTGGCCAGAGCGCTAGCTGAGTTGCATATCGACCTTGAAAAACTGTCAGCGGAACAAAGTGAGCGGCTATTACATGGTTCTCAAGTTGAAACTCTTGATAAGTTGTACGAAGAGATCGGCCTGGGTAACAAGCTGGTACCTGCGCTTGTCAAACTACTTGAACCTGATGCCGAGCTGAAATCCAAAACGGGCACATCGGCGATCGCGATAGATTCCGCCGACGGCATGATGATTAGCTACGCCCGTTGTTGCCGCCCCATTCCTGGCGATCCAATTATTGGGCACATGAGCTCAGGTAAAGGTTTGGTTATTCATCAAGATACCTGCCACAACATCCAAGAACTTCGACAATCGCCAGAAAAAATCAGTCAGGTGACTTGGTCGCCAAATCTTACCGGTGAGTTTTTGGTGGATATTCGTGTTGAAGTTGAAAGTGAGCGCGGTATGGTCGCCACCTTGGCCACTCGTATCAGCGAACAAGGCGCGAGCCTTGAGCATATTAATGTGCAAGAGCGCGATGCACACAACACGGTGATTAACTTCTGCATAGGTGTGCAAAATCGTGTGCACTTAGCCAATGTGATGCGTCGTATTCGAACATTGGGATTTGTGATTCGCGTGAATCGCAGCAAAAATTAAACGATAAACGTATTTTTTATTAGGATGTCTTCATGCCCAACAAAGCCATTATTCATACAGAACATGCCCCAGCAGCCATCGGCACTTATTCACAGGCGGTGAAAGTGGACAACACTGTTTATCTTTCCGGACAAATCCCATTAGATGTTAATACTGGCAATTTAGTCGAAGGTGATTTTGCCGCTCAGGCCGAGCAAGTATTCAAAAACTTGGCCGCCGTGTGTGAGGCAGCAGGCGGAAGCTTAGATCACATGGTGAAGGTAAATCTTTATCTCACCGATCTTGCCAATTTCCCGATCGTCAACGAAGTCATGGCCAAATATTTTAAGCAACCTTATCCGGCACGAGCGGCGGTGGGTATCAGTCAATTGCCTAGAGGCGCGTTGGTTGAAGCCGAAGGCGTGATGGTGCTTTGAATGTTTAATAAAACCCGCGAGAGCGGGTTTCTTTTTTGTTGCACTTTGGTTAAGTGAGTGGCTCTTACACTCGGCGATCTGTAAGAGGATTAACCATGATGTCACCGCAAGATCAGCGATCGCAACCCTCCGAAACCCTTACAACCATTGCGTCTTCATCGCTAACCTTAGATGCCAAACCGGCGTCTTGGTCGGCGTACGCACTTATCAGTGCTGCGCTTTGCGTTGGCGTCATGTGCACGGCACTAGTAAGCCCGCTTTACCCTATTTATCAGCAGACCTTCGGTTTTAGCCACTCGGCCATTTCCTATATCCACATTATTTATGTGGTAGGTGTAATGGTGTCGCTCGCCTTTTTAGGTAATCTCAACCAAGTTTTTGGTTATTGGAAGATACTAAAGTCGGGCTGTGTGTTGATGTTGGTAGGCTTGCTCCTCATGATGCTCTGGCCGACGCAAGTGGGGTTGATGAGCGGTCGATTTTTTGTCGGCGTAGCGACAGGCATGATAAGCACTTCAACCCTGCTTGGTATGATTCAGACCATTCCCGCGAGTCATGCGGATAAAGCGCCGCAGTACACATCGACGATGAGTGTTGTCGGTTTCGGACTAGGGCCATTGTTGGGCGGGGTTCTAGCAGAGTTATTGCCTTTCCCGCTTGTTTTACCCTTTCTCGTTATGATTCTTGCGGTGGGAACGGTGACGTGGAAGTTGGTGCGTTATAAACAAAGCGAGGCGCACCCACCGCGTGGCCGTTTGCGATTGCTTCCACAAATGTCATTGCCTGAGCAGCAGGTTCACATGACTTTTTGGTTAATCAGCTTAGGTGCATTTTTAGCCTTTGGCATTTTTAGTTTTTTTGGTTCGCTCGCAACGTCTTTTTTACATGAATTTCTTGAAGATTCAGGCCCGTTTATTAACGGGTTATCGGTTGCTGCTGTATTGCTAATCTCCGGCACGGTGCAATTTCTTTGTCGATCCATCTCGCCCCGACGTAATTTCATGATGGGCTTGAGTATGTTGATTGCAAGCTGCTGTGCATTAGTGGCAACGATCGCTATCGATTTATCTCAGTTATTCATTGCCGCAGTAGTGCTCGCGGGAATGGGGCACGGGCTAATTTTAGTTTCGACCTTTGCGATCGTGCATCGTATCTCAACACCAGAGAATAAATCGGCAACTCTCTCGAGTTTTTTGTTTATCGGTTACTCCGGCATGGTGCTGCCGATACTGGTCAGTGGTTATTTGTCGGATTGGTTTGGGCTTGATATCGGCGTTGTCGTGTTCTCGATGATAATGATGGTGATCGCCATGATTGTTTTCTTTAAAACCTGGCAAAGGCGGCACACTCCGCTCAATTATTGATAGACATTAATGTGAAGCAGTGTCGATTTACTTATTGAGGTTGGTTGGCATTGGATGGGGATATTGTTATCGTGCTAGGGCTTTTACTCACCACATGGAAAATGTAATTAATATGAAACGTGTTATTGGATTGGCGGCGCTGATAGGTGCTTATGGTCTCTCAAGTTATTATTTGGGCGTGACCGCCGAGAGTCAGTTAAAGGATTATCTGGCGAAAGAGTCGAGCTCATTGGCGCAAATGGGTTACAGGGTTCATTTGCAAGATTACGACCGCGGCATCTTCACCAGTCGCGCGACTTTAGTTATCGCCGATAATTATTCATCGATAAGCGCGACGCTGCACAGCAATATTGTGCACGGCCCAATTTTAGGCGCACAAGGCATTGGCGCTGTGGCATCGACTAATCAGATTGAACTCTCCACGGCTAATGAGGAGGTTCAATACTATCTGTCTCGGGTTGACGATTATCTCGAACTTAAATCTCGTCTTGGTTTTACCGGTGGTTACACACAAACACTGGAATTAAGTCCTTTTGCGAGAACGGGCGCCGAGCAACAGATTGAATTTGCAGGTGCGAAATTTACAGTTTCTGGTCACCTAAAAAATCCCGGTGGTGAAATTAGAGGCAATATCGGCAAGCTAACCTACAATACTGGGGCTGCAAAAATTCAGATGAAGGCTTCAACGCTAGAGGGTACTTACCAGCCGGTTTCAGCTGTTACCTCGTTGCAAAATGCCGTGCTGCACATTCCTGAGTTGAAAATCACAGAACCGAATTTTGGTCAGACAGCAACCTTCTCGAATGCCCGTATTTTGTCGGCTCAGACGCTTGAAAATGATTTAGTCGATACCAAAGTGGGATGGCATATTGAATCGATTGATGGCCAATACCCGCTGAAAGATTTCGCACTGGACGTAGCGCTTAACCAAATTCCGCTCGACGTAATGGACAAAGCTGCGCAATTGCGTGGAAATATAAATGATGCCGCCAATGTTGAGGAGACTGAGGCTCAAGCCGAAGCTATGTTAATGGCCTTGACTAAAATGTTGGTCAATCAGGGTCAGATCAACTTTGATTTCAAAGTAAACGCATTCGGTGGTGATGGCACTGTCAATTCGTCAATTAAACTTGTAAAAGAGCCCGAAAGCCTTGAGGCGCTTGGCGAAAATTTCAGAAATTACATTCAGTCGGAATCGACGGTTCGCTTATCAGATAAGCTCGTGCAAGAATCACCTTTGGGATTCCTCTTGCAATTATCCTATGCCAATTATTTTGATGTCGTGGATGATGCGTTGGTATTAGTCGCCAATGTGGATCAGGGTAAAGTGACTATAAATGGTCAGCCGCTTGAAGCGTTGCAACCTCAATCTTTTGAGCCTATGCCTCACGAGCATGATTACGATGAAGAAGATCATCACGATCACGGCGACGACGTGGCACACAGCCATTAAACAAAAAACGCGGCGAAAGCCGCGTTTTTTGTTTAGAAGAAGCTGAAACCCACTTGGAACAGTTTTTCCAAATCGCGAATGTGTTTCTTCTGAAGTAAAAAGACAATCACATGATCGCCAGTTTGCACCACCAACTCATCGTGGGCGATTAAGACTTCCGAACCTTCGGGAGTGTCGCGGACGATAGCGCCGATATTCGCCCCTTCGGGAAGGTCAATGTCTTCGATGCAACGGCCCACCACCTTCGACGATTTTTCATCGCCATGAGCAATAATCTCGATGGCTTCCGCCGCACCTCGGCGTAGTGAGTGAACGTTGACAATGTCGCCGCGGCGCACGTGGGTAAGCAAGCTACCGATAGTGGTGGTTTGTGGCGAAATGGCGATGTCGATATCACCACCTTGAACAACGTCCACATAGGCGGGGTTGTTAATCAGGGTCATCACTTTTCTCGCGCCTGAACGCTTGGCAACCATCGACGACATGATGTTGGCTTCGTCGTCATTGGTGAGCGCAAGGAATACGTCGGTATCTTCGATGCGTTCTTCTAATAATAAGGCTTTATCAGACGCGGAGCCTTGGATCACGATGGTCTTATCGAGTTGTTCCGATAATCGGATACAACGCTGTTTATCCATTTCGATGATGCGGACGTTGTAGCGGTTCTCGAGCATTTTGGCTAAACGGGAGCCAATATTACCGCCACCCGCGATGGTGATACGTTTATACGCGAGCTCCATCCGGCGCAATTCGGCTAATACAGTGCGAATATCGGAGCGCTCGGCGATGAAGAAGACTTCGTCATCCGCTTCGATCACCGTGGTGCCAATGGGCATGATGGCGCGACCGCGACGATAAATTGCTGCCACGTGAGTGTCCACATCGGGCATGTGCTCACGCAGGTAGCTGAGCGCGCGGCCGACCAGTGGCCCGCCGTGATAAGCGCGCACGGCAACCAATTGCACTTTGCCGCCGGCAAAGTCCAGCACCTGTAAGGCGCCTGGCTGTTCGATCAATCGAAAAATATATTCGGATACTAACGTCTCTGGGCTGATGAGTACGTCGATGGGGAAGCCGCCTGGCTCAAATAAGCTGTGCTGAGTGAGGTAAGACGTTGCGCGAACTCGAGCGATTTTAGTGGGGGTGCGAAACAGGCAGTGGGCGACTTGGCAGGCGACCATATTGATTTCGTCGTTGCTGGTAACGGCAACCAGCATGTCGGCATCTTCGGCGCCTGCTTGAAGTAACACATTTGGGTGGGAGGCTTCGCCCACCACGGAGCTAATATCCAAGCGGTCGCGCAGCTCGCGAAGACGCTCTTCGTCCTTATCAACTACGGTGATGTCGTTACTTTCCGAGGCTAAATGTTCGGCGAGGTTTCCGCCCACTTGACCTGCCCCGAGGATAATAATTTTCATAATCGACCTATAAATAACCGGCAGTACACCGTTAGCTTATTGAATATTAGATCGTTGAGCGCTTGGTTAAGTGCGCGTAGTAGAAACCGTCATGCCCATTTTGCGTGGGAAATAATTGCCGTCCACAGGGTTGTTCAATTCCCCAATCAGCCTTTATCGGCTGATGTTGAGCAGTAGCTTCTCGGGCGAGAAATGCCTCGACAACGCGAGTATTTTCGCGTGGCATCACCGAACAGGTGGCGTAGAGTAGCACGCCGCCCGGCTTCAGCAGAGGCCACAGGGCGTCGAGTAGCTGACCTTGTAATTCCGATAATCGTTGAATGTCTTCTGGTGTGCGAAGCAATTTGATGTCCGGATGGCGGCGCAAAATACCGGTGGCGGAGCAGGGTGCATCCAGCAAGATGCGGTCGAATAACTCACCATCCCACCAGGCGCTAGGATTTGTGCCATCGCCTTGGGCAACATTTGCCGTCACACCGAGCCGCTCTAGATTTTCTCTCACGCGAGTGAGGCGGCGCTCTTCAATATCCAAGGCAGTGACTCGAAGCGAAGGTTGAGCTTCAAGTAGGTGGCCAGTTTTTCCGCCGGGTGCGGCGCAGGCATCCAAAATCCGCTCATTAGGCTCTGGAGCTAAAAGATCGCAGGATAATTGAGCGGCCTCGTCTTGAACAGAGACTAAACCCGCTTCAAATAGGGGTAATTGCCGCGGATCGCACGCCGATTCAAGTGTCACGCCATAAGGTGAAAAGGATGTTGGCACTGCCGCAATACCTTCGCTTTCGAGCCTCTTTAAGTAAGCTTCGCGAGCTATTTTCTGGGTATTAATACGAAGAGTGAACGGCGGATGGCTGTTGTTAGCCTGGCCGATAGCGTCAAATTGGTCTTTCCACGCCTTTTTTAGCATCCCTTCAAGCCACGCAGGGTGATTCGAGAGAAAAGCCGGATTGCTTGCAAGGGTATTCTCAAGCGAGAGTTTTTCCCGCTGGATACGACGCAGTAATCCATTGACCAGCTTGGTCGCCCAAGGCTTTTTCAGTAACTTGGTCACTTCGACCGTTTCGCCAATGGCGGCATGGTCCGGGATGCGGGTGTGAAGTAGCTGATAAGTTCCGATTAGTAGTGTCGCGTAAACGTCCTGATCTTTTGCCCTCAAGGGCTTGTCCAATAAATGATCGAGATAAGCCTGCAGCTGAGGGTGATAGCGGCAAGTCCCGAAGCATAACTCTTGTAAGAGCGGGCGATCGGCTTCAGCAACTTTCCGCGAATAGGTTGGTAAGTGGCTCGATAATGAGCCTGTACCCTTTAAAAGTTCCGCTATAACGAGGCTGGCGGCGTGGCGCACATTCATGAGCGGGGCAGCTCCAGTTGATCGCCAATAGCGAGAAAATCAGAATTGCCGCGCAGAATCTCTGATACCGACATAGCCTTCTTGCCTGGCAGTTGAAGTTGAGTTAAGCGCAGTACCCCATCCGAAGTCGCAACGTCTACGCCTAAATCGCTCACGGCCACGACTTGTCCGGCCGTCGATTGAGTTGTACCTTCGGCTAGTTGGGCACTCAATACGCGAATACGGTTTTCGGCGCCTGAGTTTGCCAATTGGGTGAACGCCATGGGAAACGGATTGAAGGCTCTGATTTTGCGTTCAAGGTAGGCTGCACTTTGTTGCCAATCGAGCATTGCCTCGTCTTTAAGTAACTTAGGCGCATAGTTGCTCAAGGAATCGTCTTGTTTTTCGGCTGAAATAACATCTGCGGAAATCTTATCAAGCGCATCGAGAAGCGCGGGACAGCCAAGCTCGATCAATCGATCGTGTAGATCGCTTGCGGTATCGGTCGGCAGTATTGGACAAGAAGACTTTAACAGCATATCGCCAGTGTCTAAGCCGATGTCCATTTGCATGATCGTCACCCCAGATTCGGAGTCGCCGGCTTCGATGGCTCGCTGGATCGGCGCGGCGCCTCGCCAACGCGGCAGCAGGGAGCCGTGCACGTTAATGCATCCGAGTCGTGGCGTGTCGAGCACAGGTTTTGGGAGTAATAATCCGTAAGCGACCACGACCATGATGTCGGCGTTAAGAGCAGCAAGTTCAGCTTGAGCGTCAACGTCTTTTAAGCTGAGCGGTTGGTAGACGGGTAGGCCCACAGATTCTGCAACCACTTTGACCGGGCTTGGCGTCAGCTTTTTTCCGCGACCGGCTGGGCGATCGGGCTGAGTGTAAACCGCAATTACCTGATGATGACTGCTTAGTAGGGCGCGCAGATGCGCGGCAGCAAATTCAGGGGTACCTGCAAAAATGATGCGTAATGGCTTGGCGAGGCTGGCCTCAGACATAGCTAACTTCCGTGAACTAACAGCAAAAATGCTCAATTTGAAACAAAAAAGGCGCTAAAGCGCCTTTAAAATGAAGTTTTATCGCGCTTCCGCTTTATGCTTCTTTTCAAGCTTGGTGCGAATGCGATTGCGTTTTAATGGCGAAATGTGATCCACGAACAACTTTCCATTTAGGTGGTCGATCTCGTGTTGGATACACACCGCCAGCAGCCCTTCCGGTTCGAGTTCGAAAGGTTTCCCCTCGGCGTCGAAAGCTTTAACCCGTACGCGACCGGGCCGAACCACAGTTTCATAAAAGCCGGGTACAGAAAGGCAGCCTTCATCGTACTGGCTTAGCTCTTCGTCGAGTACTTCAAGCTCTGGATTGATGAACACCAGCGGCTGACTGCGGTCTTCGGTAACGTCGATAACGATGACACGACGGTGAAAATCCACCTGAGTCGCCGCAAGACCAATGCCGGGCGCATCGTACATGGTTTCGAACATATCGCTAATTTTCGTGCGTAATGCATCGTCGAAGGTTTCGACGGGTTTGGCGACAGTGCGCAACCGGGGATCGGGAAATTCAAGTATTGGTAACAGTGCCATAGTCTTTGTGACAAACTTCTAGTAAAAAGGTAAATACCGCTGCTAACATGATGACCGCACAGGATTTATGCAGTACCACCAAAATTACTTGGGTAGGTTAGCGACCATTATACGTCCTTTCTTACCTAGGACCGAATAAAACAGGATCGGTTTCTATGAAAAAAATATTAATAAGTGTCATAGCGGGTTGTTTATTGAGCGCACTCGTGTGGGCTCAATCGTCGCTGCTGCGCAACGGACACCCCGATGAATATGTCGTTAAAAAGGGCGACACCCTGTGGGATATCTCGGGCACCTTTTTGAACAAGCCGTGGCGCTGGCCAGAAATTTGGCACGTTAACCCTCAAATCGAAAACCCGCATTTGATTTTCCCCGGCGATGTAATTCGCTTGGTTTACCTTGATGGGCAGCCAAGACTCACCTTAGAGCGCACTCATAAACTAAGTGATTCTAAACTTGGACCGAAAATCCGCGTTCAGTCCGAAGCGGATGCCATCACAACGATACCGCTCGATAAAATCGACAGTTTCTTATCTCGTAGCCGCATCCTGGAGACCGACGAGCTCAGCACCAGCCCCTACATGTTAGCAGGGCCGAGTGGCCGTATCGTAGTAGGTGAAGGGGATCGTGCTTATGCGCGCGGTGATTTAACCGGCGGCCACGCTAATTACGGCGTTTACCGTAAAGGTAAAGTTTATAAAGACCCACAAACTGGCGAGTTCTTAGGTATTTACGCGCAAGGCATTGGCCAGGTGGCGATCGATAAAGTTGACGCCGATGTTGCCACGCTTGAAGTCTTAAAATCTTACGAAGAGATCCGTCCTGGTGATCGTCTACTGCCAAGTGAAGATCGTCCACTCGAATCACTGTATTACCCAAGCGCACCAGTAACCACTATCAATGGGGAGATCATTGATGTGGAAGGCGGTGTAAGCCAAGTCGGTCGCTTTAATGTGATTATTATTAACCGCGGTGAGCGCGATGGCTTGGTTAACGGTAACGTATTGGCGCTGATGCAAAAAGGCGAGTTGGTTAAAGATCGTGTTCGCGGCGGCAAGGTTCAATTACCGTCTGAGAAGGCAGGTTTGGCAATGGTGTTTAGAACCTTCGACAAAATCAGCTTGGCCTTAGTTCTCGAGGCTGAGCGTCCGTTAGCTGTAGGTGATCTGATCGCTAACCCGTAATTTTTTCAAACGCAAAAAACAAAGCACCTTCGGGTGCTTTTTTATGCAGGGAAGAAACTGATTTTCATAGTTCAAGGAAGGTTAAATGCCTAATTTTTACCGCTCGGAACGCATGCTATTGCGTTTGCCCGATGTTGGGGTCGCCACCTACTGGCGCCTTATGGATGATTTTGGATCAATCGAGACCATTCTCGCCCAGCCTCAAGCTGTTCTGGCGAACTATCTTTCCTTAAAAGCTTTAGCGGCACTTGCCGATTATCAGCAGACTGGCGAGCAGAGTCTTATCGGCCAAGCCTTGCTCAAAGAAGATGACTATTTACATCAGCAAGGCGATGTTTATCTAATCGGTTTTCAAGACCCACTTTACCCGCAATTGCTTAAGGAGATTCCTAAGCCGCCGCCCGTACTTTATGTGCGAGGTAATCCGGTAAATCTCAGTTTGCCGCAGATCGCGATGGTGGGGGCACGCAACCCCAGTCTCAGTGGCGGGGAGATTGCGGTAGAATTTGCGCATCAGTTGAGTTTGCAAGGTTTTGCCATTACTTCCGGCTTAGCATTAGGCATCGATGCCTCGGCACATCAGGGGGCGCTGGCAGCAAAGGGGGTAACCATCGCGATCATGGGGACTGGTATCGATCGCATTTATCCAAGTCGTCACTCTCAGCTGGCGGAGGCGATTGTTCGAGGAGGTGGTTGTTTGGTGACAGAATTTCCTTTGGGAACCGCGGCACAAGCCAGTCACTTTCCTCAGCGAAATCGCCTGATCAGTGGGTTGTCGATGGGATTGCTGGTGGTGGAGGCGGCCGTTAAAAGCGGTTCGTTAATCACGGCGTCTTATGCTATGCAGCACAATCGTGAGGTTTTCGCGATCCCAGGATCGATTCGCAACCCTATGGCGCGCGGGTGCCATCAGCTGATTAGGGACGGTGCGGTTCTTGTCGAGCAAGTGAGTGATATGGTTGAGCACCTGAACGGGTTGCTGCAATTTAAGCGGGTCGAGGCTGTGACCAGACGGGCCCACCAGCCTGAGCCTAGGTTGGATTTGGAAAATTTCGATAGTAATGAATCCCAGCTCCTCAAGGCGCTGGGATACGATACTGTATCGATGGATACACTACTTCAGCGCGTCACAATGGATGTTGGCGTGGTAATTTCCTGTTTGATGGGGTTAGAGATCAAAGGTGTGGTAAGACAGACACCGCAGGGATATATCCGCACTGGCCTTTAACTTAATCTCAGGGCGCTAAATTTCTGGGTTGAGTGGTATTTCGAGCTAAGGTAAAGTCAGCGCCTTTGCAGCCCCGAGGTACGCTATGGCCGAATGGTCGATAAATCCACGTGTTCAACAAATGGCCAAATGTCTGCGGGCGGGGGGGGTCGTTGCCTACCCAACCGAAGCTGTTTGGGGGTTGGCGGCCGATCCTTTCAGTGAGTCGGCAGTAAATAAAATTCTCGCGCTAAAGCATCGCCCACAAGAAAAGGGCGTTATTCTGCTTGCGGCAAACCTCACCCAGATTGAATTCTTGCTCGACGCTTTACCCTTGATGGCGCGTCAAGAATTGGAGGCCGCCTGGCCGGGCCCCGTTACTTTTTTAATTCCCCATCAGGGGCGTGTGCCTAAATGGATTTCGGGGGAATTTTCCACCGTGGCTGTGCGCGTGACCGACCATCCGGTTGCAGCCGCTCTCGCACTCGCCTTTGGTGCCCCGATTGTATCGACCTCATGTAATCCTGCGGGTGAGCCGCCTGCGCGAACTCTGGCGGAGGCGCGGACTTACTTCGGCGATAGCTTTGTCGGCTATGCTCCGGGAGTGGTGGGTAATCGAATTAATCCGTCTGAAATCCGCGATCTCCTCTCTCATAAAGTTTTCCGCGACGGATAATCCGTGCTTTTAGCCATTGCGAGCCCCATTTTGCCTGATTGTTGCGATTAGCTGCCGCAGTGCTGTATTTAAAGGGTAAAATGGCGGTTTGATTTTTGACTTACGACAAGGGCATCCCATGACTCAAGCTCCCGATAAGTTGGCAGTAAAGGCCTACCTTCTTCAACTTCAAGACACTATTTGCGCCGAACTTGAAAAGGCCGATGGCGCGGGGAAATTCGTTGAGGATGCCTGGACCCGCGAGGAAGGCGGCGGCGGCCGCTCCCGTGTGCTGACCAATGGTGCTGTGATTGAAAAGGGCGGTGTAAACTTTTCGCATGTGCAGGGAGCGGCAATGCCAGCATCCGCGACCGCGCATCGCCCAGAACTCGCCGGTCGGTCATTTGAGGCTATGGGGGTGTCGCTCGTGATTCATCCTTCCAATCCCTATGTTCCCACCAGTCACGCCAACGTTCGTTTTTTTATCGCCGAAAAAGAAGGTGAAGAGCCAGTATGGTGGTTCGGCGGCGGTTACGATCTAACGCCTTATTACGGATTTGAGGAGGATGTACGTGCGTGGCATCAAACTGCAAAGTCCGCGTGCGATCCTCTCGGTGAACATCTCTATCCAAAATTCAAAAAGTGGTGTGACGACTATTTCTATCTGAAGCATCGTAACGAGGCGCGCGGTGTCGGCGGTTTATTCTTCGATGATTTGAACGAAGACGGCTTCGATCACGCTTTTGCAGTGATGCGTGCGGTAGGAGACAGTTACGTTCCTGCGTATGTGCCCATCATCAATAAGCGTAAAGATACGCCTTATGGCGAGCGCGAGCGCGATTTTCAGTTGTATCGTCGTGGTCGCTATGTGGAATTTAACTTGGTGTTCGATCGTGGCACATTGTTTGGATTGCAAACGGGCGGGCGCACCGAGTCGATTTTGATGTCGTTGCCCCCCTTGGTTCGCTGGGACTATAACTGGACGCCCGAGCCCGGCTCAAAAGAAGCCGAATTAACCGAGAAATTTCTACCTCACCGCGATTGGTTGGCTTAGTAATAGCCGTTTATTCATCGACCCGCGACGATTTTCGCTCTACGAGTAAATGTATGACAGATTTGTATGCCGTTTTTGGTAACCCGATTAACCACAGTAAATCTCCTGCGATTCATCGACAATTTGCCGACCAAACTTCGCAGGATATGACCTATTCCAAACAATTGGTCGAAGAGGGCCAATTCGAGGCTGCTGCGACAGCGTTCTTCGAGCAAGGCGGAAAAGGGCTTAATATCACGGTGCCTTTTAAATTAGATGCTTACCGTTTCGCTGATAAATTAACACCTCGTGCCGAGCGTGCCGGTGCTGTGAATACCTTGGCGTGTTTGTCCGATGGCCAACTCTTAGGCGACAACACAGATGGAATTGGCATGGTGCACGACATGCACAATTTAGGCTGGCAAATCGAGCAGCAGCGAGTTCTGATTTTGGGTGCTGGTGGCGCCGTTCGTGGCGTATTACAACCCTTTTTGGCGGAAAATCCCGCGGAAGTGATTATTGTGAATCGCACGTTTGCCAAAGCCGACGAGCTTGCCAAAAGTTTCCACGATTTAGGGAATATTCGCGCTTTGTCGTATGATGATTTGGCGTCCGAGTCGTTCGACATTGTCATTAACGGAACATCGGCAAGTCTTCATGGCGAATTGCCGCCATTGCCATCTGGCTTACTTAATGAAGGTGCTAGCTGTTACGACATGATGTATGGCGCCGCGCCAACGCCGTTTCTTCAATGGGCAATTGAACAAGGCGCTGCGCGCACCGCTGATGGTTTGGGCATGTTAGTGGGTCAAGCGGCAGAGGCATTTTATCTCTGGCGAGGCGAGCGCCCTGAGGTGACCTCAGTCATTAATCAGCTGCGCCGTCAGATGACCAACGATAAAAAGTAGCTCGCGTGAGTTAGTCTCGACGGGGTTCCGTTACGGTGACCTCAAGTGGCATGGGGAAACCGTCGAGGCAGCCGACTAACCGATCGCCAGCTTGAACTGGGGCGACACCTGCAGGCGTCCCGGTCATAATAATATCCCCTCGCGCGAGCGTCATTTGCTGTGAAATGACCGAAATCAGTTCGGGGATAGACCAGATCATTGTCGCCATCTCACCTTGTTGGACAAGACGCCCATTGTTGCTCAGAGCAAATCGATTATATCGGTTACGTATTTCGGTGTAGGGGAGCAATTGTAGCGGTGTAATTGGGGCTGAAAAATCGAACCCTTTGGCAAGTTCCCAGGGCCTTCCCAAACTTTTTGCTTCTTTTTGTCGATCTCGACAAGTCATGTCTAAGCCCAAACCTATGGCACCCACTGCAAGGCTTGCTTGATCGAGCGAGAGTCGACTACCGCCTTGGGTTAAGCCGATCACCACTTCGATTTCATGTTCAACTTGGCTCGAAAATGTAGGCAGTGGGAATTCGCAGGGAGTGGCTTTAAGTGCGCTGGCAGGTTTAGAGAAATAGAAGGGGGGGGCACGGGTCGGGTCGTGGCCCATCTCCCGAGCGTGGTCGGCATAATTGCGGCCGATGCAAAATACGCGGTTTACCGGCCAATGTTGGTCGATCCGATTCCCCTGTGCGTCAAGAAGTGGGACCAAGCTTAGCGATGGGGGGAACAGGAGGTCGTGGGTGTTGGCAGGCATGACGGTTCCTAAACTGAGTGTCCTTCGGCGAGGTAGTCGTTTTTTAACTTCACATAGTTTTGTGCAGAGTAGGGAAAGAAAGCGCGTTCTTTGTCAGTTAGTGGGCGCGCCTGTTTGACCGGCGATCCGACGTAAAGATAGCCTGACTCAAGACGTTTACCCGGTGGCACTAAGCTACCAGCGCCAATAATGACTTCATCCTCGATCACGGCTCCATCAAGAATCGTCGAGCCTATTCCCACCAAAACCTTATCGCCGACAGTGCAGCCGTGAAGACATGCGCCGTGACCAATGGTCACGTCTGCACCTATGGTCAAAGGGTAGCCTTCTGGATTGAATTGGCTGGCATGAGTGATATGAAGAATAGCGCCATCTTGAACGCTAGTGCGAGCGCCAATATGAATGCGGTGCATATCACCGCGAACGACCGCGCAAGGCCAAACGGAAACATCATCCGCTAAATCAACGTCGCCAATTACGACTGCCGATGCATCAATAAAGACACGCTCGCCTAAACGAGGTTGATGGCCACGAAATGGACGTAGACTAGACATAAAACCACCATAAGTTTTTACGGCTTAACTGCATAAAAATGACTAATTGCCGCAAGATTAACGATGGGGTGTATCATAAGCCAATTCTTTAAATACACCCAGTTTTCCACGCTACCATGCGTAGTCGCCGGATACGGAGTCACTATGTCATCGATTGAATTAGCCGCAAATCCACTCTTAAGTCGGGAACCGCTTCCCCTATTTAATGCAATCAAACCTCACCATGTTTTACCTGCGATCGAATCGCTGATTAACGATGCGCGAGCAACACTTGCTGAATGCCTGAGAAAAATTTCACAAGGTGAAGCGCCCACATGGGAGACGTTAATCGCTCCTTTAGAAGAGGCGGATGATCGCCTCAATAAAGCATGGGCGCCAGTAGGGCATTTGCACGGCGTGCAAAATAATGAGGAATTGCGTCTCGTGTATAACGAGGCGATTGCGTTACTCACGCAGTACAGCACTGAAGTTGGGCAGAATCGAGAACTTTTCGCCGCTTATGAGGCATTACGAGCGTCATCACATTTTGACGCTTTAACGCAAGCGCAGAAGCAAGTTATTGATAATGCGATTCGCGATTTTAAGCTTGCAGGTGTTGCGCTGGCTGAAGATAAAAAGAAGCGCTACGGTGAAATTAAACAGCGCTTATCTGAACTCACCACGCAATTTTCTAACAACCTGTTAGATGCGACTCAAGCTTGGTATTTTCATACTGAAAATATCGAAGATTTAGCAGGTCTTCCGGAATCAGCAATAGCGCAGACACAAAAGGCCGCGAAAGATAAAAATCTCGCGGGCTATGTTGTGACGTTGGATTTCCCTTCCTACTACGCTGTCATGATGCACGCCGACAATCGCGCACTACGTGAAGCGGTTTATCGCGCTTACGTTACTCGGGCATCTGATCTGGCCGTTAATAATGAAGGGAGTGCACTACCGCAATACGACAACACCGCAATCATGCACGAGATAGTCGCGCTACGGCAAGAGTTGGCAACGCTTGTCGGATTCGATAATTACGCTGAGCGCTCGCTTGCAACCAAAATGGCGGAATCGCCGGAGTCAGTTTTTAATTTTCTAAATGACTTGGCAATCAAAGCTAAGCCATTTGCCGAGCGTGATTTGGCTGAACTAAAAGCCTTCGCGGCAGCTCGCGGTGTCGACGAGCTAAAGGCTTGGGATACCACCTATTTTTCGGAAAAACTTCGCGAAGAAAAATACGCGATTTCGCAAGAAGCCATTAAAGTTTACTTTCCGTTCGAGCATGTACTCGAAGGTTTATTCAATATTGTGAATAAACTTTTCTCGGTCGATATCAAAGAAGACGACTCGGTCGAAAAATATCACACCGATGTTCGCTTTTATAAAATTCATCAACAAGGCGTTCCTATTGCTGCGTTTTATTTAGATGCGTTTGCGCGCGAGAATAAACGCAGCGGCGCATGGATGGATGATTGTCGTGTTCGCCGGCAAAGTGTATCGGGATTACAAATTCCCGTCGCTTTCTTGGTTGGAAATTTCACGCCGGCCATCGAAGGTAAGCCTGCACTTTTAACCCATGATGAGGTGATTACACTCTTTCATGAATTTGGTCATGGGTTGCACCATATGTTAACTAAAGTTGATGTGGCGGCCGTTAGCGGTATTAATGGTGTGGCCTGGGATGCAGTCGAGCTACCCAGTCAATTTATGGAGAACTGGTGTTGGCAACCCGAAGCGCTCGCGATCTTATCTAGACACGTTGAGACTGGTGAGCCGCTACCGGATGATCTTCTTAAAAAAATGCTCGCCGCAAAAAATTTCCAATCGGGTTTATTTATTTTGCGTCAGTTAGAGTTCGCTCTTTTTGATTTCACCTTGCACAGTATTTCAGATTCGTCTTTGTTGAGAATACATGACGTCCTTCAAGAGGTGCGAGGTAAAATTTCGGTCATGCAACCACCGGAGTTTAATCGTTTCGAAAATAGCTTCAGCCATATTTTTGCTGGTGGTTATGCGGCGGGCTATTACAGTTACTTATGGGCCGAAGTATTATCAGCTGACGCGTTTTCTGCCTTTGAGGAAACGGACATTTTTGACAGTGCTACTGCACAGCGTTTTCTGACAGAAATCCTTGAGCGCGGTGGCAGCGAATCTCCGATGGCTTTATTTACCCAGTTTCGAGGACGCGCTCCAAAAGTCGAGGCTTTACTGCGTCACTCAGGGCTTATCGAGGAGGCGGCATAATGGCCTATAGTGAGAAAAAACGATTCGTTGCTGGTGCCGTGTGTCCGCGCTGTGAGCAGTTAGATAAGATTATGGTGTACTCCCGAGACGGAAAGGATTATCGCGAATGCATTGCTTGTGATTACCATGAACAGATGCGATTTACTCCGCCTACCCGCGAGTTGGAAACTCGCGTAACGCCGAACGCGTCAGTAGAAGAAACCCCAGTCACGATCATTGATCCCCGCTCAAACCAAGTGCATTAATAATTTCCGTGCCATTTATTCAAAAAAGCGAGTCCTTAAGACTCGCTTTTTTATTTTTTATCTATACTCAGTTTCGTCTCAATTTGCCTTAAACAACGATTTCATAAATCGGATAAATATAATTGAGAATATCTGTTACACACTTGACGAAAAGTGCGCCATTAAGTTTTTCCATGTTGTAGTGAATATATCAATATGGTTGAATTCTTAGTGTGACACCGCTGTCATTTGTAATTTTTGCCAACAGCGATATGGATAATGAAAGACGGACACTCGTACGTCGACAATAAAACAAAAGGTTAGGAGTGCTACACATGCAAAAAAGCCAATTCCGTAAAACACTTATGGCAAGTGTTATTACATCCGTGTCAATGGCAGGTCTATCGGTGCCTGCCTTCGCACAAGAAGTTGAAGAAGTTTTAGTGACGGGCGTTCGTGCGTCGCTTGAACGTTCTATGGATATCAAACGTACGTCGCAGGGCGTCGTTGACGCGATTTCTGCTGAAGATATCGGTAAGTTCCCAGACACCAACCTTGCAGAATCTATGCAGCGTATTGCGGGTGTTTCTATTGACCGTGTAAACGGTGAAGGTTCTACCGTGACTGTGCGCGGTTTCGGTGCAGAATATAACATGGTGACCTTAAATGGTCGTCAAATGCCTTCATCGATGGTATCTACCGTTGGTGGTGACCAAAACAGTGACTGGGCTACAGGATCATCTCGTTCATTTGATTTCTCGAATTTGGCCGCTGAAGGTGTATCTGGCCTAGAAGTTTACAAAACAGGCCGCGCCGACATTGAGTCGGGTGGTATTGGTGCCACAGTTAATATTAAAACTGTTCGTCCGCTCGATAAGCAGGGCTTAACTGCATCCATCGGAGTTAAGGCTCTTCACGACACAAGCGTAGAGTTTTCTGGCGATGACGTAACCCCTGAAGCATCTGGCTTGTTGAGTTGGTCTGATGATGAAGGCGTGTTCGGCGTGTCTTTATTCGGGTCGTATCAAGAACGCAATAGCTCTATTCGCAGTGCAACAGGAAACGCTTGGAACATTATTGAAGCTAGCGACTTTTTGGATCCGACCAAAGGCTACATTAATGCGGATACCTCAATTACCGGCCTTCCACAAAATTATGATGGGTTAGTATCGATTCCTAACGATAGTCGTTGGCACTTATCTGAAGTTGAGCGTGAGCGTACCAACGCTGTGCTTACTTTCCAGTATCGACCAATGGAGAACTTGACGTTAACCGCTGATGCCATTTTCATTGAAAATGAGTTGGTTGAAGTGCGTGGCGACCAATCTAACTGGTTCAACCGTCCATTCAAAACAGTTCGATTCGACGGCAAATCGCCTATCAACACCTCAGTCTATCTCGACGAAACCATTAATGGCGTTAAAGATACTGGCTTTGAGCAACAATATCGTGCAATTGACAATAGCGCTGAACAATATGGCTTCAATGCTGAGTGGGCAGTTAACGATGAATTTAAACTTGTATTTGACGTTGCAACTGGAAGCTCTGAGAGTGGGCCAGGCGCTGGTGGCTATAACTCCGTACTCGTTGGTATAGGTGCTCCAGTTATTACCTCTCATTCACTTGATTTCAGCGGTGACTTCCCAATTCAAACTGTTGTGATCGATGATTCGGTGCGCGGCAATGGGAACGGCCAATTGGATGTTGGTGACTTAGGCTCTCAGATGGGTCGTACCGTTATATCATCTCAAAAGCATGAGTTGGATACATTTAACTTAGAAGGGGTATGGAATTTCTCCGACAACGCGACTTTAGTTGCGGGTATTGATTATCGCACCTCAGAAATGACTCAAACGCGCACCCAAACAGAACAAACATTGGGTAACTGGGGTATTGAGAATGTCGGTGACATCCCTGCTGATCTAATTGACACTTATTGTTTAGCTTGTCTGTATGACGACTTCAATCCAAAAGCTAGCGGGAATTCATTGGTCGCATTCCGTGGTAATGCCTTAGCTTTATACAACCACTTATCGCCCAGCTACCTTGCGCGTGATAGCCAAAAGCATAAAGTTAACGTCGTAGCTAATGATAATAACCGTGTTAAAGAAGAGATTTTATCGCTCTACTTACAGGCCGGTTTTGAAGGTCAATTCGCTGGTTTGACAACAAGAACTAATGTCGGCGTGCGATATGAATCGACTGACGTAACCTCTACCTCATTAGTTTCGGTTCCAGATGGTATTCACTGGGTATCGGACAACGATTTCCGCGTTGTGATGGGTAATACAACCGAGCCATACAGTATTAAGGGTGATTATAACAACCTGTTGCCGAACCTCGACTTCTCGATTGATCTACGTGACGATTTAGTAGCTCGTGCTTCATTCAGCCAAACCTCGGCGCGCACAGGTTATGGCAACCTTTACGCCTCTACAACAGTTGGTCAGCCTGGTCGTCCGATTGCCTTAGGTGGAAATGCTACTGGTACTCAGGGCAACCCAAGCCTTAAGCCGCTTGTGTCGAACAACTTCGACTTGTCGGTTGAATGGTATTACGGTGATTCTTCATACCTCTCCGGTGGCGTCTACGAGAAGCGTGTTCGTAACTTCGTAGGAAGCGGTGTGGATAATGGGCCATTGTTTGATCTTAGAGATCCGTCATCTGGTGCCGCTGGAACTGATTCAGGACGTGCAGCTGCCATATTACGAGACCTTGGTGTTGACGTGAGTGATGTTAATTTATTTACTCTTACTGCGCTCATCCAGAACAGACCATCAGACGCGGTTGCTAGAGCTGAGTTCGTGGGAGAGTTGGTTAACGGTTCATTGCCACAAGCGTACGTCGATGACATCTTGACTCAATATGATGTTGTCGCTCAGCCAGGTGATCCGTTATACGAAATGTCGATCACTAAACCAGTTAACAACCGTGAGGCAAGGATCTACGGGTTTGAATTTGGTGCTCAACACTTCTTTGGCGACTCTGGTTTCGGCATCCAGGCGAACTACACTACCGTTAAAGGTGACGTGGGCGTAGATGTTGGTTCTGACCCAAGCGTTGATCAGTTTGCATTGATTGGTTTAAGTGACACTGCAAACATGGTCTTGATTTATGAGACGGAAAATCTATCTGCGCGCTTAGCTTATAACTGGCGTGATGAATTCCTCTCAGGCATTAACCGTGGTGACTACCGCAACCCGGTATTCACAGAAGATTATTCGCAAATTGACCTGAACATTGCATATACCTTCAACGATAACTGGTCGGTTTCATTTGAAGCGATTAACTTAACCGGAGAGCATCTACGGACTCATGGCCGTGACAAAACCAACCTATGGTTAGCTCAAGAAAATGATCCACGTTATTTATTAGGTGCTCGTTACAGCTTCTAATTTGTGTGGTGATGTTTTATATAGGGGGCGAAAGCCCCCTTTTCTATTGAGGCCATAAAAATGAATAAAATGGTATTACTAAATAGCCTTAACCACATCGATTACAAAGTCGACTTGTTGAATGATCCTACTCTTAAAGAGATTAATCAGATTCCATTGGCGGTAGGTGAGATCGAATACGCTGCTTTAGAATTTCCAATATTTATAACGAAGTTAGAAAACTCGTGGCAGTTGGTCGCTTTGCTTGGACTGGATCAAGAAAATTTATTTGTCAAAGATCAAATATGGATTGCTAATTATTGTCCCGCGCAAATCGCCAGAGGGCCATTTTATATCCGAGCGAACAAAAAATTAATTGACGGAGAGTATGTCGAAGAGCCGTTGGTGTTTATTGATGAAAGTGATGTTCGAGTAAATACTAAAACCGGAAAATCGATTTATTTTAAAAATGGAGGGCAGACCCCGTTTTTCGATAGCATATTGCACTCATTAAGAACATTGCATCTCACTTCGGATCTAACAAAAAATTTTTTGTTGGAGATTGTCGAAAAAAATCTAATTACTCCTGTAAATCTAAAAGTTAGTATTAGTGATACTGAACACTATCAGCTCGACGGATTCTACTCTATTGATCTCTCTAAATTGTATTCATTGGATGGTGAAAAAATTGAGGATATGAATCGCCGAGGGGTTTTGAGAATTTGTTACCTATTAGAGGTTTCGCGACACAATATTAGTCGGCTTGTTAATATGAAAAATCGTATCAGATAGAGAAGGCGAGCGTCGTGGAAAAGAAGTTAAAATCGGTCAAGCGCCTCAGAGTTAGTGAATCATTACCTTTTTCATTTATGGATATTATTGCCAATAATGAGCCTGTAATTCTCGAGCAATTTGCGAGTAACTGGGAGTTTATCAAACAGTCAGTTCAGTCGGATGCTGCTGCGATTGATTATCTCAGATCTCATTATTCTGGTAAGAAGTTTGTTTACTTTGAGGGTGCCCCTACGATTAATGGAAAATTTGGCTATAACGCAGACTGCACTGATTTCAACTTTTCCTCAGGGGTAACTAATTTAGATGAATTTATTGAGAAAGTTTTAAGCGAGGAGTCGATTTCTTCAGGACATTCTTATTATCTTGGTTCATCTTCAATTGATCTTTATTTTCCAGGTTTTAGAGAATCTAATGATCTTTCCCTGCACGAAGATATTTTTGCTCAATCTCCGCCTACAGTGAGTATATGGATCGGTAATCGTACAACTGCTGCTGCACATTATGATGCATCTCATAACATTGCAGTTTGTGCAGCAGGGCAGCGGCGCTTCACTTTATTTCCTCCTAATCAAATTGAGAACTTGTATCCGGGACCAGTCGAGCGTAATCCTGGTGGACAAGTAATTAGTCTTGTAGATTTTTCCAATCCAGATTTTTCTCGTTTTCCTAATTTTGCTAAAGCCTTAGATAATGCCTTGGTTGCGGATTTATTACCTGGGGACGTACTGGTTTATCCGAGTATGTGGTGGCATCAAGTTGAGGCCAAATCAAACTTTAATGTTTTGGTTAATTACTGGTGGAATTCACGTCCGGATTACATAGATTCGCCGAGCTACACTTTGTTGCATGGACTCATGAGCTTAAGAGGCCGAGGGCAGGAAGAAAAGCTGGCTTGGAAAGCTATCTTCGATTACTACTTGTTTAGTGAAGATGAAAAAGCATTCCAACATATACCACTGGACGGGCGAGGCATCTTAGAAAATGTTGATGAAATTAAAGCTCGTATGTTGCGCTCAATGTTGCTAAAAAGGTTGAATAGATAATATGAATAATAATTTGATTAACCATGTGATCATCGTTGGGGGTGGAACTGCGGGTTGGGCGGCTGCGGCTGCACTTACTCACAATCTAGGACGAAAAATTCGCATTACGCTGGTTGAGTCTGATCTTATCGGGACCGTGGGGGTAGGTGAGGCGAGTATTCCTCCGATGCGCAGCTTTCATCGGATGGCAGGCATCGACGAGCGCGAATTTATGTCGGCAACCTCTGCCACTTTTAAATTGGGAATTCAATTTGAAAATTGGCGAAAATTAAATCATAGCTACATCCATTCGTTTGGGCAGTTGGGTAAAGCGACTTGGATGGCCGATTTTCAGCATGTTTTATTTTACGCACAGCGAAAAAGTTTGGATTTCGAACCGGCTGATGTGTGTGTTGAGCTCAAAGCTGCTTTGTCAGGTAAGTGTTCTTTTACAGATCACGAGCCTCTTAATTATGCATATCATCTTGATGCAACAGCTTACGCACGCTATCTACGATCAATTTGCGAAGCCAAAGGATTGTTGAGAGTTGAGGGAAAAATTTCAGCGGTCAATAAGTGTCATTCTTCGGGTCATATCAAAAGTTTAACACTCGAATCTGGGCAGCAGATTGAGGGCGATTTCTTCATCGATTGTTCTGGTTTTAGAGCACTTCTCATTGGCGAAAGTCTGGGAGTTGGATACGAAGATTGGAGTCATTGGTTACCTGTCGACCGAGCTATCGCTGTGCAAACCGAAAGTGTGAGGCCGCCTCTTCCTTATACTCGTGCCATCGCAAGAGATGCGGGATGGCAGTGGCAAATCCCATTGCAGCACCGAGTGGGTAATGGGCACGTCTTTTCTAGTCGGTTTACAGATGCGCAAACAGCGACAGACATATTAGTCGATTCGCTAGAAGGGCCAATGGTTAACACCCCAAGAGAGATTCGATTTACCACTGGTCGCCGGTTAAAGCAGTGGGATAAAAATGTGTTATCGCTAGGACTCTCAAGCGGTTTTCTTGAGCCATTAGAGTCGACCAGTATTTATTTGATGATGATTGGAATCATTCGTTTTATAAAACAGTTTCCCTACTTTGGTATCGATGAGTCACAAGTCAATTACTACAACAAGGTGGCGCGAGAAGAATTCGAGAGTATTAGAGATTTCATTATTCTCCATTACAAAGCTACTGAAAGAACCGATACGGAGTTTTGGCGTTATATGAAAAATCTAAAAGTGCCCTCGGCACTTGAGGAAAAAATTACTTTGTTTGAATTCACAGGACATATTAATCCTGATCCAAGCGATATTTTTAGAGAAAACTCTTGGTTGCAAGTGATGCTAGGACAAGGGTTGGAGCCTCGGGCTCACCATGTTTTTCCGCTGTTGATGACGGATGATCAGCTGTTGATGTCGTTAACAGGATTGAAGAGACAAGTGGAGACTCGGGTCGAGAAGATGCAAACGCATGCAGATTTTCTTGCTCACTTTTGTCCGAGAAAAGAATTTGCCTAATAAAAAAGCCGCACACTGTGCGGCTTTTTTATTTGTCTTGAGAGCGAAAAATATTAGTCTTGCTTCACACAATCGACGAAATAATCTTTCTTTCCATCGACTTCGCGTTTTACGAGCCCATGAACGTCGGTCTCGAAGCCCGGGAATTTTTCGTTAAAATCTCGAGCAAACTTCAAATAATCGACGATGGTTTTGTTAAAACGCTCGCCGGGAATTAATAGAGGAATTCCTGGTGGGTAGGGCGTTAACAAAATTGACGTGATGCGGCCTTCTAGATCGTTGATGGCAACGCGCTCGATTTCGCGGTGAGCCATTTTGGCAAAAGCTTCTGATGGCTTCATCGCTGGCTGCATGTCCGAAAGGTACATTTCGGTGGTCAGGCGAGCCACATCGTAGGCTTTGTAGAAGTCGTGGATTTGTTGGCACAAATCGCGCAGACCCATACGCTCGTAACGAGGGTTGGCTTGCGCAAACTCAGGCATGATGCGCCACATAGGTTGGTTTTTGTCGTAGTCGTCTTTAAATTGCTGTAAGGCGGCAACGAGTGTATTCCAACGACCTTTGGTGATGCCGATGGTAAACATAATAAAGAACGAATAAAGGCCGCACTTCTCGACGATTACGCCATTCTCTGCCAGGTATTTGGTCACAATGGAGGCAGGAATACCGGTATCGGCAAACTCGCCATCCAGTGATAAACCTGGGTTAATGATGGTGGCTTTAATTGGGTCGAGCATGTTGAAGTTTGGCGCTAAATCGCCAAAGCCATGCCAATTATCTTCCGAGCGCAGAATCCAGTCATCGCGATCGCCAATGCCTTCATCGGCGATGGTGTCTGGCCCCCAGACTTTAAACCACCAATCTTGACCCCACTCCTCATCTACTTTTTTCATGGCGCGACGGAAGTCGAGCGCTTCAAAAATAGATTCTTCCACCAAAGCGCGCCCGCCGGGCGCTTCCATCATGGCGGCCGCAACGTCGCAGGATGCGATGATGGAGTATTGTGGAGAGGTCGACGTGTGCATCAAATAGGCTTCGTTAAATGAGCCTAGGTCGAGTTTGACTGTCTCGGATTCGCGCACAAGAATTTGTGAGGCTTGAGACAAGCCGGCCAAGAGTTTGTGCGTTGATTGTGTCGAGAAAATCATCGATTCTTTGGCGCGCGGGCGGCTTTTACCAATAGCGTGCATGTCTTTGTAGAACGGATGGAAGGTCGCGTGTGGCAGCCAGGCCTCATCGAAGTGAAGCGTGTCGATCTTGCCGTCGAGCATTTCTTTAAGTGTTTCTACGTTATAAATCACACCGTCGTAGGTCGATTGGGTGATCGTCAAAATACGAGGCTTCTTATTTTTGGCCTCGCGTGCATAGGGGTTAGCCTCGATCTTGCGAGCGATACTTTCGGGCGTGAATTCTTCCAGCGGAATGGGGCCGATAATCCCGTAGTGGTTGCGGGTTGGTTGCAAGAACACAGGAATCGCGCCGGTCATGATGATCGAATGCAAAATCGATTTATGGCAGTTGCGATCAACAACAACGATGTCGCCCGGTGCAACCATGGAATGCCAAACCATTTTGTTCGAGGTCGAGGTGCCATTGGTAACGAAAAAGGCGTGATCGGCGTTGAAAATGCGCGCGGCATTACGCTCGGATGCCGCGACCGGGCCGGTGTGATCGAGTAGTTGACCGAGCTCTTCCACCGCGTTACAGACGTCGGCACGGAGCATGTTTTCGCCGAAGAACTGGTGAAACATCTGGCCAATGGGCGATTTCAAGAAGGCTACACCACCGGAGTGGCCGGGGCAGTGCCAGGAATAGGAGCCGTCTTGCGCATAATCGACCAGTGCGCGGAAGAATGGGGGTGCTAAGCCGTCCAAATAAGACTTGGCTTCACGAATGATATGACGCGCGACGAATTCGGGCGTATCTTCAAACATGTGAATAAAGCCGTGTAATTCGCGCAAAATATCATTAGGAATATGGCGCGAGGTACGTGTTTCACCATAAAGGTAAATGGGGATATCGGCGTTTTTATGGCGAATTTCTTCTACAAAAGCGCGCAATGATTTAAGTGCGCTATCGGTTTCTTCGAGCGAACCTGAACCGAATTCTTCATCATCGATCGATAAAATAAAGGCTGAGGCGCGCGATTGCTGCTGTGCAAATTGCGATAGGTCACCGTAGCTGGTAACACCAACTACCTCCCAGCTTTCATTTTGAATGGCATCGGCAAGTGCACGAATGCCGAGTCCCGAGGTGTTCTCGGAGCGAAAGTCTTCGTCAATAATGACAATGGGAAAGCGAAATTTCATGGGGTCTCCACGGAGATAAAATACTGGAGTTGCACTTGCTGGCGAAGCCGCCCCTGGGTGGTGAAAACTGTTTGGTGGGCGCACTCGGATGAGCACACCGAGAAAAACCAAACATGGTTTACAGCAATCGCGGTAAGACGCTGCGATCTGGCCCGCCATTTTAGGATGGTTTGGGCAAGATAAGCACGATTGTAAAACACTTAATGACAATGAACACTAAATAGTTTGCCAAATTGCCATTTTTTACCCACGGGACGAGCGGCTAAAACATCGAGCCGTTTTTATGACTCAAAGCAATTTATTCAGCTATTTTAAATCATAGTCGCAATTGTCCTTGGGCGTGCTTAATGGGAAATTTTGGCAAGAGCCATGTACAATGCGGAAAATTCATGCGTTCAGCGGAAGGTGTTATGACCGATAAAAAAACCACCCATTTTGGTTATCAACAAGTGCCAGTCGAAGAGAAGGCCGAGCGAGTCGCTGAGGTGTTTCATTCGGTGGCGGCGAAATACGACATTATGAACGATCTCATGTCGGGTGGTATTCATCGCTTATGGAAGCGCTTTACGATTGAAGCCTCTGGCGTGCGTGCCGGACACAAAGTACTCGATATCGCTGGTGGCACCGGAGATTTAAGTTACGCTTTCGCCAAGCGCGTGGGTCGCGATGGGAAGGTGGTGTTAGCGGACATTAACGCCTCCATGCTAAATGTTGGGCGCGACCGCCTTACCGATCGTGGCATTGCTGGCAATATCGAGTTTTGCCAATGCGACGCACAGTATTTGCCCTTCCCCGATAACACCTTCGATTGCATCACCATCGCCTTCGGGTTGCGGAACGTGACCGATAAAGATTTAGCCCTTCGCTCAATGCATCGCGTGTTAAAGCCCGGTGGTCGACTGCTGGTACTTGAGTTCTCGAAGCCAACCAACGATTTGTTGGGAAAAGTCTACGACACTTACTCGTTCAATTTATTGCCATTTATGGGCAAGCTAGTCACTAATGACGCCGACAGCTACCGCTATTTGGCTGAATCGATCCGCATGCACCCTGATCAAGAAACACTTAAATCGATGATGGACAGCGCGGGCTTTGTGAACACAGAATTTCGCAACATGACCGGCGGCATCGTCGCCATGCATAAAGGGTTTAAAGTGTAATGCTGCTATCGCAAGCGGCATTGGGCAGTATTGAGCGCCTTATTAATAAAGCGCTTGAGTATGATCCCGCCAGCCGTTATCGACTCAGTGAGATGGCCGGTCAAGTTTTAGCGATTAACGTCACCTCGCCAGAATTTACGTTTTACGCCATGCCCGAGCAAGATGGCATCGCACTTATGTCGCACTGGGATGGTGAAGTGGATGCGCGTTTAACCGGTAGTTTGCTGGCATTCGCACGATTGCCGTTTCGCGACTTATCCAGCCTTCGCGATACGGGTGTGAGTTTTGTCGGTAAAACCAATGTGGTCGCTGGCTTGAGCCAAGTCGCCAAGCAATTGGATATCGATTGGGAAGAGGTTCTATCTCAATTAATAGGCGATGTTGCCGGCCATCAAGCGGCGCAGCTAATCCGTACACAAATCGGCTGGTTCGGTGCGAGAGCCAAAAGCGCGCGTCGTTTAACGGGCGAGTTTCTCACACATGAACTCCAAGCACTACCCAGCCGCCCTGAACTTGAAGCTTATTATCAAGGCATCGATGATTTGAGATTCGATGTCGATAGAGTCGAAGCTAAGCTGCGACAATTATTAGTCAACAATAAGTTAGTTTCCTAATGGCCTTATTTCGTCTCCTAACGATCATTCGTGTTATCGCGCGGTATCGATTAGATCAACTCATTCCGCAGCAGCTCTCGTGGCGTGTGCGGATGGCGTTGATTCCGTTCAAGCTATTTCCTGTGCCCAAACATCTTACTCGCGGTGAGCGGTTGCGTTTAGCGCTTGAGGATTTGGGGCCAATCTTTATTAAATTCGGCCAGCTGTTATCAACCCGACCCGATCTGGTTCCGGCGGATATAGCCATCGAATTGAATTATCTTCAGGACCGAGTTCCACCGTTCGACAAGGAAACATTTTTATCGATTGTCGAATCGTCGCTCGGTGGTAGTGTCGATGATATTTTTGCCGAGTTTGATCGCGAGCCTCTGGCGTCGGCCTCGATTGCGCAAGTACACGCGGCTATTCTGAAAGATGGGCGTCATGTGGTGGTGAAGGTGGTTCGTCCCGACATAGAGCCCATCATCGCCAAAGACATGGCTTTGTTACTGGTGCTTGCTCGTTGGGTTGAAAAACATTCGGTCGATGGAAAGCGCCTCCACCCTGTAGAAGTGGTTGAAGATTACAAAGTTACTATTCTCGACGAGTTAAATTTGCAGCGTGAAGCTGCCAATGCGTCACAGCTGCGCCGCAATTTTTTAAATTCCACGCTCTTGTATGTTCCCGAGGTTTACTGGGAATACACTCGTAATCAAGTGTTGGTAATGGAACGTATTTATGGCATTCCAGTGACCGATATGGAAGCGCTTCGCGCGCAAAATACCAACATGAAAAAATTGGCTGAACGTGGAGTCGAGATTTTCTTCTCGCAGGTGTTCGATCACAATTTTTTTCATGCAGATATGCATCCGGGAAATATTTTTGTTTCCAAAGAACATCCGGAATTGCCGCAATATATTGCCATTGACATGGCGATTGTGGGCTCACTCACCAAAGAAGACCAGTATTATTTGGCACGCAATTTAATTGCCATGTTCCGTCGTGACTATCGTCAAGTCGCCGAGCTTCATGTGGAGAGTGGTTGGGTTCCGAAGTACGTGGTGGCCGAGGAATTGGAAGCGGCGATTCGTACCGTTTGTGAGCCTATCTTTGAAAAGCCATTAAAAGATATTTCGTTCGCGATGGTGTTATTAACACTATTTCGAACAGCGCGTCGATTTGATATGGAAGTGCAACCTCAGTTAGTTCTGCTTCAGAAAACCTTGCTAAATATTGAGGGGTTAGGCCGCCAACTCTATCCCGATCTTGATTTGTGGGAGACCGCGCATCCTTATTTGGAACGCTGGTTGAAAGAGCGTTTTAGTCCTAAAAATTTATGGAGAGAATTGAAGCGTCACGCGCCGGATTGGATGGAAAAGTTCCCGAAAGTTCCACATCTTATTTTTAATAATCTACAGAATTTGCAGGAAGGTGGTTCATCCGCCGATCAACTTCGCGATATCAAATTACTCTTACTTGAACAGCAGCAAGAGCATTTTCGTCAGCGCCGTCGCCGTCGAATTGGATTGGTATCCATCGCTGCGGCCGTGGTCACTTGGCCAACCTTCAACGGCCCATTCGAACAATTCGCTAACAAAGTGCCGAGCGGGGATGTATCGCCAGCAACCTTGATTTTGTTATTGGTGGGATTGTTCGGATTATTTACTCGGTAATCTTCTGGTTGTTGCCAATAAAAAAGCCTCATCGATACATCATTGGTGGGGCTTTTTTATTGCCGTATTCCGGTTATATCTCCAACAAAAATGTAACCGGACCATCGTTAGTTAGGCTTACTTTCATATCGGCGCCGAATCGGCCCGTGGCAATTTTGTCTGGATGTTCGCGTCGCGCCGCGGTGATGAAACCATCGTAAAGCTCTTGCGCAACTTGCGGATGAGCAGCTGAAGAAAAACTCGGCCGTAAACCTTTTTGTGTGTCTGCGGCTAATGTGAATTGAGAAACAATAAGTAGCTCGCCTTGAATATCTCGAAGGCTTAAATTCATTTTTCCATCGGCATCGCTAAATACGCGGTAGTCCAACACTTTTTTTAGTAGTTTCTCGCCAGTTTCTGGCGAGTCATTTTTTTGAATGCCAAGAAGTAAAAGCAAGCCTTGGCCAATGTGCCCAATGGTTTGGTCATCGACAACAACCGACGCTTGCGATACTCGCTGAATTAATCCCAACATTAGGCCAGCCGTCCGTTGCAATCTTTGCCTAATTTTTTGGCGAGATCGTCGGTTGCGCGGATAAGTGCATCCACGATACCCGGTTCGCGCGATGAGTGTCCCGCCTCGCGAATGATGTTAAGTTGGGCTTCTGGCCACGCCTCGTGCAAGTCGTAAGCGCCATCTAATGGGCAGATTACGTCGTAACGACCATGCACAATAACTCCTGGAATATCTTTGAGTTTGTGCGCATTTTTTATCAGCTGATCGTCTTCTAAAAATGCATGGTTCACAAAAAAGTGTGCTTCAATTCTCGCCATGGCTAGCGCTTTTAAGGGTTCTGCAAACGATTCAACGACATCTTGATTGGGTTTGAGTGTGGCGCAGCGCCCCTCCCAGATCGACCAAGCCTTGGCTGCTGCCATCTGCTGAATTTGATTGGCGCCAGTGAGTTGTGCGTAATAGGCCGATATAAAATCATTACGCTCCGATTCAGGAATCGGCGCAATAAAATCTTGCCAGTAATCGGGAAATAGTCGGCTTGCACCTTCCTGATAAAACCACAGCAGGTCTTTACGACGACAAAGGAAAATCCCGCGTAGGATTAAACCTAAAACTCGCTCTGGGAAGGCTTGGGCGTAAGCGAGACTTAAAGTAGACCCCCAGGATCCGCCAAAGAGCGCCCATTGTTCTATTTTTAAATGTTGTCGAATGGCTTCGATATCTTGCAACAAATGCTGCGTGGTATTGTTATGAAGACTGGCGTGAGGTTTCGAGCGACCAGCGCCGCGTTGGTCGAAAAGAATAATGCGATAGACTTCCGGATCAAAAAAACGACGATCATATTTGCCACAGCCACCGCCCGGGCCACCATGGACAAATAAAATGGGAATACCATCGGGGTTGCCCGACTCGTCAATATACAATTGATGAGTCTCGTCGACGGGTAACATGTGACGAGCGTAGGGTTTTATTTCGGGATAAAAAGTTCGCATCATAAGTCGGCCTAGCGTCTGTCCAGTAGATTCGAATTCGATAGCCTAAAGCCTACCATTTTAAGGAGCAATCGAGATGTCTTCACCGGAAAAATTGTCGCGTTGTCGCTGGTGTGAGGGCGATGATATTTATCGACGCTACCATGATGAGGAATGGGGCGTGCCAGTGCACGATGATCGAACGCTGTTTGCCTATCTATGTCTTGAGGGTGCGCAAGCGGGTCTGTCGTGGATAACAATTCTCAAAAGGCGGGAAGAGTATTACGCGGCCTTTCACAATTTCGAGATTGAGAAAGTCGCCCGCATGACAGAGGTCGAGGTTCTTTCGGCGATGCGCGATCACAAAGTTATTAAGCATAAAGGGAAATGTTTGAGCGTCGTCGCTAATGCCAAAGCAGCTTTGGCACTTCGTGCACAAGGAATTAGCTTGAGGGATTTTCTATGGCAGTTCGCGCCTCAACCGTCTGTTAAAGCGACGTTGTCCTACGAGGATATTCCAACCAGTACCGCCGAATCTAAAGCCATGAGCCGAGCGCTCAAAAAGCAGGGTTTCAAGTTTGTGGGTGAGACCATCTGTTATGCCTTTATGCAGGCTGTCGGCATGGTGAACGACCACGTGGATGATTGCTATCGTCGCCTTGAAGTGAATCGATTGGGTCGATCTGGTCGTTAGCTTTACAAAGCTTGAATTGTTGCACGATTAGACGCTTGCTAGAGTAGTCGTCATTACAATCCTTCAAAAATAGGAACGCGTAAATGCTACGGAAACCTCAATTTCTTCTCACTTTACTGGCTGCTTTTGCGCTTGGCTCACCGTCGATGGTATATGCGGCCCCGTCCGAGCAAGTGATCACTTCTCAAGCCGCGGCGTTCAATTTGGAAGAAGTGGCAACCGGATTGTCGAATCTGTGGGGCATGACTTTTCTGCCTGATGGCAGCATGGTCGTTACCGAACGTGCTGGCAAGATGCGGGTGATTAGCAAGGATGGCGTGGTGGGTGAACCCGTCAAAGGGCTGCCTGCAATTGCTGTGGGAGGTCAAGGCGGGCTGTTAGATGTGGTTGCGTCGCCACAATTTAACTCGAACCGTAAAATTTATTTTAGTTACTCCGAACCTTCGGCCAACGGTAAAACCAATTCGACAGCCGTGAGCGAAGCCATATTGGTGGGCAACCAATTGGTGAGCGTGAAAACAATTTTCTCGCAAAAGCCGAAGGTTAACAGCGCCGGCCACTTTGGTTCGCGATTAGTTTTCGCCGATGACGGCACATTATTTATTACCTTGGGTGATCGTCAAAGCGAAAAAGACAAAGCACAAACGCTCGACAATCACATCGGCAAGGTAGTGCGCATCAATGTCGACGGATCGGTTCCAAAAGACAACCCTTACATCAATCAAAAAGGCGCGCTGCCAGAAATTTGGTCTTACGGTCATCGCAATATTCAAGGCGCGGCCATCCACCCCGAAACTCGAGTGCTTTGGACTGGCGAGCATGGTCCGCAGGGCGGGGATGAAATTAACATTACCCAAGCGGGCAAAAATTACGGCTGGCCAGTGATCACCTATGGTGAAAATTACGGCGGCGGAAAAATTGGTGAAGGCACTCATAAAGAAGGGATGGAGCAGCCTTTGTACAAATGGGTGCCCTCTATCGCGACCGCTGGATTTATTTTCTACACCGGTGATGCTTTCCCTGAGTGGAAAGGTAATATTTTGATGACCAGCCTGAAAGACAAAACACTGGTGCGCTTAACGCTTGATGGCGATAAAGTCGTCAGCGAGGAGCGGTTACTCGGTAAAGAGCTCAAAGAGCGCTTGCGCCATGTGGTTCAAGGCCCCGACGGTTTCGTTTACCTCTTAACCGACGAGTACAAAGCTCGAGTCCTTCGCCTTCGTCCTGTTGCGCAGGAATAGTTTTATTTAAGTTACAAGGGGCGCTTCGGCGCCCTTATTTTTTGAAATCTAATGAGCAATATAAACGAGATTAATCGGCTCAAATTCCACTCTGCCTGTATACTTCCATTCATTACAAGCACTTAAGTGCTACTTCACTACCGTAAGTTGCCTGGAGAACTCATGACCTTCACCGCCGTCACTGACAATGTGGAAGCGCGCTTCCATGCCAAGCCGACCGTGCCTGTGGGCATATTGCTCGCCAACTTGGGCACACCCGATGCACCCACGACCCCGGCGTTACGACGTTATTTGAACGAGTTTTTGTCTGACCCTCGGGTGATCGAATTACCGAAAATTTTGTGGAAAATTATTCTCCACGGAATTGTTTTGCGCACTCGCCCAGCTAAATCTGCGCAGGCATATCAAACGGTTTGGACAGAAGAGGGTTCGCCTTTACTGGTTATTAGTCGCGCGCAGCAGGCAGCAGTACAACAGCGCTTTGGCGAACAAGTGAAAGTTGCTCTAGGTATGCGTTATGGCAACCCTTCTATTGCCAGTGGCCTTCAAGAATTGCGCGAGGCAGGCTGCCGCAAAATCATCGTGCTTCCGCTTTATCCTCAGTACGCGGGCGCGACCACTGGCTCCACTTTCGACGCAGTGGCGAATGAGTTAAAAACTTGGCGCTGGGTGCCAGAGTTGCACTTTGTAAATAATTATTGCGATGACGAACGTTACATCGCGGCTTTGGCGAACACAGTAAGAGAAGCAATCGCCGAAAAAGGCATGCCAGAGCGATTGGTATTTTCTTATCACGGTATGCCACAGCGCTACTTCGATAATGGCGATCCCTACTATTGCTTCTGTAAAAAAACAACACGCTTAGTTCAAGAGGCAGTGGGCCTCGACAAAGAGGTGTGTATCACGACTTTTCAGTCGCGCTTCGGTAAAGAAGAATGGTTGAAGCCCTACACTGATGCCACTCTCGAAGAGCTTGCGAAAAGTGGTGTAAAAAACTTAATGATTTTATCGCCCGCGTTTAGTGCCGATTGCTTGGAAACCATCGAGGAGTTGGGAGTGGAGAACCGCGATATTTTCTTGACCAATGGCGGAACGAATTACCACTACATTCCGGCGCTGAATACGCGAGACGATCATCTCGATGCTATAGAAGGCTTGCTAAAAAAGTTGATTTAAGATGTTTACCGATTGCCTATTAGCAATCGGTAAATCTGATTTAACTCTGCAAAACTCTTAACGAGTCGCTTTCTCTTGTAAGGATTCGTGTTCAAGCAACTCCATTTCAATAAACGACGAAATCATGGTGCGGTAAACATTCTCAACCACCCGCGTGTTTGCATCCAGGCTTTCAGCAAGACGTATCGCTTTCTCAACTACTTGTTCGACACGCTGGGGCGCTTTCACATCGCTCGTAGTTTTTTTAAATTTTGCAGCATTCTTTACAAGCGCACCGCGCTTAGCAATCAATGCCACTAATTCGCGATCAATCTCATCAATTTTTGCTCTTACTTCCTCGAGCGAATTGCACGATAGTGTGTGTTCCATGAATGAATATCCTTATTGTTAAACCAGCAGCCAATGGTTTAGTTGCTGTTAGTCATTGGGGTTAATTTTTCTGGAGTTGAATGTTCTTTTGGTTCCGACCAATAGAAGGCGCAGGCCAAGGCAATAGCGACCGCTAGATTAAGCGTTAAAAAGTTGATAACCGATAAGGCAATATTCTCGTCGGAGAATACAATTGACTCAAGAATAGATGAACTTTTAACTACCAGACCCATGAAGCCCACAAAAAAGCCCAAGATAAGCGGTAGCCGATACGCTTGAAACCTGCGACAAAGTAACCATGCGACCAAAAGCGTTATTAGGCCGTGAGTGATGAGGTATGAGACTAAATTCCATACGAAAAGACTGATAGCGGGAGTCATACTTCCTAGTGACATAACGTCGCTCGGCCAAGCAACAGCGCTTAAATACCCTAAGATGGAGGGCGCTAAATAGTTCAAGCTAGCAAGCCCGATTAATCCGCCCGATACCACACCCAATAAACCGAATACCGAATACTTCATTATTTATCCTTCCTTTGATGTTGTTGTGCCCGAGGATCTTACGGCATTTCGCATTGAATTGATCACGCAAAAATTGGTTCTGCCATGGTGTTAAAGGTGGTTTTGGTAATAACTTTTTGTTAGTTGTGTCGTTATTGGTAACTGGTATACTGTTTTTATATACAGTAGGTGAAATATGGCCAATGTACTTGAGAAATTAACGATCCTTTCCGATGCTGCCAAATATGATGCTTCTTGTTCGTCGAGTGGCAGTAAGCGCGCGAACAAAGAAAAGGGTATCGGTAATTCGGATGGCATGGGTATTTGTCACAGCTATACCGAAGATGGGCGCTGTGTTTCTTTATTAAAAATTCTGTTTACCAATGTATGCATGTACGACTGCGCCTACTGCGTGAGTCGTTCGAGCAACGATGTGAAGCGTGCAAGTTTCACCGTCGATGAGGTTGTTGAACTCACATTAAATTTTTATCGGCGAAATTTTATTGAGGGTTTATTTCTCAGTTCTGGCATTGTTAAAAGCTCAGATGCCACTATGGAGAAACTCGTACGTGTTGCAAAAAAGCTGCGCACCGAGCATAAATTTAACGGCTATATTCACCTCAAAGCGATTCCCGGTTCCAGCCCCGAGCTCTTACACGAAGCGGGGCTATATGCCGACCGACTTAGTGTGAATATCGAAATCCCCTCGGAAATGAGTTTAAAAAAAGTCGCGCCCGAAAAAAATTACAGCGATATCATTACGCCAATGAATTTTCTTACAGAAGAAAAGATTCGCTTAATTGATGAGAAAAAAACCATCAAGCGCGCACCTATCTTTATGCCGGCCGGACAAAGCACACAATTAATTGTGGGCGCCTCGCCCGAAAGCGATTGGCAAATTTTGAGGCTCGCGGACGATCTCTACAAAGGGCAAAAGCTCAAGCGCGTCTATTACTCGGGGTATGTTCCAATCAAAACCGACAATCGAGTTCCACTTCTTGATGCGCCTCCATTGCTTCGTGAAAATCGTATTTATCAAGCGGATTGGTTGTTGCGATTTTATAAGTTTTCGCTCGATGAAATTATCACCCCAGATGCACCTGACTTGGATTTAGAGGTTGACCCAAAAGTAGGTTATGCGCTGCGTAATCCGCATCTTTTCCCTGTGGATATTAACAAAGCTGATTACGAAGCGATTTTGCGGGTGCCAGGTATTGGCGTTAAGTCCGCAAAAAAATTGGTGAGTGCGCGACGTTTTCAGCGAATTACATGGGATAACTTAAAAGCGTTAGGTATTGCTGCAAAGCGCGCTCAATATTTTATCGAGTGCCCAGGATTGCCACATCGTCATCAAAACACGGCTCCCGAAATATTGCGACAAAAATTAATCAGCCCATCGCATCCTGCTGTCACTCCCCAGATGAGTTTGTTTGGTTAATGATTTATCTTACCGATGGCAGTTACGACGGCCTTCTTTGCGCGATTTTTGCGTCTTATGTTGCGCCTGTTGGGAAAAGGTTAGAGCAGCCGAGAGAAATTGTGAACCGCGATACTTACCAAGTCAGTCTGCTTGATGCGGTGAGAGATATAGCGTCGGATGAAAATATCGCTAAGCGTGTATTACAAGGTGTTGAGAAGACAGCAGGTGCATCGGCTAATCGACTTTTACTTAAAGTGTTTTTATCAGAATTTCCTGATGCCAATATGCTGGTGTATCGATTAGTCAGAAAAATCATGTCGCTTAAAAAGGGCAGTTTTTTAAAAAACTATGCCGATCCTGATGTGTTACGTGCGGCGCAAATCAGCAAAATGATTAATCGCGAAGTGCATCGTATGCACGCGTTCTTGCGATTTCAAAAACTGCAATCGGGTGAATATCTCGCGTTGATCGCTCCAGACTTTAACGTAATGCCACTGCTGGATGATCACTTCACTCGACGCTTCGCCGATATGGCTTGGACCATATTCGATACTCGACGCGGTTATGGAATTTATTTTGATAAGCAATCGGTCGAATACGTTCGCGATATCTCAGTAGACCTTGATGAAAGCGACAATATTTCTAATCAATTTTTAGATGAGCAAGAGAAGGCTTTTCAAGCACTTTGGAAAGCCTACTTCGATTCCGTTAACATCAAAGCTCGTAAAAATGATAAACACCACATCGCTCAACTTCCCAAACGGTATTGGAAATACCTTTCAGAAAAAACGCTCGCAACCGACGACATCCCTGTCGATATTAATTTGCGAAAGCGCTGATTTTTACTAACCAAACATCTTCCACAACATGTGCAGCGACAGGCTGATCAGCAGCAATGCAAAAAACTTTTTCAGCGTGTTGACGGGAAGTTTGTGAGTTAACTTAGCGCCGAGTGGTGCAGTCAGTGTACTGAGAAGCGCCATGATAATTACGGCTGGCCAATAAATATAACCTAAGGTGTACTCGGGTAAATGCTCTTGGTTGAGTCCAGAAATTAAATATCCCAAGGTTCCAAAAATGGCGATTGGCAAGCCTACCGCTGCCGAGGTTCCTATAGCGCGTGGCAATGCAAAGCTGCACCAAATTAAAAAAGGAACGGTCAGTGTGCCGCCGCCAATGGCAACAAGTGCAGATACCGCACCAATTGTTAGGCCTGCTCCACTTGTGACAAACCAGTTTGGGAAGTCGCGTGCAGGTTTAGGCTTTTTATTCAGAACCATCTGTAGCGCAACATAGGCCATAAAGATGGAGAAGAAAATCGCCAAGGGGGCTGCTGGCAGATGAGTGGCTACATAGGCGCTCAGCATGGTGCCGATCAAAATTCCCGGCGTGAGCATTTTTACCGCTTGCCAATCTACCGCACCGTGGTTGTGGTGAACCCGCAAACTCGCAATCGCTGTGGGGATTATCGCCGCCATAGAGGTTGCAAGCCCCATATGAATACTCAAATCTTCGCTGTACCCCAAACTTAAAAAAATCACGGTTAACATCGGCATCATAATGCCGCCGCCGCCGATGCCGAATAATCCAGCGAAGAAACCAGTAAACGCCCCTAGGGCGAGAAAAGCTATTAATAATTCGAAGGGCATTCTTGGTTTCCGTTACTTAATGAAAAGAGGGTGACAGCCTACATCAAAGTAGACTAAAAATAAAAAATCCCCGCTAGTGCGGGGATTTTTTATTTTCTTTTGTGTCTTCTTTAGCTTGTTGTAATCTATATTGTTCCAGTAATGGAATACCAGTGTCACGGTATCGTGACCATCGATTATCGACAAATATTAAAAACTCAAAATAGCCTTTACGGCGTAATATAAGTACTGCAGTAATGCTATGATTAGCCCAAACGTCGCTAGTGAATTGATACTGCGATCATCGAAGAGGACAATCATGTTAAAGGTTGAGAGGCCCATACATCCGTAAGCAATTGCTAGCAACCCCTTGTAAGAATCGATGTAGCCGTAAATAGCCCGCATGAAAAAATATGATGCGACCAATGCATAAATCCCTGCTGCGATAAATATAGGCGCGAAGGGATCACCTAATAGGAAGTTAGCGATTACCACCAACCTAATGCTAACACTAACCAGTGATAGTCGGCGTACACCTATAAAATAATGCAGTTAGGGTGGGACAATGCGGAGATCGTCTTGGTTAAGATTTTTATGCTTTTTTATGTATTCTCGATTCTTGTGTGAATGCCCATTGCTATTGGTTTTAGGCGATACAATGAATCATTTCAATAACAGCCAAGCCTGCCTTGAGGGAAGAATATAAATCTAACTTTATAGATTTATATTCTTCTTGCTTACCTACCTAGTAATTCCTCAAACAACATCAGAATACCACCGCTACCGAGGGGATTTTTTTATTCTTTGAGCCGCATTTATAACTATCTGCCGTGCATTTTCATAACTATCTTTAGTGCCTTCTTCAATCATTAGATGAATCATGATGTCCTCTGCACGAGTTAACCCAGTTGAACGCTGTCTTTCCATCATACGTTTATAGAATTGAGCGATTTGGTGGTAGCTTGGGTGTGTCAATATCAGCAAGCTTAGTATTGCCGCAGCCCCGCCAACCCAAGCTACTGCATCTCCGCGCTCGCCGAACATCAGTAAAGCTGAAATTAAAGCCATCGCGAGTAAACTTGTGCTTAATCGTTGTAACCATCGCACAGGGAATAGATGTCCACGAATAATGAAGATACATAACACTGATATTACGATAGAGCCACCGAATAATAAGATCATGTATACATCTGGGCGTATCTTAAGGTGGTTAATGAGAAGGGGGGTGGCTCCGAACCCTAGTGCAACTAGCATAAGAAGAATGTTGGCGACAAACCAACTGAATCGGAAAGGGAAGATACGCAAATCATCTCCGCTCAACGGAGTAAAATCAGGGATATTTCTCACCATTTTATTCATTTTTATAACTCAATAGTCTGTTCATAGATACCGATAGCGATATCTCCCAAACCGCGTGCTCCATTACCCAGAGCGCCGCCGTTTAGGCTACCTGCAACTGTAATGCTTGCACCTAAAGCATCTTTAAACTGATGCCTAATCGTAGAGTTAATTTGTTGTTGCGAGTAGCGCGTTGGATATTTTCCCGCAGCAATAAGCGTTTTCATTGTCTTTTTAGAAATGCCCGGATGATTGAGCCTAATAATGTCCTGAGTTAAACGCTTTCGCTCTTGCCTAGTTAATCCCTCTAGAACCTTACGCGCCGATTTACCAGTAGATTTACTGAGTTGTCCTAATGATTTGGTAATTGTTACAGAGGATGCTCCTACTCCAAGCAGTGAAAGAACATCGAGCGCATCCTCAGCTGCACTGTACCATTCTTGACTATCCAGCCAATCTTTTTGATGTGGATTGCCTATTTCCAATCCCACTCTCGCAATACTATTGATGCACTGAGCTCCAGAAGCGACTGCTGCGGTGTACCCTATATAAGCTACAGCCGCTCCACCAACATTGCTAATAGGAATTGTTGCTGACGACCCCGCTACAACGATCCAAGAAATAACTGCGGCGCCGCAGTTAGTAACAAGCGCAATACTCTCACCTATAATCTTGGATTCACGCTCGTCGCTTTTTAATTTAGCGACAAACTCATGTGTACTAATGCTCTTTGGCTTTTCCCTCAAAATAACCGTCGGCGGGTGGCTTTGGCAGAAAGGAACAAAGTCTCGAAGGATGACGGAGTTTAAGTGGGCATCTAAGAAGACGACGCGGGCGCCATTGGTGGCTGGGATTTGTCGATTTTTTCGCAGAATTTTTTGATGTCGAGTGAGGCTTCGACGCGCTGTTTTAATTGTTTTTCTTTTAATTGAGAAAGAATGGGATGGGGATTGATACTGGTCATAGAGCGTTCCTTTGCAGTGTTAACTATTAATCCTGTTAATTGAGATCATAACCTTTTGAGTGGGGATATCTATTGAGCGGCTTACAAAATTATGGTCATTGAGACAAAAAATCCCCGCAGCTTTCACTGCGGGGATTTTTTGTCACGCGATGAACAATTATTTGTTAGCGCGTTTACGTTCGTTTTCGGTGAGCAATTTTTTGCGCAGACGAATCGATACTGGGGTTACTTCTACCAATTCATCATCTTCGATGAATTCAAGCGCTTGCTCGAGAGTGTGACGAATGGGTGGAGTTAAGGTTAATGCGTCGTCGGTGCCTGATGCACGAACGTTGGTCAATTGCTTGGCTTTGGTTGGGTTAACAACCAAGTCATTTGAACGCGAGTGAATACCCACGATTTGACCTTCGTAAACTTCTACGCCGGCGCCTAAGAACAAACGGCCGCGGTCTTGTAGTGGGTGTAAACCGTAAGCCAAGGTTTTACCTTTAACCATCGATACCAACACGCCGTTTTGACGCTTAGCCACTTCACCTTCTTTTACAGGGCCGTAATGGTCGAAGATCGACGTCATGATGCCGGTGCCTGAAGTCATGGTCATGAACTGGCCACGAAAGCCGATCAAACCACGAGAAGGACACAAGAATTCTAATTTGATGCGGCCTTTGCCATCCGGCTCCATGTTGGTCAACTCGCCTTTACGCAGGCCAAGCTCTTCCATCACTTTACCTTGGTGCTCTTCTTCAACGTCGATCACCACTTGTTCGTATGGCTCGTGAATTTCTCCATCCACAACTTTTTGAACAACTTCTGGACGTGAAACACCAAGCTCGAAACCTTCGCGACGCATGCTTTCGATCAATACCGAAAGGTGCAATTCGCCGCGGCCCGATACGATGAATTTGTCAGGTGAGTCGCCTTGCTGTACGCGCAATGCGACGTTGGCAATTAATTCTTGGTCGAGACGATCTTTAATATTGCGCGAGGTCACAAACTTGCCTTCTTTACCAGCGAAGGGCGAGTCATTCACTTGGAACGTCATGCTCACGGTAGGCTCGTCGATAGACAAAGCTGGCAAGGCTTCAACTTGTTCTGGCGCACAAAGCGTGTCTGAAATACCTAGCTTATCGATACCGGTGATACAAACGATGTCGCCGGCGTAAGCGCGATCAGTCTCGATGCGTTGCAAACCGTGGTAACCCATCACTTGCAACACTTTACCCTTGCGCTGGTTGCCTTTGTGATCAACCACGACAACTTGTTGGTTAGGCGCCAATGAACCACGGGTGATGCGGCCTACACCGATTACGCCCACATAGGAGTTGTAATCTAATGCCGACACTTGCATTTGAAACGGACCGTCTAAGTCAACTTTTGGTGGGTTAACTTTATCGACGATCATTTGGAACAACGGAGTCATGTCTTCGGCGATGTCATCTGGGTCTAAACCAGCAACGCCATTTAGTGCAGATGCGTAAACGATCGGGAAATCGAGTTGCTCTTCAGTGGCGCCAAGGCGATCGAAAAGATCGAATACTTGATCGATAACCCACTCAGGGCGCGCGCCTGGGCGGTCGATTTTGTTGATAACAACGATTGGGTTCAAACCTTGTTCAAACGCTTTTTGCGTTACGAAACGAGTTTGTGGCATAGGGCCTGCAACGGCGTCCACAATCAGGAGTACAGAGTCAACCATCGACAGTACGCGCTCTACCTCGCCACCGAAGTCGGCGTGGCCGGGGGTGTCGACGATGTTAATGCGGTAATCGTTCCACTTGATCGCGGTGTTTTTCGCCAGAATGGTAATGCCGCGCTCACGTTCTTGATCGTTATTGTCCATGATGAGATCGGGACTATCGTCGCGACGATCCAAAGTGCCTGATTGACGCAAAAGCTGGTCAACCATAGAGGTTTTACCGTGGTCAACGTGCGCGATGATCGCGATGTTGCGCAATTTTTCGATAGCTGAAATATCTGTCACTGAAGAAGTACTCTTAATAATGGGCCTGGTGTCAGGCAAGGCTGATATTGCGAAAAAGGGTGCAAATTATATAGGAAGTGCGCCCATCTTGATATGAAAATCACACCTTTAGCCTATAAATTGCTCAATTCTCGGGTGGCGCCGTTAAAAACGGCTGACAAATAGGATGATTTAAGAGTTTTCCACTCGTTTTTCGCGGCTTAGCATCCAAGGATCAAGATGCCAGCGAATTACGAAAACTATATGAATCGACGAATTAGTCATCGTTTTTTGGTTGACGCTTAATCTTGCGCTGACGCCGATAGTTGGGCTGTGCTTGGCGCGAGAGCGCCCAATCGATGTGCTCTTGAACCAGTGGCGTAACCTGCGATCGTTTCGCTTGTAGAGCTTCTTGAATACGTAAATCAGTGGGCGCGTTGCCCAAACCTATGGCCAAATTACGTAGCCACATTTCGTAGCCAATACGGCGAATCGCCGATCCTTCGGTGCGGGCCAGAAACTCGTCCTCAGACCACAAAAACAAGTCGAGTAAGTCGCTATTGGCTAGGTTATGTCTGGGAAGAAAATCGGTTTCTTGGGTGTACTTGGCGTATTTGTTCCAAGGGCAGATCGCTTGGCAATCGTCGCAACCGAAGATTCTATTGCCAATGGGCTCTCGAAATTCTTCAGGGATTGCGCCTTTATTTTCGATGGTCAAGTAGGAAATGCAGCGTCTCGCGTCGAGTTCGTAGGCTTTTGTGAAAGCTTCTGTAGGACAAACCTTTAAGCAGGCGCTACACTCGCCGCACTGGTTTTGCTGTAACGGCTGATCAATAGGTAAGGGTAAAAAGCTATAAATCTCGCCTAAAAAAAACCAGCTACCGGCCTCGCTATTAAGGATGAGTGTGTGTTTTCCGGTCCAACCAAGGCCTGCTTTTTCGGCTAAAGGGCGCTCCATAACCGGTGCACTGTCGACAAACGCGCGGTGCTGACCCTCGTAGGGAGAGTCTTTTGGAAGAGAGCGGTCGATTTTTTCGGCAAGTGTTGCCAATCGCTTACGGATGAGTTTGTGGTAATCGCGGCCAAGAGCATAGCGCGAGAGGTAAGCTTTCCGATTATCTTTCAAGACTTTGATTTGCTCGGTATCACCGGGCAAATAGTCCATTCGCACTGAAATAACTCGTACCGTGCTGGGCAATAATTCGTCTGGGCGAGAGCGTTTGTTGCCGTGTGCCGCCAGCCACTCCATCGAGCCTTGGTGACCTTTGGCTAACCAAGCCTTGAGGCGAGGCTCTTCACGCGAGAGGTCGATGTCGGTAATACCGACTTGCTGAAACCCCAATTCGTGACCCCAGCGCTTAATATCGGCGGCGAGTTGATGAAGGTCGATGGTAGACATAAGGACAATCTATGAAATAAACAGCGGCATTATGCCAGAAAGCAACAAGCGTAACGTTTGAAAAATAATCATCCAATGTGAATGATCACTCACAAGTCTTTCGGTAGAGTAGGGCACAATTGATTATAAGAAATGCGATAAAACAGATTTTTGGCACTTAAATTGGTTAATAAATCGCCCGCTTGCGGCAATACTTCGTTGACAATTCGGACAAATTGACGAAAATGGCGTCAATCTAAAAAGATTTAGCAGGGATATCTATGAGCGAGCAACAGGTCCGTTCAACTGGCCAACAGGGTTTTACGCTAGTAGAACTGATGATTGTCGTAATCATCGGCGCGATTTTAGCGGCAGTGGCTTTACCCGCCTATCAAAATCATGTCAAAACAAGCCGTGCCAAAGCGGCGGCGGCCGATCTAGTAGCCTTAAGCGCCTCGGTCGAGACCATATTTCAGCGCCAGCTCGCTTATCCCACCTCCTCGGATATGAACCAATTTAAAACTTGGAAGGCATCGAGTCTCGATTTTTTCGACTACAGCTACCATCCCGCACCTGAACTAAATGTTCATTACAAGTTGGAAGCTGTCGGCAAAAATACTATGTCTGGCTGCAAAATCATTTTAAAAAGTAACAACTTACGATCTGCCGAAGGACAGTGTGGTGGCATGACGTCATGGTAAAAACCGGCAACCATCAACATGGGTTGTCGCTGATTGAATTACTCATTGCCATTTTAATTGCGGGAATTTTGGTGTTAGCGGCAATGCCGTTCACCGGAAGTTGGGTTCACGCAAATCAGGTAACTGAGAGCAAAAATCAGCTGACTCAGGCTTGGGGGCACGCCAAGGCTATGGCGCTGCGGAACCCGAAAAAGCAGCAACGGAATCAGCCTGCTGCCGAATTACATATCGCGACTAACGGCGAGATTCACGCTTGCGTGCACACTTGTGCTACCGCCGAAGAGGCGGAGAAGTGGATTATCCAGCCCCGCGGTGACGTCACATTAGCCTTTACTGATCCGGCCGTGACGAGCGTGTACTTTTCCAATCTTGGTCACCCCATGAAAAACGAGGGTGGCACCTATGTATACGTCAATGAGATCAAGTACAAAATCAGTAAGGAATCTGAAACTCATGAAGATCGACTTTATTAGTAATCAGCGCGGGGCAAGCCTCACCGAAGCGCTCGTGAGTGTGCTTGTGGTGGCCATCATGGGATTGGGCGTGGTTTACGCCGTGTCGCAAATATTGCTGAATCAGCGTTACGCCACCACCCAGAATTTTGCGGTGGTCCATATTCGCGAACACCTTCAGCGAAGCGAAAGCAGTACCGAGAGTTTTATCCTTGCGGGCGAGACGGTTGAGCTTGAGGTGGAAGCCGTTCAAGAAGACATCACTATTTCTCTGTTGACTGGGGACGGAACCGATCTGCCCATGACGGTGGCAAATGTGACCACTGGCATTCAAGTGACTGCCGAAAACGACGAACTTTTCGGAGAAGGTGGCCGTATTGTTCTTTCTCATGGCGCGGCGCCGCAAGCAGGAACGCCCTAAGTGATGATAAGGACGCCGCTTAACCAAGAGCAGGGTTTCTCGCTGATCAGTTTGCTGATCGGTGTCGTGATTTCGATGATCGCGATTCTCGGCATGATGAGCATTTTCAGCACCACGGTTCACAGCACCGCTCAAGCCGCGCGCGACGCGAGAATTACGGGTGAGCGCTCAACCGGGTTGTTAGTTGCGAGTTCCCGTTTGCAAGAGGCCGGATATGGCATCGCCGATGTGTCTCGCAATAGCCATTTGTTGCTGCTCGCCAATGCGCAAATCACCGAGCCGCCTAATGTTGCCAAGGGAACTCAAGCAACACTAACTGGCAGCAAAGTGTCCGGTGCGGGACAAGGAAACGCGCTGGTGTGGCAATGGCGCGATGGTGCGCAGGATCGCTGCAGTGGGCTTTACGCCCCCGTCGGGGCTGATGAAGGCGGGCTTTATGAATTGGTGGTCAAGGATTGCAGCTCGGTAGATGCCGCGTTAACGACCACTTGGGAAACTCGCCGCCTGATTTACGATAAGAAGGATATTCAAGATCCCTTGGAAGTCAGCATATCGCTTACCGAGTTTACCTCTGCGCCTGGCTGTCATGGCTTTGGGATCGCGGGACAAGGTGGCGTACGAGTGACTTTATCGGCGAAAGAGCCTTCGGGCACAGATTTAAATAGTTCGACTTGTTTACTGAATTTTCCGGTGCCTTAGTCAAAGTAGGGAGCTATTGAACTAATGTCGTTACATAACAATAAAATGACATTGTCGTATCAACGGGGTATTGCCTCATTGTTGATGATGATAATGATCGGCCTATCGCTGACTGCAGCGATGGTCGGCTCATCTCGACAGTTGCGCTCGGCCCAAGAGCAAAGTGTGAGTATGCATGCGCAAACTCAAGCACAAGCGCGCGCCTGGGCGGCGGCCGAGGCGTTTCGACACTATTTGCAAAATTGGCGTCAAAGCGAATCATCCTGGAACGAATTTGTCACGCGTCTTGAAACCGTGTTGGATGAGGCCAATGGTGCTGGCGTAACCGTGAATATTGGCATGAGCGGTGTGCAAGCAAAAATCGTCAGCCTGCAAACCCTTACCACTCGCTTAAGTGAAGGCGGCGTTCCTCACATCACCCTGTTAATTACCGCGAGCGTAGCGGCGTCCACACCGGCCGAATCGTCTTCAACCTTGGAAGTCGTTTATGCCGGTGCTAAACCCGTCGACGCGGCACAGGGTATTAATCCCGGCGTGATTAATTTCCAGGGCGACTTAACCCTAACTGGCGGCATCGAAGTCTTTGGTGAGCAAGACGAGAGTGGCGAGTCAGTCCCCTACGAGATCAATGTGATCGGTGATATCACTATCATGAACACTAAGATCGACGGCGTTGATGTGATTCGTTCGACGGGCTCGGTAGATTTCACTGGCAGTATTTCGTGGTTTAAAGAGATATACGCCAACTGTGACGTAAAGCTTGTGAGTTCTGGTTCGGCTGAAATCATCCACGCAACCCATAATATTTGTATCCAAAACACCAGTAATGAATACAAAGACGAATTTGCCGATCCTTCAGTATTGGCTAATGGTTCGATCGATATTTGGGGCGGCGATTACCGCCGAGTCTATGCGCTCGCCGGCAAAAACGAAACAGCGCTGCGCTGCGCTGATAACGCTAAATCGGTTTGTTCACCTTCGGTTGAGGGCATTAGCCTTAATCCTACGCCGAAGATTGAGAATCTAAAGACGCGCGGTGATCTGGTGGTTAACAGTTCCGCCACAGTGACTCAAGGTGCGGTCGAAGGCGATTTACAATTTGTTAGTGGTCTTAAAGGCGAAATTATTTACGGTGGAGAGTTGGTCGCCCCCGAAGTCATGCCGGAAGTTACAGTAAGTAAGATCGACGATTACAAAGTTGATATCACTCCAGCGGCCGAGGTGACGCTTAATCGTGAAATTTTCACAGTGACCGACCTTAAAGCTCATGCCAATTACTTGTTTTTCGTGGACGAACAAAAGTTTCTTCGAGTTCAAATAAAAGACATTGCCAAAATTCCCGATCAAATTTATTACTTGGTCAATACCACGCTTAATAACCAGCCCTTTAACGATTGGGCGTGTGTCACCCCGACACCGACTCGAAGTGAAGATTGTGTGGGGAAAATTGGTCACGGCTACTCCGATTACAATCGCGCTATTACTTACGACACAGCATCGAGAACTTGGAGCTTGGAAGGCTTGGGCTTTGCGCCTGGAGTGGTTTATTTCGAAGGAAATGTATCGATCAAAGGTGGGGATTATTACAATACTTTTCTTGCAACCGGTGATGTCAGCTCGTCGGGCAGTACCATCGTCTACGCGCCTAACTATGCAGGAGAGAAAGGCGGCACTTATGCCAATGGTGAGGTTCCGCGCGTAATTCCTGCAGGCGTGTGTAAACATAATCTCTCGATTTTGGTGCCTACCCAGTTTTGTAAAGAAGAAGGTTTTGATTACTCCGTGGCTAACGGCCTTGGTAATTTCGCAGTGAAGGCCGGAGAGTGTCTCGTTAAAAGCTGTGAACAATATAGTGGTGGTGACATTAAGACTTACGCATATGCACAATATTTCGGTGCCATTAAAGCAGGTAACCAATTTGTGACGAGTGGTAATTCTCGCGTCGATGGTTATATCACCGCACTTGGGCTTAGAACCTCTGCACCGCACGCGTGGACTGCAAAAACCTCCGTCGATCTTCGCAATTTACCGCCCGGTTACGATCCATCGGGCAATAAGCCACCTGCGAGTGGCGGTAACCCTGCCACAAGTGTGGATACCGAAATTCGCTGGAGTCGATATCTCTAACAAAAAAGCCGGACTAGGTCCGGCTTTTCCTTTTTGCTGCCGACGCTAAAGCTAGCGCGGGCTGCCATCATTACGGATTAGATTGCGCAGGCACTGACTGGCTCTGGGCGATAGACTCCCACATTTTCGGCGCCATTTTCGCGAAGCGTTTCGGCATGCAACTGGCTCATTACGCCTTTTTGGCAATACAAGTAATAAGTCGCGGCGCTATCTAACTCTGCAAACTTTTTAGTCAGTTGATAAAACGGAATTTTGACGACCTTGACGTGATCGAGAGTCAAAGGCGACTGTTCTTCTTCGTCTGGGTGACGAATGTCGATGACAGTCGCGCCAGTGGGAACCTCGGCAACGTGAGGTACGGCCAAATCCACGTCTAAATCTTTGATGATCTCGTCGATATTTTGAGCGCGGCGAGAATCAATAGCGTCTTGAAGCACCGCGAAATCGAATTTTTCCTCTTCGGCGATGACGCGCCCAATTTTGGCTCGGGTAGTCGGGTTCACCGAGATCACACCGCAATATTCCGGCATAGCTGCCGCGAAGGCTTCAGTGCCGATTTGTCGAGAGATATTGATGATGTCGAGCTTATCCATAGTCGCCAGTGGACGCAGCACGAGCATGGGGGTGGCTTGGTCGATTACATTTAAGTTGATTAGCGTTTGACTGGATACTTGAGCGATCGCTTCGCCGGTCATGAGTGCAGGCACTTCCAATGATTTGGCAACCTGCTCGGCGGCGCGCAACATCATACGTTTGAGTGTGACACCCATATAGCTGTTATCGACCTTTTCAAGAATCTCATTCACTACCCCCTCAAAAGGTACGGTCACAAACTTCACGCGGTGGCTTGATCCGTATTTGCTCCAGAGGTAGTAAGCCACTTCTTTAACGCCTAGTTCGTGCGCTCGGCCGCCTAAGTTAAAAAAGCAAAAGTGGGCGCGCACTCCTCGCTTCATCATGAGATAGGTCGATACGGTCGAATCGAAGCCTCCCGAAATGAGCGATAACACAGCCTCTTGCGTGCCTAATGGGAATCCACCCAAACCGTTCTTTTTCTCGGTAATAATCCAAACCCGTTCGTTTTTAATTTCAAGCGGCACTATGACATCGGGGTTGTGTAGGTCGACACCGCGCGCTTGTGTGTGTTGGCGCAAGCCGCCGCCTACGTATTGTTCGAGCTCCACCGAAGTGAAATCGTGCTTGCCGACCCGTTTGGCGCGCACGCAAAAAGTCTTGCCTGCTAGCGCATCGCCCCAGTGTCTTAGCGTGTGCTCGTAAATCTCATGCATGCTGCACAAGGGATAGTCGTGAATCAGGGCGTAATTGGCGATACCGGGTGTGCGGCCTAGGACATCCGCCACTTGCCTGGTTACCGATTCATCATCACAACGAATTTCGATTTTCTCGAAATCCCGTTGAACGTCGATTTTTACATCGAGCTTATTGAGTTGAACCCGTAAATTGTCGCGAAGCTGTTTGATGAAGCGTTTACGAACGGGAGGGCTTTTGATGATGATTTCGGAGAAAACTTTGACAATAAAGTGCATGAAAAACAGCCTAAAGTGACGCTCAATCCATATTGAGCACAAAAGAGGCGATTTTACATGAAAATGTGCCAAAAAACGCGCGTTAAAGCGATTGGGCTTAATTGGTTATAAGCCGTTTCAACAATATGGCTTGTGGCCCGGGCAGCCATAGTCCTGCTCTATTTTTCTAATCGAATAAAAATTTTATTTTTAATAGCTCTGGGTTCTCTTATGTCGCTATAATCAACATAATCAAATATACGAGAGGTTATCTAATAATGCAGCCTTGGTTTTTGCGATTAATTACGCCTGTATTACTGACATCACTGGTCGCCTGTGGCGGCGGAGGCGGTGGTTCGTCTAAAAGCCCATCGAATATCACGAGTGCACCCAGTGTTAGCTCCACCAGCAGCTACGCACTTTCGAGTGATGAGGCTTCAAGCAGTCTTCAATCGAGCGATCCGATTTTCAGCTCATTGAGCTCGGCCCATTCACTCTCGAGTGATAAGTCGCCAAGTTCTGAGTCATCCGCGTTATCGAGTAGTTTGAGCAACTCATCATCTCAATTGTCATCACTCGGTGGAACGGGGGCTGGGTCTAGCGTGCCTCAAGTTTCGTCGTCGAGCGATTCTTCACTCGCTCAGTCGAGTATTGCTACAAATTCGTCAGAGCAGTCTAGCCAGATAAGCTCGCAGGGCGATGCAAGCTCCGAGGCTAGTTCCAGTATAGAAAGTAGCTCAAGTGCACAATCCAGTTTAAGTTCTAGCGGTGGTGCAAGTTCCGAAGCCAACTCCAGCACGGAAAATAGTACAAGTTCAGACGCGAGCTCGAGCTCTCAAGGTAGTACGAGTTCTGAAGGTGAGTCAGACCCATCTGGTGAGCAAAATGAGCGTGCATTTACTTTTTATATCGAGATGCCAGAGATACAGCCGACTCCAATGGCTAGAACCGCTCAGCTTATGATTCCAAACCTATATCTCGTTACATTGGATGACGCGGGCATTATTTTGGATGCACAGCCGTTATCGACTGACCTGACGTTGAATCAGGATGGTAGTTTCACAGCGGTGCTTGCCACTCAGCCGCGGCTCGATCAGCTGATTTTGGTACATGTGGGTAGTGTTCAAGCACCTGCCGCAGGCTTAACACTTACTGATGTGGATGAGGCCCTTTATTCGCCTTTAACCGACACTATTGTTCAGATCAACTTAGCAACCACAGTGATGTTCAGCGATTATCTAGAGAATCTGCGTAGTCATGAGATTTCGCTGACCGATGCTGAGCACGCCTTGGATCCGGTCAACCTGGCTGCGTTCGCAAGCACCGCGCATATGGTGCAGCAGATTTATTTTGTCGGCGTAGTGCCTGCGCCCTCGTGGGAGCAAACGATTGGTTTCGCAAAACAAAACACTTCTGAGTTTTCGGCAGCCTTAGCGGAAAACGTGAGGTCCCGTTTAGACGAAACTCTTTATACCTTAAGCGCTGCACTGGATAACGGCGGCCTCTATTGGTTCAACATCAATGATTATGCACATCTTGAATACGGTGGAGTGGCTGGAGATGGCCATCAAGAAGAATATCTCGAGTTTATTGGAGATAAATTTGTACCCCACCAGCCAACGCCTAATGAATTAGTTTGGGATGATAAGCATGGTCAGTGGGTGCTCACGGGTGACTTGTGGAAAGTGAGTCAATCTGACGAACACGGATCGATTTTATTGACCGATGTAACGACAGATTCGCTTGCTGAGAAGCTCACGGCCACGAATGTCATCAGTTTATCTGGGCGAGATGTCGATCAGTTTTTTATGACTGAGCGAGATGGCCAATTCTTAAGAAGTTTCCTTAATAATTCGGTTAAATTCAGCGAAGGGGCGATCGGCTATAGATCACGTATCGAAATTGCTAAGGATTATTATCGACTCTGGTATACGTCGCCTTATAGTGAAGATATTTGTTTTGGAGAAGACCCTTATTATCCTAAGCCACATGAACTAAAAGGGAATTGCGCGACTCTCGGTGGCAATATCGTTAAAGAGTTTGAATGGCCTACTAAAGATTTGCCGTTCGAACCTGAGCCGATCTGGGATATGCAATATCAATTCTACTTTCAATCCTTGAATGATATTTTTTCGTCATTGGAAGTTGCACCCGAGCTAGGCACCTTTTTATCAATAGGTTGGGCTAATTTCGCCACTTATGAGGCCAAGCTCTTCAATGACGAAAATCAAACCGTTGATTTTTATGTTTTCGATCACCAAGTTACAAGTGCCAACGCCACTGAGTGGCGTAGAAAAGTAGGCTCAGGACAATGGCGCTATGTAACTTTGCCCGGTAGCACTGAGACGCAAGCGATAGTCTTTAGCATTCCTCAAGCGCTCATTAACCAAGGTTTCATTGATAACGCTGATCGGAATGTCTTGATCGTTGAACAAGATGGCATAGTAAGACGCGGTGATTACGGAACGGCTGGAGGACTCGAAGGAGAGGCGGTGCTGCTCTTTAATGGCATTGCGAAAGACGACGTAATACGGGCAGTTGCTCCCTAAACCGAAATAATAAAAAACTCGCCTTCTGGCGAGTTTTTTATTATTGGGCTTCACTTCTAGGTAACAGGCTCGTGAAATATTTCCGGTGCTCGCTTAAGTTCTGTGGCTAATGGACGCTAACTTAATAGCAGTAGGGTAAATGATTTGCCCTCGATCTGATCTGGCTCAAACGACTTTTGAACAATGACCTCGGTTCGGCTCAATCCGGCTAAACTGAGTGCCAATAACTTTATATATGTAAAGTTTGCCAAGTGAATTTCTGGTTAATAAAGGCACCGCTATGTTTCTACGATCTTTATCTATTGGTAAGCGCCTTGCCCTAGGCTTTGCGATTTTGGGATTGATTATTCTGTTTCAGGGCGGCCTTGGCGTCTTGCAGTTGAATAAGATCTCCCACGCGACCCACGAATTGGCAAGTGAGCAGTTGCCGCAGGTCGCGCTGATTGGCGACATCAATGCCAACCTGATGCGCTACCGAATTTTTGCGGTTCGTATGACCTATGCGAGCCAAGGGCGCAGTGACATTGAGCGCTACTACGAAACACTTTCCGGCATTCAAAAAGAACTGTTTGCGACAGAAAAAGAGTTTGAAAGCTACGAGCACAGCCCTGAAGCGCAGCAGCAAATTGACGTGTTAATTAAGCTGCAGGCCGACTATATGGCAAGCGTTGAGGAGAGCTATCAACAGGCGCTCGCGGGCGATATTTTAGCCGCCGCGGATCTGGCGGAGCGAGTACAAAACCCATTGGCGGATCAGATGGTCGTTAATCTTAATAAGCTGCGTGACACGATTAACGCTGATGCTCAAGCTATTGCGAGCGAAACCACTCGACTCGAAAACTTCACCCAAACCTTGGTAACAATTACGGTTATTGCTGCCCTCATTTTGATTATTGTGGCGGCAATTTTCCTGACCCGCTCGATTGTGGTTCCGCTTCGACAAGTGGTTAATACTGCCCAAGTTATCGCCGGGGGCGATTTGACTCAGCGCATCGATGTGAATGGTCGCGATGAAATGACCGAGTTGAGCCGCGCTATGCTGCAAATGCAGACTGAGCTTCGCAATACCATCACGCACATCACCCAGTCGTCGTCCGAGCTAGCCTCGGCGAGCGAAGAGCTAAGTGCGGTGGCCGAAGATTCGACCTCACATTTAATGCGTCAAAACGATGAAGTTCAGCAAGCGGCTTCCGCAGTGACCGAAATGAGCGCGGCAATTGACGAAGTGGCCCGAAATGCCGGTGCCACAGCCGAAGCCTCGAATGAATCGGCGCGTTTTGCCCACGAAGGTCGAGATCGTGTCCGCGAGACCGTGGATTCGTTACGGGGTATGACCACAGGATTCACTCATACCTCGGCGACAATTGAAGGTTTGGCCGATCAATCGCGGGACATCGGCAAGGTTCTTGATGTAATCCGTGCAATTGCCGATCAGACTAACTTGCTAGCATTAAACGCGGCGATTGAAGCGGCGCGGGCCGGTGAGGCTGGTAGAGGTTTTGCGGTGGTGGCTGACGAAGTGCGTGCCTTGGCGCATCGCACCCAAGAGTCCACTGCAGAGATCGAACAGATGATCGATAAAGTCCAGTCGGGAACTGAGGCGGCGGTCATCTCGATGCGTGAGAGTGTCGAGCAAGCGAATAAAACCTTGGATATTGCCGAAATTGCCGGCGGTTCTTTGGACGCGATTTATGAGAGAGCGGGCCAAATTAGCGAGCGCAACTTAGTGATCGCCAGTGCCGCCGAAGAGCAGGCCGCCGTGGCCCGCGAAGTGGACCGCAACATCGTTAACATTAGCGATCTTTCGACACAAACAGCGGCGGGTTCTAAACAGTCCGCGGGAGCGTCGCACGAGCTGTCGCGGTTAGCGGTGGAATTGAACAACGCGGTTACGCGTTTCAAAGTGTAATTCATTCAAAAGAGCTTGTTTTGCCCAGCCTTGGCTGGGCTTTTTTTTATCAAAAATTCTCATAAATTGCCTTAATTTATAAAAAATTATCAATTTATAGTGTGGCGCTATTAATTTTTCTCAGTAATGTCCGTAGTATTCACGCGCCATACTCAACAGGTGGTGATGGCAAGCATCGTTTTCATTGCATTTGTTATCGCTCTTGCTGCATTGTTATTGTCTCGTTCTATCGTGTTGCCTCTGCAAAACATGGTAAAAACCGCGCAAACCATCGTCAGTGGCGACTTAACCCAACGGGTTTTGGTCGAGGGTAAAGACGAAATCACTCAGCTCAATCGGGCGATGTTGCAGATGCAAACTCAACTGCGCGATACCTTATTCCAGATTCGTCACTCGTCCGATGAATTGGCGTCGGCCAGTGAACAATTGAGTCGTACGTCCGAGGAAAGCTCGCAAGGTTTGGTGCGCCAACACGACGAAATTCAGCAAGCGGCATCCGCAGTGACGGAAATGAGTGCGGCAGTCGATGAGGTTGCCAGAAATGCCAGTTCCAGTGCAGAAGAATCCAATGTCTCGGCACAGTTGGCGCATGACGGACGTGAACGCGTACGTGAGATGGTGCATTCCTTACAACAAATGACGCAAGATTTTGCCTATACATCGACCATGATTGGCGGTTTGGCGGATCAATCGCGTGACATCGGCAAGGTGCTTGATGTGATTCGCGCGATCGCCGATCAAACTAACCTGTTGGCATTGAATGCTGCGATTGAGGCTGCACGAGCGGGTGAAGCAGGGCGTGGTTTTGCGGTAGTGGCTGATGAAGTTCGCGCCTTAGCCCATAGAACTCAGGTGTCGACTCGCGAAATTGAAGAAATGATCGATATGATCCAGGGCGGCACCGCGAAAGTGGTTGAGGCCATGGAAATTACGGGCGAACACGCGGGTCACGCACTGGAAGTGGTGCAAGTGGCCGGTGGTGCGCTTAATGATATTTACGAGCGCGTTGGATAGATTAGCGAGCGCAACCTCGTCATTGCGACAGCATCGGAAGAGCAAGCTGCCGTGGCGCGGGAAGTTGATCGAAATATCGTGACCATCAGCGAACTGTCATCTCAGACGGCTATAGGCTCTAATGAGTCCTCGGCGGCGGCGCAAGAATTGGCGAGATTGGCGGTGAATCTTAATGAACTTCTGACAAAGTTTCGCGTATAATATTGCGCATTCGAATCGACCAAAAGCCACCCTCGTGGGGTGGCTTTTTTATAGGTTCCGTGTCGCGCGGCCGATTCTGATGCGCCATCGTCTTGAAGTTTGGCTATAAACATTCTTTGTTAAATAGCGAAAACTAATTTTTGCCATAGTTCTTATTAGCTGTGCGCTATTACAAGGCGGTTTTATAGTGATGGCGACCACCTTTAGGGCTTTAAAATTCAACGTTGAGATCAAACTGTTTAAGCGCACCAAAATGGTGCCACTCCGAAAATTCATGCGCTTTTTTGGTGCTTTTGCGGGTCAAGTTTGATTGAAAAACGTTTGAAGTGTCTCGGTGAATGCGGTTTGTTGCGACTCTTTGAAGCTGGCACAAGTTTTGCCACTTTAGATTTGCCCTGCGTCGAGCCCCTTGCTGAGAGCAATCGTAAGGCGGGTGGGCAGGGCTTCCAGGCTGATTTTGCTGGACAACCCCCAAATTTTTGATCGTCTATTTTTCGTAGCCTAAGCTGCACAACCTGGAGGCATTCAATGTCTAAAACATTAGAGCTGATTAAAGAACACGAAGCTCGCTGGATCGATTTGCGTTTCACTGATACCCGAGGTAAAGAACAACACGTGACTTATCCATCAAGTGTTGTGGATGATGATTTCTTCGTTGAAGGTAAAATGTTTGACGGCTCGTCAATCGGTGGCTGGAAAGGCATCAACGATTCAGACATGATTTTGATGCCGGATGACTCTACCGCAGTTTTAGATCCTTTCTACGAAGAGCCCACCATCATTGTGCGCTGTGACGTGGTTGAGCCAGCCACTATGCAAGGCTACGATCGCGATCCACGTTCAATCGGCAAGCGCGCCGAAGAATACTTGAAGGCTACCGGCTTGGGCGATAAAGCCTTGTTTGGTCCTGAGCCAGAATTCTTTATCTTCGACAGCGTACACTTTGCTGCGACCATGGGTGGCGCTTTCTACAAGATCAAATCTGAAGAAGCGGCTTGGTCAACTGGCGACGACGTTGAAGGTAAATCAGGCCATACGCCACGCGTTAAAGGCGGTTACTTCCCTGTAGCGCCAGTGGATTCGCTACACGATTTGCGTGGCGCTATGTGTAACGCTATGGAAGCCATGGGTCTTGAAATCGAAGTTCATCACCACGAAGTGGCGAACGCCGGTCAATGTGAGATTGGCGTTGGCGCTAACACCTTGGTTAAGAAAGCGGACGAAGTTCAAATTCTTAAATACTGTGTGCATAACGTTGCTCATCAGTACGGCAAAACCGCAACCTTTATGCCTAAGCCATTAATTGGCGACAATGGTTCGGGTATGCACGTACACCAATCGTTTGTTAAAGACGGCAAAAACCAATTCGCGGGTGATGCCTACGCGGGTTTAAGTGAAACCGCGCTTTACTACATCGGCGGTGTGATTAAGCACGCTAAAGCGTTGAATGCCTTCTGTAACCCATCGACCAACTCTTATAAGCGTTTGGTTCCTGGCTTCGAAGCGCCTGTTATGCTCGCTTACTCAGCGCGCAACCGTTCGGCGTCAATTCGTATTCCATACGTTGTGGGTGAAAAAGCTAAGCGCGTAGAAACTCGCTTCCCAGATCCAGCAGCAAACCCTTACTTGTGTTTTGCAGCCTTGCTGATGGCGGGTATCGACGGTATCCAGAACAAAATTCATCCGGGCGAGCCTGCAACTAAAGACTTGTACGACCTACCGGAAGAAGAAGAGAAGTTGATCCCAACCGTTGCATCAAGCTTGGAAGAAGCCATTGCGGCGCTTGAATCCGACCATGAGTTCTTAACCGCAGGCGGTGTGTTCTCTAAAGACTTCATTGATGCCTATATTGGCTTGTTGAAGAAAGACATCCAGCGCATCAACATGACTCCACACCCAGTAGAGTTCGAGCTTTACTACAGCGTGTAAGTTAAGGCGTAAGCCGCGTGATTAAAAAGCCCCGCTGAGACTCTCAGCGGGGCTTTTTATTTTTGTGAATTAAGGCTCAGGCAGCGCTGGATAAACGATCATCTTTTGCGTAATGTGGTTAAAGGTCACTTAATCCCCACAAGGAGATGGCAATGAATCGGTGCGCAGTTTTAGGTTTGCTTCTGTGTTTGGCATCGCCACTTGCGGCGAATGTCTATAAAAGTTACGACAAAGACGGCAACGTCATCTATTCAGATGCTCCGAAAAATCACCAGTCTAAAGAAGTTGCTTTGCCGACTTTGAACACTGTGCCATCAGTCTCGCCCTCGTCCGCTTCTGCTGTGCCCGAACTTAAAATGGCCGAAACCACCGGTGATCGCGCCGAGGCCACCGCGTTTGAAGTAAGCATCATTAGCCCGCGTCCCGAGGCCAGCATCCCTGCCGCACAAATGGATTTGCCGATTGTTGTCTCGGTAAATCCACAATTGGGTGAGTATCAAACCTTGCAATATTTGCTCAACGGCGAACTTGTTCAGGAAACTCAGAGTACCAACATCGTGATTAACCAGCCGCCCCGCGGCAGTGTCACGCTTCAAGTGAATGTCGTTAACGAGATGGGCGACGTTATCAGCAGTTCGCCAGCCGTTGTAGCGCACCTGTTGCGTTTTCCGTCGCCCTTAACTCGGCAGCGGCTCAATTAGGATTGGTCGGGCGCACCAGCGTGATGCGGGTGTCGAACGCATTCTCTAAAGGGGAATGCTGGATTAGGTAGAGTTCAAATGCGTCGACATCCAGCATGCCGTAGCTTCGATCAAAGCCGCTGGTAAAAGTCGTGAAGTTGTCTCCGCCATTGGTGAGATAATCGTGAGTGGCGATGCGGTAGATTTGATCGGGCAGAATCGGCTCGCCATTGAGTTCAAACGACACCACGCGATTGCCCGCAGGTGCGGACAAATCTAAGGTATAACTAACGCCTCGGGACACTTGCAAGATTCGCGGGCTGGTTAAAGTGTTAGTGCCGCTATTAAATTGTTCCTCCAGTAAGCGATAGAGAGACTCTCCACTTAGACTCAGGGTGACTAACCGATTGCCAAAGGGCAGCACGCCGAAAATATCGGCAAATGTCAGTGCGTTGGCGGTATTGGGTGAAAGATCGGCTCGTAAACCGCCTGTATTCATAAATGACAAATCCGCTCGCGTCGAGTCATCGGAGTTAGCTGCATAGAGTTGAGCATCGGCAATGAGCTGCCCCAAATGGCTCTCGCCTGAATCGTTAAATTGGCGACTGAATGCATGATTAGAATAGCCCACCACTCGCTGTGATTGCTCCTTCGCTGCGACACGATACTCATCAACAATGGCAGCGACCTGTGCATTGGCCTTCAGTATAGGCAGGTGTTCCACCAAGGGGTAATCGACCGATCCTTTACTAAACCCTTCACCTTGTACCACACGATTGTGGGCTTGAATATCACGCAGTTGTTTTCGAGTCATGTCCCAAGTTAGGGCGATTTCGGTCACTAAAGTGCCTTTCTCGCCAGCGCTAGTTAACAGGCGTTGGTGCCCGAGGCTGTTAGTGTGCTGGCACACGTAAGCTCGGTGCGTGTGGCCCGATACCACCACCGCAATGCTTGGGTCGAGCTTTTCAAGAATGGGGACGATTTGCCCGCTTAAGCCGTCACAACCTTGCTCAAGCGGTAAGGTCTCGGTTTTTCCACCTTCATGAATCACCAACATAATGATGTCGGCGCCCTTGGCTTTGAGTTGGTTGGCGGTGCGATTGGCCGCAAGTGCCTCATCTTCGAACTTTAATCCGGCGATACCCGTTTGATTCACCGAGTTGGCCGTATCTTTAGTGGTGATGCCAATTACGCCAAGCGTCACTTGCTGACCGTTCTTGTTGAACCTTTTTATGCCGTAACTAGGCAGTAGAGATGTGTCATGTTCAGTGATGACGTTCGCCCCAAGAAAGCCGAAACGGGCGCCGGGGAAATGAGATCGAACTTGGCAAGGCTCACGCAGCGTCCATTGATCGCATCCGCCTTGCTGTAAGCGCAGTAATTCGCGCTGACCGCGATCGAACTCATGGTTACCGACCGCATTGAAATCAATGGCGATGGCATTCATGGCGTAAATGGTTGGCTCGTCTAAAAAGAGTGAAGAAATCAGCGGCGATGCACTGATGAGATCACCTGCCGACACAATAAGATTGTGCGGATATCGGGTGCGAAAGTCGTCGATGGCGGATGCCAAGTAAACAACACCCCCAGCTGGAACGGACTGCATTCCATCTTGAGTCTCGACCGGAATAGTGATGGCAGGCGGTTCTAAATTTCCATGGAAATCGTTAAAGGCCAGTACGCCAAGGGTGATGGTTTCTTGGTTGGAATGACTGCAAGCGGCTAAGAGGGCCAAGCTGCATGCAGCCGTTCTGGCCGCTTTCCACGAGAAGATGCGCATAAGTTTGTAAGTTCGCTCTTTGAATATGGCGTGAATTTTAACGAGCTTTCGGGTAATCACGAAGACAATTTCTTTAAATGTTTAGTGGAATCAAGAAAATAAAATTCGAAAAGATGTGCGCTTTTTTGGTGCACAAATACTCAAAACTGTTAGGCTAAATTTTAGCGCCGCCCCGCGAAGGCCTGCCAAGACTCGTATTCCCCAAATTGGTGCGGAAATTGCTGTCTAGTTGGCAGCGAGTCATGTGCATTGTGCCCAGGCTTCGCAAATGTAGCGGCAGTCATGCATTGCCACAGGAGAACCCAGGTTTTGGATTCAAAGCAGGTGTATAAATCACTCGTCGATAGTTTAAATACTGCCATTGTTTTAGTGGACCGCGATTTATTATTGCGGCACATGAACCCTGCCGCTGAAGCGATTTTAGGGCTGAGTTGCGAAAGCAATCTTGGCGAACCCATCACCTATTTTTTCTATGAGTCGGACGAAACCGACCGACAACTCAAGCAAGCGGCCCATCTGGCCAATCACTACACCAAGCGTCAGTCGGAATGGCGCCTGTTAACGGGTGGAACTCTCACTGTCGATTACACCGTCACGCCGTTTGGCGATCATGAAGGCCTTATCATCGAGATAGTTCCCATCGATCGGCTACTGCGGATCAGCCGTGAAGAGATGTTAACGAATTCTCACGAAACCACGCGAACGTTGATTCGCGGCATGGCTCACGAAATTAAAAATCCTTTAGGCGGCATTCGCGGCGCGGCTCAATTGCTTGCGCGCGAACTTCCTGATGCGAGTCTTACTGAATATACCAACATCATCATCGACGAGGCCGACCGCCTACGAAATTTGGTTGACCGTATGCTCGGGCCTAATCAATTGCCTAAGTGGCAGAGCCTAAATATCCACGAAGCATTGGAGCGTGTCGCCGCGGTTATTCGAGCGGAGCAGCGTGAATGCGTCGAGATCATTCGCGATTACGACCCGAGTATTCCAGAGTTGATGGGCGATAAAGAAATGCTCATCCAAGCGCTGTTGAACATTGTCCGCAACGCTATGCAAGCCTTGGTGGAGTCAAAAACGCTTGGTGGGAAAATCACGCTGCGCACTCGTGTGCGTCGCCAGTGCACTATCGGGCGAAAGCACCATGCGCTCGTGTGTAGGGTCGATGTGCTCGATAACGGCCCCGGCGTCCCCCAAGAGATGATCGAACACATCTTCTATCCCATGATTTCGGGGCGCGCCGAGGGCACTGGCCTTGGTTTGACCATTGCGCAGCATCTTATTCATCAGCATCACGGTCTGATTGAGTGCCACAGTGAGCCGGGCGACACCCGCTTTACTCTTTATTTACCTATGGAAACGCCACATGCAGAAATCGAATAAAGTCTGGATTATCGACGACGATCGCTCTATCCGCTGGGTACTCGAAAAAGCCCTGCAAGGCGCGCATATTGATGTTCGCGTATTTGAAACCGGCGATGCGGCCATCAACCAGCTTAACCGCGAGGTGCCCGACGCCATCATCAGCGATATCCGTATGCCGGGTACCGACGGGCTTGAGCTGCTTGGGATTTTGAACATTAAATTTCCCGAAGTGCCGATCATCATCATGACCGCCCACTCCGATCTCGATAGCGCCGTCGCTGCCTATCAGGGTGGGGCCTTTGAATATCTCCCCAAACCATTTGATGTCGATGATGCTGTGGCCGTAACGCGTAGGGCGTTGGCTCATGCGCTCGAACGTCGCTCTTCCCACACGGCGGAGACGCTCGAACCTCACACCGAAATCATAGGCGAAGCGCCCGCGATGCAAGAGGTGTTTCGCGCTATTGGCCGACTTTCACAATCCAATATTACGGTGCTAATTAACGGTCAATCGGGAACTGGTAAGGAGTTAGTCGCGCGAGCGCTGCACAGGCACAGTCCACGGCGCAACGGGCCATTTATCGCGCTTAATATGGCGGCCATTCCTAAAGATTTGATGGAATCGGAGTTGTTCGGTCACGAAAAAGGTGCGTTTACAGGGGCGGCAGCCCAGCGACAAGGCCGGTTTGAACAGGCCAATGGCGGTTCATTATTTCTCGATGAAATTGGCGATATGCCAGCTGAAACTCAAACGCGATTGCTGCGCGTCTTGGCCGACGGTGAGTTTTATCGTGTTGGTGGCCATACGCCGGTAAAAGTGGATGTGCGCATCATTGCGGCGACCCACCAGAATCTCGAGCATTTGGTGGCGGAGAATCGGTTTCGTGAGGATTTGTTCCACCGCCTTAACGTTATTCGGATTCACATCCCCAAGCTGGCAAATCGTCGGGAAGACATTCCTAAGCTCGCAAAATTTTTCTTACACAAAGCCGCAACAGAGCTGAATGTCGACCCGAAAGTGCTCTTGCCTGAGACGGAAGAATATCTGTGCTCGTTACAGTGGCCGGGCAATGTGCGTCAGCTTGAAAATTCCTGCCGCTGGATCACAGTGATGGCGTCTGGCCGCGAGGTGCACATTCAAGATCTTCCACCCGAATTACTTGATACTAAAGATTTGCATACGCCCGCCGACGACTGGGAAAAAGCTCTACGTCAGTGGGCCGACCACGCTTTGTCGCGCGGTCAGCATCAATTATTGGCCGAGGCTGTACCAACATTTGAGCGAGCATTGATCGAAACTGCCCTTAAATACACCGCTGGCCGCAAGCGCGATGCCGCAAATTTATTAGGCTGGGGACGCAATACTCTTACGCGAAAACTCAAAGATCTGGGCATGTCCGGCGGGCACGACCCAGACGGCGAGCACGAATCGGACGAGGTGATTGAGGGGTAAGCCTTAGGCGGCTTTGTAACAATTTTTATCGTTTTTGCGTAAAGTTTTGCATAAAAAGCCGCCAAAACTTCTCACTTTTCTGAGATTTACAGTAGAATCCAGATATCTTGGTCACTTTTGGTTAATGAATGCCAGCCTCAGAACCAGACCCTCATCCGTCTGATCAACAGGGTTCTACATCACTTTCCTCCTTGCTCGCTCATTACGCGCAAGGTCTGCAGGAAGAGCACATCAGTATTCGAGATATCTTAGAATCACTGGGCAATCGCTCGTTCGGCTTCGTGTTATTTCTGTTCGCACTACCCAATTCTTTGCCGATTATCGGCATTCCCGGCGTATCTACCATCACCGGCATTCCCATATTATTCGTCGCTCTGCAAATGGCGTTTGGCTATGAGCGCGTCTATTTACCGCGCTGGATCGCCGATCGCTCTATGGCGACGGCGGATTTTAAACAGCTGGTCGAACGTGCTACTCCTTGGATTCAGAAAATCGAAAGACTAATGCGCCCGCGCGGCGACTGGCTTATCTCAGATCGTGTCGAGCCTTTATTGGGTTTGATCTGCTCAGGTCTGGCTTTTTTACTCATTCTGCCCATCCCGCTCGGGAACCTTTTTCCCGCCTTTGCTATCGTTTTGATTGCCTTAGGATTAATCGAGCGTGATGGGCTGTTCGTAATGTTCGGTGTCGCCGTCGGTGCACTGAGCGGTTTTGTGTTAGGAGGGTTAGTTCTAGTCGCCCTCCATACGTTTTATGACATGTTCCAACAATTTATAACTTGAGGATTTAATCGTGGAGCTTCTCGCTGACCCCGGGGTATGGCTAGGTTTTTTTACGCTGGTCGTACTTGAGATTGTACTGGGTATCGACAACCTGATTTTCATTGCCATTTTGGCGAACAAATTACCTGCGCACTTGCGCGACAGAGCTCGGATTGTGGGCTTGTCTTTCGCATTGGGTATGCGGGTTGTCTTGCTTATGGGCATCTCCTGGATGGTCACGCTCACCGAGCCGTTATTCAGTGTATTTGGCAAACCCTTGTCGGGTCGAGATCTCATCCTGCTAATAGGCGGTATCTTCTTGCTCTTTAAGGCCACTGTCGAAGTGCATGAGCGCGTCGAAGGCAAGGGCGAGGAGGCAAAAGTCACTCGCACTCATGCGTCTTTTTGGGCGGTGGTGTTACAAATTATCGTGCTCGATGCCGTATTCTCGCTCGACGCCGTGATTACCGCGGTCGGCATGGTTGAGCATGTCGAGGTGATGATTGCCGCCGTAATCGTTGCCATGCTCATCATGATTATCGCCAGTAAGTGGCTCACCGCTTTCGTTAACCGTCACCCGACCGTTGTGATGTTGTGCTTAGGCTTCTTGTTAATGATCGGTTTGAGCTTGATTGCCGAAGGTGCTGGCTTCGAGATTCCGAAAGGCTACTTATACGGAGCTATCGCTTTCTCGATTCTTATCGAAGTGTTCAACCAATTGGCGCGCTCAAACCGTACCCGCAATCTCATTGGTACTCGCCCCTTGCGTGCGCGTACCGCTGAAGCAGTGTTGAAGCTCATGGGTGGTAAACCTGATGCTGACGAAGTCGGGGACGATCTTGCAGCCATGGCGAGCCACGGCGACGAAGAGCCTGAAGTGGTGTTTGCGCATAACGAACGGCAGATGATTCACAGCGTGCTGCAATTATCGGAGCGCTCGATTCAATCACTCATGACACCGAGACCCGACATCGTTTGGGTAGACGTGAATATTTCGCCCGAAGCCTTATTGAAAGTCTTGCAGGAAACGCCACAAACGCGGTTGCTAGTCGCTGATGGTGAATTAGACAATCTCTTGGGGGTGGTGCAAAGCCGCGATTTATTAGTACGCGTGTTGAGCGGTCATCCAATCGATCTGGCGAAATTAGTACTCAATCCTTTGGCGTTGCCAGAGGGCACCAACGCGCTTAAAGCGCTGGAGATGTTGCGTCAAGAAACCCTGCCAATGGCTATCGTGATTGACGAATACGGTAGCGTAAAAGGATTGGTCACGACTAACGACCTTCTCGCAGCGATCGCCGGAGAATTGGCCGATACAAACGATGAGCCCTTATCGGTCGAAACCGAAACCGGTTGGTTGTTAGACGGTAGTATTTCGCTTGAAGAAGTCGAGACGGTATTGAAGATCAATCTCGATGATGATGAAGGTGATTATTTTACGCTCGGTGGCTTGCTTCTTGAGCAATTGCAGCACATCCCCGTGGTGGGCGAACAAATAGAGTTGTCGGGTTATTTGTTCCGCATCGAGAGCATGGAAGGGCGTCGCATCCATCAAGTTCACGCGAGCAAGATCGACATTCCTGAAGAAGAATAATTTCAGCGAATACAAAAAGCCGTGTGATGTCTTCACACGGCTTTTTTATTTGGTAATGAGTCACAAAATAGTCAATTCGTTAAAATGCAGTTTTTGTATTATGGCGACATTCAGTTTTGGAACTCTATAGTCCGTGGCGATTAGAGTTCACTAACTCACCGTTCATAAAATACTTAACGGATTAATGGGAGAAAATGATGATTAAAACCTTGTTAACTTCAGGTTTAGTAACAGTTGGTCTAATGGTATCAAGCGTGACTTTCGCGTCTGAGCGAATTAATTACGATCACGTAGGTGCGCAATTTATTTCACAAAATATTGACGGCGGCTGCGACCCTGATGGCCTTCAACTCTACGGAAATACTTCACTCAATAGTAACGTGTTTCTTCACGGTAGCCTAAGCGACGTTAGCGATGGTGGTTGTGGTTCTACCAATTTGAGTGCGGCCATTGGTTACCACACTCTTTTCGGCGCTGACTCAAGTATTTATGGTTTAGTGGGCGTAGATTACGTCGATGTAGATCACGGCGGTGACGATAATGGTTTGCGTGTGTCCGTTGGTGTGCGTGGTTTTGTCGCTCAAAATTTAGAAGGTAAAGTGGAAGTGTCTTATCACAGCATCTTCGATGGCAATGCGACTTTAACGGGTGGCGTATCTTATTGGCTTAATCGCAATGTGTCGTTGATTGGCGAGCTCACGTTAGGCACCGATGTATCGACCTTAGCGGCAGGTGCTCGCTACCATTTCTAAGCTAATCGGCCTATCACCGATTTCTGCTATTATGAGAACCATAACTATCGATTAAGAGTGGCTCATAATGGCGCTTTCCCCGCAAGAGCGTATCGACCAAATTCGCAGTTTCAATCGCGAATTGCAGGCGTTAGAGGCAGCCGAAATATTGCAGCTAACGCCTGATGTCAAATCCAACCTCGACAAATATCACCAGCAATTATTGCGTGGCTTAACGCGAGATGCAGCGGTTGATATTTCTGATAATGCAAAATCACTTTCGTTAGGCATGCGTGCGTTCAGCCTTGTTGCTGCCGCTGCCATCATGGTGTTTTTAATTTTAGTAGCAGGAGAAGTGTGGCCACATTTATCCAACATCGGCCGCGTCATTTTGCTGATTTCGGCTTCCGCTGGTAGTTTCGCACTCACGTATTTTTTACATCATAAAGATGGCTACGGCTATTACACGTCTATTGCGAGTGTTGCCGCGGTAGTTTGTTTTGCCATTAATTTAGTGGGGTTGGGCGCGATCACCGCTAGTGTATCCCTATTTAATTTCTATGTGCTGATGGCGCTTTACACTTGGCTGTTGGTGCATCTATTTTCGGTATCGATCCTCATTTGGCTGTTTTGTATTTTCGCGTTTTTGGTGCTGGGATTACTAGGTGCCGACAGTGAGAGAGCTGAGTATTGGATCGCATTCGAGACACCCGAAAAACTATTTTTATTCCCGATATTACTCGCACTGGTGCATCAAGTAGAGAGGCGTTTAGATTTTTCTACTTATGCGGAACACTACATTATTGCTTCCGCTTGGGCTGTTTTTATTATCGCGATGAGTTTGGTTGTGCATCCGTCGTCGAGCAGCCTGCACCTTAGTAATGAGGCGATTGAGTGGATTTATCGATTGCTCACATTGCTGCTGTGCGTCACGGTCATTTTTATTGCCATAAAACTGCGTTATTCCGATGTGATGGCTCACGGGTTAGCGCTATTTATTTTATTTATTGCTGTTGAGTTTATTGCCCGCTTGATCGACATTCTGCCGGGATATTTATTGTTTCTCATATTATCGATTTTTAGTGTGGGTTGCATTTGGGTGTTGCGACGTTTTCACAAGCGCGAGCTGATACAAAAGTGGGTGGGGGAGCAATGAGTATCTGGCAGAGCACTTCTCGAAAAAAACGATTAACAATTTTAACAATTCTGCTAATTTTCGTAGTTAACATTGGTGCGCTATTGGTTGACGGATTTAATAAGAGTCGTGTTGTCGCATCAATAACATTGAGCCCAACCGAATACGCTCCACTCGACCGCGAGTATGCAGAGCAGTTGAGTGCATTTTGGCTGCACATAGGTACTGTTGATGATCGATATAAATGCATTAATTGCGCGAGATTTTCGCAAGTGGAACGAGTCTTTTATCAAAAGCTCTTAGTTAAGGGATGTAACTCAACGCAAAAGCATTATGCTCATCCTTGGGTGCTTCTTGAAACTAATGGAGCAAGCTATCACGACTATCTCGCAAGGTTTAGTACCGAAAAAAGCGCAGAATCCTACGGCATACGAGAAGGTGCAGATTCCAAAATTTTTGCGGTAGCGATAAGTTTTGACAAAACTGAGCTGGATAAAATTATGGAGCAGCGGCGCTCTTTGGCTAACAGTAGCTCGGCGCAGTGGATTAGTATTCGTGGCAGCCTCTCGTTGAATGAATATTACTGTCAATCGGTTGTCGATTATGTTGAACGACGCACAGACGAGTCTCCCCAAGTTTATATTCAGTTTTCAGGTCTCAAAAAACTGCACTGGCCAGATAAAATAGAGTCGTTCGATCGTGGAGCTGTTTTAAATCTTGGACGGGCGGATCGGTTTTTTCTGACACCTATCACTGAGTGATAACAAGCAGGCTATTCACCTGCTTGCGCTTGTTCAAGTTCTTCACTTAAAAGTAACCATTCCTCTTCAAACGAGTCGAGTTCGTTTTGCCAGCGTGTTTGATCGACTAAGAGTTGTTGCAATCGCGCTTTATTAGACTCTTCATAAATTTGCGGATCGCCCAGTTGCGCTTCAATTTCGCTTAAGGCGGCTTGCGCTTTTTCCATTTTTGTTTCGAGCGATTTTATTTTATTCGTGAGTGGCTTGAGTTGTGCTCTTTGTGCGGCCGATTGTTGTCGTTGGGCTTTTTTGTCGAGCTTAGTCTCGAAAACTTCGGTAGATACTAGTGCTTGCGCAGCTTGTTTTTTCTGATATTCACCAATCCATGCGTAGTATTCGTCCAGTGTCCCATCAAACTCGCCAACATTGCCGTCCGCCACTAAATAAAATTGGTCGACGGTATTTCTTAGTAGGTGGCGATCGTGAGAAACCAAAATGACCGCGCCCTCAAAATCTTGTAATGCCATAGTGAGTGCTTGGCGCATCTCTAAATCGAGATGGTTTGTCGGTTCGTCGAGCAGTAAAACGTTTGGTCGTTGCCACGCAATAATAGCGAGTGCGAGACGCGCTTTTTCTCCGCCGGAAAAATGAGTAATCGGCTCGAAAGCACGGTCACCAATAAAATCGAAGCTACCCAAGAAGTCTCGAATCTCTTGCTCACGGGCACTGGGTGAAAGCCGTTGAATATGTAAAGCGGCCGATGCGTTGATGTCTAGCGCTTCGAGCTGGTGCTGCGCAAAATAGCCAAGTTTGAAATGTTCACCGTAAGTGCGATCGCCCGAGAGCAATTCAAGACTACCGGCAATGGTTTTAATTAAGCTTGATTTACCAGCGCCGTTTGGTCCGAGCAGTGCGATACGCGTTTCCGGCGTGATAATAAGTTCGACTTTATTGAGAACGGTTTTGTCGCCATAACCAATAGCTGCGCGAGCGATATGGACCAAAGGCACTGACATCTTGTCGTGGCATTTGAAGCTAAAGCTGAAGGGTGAATCGACGTGCGCAGGTGCGATCTTTTCCATTCGCTCCAATTCTTTTATTCGGCTTTGTGCTTGTTTTGCTTTGCTTGCTTTAGCGCGGAATCGACGAATAAAATCTTCAACGTGGGCGATGCGCTCTTGTTGTTTCTCGAATGAAATTTGTTGTTGCGCTAGTTTTTCGGCGCGCTGACGTTCGAAATCTGAATAGTTGCCCGAGTAGTTATCAAGCCGCTGCTGCTCGATGTTTACGATTCTATCGACAATATTATCGAGAAAATCTCGGTCGTGAGAGATAACGACTAAGGTTCCTTCGTAACGTTTAAGCCAATCTTCCAACCATAAGGTTGCGTCGAGATCGAGATGGTTTGTGGGTTCGTCGAGTAATAAAAGATCCGACGGGCACATGAGCGCTTGCGCGAGATTTAAACGAATGCGCCAGCCACCCGAGAAATCGCTAACGGGGCGTTGTGCATCTTGCGGTGCGAAACCTAAACCGTATAACAATTGCTGGGCACGTGCGGGCGCGGTATAGGCGTCGATAACTTCCATTTCGGCGTAAAGATTCGCGAGTGCGTCGCCATCGGTAGTTGTTACTATGGCGTTCTCGAGGCGGCGCAGTTCGCTATCCCCATCAAGAATATAATCTAATGCGGAGCGCGTGGTGTGGCCGACTTCTTGAGCCATGTGCGCGCGACGCCATTGCTTTGGAATATCGACTACGCCAGAGTCGCTTTGAAGGTTGCCCAGTAACATTTGGAACAGCGTCGATTTTCCGCTGCCGTTGGCGCCAATGAGGCCAACTTTTTGCCCAGGATAAATGGTAAGGTCAGCGTTGGTTAAAAGAAACTTGCTGCCGCGTTGTAACGAAATTTGTTGTAGTGAAATCATGTAGGCAGTTTATCAGGTTCATCAAATGGACAGCTAGAGAATACCCGTGAATACACTCGAGTCTTTCGCAAACAATTTTTGGGATTTTTCAGTCGCTATCTATGCCCATAAAGGTGTTGCACGTTGGTGCCTCGGTTTACAAGACCAATATCAGGGAAACGTTAATCTTGCGCTTTTATGTTGGTGGTTGGGCGAGTTAGGTATCGAAATTGGTCGATCAGGTATAAATCGGCTCAGTGATCGAGTCAAACAGCTCGATGACCAACTGCTTAGACCCTACCGACGTATTCGCTTAAACGCTAAACAATCGTTAGACGATGATATTTACCAGAAATTAAAGCAGTTCGAGTTGGAGCTTGAGCGCTATCAACAACTGAAATTGGTTGAAGCGCTCGATAAGAGCTTTAAAGTGGAATTCGTTCATTTAAGTAATGTGGAATTTGCGAGACAAACTATTGCAGCGCATGGGGTTGGAGCTGGGTCACGCATTAACCTCTCAAATTATTTGCGCCGTATTGGAGTCGAGGCTGCACAAATCGATCAGTTAATTGATGAGCTTGCAGCCTTATTCGCCTGAGGGTGATGAGTTTTTAATGTGGTGTGCGTAAGAGAACGTCCAATTGATCCATCGGAATGCACCAATCGGCATCTTGCTTCCAGCTCTCACGTAAAAATTGACGTTGTTGCTCGGTAAAGAAGCAGGCTTCCGCGAGTCGCTCATCTTTGCGAAGCGAATGACGACGAATGAAATCTTCAATTGCCTCAGGTTCGCTTGGTAAACCCAACTGGTCAAAAAGGTGATGAAGTTCTCGTGTACTAACGGTCATGTCATTCTCCTGCTTGTAGGTAGTGAATGTTATTCGTTAATAGATTATAAAATGCTCACTTAGTATGGACGCTCAGCAGGATTTTCCAAGTAATGGGAATCAATAGATCGGATGAATCTGATAACTAATGCGCTTAGGGAACTTTTAAATCAATTGGACGTCATACCCGATCTTAATGCTGTAAAAAAGTGCTGCGTCTGGCGCCTAGTACAAGCACATTTGCGCAGAGTTGGTATACCATAACCCTCACTACTTAGGTGCATTTGCACACAGGTGAAATTAGCATGGACGCCGTCGCGGTGTCTTTTTTTAACACGAATATAACAAGGTGCACTATGTTTAAAAAACGCTTATTGGCCGTTAGCCTTATGTTAGTTACCACCGGTTTTGTGGTGGGCTGTAAAGAAGAGGCGAAAAAGGAAGAGAGCACTGCGCTTGATACCCTTGAGCAAAAAGCAAGTTACATCATTGGTCTTAACATTGGTAATAATCTCAAAGCCAATGGCTTCGATGTACAAGCCGATCAAGTCGCTCTGGCCTTACGCGATTTACAAGCAGGTACCGAATCTCGCATCAAAGAGGAAGAATTCCAGGCCATCATGCAAGAAGTTCAAGAGAAAGCGATGGCGAAACACGCAGAAGAGCAAAAGCGCTTAACTGATGAAAACACCGCAAAAGGTAAAGCCTACTTAGAAGCTAACAAAGCGAAAGACGGTGTTGTGACTACTGAAAGCGGCTTGCAATATCGCGTTATCACCGAAGGTACTGGTGAAAAGCCAGCGGCTACCGACACAGTGACTGTTCACTACGTGGGCAAGCTGATCGATGGTACTGAATTCGACAGTTCACAAAAGCATGGCCAGCCAGCCACCTTCCCATTGGATGGTGTAATTCCAGGTTGGACCGAAGCCTTGCAATTGATGCCTAAAGGCTCTAAGTGGGAAATCGTTATTCCTTCTGACTTGGCCTATGGTGCTAGCGGCCAAGGCCCAATTCCTCCTGCATCAACTCTGATTTTTGAAGTCGAATTACTCGACATCGTGAAACCAGAAGCTGCTGCGGCAGAGTAAATAAAAAAACCCGCTTCGGCGGGTTTTTTTATGTCAGGTTATTTTTAACGCTGAGGGATTTAATTTAACATTCTGGAGTCTGGGCGATGGTAATGAAGTACCGACATCATCGAGTCTTCGGCGCTAAATCGCGACTCAAGGATTTCTCCAAGCGAGGACAAATCTTCAATGAGTACGCTTAGATCGTCCGTTTCGAGATATTTGTCGTTAAAATCCAAAACCTTATCGGTGGTTTCATCGACGCGCGAGAAGTGTTGCAATGTTTCTGATACTAAAGATTCGGAAACTTGCTTGCTTTCGTTGAGGAGCTTGTCGTAAATGCCGAAGTGTCCTGCTGATACATAATCAATCATGGTTTGACACAAATGGCGTAGCTTGTCTGCACAATCGTCCGGTGAAGCATCGTCTCGCGTTTTACGACTCAAATTACAATATTCGACGAGCAGTTGTTGTCGATCTGATAGCCAACGCTCAATGTTGATGTTGAGCGTTGGATTCCAAGTCGATTTTGAGGCGGCATGCTCTTGCAACATATCCTTACTCCTTATGACGATTGATTAGACGTTATATTCGCACGTAATTTGGTAGTAAGTTTAACCCTAGGCAAAAGATCATATAAATGCAAAAAAATAATGCCGTTAGTTAGTGTTATTGTGGGCTGAGTCTGATTTTCTGACCGCTTGGTACAAAAACACTAATGCAAAAGCAGCGAAGGCCAGCAGCGTCCAAACAGGGATCGACACGCCAAAAATTTTATCCACGTGGGCACAGTTGCCATCACCACGCATTAGTAAGCTAAATGCTTCGGCGAGTGGGAATTCTTGCAGAATATAAGACAGTCCTGGCCCACAGGCTGGAACCTGATCTTCAGGTAAACTTTGCAGCCATAATTGGCGTCCCGCAAAAAAGCTTCCGCCCAATGAGAATAAAACGCCAACGCCTGCATAGATCCGGCGCGTTGTTCGGGCAGGATTGTGCCAAAAGGCGACAAACGCCAGCAGCCCGATCATAATGACGAATGCACGTTGAGTGATACAGAGTGAACAAGGCTCCATGCCTTTTACATGTTCGAGAAATATCGCCGTTAATATTAATGCGACACTTGCGACCATAACCCCGGCGTAGGTATGACGTATACTTGGCATAGATTCTCCTTATTTGGATTTTGTCGTGTAAAGGTAATTTGTGCACCAAAATGATTATGCGTGGGCTTATAGTACGCAAATTAAGGTATAACGGAAATGAAATTACAGGGAGTTTTAACGAATATCTAACTAACGCTTGATGTAAGAGAGAAAACACTGTGAATTCAATGCATTTCTGGAATTACCTTGCAATTAAATTGATTGTTTTATGCGCGCTTACCTTAGCTGCAATGTCGCCTAGTGCTATCGCTAGTTCGGAAAGCAAGGAATTTAACGAAGGTGTTAATTACATCAATCTACCGCGGGTATATGCGAATTTTGGAGCTCCCGAACGTAAGCAGTTTGTTCAGGCGGAAGTTTCATTGAGAACAGAGTCGGCCCAGTCGGCCGCCATTGTTAGCCACCACCTCCCCTTAGTGCGCGATCGAATGCTGCGAATAATTAGTCAGCAAAGCGAGGAAGTACTTACTTCGACGGAGGGGCGAGATTTATTACGCGCCGCTGCCATTAAAATGATTAACCAATCCATTACCGAAGTTGAGGCGGGAGACGAGGACGCTAACCTCGTTAATTACGTTTCGGACGTGTACTTTACTAATTTCATCATGCAGCGTTAAATTTCTTCGCTGCACTGATTGAAACAGCCAAAAAGCCGTGCGCAACTAAGCCTTGCGCGCGGCTTTTTTGTATTGCAAATAATAATCGGCTAGATACTGTTCGAAGCTGTTCTGCTGCGACGCCTCGAGTTCTGATTGATCGCTGAGTGATTTTTGTGAGCGAGCGACGAACTCTTGAGTTGTGGCTGGATCAAGCGGGCGCGTTTTGAAAAATTCGGCATGTGCATGCGCTAAACATGAAGTTAATTCAATAAAGCTTTCGCCCGCATCCAATTGTTTTGCGACGGCGGCTGAAGGGGTAAGTGTTAGATCATGAACCTTAGCGAGTTGTTGGTCGGCACTTGTGGTAAAGCTATCATCCGCGGTGAAATCTCGCTCATAGGCGCGATCTAATGCATGTGAACACTCGCGTATATTGTTGATGAGTTTAATCGCCCAGTCTTTAAATGCGATTTTTTCATCACCTTGGGTTAATGAGAGTTGAGGATCGCGACCGAAATTAACGACTAAACGCTGATTTTCTAAAATTTCGGCGGTCTCTCTCGCGTCGGATTGAGGGCTCGGGCTTAGTAGGCAGAACAATAAGAATGCGTCTACAAAACGTAATTGCGGTGCTGTAATACCCAGCGGCTCAAACGGATTTAAATCGAGACAGCGAACTTCGACATATTCGACTCCACGATCGCGTAGTGCAGTAAGCGCGGTTTCACCTCGCTCGGCAGATCGTTTAGGGCGAATGCTGGAATAGAATTCGTTCTCGATTTGCAACAAACTGGTATTGAGTTGCCGATAGTTGCCGTCGGCGTCGATTTTGCCGATGGATTCATATTCGGGATGGACTTGAGTAATCGCGTGATAAAGCGTGTTTACGTAGTCGTCGAGGTTGTTGTAATCAATAACAAGCTGTTTCTGCGCATCACTTTGATAGCCTAGATCGCCCATGCGTAGTGATGTTGCATGGGGTAGGAATAAAGTGTCTGGTGCGGTTGGATGAGCTTGGAGTTTGTGAGCACGATCCTTTACAAAGTTTTTGCTGATCGCGGGCGATGCACCGAACAGATAAATCAGAAGTGGAAAATACCGACGGAAATTGCGGATCATCGCGAAATATTGCTCGGTCTTGAAGTCGGTAAAATTCAACGTCGATTGCTGCGCTTCATACAGGTGCTGCCAAAGCTCATCGCTGAAGCTCACGTTATAGTGAATGCCGGCGATGGTTTGCATGGCTCGTCCGTATCTATAGCCCAAGCCCACTCGATAAATCGTTTTCATCATGCCCGAATTCGAGGTTCCATAACGAGCAACGGGGATCTCTCTATCGCTCCCTAACAAGCAAGGCATGCTCGAAGGCCATAAGCGCTCGTTAAGCGTGCTTAGGCTGCTATGGGTGAAACGGTGGATGTCATCAAGCTCGGCAAGTAGGTGTTTGATTCGGTAATGAGGCTGAGTGATAAACTCGAGCAGAGCCTCACTGTAGTCGGTGGTGATCTGCGGGTGCGTAAGCGCAGAACCCAAAGTTTCGGGATGAGGTGTGGTCGCCAGTTGATCGTTTTGCGTTACGCGTAAACTTTCTTTTTCGAGGCCGCGCAAAATTCCGCGCAGTTTCTGCCAGTGAGTCGGCGAATCAAATAAATGGGTGAGTGTGGTCGCAATCGACGTTTCGTTTAACAAAATATAATCCTAATCCCAGTGGGGAGTGCTTACACCGCATTTATCAGGAATAAATTACGCAGTTTTCTATGGCAGTGTAGTTAAAAAAGCCACTTTCGTTGTCGATTTGGGCGTTGTTCTCGATGGTAAATCGGGTGAATCAGGGCGTGTCTCGCTCTTGCGATTCCCCCATAGACTCTTGAAGAAATTGGCCAAACGCCTGCTCCGCTTTACTAAGCTCTTGCCGCTCTTCAGAAGAGGTTATCGATGGCTGTCCCGCCGGAGCCAATTGAGTCGCCTCGGCGGAGGCTGTATCGATCGAAATTGTGGGTGCAATACTAGGTCCGATAACCGGGACTATTGGTAACCCTTTCTCACTCTGCTCGACAGCAATAATTTTGATGCGTTGAGTGTAGTCTTTGGCATTAACCTCGACCATCTGATTGATTGCTTCATCTTTATGAAGGCTTTTGAAAAGGGCGCCAGGATCGCGCCCATCTAGCCAGAGATTCTGCTTGCTCAGATATTGCTGGTGTTGGTTTTGCAGGATGAATACTTCGGCCATAACCCCTCAAAACATTCATTATTAATTGACGCTGAATAGATTGGCACTATATTGCGACATTTTAGGATTTTTCAACCGTTGAATGCAGTAGCTTTTGCGTCAAATTTTGCAAGTCTTGGCCGGTAGGTGCTTGGTAAACCTGCAAATTAAATTCGGGAATCACTGCAAAAATATGATCGAAGATATCCGACTGAATTCGCTCGTATTCCAACCAGGCAACGGTGTTGGTAAAAGCGTAGATTTCAATGGCGATACCTTTCTCGTCGGGCTGAATTTGACGAACCATCGCCGTCATGCCTTGATGAATATTGGGATGCGTTTTCAAATAAGCGGTGAGATACGCCCGAAAAGTGCCCAGGTTGGTTAAGCGGCGACCGTTAACGGGGAATTCCAAATCGGCATTCAAAGCGCGGTTAGCTTCGGTAATTTCGGTAATCTTTGATTCGATGTAGTCGCTCAGCAAACTCGCTCGGCGTAAGCGATCAATATCCTGTTGAGTCAGAAATTTTACGCTGGTCGCATTAATGAAAAACGAGCGCTTGATACGGCGCCCACCCGATTCCTGCATGCCGCGCCAGTTTTTAAACGAATCTGTAATCAAGGCGTAGGCGGGGATGGTGGTGATGGTCTTATCCCAATTGCGTACTTTTACAGTGTTAAGGTTAATTTCAATTACATCGCCATCGGCATTATATTTTGGCATTTCTACCCAGTCGCCCACTTGCAGCATGCGGTTAGCCGACAGCTGAATTCCCGCTACAAATCCTAAAATTGTATCTTTAAACACCAGCGTCAATATGGCGGTCATAGCGCCCAAGCCGCTTAATAGCATGATGGGCGATTTATTAAACACAATCGAAATGGCGAAAATTAAGCCAAGAATAGACGTAATCAGTTTAATACTCTGAGAGAAGCCGCGAATCGGTAAGCGTCGACCAACGTCTGTCTCATCGGTGATTTTTTCTATCGCGGTGAGTAGTGCAAAAACAGTGAGAACGGAAAAGAGCAGCATCCAAAGTTCGGCGCAGACGCCGATTGTTTCGATAAGATCGGAATCCTTCGGCAACCAAATGCGCGCTTGAACGTAAATCACTGCGCCTTGAATAATCATGGCGAAGCGGCTGAAAAAATGGGACTCGAATAAGCGTCTACGAAAATTGCTGGAGCTGTCTTTCAGGTAATTCCCGAGAAAGCGTATAAATACGTAATGGAGAATAATATGAAGCGCAACGGCGGTGATGGCAATGATCGTCAATACGCATACAACGTATAGCCACTCGCCCGCGTCAGGGAAAGATTGCGCAAGCCAATGATGTAATGCTGATTCCATTTGGACCTCCTAACAAAGGTCGTTAGGGTAGCAAAATAACTCGAGAGAATCAGGCACGTTGGTGACGAATAATCAGTGGGAAATCGATACGAGCGCACAGACCGCCCCGTTCACTTGGATGAAACGATAAAGACGCATCAAAATGATGACAAATATCATTCACGATTGTGAGCCCAAGCCCGTGTCCGGCCACCGATTCATCCAAACGCTTTCCCCGAGATTGGGCAAGTTCGAAATTAATCGGATCTATGCCTGGGCCATCATCGATAACCTTTAGCGTTAAGTAATCGGGGTTTTCCTCAAAAAGAACTTCTACATTTTGGTTGGCCCACTTGCAGGCGTTGTCGAGCAGGTTTCCAACCAATTCCAGTGCATCTTCACGATCAATTGCCAGAATTAATTCTTGAGGTGATCGCCAAGAAATATTGAGATGAGAGCCGTGGATCATCTTCATGGTCGCGACTAAATCAGGAAGCTCAAGAGCAGGAGTAAAGTAAGCGGCTGGCAATACATCACCCGCGAGTCGTGCCTTCGCCAACTCACGTTGAATTCGATTTTGAATCTGCGTTACGTTTTCTTGCAGGCTTTTTTGAATTGCGGGAAATGCGGCTAATTCAGAACTTCGGGTTTGGCTGATGAGAACGGCCAAGGGTGTTTTTAGTGCGTGACCGAGATTACTCAGATGCGCGCGAGATCGTACCAGTGTAGATTCAGTATTCGTCAGCAAGCGGTTAATCTCGAGTGCTAAGGGTTTAAGCTCGGTGGGTACTTCGGCATTGAGCGACGTTTTCCGACCTTGCTGAAGTAGGTCGATATCTCGGGTAAGCTCGCGAATGGGTGAAAGTGTCTTCCGGATAATAATTTCGTGCAAACCGAGCAACAAAAATAAAAACAATAGAAAGCCGATGCCGGCGTACGCCGCGATATTATTTAATCGCGATAAAACCCGAGAATAATCCTGTCCAACCCATATAGTAAAATCCTGATTAAAACGGTGATATTTTTTTTTGATGGCGAGAATTTTTTGTTGTCGAGGGCCTGCGATGAGTTCGGCATTCGGGGTTTGAGATGTATCAATTGAAAAATCCCATAACGAGCGGGAACGCCAAGTCTCCTCTGATGTGGCAATAACAAAGTAATGTCCAGAATAGGGCTGCTGAAAATAACTTGGTGTTTTTTCACCAGCGAGCGCCACGCTGGTATCTTGTCGAATGAGCGCGGCAGCGAGTGCGTCGCTGTCTGCCAGTAGATCTTGAATGATGCTTTCGCGAAATGTTTTATCGAGAAGATAATAGCTTAGGCTAAATAGCAGCAGCGCCGCTAACGAAAGTGCGAGTGCGAGGTAAGTTTGTAATTGTCGAGTTAATGATTGCATTAGCGATCACTGTCTTCAAAGCGGTAACCTTGTCCACGATGGGTGCTGATGGCGTCGCGGCCAATTTTTTTTCGCAGTTGATTAATCATTACTTCGAGCACGTTGGAATCTCGTTCGGTTTCTTCGTCGTAAAGATGTTCGGCAAGTTCGGTTTTGGAGATAATTTTATTGGGGTGAAGCATAAAATAGCGCAGTAATTTAAATTCACCGCCCTTTAATGTGTGAGTTGTATCGCCGATGGAGACTGTTTGTGCCGACTCATCGAGCTTTAATCCGGCGACGGCTAAAAATTGCTGCTGACTAAAGCCATGAGTTCGTCTGACCAAGGCTTTAAGGCGGAGCACTAATTCTTCTGGATGAAAAGGTTTAGCAAGATAATCGTCGGCACCGGCTTTTAATCCAGCAATTCGATCAGACCATTGATCGCGTGCAGTCAATACCAGTACCGGTGTTGTAACATTTTTTTCTCGCCAGAAAGATAGAATGTCGAGACCGGATTTTCCCGGAAGCCCGATATCTAAAATAATGACATCGTATTGGTTGATAAGCCCGGCGCTTTCAACATCGCGACCATCAGTGAACCAATCAATGGCGTAACCGGCGCGTTTGCAATCGCGGTGAATCTCATCGGCGAGTGCTACATTATCTTCTGCCAAAAGTAATCGCATTAATCGTCAATCTCGTCTTCTAGAATGTGTCCGCTTTTGGCATCGATCAATAATTCACGCACCACACCCTGCTCAGTGATTAGCTCAACTTCATAAACGTAAATATCGTCGTCTTCTTCTAACTCAATATCGAGAAGACGCGCATTGGGGTAACGATCATCGATGCCAGTGAGCAGTTCATCCAGTGCGATGATTTTTCCAGACTCGCGAAGCTTTAAGGCTTCGTTTTGTGAAAGATCTTTCGCTAGGGATGAGCTTGTTATCAATACGCAAATAATCAATAGCCAGCCAAGTCGCATAACATTATCCGAACATTTATCGATGTAAAAAAAACGCCACTTGCGTGGCGTTTTGAGCGATTAGGTTTTGTTAATCGCGTTTATTCTGAACCACTTCGCCGGTTTTGGCGTCGATATCAATATCCCACTCTACACCTTGTGCGTCCATCAATTCCACTTCGTAAATAATACGACCGTGTTTGTTGTCGATATCAGCATCGCGAATGGTGCTCCCAGGGTGGAGATCAGTCGCGATCTTATCGAGTTGATCGAAGGGTTTGATGGTGCCGTCATTAGCAAGTTTTACGATATCGGCTGGGCGAAGATCTTGGGCTTGCGCGGTTAAGGCGAAACCACCGACTAAAGACAAAGCGATAGCAGAAGTGGCTAATAATTTAGTGGTTGATTTCATAATCGTTTACTCTCGTTGGGGTTAATTCTTTTGGCAATTCGCCGTTTACGAAAGTAAGAATAGACGGAAAAACTTAAATCAACCTTAAAAGCATTGAGACAGGAAACGACAATAGTGGGCACCATAATGAACAAAAGCGGCATCAGGCCGCTTTTGTTGTAAGTTTCAAACGATTACTTTTCGTTTGATGGCTTGCCAATGGTGGCCAAGATGCCGCCATCGACATAAACGATTTGACCCGTGACAAAGTCCGATGCTTTGGAAGCAAGGAAAATGGTTGCACCTTGCAAGTCGTCTGGATCACCCCATTTACCCGCTGGCGTACGGCTAATGATGAACTCATTGAAAGGGTTGCCATCAACACGAATCGGAGCAGTTTGACTTGTTGCGAAGTAGCCAGGGCCAATACCATTCACTTGAATGTTATAGCGAGCCCATTCGGTCGCCATATTTTTGGTGAGCATTTTCAAGCCGCCTTTAGCTGCCGCATAAGCGCCAACGTTGTCGCGACCAAGTTCACTCATCATCGAACAAATGTTAATGATTTTACCTTGGCGGCGCTCGACCATGCGTTTAGCGACCGGCTTGGTCATGGTGAAAACGCCAATTAAATCGATGTCGATCACTTCTTTAAACTCATTAAGTGGCATGTCCAAAAGAGGAATGCGCTTAATGATGCCGGCGTTATTAATCAAAATATCGATTGGGCCGTGATCTTGCTCAATTTGTTGCACAGCGGCTTCAACTTGCGCTTCATCGGTGACGTTGAAGCGGTAGCCGTGGGCATCGAATCCTTGGGCGCGATAATGCTCAACAGCGGCGTCGATTTTTTCTTGCGAAGAGTTGCCGTTGATAATAAGTTTCGCACCAGCGCTGGCAAGGCCGCTTGCCATTGCCATGCCTAATCCGTGAGTGGCTCCGGTGACCAGAGCAACTTTACCGGTTAAGTCAAATAATGGATGTGTCATTGCTATACCCTCAAAAAAAGTCTTTCGCGTAAGATTAATTAGCGAAGATCAGATGGCTTGTGATGATCCATATCGGAATAATCGAGGTTCTCGCCCGCCATACCCCAAATAAAGGCGTAGTTAGCTGTGCCCACACCTGTGTGCATTGACCAAGGTGGTGAAACAACCGCTTGCTCGTTACCCATCCAAATATGACGAGTTTCGGTTGCAGGGCCCATGAAGTGGCAAACCGCTTGGTTTTCTGGAATATTGAAATAAAAATAGGCTTCCATACGGCGGCTGTGCGTGTGGCAAGGCATGGTGTTCCAGTTAGAGCCGGGCTTTAACTCGGTGAGGCCCATTTGTAATTGGCATGTCTCAACCGAAGTGTTAATCATCAATTGATAAATATCGCGCTCGTTACAGGTTTCACCCGAGCCCATGTGCAAAACATTACAGACGGTTTTGTCTAATTTCTTCACCGGAAAAACACGATGAGCGGGCGTGGAATTTAAATAAAATTTCGCGGGATTAGCCGCATCAAGGCTCTCAAATACGACCTCTTTATTACCGCGGCCAACATAAAGGGCTTCTTTGGAGTCGATCACGTATTCGGTTCCGTCAACAGTAACTTTTCCTTTACCGCCCACGTTGATTGCGCCCAACTCGCGGCGTTCTAAAAAATATTCGGATTTGAGTTGATCGTAGCTTTCGAGTTTTACTGGAGCTGAGGTGGGCTTAACACCGCCCACCATCAAGCGATCGTAATGGGTGTAAACAAAAGTGATGTCGCCATCAACAAACACGTTTTCGATAAGAAAATGTTTGCGTAATTTTTCGGTATCGTAATTCTTGTAATCGTCCACATGGACGGCAAAACGTTCTTCAACAGATTTCATAATAAACTCTCTTTACTGTGCAGCGTTAAGGCATAAATGCCTTGCGATTGCGCCCCAAAGGGGCGCGCTATTCGTAGTTATTGAAGTGTTTTATTGTTGTATCGGTTGTGCGCCAAGTAGCTTGGCAGTCTCAAGGCTCGCCATGATGAAAGGGCCGAAGCCTTTCGCATCATTTTTTACGACGCGCTCTTGCATGTAGTAATCGTAAGAACCATCGCGACCAAAGCCTAAACCTGCAACATAGCACATATTGGTGTAGGACATTTTTCCGTCACGATGAACCAAAGTGAACTCGTCGAGCAAACCTTGGTAGGCTTTTAACGCGACTTCGCGATAAGACTCATCCAAGATTCCCTCGCGCACGCCTTTCGATAAAAAGTAAGAGAACATTGCCGATGCAGATGACTCGCGATAATTGCCAAGCTTATTGGCTTTATCGGTAATCTGCCACCAAGTGCCGTGCTCTGGGTCTTGGAACTTCACCAAGTCGCGAGCAAATTCTCTCGACATGTCGATTAATTCTTGGCGGAATTCAGTCTCTGACTCGGGGATAAAATCGAGCACGTCGACTAGTGCCATCGCCAGCCAGCCCATGCCGCGGCCCCACTGCTCTTGCGACAGTCCGGTTTCTTTATTTGCCCAGAATGCTTCTTTCGATTCATCCCACGCATGGAAATATAAACCGGTATTAGGGTTGCGCAAAATATCGCGAGTCACTTTGAATTCATGAACTACTTCTTTGAAGCTTGCGTGTTGTTGATCGCCGGTTTCATATTTCGCAGCATACTCGGCTAAAAATGGCATACCCATGTAAACACCATCCAACCACAATTGGTTAGGGTAGGTGGCTCTGTGCCACAAAACGCCGTTAGTGGTGCGTGGATGAACTTTTAAACGTTCCCGTAAATAATCGACAGCTTTGCGATATTTTTCTTCGCCGGTGCGTTCAGCCAACGCAAGGATAACGCGGCCGGGTGCAGTTAAATCAATCGAGAATAAATCTGGCTGGAAAGTTTTAATCTGGCCATCATCGGTGATGTAACTTCCGCTAATTTTTTCGGCGATTTCTGCATAGCGTGGATTAGGTGCGTAAGCGTTTAACCAATCAACTGCTTGAATTTGCACACCCACTACATCGTACTCGAATTTGCCCGGACGACGACGATTCACGTCCCAACCTTCTGCATGATAGGAGTACATTTTGCGATCCAGTTCAGAATCACTCATGCGCTTAGCCCAATCCAGCGCAACTTCTGCAGTTAAGGGTTTGGTTGTGAATTCTTGGCTGTAGGCAGTCGTCACGTTTACACGTGGCTCACGAGTCAAACGCGCTACTTCACGGTCTAGGTATTTAACAAATTCTTCTTCAGTTTTAATGCCGTTAGGCTCAAGTTCCCAAGCGGCAAGGAAGTAGTATTCCAGCTCGCCGCCGTAACTTTTTAAAACAGAAACGTAAGATTTCTCGTCGGTTGTTTGCTCAATTAAATCGCCCGCACGGAAGATAACCGCCATGCCGAGATGTTCGTCTTCACCGCCAAGGCTTTGCTTGCCCCAACTGGCAACGTAGGTCCAGGCGTATCCGGTGGTATTGCGGTTGCCTTCAATCAATTTAGTATTGGGGTGCTTAACCATACCAACGGCGAAGTTGGGGATATTCTCCGAGGCTTTTGCATTAACTTTCACTAAGCGTGAGCCGGCATGCATACCGAAATCAGCGGCGATATCCACCGATTTTCCAGCCACTTTCCAGCCGTTGTAATTGATACGGAAGCTCGAATACAAATCACCATTGTTGGTGATGAGCGCATCGCGCGAATCGGTATCGCTAATGAGTTCTACTTCTTTGCCATTCCAGTAACCGAAGGCGCCGGCTCCTAAAGTCTTACCCACTTTAAGAACGTCCACGCCCCAATCGGCATGGTAGTGATAATTTTTGTAGCCATCTTGGCCGACATCTTGAAGTACAACGTCGTTAACTTTTTTTCCGAAAATATCAAAGCCGTTACGCCAGTCTAAGTAAATTCGATAAGCCACTTTATCCGACTCGATGCCGGGGCCTTCGTAGCGGATCCAGTAGGAGTGATCGGTGTACTGCGGTGGAGGGACCACTTTGTCCACATTTTTAAAAGTTCCACCGACATAAGTTTTACCATCCCACTCGCCGCCTTCTTTAATCGAAATTTCGGCTTGAGTCATTTTCTTACTGGCGGGATTTTTGATGGCGGGATCGTTAGTAATGGTTAGCGATTTTTTCTCGCCAGCCGCGAAATCGGCAACCGCAAATAGACTGTCATGTTTGCCGTCGGCATCAGTGTCGATGGGTTGAGTTGTAATAGGATTGCCGTCTAATACAAAGCGGATATCGCTTGCGGCAATCGATTCCTCTACGCCAAGGTCGTAGAGCGAAAAAAGAATAGGTTCTTGCGTCAATGCAAAATCGTTTGCGTTGGCAATCTCAGCGGTAGCCAGAGGTTGAGTGTTCTGCACAGGCGCGGTTGAAGCGGCGGGGCTTGCGGTTTCATTCGAGGTTTTATCGCTACAACCACCGACAAACGCAATAAGTCCGACGCTGAATAATGCTGTGCGAGATAATTTCTTGAGTGAATAATGGCTCATCATGAATCTCTCTGTTATCACCGTGATAAGGATTTGGTGCCCTACATAATTAAATAGGGATGCCAGCGAACTGGCATCCCTTGGTTACATCTACAAATACCAATCGGTCAGATTAGAATTTGTATTGAGCGCCTAAGTAGAACTGACGGCCAGTCTCGTGGTAGTAAGACAAACGGTTACCGTTGTAGTCTACCCATTGATCATCAGCTTCGTCGGTCAAGTTCAAGGCTTCGAAAGATACTTTCCAGTTGTCATTGATGTTGTAAGAAATTACCGCATCAATGTTAGTGGTTGAGTTAGTACCTTCACGGTCGTTGTTGTCACGGCCAGTAGCGTGAGTTAAGTAATCAGAACGGTGTACCGCTGATACACGCGCGCTGAAATCATCAGTCTCGTAATACAAAGTCGCGCTTGAGGTGTCTTTCGACAAACCTAACAGCGAACGAGTTGCTACTACAGCACCTGAAGAGTTCAAGAAGTCTTGCTCAGCTTGAACATAGGTGAAGTTGGTCATGATACCGAAGTTGCTCCAGAAACCAGGTAATGCGGTGAATGGAGTTTGGAAGCTAACTTCGAAGCCGTACAAATCGCCACCAGGTGCGTTGATTGGGCTAGAAATTTCCCAGTCAAGGTTTTCGTTACAAGCAGCACCGTAGCCATTCGAGCTTGCTTCACAAGCCGCTATCGCGAACTGTGGGTTAATACCTGTGGTGGTGAATGGGCGAGTTTCACGTACGCTTTGTACGTAAGATTCGATGTCTTTGTAGAAAATCGCAAAGCCCATCATGGTCTCAGGAGTGATGTAAAGCTCAACACCTAAGTCGTAAGCTGCTGCTTTGGTAGGCTCAAGCGCTGGGTTGCCTGAACTTACTGAACGCGCACCGCCTGATACTGAAACGTTTACGTTAGGTGCTAAAGAACCTAAGCCTGCACGCGCCATAACTTCTGAGTAGCTTGCACGAATCAATACGTCTTCGATGGGTTCAAATACTAAGTTAACAGATGGCAACAAGTTGTCGTAGCTGTGAGTACCTACGGCGATATCCACGGTGGCATCTTCAATCCAAGTAACTGATGATGGCCATGCTTTTGCGGTTACATCAGTCTCAACATAACGCAAGCCGATGTCACCACGAACTGGAGTTTCGCCAAGAGTGGTGTCGAAGTTCAACTGTACGTAGGCACCAGCAGATTCTTCTTTTACTGAGTTGGTGTCAGCCGCACGAGCCGATACCTGAAGATCGCTTAAGTCGACAGATGAATGATCTGGGATCGCCCAGTTGCCATTGGTACCAAGACCTGAGTCGTAAGGCATCATGCCAATGGTTTTGCCGTTAGCGCCTTCTGAACGCAAGCGGTAGCCAATAGTGTCAAACTCAAAGTTTTTGTAACTCAATCCGTATTCGACGCTCAAGCCATCAGCCAAATCGTTGGTGAAGTTGAATTGAACAGAATCAAACTTGTTGTTGGTGACCATTGGACGCATACGAACAGAGTTAGTCGCCCAACCGTTTAAATCTTCAATTTCTGCACCCCAAGTTAATACAGGGTCAGTACGGTTAGCACCGCTGTAATCGTATGAGAAATCGATACCTTGTTTCTGAGCGATTAAAGTAGTTTGAACTGAGTTATCGAATTCAGATTCTGAAGTGCCGATTAAGAAATTACCGCGGAAGCTATCAGTAAATTCGTGCTCACCGGTCAAGGTGATTTGAGTGAACTCGGTTGACATTTCGTCGTAGCGGTTTTCAGAACGAACGGTCGCGCCAGAGAAGTCAGCTGCAATAACAGTATTGTGCTCATCGACAGTGTATGAGTTAACAGTCATAGCACCAGTTAATGAGTTGTCGTTCAGTACAGTTTGCATGAAGCGCTCGTTGCGGTTCGCGTCAAACTTAGCATACAAGCCATCTAAGCTAATAGTGGTAACGTCGGTTGGTTTCCATTGCAAAGAAAGGCTTGAACCTAAACGATCCATTTCGTGGGTGTAAGCATCGTAGCGAGGTAGACGTGGACGGAAGCCGTCATTGAATGCGTCATCTGCGCCGGCGATGTCGTTGACGTTGTTCCAACGAACGGTACTTGCGCCATTGTCTTCTAAGTTACGCTCGGAGTAAGCAAGTGAGAAAAGCACACCGAAGGTGTCGTCAGCAAAAGTGTTGCTGATTAATAGAGATGCTTTAGGGTCAGTTTCTTCTGACTTGTCGTTGTAACCTAAGGTGCCTGATGCTGCGAAGGTAAAGCCATCGAAGTCAAAAGGTTGCGCAGCTTTCATATCAACTACAGCACCCAAAGAGCCTTCATCAACTTTAGCTGCGGCGGTCTTACGAACGGTTAAAGAGCTGAATAATTCTGAAGAGAAGGTATTGAAGTCGAATGAACGACCTTTGTTCATACCGCCGGCAGCGTCGGTACCACCGCCAGTTGCCACTGCTTCCATACCGTTGATACGGGTGCGTGTGAACTCACCACTTAAACCACGTACAGAAATTTGACGACCTTCACCCGCTACACGTGTAATGGCCACGCCAGGAATACGTTGTAAGGATTCAGCAAGGTTGTTATCTGGGAAGCTTGCGATGTCATCGGCAACAATTGCATCGACTGCGCCCGCTTCGTTTTTCTTAATGTTTAACGAGTTTTGAAGGCTGTCACGGTAACTGCCCGTTACAATAACTTCTTCAACCAACCCTGCGCCGCTATCTTGCGCATGGCCGACCATTGGTACTGCTGCAAATGCCATAGCAACGGCTAACGGCTTGATTGCAAATTTTTTCATAGCTATTCCCCTTAATTATTTTTAAACGTGTCTCTACAGCTGATGCCTTTCTTTTTATTACCGGAATCCTTAACTCCGGCATATTTCTATCGGTCAATAATCACGATAGGAATTTCGTACCCTTGCGGCCGCGGCCGCAAGTTGAAGAAGTTATGAGTTCACTTTGAACAGTTCGCCTTTGATGTAAACATTGCGAGCCACAAAATTATCCAATTCCTCCAAAACACCAACGCCTTCAACGTCATCAAAGCGTGAGTCGATTAGCGAAAAGTTGGCGATAGGTGAGCGGGTATAGCCGCGAACTTGGAAAACTTTGCCGGCTTTTTTGCAATGAATATTGCGGAAATCTAAATTGCGAACGATGGGCGTATGTTTACCTGAGTCGCCTTCTTCGTATTGGAAGTCGATAACGATGGCAGTTTGCGTTTCGCCAATCTCGATGTTGCGCGCATAAAAATGCTCGACAATTCCGCCGCGAACCGAATTGGTTTTAATGCGCAAACCGCGCAGTAAATGGGGGCTGCTCATCTCACAGTTTTCAACGAAGACGTTGCGAACGCCACCGGACATTTCACTACCAATCACAACGCCGCCATGGCCATTGCGCATTTTGCAGTTGCGAATCACGATGTTTTCGGAAGGAATTCCGATACGGCGACCGTCTTCATTGCGACCAGATTTAATGGCGATACAATCGTCACCGGTGTTGAAGAAGCAGTCTTCGATCACGACGTTTTTACAAGATTCTGGATCGCAGCCGTCAGAGTTAGGGCCGAGACTTTCGAGAGTAACGCCTTGCACCAATACGTTGGTGCACAGCACTGGGTTCAGTAACCAGAAAGGCGCGGCAACAATCGTAATGCCTTGAATATGAATGTTTTCGCATTCGTAGGGTTGAACAAACGGTGGACGCAAATAAGCGCCGTCGGCGTAAATACGCTTCTCGACAGGAACATTATTTTCCATGTCGCGCATTAATTTATCGCGCGCTTCGTCTTGTGTAGGAACACCTTCAACGGTCCAGTTTTTACCGTCGTTCCAGCGGCCGCCTTTCCAGGGCCACCAAGTTTGGCGATCGCCTTGACCGTCTAAAGTGCCTTCTCCAGTGATTGCGAGATTTTTCTGACGATAGGCATAAATGAGTGGTGAATAGCCCATGTGCTCCATTCCTTCCCAACGAGTGAATACGGCGGGGAGGTAATGGTCGGGGTTGGTCGAAAACGCAAGCGTCGCGCCTTTGACGAGATGTAAGTTAACGTTTGAAAGTAAGTGAACTGGGCCTGTTAAAAAGCGACCTTCAGGCACAACTACTCGACCACCACCGGCGTCGTGACAGGCCTGAATCGCATTTTTAATAGCTTGGGTATTAAGAGTTTTCCCGTCAGCGATGGCGCCGAAATTTGTGATAACAAAATCGCGTGCTGGAAAAATTGGCGCTTTAGTTGCCGCAACTATGGCTTCGGCTTGTTGCCACGCGTCTTGATAAGCGCTGTCGATATTGTTGGATTTTGTGCCTGTAGAAAGGCTGTTACAGCCTGAGAGAACAGTGGCTGCTGCCACAGAAGATGTACCCAATAAAAATTGGCGGCGGTCTAACGTCAATTTGTTCGAACTAGTCACAGTTGGTCTCATCTCTCGTTATGCGTTTTTATGTGTGAACGAATATCTATTCTTAAATAAAAAGTAGCCGGCAATTGCGCGCCAAACTAAAAAGATATTCATCCTCAAAATATGAGAAATCATTCTCTACTCGGCTTTTTTGAATTGCAAGCATAGAGGGTTAGAAAACCCTCAAAAAAGGCTCCTTTGAGTATTTTATTAACAAAAATTATCTTGAAAACGGTTACATTATTTCATCCATTGTTTTGGTAACGGTTACAATCCGTTTTTAATAGATTTTTATTTAAATTAATTTTTATTAAGGTGAAAAAAATTATCCTAATAATTTAATGAATTTTGTAATTTTGTAATTCTGGTTAAATCTAAAAATTGGCTATTTTGCTCCTAGATATCACTAAAAAACATGTAAACGATTACATTGAGAAGTGTTCTTATTTACGGGGTGTTGCGCGTCAGGTTTTTCATGGATAAATTGGATCCCGGTATTGACCGAATACCATTGCCGATTTTTAGGCGCCTTAGGGCGCCTGTTTTTTTTCAGGGTTTTAACACGGCAATTAAACCCTCTGGGACGCGGTCGATCATCCCTCGAAGCTTCATTGTTCTCATTGAGGTGTGTATCCTCTGGCTGCCCTGGCTTTTGGCCCCATCTATTATTATTAGCAGTGAGATAACACCGTGAGCAGCATTATTGTTTTGCACCAAAGTGATAACGTCGGTATCAGCAAGGTTGCACTTCCCGCCAGCGTTTTAATTCCGGAACTTGATATTTCACTCCTGCGTGACATTCCTGCCATGCACAAAGTTGCCATTAAGCCGATTGCTAAAGGCGACGCCATTCTTAAGTACGGCCAAGTGATTGGTTTTGCTAGCAGCGATATTGCTGCTGGCGATCATGTTCATGTCCATAACTGTGTTATGGGTGATTACGATAAAGATTACGGAATTTGTGAGCAGGCGCGTCCGACTGAGTTCGTTCCTGAGTCTGAACGCGCCACTTTCCAAGGCTATAAGCGCCCCAATGGCAAGTTTGGGACTCGCAATTACATTGGCATTATTACCACCGTGAACTGCTCGGCGACCGTTGCCAAAGCCATTGCGGCGCATTTCACTTACTCGGGTGAGCTTGATCAGTATCCGAATGTAGACGGCGTAGTCGCCATGACACACGATTCGGGATGCGGTATGCGCAGCGACGGCGAAGGCTACGATGTGCTTCGTCGCACCTTTAATGGCTATGCTCGTCATCCTAATTTTGGTGGCGTGCTCATGGTCGGTTTAGGTTGCGAAACCATGCAAATTCAGCGCGTTATGGAAGAGTCGGGATTAGGTGAGTCGAACACCTTCCAGGCTTACACAATTCAAGATTCAGGCGGTACTCGCGTCTCCATCGAAAAAGGTATAGAAGCCGTTCGTGCGATGTTGCCTTTGGTTAATGCTTATGAGCGCGAGACAGCGCCGGCATCAGAGTTGATGGTGGGCTTGCAGTGCGGTGGTTCCGATGCGCTTTCCGGCGTGACAGCCAACCCAGCCTTGGGTATTGCAGGCGATATTTTGGTGCGCCACGGCGGTACCGTAATTCTTTCTGAGACGCCTGAAATTTTTGGCGCGGAGCATTTGTTAACTCGTCGTGCGCAGAGCCCAGAAATCGCTGAAAAATTATTGAAGCGTATTGAGTGGTGGCAGGAATACACCGCCAAAAACGATTTCGAGCTTAACAACAACCCATCGCCTGGCAATAAAGCCGGTGGTTTGACCACTATTATTGAGAAGTCTTTGGGAGCACAGGCGAAAAGCGGTTCAACGAATTTGACCGACGTTTATCTTTACGCTGAAGATATCACCACCAAAGGTTTTGTATTTATGGATAGCCCAGGTTACGATCCTGTATCGGCCACAGGTCAGGTAGCATCCGGTGCGCAACTTCTGTGTTTCACTACGGGTCGTGGTTCGGCGTTTGGTGCTAAACCCGCTCCTAGTATTAAAATCGCAACCAACTCAACCATGTATCATCACATGACCGAGGATATGGATTTAAACTGCGGAACTGTGCTTGAGGGTTCGGTGACTTTAGAGCAGGCTGGACAAGAAATTTTCGAAGAGATGCTAGCGGTTGCTTCGGGTAAGAAAACCAAGAGTGAATTATTAGGCTACGGAGACAACGAATTCATTCCTTGGAAGATTGGCGCGGTGGTTTAAATTCCATAAGGCACCCACGTGGTGCCTTTTATTTTAATAACAACATAACCTTCATGCAGTAGGTGCCACGATGAAAATAGAGCATTTTGCAATAAACGTTAAAGATCCGGTCGCAATGGCCAAATGGTACGAGAAGCACCTAGGTCTTACGATTGTGCGTCAACAAGATAGCGGCGCCTTCACGCATTTTTTGGCAGACGATTCTGGCGATGTTATGTTGGAAATCTACTGCAATCCTGCGGATCAAGTTCCGGATTACGCGAATATGAATCCGCTACTGGTTCACTTAGCATTTGTTTGTGAGAATCCCGATGAAATCCGAAAAAATTTGGAAGCTCATCAAGCGACTTTCGCTGAAGAAGTTAGACTTGATGATGGAACCCACTTGTTGATGATGCGCGACCCGTGGGGCTTCTCGCTTCAATTTTGTAAGCGCGCCAACAAAATGTTGAAGATGCAGCAGTAATCACAATAAAAAAAGCCGCATAAGCGGCTTTTTTTATTTATTAGAGAAGGTAAGGCGCAATTTCTTCTGCAAATATTTTCTGATCGATAATTGCACCGCGATGGCGAATGATAATACCAGCAGAGCGAATGCCGAGTATTGCACTTTCTTCCAGTGACTTTCCTTGCGCGCGACCCGCCAGATAGCCGGCGTTGAAGGTGTCACCCGCTCCAGTCGTATCCACCACTCCGTGAACTTTGGGTACAGGAATGCGCAGCTCTTTACCCTCGGTAATAACAATCGCGTCATCGGCGCCGCGCTTTAATACGAGCTCTTTTAATTGAAAAGAGGCGTAGCGTTTTTTGCAGCCTTCAGCGGAATCATCGCCCCACAGTAAAAGCTCGTCGTCGAGAGTGAGCAGCGCAATATCAACGTGCTGCATAACTTGTAGCATCGCTTCCTGAGCTTCTTCGGCATTTTGCCAAAGGCGAGGGCGGTAGTTGCTATCAAACGCGATGCGTACGCCTTTTTCTCGAAGTTGTTTGAGTGCCGTTTGTAAATGGCGGCGGCCATTCTCGCCGATAATTGCTAGCGTAATTCCGCTTAAGTAAACGATATCGACGTTTGCCAGCTTATCGGCAAGTGATAGTGCTGAGGCTTCGGTGTTAAAAAGTTCGCGGGCCGGGGCTTCTTTACGCCAGTAAAAAAATTCTCGCTCGCCATCGGGTGTATTGCGAATGATGTAAAGGCCAGGAGAGCGGCCAGGAATTTGATTGATGAGCGCAGTTCCGATTTTATCTTGCTGCATGCGTGCAAGAATTTGTTCGCTGTAGGGATCTTGACCTAGCTGCGTTACATAATCGACGTTAACGCCTAAGCGCGACATATATACAGAAGTATTATAAGTGTCGCCGGCGAACGAAAGTGACATGATTTCCCGGCCGGGATTATCGGCTACAGGGAAGGGAGCAAGCTCCACCATTACTTCGCCAATCGCTGCTATGTGTGCCATAGAATGTTCCGTCGTAAAGTCGAGTGAGTTGAATAATGCGAGATATTTTTATGGTGCAAAATATAACAAAATCCGGTTTATAAAGGTTAAAAATAACTGCACTTTTACGACTTTTTTGAAAAGACCGATTGATAATTTGGCAGCGCCAGCATTTCACAAAAAATAAGTGTTAATTTTTGAATAATGGCTAAAAATTATCTCAATAAGCATTACAATAGCCGTCATTATTGATTAGGAATTTATTTGTAATTTATCAACCTTTGGAAGTCCCCATGAAACGTTTAAATCAAGCAGAAATCAGCGCGTTACCCAAGGATGTCTTACTGCCATCTTACGATAGAAACGCGATTAAACCCGGTATTGTTCACTTAGGTATTGGGGCGTTTCACCGCGCTCATCAAGCGTTTTACACTGAAGCTGTTCTGAATCAGTTTGGTGGTGATTGGGGTATCATTGGTTGCAGTTTACGTTCGGCGAGTGTCCGTGATCAGTTAGCACCACAAGACGGCCTTTATACTTTAGTCGAGCGCTCTGGCGAAGGTGAAAAATTACAACTCATCGGTGCCGTAAAAGAAACCTTGGTAGGCCCAGAAGATCCTGCTGGCTTAGTTGCTATCATGGCCAATCCAGATATCAAAATTGTATCTTTAACGGTAACTGAAAAGGGTTATTGCCACGACCCAGCCACGGGTGATCTCAATCTTAACCATCCTGATATTCAACATGATTTAGATAACCTCGCCACACCTAAATCGGCGATTGGATTTTTGGTTGGCGCACTTAAAATTCGATTTGAGGCCGGTCAAAAAGCCTTCACTTTATTGAGCTGCGATAACCTTCCGAACAACGGCCGTGTGTTAGAAAAAGTTGTTACTCAATTTGCCGAGAAAGTTTCAGCAGAATTTGCGCAATGGATTAAAGCCAACGCGACTTTCCCTTGCACGATGATCGATCGCATTGTGCCTGCAACCACCGACGATGACCGCCGTGAGATCGAAGCGCGCTTAGGTTTGCGAGACGAAGGCATGGTGGTATGTGAACCGTTCACTCAGTGGGTTGTTGAAGATAAATTTGCTGACGGACGCCCTGCGTGGGAAAAAGTTGGCGTGCTCATGACCGATGATGTGGAAGCGTTTGAAAAAATTAAATTGCGTCTTCTTAACGGTAGCCATTCGACTATGGCTTACACCGGATATTTATCGGGCTTCCAATATATTGCGGAAGTCATGCAGCAGCCCGCGTTTGTGAATTTAATCAAAACTTATATGGCCCGCGAAGCAGGTGAAACTGTTCAGGCGCCTACAGGTTTTGATATTGAAGAATACAAACAACAGTTACGTGATCGTTTCTCAAACCCTGCGCTGAAACATAAGACATGGCAAATTGCGATGGATGGCTCACAAAAGTTGCCTCAGCGTCTGTTAGAAACTTTACGCGAACAACTCGCTCGCGATGGCCACATCGATATTATTTGTTTAGGTGTTGCGGCTTGGATTCGTTACGTGTCGGGTGTTGATGAGTCAGGTAAAGCGATTGAAGTGTCCGATCCTTTGGCTTCGAAGTTACGCGAAGCGTGCGACGCAAACAAAGGTAATCCTCGCGCTATGGTTGAAGCCGTTGTTGGTATCAGCCAAGTGTTTGGTAATGATCTTATCGGCAATGAGCGTTTTGTATCGACCACTACCGAGTGGCTAGCGCGCTTCTATGAAAAAGGTGTACTTGCCAGCGTAAACGAAGCATTCGCCTAAAGGCGATAAAATCCCGGGCAACCGGGATTTTTTTTATCTTGTTTTTATCATCATAATAACGAAGGTAGTACTATGAGATTGCTTCTAATATTTTCAGTGTTGATTCTTAGTGCCTGTACTTTTGGCGGCGGTCAATCGGTGTCAAATGAGCAGTGGGTGAAGGTATATTTATCAAGTTCCGATAATCACTCACCCTTAAGGTTTAATCGTATTGCTGATGCCTTACTGGCAATTGAAAATGCGAAACACCAACAACACCTTAATCAAGAGATTAAAATTGTTTTATCAGAAGGTGAGTTTCGAGAAAAGCTAAGCATTCGTTCAGACGGCCTAATCTTTATAGGTCAGGGCCCCTCGAAAACTAAAATTGTATTTGACGATTACGCGGGCCGCTTAAAATCTTCAGGAGAATCCATCGGGACTGCTGGCTCAGCAACCATTAGAGTCGATTCGTCCGATGTCGCTTTTGTTTCGTTAACTATCGAGAACGATTTTGATTTTTTATACCAAGATGGGCTTGATGCATCGGCAGCCGATAAAGTTAATGGCACACAAGCCGTTGCGGTTCATCTTTCGGCGACCAGCGATAAAGTTTATTTCAACAATGTTGAGCTGCTTGGCTACCAAGATACTTTCTTTGCCGACGGTAATCGTGCTTACATCACGAATAGTTTTATTGCTGGCAATGTCGACTTTATTTTTGGACGCGGAAATCTTGTGATTACTCATTCCGAAATTCACTCGCGCAAGCGTGCTAAGTCGACCTATCCAAGCGGATTTGTGACTGCGCCGTCGACCAAAGCAGAGCGCAATTTTGGCATTACGATTATTCAATCTAAATTAACTCGTGACCCAGCTGTGCCCAATCACTCTGTCGCATTGGGTAGGCCTTGGCACCCGACAACCACCTTTCCTGACGGGCGCTATGCCGATCCTTTTGTAAAATCGAAAGCAGTATTTATCGACACTTGGATGGATGAGCACGTTATGCCAGAAGCTTGGTATTGGATGGGGGGTACAACTAAGGCGGGAACCAAAGAGCCTATTCACCCTGAAGGTGAGCGATTTTTTGAGTGGAATTCTCACGGCCCGGGTGCCATAAAACATGAGAAGCGTCGTGTGCTTTCGTCGAGTGACCGACCTCAATACGCACTCAGTCAATTGCTGGATGATTGGTACGAGACTGTTAAAAATAAAGATAAAAAATTTAATAAGTAATAAAAAAGCCCGCAGTGCGGGCTTTTTTATTCTCATCTATTTTGACAAGTTTATTTGTTTAAATAGGAGAGGCAAACGTCTACTTCGTTGGCAGAGCCAATGAGCATAGGTACACGTTGATGCAGTGAGCTTGGCGCAATATCGAGAATCGGTGAATCTTCGGTATAGGCTTTACCGCCCGCATTCTCGACTAACATTGCCATAGGATTGCCTTCGTACAGCAATCGAAGTTTTGCCGGTTGCTTAGGATCGCGTGAGTCGGATGGATACATGAAAACGCCACCGCGACACAATACTCGATGTACATCACCCACCATGGCAGCATTCCAGCGCATGTTGAATCGTTTTGCGCGGGGGCCCGTTTCGCCAAGTAATAAATCATTAATGTAGCGTTTAAAATTCTCGCTCCAAAACCGAGAGTTGGCCATATTAGCAGCAAACTCTTGGGTGTCAGGCTTAATACTGAGTGCTTCGGTTGTCAGCATGAAGCTTCCATGTGTGGTGTCCAGCGTGTAGGCACGAGTGGGGCCGCCCGTGGTTAGTACCAAAATAGTCGAAGGACCATAAAGTACGTAACCGGCGGCGACTTGATTGCGGCCCGGCTGCGCAAACTGCAATTCGCTATCGGCCGGCACATCATCACGCGCTGGCAAAATAGTGAAGATAGTTCCAATCTGGCCATTGATGTCGATATTTGATGAGCCATCGAGCGGGTCGAAAGCCACCAAATATTCCCCAGTAGGATTGGCAGCAATGGAACTATTTTCTTCTTCTGATGCAATGGCTCTTACCACGTCTTCTTCTAACAGCAAATTTTTAATTAAAGTGTTAGCGATCACATCTAAGGCTTTTTGAGTTTCGCCTTGAATGTTTTCGTCGAGTGTCGAGCCTAAAACGCCAGCCAGTTCACCTTGGCGAACGCGAAACGCAATGTCTTTACTCGCGGCCACTATGGTGCGAATTAACTGGACTAACTTTGGGTCGACGCCATCTTTACGAAGCGTGGTAAAAAGTCGTTGCATGAAACACCTATTTATTAGGATTGATAGCGGTTGATACAGTTAAGATCGGCGAATGATGTTTCCAGTCGTGCGACCATCGACTCTTCGGCATGGCGGAGCCATACACGCGGGTCGTAGTATTTTTTGTTGGGCTTGTCATCGCCTTCTGGGTTGCCAATTTGGCCTTGTAAATAGGCTTCGTTGGCTTTGTAGTAGTCCATAACACCTTGCCAGCTTGCCCATTGGGTATCTGTGTCGATGTTCATTTTTATTACGCCGTAGTCGATGGCTTCGGCGATGTCTTTAGGATCCGAACCCGATCCACCGTGGAAAACAAAGTCCAAGGTGTTGTGGGGCAGATTAAATTTTTCGCTCACATGGGCTTGTGAATGCTTCAAAATTTTTGGAGTCAATTGCACATTGCCGGGTTTGTAAACCCCGTGAACATTACCAAATGATGCCGCTATGGTAAAACGGTGCGAAATTTTGCTTAAACGTTCGTACGCGTAAGCCACGTCTTCAGGCTGAGTATAGAGCGCGGAATTGTCCAAATGGCTATTGTCTACGCCGTCTTCTTCACCACCGGTACAGCCAAGTTCGATCTCGAGTGTCATGCCGATTTTGCTCATGCGCGCCAAGTAGGTTTCGCAGATCGCAATGTTTTCTTCGAGGCTTTCTTCTGAAAGATCGATCATGTGTGAGCTAAATAAGGGGCGGCCAGTCGCAGCAAAATGTTTTTCACCAGCCTCAAGCATACCGTCGATCCAAGGCAATAATTTTTTCGCCGCGTGATCCGTGTGAAGAATTACTGGCACACCGTAGGATTCGGCTACGGTGTGAACATAATGGGCAGCGGCAACTGCACCAAGTACTGAGCTTTGCAAGCCTTCGAGTTTTAAGCCTTTTCCTAAAAAGAATGCTGCTCCACCTTGTGATAGTTGCACAATTACAGGTGAATTAACTTTTTTGGCGGCTTCTAGGATCGCATTAATCGAGTTGGTGCCAACGACATTCACCGCAGGAAATGCATACTTGCCTAATTTTGCTTGGGCAAACAAATGTTGTACGTCATCGCCAGTGACAACACCTGCTGCCACAGAAGTTACTTTTGTATTCATCATCAATTCCTAGCAAAGAGTTGTTAGTGTTGATGACCGATGGTTTTTGCCAGTGCCGAGGCTTGTTCGCAGATTGCTACAAAGTGCACAGGGTCGAGACTCGCCCCGCCGACGAGCAATCCGTCGATATCTGGTTGTTCTAATAATATTTTTGCATTGGTTTTATTAACGCTGCCGCCGTACAGAATGCGAATGCGTTGAGCGATAGACTCACCGAATAAACTCACCAGTTCTTGGCGAATAAATTGATGGACATCTTGCGCGATCTCGGGGGTAGCCGCAAGGCCGGTCCCAATTGCCCACACAGGTTCGTAAGCAATACAAAGGTCTTTATCGCCCAGTGAAATGCCTGCGAGTGCTTCGTGCAGCTGTTTATAAAGTACTTCGCGGGTGATGTTGGCTTCGCGCTCGGCTTGATTCTCACCGACACAAAGCACAGGCAGTAATCCGTGATTAAGTGCGGTGGCAATCTTGATATGACAGCCTTCATTGTTTTCGTTAAACATGGCGCGGCGTTCAGAGTGACCGATCAAGCACAAAGAGCAGCCAGCTTCACGCAACATTTGCGCTGAAGTTTCGCCAGTGTAAGCGCCTGATTCATAACGGCTCACGTTCTGGCTGCCAATTTGCAACTCGGAATATTGCAAGAAGGTCATCATGTCGCGCATGTAAATGTACGGTGGACAAATTGCAATTTGAGTATCAAAGTGGCGGCCAATAAAAGACGCCACTGAGGTGCAAATTAAATCCAAGCCGCCATTGAGTTTCCAGTTGGCGATGATGATCGGTTTACGCATCGTCATTAGAGTCACGCTCGCTGTGAATCTGGGTCGAAGTTACAGGGCGTTGGTGAGGAGCGCCAAAGCCATAATAGGTATAGGTAAACGGAAATTCTGCGGCGGTTTGCTCGATGGCAACAACAGGAGCCGCAGCGGGGGTTGAAGCTACTAAAAAATCGTTCGCGTTCACAATTATTCTCAGCACGTGGGTGCGGTGGGTTGAATTGTTGAGTGGTTTGCGACGAATTTTATGCCGATGGGGTAATTGCTTCTATCGAGCAATAATGGGATAAGTCTACACAGACGATGCACATCGATCAACATCATAAGATGCGAATTTTCCTAAAAACTCGAAAAATATTAGGGTAAAACCACTAAAAAACTCAGGAAACAGTGTGAAAACGTTTCACTCGATGATTATTTAAAAATGTAACCGTTTACATTTGGCAGCGCCACCAAATCGGTGGCGAAAAAGAGATTAGCGACAGGTCAAAAGTTAAAGTTTGGCAATGTAGCGAGAAAGAGCGTCGAACTTCTCGGCGTCGTTATCCACAAGGCGAACTAGAATTTTGACCGATTTAGCATCGGGTCGCGCTTCACTGGCTTGAATGGCATGAATGTAGCCGTTAACGCGAGCAAATTCCTCGGGCGATAGCTCTATGTCGACAACCACTTGGTCGAATATACCCGGCAGGCCTTCTGTTCGTGGCACTAGGCAATGGATAAGTTGCAGCGACATTTCGCGTATTACACAGGCAAACGTGCGGTTATTACTTAATCGCAACTGCGCACGGCCCTTGTGAGATGAATTGGCGCTCGGCGCGGCAGCCACTGGCTCTGGAGTATCGGCAGGTTTAGTGGCTGTCGGTTTTCCAGTGAGAACATCGACTGACGAAAATGCGATGCCTTGAGTTGCAGCAGGTTGGCGTGTGTCCTGCCACTGTTTTCCGATGCGCTTTAATTGCTTAACAACTTTTTTAATCAGCTCGTCGGCAGTGAAGGGTTTAGTGAGATAGTCGGAGACGCCAAGTTCGATCGCGCGAATAATGTGGCTGCGATCACCACGGCTGGAAATCATGATAAACGGCATGCGCTCGTATTGCGGTTGATTGCGAATATTGGCCAGCAGTTCTTCGCCCGACATGTTTGGCATTTCCCAGTCGGACAAAATTAAATCAATGGGGTGGCTTTTAAGGGTGGCTAGCGCGCGGTTACCGTCGACCGCATCAAAAATCTCGACAGAAGGAATGCGATCGCGGAGTTGTTTTTTTATCATGTCGCGAATAAAGGACGCATCATCGACGACAAGAATTCGTATGGCCATAGGTATCTCTCAAATTCGAAACGTAAGACTAAACGAACTTGGCGTCCTTTGCCTAGTAAGCTGATATTTATTTGATTTAAATTAAAGCGACCTTATTCGACTTCGGGTCGAGTGAAAACCCATTCGGTGGCGGTCGATTGTTTTGCATCGAATGCGTAACCTGCTGTGTCAAATTGTTTTAGATCATCGGCGCGTGAAATTTTATTTTGAATGATAAACGCACTCATCATGCCGCGCGCTTTCTTCGCATAAAAACTAATAATTTTTTGTTTGCCGCTTTTCGTATCTTTAAAAATGGGTGTAATAACAACACCATTCAATTGTTTAGGCTTCACTGCACTCCAATACTCATTGGAGGCAAGATTAATAAGCAGTTTCTCGCTGTAACGCGACAACTCTTGGTTGAGTGCGTCGGTAAGCTGCATTCCCCAAAATTCGTAAAGATTTTTTCCACGAGAGTTGGCGAATTGGGTGCCCATTTCAAGCCTATAAGGTTGGATGAGATCAAGCGGACGTAGCAAACCATAAAGGCCCGATAAAATTCGCAAGTGTTGCTGCGCCTGATCGAAATCTTCATCTGAAAAAGATTCCGCATTCATACCGGTATACACATCGCCTTTAAAAGCGAGCACGGCCTGCTTGGCATTGTCGGGTGTGAAAGGCAGATGCCAATCGTGAAAACGCGCGTGATTAAGCTCGCCGAGCTTTTGACTGATGCTCATAAGGGATGCTACTTCGTCGGGCGCTAAATGTCGTAGCTGCTCGATGAGCACTTGCGATTCGCTTAAAAACTGCGGTTGCGTCGCGATTTGAGTGACAGGCGGTGTTTTGAAATCGAGGGTTTTCGCAGGAGAGATCACGTGCAGCATGAGAAGACCTTACTATCGTCAGAGCAATAAAGTGGGCGCATTTGCCGATCCTTGGTTGCTCGCGCAGGTTTTATCGGGAAGATTATTCTGGTTTTAAAATTTCTTGCCACCAATTCAGTGGTGTGGTCCCGTCGGTAGGATCGTAAACATTACCGTAAAGCCACATGCTTTGTGTATGGGCGCCGATGTGACGGTTGAGAATCTCTTCTAGTTGGGTGAAACCACAGCTAACATGAATAGTGTAGGTAAGGAATCGCTCGGTTTCGCGTTCAAGTTCGCCGCCAAGTTTTTCGATGTCGGCGGTCAGCGCGTCGCACAAAGATTGGCTATCCCCGCGAGTAAATACGCGAATGCTGAGATTTCCGCTGCGGCGAACGAGATCAAATTCTCGAGTTTCTGGCAGCATTTTGATCACGTCACCAGCGGCGAGCCCTTTGGCGAACACAGGCGAGAGCACCAATTGAAAGTCGCCATCGTCGAGTTCGCGAACTTGTAAGCGCTCAACCATCGGCTGACCTTGAGCGTCATGACCGGCAAATAACTCGATCACTTGTAATGCCATTTTCACAGGAGTTCACCTTGTCTTGAAAAAACTTATGGCATTATAGCGATCTAAACACTGGGAGTCTTATTATGAAGTCGTTAATGTCTTTAGGCACGGTTGCCGCAATTGCACTTTGGGTCAGTGGTTGTGTGGTCAACCCGGTTACCGGTAAATCTGAATTATCCATGTTGTCTGTGAGCGATGAGATTGCTTTGGGCGGTCAACATTACCAGCCCAGTCAACAGGCGCAGGGCGGGCAGTATGTTGTCGATAAGAATCTCACGGCCTATGTGTCGTCGGTAGGCAAAAAGCTGGCGGCGGTGAGCGACAACCCTAATCTTCCTTACGAATTTGTTGTGCTCAATAACGATGTTCCCAATGCGTGGGCGTTGCCTGGCGGAAAAATGGCCATTAACCGCGGGCTTTTGGTTTATCTCGAAGATGAGGCGCAATTAGCAGCGGTACTCGGTCACGAGATTGTGCACGCGGCGGCGCGTCACAGTGCCCAGCAGCAAACGCGTAACACACTCCTTTCTGGTGCTTTAACCGTGGCCGGTGTGGTGGCCGCTGCGCAAAACTCCGATAAAGCGGCCTTGGGCGTTGGCGCTTTGGGGATTGGGGCTACGGCATGGCAAGCGAAATACGGCCGCGACCACGAGCTTCAATCCGACGAAGTGGGCATTAAATATATGGCGAAAGCAGGGTACGACGCTCAAGCCGCAGTCGAGTTGCAGCAAATTTTCGTGAAGCTTTCGCAAGCGAGTAACCCAGGCTTTTTAGAAGGTCTATTCGCCAGCCACCCACCATCACAAGCGCGCGTCGCCGCTAACCAAAAGACGGCCGCAAAATACCCAGGTGGTGTGCGTAATAAAGCGCAATATCAGCGCGCCATTGCTCAGTTGATTAAAGATAAACCCGCCTACGAACACTACACTCAAGCGCAAAAACTCGCTGCTCAGCAAAAATATATTGATGCCGAAGTCTTGATCGACAAAGCCATCGCGCTTCAGCCGAAGGAGAATTTATTTTGGGACTATAAAGGCCAGCTCCAAGCGCAGCAGGGTAAAGCCAAAGAAGCAGTGAGTTCGTTCACTCGTGCAATTAACGCTAACCCTGGTTATTTCAAGCCGTATTTATATCGCGGTGTGGTCAATCATCAGTTAGGTAACATTAGCTCTGCTGAACAAGATTTACTCTACAGCCAGCGCTATTTGCCGACACAAGCGGCTAGTTACTATTTAGGCGAAGTGAATTTGAAAAAGGGCAACCGAGCGCAGGCGAAAACCTATTTCCAAGCGGCGGCATCTGGCGGTGGAAATCTCGGTGAGGCGGCACAGGCGCAATTAAATAAACTCTAATGGAGCGCGAGATCCTCGCCGTAAGGGCGGGGATTTTTTTAGGTAGCTGATTTATGACATACGAGTCTGACTCGCTTATCGATCGCTTGATTAAAGGTATCGACGGATTTTCTCGTCATACTGGGCAGTTGATCGCTTGGCTCACACTGTTCATGGTGCTGATCACCACCTACGTGGTCATCATGCGTTACGGATTTGATAAGGGCTCTATTGCGTTGCAAGAGTCGGTCACTTATATGCACGGCATTGTCTTTATGTTGGGCGCCGCTTACACGCTCGAAGCCAACGGCCATGTGCGGGTGGACATACTTTATCGACGTTTTTCGGCGCGTAATAAGGCTTGGATCAATGCAATTGGCGGTATTTTGCTGGCCTTGCCGATTGCCATTTTTATGGGGGTGGGGTCGTGGGAGTTCGTTAAAAGCAGTTGGGCGGTCAAAGAGATTTCGGCCGATGCTGGCGGATTGCCATGGGTGTATTGGTTGAAAACACTGATACCACTCATGGCGTTAACTCTCTCGCTGCAGTTAATTGCCGATGTGCTACGTAACTTATTAACGCTTATGCAATCAGACCGCGAAACGCCCGATCACTAGGAATCGTTGTTTTTCTAAGGATAATAATGATAGAAGCCATCCCTTTTTTAATGTTTCTTCTTATTTGCGCGGTATTAATGCTTGGTTATCCCGTGGCATTTACCTTGGGCGGAGTCGCATTGGCGTGTGCAGGGTTCGGGATAGTGGCCGGTATCTTCGATGCAAATTTACTCAAAAGCTTTCCGTCACGCGTATTTGGCATCATCAACAATTACACATTGGTGTCGGTGCCATTATTCGTTTTTATGGGGGCGGTGCTCGAGAAATCTCGGTTAGCGGAAGATCTTCTTGAAAACATGACCCGCGCCTGCGGGCGCCTGCCGGGCGGCTTGGGAATCAGCGTAGTGTTGGTCGGAAGTTTGTTGGCGGCGAGCACCGGAATTGTCGGCGCAACGGTTGTCACCATGGGCTTGATGGCGCTCCCCTTAATGCTTAAGCATGGTTATAAACCCGCATTCGCGACCGGATTAATCTGCTCGACGGGTACCTTGGGGCAAATTATTCCACCGTCTATTGCTCTTGTGCTGTTGGGCGATGTGATGTCGAACGCTTATCAACAAGCACAATTAAACATGGGGGTCTTCAGCCCCAAAACCATGTCGGTTGGCGACCTTTTTTTGGCGGCCATAGTGCCCGGGTTACTGTTGGTGGTGATTTACATCGGATATGTATTTTCCATGGCGAAATGGCGACCAGACGTTGTGCCTACGACACCTTATATCCCCGATGAAGACGAAGAGTCTGTCTCTTGGTTCCGGCTCAGTTTGAGTTTATTACCCGTACTCGTACTGATTATCTTGGTGTTAGGCTCAATTTTGATGGGCGCGGCGACGCCCACGGAAGCCGCAGCAGTGGGTGCTTTGGGAGCGATGATCTTGGCCATCGCCAAACGGCAGCTAACACTCGTAAGGCTTAAAGAGATCATGCGCAACACCGTTCAGATTTCGGCCATGATCTTTATGATTTTAATTGGCGCTTCCTTGTTTTCATTGGTGTTTCGCGGTTTTGGCGGCGAAGAACTAGTGCATGAATTTTTTAACAGCTTACCGGGTGGAACATTTTCAGCGGTGTTGTTAGTTATGGTGGTGATGTTCATTCTTGGCTTTGTGTTGGATTTTATCGAAATCACCTTTGTGGTAGTGCCGATTGTGGGCCCAGTGTTATTGATGATGGGGGTGGACCCCATTTGGCTTGGCATCATGATTGCGGTGAATCTACAAACCTCGTTCCTTACCCCACCCTTTGGCTTTGCTTTGTTCTACCTGCGTGGCGTCGCACCTGACTTCATCCCCACCGCCGAGATGTATCGTGGTGTTTTGCCCTTTATCGGATTGCAGCTTCTGTTGCTAATCATCATGGCGATTTGGCCATCCTTAGTGACTTGGCTGCCGAATAATCTTAATGCCTAGGAGATTGCTATGAGTCAATCGATTACCGATGTGCCGTCATCACCCACGGGGGATTTAGCTCTGCAAACCCTTGCCATGCCGAGTGATACTAACCCCCACGGCGATGTATTTGGCGGTTGGCTCATGTCGCAGATGGACATAGCGGGCACCATCCACGCCAATGGCACCGTTAAAGGAAGGGTCACCACGGTGGCGGTGAGCGGCATGCGATTTATTCGCCCGGTGCCGGTGGGTGCCATTGTGAGCTGTTATTGCAAAACAGAGCACATAGGCAATACTTCTATCTCGGTGCAAGTGGAAGTGTGGATTAAAGAATACCTCACACACGAACAATTTTTGGTCACGCAAGGCACCTATATTTACGTTGCGCTTGATGAGAATGGCCACAAGCGGTCCATCAATCACTCGTGAAAAACTGATTCATCATCCGTCTTTTTTAATAGTTATGATCGAAAAAATTGAACTGTTTGTGTGAATCCTTTGACACTTATAATTCTACCTTAATAATATTCTTTTTAAATCAATGGCTTACATGAATTCTATAAGTTGTGCTCTTGTGAATTCGTGGCAATATTTGTCTCCACTCGAAATTCGATAATTTTATTGCTGGTAGAGTTAGCCTTCTTATTGATGACGAGGTGTTCATGATTAGGGATTCGCGCGATGGCTACGGCATCGTCACCATCTTATTCCATTGGTTGTCGGCCATACTGGTGTTGGGATTGTTTGGCTTAGGGCTTTATATGACGAGCCTAAGTTATTACGACACTTGGTACCACAAAGGCCCCTGGTGGCATGTGAGTTTTGGGCTACTTTTATGTTTGCTCACGGTGGTAAGACTTCTGTGGCGTGCGATCAGCCAAGAGCCGTTACCCCTTCGTGAGCACGCATTAAGCAATAGTGTGGCTCGGGTGGTTAAGTGGCTTCTCTATGCATTAATGCTGACGGTGATCATTAGCGGTTATCTCATTAACACCGCACAGGGACAATCGGCGTCGTTTTTCGATTGGTTTGCTATTCCATCGCTACTCGAGGTGGATCCGACATGGGTGGATCGCTTAGGCGAGATTCACTTATGGGGAGCTTGGTTGATTATTGGTTTAGTCGTGTTACATGTGGGCGGAGCTTTACTACATCATTTTATTTGGCGTGATCGCACTTTGGTCAGAATGTTAAAGCCAGCGGCTGATAGTGCGTTAAATAAATAATGTAAAAAGGCAATTCTATTTTAATCAGGAGATTAATATGTTGAAAAAATCATTACTTGTGGCGGCCTTAGGTGTAGCGGGTGTTGTAAGTTTACCGGCCATGGCCGATACCTACGAAATTGATACTAAAGGTGCTCATGCGTCGATCAACTTTGCTGTTTCGCATCTTGGCTACAGCTGGTTGGTGGGCCGTTTTGACAATTTTTCGGGCGAATTCACTTACGATCCGAAAAAAGTTGAAGAGAGCAAAATCAGCGTCACCATCGATACCAAAAGTGTTAACTCCAACCACGCCGAGCGCGATAAGCACTTACGCAGCGCCGACTTTTTGAATGTGGATAAATTTCCCGAAGCAAAATTTGTAAGCACCAAAATTGTTAAAGATGATGATGACGAATTCGATATCGTAGGTGATCTAACACTTAATGGTGTCACCAAATCTGTCACTATCGATGTGGATAAGATTGGTGAAGGTAAAGACCCTTGGGGTGGCTACCGTGTTGGTTTCGAAGGTGAGACTGAAATCAATATGCGCGACTTCAATATTAAAATGGACTTAGGTCCTGCATCGCAAACCGTTAAGTTAACGCTTCACGTTGAAGGCATTAAGAAATAACGATTGATGCTAAGTTAAAAAAGCCCGCGAAAGCGGGCTTTTTACTTGATTGCATGCTGATTTTAACTCGGGGATAATTTGCGCTTTATTTTTCCCGACGATTTTTACTATGGCAAAACAAGATTCAGGCAAGCTCAATAAAGGTTCTTCTGGCCAAAATCGCAAAGCAAGTGAAGAGCAACTGTCGAAATTCAGACAAAAGCCTGATGTGATAGAAACTTCCAGCGGGTTACTTTATCGCGTTCTCGAGCCGGGTTCCGGCATCACTCCATGCGAGACAGATTCAGTGACGGTGCATCAGCGCATCAAAGTGGTGAATGGCAAACTCATCGCCGACACTTACAAAACCGGATTCACCGATACCTTCTCCTTAAAAGAAGCTATCCCGGGCGTGCGAGAATTGTTGCTAATGGCGAATGTCGGTGGCCGATATGAATTTATGGTTCCACCGGAATTGGCATGGGGTAAAAAAGGCGTTGGGGATAAAATTGGGCCTAATTCGATTTTATTATTTGATTTGAGATTAATCGAGATACAGTTTTAAAAATTAAGGCCGCTGATGCGGCCTTAATTGTAATCGACAGTGTTAATTCAAAACGTTATCCAATACTGCGTAAACAATGCCTGTCGCTGCTGCCACCAAAATTAAGTCGCGACCAGAACTTCTCCACTCGTAACCTGAGTAGTAAGGTAAGTGATGATGATAATGATCGTACGCCAACACGCGACCATAATGACGAGGTAAAGGTTTACCTCTCACAACGTGCACATGGCGATGTGCTACCGGACCGCGTTTAATGTGATGACGGTAAGGATGAATCTCTTTACGAATCACTTTAATGTCGCGAGGCAGAGGACGATACTTAGGTTTGTGCGACGCATGGGCATGTCTTGGCGGTGCATAGCGCGGTGCCGCATGATGAGGACGCGCTTTTTTGTCATCGCGATAATGACGATGCTTTTGTCCATGATGCTTGTCGTGGGAGTAGTTGGGTTTGTGATGGTGGCGGTCAGGTTGCGCCATCGCAAAGGATGACGTGACGGCCAAAACAAGGCTTGTGGTTATCCATAAGGTGGCCTTGGCTAAACGAGAATTTTTCATAGTCTTCAACCTTTTCATAATCACCTCACATGATTTGTTAGTGGGGCTTATGGGTGTTTGATCACCTTTCAATTACGAATCTACGCTCTCGGGCTTAACCCAAAATTAACAACTAATTAAGTTATGTAATGACGATCTAATTTTGCGACCTCGCGCAAAATAAATTCCGATTTCGACAACTATGCCTCTAACCGCTAATTTTTTTAGATGACTTGGTTCTTTAAAATTTCTCTGCAAGGTTTGAGAAATTGAGGTGATACAGTTACAGTTGCCGATCGTCGGTGGGCGCGCGAGTGAAAATAAAAGTTTTCTGTGGTGACGTATTTCATAAGGTGGAGGAGAAGCTTTGTCTGAACGGCAATTAAGTGAAGTGAGAGAGCCGCAGCAAGAGCGAAGTCGCAAGCGCACTAATCAGATTCTCGACGCGGCGCAGAAAATTATTTTGGAGAAAGGTTGCGCCAATTTAACTATCGGTGAAATTGCACAAGTCGCGGCCGTCACTCCTGGTTCCATCTATCAGTATTTCCGCAATAAAAACGAAATTGTTGTCGCCTTGGCGGCGCGATTCGGGTTAATTATTCATGAAATGTTTCAAGATGTTTATGCGGTGCGGCCTAAAAATTTGCACGAGCATGCGAAAAAGTTATTGCAGGTGATGAATCGCTATTTCCAGATCCACGCGGATAACCCCGCGATATTTGATGTGTGGGCGGGAGCCGCAACCGATAAAGCGATGCAGGCGCTAAGCCAAGAAGAAGCCGATCAAAACATGAGGTTTCACATGGAATTAGCAAAGCCTTTCTTTCCTGAAGAGGTGCACGATGAACTCTACAGGACTTTGCGTTTACTGATGCAATACGGCGTTCACTCATCGCATTTGGCATTGGAGTTTCACGGTGACGAAAGGCGAAAGTTACTCGACACTGCCGAACGAATGATTATGGATTGTTGGTGGCCATTCGTGACAAAAAATGCGCTGCCTGAATTTTTAGAAGAGAATTAAAAAAAACCGCGCTTACGGGGTTTTTTAGTTTTTAATCAGCGTCTTTCACGAGGTATAAAAATCCAGCATATCCTGGAGAATTTATGAGGGTTCTTACTCGTGACTTGTCCCACCTTAGCACGTAGCCCAGTGGTAATTCATTCCAATCTTGGAAGGAAAACGGCGTTACCGATGAGCTATAAAATAATGATTATTCATGCCTTTTTGCGGAAATAGCGATACGTTAAAAACACCGATATTACAGCGTTCTTGCACAATCGATCCCAGTTCTTTAATCGAAGGAATGCGCCAACCTTCTGCTTTCATCTCGGGAGTGATCACAGATTCGTAATGCATCATGGCTTCGGTAATAGTAAATGTGCGTTTTCCCGATACGTACACGCAACTTGGATTATTGCCACCGCGAGTTAAGTTGTAGTTAACCGGGCAGCCTTGCCACACCAAATCAGTTTCTTTATCGGGAATCAAGCGGTAGTCGTCATGATTGGTAATAATATCCTGCACAACAGACCGCATATTCGGAGCTGCATTGATATCTTGGCGAATCTATTCGAGCAAGTAATTGCAATTAAATAAGCATAAATATTAATTTTTCATATAAAACTCCTGTTATTTTTCTGAGCATACAAGGTGTACTGCATGATGAGAATTTTTTATTGTGTGGCTACCGAGTAACCATCTGAATAACACTTCGTCAGTTTTTAAATCAACCATCAGCGGTTAGCCGTGAATAATAGGTGCTGTCCAAAATAGATTTTCCGAAATGAAAACGCTAGAAGGCGTGCTGTAATCGTGTTTCTTTAACATCGTTTACGATTAAGGTGAAATCTAACCCTGGATCGACGATTTTAATTTTGTTAAGCGTTGCGGTGTCATGACTGTAAAGAGAATCTTGATTAGAGAAGTAAGTATTCTCATTGGTTCGTGAGTTGGTAATCGTTTCGCTGGTTGAGTCATGTTGACGAGTGAAGAAATTATTGTTGCCGATTCCGATATTTTTTTGATAGTCATTATCGAGGGATGCTTGGTTACAAATGTCTAACTCCGCAAAAAATAATAAATCGTTATCGATACTAGCTTATTGCAGAGCCGCTATATGGCCTATGTGTTACACCAAGCTAAGGGAGAAAGAGAACACTTGGAATGAAATATAACGATAAGTATTGAGCAAATGCCATCTCTTGAAATTCGCCAAAAATCTTCTAGGGAAATGTCTAGGAGCTATTGGGCTTGGCTTGAGCGCGGTGCGGAAATATTCGTAATCGAAATAATATTATTCAAATAAAGTATGAAGGTGGCGTATCGAAACCCACTGCAATGCTAGGGAGCGTTTATACTTTTTGTGCCCAAAATAGGGCCAACAATCAATTAAGGATAATGTTATGACCGCAATCCCTGCTAAAGTCTCACGTTTCTCTCCATTTCTTGCTAAAAAAAATAATTTATCGGCCTTAATCTCGACCTCGTTTGGATCGTCGAATTTGCTGGCCAGCAACGATGAAGAAGTTTCCATCGAACAGCAACTGGCGGACGCCTTCAATGCCAATAACGATGTAATGAGTTACGTCATTGGGGTAACTGGAACTGTATTGCCAACGCTCTCGGGCGCTCCAGAATGGTATACGAAGTTCCAAGAAGCCTTTACCAGCATTCAAATTAATGCCAACAGCTGGTACTCAATCGCCGCTAATTTAGTCAGTATTCCCAATTCGATTGCTGCCTACGGGTTAGCTTTTAATGCCAGCATGTCGACGATTAACGCGTTTATCGGAATCTTAAAAGTCGACCCTAATAATGTTGCGGCGATTAATAGCCTTAAAGGGCAATTGCAAAACTTAAGTCAGCAGTTGAAAGTTTATGCGAGCATCGCGACCAATTTTAAAGGCTCTATCGAAAATTTTAATTCCTGCCTAGTTGATGATGCAAAAATCATGTCGCAGGCTGTGCAAGATTCGCTAAATACACAGGGAGCTGACAAAGAAAAAGTCGATCAATTTGTAAAAGACATTAAAGCCCTGCAAGCGGAAGTCAAAACTTGGCAAACGGTTATAACGGCCTCTGCCATAGGTGCGGGTGTTGGGTTTTTCGCAGGAGCAGTCGTTGGTATTTTTTCGCTGGGGTTAGGCTTGGCCTTTGGCATTGTTGCAGCCGTCGCTGGCATTACAACAATGATCGCCGCAAGTGTAAAAGTACGAGAATTGAATAATAAAATTCTTGCCAGCCAGGCTGAGATGGATCGGCTAAATCAAGAAATTGCCAGCTTGGCAGCGCTTGATGACCAAATCAACGAATTGATTAAGTTATCCCAAGCAGCTGGCGAGCAGGTTGATTTAGTCATTCAGGTTTGGGAAAAACTTCAGTCTGAACTTAATCAGGTTATCTCCGACTTAGAGGCCTGCGAAGCAGATGTTTCACCGCTCGATCTCAATCAGTTAGAAATTGATTTGGCGCTAGCCAACAGCGACTGGGAGAACTTGGTTGATCTTTGTGGGAAAATTTCTTCAATAAGTTATTCGCAGGCAACACCAGTATCTTCAGAAATTAATTAAGCTGTAATGTTGAAAAGCTAGGCAGTATTCTTTCTGCCTAGCTTTTTAATTATCCAAAAGTCGTTATTGAACCTATTTTAATAAAGCGCGGATTGTTCTCTTATTTTTTGATAAGAAGAGTTGTGAATCTTTTTATGTGTAAATGCCGTTGGCGGAAGATCATGGATTTAAATATTCTAAAAAGACCTCATGCCATTCGTTATTCGATTAATCGTTTTGAATTATGCGAGGTGGTATAGCATCAGCACATAATTTTCAAGCCGAATTCAACTATAAAACTGAACAGATTCTAATAAAGTATGTCAGCCCATGTTCATGGGAGTTCGTTTATTAATAATAAGAGTCCGAATTCACTTGTAAGAATAGTACAGCTAAAGGGTATTCTTCAGGGGTAAGCCGCATCGCATCACCTGTGATAACAGAACCGAATTCACCAGCAAGGCCATGTTTTTCTGGAGTAAGACGTCCGGCATCAGCTTAGGTTTTACCCAGCCAGGCAAACCGACGCAAAATGCATTTGTAGAGAGCGTGAATGGAAAGCTTCGCAATGAATGCTTGAATTTGCATTGGTTTAGAACCATTGAAGAAGCGCGTTATGAAATTGATTCATGGCGAAATCATTACAACCACGAGAGACCACATAGCGCGTTAAATTATTTGCCGCCTGTCGCGTTCGCTCAACTGGCGGCTTAAGATGGAAATCTCATCATTGAAGTGGTACTGAGATTGGGGAAAGGTCAGTACCGAAGCCCTTCATATCGAGCTCCCTTAGAAGACGATGTTTCTCAGTATCATTTCCCTCGAAGTAAACATAAACTTTGGGCTGGCTAACGCACCCGACTAAAAGCAGTGACGCAGTTAAGGCTTTAAGCACTTTGGGTAGGTGGAGGGTTTTGAACCAATGGCGATCGGCGGTTCCATTTGTCATTATCAACATCCTTGAATACTCTTCGATTTTAGTCGCGCGCAATCGACAATCGTAAGGGTAATTTGGAATCGTTGCCATAATTGCTGGATGTCGATTGCAGTATTTGTCAAATTCTCGATAATCACGTTCTAACTAATCATAACAACAGTGGGGTTCTAATGTCTCAAACGGGTATTCGCGTTATCGCAGGCGCAAGCTGTTTTAAACAATCATCTCGTTGGAAGAAGTTCGCTTCGAATACACTCGCGGCTGCCATCATCGCGTTAGGTGTAACCGGCTGCGCTAATATTTCGACTGGTAATGGGTCGGCCGCAACGGGCTCCTATCTTGAATATCACCATAACCTTGAGGTGGACGCACAGAAGGTTGCGCAGCTTGATGCCTTTATGCAGTCACTTATTGATGAGCAGAAATTGGGTGCGGTTGTGGGGCTTGTGGCCCAGGATGGAAAAGTGCTTTATAGCAAGGCTTTTGGTTGGAAAAATATCGATAAAAAAATTCCGGCAAGTGTAAATGATTACTACGTAAAATTTTCACAAACTAAGGCTGTGACTGCCGTTGCGTTCATGACGTTGGTCGATAAAGGTTTGGTAAAAATTGACGATCCAGTGTCAAAGTATTTCCCAGGTATTCCGAATCGAGTGATCACTCAATTAAACGATGATGGCTCATTCGAAACACGGGAAGCGTCGACACCTATTACGTTCATTCATTTGTTAAGCCATAGTTCGGGAATCGGTGCGGGCGAAGCGGGGAAATTACGCGGATTGAAAATGGGAATTGATGGCCGACCTGCAGGATTTTGGGGGGCAGGCATTCCTGATTTGAGTCCACAGGGGCAGCGCACGGGCGGACAATCGTTGCGGACTGCAACGCTGGCCGAAGAAATGGAAGCACTCGCGAAATATCCATTAGGGTTTGATCCTGGAAGCGATTGGAATTATCACCCCGATAGCAATATGCTGGGTTATTTAATCGAGCGTATTTCAGGGCAGCCACTTCGCGAGTATGTTAAAGAGAATATTTTAACTCCCCTTGAGATGAACGATACCGATTGGTTTTATCCCGCCGAGAAACTTTCTCGATTCGTCACGCCTTATTATGCGAAAGATGGCCAACTCATCGAAGGCTCCGATTTTTACGCGCGCGGTGCAGTGAGCGATGTTCAGACTTATGCTGAGGGTGGTTTGGGTTTAAACGGGCCGATCGGTGACTACGCGAAATTTGTCCAGATGCTATTAAATAAAGGCAGTTTTAACGGCAAGCAAATTCTTAAGCCAGAGACTGTGGAAGAAATGGTGCGAATTAATCGATTGTCGTCTACGGCGAAAGTCGAGCCCGGTTTTGAATTCGGTTTGGGTTTTCAATTATTCACCGAACAAAAAAAGCCAGCGCCGTCGGTGTCGGATAGCGGATTCGCATGGGGTGGCCTGATGGGGACAGAATATCTCATCGATCCTGATAATAATGCGATAGTGTTGTTTTACACCAATATGTATGAAAAAGAAAATCACTATGGTGAATTTTTAGAAAAAGCCTACGCACTAATTAATCGCAAACAGTAAATAAAAAAATCCCCGAATCAATCGGGGATTTTTTTAAACGAGCATTCAAAACACGATTAACTTTCCACTGGGGTTAAGGTCGCTTCCCAAAGTGAACTTTCTTCGTCAGATTCGATTGAGTATAAAATCTTAGCGCCATCTTCCGTTTCAGACGCAAGTTTTGCTCCCGTCAGTGTTAACGTTTCTTCGCCATCAACCACCGTGATGACGACTGCGCCGGTGGTGTTAACAGTCCAGCTTGCCGTGAATGATTCGCTCGCTTTTCCGGTTTCTTGAACCACGACGCCAACGCTACTTTCTCCGTCGGCATTGGCTTCACCGAAGGTAAAGGTGAACACACTGCTTCCACTGGTTTTGTGAGGAACGGTCGTGGTGAATGTGCGGCTAGCAATATCTTGGGCGTCGAAGCCTAAAGAATCGCGGATGACACTCACATCGCCTAATGAACCTTCCTCATCCATGTCTTGTAACTTCGCTAAGAAATTGCCCACGCGAACAAATGAGTAAAGCCCTTCGTTATCGTCGACGAACAGAAGATCTCCCCAAGGGGTAATGGTGAGTGTTTCGTTAGCTTGGTCTGAAGGATCTTCGGCGTTATAAAGGCCGCCGTCACCATCGGTGTCAACCGTTGCACCGGTTACTTGGAGACGATTGTCCACAAGTTTGTAAGTGCCAAACTCGCCCGAGAGCGGCTGATTAGGCTGATCGGGATACGATTCCTGATTATTGGTGTGAGCGACGACATATTCACTTGAGGATAAAAACGTCAGAACGTTTACGTTATCTTGTCCGTGATTGTCTTCATCATTATGGCCATGCTCGGTCATTGTCCACGCCCCGATGAAGCGGTTATTACTGTCAATGACGCGCTCAAAAATGGCTTGTCCATCTCTCGGTGTACCTAAGACTAATTGGCCACCGCTAACGTCGAAGTCATGGGTGACTATGCCATTGTTGGCGCTAGCCTCTTCCCAGAGGCCGCCGCTAGCATCTGATTGGCCGATCATGCGTACATGGAGTTTTTTGTTGGTAATGTCCCACTCGTAGCTACCATACTCGACCGAGCCTGCAGTTTGGTCATGGCCGTCGTTGTGCTCGTGAATAATGATGTAGCGGTCAGCATCGATAAAAGTGAGGACGTTACGTTTTCCTGCCCCTTCACTGTACACCCAACTTCCAAACAGTTGCGATTGAAGTGCGTTGTTAAAATGAGCCAGAGCCGCCTCTTCGCTCACCAATTCGACACCTTCTGGAAGGAAGGTGGTGATCGCGGCATCAAACGTTTCGCTGGTGATATCTGGGGTGTTGTCTTCGGAAAAGAGCTCGCCGGTGGATTCGGCGATTTGAATACCGTTGTCAGGATTGCCGTCGGTGTCGAGGGTCTGCAATAACTGCAAGATATTATTGCGCGTGGTTTCTGCTTGTGCCGCATTATCATGCGCCGCATTCGCGATATCGGCGGGTGTCACTACGCCGCTGGCCGGCACAGGAGGTAACGCAAGCTTGCCGATTGAGAAAGTCACGGTTTCACCTGGCTGATAAAAATATTCACCTAAAGCGCTGGTAATTCCTTGATGGCTTTGCGTGCGGTAGTGAATGCCCGCGACGACGTTGTCGAGGAATATACCAGTGAGCGCCGGCGCGCTACTGGATGAGGATGAGGCCTCTGATGTAGATGCTTCTGAGGAGGACGTTGCCTCCGATGATGATATTGCCTCTGAAGATGATGTGGCTTCCGATGAAGGTGCGCTAGAGCTATCGGGCGCACTTGAGCTCGTCACTGGTGCGGTAGAAGTCGCCGAAGAGGTATCGGCTGAAGAACTGATTGCTGGGCTTGATGAAACCGCCGCGCTGGATGTCGTCACCGCTGAACTCAACGATGAGCTGCTGTGATGGTGCTTTTTACCTCCGCTGCTGCCACCGCAAGCGGCCAAGCTAATGACCATGGCAGCGAGAATGCTTTGAGAGAATATTGTTTTCATAAACACGCCTTCGTTCGAGTTGATTAATAAATCCTTGTTTTAGCTAATCGCAAAGTGAGTGCTGACGCCGATAATGTGCGGAGCATCACAATGCTTAGGCTGGAAGTCTAGTGTATCTCTAATAAGGCGCCATCACCCGAATGAGTGATAACAACGTGGCCCGAAACGATGGATCGGGCGTTGAATGCAAATAAAAAAGGCTCCATAAATGGAGCCTTTTTGGCCGCAGATTCCATTAATGGCGTTTTTTCGCGTCTTTAATGGTCTCTTTGACATCACCCGCTTTTTTCTGCAAACGGCCTTCTGCTTCTTTCTTCAAGCCTTTCGCTTTTTGTTCTTTACTTCCAATCAAATCGCCGGCCGCCTGTTGAACTTTACCGGCACCCTTTTTAATGCTTCCCGATACTTGATCTTTGTTCATAACACTTACCTCGAGGTTGTTGAACATGAAAGGCTTCATTCCATTTTGCCATCTGGCTTATTAACCCTAGGAATGCTTGGGTGCTTCGTCAATTTCGCGGTCAGTCTATTTAAGATTAAGAAATGGTTTTGTCATAAACATTAATTATTCATAAGGGCGTGGTCGGCCTCAGGCATTGTGAATAAATCGTCAAAATGTGCTCGTAGGCCGTTAGAGCGATTTAGGCTTGCGCCGATATTGTCATCGCAACCCTTTTCAATAAAAGGTATTATGTCGACCCTTTGGTGCAATAAATGCCTAGTATTGTGGAGAGAGTTGGGGCGCCATCGAGCGCTCGCATTCCACTCAGTTGCACCCGATCACACTCTCGGCAATGGTGTGCAGCTGGTTTAAAAATAAACCGAAATAACCGATATCTGTCGATTCAACTGAAATATATGTAGAGGAACTATGACCGTTAAATTAATGAAAGACCAAGATTTGGCCGGTAAGCGTGTTTTGATTCGCGAAGACTTGAACGTGCCCTTAGATAATGGCCGTATTACCTCTACAGTTCGTATCGACGCGGCAATTCCAAGCATCAAGCTTGCGCTGGAAAAAGGCGCAAAAGTTGCGGTTATGTCTCACTTAGGCCGCCCTGACGAAGGTGTTTACGACGAGGCAGCCTCTTTGGCGCCAGTGGCTGCTTACTTGAGCGAGAAGTTAGGCCGCGAAGTTCCACTTATCAAAGATTGGGTTGAGGGTTACACCACCGATAGCGATTTAGTGCTATTGGAAAACGTACGCTTCAATGTGGGCGAAGGCAAAAATGACGACGCCTTAGCGAAGAAAATGGCTGCATTGTGCGATGTGTTCGTGATGGACGCATTCGGTACCGCTCATCGTGCTCAAGCATCAACTCATGGCGTGGCAAAGTTCGCACCAGTTGCCTGCGCTGGCCCATTGTTAGCCGCGGAATTGGATGCATTAGGCAAAGTGCTTGATAACCCAGCGCGTCCCTTGGTGGCGATTGTGGGTGGTTCAAAAGTATCGTCCAAACTTAGCGTGTTGGATGCAGTATCGAAAATTGCCGACGTGCTCGTCGTGGGTGGTGGTATCTCTAACACCTTCGTGGCATCGGCGGGTAATGAAGTGGGTAATTCACTTTATGAAAAAGATTTGATCCCAGAAGCGCAACGCATTCGCGCGGCAACTGATGTGGTGTTCGCCACCGACGTACGTGTGACTAAAGAAGGCTTCAAAGAGTGGAATCACAATTCAGTTGCTGTGGCTAAGAAAGTAAACGAGATTCAAGCTGACGAAGAGATCATCGACTACGGTCCAGAGACGGCGGCACGTGTGGCTGAGATCATCAAAAACGCTAAAACTATTTTGTGGAACGGCCCATGCGGCGTGTTTGAATTCGACGCGTTTGCGCAAGGTACCGAAACAATTTCTCGCGCGATTGCCGAGAGCGAAGGCTTCTCAGTTGCCGGTGGTGGCGATACCTTGGCTGCGATCGACAAGTGGAACTTGGCCGATAAAATTTCTTACGTTTCAACCGGCGGTGGCGCTTTCCTTGAGTTTGTTGAAGGAAAAGTATTGCCAGCTGTGGCGATTTTGGAAGAACGCGCGAAAAACTAATCGCAACGCTTTAAAAACCCAGCATTGGCTGGGTTTTTTTATGGCCGACGTTTTAATTCCACGTTTTCACGCTTAACAGAGGCTGGTTTCCCATGCGAGCAATTGTTTTTTGCGCGCCTCGCCCCAGTGGTAACCCCCTAAGCCACCGCCAGTGGCGACCACTCGATGACAGGGTATGAGAATTGAAATCTTATTGGCGCCGCAGGCGTTGGCGACGGCTCGGCTCGCCGTAGGTTTGCCAATCGCCCTGGCAATTTCTTGATAGGACCTAACCTCGCCAAAGGGAATATTATTCAGCGCCTGCCAGACGGACTGTTGGAATTCTGTTCCCATCATATCCAGCGGTAAGACGGTGGTTTTAGGATTGTCGAAGTAACCCGCTACATTAAATTGGGGGGCGTGCGATTTTTGGATTTGCGCTTTTGGGAATAGGTGCTGAATTTGTGTATCGGCGTCAGCTTCTGAGTCGACAAATATGAGGCTGCAAATACCACGCTTGGTTTCACCAATCTGTAGGCGGCCAAACGGGGAGTTGAAACAATAAGTTGAGATGAGACAATCGGGAGTCAACATAAATATAAGGCTACTGTAGTGAGTCGGTTAAAATCAGTAAAGTATGCGCCAAGCTAGAGACGTCTGGATACCATGAACGCCACCAATGAGCCTTCACAGCAAGCACCCTCGACTAAAATTTCGCATATCAAATCCCTGCGCGGCCAATTGCCGCCGCTGCATTTTGATCCGCTGATCGACAGCAATGTTTTCACCACCTCAGAAGGGCACGCCTATCAGGAGTTTTATCCATTGCGCTGCGCTGAGCATATTCGCCGTGGCCTTGGTGCGCTGAATCTTCAAGGGTTTTCGATTGCAATTCACTACTTTATTCCTGAATCGGCGACAACGACTTTGGTTGTTGCTCACGGCCTTTACGACCACATCGGTATTTACCATCAAGCGATACGATGGGCGCTAGAAGCAGGAATCGCCGTGGTCGCGTTTGATTTGCCAGGGCACGGCCTTAGCGACGGCGATGAAGTCGCGATTGATTCTTTCGATATTTATACCGATATCCTCGCCGATGTAATCAATGCCGTGCTGGCGCAGCCGCTTCTTTTTCCGACGCCGGTAAATGGACTAGGGCAGAGTACCGGAAGCGCTATTTGGCTCAATCTTCTCTGGCGCCACCCTGAAGTGGCGGCTAAAGTGCAAAAGTACTGTTTGTTGGCACCTTTGGTTCGCCCTCGTGGGTGGTACATTGGTCGGCTAAGTTATCGTTTAGTGCGGCCGTTCCGACAATATGTCGCTCGGGGTCAATCGCGCTCCTCGCACAATGCCATTATGTTGGATTTCATCAATCGGCAAGACCCGCTCCAAAGTAAATTATTGTCGCTGCGTTGGATCGGCGCTATGGCGGAGTTCGCCTCAAAATTTGTTAGTTTTACTCCTCGCGATGACAAGGTGCTGATCATTCAGGGTACCCACGATCAAACCCTCGCGTGGCGATACAACGTAAAAATCATTAAAGAAAAGCTCCCCAATGCCCAGATCGCTTATATTGCCGGCGCCGATCATCAGCTGCTCAATGAAGATGATGAGTATCTCGCTCAAGTTCGGTTATTAATGGCGGATTATTTGGCCGGTTAATGGCGATTCGCGCTTATAATCTTCGGTTTGCCCTCGCGCTTAAGGATATCTTGTGGAATTTATTGAACTTATCATCAGTTTTATTCTGAACATCGACGACCACTTGGTTGTGCTCTTCAATGATTACGGCTTATGGATCTACGGCATTTTGTTTCTAATTGTGTTTTGCGAGACGGGGCTGATCGTCACTCCATTTTTGCCGGGTGATTCGCTGCTATTCGCCACTGGGGCACTGATTGCAATGTCGGTGGGGCAGATGGTTGACCCCGTCAGTGGGCAGCAACTCCTTAACAGTGATTCGCCAGTGATGAATGTGCATCTTATGGCTATTGTTGTAATCATCGCGGCGATACTGGGCGACACGGTGAACTACACCATTGGTCGCTTTTTCGGAAAACAATTGTTTCGCAACCCAGATTCGAAAATTTTTCGCTGGGATTATTTGGCCAAAGCCGAAGGCTTTTACGAAAAGCACGGTGGAAAAACCATCGTCATGTGTCGATTTATTCCCATCGTCCGGACTTTCGCCCCCTTTGTGGCAGGCATGAGTAAGATGAATTATCGCCACTTCGTGATTTATAACGTAGTTGGTGCGTTTCTCTGGGTGGGTATCTTCCTTTATTTAGGCTACTTCTTCGGCAATTTGCCGGTGGTTCGCAAAAACTTCACGTTGCTTATTTTTGGCATCATCATTGTGTCGATCCTGCCAATTGTCTGGGAAGGCTATAAGGCCCATCGCGCTAGCAAGCGTGTGCCGGAAGTTTAAGGTTTTTCAGGCGCCTGCCTAGCGGGCGCAGAGAGCGGTGAATAGTTGCCGCAATTGTGGCTAGGCCCCGAGCGAAGGTATACTTGCGGTCTTTTACGCAAGAGCATTGGCGCTGTTTTCATTGTTGTCACCTTGGTGACGCTTCAAGGATATTCATGATGAAATCTTTACTACTATTGGCGACCCTGTGTTTTGCATTGACGGCCTGCGGCCAAACCGGTCCTTTGTATCTCCCCGAAGATAGCCCAGCGCAAGAATCATCCGAGGATGATGAAGACGATTTCTAGACCCAACAGATAAGGTGAGTTAAAAGTTCATGAGCTACCCCACGCAGTTTTTTCCCGAACGTAATGGCGAACTTTATGCAGAAGATTTGCCGCTAGCCCAAGTTGCGCAAGCGTTTGGGACGCCATGTTACGTCTATAGCCGTGCCGCTTTTACTCAGCAGTACCTCGCCTACTCTAAGGCCTTGGGCGACCATCCCGGCATGATTTGCTACGCCATTAAAGCGAACTCTAATATCGCTATCTTGAATATGTTGGCGAAGTTAGGTGCAGGCTTCGACATTGTGTCGGGCGGCGAGCTTGAGCGTGTACTCCACGCTGGCGGGAATCCCGCACGAATTGTTTTCTCGGGTGTGGGAAAAACCGCCGCAGAAATGCAGCGCGCCTTAGAAGTTGGAATTTTCTGTTTCAACGTCGAATCCGAAGCGGAGCTTAATTTGTTATCGGAAGTGGCAACGCGCTTAGGTAAAGTGGCCAATGTGTCGCTGCGTGTGAACCCTGACGTAGATGCAAAAACTCACCCTTACATTTCTACCGGACTTAAAGAAAACAAATTTGGTATTGCCATTGAGCGCGCGCCAGCGGTATATGCCCATGCCGCCAGCTTGCCTGGCATCGCGATCAAAGGCGTCGATTGCCATATTGGTTCGCAACTGACCGAGTTGCGTCCATTCTTGGACGCGTTAGATCGCGTGTTGGTATTGGTTGATCAGCTGTCGAGCCAAGGTATTGAGATTTCTCATCTCGACTTGGGCGGTGGCCTTGGGGTGACGTACCGTGGCGAAACGCCACCCGCAGTAGAAGATTATCTAGCGGCGATTAAAGCCAAATTGGGCGATCGCAAATTATCGTTGATGTTCGAGCCAGGTCGCTCAATCGCAGCCAACTCGGGTGTTTTGCTCACCCAAGTGATGTTTTTAAAGCCTACCGAGCACAAAAACTTTGCCGTGATCGATGCGGCAATGAACGATTTAATTCGTCCTTCGCTTTATCAAGCCTGGCAAGAAATTCGTCCACTTAAACCCCGCGACACGGCGGGCAAGTTGTGGGATTTAGTCGGCCCCATTTGTGAAACCGGTGACTTTCTTGGTAAGGACCGTGAGCTCGCCATTGAGCCGGGTGATTACTTGGCGGTGATGTCGGCTGGCGCCTACGGCTTTGCCATGGCATCTAACTACAACACCCGTGGACGTGCGGCAGAAGTCGTTGTCGATGGCGACCAGATGCATTTGGTTCGCGCCCGTGAAACCTTCGAGGATATGATCCGCGGCGAAGCGGTATTGCCCGAATAATCCCGAAAATCACTTTAAAGCGCGAGAGGCGAGTAAAACATGCGGTTACGTTTCAGCAAAATGCACGGAATTGGCAACGACTTCGTCGTGATCGACGGAGTCGGGCAGAGCGTGCGTTTGACTCCCGAAAAAATCCGCTTTATTAGCGATCGAAATTACGGGATCGGCTGCGACCAAGTATTGCTCGTCGAGGCGCCAAGCCAACCGGATATCGATTTTCGCTACCGGATTTTTAATGCGGACGGCAGCGAAGTCGAAAACTGCGGTAACGGTGCGCGTTGTTTTGCCGTGTTTGTGCGCGATCGCAAGTTAACCGGTAAGTCGGTTATTAAAGTCGAAACCGCCGCGGGGTTACTTGAGCTTCGCGTGCAGGCCGATGAGCAAGTCACTGTCGACATGGGGGAGCCGCGCCTTGCGCCTGCGCAAATCCCGTTCGAAGCCGATCAGCAAGCGGTGACTTACCCGTTAAACTTGGGTAATGAAACCCTCGAGATTACCGCTGTATCTATGGGTAATCCTCATGCAGTTACCTTGGTTGATGACATCAATACATTCCCCGTCGCATCGGTTGGCCCTTTGGTCGAATCCCATGCGCGCTTCCCCGCAAGAGTTAATATCGGGTTTATGCAGCTGGTTTCGCCACGCGAGATCAACTTGCGAGTTTACGAGCGCGGTGCGGGCGAGACCTTAGCGTGTGGAACTGGCGCCTGCGCTGCGGTAGTCGCCGGTCGTTTACGAGGATTGCTTGAACCGCATGTGGCGGTTAATCTGCCCGGCGGCCGTTTGAGTATTCAGTGGGAAGGCCCCGGCCACCCAGTGCTAATGACAGGCCCCGCGGTCATTGTATTTCACGGACAAATAAAGCTCTGACTATGACGGATATCGCTGCACCTCTCGACAATACGCTTACAGCGGCCGATGTGGCGGCGTACCTCCAGTCGAATCCCGATTTTTTTGTCGATCAGCCCGACTTGCTCGCTGAGTTGCGTTTGCCACATGAGAGCGGCGCGGCCATTTCTCTGGTCGAGCGGCAGGTCTCGATACTGCGCGAACGTAATATCGATATGCGCAATCGCCTCAGCAAATTGCTCGAGAATGCTCGGGAAAACGACAAGTTATTTGATAAATCTAAACGCTTAGTGTTGGCGCTACTAGAAGGTCAAGACATGGGCGATGTGGTAGATGCGCTCTACTACAGTTTTTCTAAAGAGTTCGATATTCACTTCACTTCATTGTTGATTTTTGGGAATGTCGACCGTGTGCCTTCGAGTCAGGCGCAGGTGGTTAACGGCCGCGAGGCGCAAGATCACCTCGCCGAATATCTCAAATCTGGCCGCGCAACCTGTGGGCACTTATCGCCGCGGGCACTCAATTACCTTTTCGGGCAGCAGGCGGCGAACATAGGTTCGGCTGCTATGATTCCCCTAGTGTCGGGAAGTACCTACGGAATTTTAGCTATCGGCAATTGCGATCCGCATTACTACCGCTCGAGTATGGGCACTTTGTTTTTGTCTTACATCGCCGAGGTGCTCAACCGTCTGTTGCCGCCTTACCTTGATCGAGCCTAATGACGGATCAATCACCTAATTTAACCTTGCCGTTTGCCGATTTACTCGCCGATTTCATGAGTTACATGGCGAATGAAAAGCAGTTTTCGGCGCATACTCAAGAGAATTACCACCGCGATATCGAGAAGTTTCAACGCTATTGTCAAAGCGTTGATGTCGCTCATTGGCGTCAAGTCGATGCTAAGTTGGTACGCAGCGCCTTGGGGCAGCTTCATAGGCAAGGCTTGGCCAGTAAAAGTTTGCAGCGCTGGCTCTCGTCTCTGCGGCGTTTTTTCCGATTCGCCATTACCCGCCAGCTCCTCAGTTACAACCCCGCCGAGGGAATCAGCGCCCCTAAAGCCCCTAAAAAACTGCCGAAGACACTCGACGTCGACCAGGCTGCCCAGTTCGTCGAGGTCGAGGGAGATGATGTACTCGCCTGCCGCGATCGCGCCATTGTCGAACTGTTTTATTCTTCCGGATTGCGGTTAGCGGAATTGGCCAGCCTTAATTTTTCAGACATCGACTGGCAGGACGCTAGTTTACGGGTGACCGGTAAGGGGAATAAAACTCGCGAGTTGCCCATAGGCCGTATGGCCATGGCAGCGCTGCATCGCTGGCGCGACGAGCGGCAGCAGTTGGCGAATGAGGGCGAGCCAGCTTTATTTGTATCAACTCGCGGCGGGCGATTAGGGCACCGCGCTATTCAATTGCGCTTGGCTCGACTGTCGTCCCATCAAGCGATGGACACGCCGGTGCATCCACACATGCTGCGTCATTCGTTCGCTAGCCATATCTTAGAATCCAGTAGCGACTTGCGTTTGGTACAAGAGTTGTTAGGGCATGCCAATATCACCACCACCCAAATTTATACCCATTTGGACTTTCAACATTTGGCCTCTGTATACGATAAGGCCCATCCGCGGGCGCAGCTTAAGCTCGGTAGCTATACGTCAGATGAGACGACTGACGACTAATTAGGGTGAGTGTGACTATAAGTTACACTTGGCTTGGCGTATAATTGCTCACCTTCTTTGATCCTCCCTCCTGAGTTTGCTATGTCTTCCCCACAGATCAGCCGCGAATCAGCGTCGGCGACGTTTTATATTGCTTTGCTCGCTCTCGGTTTGGGCAGCTTTTCGATCGGAATTGGCGAATTCGTCATCATGGGGTTATTGCCCGAGGTGGCAACCGCCATGGATATCAGTATTCCGGCGGCGGGACATGCGATCAGTGCGTATGCATTGGGGGTGGTGCTAGGCGCGCCACTTTTGGCGGTTGTCAGCACTAAGCGCTCACGCACCAAGATGCTCATGGTGCTTATGGGGCTTTACGCCTTAACTCACTTCGCGAGTGCGATCGCACCCAGTTACAGCACATTTTTATGGATGCGTCTTTTTAGTGGATTTCCTCACGGGACTTACTTTGGCATTGCCTCATTGGTGGCCGCGTCCTTGGCACCCGCGCACATGCGCGCGCGCGCTGTCGCCTATGTGATGTTGGGGTTATCGGTGGCGACGCTAGCAGGCCTACCCTTGGCATCGGCGCTCGGACAGTGGATTGGCTGGCGTTACAGCTTCGCCTTGGTGGGATTGCTTGCGCTTGCTGCCAGTCTCTGTATCTGGCGATTTGTTCCCGCCGAACCGCCACAAGTGGGAGCGAAGATTCGAAATGAACTGACGATGTTCACCAATAAGCAGGTTTGGCTGACCTTGGGAATTGGTGCCATTGGATTTGGCGGTATGTTCTCGATATTTTCCTACGTTAAACCAACATTGATTCATTTGGCGGGTTTAACCGACGCCGGCGTGCCCTTTATTTTGGCGCTGTTGGGCGCGGGAATGGTAGTGGGGAATGTAGTTGGCTCGCGCATGGCCGATAAAGATTTGCTCGGTACTATTAGACGTTGCTTGGTATGGTCGATGGTAGTTTGCGGCGCCTACGTATTTACATCCCATAATTTGTGGTTGGGATGCCTCACGGTTTTTTGTGTGGGCACTGTGGTTGTAATTGGACCCGCGGTACAAGTTCGCTTGATGGAGGTAGCCGGTAGTGCACAGACCATGGCCGCCGCCATGAATCATTCGGCATTTAACTTCGCTAATGCTTTAGGTGCTTATTTGGGCGGTCTTGCGATCGACTGGGGCTTTGGGTTCGCCGCTACCGGCGCCGTGGGCGTGCTGTTGTCAGCCGCGGGCCTCGGCATGTTTTATTGGATGATGCACGACGCGAAACGCTTGAGCCAGCCCCACGTCCATTAATCGGTTAACGCGATCGCATGCGGATGCTGTCAATACAGAGACTTTCGGTCACAGGACTGTGGTCGCGTAATAATCCAATTTGAGCGAACATCTCGGCGCTTGCGGTGGGAAGAGTCTGAAAGTGATATTCACCTAAAAATTTCCTGTCGACCCACACCTTTACATAGCCTTTCGCGGGGTCGGTAGACCACAGAATTCGCATCGAGAGTTTATGCCATCGATTCGGGCTGGCGCCCGTGGGTAAACGCCAAAACGGCTTGGCCTGCGCTGTTGCTTGAAAACTTAACTCACTTCCACTGATAGTGAATCGAAACATCTGCTTCCAGCTTTCGCGCGCTTCCCAATAGGCAATCTCGTGACGAGTGTCTGATAAAGCCTGGGGAAGATAATAATAAAATGAAAAGAACGTCGTTTTGCCTTCAGCAGTTTCGCCTTTTTTGGGGCTGACATGCAGCTCGGTTCGCTCAAGTCTCGGGTCTCCGTTCCATAAAAATGCGGGATCGCCGGTTAGGGTAAATTTAGCGCCATAGCGGCCGGATTCGGCGCAGGCTTGTTCAAGCGTAATCCCTTGCTCGTTGAGTACCACAGGAAAAGCGGAAAGATTTCCGGTTTCGAAATCACTCATCCACATGGTGCTGGCGAAAGTTTTTTCGCTAAGGCCGAATAAACTAACTAGTATGTAGGCAGCTAGGCTCCAAGCTGCGGGAGAGATTTGGCGCATAGAAATAGCCTCGTTGCATTTTTATTATGAGTCTTAGACTTTGAGTTCAATCGCAATTCTGGGCGAGACAACACAATTTATGCAGTCTCACATTAACCGAGAATGCAAACTTCGGAGAACGCGCAAATGGTAAAGAGAATAGTAGCGGTTAGTTTGGCGATGTGCCTGTCAAGTTTTGCAATGGCGTGTCCTGATTTTTTAACCGGTGAATATCGAAAATTAAATTCACAAGCCACCGTGGATATGTGCGAATTAACCAAAAACAAGGCAGTGCTCGTTGTTAATACGGCAAGTCACTGCGGCTTCACTGGGCAGCTAAAAAGCCTAGAGAAACTCTATCAAGATTACGGCAATAAGGGGTTGGTGATTATTGGATTCCCGTCCAACGACTTTAAACAAGAAGCCGACTCAGAGGAAAAGGCAGCAAAAGTTTGTTTCGCTAACAATGGTGTGAGCTTTACCATGCTGGCGCCAAGTTCCGTTAAAGGCGAAAACGCGAATAAGGTTTTCGCTCATTTAGGAAAAGTGTCGCAATCTCCTGGATGGAACTTTAATAAATACTTGATTAACGCTAACGGCGATTTTGTTTCGCATTTTGGTTCCCGCGTGAAACCGAATAGCAAAGAACTCATCGAAAAGATCGAATTAAGCCTCCCGAAATAACTTCCAGTTTGATTGGTTGGCACATAAATTATTGAGCAGGGTGAGAAAGTGTGGGACGCACTTCTCACCCTGTTTCATTTTGTAGCACTAAGTGTTCCCCTAACTCGTTAATTTTCCTAAATTTTCTCGCTTTTTATTCTTAGGTAAAAAAATATTTTCACTATTAAAAAATTTTACGGATTTTGAGTAAATAAAATTAAAAACGCATTTTTGATGTTGTAACCGATTACACAATTATGGATTATCTAGGCTGCTAAAACCCCAATAGCAAGTGATCGGCCAAGCTGTGGATCTTAGCTTGGCAGTAAACCAAGTGCAGTAATAATAAAAATTGAGGATGCTCAGATGCTAGAAAAATCCCACTACCAATTGGCCAAAACGGCATTGGCAATCGCGATCTCATCGGTGATCGTTGGCCACGCCTATGCGCAGGCGCCCTCTGAAGAAGGAGCCGGTGCATTAGAAGAACTTATTGTTACGGGTGTTCGCCAATCTCAGGCGCAATCGATCGATATTAAGCGCAATTCAAAAACCGTGGTGGACTCTATTGTCGCGGAAGACATAGGTAAGCTGCCGGATACGACCATTACCGACTCGTTGCAACGTGTAGCGGGTGTTCAGATCAACCGCGAGGCCGGTGAAGGTACAACTCTTAACGTGCGCGGTATGCCTCAGGTGTTGACAACATTCAATGGCGAGCAGTTTTTAAGCCCTTGGTCGATTACCGGTATTCAAGCCAACTATTCAGACATTCCTGCGGGCATGATCAGCGGCGTAGATGTTTATAAATCTCAGTCGGCGTCGACCTTGGCGGGTGGTATTTCGGGTGTCGTTGATCTTAAAACACTCGATCCATCCACTTTGCCAGAAGGCTTTACCGGACGCGCGCGTATTGATGCAGGTCTTGGCTCTCATTCCTATAAAGAATACGACACAAATGGCGATGACAGTCATCGCGACCCAGATCACAGTGTGACCTTAGTGGGTGGTTTCAATAGCGGTGAAGGGTTTTCTGTATTGGCGAACGTGTACTCATCGAATACCTACGCCGCAAACTATTCCATGTGGGAATCGCATCACTTAGCGTTTTTAAATGAAGAGGCAGGGCGCCCATGGGGGGACTTAAATAACCCTTATCCGACCAATGCCGATGGCTCGCCAGATTACTCTTACGTTCCTAGCAGCTGGTACATAGTGCCGGAAGAATATAATGCGTCGAGCAGTTTTGTTGAGCGCGACCGCACCGGTGGCTCGATTACCGCCAAGTTTGACTTCAATGATTTTTGGTCTGTTCGCGGTGATGTGTTCTATACCGAAATGGACAAATACGAGCGCAACGTTCGCGCAGGTTTCAGCGGCCGTGATACACCCGATAGTTATGAAGTTAACGGCACTATCGCTAAGCGTAAGCAGAAAGTATTTGATGTGTTGCAGGAAGGCACAATCGTCAGTGACCCGCGCACACTTCAATACGAAGATCGCGATGGCAATATGCAAACTGTGAACGTGCACTCGCTGCAAGTGGCCGACGTATTCTCTTCAGAATTCCAAGCAACAACGCAAAACACCATCGAAAAAACGGCTGCGCTTAATACTAATATCGAACTGACCTACAACAATAACGACAACCTTAAAGCCAGCGTACGCGCAATTCATGCTACCGCAGAAAAACAAATGCGTTTAGGACGCTTCCAGCAAGGTACACCGGCGTGGGAGTGGGTTGATATTGATGGCATATCCGGTAAAGACCCTGTCGATGGCTATCAAGTAAAAGTGGATTATCGAGGCAGCATTCCTAGCTTTGAATTTGTCGGCGATCTTGCTGACACTAACATTCTGAAGCAGTACCAAGGCTTTGCCGAAGGTGAAAACACCGACGCTGAGTTAAATGTAATTCGCGGTGATGTGACTTTTACTTTCGACAATAATCATTTCGAATCGGTCGATGCGGGTCTTCGCTACGGTAAGCGCGAAGCGAACCACAACAAGTTTTTCTATGTGACACCCACCGGCCGTTATACCAACTGGGAAGATCCTCGCGTTCCCGTTGATAAGCGTTACAAATTATTGCCCGGTAACCTGGTCTGGCAAAAATTCCCCGACTGGTTGCGATTCGATTATGAAACTACCAATTCAAGTTTAATTACTGTCGGTGGTTTGCAGGACAATGGTTTCACCTCAGCAGAAACCTATGCATTCCGTGATTTCGGGCCAATCAAAGGGTTCGAGACGGGTATCGCCGCGCTAGACCCAAAAGCTTGGGATAACCCTTACGAATTTATGAACCGTTTGTATCCAGGCACCCGTACGGTTAACGATCCCGGATTTACTTACGGCGTAGAAGAAGAAACTACCAACGCGTATGTGCAATTTAATTTTGCTAATGATGTCGACGGAATTTTTGGAATTCCTTACAACGCCAACGTCGGTGTGCAAGCGGTTCGCACCGAGCGCGCCGTTGAGAAAAGTGTAATCCCCGATGTACTCGATTCGTTTAACTCCATTGGTTACAACGATTGGCAAAAAATTGCTTACGTTTACGACACTCAAGTCCATACCCATTCAGATACAAGTTATTTGCCTTCGTTGAATATCAACTTGTTCCCAACCGATGATGTTGTTTTGCGTTTCGGCGTGAGTAAAACGCAAACTCGAAATGATTTACATCAGTTGGGATCGAGTATGACAGTGTGGTTAAGTCAGTGCGGAAAAACCGATGAGAGTGGCGCTCCCGTCATGGTGCTTGATCCATCTACCGGTAGTGCAAAACAAGATACCGTAGGTTGCGTGGCTGGTGGTGAAGATAAAGGCAATCCTTATATGAAGCCTTGGGAAGCTACCGTCATTAACTTTTCAAGCGAATGGTATTTTGCCGAAAGCTCGATTATCGGTTTAGGGCTTTTCAATATTCAGGTTGATACATCGGTAGAAGATTTCCAAGAGTCGCGTCCGTTCCTTGATATGGACGGTATTGATCGCGGTCGTCGAGCCAACATCAACACTACGCGTAACGTTGGTGCATCGGATTTGTGGGGCGTTGAATTAGGCTACAAACAACCCTTTAACTTTTTCGATAACGCTTTCCTAAATTCAACGGGTATTGAATTCAACTACACCTACTCTCACAGCGAAACCGACATGGTCGACATGTTGGGAGAAAAACTGCCGCTGCCGAATAACTCGGAGCATCAGTCGAACTTGATCCTTTGGTACGACAACCATGGTCTTAACGTTCGTATCGCGTACAACTATCGAAGCGAAGAATACCTTGGCCGTGCTGGTGTGAATACGTCGGTTGCGGTGATGGAAATGGCGCGCTGGTATGAGCCAACAGGTTATTTGGATCTTTCGATCAGCTACGACATTAACGAACACTTTAACCTGTTCTTTAACGGCACCAACCTAACCGAAGAAAATCGTAAGAGTTATGCACAATTTGAAGACCAATTTCATTCGTTGTGGGTGCAAGAAGCACGCTACAACCTCGGCGTTAATGTGTCTTTCTAATGTCATGACCAGCACAAAAAAGTGCCTTACACATAATAATGATGGAGTTTGATATGAAAAAATTATCACCCTTGGCATTGATGATTGCCAGTATCGGTTTACTTGCGGGTTGCGGCGGCAGCATGTTGGGCGAATCGGATGCCGAAGCTCACAAAATGATTCCCGATAAAGTGGACGAAGATCCTAATCCTCAGCGCCCAAGCGCAGGCCTGAATGTATTAACCACTCAGGATGGCGATTTAATCTATAACGGTGAGCGCTTAACTTTGCGCGGTATTAATTTGCAATACCATGCTGACCCTATGGAGATGTATCCAGGGATTAAAGCGACCCGCGATGTTGGCTCTAATGTTATTCGTATTTTGGTGAGTCCAGATACTACGGTAAACGATTTAGAGGCCGCTTTAGTTGCGGCCAGTTCAAACAATTTGTTCACCATCTTAACTCTCGATTCACCGGATTTATTCTGTAATGACAACGAAGCATTATTTTCAGAACATGTAAAAAATACTTGGTTGAAGAAATTTTTGCCGGTAATTCATCAAGATCGCTTCCAGGAAAATTTAATTATTAACCTGGCTCGCGGTTGGGGCCCCAGTGATATTTTTAACGGATATTCAACAGGCTATTTAACCTACATCGATAACTATAAAACGGCAATGCGAGCGCTTCGCCAAGCTGGATTTGAAGTTCCCATTATGATTGACGCTCCTTGCGGTGAAGATTTCTACGCGTTCGATAGCAACCGCGGCCGCGAATTATTTCTAAACGATCCTGAGCGCAATATTGTATTGGGTGTGCACGCTTACGGCTCGGCTTGGAATAACCCAGAAAAAATCGAAACTGCAATCGGTGTTTTAAATAGCCAAAAGACGCCGTTTATCCTCGGTGAGTTTGGCGGTTCTGGTGTAGGTGAGCGAGCGGTAAATCACCGCTATTTGATGGAACGTGCCGCTGACAACTACGCTTACGAGGTTGACGTACCCTGGGCAAGTGACGCCGATAAAGTGGGTATAGTTGTGCCGTTAACCGAGGTGATCGATGTTACCAATCACGAGATTAGCTACGAAATTAAACTGGCGAAAAGCTATGTTGACGATGGCAAGTTGGGTTTTCAGGCGTTCTTAATTGATGAGAATGGCAACTACGCGAACATCGGTTGGAACCAAGCGGGCAGTCAAATCGCTGACACCTACTCGACGATCAAAAAATCCATCACTAATGCCGAAGCCTTTGGTTGGAGGGCACCTGGGTTTGATCAAACCCGTGTAGCGAAAATCGGTGTGGAACTTATAGCGAATGGCAAAGCTCCGGATGTTCGCGGTCCTATCGGCATCGACAATTTTAAAATTGTTGAAGGCGGCAGTAGTTTTAGCCGCAGTTTCATTTCATCAATTGATGGTTGGAATACTGGCTGGAATGGCACAACTCTATCGCTCAAAGAAGGTGAGGGTTTGGCGCTATTAAAAGCGGATGATACCGATCAGATCTCGGTGATTTTTAGCGGAATTACTGGGATAGACTTCACTCAGCCAGTCAAAATCACCGCGAACATGTTCTTCCCTAAAGGATTTGAAGGTTCTTATCTTTATGGGAAATTTTTTAATAACACCACTAACAACGACGACGGTTCTTGCTGTGCATGGTTAACCTCGACTGATATTTCAGGTGTGGTTTACGGCGAGTGGAATACGATCGAGCTAACCGCTGATTTTGGTGCGAATGGCGCAACTATTTCGTCTCTAGGTTTACAGCTAGGAAACTTAGGTGTTGGCGAACAAACCTCGACCTTCAACGGTGAAATCATCATTAAAGATCTCACCGTTGCTGGGCTTGCGGCATCGACGGCGACAGAGGAAGGCGAGCTTTATCGCCAAACTTTCGATACTCCCGATACTGATAATTGGAACACCATGTCTTGGGGTGATGCTGGTGTCGTCAGTACCGAAAACGGTGCGCTTAAAGTTCTTCCTAAGGACGATGCCTATCGCTTGGATCTTCAACATGCCAACCCAGCTCGTATCGAAGGTTTGAATTTTGCTGATCCTTTCACCGTAAAAGCGAGAATTTTTATTCCTGAATACTATGCGGCTGTTGAAACTTTCGCACTGCAGTTTTATTTGCAAGACGGTAATTGGAGCCATCACTTCAACGCCATTGATCTTGCCCACGAGGACATCATCTTTGGCGACTGGAACGACCTTGATGTGGCCGTAGTTTTCCCAGACGGGTTTGATCGCGTCGCCCCGCCTAAGCACATGGGCTTCTCGTTTGCGACGAGCTTCGACAAGGTTGGCCCTATGATGTCGAAAACCGATGCAATTTTAATTGACGAAATTGTTTTCGAAGGCATGGTGCCAGTGCCCAAGGAAGAGGTTGTGTTAGACAACATTGATTACCACTACGCTTCTCATTTTGATAATACGGAAATTGCTCCGGCTTACACCGAAGGACTTGCGCCTGAAGTGGTTGCAGAAGCGGCTAGCTTATCTTTGCGGGCGAAAGGTTTTAGTTGGGCAGCAGCAACGTGGTTTGGTGCACCTGCTGAACAAGCCGCGCTCGATTTAGCAAAAGTGGTAGACGATGCGACGAGTTTGACTGATCGTGGTATTGAGATTGTGAACGGCAAGGGCGGCATAGGTGAGATTGCCCCGGAGCCTGAAGCAACTTCATCGGAGTAATTGCATTGTTGTGATCGCTAGATCATACCTATCGCGTTAAAACCTCAAAAAGCCCATCGAATTTTTCGGTGGGCTTTTTTTTTATTGCTAAGCAATACACCGTTTACCCGTATAATGCCGATATTTATTGCTTACTGAGTGTGCATCATGGATTTCCCTATTCTCTTTTTAAAACCCCAGGCCGATCGACGTATCAAACTAGGTCACTTGTGGATTTACAGTAATGAGGTCGACACTGATAAATCACCGCTTAAAAATTTCGAAGCGGGTGAGCAGGTTATTGTTGCAAATCACGCTGGTAAGCCACTCGGGTTGGCGTTATTAAATCCAACCGGATTAATTTGTGCGCGCGTACTTAATCGTGATGTAACGCATCCGGTGAATAAATCGCTTTTCGTTCATCGATTTAAGCAGGCGCTGGCTCTAAGAGAGATGGTTTTTGACGAGCCCTATTATCGATTAATCCATGCAGATTCTGATTTGCTCCCCGGTCTTAACGTGGATCGTTTCGGAGATTATTTGGTGGTGCAAATCACTAGTGCTGGTATGGAGTCGCTGACTGATGAAATTGTTGAGGCTCTTGTGCAAGTGCTTAAACCTCAGGGCGTTTTGCTTGCCAACAACCACGCGAATCGTTCTTTCGAATCTTTGCCGATGATCACCAAAGTTGCTTATGGTGAGGTGCCAGAGATATTGATAGTGCGGGAAAACGGCGCGGAATTTGCGGTACCAATTGAGGCGCTGGGTAATGATATTTGGCTCTACGACCAGCGAAATAACCGTGCCGAACTTAAAAAGTATGTCAGGGGTAAGCGAGTTTTAGATGTGTTTTCGGGGCCGGGCGCTTGGGGTGTTCAAGCGGCCCTTGCAGGCGCTGCGGATGTCATCTGCGTAGACGAATCGGCAATCGCAACGGATTTAGCGCTCGATAACGCTCAGCGTAATGGCGTTGAATCGTCATTGGCAGCAATTAAGGGTAAAGCGGTCGATGTTCTCAAGCAGCTGGTGAATGATGGCGAACGATTCGATATTGTCATTATCGACCCGCCGGCATTAATCAAACGCCGGAAGGATCAGAAAGCTGGCGAGGCCTACTACCGTCATTTAAATGAGTTGGCGATTCGATTACTCGGGCGTGACGGAATCCTGATTTCGGCCTCGCGTTCATTGCATCTCGATCGGGCGGCGCTTATGGATATCGTACGGGGCGCGAGCCGGCATCTTGATCGTCAGGTTCAAGTCACGACTCAATCGGGCATGCCTGCCGATCACCCAGTGCATCCGGCCATTCCTGAAACTGATTATTTAAAAACTTTATTTGCGCGAGTCTACTTAGCGTAACGACTTAGTCATATTAAGGATGAGTGGCGGCGGTATACGCTTTTTATAAAAACACGAATAAAAAAACCCGCGTTTAACGCGGGTTTTTTTATTTAGCGCAGGCTTATTTCTTTCCATTGCCGTGCGCGTGCCAGTTCTGTTAGACGGGGATCGGCGTCGACGGCGACGGGGTTGCCTACTTTTTCGAGAAGCGGCAAGTCATTAATCGAGTCACTATAAAAATAGGCATCGCTTAGGTCGAAGGGATGATCTTGCAGCCATTCATTCAGGCGAGTCACTTTGCCCGATTGGAAGGTGGGAGTGCCAACATATTTTCCGGTGTAGGCGCCATTAAGGATTTCCGGATCCGTCGCCAATATATCGTCGACCCCTAAGCGTTTGCCGATAGGGCGAGTAATGAACCCATTGGTCGCTGTAATGATAAGAAGATAGTCACCCTTAGCGCGGTGCTCATTTAATAGTGCTTCTGCTTTGGGGAGCATCATGGGGACGATGCAGCTTTCCATAAAGTCTTCATGAAAAGCGGCGAGCTCGTCCATCGAATATTGGGTAAGTGGTTTAAGCGAAAATTCGAGGAATTCGTCGATATTTAGGGTGCCGTTCTGGTACTGCTCGTAAAAGTAATCGTTCGCTTTGCGATAGGTCTCGGCATCGGCCAATTGGCGGTCGACTAGAAATTGCCCCCAAGCGTGATCGCTGTCGCCCCCAAGTAGGGTGTTGTCTAAATCAAAAATTGCTAGTGCCACGGACAATTCCTCGCAAAAAAGTTGAAGCATACCTGCGGCGAGTTTTTAGCTCAAATATTCGAGCGTCCCGAAACTTCTTAATTGATATGAGTTTTTTATTGCGTGAACAAATCAGCCTGATATAGTGCGGCAATAGTCTGCCAAAAAACCCAGTGGTTGAGGCGTAATAATTGTCTTGCGCCTGTCTAGGCGCGACCTCAATGTAGGGATCATTCCCGTGATAGATGCTGACGGATTTCGCCCTAATGTGGGCATTATTTTGTCGAATAGCCAAGGTCAGTTGTTGTGGGCAAGACGTGTGGGCGGGCAGGATGCTTGGCAATTCCCTCAGGGCGGAATCAACCCCAACGAAACTCCCGAACAAGCGCTATACCGCGAGCTATACGAAGAGATAGGCTTAACGGCCGCCGATGTCGATATTTTAGCCTGCACTAAAGGATGGCTACGCTACCGATTGCCGCATCGTCTCGTGCGACAAAATTCACAACCAACCTGTGTTGGTCAGAAACAAAAGTGGTTTTTGCTTAAGTTTAAGGGCAACGAGAGTCAGTTTAACTTCGAAAACGGCGATAAGGCCGAGTTCGATGACTGGCGTTGGGTCAACTATTGGTATCCCCTAGGCAAGGTTGTCGCGTTTAAGCGTGATGTCTACCGCCGAGCCCTGCGAGAGCTGTCGCAAGTCCATTCTCAGCTCGAGCGTTAATTTCAACGGCAGCGCTGACTGCCACCAACCAAAGACTGCCCATGCTGAATTCGCTTCGCTTGATCGTCCAAGAAGTTAACGCGGCGCGCGACATTAAAGTCGCGCTTTCGATCATAGTGTCCCGAGTTAAAGAAGCGATGAAAACCCAGGTCTGCTCCGTGTATTTGCGCAGCGGTGATGGTGATTACGTTCTAATGGCAACGGACGGGTTGAACGCCAGCGCCATTAATCGAGTGCGGCTTGCTGAGGGAACCGGGTTGGTGGGGCGGGTCGTCGCAAGAGGCGAACCGGTAAACCTGGACGATGCCGAATCTCATCCCGATTACCAATATTTTCCCGAAACGGGGGAAGAGCGCTACAGCGCCTTTTTAGGCGTTCCCATTATTCACCATCGTAAGGTGATGGGGGTGCTGGTTGTGCAGCAGGTCGAGCAGCGGCGTTTCGATGAGGCGGAAGAGGCGTTTTTGGTCACCATGTCGGCCCAGTTGGCGGGTGTTATAGCTCATGCCGAGGCGACGGGGGCGGCTCTTTCAACCGGTAAACGCAAAGGTAATCCAGCAAAATTTACTGGGGTATCTGGAGCTCCGGGTGTCGCTATCGGGGTTGCAGTGGTGATTGCGTCTCTAGCCGATTTGCATTCGGTTCCTCATCAGGCGTGTAAAAACGTTGTCGCAGAAGTCGACTTTTTTCAGCGCTCTTTGGCGGCAGTGCGAGACGATATCAAAGCGCTGGGGGAACGGTTAAAAACCCGAATTAATCGCGAAGAACAGGCACTGTTCGATGCCTATTTGGCGATGCTTGATGACGCCTCTCTGGCTGCTGAAGTTATCGAACGCATTAAAAATGGATTGGGAGCTGCGTCTGCCTGGGCGGAAGTTATTCTTGAGCACGAATACGTGTTCAACAGCATGAATGACCCTTATCTTCGTGAGCGAGCAACCGACTTGCGCGATCTTGGGCGACGGGTATTGGCCTACTTACAAGAGTCGCACCAGAAAACCCGTATTTACCCCGATAAAACTATTCTTATCGGCGAAGAGTTAACCGCTTCAATGCTTGGCGAAATTCCTAAAGAAAAGTTGGTGGGGCTGGTTTCGGTGACGGGCTCCAGCAACTCTCATGTGGCGATTTTGGCGCGGGCTATGGATATTCCGACTGTGATGGGGGCGGTGGATCTTCCCTACGTTCAGCTCGATGAGCGTGCCATTATCGTCGATGGCTATAAAGGCAATGTTTATAGCGATCCGAATAAAGAGATTCTCAAACAATATCGAGCCATCGAACGCGAAGAAAAGGCGTTCGTTAAAGGTTTGGAAGCCTTGCGTGATTTGCCTTGTGAAACGCTTGATGGCTACCGACTCCCACTTTACGTTAATACCGGCCTTATGGCGGATGTGGTTCGCTCGCTTGAACGTGGCGCCGAAGGGGTTGGGCTTTATCGCACCGAAGTGCCTTTTTTGTTAAGAGATCGTTTCCCTTCGGAAGAAGAGCAGCGTGCGATTTACCGCGAACAGTTAGCCGCCTTTGCACCCGCTAAAGTCACCATGCGAACCCTCGATATCGGCGGCGATAAATCACTGCCTTATTTTCCCATTGAAGAAGCCAACCCATTTTTGGGGTGGCGTGGTATTCGAGTCACTTTGGATCACCCTGAAATCTTTATTTCACAGATTAGGGCTATGATTCGTGCGAGTGAAGGTTTAAATAACCTTCGAATATTGTTGCCCATGATCACCACTTTGGACGAAGTTGATACTGCGATTAAGCTCGTTCAACGTGTGTACGACGAGTTAGTTGACCAAGGGCACATCGTCAAAATGCCTAAAATAGGTGTGATGGTAGAGGTGCCTGCTGCGGTTTATCTGGCGCGTGAGCTGGCCATGCGGGTCGATTTTTTGTCAGTCGGCAGTAATGATTTAACTCAATACTTACTCGCGGTAGATCGCAATAATGCGCAAGTGGCCGATCTCTACCAGGGCTATCATCCGGCTGTGCTTAGGGCACTGCAATACGTGGTAACTGAAGCCCATGAAGGCGGAATTACTGTCAGTATTTGTGGTGAGATGGCGGGCGATCCGGGTGCAGCTGTTATCCTGATGGCGATGGGTTTTGATATCTTGTCGATGAACGCCACGAGCCTACCTCGTGTAAAATCGGTTATTCGTGGCTTTTCGATGGCTGACGCTCAGGCGCTTTTGGCTGATGTTATGTCAATGTCGAGTGCTCATGCCATTCAGGAGCGAATTAATCAAACTCTACGGGAAGCGGGCATTACACGATTAATTCGTCCCCCAACCGCGGACGAAAGCGCGGAGTTACATTAATTCCTCATTACTTTGTTGAGCTCTGCATCAATTCAAGGAACTGCAGTTATGTGGCATCACCCCGAATTTGACCCAGTGGCACTGTCCATTCCGGCCATTAATCTTGGCAACTTGTCGTTAGGGCCGTTTAATGTCCACTGGTACGGCATTATGTATTTGCTGGCATTTCTGAGCGCTTGGTTGATTGGCATGTATCGTGCGCGCAAACCACACTCATTAGTTAGCCCTGTGCAGGTTGAAAATTTAATCACCTATGGCGCTATCGGCGTGATATTGGGCGGTCGCTGCGGTTATGTCTTTTTTTACGGCTGGGATAAGTTTGTTGCGGATCCAATGTGGTTGTTCCGTGTATGGGAGGGCGGCATGTCCTTTCATGGTGGGCTTATCGGCGTCACTTTGGCGATGTTGATATATGCTAAACAGCATCGTATTGCATTTATTTCCTTGATGGACTTTGTTGCGCCTTTAGTGCCCTTAGGTTTGGGGTTTGGCCGGTTAGGTAATTTCATCGGGCAAGAATTATACGGGCGTGTTACCGATGGCCCTTGGGCAATGGTATTTCCGCACGCGGGAGACCCAGCAGGCGTAGGGCGTCACCCAAGCCAACTTTATCAGGCCGCTCTCGAAGGTGTTGTTTTATTTATTATCGTCTTCTGGTTTTCAGCCAAGCCTCGCCCTCGCGGAGCGGTAGCGGGTGTGTTTTTAGTTTTCTACGCGACATTCCGTTTCCTTGTTGAGTTCGTGCGAGAGCCAGATTATGGGGTACACTCGCAATTTTTCAGCTGGATGACACGGGGACAAGATCTCTGCATCCCTATGTTTTTACTGGGTGTTGGGCTGATTGTTTGGGGTTACTCGACTAAAAAGTCCGAGATTAGTACTCATGAGTTATCAGCCACCACCTCGAAAGAGAACGATTAATGAAAGTATATTTAGACTTGATGCGTGATGTGGTCGAGAACGGGGTTGTTCGCGGCGATCGCACAGGTACAGGAACACGCTCGGTATTTGGCCGTCAATTACGGTTCAACTTGCAAGAAGGTTTTCCCCTGGTTACCACCAAAACCGTCCACTTAAAAAGCGTGATTGTTGAGCTTTTATGGTTTCTTCAGGGCCGGACGGATGTGCAGTGGTTGCAAGAGCGCGGTTGTCGCATTTGGAACGAATGGGCGAATGCTGAAGGTGATCTCGGGCCCGTATATGGCAAGCAATGGCGTAGCTGGGCTTGCCCGGACGGCACAACGATCGATCAAATCTCACAAGTGATCGAGCAAATCAAAGCTAAGCCTTATTCGCGCAGGCTTATCGTCTCAGCATGGAATCCTGCAGATTTACCTGATGAATCAAAATCACCTCAGGAAAATGTCGATGAAGGGCGCATGGCACTGGCGGCATGCCACACTCTGTTTCAATTTTATGTGAGTGAGGGAAAGCTTTCCTGCCAGCTCTATCAACGCAGCGCCGACCTATTCTTGGGGGTGCCATTCAATATAGCGAGCTATGCGCTACTAACTCATATGATTGCTCAGCAATGTGATTTAGAAGTTGGCGATTTTGTTCATACGTTTGGTGATTGTCATCTGTATAACAATCACATTAACGATGACATAGTTTACGAACAATTAACGCGATCACCAAAAAAACTCCCTACACTTCGCATCATTAGAAAACCGTCGTCTATTTTCGATTATCAACTTGACGATTTTGAGTTCGAGGGCTATGAGCCCCATCCGCGAATAGTCGCGCCAATTGCTGTTTAATTGGGTCAAAAAATGAAAATATCTTTGATAGTCGCGGCCGCAAAGAATAATGTGATCGGAATCAATAACGCCTTGCCATGGCATTTGCCACAAGATCTTCGCTATTTCAAATCTAAAACGGTCGGTAAGCCGGTGATTATGGGGCGTAAAACCTTTGAATCCATCGGGCGCCCATTACCAAACCGTCTTAATATTGTCATGACAAGGCAAGATAATTGGCAGTTTGATGACGTTTGTGTTGCAAATTCATTTAACGATGCTCGAATACTGGCTGAATCGGTCGCACATTCGGCGGAAGTAAAAGAAATTATGGTGATTGGTGGTGCTGAGCTTTATCGCGCAGCTCTACCAATTGCCGATCGAATTTATCTCACCCGAGTTGAGGTGGAGCCAGATGGTGACGCTTTTTTTCCTGAGATAAGTTTGGATCAGTGGTCGCTTGTCAGTGATCAGTCGGGGGATGAGGATGCTCCAATTCCTCACAGATTCTTGATTTATGAACGAATTGGTTAATTCTTAATTTATAAAAATTGAATCAGCCCTAAACAAAATGGCGGTAGAGAGCAGGTTTGTTACCCAAAATGGCACTAAATTTATAAGTGTTACCTGCTTGATACCAAAATACACGCGCAGTATCTGTTTGGACAAAACATTGGAAGTGAGCTATGACGCTTATTACAATGCGGCAGTTCTTAACTGTCTCTGAAGAGGCTGCGTGAATAACGTGTCTGTGGTCTAAGACCACTAACTCAAATGATTGGAAACCCGTGTTGGGGGGATTATGAAAAATCAGCGATTGAAAGCCGTGGCATTGTCCACAGTGCTTTCTGCCGGTGCACTCCTAGGTAGTGTTGCAATGGCAGATCAAAACCTGAATGCCGTTATTCAGGCTGGTAATGCCAAGACGACTTTGGCTCAAGATTCACAAAAGCGTATTGATCGTTTGGCGCAAGAAACTGATGATTTAGCCTTTCAGTTTAAGCAACAAAACAAGCTGATTGATGACCTTCGCGTGTTCAATACTCAAATGGAAAAGCAAGTTGCGAAACAAACGCAAGTTGTTCAAGACCTTGAGAACTCAATTGAAAAAGTGACCGTTATTGAGCGTCAAATTCAACCATTAGTTTTCCGTATGTTGGAAACCTTGGAGCAATTTGTAGCACTTGACCTACCTTTCTCACTAGACGAGCGTAATGAGCGCATCAAGATGTTGCGTGACAACCAGGATCGTGCCGATATCTCTTCTTCTGAGAAATTCCGCCAAGTGTTGGAAGGTTACAAAATTGAATCTGCTTATGGCAGCACCATTGAAGCATACAGCGATTCATTAAATATCGATGGCCAAGACTTAGCAGTGAGCGTATTGCGTATTGGTCGTATTGCATTGATGTATCAAACTGAAGACGGCTTGAAGAGCGGCTACTACGACGCCAAAGCTGGCTGGACTTCTTTAGATAGTTCTTACAATGCCGCTATTTTGAAAGGTTTAAAAATTGCGCGTGACCAGGCATCAAAAGACATTATGGTATTGCCTGTTAGAGCACCGGAGGCAGCACAATGAAAATGAAGTTTGTTAAAAACTGCCTAATGTTAGCTGCTGCAGGTTTATTGACCTCAAGCTTCGCTATGGCACAAACCGAGAAAGCACAAACTCTAGACCAGTTACTAGATTTGGTTAAAAAATCTCAAGTCAGTGAGTCAGCTGAATACAAGCAACGCGAAGCAGAGTTTGCACGCGACCGCGCAAACCAAGCGAATTTGCTAGCTCAGGCTAAGCAAACTCGTGAGCGTGAAGAAGCGCGTTCTGCTGCACTCGAGAAACAATACGCGGAACAAGATGCATTGATTAAGGCTTCACGTGCTCGTTTAAATGAGCGTTTGGGTTCAATGCGTGAATTGTTTGGTCACTTGACCTCTACTGCAGGCGACCTGCGTTCGACTTTAGAAACCTCTTTGGTTAGTGCGCAATACCCAAATCGCGGTGACTTCTTAGACGAGTTAATCGAAAAAATGAATGGTAGCACTAAGCTTCCTGACATCGAAGAAATTGAGCGTCTATGGTACGAAGTGCAGCGCGAGATGGTTGAAACCGGACGTGTAGTAAAGTTCAACAGTCAAGTGGCATTGCCAGATGGTTCTACCCAAGACCGTGAAATCGTTCGTATCGGTTCATACAACTTAATTTCTGATGGTGAGTACCTCACTTATGACGCGGGCAAAATTGCAGTTTTAGCTCGTCAACCAGCATCAGCGTTGCAGTCAGCGGCGAAAAATTTACAGGCAGCAACAGAAGGTTATGTTGATGTAGGTATCGACCCAACTGGTCCAGTTGGCGGTCAATTGTTACGTGCGTTGACTCAAGAACCAACATTCAAAGAGCGTCTTGACCAAGGTGGTTCCGTAGGTTACGTGATTGTAGCCGTGGGTATCTTTGGTGCATTGATTGCTTTGTGGCGCTTCATCGCGCTAATGGGTATCAGCTCAAAAGTTAACGCTCAACTTAAGAATGTTAATCAGCCAAACAGCAACAACCCATTAGGTCGTGTATTGAAGGTGGCTGAAGAAAACAAAAATGTTGATCCAGAAACTCTCGAATTGAAACTTGAAGAAGCCGTGCTTAAAGAGCGTCCAGCGATCGAGTCTGGTCTTCCAATCGTTAAGATTATTGCGGCCTTGGGTCCATTGTTAGGTCTCTTGGGTACCGTTACCGGTATGATTACCACCTTCCAGGCGATCACTATCTTCGGTGCTGGCGATCCTAAAAACATGGCTGGTGGTATCTCGGCTGCGTTGGTTACCACCGTACAAGGCTTATGTGTTGCGATTCCTTTAGTGTTGTTCCACACCATTTTGGCTGGTCGTGCAAAATCAATCGTTCACGTACTTGATGAGCAAACTACCGGAATCATTGCGGAAAATGCTGAGCGCAACGAACGCAAATAGGAGTAAACCATGCAGGCTTTATTGGACTTAATTAGAACCATTGAAGCCTTTTTGGACCAAGGTGGCATACTGATGTATGCCATCGCCCTACTGACGTTTTGGATGTGGGTTCTCGTTTTTGAACGCGTCATCTACTTCAAAGGCAAAGGTCTGAAAAGCGATATTCAAACATATTTGTCGCAGTGGGAATCGCGTAACGAACGTAAATCTTGGAATGCTAGCCAAATCCGCATTGGTTTAATCTCTCGTATTAACGAGAAAATCTCCACTAATCTAGACATGATCGGCGCTTTAGTCGCACTATGTCCTCTAATGGGACTAATGGGAACTGTGACGGGCATGATCGAAGTGTTTGGTGTTTTGGCAAACACTGGCGGTGGTGATGTGAAGTCAATGGCTAGTGGTGTTTCTAAGGCGACTATTCCTACGATGGCTGGTATGGTTGCGGCAATTTCAGGTTTATTTGCAAGTACGTATTTGACCCGTGTTGCTGACAATGAAAAAGCCCTGTTTGCTGATCACCTCACTATGGATCACTAGGATCCATAGTGCCGCAAACCTAAATTAACCTGTATGAAAGAGATGTCTCATGGGCAGGAATAATCCAAGGCCAATTGAAGAAGAGGCTCAAGCAATTGATTTGACGCCTATGTTGGACGTTGTATTCATCATGCTTATCTTCTTCATCGTAACGGCAACTTTTGTTAAAGAAACCGGTAAAGATATCGTTCGCCCAGACGCAACTACCTCTGTGGATCGCCCCAGTGCGACCATCTTGATTGCGGTTGGTGCCGACAACGAGATCTGGATCGATAAGAAGCGCGTAGACAGTCGTAACGTTAAAGCGACTATCGAGCGTATGCGTGTAGACAACCCTAAAGGGACAGTGTCTATTCAGGCAGATAAGAACTCCGACGTGAAATTCCTTGTTGAAGTCGCTAATGCCGCGCGAGAAGCCGGCATCTCCGAAGTAAGCGTGTCTACAGAGAGGATTTAAGCGATGAGTTTAACTAAGAAACTTCTAGCAGTCGTATTGGGTTCGTTGATTACGGCCTGCTTGTTGTTACTGATGAGTAGTCTCATCAACACTGAGTTTGACGCTCCAGAAGAAGGCGACGAATTCAAAATCCCAGACATTAGTATGGGAAATACAAAAGTAGAAACTCGCTTTGAGGAACCAAAGCCTGTTAAGCCTGAGGAGCCCCAAACACCACCTGATTTACCTGAACCCATTATTGAGACGCCTAAAGTCAGCACAGACGCTATCGATATGACGGCGCCGAAGCAGGCTGCAGGCCTCGATACATCGGGTCATAGCTTGAATTTTAGTGAGGGTGAATATCTTCCTATTGTTAAGGTTCCGCCAGAGTACCCCAGTAATGCATTATCTCGTGGAATCGAAGGTTACTGTACTGTTGTGTATACAGTGACAGAAACCGGTACTGTCCGTGATGCACAAGCAATTCCTGATCAGTGCGTAACCAAAGATGGAAGGCCGACTACTGTCTTCAATCGCGCATCAGAACGTGCAGCACTTAAATTTAAGTACAAGCCAAAAGTTGTTGACGGCCAGCCAGTTGAAGTTCCTGGTGTGAGAAACCGTTTTACATACGAAATGGCTAAATAAGGGGTGAATGATGAAAAAGCTATTTCCTGCGATTTCAGCAACCCTGAGTAAGACGTTGTTGGCGGGTGTTGTTGCGGTAAGCCCATTAATGGCTGCTAAAGCAATTAATGCCCTTTCACCTGGCGCAGTTGATTTTTCTTCAGCCCAGGCGCAAGTAACTGCAAAAAATAAGTTTGCTGGTGAGCAGCGCAAGCACCCGAATGTCACAGAGACTTTCGGTAAACGTATCACCGAAGCGGCGAATTTTCTGCAGCCTTCAGACCCTAATGCAAAGCCGGATCCTAACCGTGCATTGCAAATTTTGAATGGTCTTGAAGCTAACAAAGCCAAATACAATGCTTACGAAATGGTTTTGCTTTACCAATACTATGGTTACACCTATCTAAGCTTGGAAAATTATCCTCGCGCGATTAGTAACTTTGAGATGGTTATTAAGCAATCGCCGAATATGCCTGTCGCGACAGAAGCTCAAACCTTATTGATGCTTGGCCAGTTATATTCTGGACAAGAAAATCCTCGTAAGGCTTTAGACACCTTGTTGCGTTGGACTGACTACGTCGATGAGCTGCGTCCAGAACAGTACTACATGTTTGCAACCTTATATTATCAACTTGATGATAATAAAAATGCGCAGTTAAACATTAACGAAGCTGTTCGTCGTCAGGAAGCTGCGGGCAAGGTACCATCAGAGTCTTGGTATATTTTGCAACGCGGCCTTTACTTCGACAAAGAAGACTATAAAAACGGCTTAGTGGTTTTAGAAAAATTGATTACTCATTATTCTAAAGCCCAATACTGGAAGCAGTTGTCACAGGTTTATCGTGTAATGGATCGCCCTAAGGATTCATTAAGTGCACTTGAGACCTGTTACTTAATGGGTGGCTTAACTACAGAGAGAGACTTGGTGAACTTGGCCTACGCTTTCTTTGAGGCAGAAGTACCCTATAAAGCTGCAAAAGTATTAACTAAGGCAATTTATACTGACAAAAATGTTGAGCCGACCGCTAAGAATTTGAAGTTATTGGCTGATGCTCATCGTTTGGCTCAAAACGCGAAAGCATCGTTGGCTGAATACCAAAAAGCAGCTGAAAAGTCGAAAGATGGTGAGTTGATTATTGGTCTTTCGCAAGCTTATCTTGCAAACGGTGAATATGCTCAAGCCTCTAAATGGGGTAAGGCTGCACTGCGTGCTGGTGGTCTAAAACGTCCTGACCAAGCTAACTTAACTGTGGCTCAGGCTGAATTTGAATTGAAGAATTTTGATGAGGCGATCAAATACTTCAAGGAAGCAGCTAAAGATTCTCGCAGTGAAAAAGCAGGTAGACAGTGGGCTGATTACGCTGCTGCAGAAAAGAAGAAGTATGAGATGGCGCAAGCTGATTAATATTTCTGATTTAAAAAAACCAGCTTCGGCTGGTTTTTTTATTTGAGTCATTTAAAAAGTTTAAGTCAATAAAAAAGGCGCTTAGCGCCTTTTTTATTGATCGACAGGAGTATCAATCTAGCTTACTCAAATCACGCACCGCACCTTTGTCAGCACTTGTTGCTAAAAGAGCATAGGCTTTTAGCGAAGCGCTTACCTTACGAGGGCGAGCTTCTTGAGGCTTCCATGCATTTGATCCTCTGGCCTCCATTGTAGCGCGTCGTGCTGCAAGCTCCTCATCACTGAGTTTGACATTAATACTGCGGTTAGGGATGTCGATATGGATGATGTCTCCAGTTTCGACAAGACCAATTGCTCCGCCAGCAGCAGCTTCTGGCGATACGTGGCCTATCGAAAGACCAGATGTGCCTCCAGAGAAACGTCCGTCAGTTAAAAGTGCGCACTTCTTGCCTAAGCCTTGGGATTTTAGATAAGAGGTCGGATAAAGCATTTCTTGCATACCTGGGCCGCCTTTAGGCCCTTCGTAACGAATTACAACTACGTCGCCTTCTTTAACTTTGCCGTCCAAAATATCTTTAACGGCTTGGTCTTGGCTTTCGACAACATAGGCAGGACCTTCGAACACCCAGATACTTTCATCAACACCGGATGTTTTAACGACACAGCCATCAGCGGCAATATTGCCTTTAAGAACGGCCAAGCCGCCCTCTTTACTGAAAGCATGCTCATAAGAGCGTATGCAGCCTTCTGCACGATCGCCATCGAGGCTAGGCCAGCGAGTCGATTGACTAAATGCGGTTTGCGTTGGAATGCCAGCAGGGCCAGCTTTATAGAAAGTTGCCACCTCTTCTGAAGAAGTCGTGATGATATCCCACTTATCTAAGGCTTCTTGGAAGGTTCTACTATGAACTGTTGGAACATCATTGTGGAATAATCCCGCTCGATTAAGCTCGGCAAGGATGGCCATTACGCCGCCCGCGCGATGGACGTCTTCCATGTGATATTTTTGAGTGTTGGGAGCCACTTTGCAAAGTTGTGGAACTTTGCGGCTTAAGCGATCGATATCGCTCATGGTGAAGTTAACTTCGCCTTCTTGAGCTGCTGCTAATAAATGAAGAATGGTGTTGGTGGAGCCACCCATGGCGATATCAAGCGACATGGCATTTTCGAAAGCTTTGATATTTGCGATCGAGCGCGGAAGCAAGGACTCGTCATCCTGCTCGTAATAGCGTTTAGTAATGTCGACAATGCGGCGGCCTGCTTCTAAAAAAAGTTGTTCGCGATCGCTATGGGTCGCCAATAGAGAGCCGTTACCAGGTAAGGATAATCCCAGTGCTTCGGTCAAACAGTTCATCGAATTGGCCGTAAACATGCCTGAGCAGGAGCCACAGGTAGGGCATGCAGAGCGCTCATAGTCTGCCACAACTTCATCTGATACGTTTTTGTCGGCCGCAATAACCATGGCATCAACAAGGTCTAGCTTATGTTCCGATAATTTTGTTTTACCGGCTTCCATTGGGCCGCCAGAAACGAAAATTACAGGAATGTTGAGGCGCATAGCGGCCATCAGCATACCGGGAGTAATTTTGTCGCAGTTAGAAATGCAGACGATGGCATCGGCACAGTGGGCATTTACCATGTATTCCACAGAGTCAGCGATGATGTCACGACTCGGCAAACTATAAAGCATACCGTCGTGGCCCATGGCGATGCCGTCGTCCACCGCGATCGTATTGAACTCTTTTGCTACACCGCCGGCTCGCTCGATTTCACGTGCGACAAGTTGACCCAAATCTTTTAGGTGAACGTGACCAGGAACGAATTGGGTGAATGAGTTGGCGATGGCGATGATAGGTTTTTGAAAATCATCGTCTTTCATGCCCGTGGCGCGCCAAAGCGCACGAGCACCGGCCATATTACGACCGCCAGTGGAAGTTTTTGAGCGATATACAGGCATGAGGGACCTCAAATTATAACAATCGGCTTACACAGTGAGGCAATGTTACCAGATGGGCATGTCTGCTGCAGTAACGACCGAAAAAGTCGCAGTAAACTCTAAAGCTGGCGTCGCATTAGAGTGACATCTTCACCGTTTAGGGGTTCGACCGACAGCGTTTCCCACCCCAATTTTAAGTACAAGCTTTCGTGATTCGGTGTGAATAGATAGATCGGTGAAAGCAAGTGTTCCTGAGCGAGAGTGCAGATTGAATTAATTAGACTGTTTGCTAATTTCTGCCCTCGATACTCTGGGCGAACAAACACGTTAGCAAGCCATGGGGTTAATTCTGGGTGTGAATCCATATCGGATTTTATGAGAGCTGCTGATCCGACTAGCTCACCGTCGATCTCGCCGACTAACAACGTCGGAACGACAGCTTCATTTAAACATTGGAGTAGGTCATCAAGAATATCGTCGTAAGTTTTCTCAGGGTTTAGGTGCCCCCACTCGCTCTGAAACCAGCGCGCCAAGGTTGGCGCGTGGTGAGGAGCATCTTTTAGATTGATAATTTCCATTCGCGTTAATCGAGTGGTTTTACAAAAATTTTGGAGTTACGTTGATAGTTGTATAACTCTTTACGTTTTAACGGTAAATCATCCAATTTACCTTGAATAAACCCTTGTTCGATAAACCAATGGGCTGTTTGAGTGGTCAGCAGAAACAGCTGTTTTATATTTTGTTTTCGGGCTTGTTGCTCAATTTGCTGAAGAAGCAAGGCGGCTCTCCCGCTGTTGCGATATTCAGGGTGGGTCGCGACGCATGATAATTCTGCCATGTCATCGTAAGGATAGAGCGCGGCGCAGGCGGTGATAGTGCCGTCTTTTTCAAGTACGTGAAAATTATGAATTTCGCGTTCAAGAACCTCGCGAGAGCGTCGGACCAGAATGCCATCATTCTCGAGAGGGCGGATTAATTCGATAATGCCGCCCACATCGTCAATGGTTGCGGCTCGGAGTTGCTCGTAATGCCCAGAGTAAACCATGGTACCCGACCCATCGCGGGTGAAAAGCTCGGTTAACAGGGCACCGTCGATTTTGTAGCTCACTAACTGAGCGCGCTGCACGCCTTTCAAACAGCTCAGGTAGCAGGCCCGCAACGCTTGCTGGAGATCGAAGTCGATGGTGTCGGCGTGCGACTCTAAATAGTCTTTACATTCCTGAAGCGACAATTGGCGGATCAAGTTGCCCTCTTCATCACTTACTCCGTTGCCTTCCACAAATGTTAGAAGCTTGTCTGCTTTTATGGCAGTGGCTACATGGGTGGCGACGTCACTTGTTGAGAGAGCGAAGATTTCGCCAGTGGGTGAATAGGCGAGGGGCGATAACAATACTACCGCGCCGGAATCGAGGGCTTTGTTGAGTGCTTGGGTTTGAACTTTTCTAACTTTGCCGGTGTGCTGGAAGTCGATACCGTCGATAACACCATAAGGCTGAGCCACCACAAAATTGCCGCTGATAACCTGCATGTCGGCATCTTGCATGGGTGAATTTGGCAAGCTGGTCGAGAGTGCAGCTTCAAGAATGGCGCGAGTTTCACCGATGGCTTGCGTAACATAGCTCAAGATGGATTGATCGGTAATGCGCCAATTTTTATGAAATTGGCTTGTCGTGCCCGCGGCCTCCAAGCGCGCATCTATCTGCGGCCGCGCACCGTGGACTAACACCAAACGCACATCTAGGCTGCATAAGAGTGCGATGTCGTGGACGATGTTATGAAAGTTGTCGCTGGTGATGGCTTCACCCGGTAGCATCAATACAAACGTCTTGTCGCTGTGACGGTTGATGTAGGGTGTCGAATGGCGGAACCACTTTACGTAATCTTGATTGTTAGTCGGAGGCACAGGTGTTGTTCCTAGTAGTCAAATGCGGATAACAGTTTAATAGCAATAATGTTTTATAAGCGACTGCAACATTTTTACGGCAGGCTGCAATTGATCAAGTGAAATAAATTCGTCGGGTTGGTGCGCTTGGTCGATAGACCCCGCACCCAGAATAATGGTTTGAGCGCCTAGTTTTTGAATAAAAGGAGCTTCGGTTGCAAATGCAACGCTCTGACTCCGCTGCCCGGTCAGCTCTTCACAGAGTTTCACTAGTTCAGATGTCTCGGGCTCGTGAAATGGGTTAACTTCATCGAACAGTGAAGATAGTACGATATCGAGTTTGCGAGTCTCGGCGATGGGCCGTAGTCGTTGTCTGATGCCGTTACGCAGCTCGTATGTATCCATGCCCGGCAGTAAACGGATATCGAAATGTAATTCGCAACTGGCGCAAATACGATTGGCACCATCACCACCGTGGATGCAACCTAAATTCATAGTGGGCACTTGCACTTGAAATCCTGGGTTGCGGTAACGGAGTTGCAGTTCTTCTCGGTAGGCGATGAGCGTTGTCATCACCTCGTTCATACCCTCGAGAGCATTGTTCCCGAGCGCAGGGTTAGACGAATGACCGCTTTTTCCTTCAACGCGGATCGCCTCGATCATAATCCCCTTGTGCATGTGAATCGGAGTGAGGTTGGTGGGCTCGCCAATCACGGCGGCGTTAGGCTTGAACCCGATACCCTGTTCCATTAGCGCCCTGGCGCCCGCCATACTGCTTTCTTCGTCGGCGGTTGCGAGCACAATGAGCGGATGCTTTGGTGGCTTATTTTCAAACGCTTTAAGTGTTTCGACAATCAGCGGAAAAAATCCCTTCATGTCGGTGGCGCCGAGGCCGTATAGCTTGTCATCTTTTTGGGTAAGGGTGAACGGATCGCTTTGCCATTTATCGGCATCGTAGGGCACAGTGTCACTGTGGCCAGAGAGAATAAGCCCACCCTTCTCCTCTCCATTGTCGGCACCAAGAACCGCGATCAAGTTGAACTTGCCGGACGACACCTCTTGAATACGGCAGCAAAATCCGAGCGCATCGAACCAATTGGCAAGGCAATCGATCACGCCTCGGTTCGACATGTCCCACTCTTTAATGGCGCAACTAATCGAAGGCAAAGCGATTAATTGAGCGAGGCGTTGTTGATATTCTTGATAATTCATAGATCTTACTCTTGGGTGTACCCTGTTTTATGACGGATACCTCGTTAAAAAGCAAGAATAGAGCGCTCAAATAAAAACCCAGCCGAAGCTGGGTTTTTATTTGATAGGCATACTTGGAATAAATTAACCAAAGAGGCCTTTGAAAAAGAAGAAAAAGAGGATCGATAGCGCTGCGCCAGCGGGTAGGGTGATCAGCCATGATGCGAAAATACCGCTGATAACGCGTAGATTCAAAGCTCCGATCCCGCGTGCGAGGCCAACACCTAGTACTGCACCCACTAATGTATGCGTGGTAGAAATCGGCAATCCGAACCCTGATGCGATCACAACAGTTGCCGCTGCAGCCATTTCTGCTGCAAAGCCACGACTTGGTGTCAATTCGGTGATTTTCTTACCAATAGTGGCCATTACTTTCCAGCCGTAGGTGGCCAAGCCAATCACAATACCGATTGCGCCAAGCAGTAAGATCCAACTTGGAACCGCTGTTTTTGCCGCGATTTCGCCACCATTGTCGATAACGCTCACGATCGCCGCTACAGGGCCAACCGCGTTAGCAACATCGTTTGAACCGTGTGCAAACGCCATGGAGCAGGCGGTAAAGATCATCAAGATTCCGAAAACGCGCTCAACACCCGAGAATCTCGCGCCGCCTTTGGTTTCGCTAATGTCTTCGGTAACACGGCTAAGTAAGTAAATACCTAAGCCGGCCACTAGGGCGCCAACACCTGCCGAAATGAGTAGAGATTCGGCGAAACTAAAGCTCAAATCCCAAGATTTGAATACGTGCTTTAGGCCCTTAATCATGGTGACCATGGTAAGGAAGAAACCCACCGCGAACATATAGAAAGGGATGTAGCGTTTCGCATTAATGAAGGGGGTGTCTGTATCCAGAATCAAATATTGGACTGAACGGAAGATCCAGAATGAAAGAATACCCGCGATTACAGGCGTGGTGACCCAGCTGCCCACAATGCCCCAAACAGCGCCCCATTGCACCGCGTCGGCGCCAATTCCAACGGCGGCGAAGCCAATGATAGCGCCCACGATTGAATGCGTAGTTGACACTGGCCAGCCCAATATTGAGGCTAAGAATAACCAGGTACCTGCTGCTAAAAGGGATGCTAGCATCCCATAAATAAAGAGGTCAGGATTGGTGGTCATGACATCCATTTCTACGATGCCTGAGCGAATGGTATCCGCTACTTCGCCGCCTGCAAGGTACGCCCCTGCGAACTCGAACACCATTGCAATGAGAATCGCTTGTTTCATGGTAAGGGCGCGAGAGCCTACCGACGTACCCATCGCATTGGCGACGTCGTTGGCGCCGATTCCCCAGGCCATAAAAGCCCCAAAGACGCAGGCCAGAATGAACAGCACGTGGCCGTATTCAGCAATTAAAGTCATTTAAATTTCCCCGATTGAAGCGTTATTGCGCTAACAGTAGTTGTAATCGGCCACCGACGTCGTGGGCGCGGTTAGCGATATCACCGACCCAGTCGATGATGTTGTAGAGAAACATGACATCAACTGGAGGAAGTTGAGCTTCGAGCGCGAAGAGTGATGTGCGCACGCCGATCTCCAGTTTATCTGCCGTTTGTTCCAGAGCGTCCAACTCTTTAATCATGTGTTCAACCACGAGCATTTCACGGCCGCTGAACCCAGTTTCCAATAAACTCTCCAGTTCATTGATGGCAGTTAATGCTTGTTCTGCCGCTGCAACGCTTGCCGTTACAAATTCATTCATTTGCGCCTTCATGTTGCTGGGGATGGCCATGCGACGACCAATAATAATGCCGGCAATATCTTTTGCGCGGTTAGCAATGCGGTCTTGCATGGTAATGAGTTCAAGAAGATCTGAACGATGGACAGGAAGAAGCAAACTTTTCGGAAGATTGAGGCGAAGTTGTTGTTTAATATCATCAGCCTTGTGCTCAAGGTCGACAATCTGTTGCTGAATTTCAAAAGCGGCTTCCCAATTGTCGCTGGTGACTGCTTCGAAAAAACCGGTAAGCTGACTCGCTGCCTGAACCGCTGCAGCCATGTGTTCTTGCATAGGCTTAATAGGGGAGCGACCAAACAGATTGGCCAAGTTGGCAAATGGCATTGATTTTTCCTCAAATGAAAAGTGCGCGCAGTATAAAAACTTAGCGTTGAAAGGTCACTCTTGTATTTTAAAAAAAATGTAAACCGTACAAATAATGTCATTTAATTGTGGTAACCGGCTGCCAATTGCCGTCAACCTCAAAGAAATTAGCACCAAAAGCCAAAGTCACTCATGCAGGCTAGTACAAAATACAGCCAAATAATAAGGGTATTAAGGGCGAAGTATGCAAGTCGTAGCGGATAAACGGATCGATATTCAAAATTTGGTCGAAGATTTGGTCGAAGATGGTCGATTAACTCGAATTGATGCCAACCGTGTGCTCGGGACTTCTCGCACAAGAGAAGAGTCGTTACTGCATCCACTAACTTATCTGGCACAACAAGAGTTGAGAGATGCATCGCAGCCTGATCAGCTGCTCAGCATCGAACGACTGACCCAGTGGCTTGGCAAAAAATCAGAGCTTCCGGTTGCATTGATCGACCCTATGAAGATTGATGTCGCCGCTTGCACTCAATTGGTTAGCCTCGCCTATGCAAAACGCCATGGCATTTTATGTGTGGATGTATCGCCTAATGAGGTGACTGTCGCCTGCTTACAACCATTCGTGTCCGGTTGGGAGGCGCAGATAGAGCACGTGGCAAGACGGCCGGTGCGTAAGGTAGTTGCTAACCCCCAGGATATCGAGCGCTACCAGCAAGAGTTTTACTCGCTGGCAAGTTCCATCACTGGTGCCGCGGGTATGAGTCGAAATGCCATTTTGGGGAATGTGGAGCAGTTGGTCGACTTGGGCGCTAATGCCGACCCCGATGCCAATGACCAACACATTATTAAAATCGTTGACTGGTTACTTCAATACGCCTACGACCAGCGCGCTTCCGACATCCACATCGAGCCGCGCCGAGAGGTGGGCAAAATTCGCTTCCGTATTGATGGGGTTCTTCATTATGTCTACGAGCTGCCAATTAACGTCGCGGCGGCAGTGTCGAGTCGGCTCAAAATTTTGGCGCGATTAGACATCGCTGAAAAACGAAAGCCGCAAGATGGACGCATTAAAACGCGCCGTGGTGACGGCAGTGAAATCGAATTGCGTATGTCTACGCTGCCAACCGCATTCGGCGAAAAACTGGTGATGCGGATTTTTGACCCTGAAGTACTCTTACGCAGTTTCAGCGATCTTGGATTAGTCGGCGAAGATTACGCTCGGTGGCAAAGCATGTTAGCTCAGCCCAACGGAATTGTTCTTGTCACAGGTCCTACTGGGTCCGGTAAAACCACCACGCTTTATTCATCGCTTCGGCAGTTGGCCACGTCGGAAGTTAACGTAAGCACCATCGAAGACCCGATCGAAATGATCGAAGATGCTTTCAATCAGACCCAAGTACATCACAAAATCGGTTTGGATTTTGCCGCCGGAATCCGCAGTTTGATGCGGCAAGACCCAGACATCATCATGGTGGGCGAGATTCGCGACTTGGAAACGGCGCAGATGGCTGTACAAGCGGCACTCACAGGGCATCTTGTCATCTCGACTTTGCACACTAACGACGCTCCATCAACGATCGCTCGCTTGTTAGATTTAGGCGTACCGTCTTATTTAATTAACGCCACCTTGCTGGGAGTTATGGCGCAGCGCTTGGTGCGTACGCTTTGTCCGCATTGCAAGGTGCCAACCAGTATCGATGCACGCGAGTGGCAGGATTTGGTATCGCCTTGGAAGGTTGCAGCGCCTGCACAGGTCTTTAAACCTGTTGGCTGTGTGGAATGTCGCGACACAGGGTACTTAGGGCGGCAAGGGATTTACGAAATTCTCACCATCTCGGATGTGGTGAAAGAAGAAATCTCTAACCACAACGATATGCCACGGCTCAGACGCGTCGCAATGAGAGAAGGAATGAAAACCTTGCGATTATCGGGTGCTCAGAAAATTGCTGCGGGGCTCACCACGCTTGAAGAAGTATTGCGAGTAGCGCCACCGCGTGAGAAAACGGCGGCGCGACCGGAGTCGACTTAGATAACTAAGCGCACCCCAATCAAAATAAGCATGAACGCGAGGGCGGGACGTAACCAGGCGTCGGTAACGCGGTTAACCATACTGCTTCCGATGTAAATGCCTGGTAGCGATCCTAACAACAGGTTCAGCAAGAGCCACCAATCCACATTGCCAAGACCCGCATGTCCCATCCCTGCAATCAATGTTAAGGGTACGGCATGGGCGATTTCGGTTCCGATTAACTTCGACGTGGGCAATAACGGATAAAGCATAAAGAGTGCAACGGTACCTAGCACGCCAGCGCCAATCGACGTGAGAGTGACCACGATGCCTAAGATGATGCCGGTAATAATGGTGGCGTTACGCTGCTGAACATCGCTCATGCGGGTGATCCAAGAGTCGTTGCTCATCGCCCAAGTGTAGATGCGCTGCTTGAATAGAATCGCCACCGCGGTAATCACCAACACATAGCCGAGCGAGGTGCGGATAATGCTGTTGAGCTTATCGGTATCGAGTCGGATTTCATGCAAAAACCAGATGGTGAGCGCGGCTGCAGGGATGCTGCCGAATGACAAAAATTTGGTGATACGCCAATCGATATTGCGATTCTTATGGTGCACGTGAATGCCGCCAGCTTTAGTGATAGCCGCATAAAGAAGGTCTGTGCCCACCGCGCTGGCAGGAGAAATACCGAACCACAAGAGAATGGGGGTCATAAGCGAGCCGCCACCCACGCCGGTTAAGCCCACGATAAAGCCGACGGCAAGACCAGCAACCACATATGCGATTTGGAAATCCATAACACCAACTGTTGGAAAATAATCAAAATGATGAAATTTAAACTGGCGCGAACATTAACAGTGTTGGTTTTTCATTTCTAATGATTAAAAGTTAGGTTCTTATATTTAAATGGAATATGAGGTGGTCGAATTTGGTGCAAATTACTGTTAAATGAATGGCTTAGGAAATTTATTTATCGAGCGCTAGCAACGAGTATTGGGTGCGGGCGTGGCGACTGGTAACCTGCAACCTTCTTCAAACAAATGCTCATACCAGCACTCGGCTCAACGGAACGCTCATGACGTTACAACAAGAATTTATCGCGACTCATTCACTCGATTTTTCCGAAGTGCCGCCAGGGCTTGTGAACGCCGCGCGCAATTTATATGAGCGCTACTGCGAGAGTCTGTATGAAAAGGGGTTGCCGCACCCCATCACTCAATTGCCGGACGGAATAGCGCGCGATCAATTTTCTCGTGAGCTAGTGCGTGTATTTGTGGGCAGTGAATATCTCGCTAAAACCCTTATTGCTCGCCCGCACTATCTGCAGGAACTTGTAGAGTCGGGAGATTTGTTCAAACGCACGGCACAATATCCGCAGGATCAGTCGGCGCTGGCATCGCAAACCGATGCCGATTTCGACTCTCGGTTACGCTGCTGGCGGCAGCGAGAAATGATTCGATTCATTTGGCGAGATATGAATCGGCTAGATTCTATGGAGGCGATCACGCAGGAATTGTCGTTGTTCGCCGATGCCTGTATTCGAACCGCCGCCAGCTACCACTTCGCGAAACTCACGGAAATTTACGGTCGCCCTATTGGCCGCGAATCGCAGCAGACCCAGCCATTCATTGTGCTAGGGATGGGAAAGCTCGGTGCCGGTGAGCTTAATCTTTCGTCTGATATTGACCTTATTTTTTGTTTCCCAGAAAGCGGGGATACCGATAGCGAGCGAAAATCCGTTAGTAATCAGGAGTTTTTCGTCAAGCTTGGGCAGCGGGTTATTAAAAGTCTCGATAGCATTACGGCCGATGGTTTTGTATTTCGAGTAGATATGCGGCTGAGGCCTCATGGGCAAAGCGGGCCCTTAGCGCTCAACTTTGTCGCCTTGGAGAATTACTACCAAACCCAAGGGCGCGATTGGGAGCGCTACGCCATGATTAAAGCACGCACTGTGGCGATGGTCGGTAATGATAATGCCCGCTACTGCGTGCAAGTGCGCAGCGAGTTGCGCGAATTACTGCGCCCGTTTACTTATCGGCAATATATCGATTTCAGCGTGATTGAATCCCTGCGCGAGATGAAAACTTTGATTGCGCGGCAGGTGCAGCGCAAAGGTATGAATCTCGACGTGAAACTTGGCGAAGGGGGGATTCGCGAAGTTGAATTTGTGGTTCAAGCATTTCAGTTAATTCGCGGTGGTCGCGATGAGCGTTTGCGCGAGCGTAAAGTCACTTTGCTGTTGCCTTTTCTCGAAAAAGAGGGGCTTTTGCCCGAAGGTACAGGTCAGGCATTGCTCGATGCTTACATATTTCTTCGTAATACCGAGCACGCCATTCAGGCGTACCAAGATCAGCAAACGCAATCGCTCCCATCCGATTCCGATCAACAAACTCGCTTGGCTTGGGTGCTGGGTTATCCAACTTGGGAGGCCTTTTTTAACGAGCTTCAAGCGCATCGTCAGCGCGTCAATAACGAATTCCAAGAGGTGATCGCGCCGCCTGAAACAGCCCATAACGGCGAGCAGGAAAAACTCAGTATTTGGAAGGATTTGTGGTTTGGCATCTTGTCTGACGAGGAGGCGCTCGCATTTTTTGATGACCAGGATATTCCTGGTGGCGACGCCTTGGTGCAGGTGATTAAAAACTTGCAGCAAAGCCGTTCGGTTCAGGCGCTCCAATCGACCGGTCGAGCGCGGCTCGACGCGTTCATTCCGCGGTTGTTAGATACGTTAGTCGAGCGAGCGTCTCAAGGACAATTGCAGTTGTCAGTTGCCGAGTGTTTCAAACGGATCGAGCCATTGATCGAAGCGGTGGTGCGTCGTTCAGCATATTTGGTGCTTCTCGTCGAAAACCCAACGGCCATGAGTCAGCTTGTGACCCTATGCGATGCCAGTCCTTGGATCGCGGATCAATTAGCGCAATATCCAGCCTTGCTCGATGAGCTTCTGACACCCGAAAGCCTTTATTCGCCGCCGGATAAAGATACTCTGCGCGATGAGCTTCGCCGTGAAATTTTGCGCACCGCGTGGGATGACTTGGAAGGTCACATGGAATCCCTACGGTATTTCCGGTTGGCTCACGCGTTGCGGGTTGCTGCCTCTGAAGTCACAGGTGCGCTGCCGCTGATGAAAGTGAGTGATTATCTTACTTTCATCGCTGAGGTGATTTTAGAGCACGTTCTCGAGCTTTCGTGGCAGTACATGGTGGGGCGTCACGGTTATCCCACAAAAGCCGATGGCAGTATCGATCACGAGCCGGATTTCGTGATTGTGGGGTTTGGCAAGTTGGGTGGGATTGAGTTATCGCACGGCTCTGACCTTGATTTGGTGTTCATCCATAACGCCGACTCCGGCAATAGCGATGGTGAGCGCTCGATCGACAATTTAACCTTCTATACGCGACTCGGGCAGAGAATCATCCACATCTTGAGCACCCAAACCCTTAATGGGAAATTGTACGAAGTGGATATGCGCTTGCGCCCCTCGGGGAATTCGGGGTTGCTGGTGGCCTCTCTTAATGGCTTCGAGCGTTATGAAATGACCGAAGCTTGGACTTGGGAGCATCAAGCCTTGGTGCGCGCCCGAGTCGTCGCCGGAAACGCTCAATTAGGTAAAGCTTTCGAGACAATTCGTCATCGTGTGCTCACTCAACCGCGGGACAACCAACAGCTGCGAGAGGATGTGGCACAGATGCGCCGAAAAATGCGCGAGACACTCGATAGCGGCCAGCGAAATCGCGGTTTATTTAATCTAAAACAGGGTGCGGGTGGTATCGTCGACATTGAATTTATGGTTCAATACGCGGCATTAGCTTGGGCGCACCAAGCGCCAAGTATTATCCAGTACACGGACAACATTCGCATACTTGGATCACTGGAAGAAGCAGGTTTACTCGACGCCGATTCCGTGGCCCATCTGATCGCCGCTTACAAAGCCTACCGATCCACCGGGCACCGCCTTGCGCTACAGCGTCAAGAGGCGGTTCTTGAAGGTGACCAGCAATTCTCTGAGGAACGAGAATTCGTGACGCAACTATGGCATCGCCTAATTGAAGCGCCCACAGCACCTTAACTTGCCACGTGCATAAATGTATGACCCGTGTTACCGCGGGCCTCCCAATTATTTAGAAATTGATTTTGGAGTTTGCTATGTCAATGGCCGATCGTGATGGCGTCATCTGGCTCGATGGTGAATTAGTACCTTGGCGCGACGCGAAAACCCACGTATTAACCCACACACTTCACTACGGTATGGGTGTGTTTGAAGGTGTCCGCGCCTACGACGCCGGTGCACACGGCACCAGTATTTTCCGACTTAAAGAGCATACCGATCGTCTATTTGGTTCGGCGCATATCTTCCGCATGAAGATGCCTTACACCAAAGAACAAATTAACGAAGCGCATAAATTAGTGGTGCGTGAAAATGGTTTAAAAGAGGCGTATCTGCGTCCGATGGCGTTTTACGGCTCCGAAGGTATGGGCTTGCGCGCTGACAACTTGAAAGTTCACGTGATTGTAGCGGCGTGGGAATGGCCTTCGTATATGGCGCCTGAAGCTCGCGAAGTAGGTATTCGTATTCGTACTTCTAGCTACAACCGTCACCATGTGAACATTGCCATGACCAAGGCGAAAGCCAATGGTAACTACATCAACTCCTTGTTGGCTCTGCAAGAAGCGCTAGATTCAGGATGCGAGGAAGCGTTGTTGCTCGATACCGAGGGCTACGTGTCTGAAGGTTCCGGCGAAAACTTCTTTATGATCAAAGAAGGCGTGATCTACACTCCTGAATTAACCTCTTGTTTAGACGGCATTACTCGCCGTACTGTGATGACCTTAGCTCAAGAGCGCGGTTACGAAGTGCGTGAAAAGCGTATCACTCGCGATGAAGTTTATCTGGCTGAAGAAGCATTTTTCACTGGCACTGCCGCGGAAGTATTGCCGATCCGCGAGCTTGATGGCCGTCAAATTGGCGAAGGACGTCGCGGTCCTATTACCACCGAGTTACAGCAAGCGTATTTCAATCTTGTTCGTGGCGGTGATGATAAGCACCTTGACTGGTTGTCACCTGTCGCTAAGTAACACCATGCCCGCAGGTTCGCCTGCGGGTTTTTTATATCTGATTGAGCAAGGGTTTTGAGTGAGCTCTCTTAACGCTGCCAACCGCAAAATCCTCATCGTAGGGCCAAGCTGGATTGGCGATATGATGATGGCGCAGACGCTATTCAAATTATTGAAAGCGCAGGATCCGAGGTGCCATATTGCTGTTCTGGCACTGTCTTGGACGCGGCCTTTATTGGATGCCATGCCGGAAGTTGATGCGGTCATCGATATGCCGATCGGGCATGGGCCGTTCGCGTTTTTAGAGCGCCGACGAATCGGATTATCGCTGCGCTCTTACGGTTTTGACCAAGCAATCCTTCTGCCTAATTCCTTCAAGTCAGCGTTGATCCCATACTTCGCGAACATCCCCAAGCGCACAGGATGGCTTGGTGAAATGCGCTACGGTTTACTTAATGATTATCGCAAGCTCGACAAGTCAGCCTACCCTCTCATGGTTGAGCGCTATGCTGCCCTTGCTTTTCCGAAGCATGCCAAGCTCCCAGCTTTGCCCAACCCTTCATTGCAAGTAAATGCTGAGAATCTCGGAGATTTATTAGCCAGTCTGGCTTTAAACCTTGAGCGACCAGTGCTCATTCTTTGCCCTGGTGCCGAATATGGTATTGCCAAGCGTTGGCCTCAGACATATTACGCTGAGGTTGCAGAAGCCTACATTGCGCGTGGATATCAGGTGTGGAGTCTGGGTGGAAAAAATGATATCGCCGTTGGTGACGATATTCGCGCCGCTCTTTCAGTCGAGGCTCAGCTTCACTATCGTAATATCGCGGGCCAAACTCAGCTGTCTGAGGCAATGTTACTCATGGCGCAGGCTGAGCGAGTGCTGTCGAACGATTCAGGATTGATGCATATCGCTGCCGCATTGAATAAACCCTTGGCGGTGGTGTTTGGTTCTACTTCGCCTGAGCATACGCCGCCGCTCGGCGAGCGAGTTGCTATCGTCCAGCAGCCCATCGATTGCTCCCCGTGTTTCAAACGCGAGTGTCCTTTTGGGCATTATCGATGCTTGACCGACGTTAAACCGGATGCCGTGATCACGGCGATGGATTCATTAACATAATTTTAAGAGTGTGGAGATCATGCCGCAGTTAGGTGATCGCTGGAACAGTTTTGCAACGCGCTGGATGAGTTTCGGCGTGTATTTTTTTGTAATTTCGTATTTTTGGGCGTCGGGCGTTGCGGGGTTGCGGTCTTCGTTTTATCTTTTTTTGCTCTTGCCTGCACTACTATTTTTACCTTGGAAAAAAGCACACTGGAAAGATTTTGGTGGGGTGTTCACGGGTGTCGCCCTGCTAATGACAGGCTATATTGTATTGTCGAATTTGTGGGCAAGCGAAAATCACCTCTCTAAATTGTTTCGATCTTGGATGCTTATCGCCATTTGGTTGGCGATCGCAAGTTTTCTGGTGGTGCGAGGGCATCTCAATGTCGACAGGCTCCTCAAGTACATGGTTATTGCAGGAGTGGTAGCGGCAATTGGTGAAATTATTTATTTCTACGGCATTTTGGGGCATCCACTGGGGTTGAGACTGCGTGCACATGGTGTGGCTGAAAACTCGACTCTTACAGGGCAGGTCTTTGGTGCGGTTGCCATTGTGGCCTACGTGAAGTCACTCCAGTCGGCCGAGAGGCGCGACATGCTTCTTTGGTTTTGCGCCGCAGGAATTTGCGGGTTAGCGCTACTGCTTTCACAAACTCGTGGGGCGATTCTGGCATTTGGATTGGTGGCGATAACTTCGCTTATTCTATGCAGACCTTCAAAGAAAATTGTGTCAATGCAGGTAGGGGTTGCACTAGTTGCTGTAGCTACGTTATTTGTGCAGTTCAACCTCGCTGAAATCATTGGAAATCGTGGGTTAGATCTATCCGATCGTGACCTATTATGGCGCGCACTCTTGGCTCGCACTTACGAAAATGCTTTTTTTGGAATAGGTGCACTTTACGATCCACGAATTATTGTTCCTGACGTCGATGTTTTTCATCATGCACACAATCCGTGGATTGATACTGTGTATTATGCGGGGTTGGTCGGGCTATTCATTGCGTTATGTCATCTTCAGCTCGTATTGCAAACCTTCTGTAAACACCGACAAATCCTACCGCTGTTTATGTGGTTTGTTTTTGGTTGCCTGTGTTTATTCACCAACGCACCTCATTTGCTGATGTCGATTAACGCTTTTTGGTTTGCCTATTGGATTCCAGCAGGGCTATTGGTAGGCGCCCATCTGTTAAAAATACGGACAGAGGCAGGCTAACCGCGTATGAATGCTAAGCGAGTGTTGATTGTCCAGACGCGACAGATTGCCAGTGTGACTGCCGTCAATCATATGATCGCAGAAGGACTGGTTAATCGCGGGCACGAGGTCACTTATCTTTATCTTGAAAAAGGTGAAGCAATCACGCGCGCGCGCGCGTTGTTTAATTTGCATTTAAGAAAACAGGATTATGCTGGAACTCGGCGAGTAGCAAAAAAAGCCTTAAAAGCTTTTTTTAAAACTTACTGTTTTGATGTGATCCTTACCAATATGTATAAACCCACGGAGCTAATCGCCTCATTGCATGATTATTTGGGTGAGGCTCGCTGTTACGGTTCGTTTTGTGCGTTTGGCGATTTCGATAGGTGGACTCGACGATTTGCGTTTCGTTTAAAAAAACGATCACGTTTCGAATACATCAGTATTTCAGATGCTTTAAAGAATTACCTGGTTGACGCGAGAGTTGGAATTACCCAGTCGAATTGTTATTGCATCCCATTAGCCATCGATACGGCGACAATCGATTCTCAAGCGTTATCGATGCAAGAGGCAAGATCAGCGCTTGGTTTGCCGAGCGAAGACTTGATCGTAGGCACTATCGGGCGATTGGTTGGTGATAAGCAGCAGGACGCCCTTATTCGAGCATTTGCGTTGATTGCGCCTAACTACCCAGATGTTCAACTTGCGATCGTTGGTGAGGGTGAAAAACGGCAAGTGTTAGAAAATTTAGCCAAGACCTTAGGTGTTGAATCAAGGACACATTTTCTTGGTGCGAAAGTCGAAGCACGTCGCTACATCAAAGCCTTCGATCTATTCGTATTCCCTTCTAAGTCCGAGGGCTTTGGGTTGGCATTGCTTGAAGCTATGGCACTCGCCCGACCCATCATTATTAATAAGATAGAACCCCTTACAACGATTTTGGATGACGCAGGTTTACAAGTGGATGTGACGCAAGCGCGACAATTTGCCGATAAACTTGAAGAATTATTAACCATGACGTTAGATCAACGGCAAGGTTTAGGGGAAAAAGCGCGCGTAAGAGCGCAGAGTCATTATTCGCTTGCTGAATTTAATCGAGCCTACTCTTGTTTAGTGGAGGCCGCACCTGCACCAGACGAGTCAAAAAGACAACGTGATTATGAATAAATCTACCGCTTCTTCTATGAGTGAAGCATCTGCTTATCAAATCTATTTCCGTTTGTTGCGTTATATCAAACCCTACATAGGGTTATTCGCACTCAGCGTGGTTGGCTACATCCTCTATGCTATCGCCAACGTCTATTACTCCTACATCATGGAGAATTTAGTTAATACGATTGATGGCAAAGAAGGACATCCGATCTGGGTAGTTCCTGCGCAGATTATTTTTGCCACGCTCTTGCGTGGAGTCGGAATGTTTATTGGCGGCTACTTTATGGCAAAAGTCGCTTTTAAAATTATCGATGTACTTCGCGTACAAGTATTTAATCATATGACTCGTTTGCCAGTGGAGGTGATGGAGTCCCGCCCGGGTGGGCATTTGGTATCGCTCATTACCTACAACATCAATGGCGTGACGGCGGCGGCAACGGATGCGCTGAAAAAAGGTCTTCGCGAAGGCGCAACGGTCATAGGCCTCTTGATCTACCTTTTATACCTAGATTGGAAATTAACCTTGATGTTTTTGGCGGTCGCACCCTTGATGGGTTTTCTTGTCACTAAGGTGGCTCGCCGGTTACGTCGATTGAGTTCGAAGGTTCAAGACACAGTAGGTGACATTACTCAGGTGTCGAGCGAGATGATTGATGGCTATCGTGTGATGCGCAGTTTTGGTGCGGAAAATTACGAACAAACGCGATTTGCGGAGGCGAGCGAAAAAAACTATAAACAAAATATGAAGATCGTGATGACGAGCTCGGCAAACGCGCCCATCATGCATTTATTAATCGCGGTTTCCATGAGTTTTCTCATTTTTGCTGCTTTGAGTTTTATGGAAATTGGCGATACTGCAACTTTTATCGGCTACATCACCGCCATTGGTATGATCGTTAATCCCATTCGCCAACTGGGTGAAGTGGCGCCGATGATTTTAAAAGGGGTGGCGGCCGCTGATAGCGTTTTCCAGCTACTCGATGAAAAGCAAGAATCCGACTTAGGTACACGCGAATTATCCAATGTGAAGGGCGCTATTGAATTCCGAAATGTCGAATTCAAATATGCCTCTGCCGAACAGCCAATTTTGCAAAGCTTCAACTTGCGCGCCACACCCGGTGAGGTAATTGCGCTGGTTGGCAAGTCTGGTAGCGGAAAGTCGACTATAGTTAATCTCCTGCCGCGATTTTACGAAGTAACCGGCGGCGAGATTTTGATCGACGATGTGCCTATTCAAGACATCAAATTAAAAAATCTTCGTGAACAAATCGCGCTTGTAAATCAACAAGTTATTTTGTTCAACGGTACTATTGCAGAGAACATCGCCTACGGACTTCGCGATTCTGTGACAGATGCCGAGATTCAACGCGCCGCCGATCTGGCATTTGTGACAGATTTTGCTAAATATTTACCGGATGGATTGCAATCTTACATCGGTGAGGGGGGCGCATGGTTATCCGGTGGTCAGCGCCAACGCATTGCGATTGCGCGTGCTATTTTGAAAGATGCGCCAATTTTAATATTAGATGAAGCAACATCGGCTCTGGACAACGAGTCGGAACATTTTGTGCAGGCAGCCTTAGAGCAAGTGATGCAGGGTCGCACAACTTTTGTAATCGCGCACAGGCTTTCGACCATTGAAAACGCCGATAAAATTATTGTGATGGGCGAGGGACGCATTCTAGAGGAAGGCACCCATGCACAATTATTAGCAGCTGCAGGCGCTTATAGTCGGCTGCATTCACGTCAGTATGGAAACGACGAAAAAACCACTCTTGATGAGTAGTCACCAGCGAGGGAAGAGGTAACTCCTGTGAAAAAGATGTCAATTAGTATGCCCGCCTTTGAGCGCGCCACCATTTTAGTGGTGGGCGATGTGATGCTAGATCGTTATTGGCAGGGGACGAGCTGTAGAATTTCCCCAGAAGCCCCCGTGCCTGTGGTGGCAGTGGATGAGCGAATTGATCGTTTAGGCGGTGCGGCGAATGTTGCAACCAATCTTGCTCAGTTAGGATGTAACGTCACTTTGATGGGAATTGTCGGAAATGACGAGGCGGGCGAGTGTGTAGAGCGATTACTGACAGAAAGCAAAATCAACCATTCACTGCACAAATCCGCCGTTGCGCCAACAGTCACTAAATTGCGTGTTCTTTCACGACATCAGCAGCTATTACGCATGGATTTTGAATCCCCTTTTTGCCGTCAGGACTCGCAAGCGCTCCTAGAGCGTTTTAATGCTTGTCTCGATGGCATCGATATCGTGCTTATTTCGGATTATGCCAAGGGAAGTGTCCAAGATACACAGGCCTTTATTCAGGCTGCTGCAGCTCGCGCGATTCCTGTTTTTGTTGATCCGAAAACCGGTCGTTATGATAAATATCGTCATGCTAATTTGCTGACACCCAATATGCACGAATTCGAGCAAGTCGTAGGCCCATGTGCAAACGAAGCGGATTTGGTAAGTAAAGGTATGCAGCTGATTGAGGACTTACAGCTCCAATCCTTATTGGTAACTCGCGGCGAGAAAGGCATCACCTTGTTGCGACCTATGTTCGAGCCAGTTCATTTACCTGCGCATGCTCGCGAGGTTTACGACGTAACGGGCGCGGGGGATACGGTTATTGCTGTGTTATCTGGTGCTCTTGCGGCTGGTAAAGATATTGTTGAATCGGTACAAATCGCCAATCTCGCCGCCGCGATTGTCGTAACTAAATCGGGTACCGCGACGGTGCTTCCGCATGAATTGCGCGATGCTATAAAAGGCGTAAGTTACCTCGGCTCGCAAACCATGGACGAAACGAGTTTAGTCGAAGCGGTGGCTCATGCGCGCGCACAAGGTGAGCGTATTGTTTTCACTAATGGATGTTTTGATTTGCTTCATGCTGGGCACGTGAATTATTTAAATGAAGCGAAGCGACTAGGCGACAAATTGATTGTTGCGGTTAATAACGATGAATCAGTTAAAGCGCTAAAAGGTGACACTCGGCCGATTAATACGCTTGATGATCGGCTCACGGTTTTAGTGGGCTTGTCTTCTGTTGACTGGGTCATTCCGTTTAGTGATTCGACGCCGGAGCGTTTGCTCAATCTGTTAAAACCCGATGTTTTAGCCAAAGGTGGGGACTACCGGCTTGATCAAGTTGTTGGCCATGACATTGTGTCGGGCTATGGAGGCGAAGTCGTAGTACTTGGTTTGACCGAGAACAAATCGACTAGCAGCACAGTGAATAAGATTAGAAGTTTGTAATTTTAAACCATCAAAAAAGCGCGCCGAGGCGCGCTTTTTTGATGGTACTACTGGAGCAGAACAAATAGACCTTGGTCTTGCAATTGGCACTCTATAGCAATCAGAGATCGTCCAAAACAGGGGCCAGTAACACATTCACCAGAGTCGAGCGTAAATAACGCGTTATGAGTGGCGCACTCGATGAGCGTCCCACTTGGGTCGAGAAACTCATGCTCCCGCCATTCAAGTGTCACACCCAAATGCGGGCAATAATTCCTGTAGGTTTTATAGGTCCCTTGGGAGTTAACCACAAAAAACTTATTTCCCTCAATACTAAATCCTCGACTTTTCCCTAGAGTAGGTAAGTCTGAATTGGCAACGGCGAAATGCCACTCGTTTTGCATTATGTTGATCCTGGTGCGCTTAGTTTGATTTTCTTTGTGTGAAGTTTGCCTTGCCGTACAAAGCTCAAGGTTACTGTTTGGCCTGCTCGGTACTTCTCGAGAGTGCTTAACAGTTGATCGTCGTTAGAGACGGGATGGTCATCAATCGCGACTATTACATCACCGAGTACGGTCTGGCCAAATCGATTGCGTTTCACGCCTTCAAGTCCTGCACGAGCGGCAGGAGAGTTGGGTTCAACTCGCAAAATAGCGATGCCTTCGAGCCCCATTTGGCGAGCCCATTGATCGGGGGCACTACGAATACCTAACACGGGACGGACAATTCGGCCGTGCTTGATTAGTTCTGGAACCACTTCTTTAACGGTGTTTACGGGAATGGCAAAGCCGATACCGGCGCTCGCACCGCTCGGACTGTAAATCATGGTGTTGACGCCAATCAGTTCACCCTTGCTGTTGAGCAATGGCCCTCCGGAGTTGCCGGGATTGATGGCAGCGTCTGTCTGAATAACGTTGGTGATTTTGCGGCGTGTCGGTGATTCAATTTCTCTTCCCAATGCGCTTACAACACCGGTAGTCAAAGTAGCATCTAGGCCAAAGGGGTTACCAATCGCCAGTACTTTTCGACCAACTTGAAGACGCTGAGAGTCGCCCAGCGGCAGTGGATGAAGTTTATTTCTTGGCGCCTCGATTTTTAAGACCGCGATATCACGCTCGGGTGCAAGACCCACAACGGTTGCGGGGAGGTGAGTTTGGTCTTGCAGCGTGATCATGATTCGGTTGGCATTCTCCACCACGTGATAATTTGTCACTATGTAGCCATCTTTGCTCCAGACAAACCCGGTTCCCGCCCCGCCAGGAACCGAAACTATGTCGAGAGAGAAGGGAAGTCTCGCAAATTGCTCGTTGGTGACGTAGACCACACTGGGCCTAGCAGACTCAAAAACCTCAATGGAGTTTTGTTCATCATTGGTCGAGAAAGCGCTTGCAAACGCGGCCGAAAGAAGGCCGATACAGGTAAGAATAAATCGGGTGGGGGCCAAGAATAATGACATATCCGTCTCACTAGTCGTTGGTTAGGGGAATAAAAAAGGCCAAGCAATGCTCAGCCTTTTGAATGGTATCGCCTTCGATTTACGCTCCCTTGCGCAAGGCGTCAATGCGAACTTCAAGCGGCGGGTGGCTGGCAAAGAGTTTGTGCAAGGCGCCACTGCTAATTCCAAAAGCCTGCATGCTCGCTGGCATAGACGTCTCGACACCTGCGTTTGCTTCGGCCTGTAAGCGTTGAAGTGCGCGGATCATGGCGCCGCGATCAGCTAGGACTGCACCCGCTTCATCGGCTCTGAATTCGCGATAGCGCGAGAAGGCGGCAACGATCATTGACGCAAGGAAGCCTAACACCAACTCAGCAACGAAGGTGGCAATCATAAAACCGAAGCCACGACCATCTTCATTTTTCAAAATCGCGCGATCAACGATGTCGCCGATGATGCGGGCAAAGAACATCACAAAGGTGTTCACCACGCCTTGAATTAAGCTCAGGGTAATCATGTCGCCATTGGCGACGTGACCGATTTCGTGTGCGAGAACCGCTTCAACTTCGTCACGTTCAAAGCGTTGTAATAATCCCAAACTTACGGCGACGAGCGCATCGTTGCGATTCCAACCCGTTGCGAAAGCGTTCGATTCCTGTGCGGGGAAAATACCAATTTCGGGGGTCTTAATTCCCGCCTTGCGTGATAGTTCAGTTACTGTATCGATTAGCCACTGTTCATCGGCGTTGCGCGCGTGTTCGATGAGTTGAACACCCATGGTTTTCTTTGCCATCCACTTGGAGATGAGTAGCGAAATTATGGAGCCGGTAAAACCGAATACGGCACAGAATACGAGTAAGTTAGAGAGGTTAAGCCCATCGGCGGTGCGGTAGTTTCCAACGCCTAATAGGCTTAGAACGACACCTGCGACCAAAATTACCGCGAGGTTAGTTAATAAAAACAGACCAATACGTAACACGCTGATTCTCCTCGAGAGAAAACTAGAAAGATGTGCAGTATATGGGTTTTTGAACAGCGGATTTCAAGGAGAGGGCGTTAAGAAAAGAAAAAACGGCCGCCTAAAAAGGCGGCCCAAGCAACCGTGTTAGCCATGAGACCAAAACCAATAATATCCGTCGGATTTAGGCTCTTTGCGTAATAATTGACTTGCAGGACAACTATTCCGCTCAACTGATGAGGGAGAAGCTCAATCAGTAATGCAAAGATAATCATTCTCATTTGAGTCGTCAAGGCTTTTTAAGAATAATTCTCAAATACTCGTGCTTTTGTCGCGCAGACTTTCATTTAGGTCGATAACTTGGTGATTGAGCTGACTGATGCGTGAGGCCATTTCGGCAAGTAGGCCGGTGCAGACTTGAGGTTGTTGTGCGATGAGTTCGAGGAAGTCGGATTTTGGGATTGCCAGTAGAATGCAATCGGTGAGAGCAACAACGGTTGCAGTACGTCGTTGAGCTGTAAATACCGCAATCGCACCAAAGACTTCGTTAGTCCCAATCTCGCCTAATTTGACGCCATTTCGGTAAGCTGCAGCAGTACCTTCAACTAAGGTAAATACTTGATCGGCAAGATCGCCTTCGTGGATGATGATGTCGCCCGCTGTTATTCGGGTGTAACCCGTTTGCGGCAGATAAGGGTTTGCCGTTTGAGCGGATAATTGCTCCATCAATAAGGCTTGAGAAATTGCAAGATATTGGAAAGCGATTCGGTTGAGCTCTGCTGAAGATTGTAGGCATTGCCAGAAGAGTGCAGCATTCATCTGCCCAATGGACAAGTTAGACGAAGTGTAAAAGCTGGCTTCTAGACTTCCTTCACAACGCTCCAGCCCGATGATGCAGCTTTCACTCAGCTCCATAAGCCCCTTATCTCGGTGCTCTACACGGACAATGCCGCCTGTAATAAAAAACAGTGTATTGGTAAAACCTTCGAAGTGTTGGTTGAGGCAAATACCTGGCTCAACTTGTGAGTAGGTCAAATGTTCAGTGAGAGCATTGCGCAGTTGTGAGCCTAAAGTGGATCGCTGCGCAATGAGTTGAAGAGCGGTATCAGAAGGTTGATTGAAGAGCGGCATCCGGTTGCTTGTCCCTATGAAAGGTATGATTATTATGCAAGCACTTGGGACTCCACAGCAGATGATTGATCGGCTAGGGCCACGAGTTCTTGTTTTAACTGGGGTTTTAAATCGTTCCAGTGTATATCATGAAGGGCGCCATGTAGCGCGTAAAGCATCACCTTTGAAACGTTTATTTTGCGGGCTCTAATTCGGTTGTAGGTGTCGACTGCGCCGACGCGGGCAAGATCTTCTTGTGTATGGATACCAACGGCGCGCAAGATGTTAACTGTTGCAATGCCAAGATTTTTAAGTTGCAGCAAATCGCTTTGTGAATGATTCATGGGAATTCACTCCTAAATAGTTATCAAATAGCGGTTGCGGTAATTCCATCTACTTCTTTTATTATGTTTCGGTTATAGCTTTCGGGGCTAACAAGGCCCTATTTATACTTCATTCATCCGGGGATAGTAATGGCTTGCTAACCTATTGCTAACAAATTGTCGTCCAGATCTAGATTTCGGGATATTTATGCCGCGTTACTCAACAAAAACCTGTTTTGGGTTAGACGAAAGCCATATTGTTTTTAGCCAATCACTCAATACGCATTTGGCAGCGTCGACCATTGCCGCCTTTGAGCAACTTCAATCCCAGGCGCGCTTGGCGGGATTTGAGCCTGCGATTATTAGTGGTTATCGCAGTTTCGATCGGCAATTGGCGATTTGGAATGCCAAGGCGGAGGGACGGCGGCTTGTGGTTGACGACGCAGGCCAGCCGGTGGATATCTTGTCGCTCTCCAAAGCGCGGCAAGTCGATGCAATCCTAAGATGGTCAGCGCTGCCCGGGACATCGCGACACCATTGGGGTAGTGATTTCGACGTCTATGATAAAGCCGCACTTCCTGAGGGATACAAAGTTCAGTTAACACCTGATGAGTGCTCAAAGACGGGAGTTTTTGGGGCATTTCATGAGTGGTTAGATAAGGAGTTATTGCGTCCTGATTGCCCGTTTTATCGACCTTACTCGACCGACCGAGGTGGAGTGGGCTGTGAACCTTGGCATTTAAGCTATAGGCCTTTAGCGCAGGAGATTGCGCCATTGTTTTCAGTCACTGCGTTAGCCCAAGAATTTGAGCAGCAACCGCTCGCCCTGAAAGAGACAGTGATAAGCAATCTTACTGATATCATCCAACGATTTGTTTATCTCGGATAATCCGCTAGGAGTTAATGTGTCCCACCCCGTTTCTCTAACACCCGAGCCAAAGACACCGCGGCGCGCATTATTTGGCTGGATGATGTTCGACTGGGCGGCGCAACCGTTTTTCACGGTTATCCTCACCTTTATCTTCGCACCTTATTTCGTCGCCAGAATCGCACAAGACCCAGTAACGGGCCAAACCGCTTGGGCGAATACGATCGCGATTGGTGGGTTTATTGTTGCGGTATTTTCACCCATTTTAGGGTCGATTTCGGATTTGGCCGGCCCGCGTAAGCCGTGGCTTCTGGGGTTTGCGGTGCTCAAAATCTTAGCCCTGACTTCATTGTGGTGGGCAATGCCGGGCAGTGATCTTTGGCTGCCAATGGCGGCCATTGTGGTGGCTATGGTGGCTGCTGAATTCTCCATTGTCTTTAACGATTCGCTCATGCCAAGTCTCATGGATAAAGACGCGCTGGGTAAATTTTCGAACTACGCGTGGGGGCTGGGCTATCTGGGTGGGCTCGTCACCCTGTTTATCGTCTTGCTGCTTCTTGCTGAAGATGCCAACACCGGTAAGACATTGCTGGGCATGCCCTCCTTATTAGGTTTGTCCACGCCACTTGGGGAGGACGCGCGTATCACAGGGCCGTTTGCTGCACTTTGGTATCTTGTGTTTCTTTTACCGCTCTTCTTATTCACGCCAGATACCACCCGTGTTGGAAAAGGGCTACAGCTGCGAGAAAGTTTGCGCCGTTTGACGGCGACACTCAAAGAGCTGTTTCACCATAAAGGATTACGACGCTTTTTAGTGGCGCGAATGCTTTATCAAGATGGCGTTAACGGGCTCTTGGCATTGGGTGGCGCCTTCGCCGCGGTCATGTTCGGTTGGCAAACTATCGAGGTTGGTGTTTACGGTATTTTGCTGTTGCTGGTTGCCATAGCGGGATGCTGGATTGCGGGTCGACTTGATCAGCGTCTAGGAGCGAAAACCTTGGTTTTACTGAGCTTATTAGGGTTGATTATTGCCACTTTAGGTATTGTCTCGACAGGCCCAGGTTACACCTTGTTCGGTGCTGTGGCCTTAAGCCCAATGGAGACGGGTGGTTTGTTCGGCAGTTTGGCTGAAAAAATTTATGTAGGCTTTGGTCTACTCATTGGGCTGACGTTTGGGCCGGTTCAGGCAAGTTCACGAGCTTACATGGCCGCGAGTATCTCGCCGGAAGAAGCCGGTCGCTATTTTGGGCTTTATGCCTTGTCTGGTCGCGCCACGGCGTTTTTGGCGCCTCTTGCGGTGGCTTGGGTAACGGCGTTGACTGAATCCACGCGGCTAGGCATGTCGGCTCTTATCTTGTTCTTGCTGGCAGGCTTTTTCTTACTTTGGTTCACCCCTTATCCGGCAAATCGTCGATAATGGCGGCTTTAATTTTGCGGACGATGTGTCATGTTAGTGATTTTTGATTGTGATGGTGTCTTGGTCGATAGCGAAGTGCTGGCGGCGGAAATTCTTAGCGAATGTTTTCAGGCTGAAGGTCTTAACCGTTCGTTCGACGACGTTATCGAGACTTACCGTGGAAAATCAGTGCCTGATTGTGTGGTTATCGCCACCCAAGAGCTCTCTGAACTGGCGAGCTGGCAATCGCTCAGCGAGTCAGAGAAGGTTGCCCGTGGCGAAGCCTTCTGGCAAGACATGCAAACCAAAACGCTCGCGGCTTGCGAAACTCGGCTCAAGGCCATTCCCAACGTCAAAGCTGTATTGGACGGATTGGTCGCACGCAATATTAATCGCTGCGTGGCGTCGAATGGTAAGCACGAAAAAATGCAGGTCACTCTGCCGTTAACTGGTTTACTCGATTACTTCGGCAACAAAATTTTTAGCTACGAAGATGTCCGCGTAGGTAAGCCTGCGCCCGATCTTTTTTTGCACGCCGCCAAAACGATGGGAGTCGAGCCTTCAGAAACTTTGGTGATCGAAGATTCTTTAACGGGTATTCGTGCTGCTCTAGCGGCGGGCATGAAGCCTTTTGCTTATTGCCCGAACGATCACTACGGACACACCAATCCCTTGTTACCCGATGTAAAAGCTTTGGGGGTGGAATACTTCACGGATATGAACCAATTGCTGGCGCTTATCGATCGCGAAGCTGCGCGCATTGGTACCCACTAAGCGTGATTTAAGGAGATGGCGATGCTGCCTGAGGCGTTGATGCGCAACCCAATTAACATCCCGCTAATTTGGGCTGAGATTCATCGAGAAATTCGCGATGCGCTCGTGTCTGAGCCTTCGTTATCGAGCTATTACCAGGCGACTGTGCTCAATCACGCTCGTTTCTCCGATGCCATCGCTTTCCATTTGGCGAATCTTTTAGCTTCGCCGTCGCTGGGCGCCATGACCTTACAAGAGCTTTTTACCGAAGCACTGCAAGTCGATGTCCAACTCGAAAAAAGCATGATGCGCGATATTCGCGCTCATCGGGAGCGAGATCCCGCTTGCGATAAGTTTTATATCCCATTTCTATTCTTTAAGGGCTTTCAAGCCTTGGCTTCTTGGCGTATCGCGCACTGGCTGTGGCAACAGGGTCGACGTCCGCTTGCGTTGTTTCTACAGCACCAAATTTCCCAAGTGTTTGCGGTGGATATCCATCCTGGTGCCAGTATTGGCGCGGGCATTATGATCGACCACGCGACGGGTGTGGTGATCGGGGAGACCGCCATCATCGAAGACAACGTTTCTATGCTACACGCTGTGACATTGGGCGGTAGTGGCGCGACTCGGTCCCGTCGTCATCCACATGTCAAACAGGGTGTGCTCATTGGGGTAGGCGCTAAGTTACTAGGCAACATCGAAATTGGTGAGGGCGCAAAAATTGGGGCGGGCAGCGTCGTGCTCGAATCGGTTGATCCACGCACGACGGTGGCGGGCGTTCCTGCAAAACCCGTGGGGCGCCCACGCGTGGCAGAGCCTGCCCGAGAGATGGATCACAATCTCGACGACCCTATTCTCGATTTATAACTGTGTTGTCATGAGTCAGCCGAAACGACATTAACAATTAAAGGATGAAGGGCATGAGTGAAACTCGCTATCACATCGTATTTCATGGCGATATCCAGATGGGGCAGTCGTTGGCACAAGTCAAACAGAACCTCGCTCAACTGTTTAAGTTAGACGCTGCCAAAGTAGAGTCGCTCTTCACCGGTAAGCCAATCGTTCTCAAAAAAAATTTAGATGAAGCCGGCGCGGCTAAGTTTAAAGCCGCATTAACGCGCGCAGGCGTAGTCGTCTCAATTAAAGCTGAGCAGCCCACTAATTCGACTAGTACCGCAGCGGCGACTGCGCCTATTAAATCGGCACCTTACGCGTGGACATTGGCACCGGCGGGTATGAATTTACTGCGTATTAATGAGCGTAAAAAAATTACGCCCTTAATGGTTAGCACTGCTCAATTTAGTGTGCGTGCTCCCGAAGGCAATCTTATCGACGACAGTGAGAAACCGGTCGCTCCTCAAATTTCAATCAAAGAACTAAATGTCGACTTAGCCCCTGCAGGAGAGCAGCTGCTTAAAGACGAGGAGCGTCCTTCCCAGCCCCCGCCGGTCGCAGCACCCGAATGGGGTGTTGCACCTGTCGGGGTAGAACTTGTCCCCGCAAAAATTACTGAGCCTGTCGCACTTCCAGACATCTCTCATCTTTCATTGGATTAACCGGATAGCAGGAGCCTCCATGAAGCGTTTATCTCAAGTCCTAGTATCGCTAATTGTTCTTGTTGTGTTGTTGCTGACTCTTGTGGTTTTGTTTGTCAGCCCCAATCAGTTTCGGCCTGTGCTTATTAACTTGGCGAAGGAGCAAGGTATAGCTCTTGAGCTCGGCAATATGGGTTGGACCTTCTGGCCGAGAATGGGGATCAGTTTGGCGGATGTCAGTATTGCTCCGCTCAATTCACCTGAAGTGCCGCTTGCAAAATTCAGTGATGCGGGCTTGATGCTGGCGATAAAACCTTTGCTCGCGGGCGATTTCGAAGTCGATTACGTCCGCTTGGAAAATGCCAACATTCATTTAATTCGCGACAAAAATGGTCGAGGTAACTGGGAAGATTTAATTAAGTCTTCAGAGCAGCCGCTGGACAATTCGACTGCACACGATTCACAAGCAAAACCGCTGCAACTTGCGATCGATCGAATTTCACTTAACGAAGCCACCATTATTTTTGAAGACCAGCTCGTGGGCGCACGTTATGCGATAGATCGCCTTAATTTTGATGCGCTGGAAGTGAACACCCAAGGGCGTGCCTTCCCCATGAATTTATCTTTGGCAGCATCCATGCGTGATGAAAAATCATTGCGCGCACAAACGTTAAACCTCGATTTATCTCACGAAGTTTCGATCAACAGTGATTTTTCCCAATTGAAACTGACAAAAGGCAAGATCGCGATCAAGGTTGCCGATAAGACCAGTGCTGAGGCGGATCTCGGTTATGAGTTCGAAATTAAAAATTTACTGGGTGATCTTAATTATGCTGGAAAAATTCACCTTAACAATATTAATGCTCGTCACTGGTCAAATACTCTAGGTCTTGACTTGGAAATGGCGGATGCCAAAGCGCTTAATGTTGTTGAGTTGTCTGGCGATTTATCGGGTGATGCGAATAATCTCAAGCTTTCCAAACTTGATATGCGGCTTGATGACAGCCGTATTGAAGGCGAGTTTTCGGTAGATAATTTCTCATCGCCAGCCATTACAACTCGCTTAGCGCTCAATCATATTAATGTTGATCGCTATTTGCCGCCGGTGACCGAGACTGCACCAACGGCAGAAACTCAAAGCGAAGACACACCTTTGCCTCTTGATGCGCTGCAAGATATTCACGTGAATGCCAACCTGACAATCGGTGAGGTAATCGTAAAAAAACTCACTTTTTCAGATGCCGACTTATCCTTGTCCCTCAATAAAGGAAAATGGAAGCAAACATTTTCGACTCAAGCTTATCAGGGAAATATTCAGCTGAATTCACAGGGCAATTTTTTACCTGCGCGGGCTGATCTCAAATTTGATGGCGGCGTCGATAAAATCGAAATTGCGCCTGTGATGGAAGCGCAATCGCTCGATGAAAAGTTCAAATTGAGCGGTGCACTTAACACTCGCTTCGACGGCAAAGTCACCGGCGCGACAGTTAATCAGTTGTTCGACTCTTTGGATATGAAGGCAACATTCGACGGTGCCGCGGTTCGTTTATCACCGTTGAATATCGAGCAGCGAGTGTGTCAGGCGGTGAATCTCATTGCTGAGCAAAAACTCCACCAAGTGAATTGGGACGAGTTCACCGAAATGCGTTCACTCGAAGGCGAATTGGTCTGGAAAAATCGAGTGATTAATTTAACCAAAGTGAACGCCGGTGTTTCTCAGCTGAATGTCTCGGCCGTAGGTTCAATTGATTTGGCGAAAGCGATTTACAACATTGGATTGCCCATTAGTATTCTCTCAGCGAGTGAAACTGCTGTGGCAAGTAATTGCAGTTTATCGACAGAGCTTGCGTGGCTTAATCGCGGACTGACTTTGCTGCGCTGTGTGGGCGATCTAAACACTTTAGATTTAGTTAAAGATTGTGGCCCCGATAAAGCGGCTTTGGCCGAGTTAACGCGAGATTACGCCGCGTTTAAATTGAAAGAAAAGCATGGCGATAAAATTACCGCGGCTGAAGAAAAGCTCGACGCAGAAAAGCAAAAATTTAATGAAAAAGTGTCAGAAAAATTGGGCCTAGAAGCGGACGAAGATGTTACGGTTCAATCCGCATTAACCGGATTGCTCAAAAAGAAACTCAGTGAGCGACAGTCTGATTCAAGCGCAAGCCAAGCGAGCGACTCCAATACATCGAGCTCAAGCTCGCAGAGTGAAGAAAGCCAATCAAATGAGTGAAACGGTTTTCGCTAAGCGCGTGCTTAAGTGGTTCGATCAGCATGGTCGCAAGCATTTGCCCTGGCAGCAAGCAATAACACCCTATCGGGTGTGGTTGTCTGAAGTGATGCTTCAACAAACGCAAGTGACGACGGTAATTCCGTATTTTGAACGGTTTATCGAGCGTTTTCCTGAAGTGAGTGACCTTGCCGCCGCGCCTATCGATGAAGTTTTACATTTGTGGACTGGGCTCGGCTATTACGCACGCGCGCGTAATCTTCACAAGTGTGCCAAGCAAATTGTCGAGCATTACGGTGGGGAATTTCCTCGGACGCAAGCGGAGTTGGCGGCGCTTCCCGGTATTGGTCGATCGACCGCGGGCGCGATTGCCAGTATTGCGTGTGGGCAAGCCGCGGCGATTTTGGATGGTAATGTGAAGCGAGTTTTGGCTCGCCATTACGCGGTAGACGGTTGGCCAGGACAGCCAGCGGTGGCCAATCAGTTGTGGGAATTTGCTGAGGCCAATACACCAAAAAAACGCACGCATCATTACACACAAGCCATGATGGATTTAGGCGCACTGGTTTGTACTCGCTCGAAACCAAAATGCGATGAGTGCCCGGTTGCAGACACCTGTATTGCCTACGCCGCGCAGACAACTGCACATTATCCGGGCAAAAAGCCCAAGAAAATTTTGCCTGTTCGTCGCGTTTTACTGATTATGGTGCGCGACCCAAAAGGTGACTTTTATTTAGAGCAGCGTCCTTCCCATGGCATTTGGGGCGGGCTTTGGAGTTTTCCAGAATTGGATGACGCGGCTCAGTTAGAAAATTTTGTCGAGAAAAACTTTTTATCCGATTATCACATTCAATATTGGGAAGAATACCGACACACGTTTAGCCATTATCATTTGGATATCACGCCGGTGTTGGTGAGTGTAAATAAGATTATCGATGTAGCGCATGAGCGGCCAGCACATTGGTACAACCCTTTAATGCCAAGTGAAATTGGTTTAGCGGCGCCGGTAAAACGTTTATTAGAAAAAATGGCCGATGCATCCCCCTTGAATTAAGAGCATTAATCGATGGGTTGTGAAGTTAGGAACACATGTTTAACGATTGTTAGGTGGAGAAAATTCTATGGCACGATTGGTGTTTTGTCGTAAGTATCAAAAAGAACTTGAAGGTTTAGATTTTCCTCCCTACCCAGGACAAAAAGGAATCGACATTTTTCAAAATGTGTCTAAACAAGCTTGGTCAGAATGGATGGCTCATCAAACAATGCTGATTAACGAAAAGCACTTAAATGTGATGGAGATGGGAACAAAAGTGTATTTGACCGAGCAGATGGAAAAGTTTTTATCCAACGGTGATTATGATAGAGCCGACGGTTTCGTCCCCAAATAAAAAAACCGAGGCATCGCCTCGGTTTTTTTAAATCTTAGCAAGATTTCTCGTCATTAATAAGGCAGTCTGCCCCTTCGAAGAAATCCACTTTACCGGTTTCGAGATTGTATTCAGCACCTACGATACTAAGTTCGCCTTTGGCGATTAGGTCTTCAAGAATATTTGAGCTGTTTCGCAACTGATTAACCGAGGCTAAAACATTCGAACGCACGGCTGCTGCGAGTAACTCTGTACGATTTTCGCGTAGATCGGTTTTCAATAAACCTTCGAGTGAAGGACGAACACGGTTTACAATCGATTTGAGATTATTCGATCCGGTTTGACCTGGATTTAATAACTCATTAAGTGTTGTATAGATTGCACCGCAATTGCTGTGACCCAACACGACAACCAACTTGGTTCCAAAGCTTGACGCGGCGAACTCCACGCTGCCAATTAGCGAAGGAGCGACTATGTTGCCCGCAACACGGATCACAAATAAATCGCCAATACCTTGGTCGAACACTAATTCTGCGGGAACGCGCGCGTCTGAACAGCCAAGAATAATCGCGAAAGGAGATTGGCCTAAAGTCGCTTCGGCGCGACGGGTGAGAGAAATGGCCGATTGACCTAAACATTCATTTGCAGCAAACCTTTCGTTGCCATCACGGAGTCGTTTTAGCGCTTCTTTAGCTGAAATCATCAAATGTGTCCTAACCAGAAAAGTCGCATTATACCGTTTAACCTCTCTAAAAATGTACCCACTCCTCTGATGTTTTTAACATTCTTTAGTTAGGTTTTTGCGCTTTCTTAGTGCTTTAAGATGCGTCAAATTCGAATTCTTGCCTTATCTTGCGCCATAGAATGGCACTCGGCTTTCCGTGTTCTACACTCGCTTATAAGGCACCTCGTGGTGCTGCGCTGAAACTTCATAAGGAGATACATATGGCTACAGTGATCGAAGAAACTCATGTAAGCACCCATAGGGGCCATGACAAAGAACGTGGCGGAGTCAGTTGGGGTGCCGTCATCGCCGGTGCGGTTGCCGCCACGGCATTAACGTTAATTTTACTGATTCTGGGTACGGGGATAGGTTTTGCCTCGGTATCCCCTTGGGCAAATGAAGGTGCTAGTGCAGAGGCTATCGGGGTGAGTACCGTCGTTTGGGTAACTCTCGTGTCGCTCGTTGCTTCGGCTATTGGCGGGTATATCGCAGGTCGTCTACGCCCACGCTGGGCGCGTATACATAGCGACGAGGTCTACTTCCGTGATACTGCTCATGGCTTTCTTGCTTGGGCGCTCGGCACTTTACTCATGGCGACACTCTTGTCATCGGCGGTAGGAAATATTATCTCGGGTGGCGCAAAAGTAGGAGCTGCTGCAGTGGGTGGTGCAGCTGCGACTGTTGGTGTCGCCGCGAGTGGAGAGGATGCCGACGGCGAGGGTGCAAGCAGTTACTTATTCGACCGCGTATTCCGTCGTTCAGCTGCTGCTAATCAAACTTCGGCTTACACCACGCTCGACGAAAATGCGCAGCCACGAGTTGTATCACGACCTGCTCAATCCACTGGCAAAGAAGCGCGTATGGAGGCGGCTCGAATCTTTATCAACGGCGTTGCTAACGATGGTCTTCCAGCGGCTGACAAACAATATTTATCGCAAGTAGTTGCACGTGAGGCCGGCATTACTGAAGCCGAAGCGTCTCAGCGAATTGATGAAGCCTACGGCGCATTAGTGCAGGCGAAACAGGAAGCAAAAGAAGCTGCGGACAAAGCGGCCGACGTTGCTGCTTACACCGCGCTTTGGTTATTCATTTCGCTGTTGTTGGGTGCATTCGTCGCAAGCCTGATGGCGACTCGCGGTGGTGTCTGTCGTGACCGTGCTTGTCTTGATGATACAACTTATACCAACACCCGTGTCGAAACTGTCCGCCCTCGTGTATAGGAGAAGATTATGCGTTCAATACTTTTACTCTTATTAGGTATTCCGTTACCGCTCGTTATTTTATACGCACTATTTGCCTAACCATGTAAAACGCAGCTTCGGCTGCGTTTTATCGTCTATCAATAAGAGGTGTTGCGTGATAGCGTTTGAAGAAGGTCTATACGTTCGCGTGAAAGAGCTAATAAATGGCCCTAAACCGTTCCCATTACAAAGTGGATTTTCGGAAGATCGAGCTTACCGTGTTGTTGGTGCATACAATGCATCTGAATCGAGTGACGCGTTTTTTATTCTATCGAATGATCGCAACGAGCTTTGGTTCATTTGTAACCGACATTTGCGTGCGCATGGAGTGCTTAAAGAGACACAGGATTTCCACATCCCCTTAGGTTTTAATGCGAGTACGGTAATCGGGCAAGAATCCAATTATTATTTGATTTAAAGAGAAAGTTTTCGATTAATGTGAAACCTAATAAAAAGGCTGAAAATGCAGCCTTTTTATTAAATTGGATTTTTTTATTAGGATTTCGGCCCCGCAAAATACCAAACGATCACGCCAACTACAGGGAAAATGATAATGCCCAAAGTCCAGAGTAATTTATTCAGTGTTGGCGCATTGCTGCCAATCACTTTCACTACCGCATAAATCACAATAACGAGCCAGATGATGCTAAGAATCGTTGACATAGAAGCTTCCTTTATAATTACTCATTTGAAGTATAGTAAAAAAAGATAAGAGGCTCGAGAGAGTTTTGTCGTATGTGTGAATTACTTTACAGACCTGTATTAGGAATTCAATCTAACAACGCATAAATTCTCTATGTGATCAAATGTGCAAACTGGAAAATCACCAGATTGGCGAGTAAAAAACAATTAGGTTAAAAATGGTATGAAATTATTTCGCGGCAATATTTTTCATTTTACCGATAGTCATAACAAAACCACCGGTGATCATACTTGGAGTTCTTATCAATATTTTGAAGATGGGATATTACGGATAAAGGATGGAAAAGTTGTCGATGTTGGTGCGACAGACGTTTTTGTGAAACAAGGGTTGGATATCACAAACTGTTTGGATTATCGCGGTAAATTAATCATGCCGGGTTTTATTGATGCTCACGCTCATGCGCCGCAAACCGAAGTTATGGCATCCTTTGGTGAGCAATTAATCGATTGGCTTAACCAGTACACTTTTCCCGCCGAAGGGAAATTTTCCGATGCAGACTACGCACAAGCAGCAACCGAATTTTTTCTCGATCAGTTGGTGGCCAATGGCACGACCACTGCGATGGTTTATACCTCGGTGTTTGCATCATCGACACAAATATTTTTTGAAACGGCCCAAAAACGAAATTTAAGGATTATCGCCGGAAAAGTAATGATGGATCGCAATGCGCCGGAGTATTTGCTCGATACAGCCGAGGCTAGCGAAATTGAGAGCCGAGCGCTCATTAAGGCTTGGCACAATAAAGGCCGACTATCCTATTGTGTGACACCACGGTTTGCGCCCACGAGTACACCTGCGCAATTGGCGGCGGCAGGGCGATTACTTCAAGAAGCCGATGATCTTTATTTGCAAACTCACTTATCTGAAAATCTCAATGAAATTGCTTGGGTAAAACAACTGTTCCCGGAAGCCGTTGATTACGTTGATGTGTACGATCGATTTGGCTTACTCACCGAGCGTTCGGTGTTTGGTCATGGTATTCATTTGTCGGACCGAGAAATACAGCAGCTTGCTAATGCAGGCGCGAGCGTTGCTTTTTGCCCTACGTCGAATTTATTTTTGGGCAGTGGCTTGCTCAATTTAGCGCGCTTAGAAAAAGGCGGTGTGGGTGTATCGATGGCCACAGATGTAGGCGCAGGAACAAGTTTTTCGATGCTGCGAACCTTATCGGAAGCCTATAAAGTTTTGCAGCTTCAGGGCCAGCCGTTGCCTGCACTAAAAGGCCTTTATATGGCAACACTCGGTAATGCCAAGGTTTTAAAGCTCGATCATCTTATTGGCAATTTTGAAGCTGGCAAAGAAGCCGATTTTAATATCATCGATTTAAAAGCCACGCCGCTCGAAGCCTATCGCCAAAACTTATGTCGCACATTAGACGAGAAATTATTTGCCTTGATGATGCAAGCGAGCGAGCACAACATTGTGCAAACCTATATTAAGGGTGAACTCTATCGCTCTTAATGCGGCCACACCAAGCCGAGTGATTGTAAAGCCAATCAATTTTTTTGAGGTTCTTTATCAATAATACTCATAGAACAACTCGCATTCTTATCAGGTGATCGCCCTTACTTGTGATAAGTTTTGTATTTTTTAAGAGGGTGAGACATGAAACGTTATAAAGGCGGTGGTGCGCTTCCACCCAAACCAGAGGTTCGCGATGTTGTTATCGGGTTGGTGGGCGGTACTCTGGGCATTTTAGGGCTCTATGGATTAAGTCTTATCACCGAATATCCTGTTCTTTTAGCGCCTTTCGGTGCAAGTTGTGTCCTTTTGTTCGCTGCTCCTCATGCGCCTTTTACACAGCCGAGAAACGTGATGGGCGGGTATTTCGTGGCGACAGTCATAGGATTGTTGCTGTCACTCACATTTAACTCGCATCCATTGGCAATGGCTTTTGGAGTCGGCTTATCTATCGCCGCTATGCAAATTTTCCGAGTGGTTCATCCACCGGCCGGTGCCGTACCTCTCGTGATTATGATCGCTGGAAGCCCTCTACGGGATGCGCTCGACACTATGGTTTCACTTTTTTTAGGCGCTGTGTTTTTATTGTTATTGGCCCTTTTGCTTAACACTATTGGGCGCGATAAAAAGTGGCCGCACTATTGGTGGGGTAAGCATCCTCATTAGAGATTTAATTTGTGCAAAGCTGTTAGGTGGTTGCGTGCATATCCGCTAGGATAATTTTTTTAACTCTCACGGAACGATAATATGAATAATGAATTTTCTCGTCGGCAGCTAATCAAATCGCTCGGTGCATTAGGCGCTTTGAGTCTCACTCCAAGCGGCCTATTGATGGCCGAAACGCCTGCTAAAAAACTAGGTGTTGCGTTAGTTGGGCTTGGCAACTACAGCGAAAATATATTGGCCCCTGCTTTAACGCTTACCCAACATTGTTATCTTGCCGGAATCGTCACTGGAACACCCGGTAAAGTCGAGAAGTGGCAAAAGCGCTATAACATTGCCGACGGTAATGTGTACAACTACGAGAACATGCACGAGCTGGCTAATAATCCCGCCATCGATATCGTTTACATAGTAACGCCGACCGGCTTACATAAAGCGCTCACTCTTAAAGGGGCTAATGCGGGTAAGCATGTATGGTGTGAAAAACCCATGGCAATGACGGCCAAAGAGTGTCAAGAAATGATCGATGTGTGCCGCAAAAATCGCGTGCAACTTACGGTGGGTTATCGCATGCAGCACGAGCCCAATACGCAGCAATTTGTGCGCTGGGCGAAAGAAAAACCTTACGGGAAAATTCAAGAAGTCATTGCCGAGGCAGGCTATCGTGACGGCTCCACCGAGTATCACTGGCGTGCTGATAAAGCGCTGGGTGGCGGCGCCATGTACGATATGGGCGTTTATCCGCTGAATGCCGCGCGATACACCTTGGGAGAAGAACCCATTGCCGTAACTGCAAGGCAAGAATCAATTAAACCTCTATATAAAGATGTCGACGAAACCATGTGGTTCGACTTGGAATTTGCCTCGGGCGCTGTGGCTCGCTGCTGCACCAGTTATGCTAAGCAGATGAACCATCTTCGCGCTAATTGTGAGAAAGGTTGGTACGAGTTAAATCCGTTTCAGTCGTATAGCGGCATTAAAGGGTCTACATCCGACGGCAAAACATTTAAAGACCAAATCGCCAATCAACAAGCTTGGCAAATGGATAGCGATGCTTTAGCGATTATTAATAAGCGCAAGCCGTTAGTGCCAGGTGAGGAAGGTATGCGCGATATTCAAATTATCGAATCTATTTTCGCGTCGGCGCTAAGTGGAAAACGAGTGACTTTGGCTTAGGCTTTTCTCGTTTAGTGGTTTTCTAAATCAGTAGTTATCAGTATCGATGTCGCTCTAGTGTTCTGTAGTGGTTTTAAAAAAATTAACACCTGAGCGACGTTGCACTTTAAGAGTTCTACCCCCAATTTTTGTCGGTTTAGACTTTTCTTATCAAATAATTTTTGTTGCGCTCCACGCGTTATTAAAAACTAGTTTTTTATATCGCGGGTAATTTTTTTCCAATCAATTATTTTTTAATCGAGTCGATAGCCTACTTTTAAGCAGTTTCTCGACGGGCCTAAGCATCTCGATCGTTTACACTAATGCATACAGAAGTTGGAGAAATGATATGTCATTAGTAAACGCCTATACGCGAGAGTTTTTAGAGTCACCAAAAGAAGTAGCATGGAGCGATCAAGATTTTCCCTTATTGGACGAGATTTGTTCCGAAGAATTTTTAAAAACCATGCCCAAAGCCGAATTGCATTTGCATTAAGATGGCTCATTATCGCCCGAGCTATTGTTCGCTCTTGCGCAAAAAAATGAAGTGGCTTTACCCTACAAAACCCTTGCCGATGTGCAGGCGGCTTATCAATTTTCTAACTTGCAAAGTTTTCTCGATATTTACTACGAAGGCGCGTCGGTTCTTCAGACGGAAGATGATTTTTACGCGCTAACTCGCGAGTACCTTCAAAAATGTGTTGAAGATAATGTTCGTTTAACCGAGTTATCGATCGATCCGCAAACCCACACTTCACGCGGAATTTCATTTGAAACAGTGCTGAACGGCACTTGGCGGGCAATGGAAGAGGCCTATGAGAAGTACGGGATAATCTCAGTGCTGACCATGGACTATCTTCGTCATTTATCGGAAGAGTCTGCGTTTGAAACTCTCGAACAAGCGCTGCCCTTCAAAGATAAGATTTGTGCGGTGGGCTTAGATAGCTCCGAACTTGGCCATCCACCGAGTAAGTTTGAGCGGGTTTTTAAAGCGAGCCGCGAGGCCGGTTTCCACATAATTGCTCACGCGGGCGAAGAAGGTCCGCCCAGCTATATTTGGGAAGCAATTCGCCTACTGGGTGTCGAGCGCATCGACCACGGCGTACGCGCCGAAGAAGATCTTACGTTGGTCCAGCATCTCGCCAAAACGCGAATACCGCTGACTGTTTGCCCCTTATCTAACCTGCGCTTATGCGTTGTTGACGCCATGGAGCAGCATAATATTTTGCGGCTAATGGAAGTGGGCTGTCGTGTGACGGTAAATTCAGACGATCCTACCTATTTTGGTGGATTCGTTAACGATAACTACCTTGCTCTTCATCGCGCCTTTGCTCTGACACGTCGACAGGCGCTGGAGCTCGCGCACAACAGTATTACCGCAAGTTTTGCCACCGACGCGGTTAAGGCCGAGCTGTTAAGTGAGCTTGGTAAATTCGCTCGCGAATTCGCCGGATGAGTGGACGTTCATTAACTTGAATTCCATTTGCTCGGTGGAGAACCTATGTGCCCGATGAGTTGCAGAATTTCGAGTTGGCTGCGATGCTAAGTCGTTGATGGGGTTAAAATTTATCCCAATTGAACGAAAAATAATGCCAATCGATAAAAAGACACACTTTTATTAATTTTTTTCGATAACAGGCTTGACTCAACGGCGACTTAACGGTTTAATGTGCGCCTCTTGCAGCGATGCAGCAAGAAGCCCAGATAGCTCAGTCGGTAGAGCAGTGGATTGAAAATCCTCGTGTCCCTGGTTCGATTCCGGGTCTGGGCACCACACATAGATGAGACCTCGCTTCGGCGGGGTCTTTTCGTTTTTGTGGTCTGTTTTTTCAACAAGTTGTTCGGTCTTAGTCGTCCAATGCGTTTGTTAACTCGCCGCCTTGCCTATTCTAGGCCACCCCGTTTTTTGCCAAACCTCCTCCATCTCTTATTTATCTGTCCGAGCTCTTGGCAAGCACTAATTCTGTGGGATAAACCCATACGAATACTTCAAAATAACTTGTGGAACTCGCCGCTTTGTCGCCATTCGTGATGGCGAATCTTGGTATGCTTTGACCGCTAGTTAACAACCTATGCGAGTAGTTTATGGAATGGAATTTATTGCGAGTCTGCTGCCTATTCAGTTTTAAGTCGATTGCCTTGATGCTTGCCGCTCCGCTAAGTGTTGCTGGCGAGGTTAATCAGCCCAATGAACATCAAATCTATCCTTGCTCGAGCGATAGCGCTACGGCTGCTATTTCTGTTGGCGAAGGTCAGGTATGCGGAAAAGTTTTTCGATTAGAGAACCCGCAAGATTCAAACAGCAATCTTATTGATATCCATTATTTAAAGTTGCCAGCAAAAACGGCGGCAACTCGGCCACCTTTATTATTTATTCAAGGTGGGCCAGGTGGCGACGCGATTCCTCTGTCATGGCATGTGAGATGGGCGTTTCGCCAATTGAATTTGGATCGAGATTTTATTTTCGTCGATTTACGGGGGACAGGTAAGTCTCACGCTTTAAATTGCGAAGGAATGACGACTTCATTTTTTTCGGCGGATAATGAAAAAGATACCGAGCAAGCACTCGATGCGTGCATGGTGCACTTGAAAGAAAAATCTCCGTTTTACACTACGCCCATTTTTGTGGATGACCTCGAAGCAATTCGACAATCACTCGGCTATCAGAAATGGGCGATTTGGTCGGTGAGCTATGGCGGCCGCGTTGCGCTAGATTATATGGCGCGCTACCCCCAGCAACTGGATTCTGCGGTGCTCGACAGCCCAGGGCCAGTGACAATCGCATTGCCAAGCCAAGTTCCACAGACGCTTGAGCAAGGTTTAAAGCAAGTGGCTGCTGCCTGTAAAGCCGATCCTCTTTGTTTTAATGTCTATGGTGATGCGTGGCAGAACGCGCAAAAAATTGCGGCCGATTTGGAGCAAGCACCCTATACCTTTAGATTAAAACCTGAAGGAGTTACGAGTCAGCCGCCGTATCATGTGTCGGCATTTTCTTTTGCGAATGCCATTAATGCTTTTTTCTACTCGCGACAAACTTACTCACAACTCAGTGAGGCGCTTTGGCGAGCAACGCAAAACGATTGGTCGATATTTATCGCGATTGATAAACTGCTTCAAGCGAATTCCTCAATTGCTTTCGGTACACATTTTTTAGTGATATGTAATGAAGATCGGGCTCTTTGGCCAAGAGATGGTTGGAGTACGTTTTTAGGTCAAGATGTTGGCTATTTTTATAAGCGAGCCTGTAGCCACTTTGCCGCACCTACCGGTGTATCGTCGCTCCAAAAACCGGTAACTGCGAATATTCCCACCTTAATTCTTTCTGGCGAAAACGATGTGGTGACGCCGCATCAAGTCGCAAATACATTGGCAGAGCAATTACCCCATGCGCAAATCATTCGCGTAAAAAATGGCACTCATGCGGTGAGTTTTGAAGGTTGTATTCCAGAATTGATTACCCAGTTTGTCATGGTGCCTATGCAAAAAATAAACTCACAAGGATGCGAAGATCGAATCGCTGCAAAGCCTTTTTACAAGGGCGGTCTTGGCCAGTCGCATGGAGACAGCCATGATTAATGTTACTTCTGTAAGAAAAATATTCCTCGATAAAAAACGCGGCCAAGTAACAGCACTCGACAATGTAAGCCTTAATTTTTTAGATGGAAAAATCACGGCGCTTTTAGGTATGAACGGTGCGGGAAAGTCGACGCTTATCCGTTTAATTCAAGGAACTTTATCGGCCGATGCTGGCGATATCGACGTCAGCGGAAAAAATGTGAAAACACATCTTTTCGAAGTTCGTCGCTCTTTAGGTGTGCTGGCCGACGATGTCGGACTCTATAAAAAACTCACGGCACGCGAGAACATTGAATATTTCGCCGAGCTTCAAGGGCTTTCGATTAAAGAAGCTAAAGCGAGCGCCCAGTGGTTTATCGATCACTTAAACATGCATTCTATTGCCGATCGGTTAACTCATGGTTTTTCTCAAGGCGAGCGGATGAAAACGGCCCTTGCGCGAGCACTCGTGCACCGACCAAAAAATATTTTGTTGGATGAGCCGCTCAACGGGTTGGATGTGTTCACTTCGCGAGATGTAAAACATCTTTTGCGCGAACTTGCAACGTCTGGCCACTGTATTGTGGTGTCGAGTCATCAAATGCTGGAAATCGAGCAGCTATGCGATGAGGTTGTGGTTATCGATAAAGGGCAAGTAAAGTTTTCCGGAAGTTTGCAGCAGGCACGAGAAGAGTTTGCTGTGCAATCGCTCGAAGATATTTTTGTGCACCTGCTGACAGAGGAGGTTAGCCGTGTCGAAGGTTAATAATCGAAGTGCAGTAATTCTGCGAAGTATTCGCACAATTTTTAAAAAAGAATGGCGAGAGGCACTACGCGATAAGCGCGCTTTGGTTGGTGTAATTTTACCGGCAATCGTTATGCCGTTGATGTTGTGCCTAGGTTTGAGTTTTATGGAAAGAATGTTGGCAAATAATATGCCCAACATTAGCAGCCCAACACCCGTCTATGTGGCTAACTTAGAAAAATCGATTTATCTAGAGCCACATCTTATAGAGCACAATTTCTCACCTAAGCCTTATGCCGATACCTGGGCAAATGCTCAAGAGTTGGCGAAGAGTGAGCCCCTCATTTGGTTGCCGGAAAACTTCGCCACACAGTATCAACAAGGCGAGCCTGTCTCGATTATTCTTTTGTACGATTCCACGCGATCGTCGATGATGGGGCAAGTTAATCGGTTGCGTTCGGCAATTAATCAGTTAAATAGCGAGCTGTCTCAATCTCGATTAATGTCCTTTGGTTTAATTAATGACGATATAAATCCTCTCAAGCTAGACGAGCTAAACCTCGCCAGCGAAAAGCGTGTCGTTGGCATGATGTTGTCTGGCTTGCCGTTAATTATTCTGATGATTATTTTTATGGCGGGCATTGGGTTTTCTGTCGATATGACATCGGGCGAGCGCGAGCGGCGAACCTTAGAAAGTTTAATCGTTGCTTCACCTTCGCATTGGGCGGTGATATTAGGTAAGTACGTTACGCTAGTCTCGGTGCTGACAGCTGTATTGGTTCTGTTTTTTACTTGTTTGATTGTCGGTTTGTTTCAAGTCGATTTTAAGTCGATCGGTATATCCATCGATTTCAAATGGGATTACTGGCTGCAAATTGCATTGTTAATCATGCCGCTGGTTTTATTGGCGCCTGCATTGCAAGTGTTAATCGGCTTTATTGCTAAATCTTTCAAGGAAGGGCAGGCGAGCATTTCGTTATTGATATTTTTGGCGGTGTTGCCGAATATTTATCTACTATTCACTCAACACGAGACACCCAGGTTTTACGAGTATATTCCGATACTCTATCAACAGATTGCGATTCTTGATGTGCTGGGAGGTACAAAGATTGATATCGTTGTTTGGCTGTACCAAATGCTTCTGTGTGCGTTAATCGCTTGGTTGATTTTGTGGATTTCGAAGCGGAAGATCACGAATCCTAAAACGTTGTACGCACAATAAAAAAAGCCCCTTAGGGCTTTTTTTATTGCATGGTTTCAAAGCTGAAGTAAAACGCGCGCTTTGTTAAACAGTGGGCGGGCGCGTTTGGTCAAAAGGCGGATACTTATCGATGCTTTGGTAAAAAGCCATGATATTAGGATAGGCCGCAAACGACTGCATGTTACGCAGCATCGCCCAGCCCATGTATGCAGCGAGTCGAAGATGCATATCGGAATAGGGTGCGCTGCGAGGTAATTCGAACGACTCTATTACCGATAGGGTGCTCACGATGCGCGCCTTTTGTCGCTCTATGTAGGCCGAGCCTTCACCAGTGATTCCATCGCGCTGTAAAAAGAATAAGTTGGTGGTAACTTCTAGTAAAGTATTCACCAAGCACAGCTGGTCTAAATCTTCGACAGTAGCACAAAAAGGCTGCCCCACGCGTTCGCGAAGATAGCGAATAATGGCCGACGAATCGGCCAAAAATAAATCGCCATCTTCGAAAAAAGGCATGCGCTTGGTGGGCGATTTAATTGCGCTCACGCTCGCGTCAATTTCGATAAAATCCACATCGGCATTTGTTTCAATCGCCACCATGCGGCAGTGGCGAACGAACGGCGAAGTGCGGCTGCCATAGAGTTTCATAAGGACCTCGATTAAGGAAGTTTAAATGCTTGGCGGCCAAGTAGTTTCCACTCGCCTGCGTCTTTTTGCCAAACCAAAAAAATGCCAATGCGAATCGAGTTGGCTACACCGCCATCGGCAGTATCGGCCACCAGAATATGGCGAACCATAGCGGTATCGCCCGATAGGGTAATTTTTTGATCTTCTAATTCAATTTTTACAAAGTCGGAGCGGCCGCTCACGATTTGATCGACAAATTCGGCTTGATTCTCAACACGCCCGCTTGAGTGGCCATAGCTCAGCTGCGGGTGAGCAACTGCTTCTAATTCTTTTTTATCGGCACTAACCATCGCTTTGGTAAGACGCTCAATTTGGGCTTCCAAGGCTTTAGTCTCGGTGTTACTCGCAAAACTCGCGCCTGCCAATAACATTGCAAAAATAAATGTAAAAAATTTCATGGTGATCTCCTTAATGTTATATAGGTTGCCGATTGTAAAAGTAAGATCTCTGTGAATCTTTTAGTTAATTTCGTCGGTGCGCGTCACCAGCAGTTGGTCGATACGGTAGTTGTCGATATCCACCACTTCAAATTTATAGCCGTGGTAGCTCACTGTGTCGGTTTGTTTCGGAATCTTTCGAAGGCTATACATGATGAAACCCGCAATGGTTTCGTAGTTGCCTTCATCGGGGAAATGATTGAGTAGCAGTACGCGCTTAACGTCTTCAATAGATGTGGCGCCGTCGATAAGCCAAGATTGATCGTCGCGCGCGACAATTTGAATTTCTGCTTCTTCTGGCGATACCAAGTTACCCATGACTGTGCTCATAACGTCTTCAATGGTAATAATCCCCATCACCATGGCGTACTCGTTGATTACCACCGCAAAATCTTGGCGCGTCGCTTTAAACTGATCCAAAATTTCGGACAGCGTTAAAGTATCGGGAACCATAAGCGCTTTACGTAAATTAATCTCGGTGATTTTTTGCAAAGGCTCATTTTTTAAAATGCGTAACAAAATATCTTTCGAGTCGATGTAGCCAACCACTCGATCAATTTGTTTGTCGCAAATTAAGTATTTGGAGTGAGGATTGTCGGCAAGCTTTTGGCGAATGGTCTTTTCGTCGTCGTCCAAAGAAAAGTACACGATGTTTTCTCGTAGGGTCATGCTGGAAGGCAAAGTACGCGATTCAAGCTCGAACACGTTCTCGATTAAATGCTGTTCTTGCTTTTGTAAAATGCCCGCGTCGGTACCTGCGTTTACCATGGCCGAAATATCTTCAAAGGTAATTTCTTCGCTCTTGTTGGTTTTTACATTAAACAGGCGGAATAAGCCGTTGGCGGCTGCGTTAAAGATGTTAGAAATTGGCTTGATAACAATCACCAAAATTGCCAGTGGGCGAATAATCGCACAGGCAATTTTCTCTGGCGCAACAAGTGCCAAGCGTTTTGGGATTAAGTCCGAAAATAAAATATACAAGCTCGTTACGACAAAAAACGACAGCGAGAAACTGATTGTTTCGAGGTGCGCGCCTTGATAATGGGGGGTTATGAGGTCGCGGAAAAAAGCAGTAAAGGCCGATTCGCCTAAAATACCGCCCAAAATAGCCATGGCATTCAGCCAAATTTGCGAGGCAGCAAAAAAATCGCCCGGCTGATTTTGCATGGCAAGGGCTTGTTCGGCAGCCTTATTGCCGTTTTCCGCCATGGTTTTAAGTTTGAGTTTTCGGGCGCTTGCCAGCGAGATTTCTGACAAAGATAAAAAACCGTTAAATAGCACCAGTAGAATTAATATGAAAAGCGCCAAAGGAAAGCTCATAAATCTCTCTTTTTTCTTGGATATATGGCTCTAAGACTAGCAGTTTACGCGGCGATTCGGCTAGTGATACGCGCAGATAATCTACGCGATAAGTCGTGCTAAGGCAGCTATTTTTCGGCCGCTATGCCTTGGCTTTCATCGAGCATCATAAAGATACTGTGAGGGCTCTCGCGGTAGCCGCCGAAAGGGCCGGAATAGACGAATCCGAAAGTCTCATAAAGACGATGCGCCGGTCTAAAAAACTCGTGCGAACCGGTTTCTAAATAAAATGTTGCCAACCCGTTTTGGCGGCCCCAATCAAGCGCATGGTTTAGTAGTGCGCGTGCGACCCCATTTCGCCTAGCTTGTATCGAAACACGCATCGATTTAATTTCACCTTGGTTCTCACCCAATAATTTAATCGCGATACAGCCAAGTAAGGCGTCGTCAGTCCACGCAGTCCAAAATCGGATATTCGGTTGTTTTAATTTCGTAAGATCGAGCGCATGCACACTTTCCGGCGGCGATATTGATCGCATATCCGCGAGATGTTCCTCTAGCAGTAGTGCAACGGAAGGGTGGGTTAAATCATCGAGGATTATTTTCATAACGTTTTTCTTAGTTAATAGCGTCCTGCTGAATCACCAGCTTGGTTCCGTGGAAGTTTCGATTTGGCGCTTGCTCATGTGAGTGAATTCTACGAGTTACCTTCGGTCAATTTGGAAGTTACCAGAAGGCTGTTGATGTTTATTCTGATTAAGTGTTTCGCGTCAGCATTCTGGCGAATAGATAAAAATTTTATATTAGCGGACTCCACCGCTGATCTCTTGATTTCATCTCTTTCTAATGCATTGTTATCGTAATGACCACTACCGTTATATTCGATTGCGAGTAGAGGTTTGAATGTTGAATCTGTTATAAGAAAATCTACTCGTTTAAAGTTGATGGTTCCATAGGCATATTTATTTTTGGTATGGAGGAATTCACCCAGCGGGGCCTGAACATGGAGAATTAGTTCTTCGTTTGCAATTTCGTCGATAATTTGTTTGATGATTAGATATATCTGTCGTTCGGATTGGTTAAGTAGCTGTTTAGGAAAGTATTTATGGGTGGTGGCGATTTTGAGAGCGTTACTCGTAACATCTACAGGTGTTGTGATCTGCGTAGTCGAAGTTTTTGGTGGTGAGTAAAGTAGATTTTTAGAATGCGATCCGCGTTTCGCTCGCCGATTTGTTTTGATTTTTCGTTCGAGTAGATGGCTGAATACGAATAAGCATACGGCTGCAAAAATTAACCATTCCATTTTCTCTCCTTAATGAAATCCTACTAGCGAGCTCGCGTCGACTATGTATACGGCCATTAGCGACCTCAATGATCAGGGCCATTTTACTACTTTTAGATCACTATGAGCCCGGTCGTCATTCGTAATGCTGCGAAGTATCAGCAATCTTTGAGGATGTGGCTCTGTGTGATACGTGACAAGGCTTGATAAAAATGATGTTACAAGAGTGAAAGGTCACTACTTCAATGCCTAAAGCTAAATTAGCACAAAATTTGTTTACTTCGGTTTATTTTTGATCTGTCTTGTGTTTGAAATAATTTTTGTGATTTAGTCCGTGGTTGATTTCTAGAATCAATAATCTTAATAGAGGAAGTTTTATGTCTAATAAATACGTCGTAAATAATCTTCCGCAGCTAAATGGTGATCATGAAGTGCACAAAGAAGGCTGCTCGTATTTTCCTACTAATTGCACCGATCTTGGTGTTTATAGTAGCTGCCATCTCGCTGTAGCCTCCGCTAAGTCTACGTATGCTAAAGCTAACGGTTGTTATTATTGCTGTAACGACTGCCACACATCCTAAGTCTTTCTAGAGGGGGACTTTCTCCCTCTTTATATTCACCTAGAAAGCCTAGATAGGATTTCTACAAATTTTTTGGCCAAGGAAATACGGTTGAATAATTTCAAAATCTTCACTTTTATTTGCTTATTATTTCTTACTGCCTGTGTTAATGACTTTTCTCGCGAGACTAGTAGAGCTTACGTCTATCCACCTCAGCAAGGTGAGGTTGACGAGAAAGCAACTGAGAAGCGGAATCAAGGTGAGTCAAATTCAACTGATGTGCAAAAAAGCTCTAGCGCCTCTGCGGAAAAGGCAGGTGCAAAATTAACTCAATACGATAATAAAGAGTCGTGCAAGTTTAGTGCGGGGCGTCATGAGGGAGGTGAATATATGCCCTCATACTATTCATGTCCTGACCGAAGCGTTTACGCATCAAAAAGCATTAATAATTGTCATTTTGTTAAAGGTTACATCAAAAACGATGGGGTAGAAGTTAAAAGTCACTACCGATGCAAATATGCCATCAAGCCCTCAGAATACATCTCCTCGTATAAAGCTGGCCGAGGCACGACCTATGTGCGAGGTTATTATCGGAAAGACGGAACTTATGTTAGACCCCACACCCGCCGACCCAGGCGGTAAACAAAGCTAACTCTGACAATTTATTTTTGATTAGCCATGCCTCAATCAATCCAACCTTTGCTGGCTGCGGCCCAGAGACTTGAGTCCTACCATTACATCAGCAAGAAAAGTTTTGATTGATTTAAAGGGTTGTTCGCTATTTCCCCGAATTATCGTCAGAACTACTTTAGGACTATATTGAAGGATTGATCTAGTACCGAAAAGTATTGACTAGACCTACATTTAGAAGGCGGTTGGCAGACAGATTTCTCAATAGATAATTCAAATGCCCAGTCAGTTGCCTGACTGGGCATTTGAATTATGGTAGCTAGAGGCGAACTTGAACCGCCGACCCCAGCATTATGAGTTCTTGTATTATTGCCATATATCGCCATATGATTAAGGTTCATATAAGAGTAGAAGGAGCGTTACATGGAACAGGCATTATCGTTGAGTAAGGGCACGACACTCTCGGCGGAGGAGTTTGTGAGATCGTATCATGTCGATCAGTTTGAGGAGTTGAATTGGGTTTGCCCTCACTCCGCTTGTCGTCAACCTGCATATTTCATCAGCGGGTCGACTTATATGAGGCTAGGTCGGCTGGTGACGAGGCGCCCTAGTTTTGGTGCTGATCATATCGATGGGTGCCCATTCAAAACCACTACGATGATCGATCCGGATCAGCCGGGCAGTGGGGGAGGCATTAAGTTAAAGGATAATTCCGAAAATCCTAAAAAGCAATTCGGACGCTCGGCTCCTGCTGGCACGAGCAATAATGAGAATCATGGTGAATTTCATAGGCCGATGACCATGACGGGTGGGCGTGGTACAGATGAAAAATCTTTGCGACAGATCCTCAATTCTATCGTTAGCTCTGTTCAGAATAGCACCGTTCCTGCAATGTTTGAGCGTACTCTTCAATATGAATATGCAGGGATAGTTTATGATGGACATTTCTCCGAGCAGTGTCATAAATTAGGGACTGACAGTAAAGACGACCGTCCTTATTTATTTTGGGGGCATGTACTACGGGTTGTTCGAGGTGATTATGGTGTTTTTCTAAATACTGAAAATTCGGTATTTCTTTTGGAAAATGAACTGATTGAGCAAATGTTTAGTCTGCAGGAGATCAACAACGACGCGTTAAGTCAAATTGAGGATGATTTAACAGGTGCTTATATAATTTGCCTCGGATGGTGCACCTATTTCGGCGGCAGTAGAAAGCCTGCCATGAGAGTTAACACTAACATGTCGCTTTATATCCATAACTACACTCCGAAACAGGCTGTCATCGAAACTCCAATCTCTTCTTTCGCTTAACACCCTAGATCCAATTGACAAGCCCGTTGAGTAACCTCATCGGGCATTACTCAAGTTGCCGCTCGATTACTCGGCTTGTTATTGATGATGTTTAATTATGCGCGATGCGTCATTCCTTGGTTTTCCATGCGACTTAAGGCGCATTGTTTGCTGCTCTGCAAGCCATATCCATATTTGCTCTGTCGTATTCTTTTCTATTTTTGTTGTATTCTCTTTGCCAAAACTCACAGGTTGATCTGAGTTTATTTCTTACTGCTGCTTTTGCTTCTTCATCTTTTCTTCTGCGTTCATTTTCAACTCGATTTTGCTCGTTCTTAATAGCGGCTTCTTTTTGATCTTTTTGTGATTGCAGATAGGCTCTTAGATTTGCCTCTTTCCTTTGTTTATCTAGTCGTGCAGTTTCTTCTTTAAGAGCTTTGTTCGCGAAATAAGCTACTGTTGTCGTTGTGATTAAACTGCTTGTTAAATTTCCGATCGTTACACCAATGGAAATTATCAGTATTAGTGCTAAAGAAGTTGAAAATTTCATGTGTCCCTATTCTTGATTCTTAGCGTCTTGGTATTTTTGGCAAAGGTCGTTAGCAGAGTTCTTAGTGATGTCATCTTGCTTTGATTGAAGTTTTTGTATTGCTCGTTCGCAGTCTTTTCTTAGTGCTTCTATTTTTCCAATGCTTGCTCTTTCTTTGAGTCTACTTTGGAAATGCTCTTTACTTGCAAGCAAAGTTCCAAATGCAATTTTTACTAAAATAATAATTAAGATTACGCCGATTATTTTTGAAATTATTTTTTCAATATTCATTCCTTAAACCTTCCTCCACATGCGGGCAACCTTGGCCGCTGTTATTCGGCCTTCCTTAGTGTTCCTAATTCTTCCATGGCTTTCTTTGTCATCGGGCTTAATTGGCCTTCACTGGCAAACTCTTTGCCTGTAAAAAGCCAAACTTCGTACTCGGGGAATGCGGTCGCAATCAAAGCAATATCTGACGCTCTGACTTCTGCCTGACCACCTACAACATTGCGAAGGCGTGTGTATTTCATTCCGCACTTCATGGCGAGCTCTTCGCGGGTTAAACCCTCATGCATCTCTAATAACTTAATACGCTCGATGTAGTCCATTCTATATATCTATATATTCTATCTAATATCTAGACAGGAGTTGCTTTCGTGATTAGTATTTGTATCTAGATATTAGATTTTAAATTTAGATACAAATCATCACATGATGGTTCATTGTGGCTCAGTGAGGTTTAAAAACCAAGCCCTGAACATAAAACATAAGGATGCAAAGATGCGTATTAATCGCTTGTTAGAAGGGGTTATTACCAAGGTTACGGCCTTGATGAGTGGGGCGGTTTCTTGCCCTTTGGTCGCACTCTCCGTAAAGGAGGCTGCGTAATGTCTTTTGATCAAAATACTCCTGTGCGTCTTTCTGTGCTTCCTCCGGTTTCTTCTCAAGAGCAATTCAGCAATTTCACTGGTGTCTCGCGTGACACGGTTAGGGGCTGGATTGAAACCAATGCCATTCCTCACGTAAAGATCGGGCGTCAGCGTTTCATCAATGTGGTGCGCTTTGTTCAAGATTTGGAATCGGGCAAAACTCAATTTATTCGTGGCGATTACGACAGCGATTAGTCCCCGCTTTGGCGCTGCTTGCGTGATTAGCAGTATGCGGACTGTGGGTAAGTAGGCGCCTTTTTTATTCCGGTATTTCGCGCTGACAAGCTGGGGCGCGGAATTTTCACAAAAGCCAGCTCATTGAATAAATGGATAAATGACTATGAACCAAACCATGACTGTTGATCTGTACGGCGCGTCTATCTCAGATATCGAAGGCAAAAAGTATGCGTCTTTGTTTGTTGGGCAGGCAGTGCAGGACGAAAAAGAAGAAAACGCGAAAGGCATTGTCGTGATGAAGCTGCCTTGCGATCCCGAGGTGTACGACACCTTAAAACTCCCGCGCTATCCCGCCACTGTCGATTTGCATGTACGCCTTAAAAAGGCAGCGGGTGGCCGTATGGGGCAGCACTGCACTGGCGTGACTGTAAAAGCGGCTGCGGCTGCACCTAAAGCCTAATAGGTGGCTTATGTCATTTCTCCGATGTGAATCAGAACCGCAGGTGCTCGATGGGCAGGTCGTTTGCTCCGCCTGGCAATTCGTATCGGATCAAGAATTGATGTTGATGCTGTCGCAAAGCCCGGCGTTATCACAGGCTGATTTCAATGTGGTAGCGGCTGGCATCACGTCAATATTGCTCGCGGCAATGGGTGTCCGAGTGATCCTTAAAATCCTCTATCACAAAGGATTATAACCATGAAAAACACGTTCTCTGTTTTACGTTCAAAGGGTGCCAAGTTTGCGGCGGCGGCTTCGGCAATGAGTTTAACGGCGGCGGCCAAGGCTGATTCTGTATTACCTGCCACCTTTACTGCAGATATGGGCGATGTACGTACCGATATCTTAGCGATTGGTGGTGCGCTGATTGGCCTTGCAGTAGTGGCCGTTGGCATCAAGTGGGTAAAAGCGACTTTCTTCGGTTAATCGCAATTGCCAAAAGGGGGCTTCGGCTCCCTTTTTTTTCGAGGAAATTTTATGGATGCTTATTGGTTTCTTCTTATCGGCTATGTGATCGCGTTGAAAATCATGGCGGATGGGATATGAGAAAAATAATTTTTTTGTTATTGGCGTTGGGGTTTTCTCAATTCACGTTTTCTCAAACGTATGCTGATGGTTGTTCTATTCGTTATAATTTTTCCTACTTAATTGGTGATCCTAATTATGATGTCTATGTCATAAATTCGCGTAATGCCTGCTTTAATAATACACCAAATCCTATTTATATTAACTATGGCAATTATCAGCATTGCGTTCGTTGTAATAACCCTTCGTGCCCTGTTGGTTCACAATTTAATCCCGAAACGGCGCAATGTGATTCAATCTCATCGTCATCGTCATCTGATTCTCAAACCTGCCCAACTGGTCAAGGACTCAATGAGTCTAATCAATGTGTCCAATGCCTTTTAGGTGTTGGCCCTGACGGAAAATGTATTTCAAATTCCGATCCGAGTTGTCCTGAAAATACCGTACCTGTGCCAGGTGTGCTTATTGATGGATACCCGATTTGTACGCCTGATCTCGAATGTCCTGAAGGGCACTCGGCGGGAATTGTTGATGGTGTTGTTGCGTGTTACGACGCTGACAATGCTCAGAATTGTCCCGAGGGTGGTTTTTGGGGTTCTGTTGATGGTGGTGAAGGCTGCTGGTTCCGTGATAACGCCAACTGTCCTAATGGCGGTTTTTGGGGAACGTTTGAGGGCGTTACTGGTTGCCATGGGGTCAATCATAGTTCGTCATCAGCGCAAACGTCATCAGCCCAAACGTCATCAGCTCAAACGTCATCAGGTCAAACGTCATCAGGTAATAATTCTGGCGGTGATGGTTCTGGTACTGGTGGTGATGGTGATGGTGATGGTGATGGTTCCGGTACTGGTGGTGATGGTTCTGGTTCCGGTTCATCAGGTTCTCAAACAACGAGTAGTTCTGGTTCGGCTTCGCCTTCTAATGGTTGTTCTGCTCCGCCTACCTGTGTTGGTGATGCAATTTATTGTGCGATGTTGCAGCAAATTTATCAGGGTCAATGTGGTGGTACCGAAAGTGTTCCTGATTTCGATCCTGAAGCGGCTTATAACGCTTATCAATCTGAGTTTGAAAGTGTCACCAATGAATCTAAAAATAATCATTTGGTGAATGAAGATGGAACCTTAAAACAATTAGATCCTGAAACGATTGATATTACCGAAGATGATCGAATTGGTTTTTATCGCTTAGAGCAAGCCGCCAATGCTTCTGGTGGTGGTTCATGTCCTGCGCCCCGTACATTAAATATTGCGCTGGGCAGTTTTGAAATTTCCTACGAATTCTTTTGCAGTTTGGCTGAACAGATATCGCCATTTGTTCTTTTTCTATTCGGGTTTATTAGCTCAAAGATTATTTATCGGGCTTTATCGGAGTAATAGGGTATGCCATTAATCGCTTATGTCGGTGCCATTGTTTCCAGATTTTTTGGTTTCTTTGCTCGGTTTATTACAGGGTTTTGGGGGAGCTTATCGATGTTCCTCACCTTCATGGCTCCTGGAATTGTTTCGACTGTTTTGAAGCTATTAGGGATTGGACTTGTCAGTTTTTTAGGATTTTATACGGCTCTGGATCAAACAAAAGATTTTCTTTTCAGTCGGTTTGACAATCTCCCCTCGGACTTATTTCAGATTCTCTCGTTAATGAAAGTCAATGTGGGTTTGTCCATGATGTTTGCTGCTATGTCCATTGCGCTCACTATCAAAGTGACAACGCGTGCAGCTTCAACAGTGGTATGGCGTAAGCCGGGTAGTGGTACTGGCGGCTCAATGCCGGCTTAGGAGGTAGATCATGATTTATTTATTTACGGGTATTCCAGGTTCATCCAAAACGCTTAATGTCATTAAGTTTGTGAGTGAAGATAAAGCCTTTAAAGATCGTGAAATTTATTACCACCGAATTAAAGAGTTGCAATTGCCTTGGATTCAATTGGATGAGGCAGATGTAATGGCATGGGATACCTTGCCAGATGGTTCTGTGTTGGTGGTTGATGAGGCGCAATATTTGATGCCCGTTCGCGATCCTCGTAAGCCATTGCCGGATTGGATTTTGAAAATGTCTGAGCATCGCCACAAGGGCTTAGATTTAATTTTTATTACCCAAAGCCCAATGCTGTTAGATGCGGGCTTTCGTCGCTTTGTCGGCCGCCATATTCACATTGAAAGACACTTCGGCCTTGAGTCGGCCAAATGGTTTCAGTGGGAAAAGTGTGTCAGTGAAGTCGATGACCATTTCAAGCGCAAAGAAGCCGTAATTAAACGAGTGGCATTCGATAAAAAATATTACGGCGTTTATAAATCGGCTGAGGTACACACGCACAAAAGACGAATCCCATTAAAGGTGATTATTCCTTTCGTAGCCTTAGCGGTCTTGGTGGCGTTAATAGGCTCTGTAGTGTCGTCTATCAAGAATAAAGGGCAGCCTGTAAGTGATGACCCTTTGAATCCTGCATCGATAGCCTCGCAAGTGATAGACCCAGTGAAAGGTTTTTCTGTTCTTAATACCGAATCGGCTAAGAAAACCTTTATGACTACCGAGGAGTACATTCAACAACATCAACCGAGAGTTGCCGATATTCCCGCCTCTGCGCCCATCTACGACGAATTAACTAAGCCCCGTGCATTCCCTAGGCCTCAGTGCATTAAATTCAATGCCACCGTTGATGAGCCGGAAATTTGTAAATGTTTCACGCAACAAGCAACACCCTTAACAATTTCCGAAGCAGCTTGTAATCGCTATGTGAAAAATGGCTGGTTCAATCACACCAAACCGGATTATTCGGAATCTTCTGGCTCTTCTGCGCACGCCAGCACGCTCGATCAGGCGCAGCCTCGAGCGCTGGCGCGCGTCCAGAACGTCTCTGTAACACGTTAATAATAAGGGGGGTGAACAGTCACACAAGACCATACAAGACCACGTTTTAAATCTTTAACCGCTTTTAAGGATTATCCGCATGCGTTACGAAAATAAGTTCTGGAATCGTGTAGGTTCAAAATTCATTAACCAAAATACAACGGTTGATCTCGCTAACTTGAAATACCTTCACTGTGGGGTTGATACCATCAAACAACTGTTTAACTGCATCATTCGTTCGAGTGTTTTAGAAAAGGTTAAACAAGCGTACGAAGGTTCGGCGCAGTATTTAACTGTCAAAGATACTGATTGGTTGATTACTCGCTCGTCCAAGTCGTCGGGCTATCAATACATTCTCAAAAACTTGGATTTAGGCGTGGTGGTGCTTTTGAAGTCGTTCTATGCCGAAGAAGATTTGTCCGGTTCGCATTTGAAAATCGAATGCACTCCGCAATTAATCGCACAACACACACCGCAGTCTCTCACTGACTATTTGTTCGAGATTGCGAATCTATTTTGCGTTCAGGTAGTGCCTTGCGGCGTGGCCTGTCATATCGCGGTAGATGTAAAAGGGTTTGACGTTCCCACTGATTTGGAGTCTCGTTTAGTCGCTAAAGCTAAGCGCCAATACAAGTTCAATTCGATCTCCAATGCTCAACTTGATCTCAATGAAACGGCCGTGATTTATGGGGCGGGTCAGTCGTATACATTTGGCTCGGCGGGTGCATTGCAATTCTGCATTTATGATAAGACGGCAGAGGCTATCAAAAGCGATAAGCTCGACTTTTGGCGCTCGGTATGGTCTCGGGTACCTGCTTCGGATTTCGACGGGGATTTTTCTAATACTGCGGATATGTCCGAGTATTCCGAGATTGATACTGTCCATCGTATCGAAGCACGTTTTCATCATTCGGTTATTAATCAGTTTTGCTGGGGAACAAAAGATCACGCTGGCAAACAACTCGAAATCAAAACCTTTGAAGATTTGGCTCCGCATTTAACCGCGTTATGGCGTTATTCGCTCAATAACTTTCGGTTGCAATATTCGACGAGTTACATCGATCCGGTTTGGCAAGCATTGATCGAAGATATCGAGTTCTTTTGCCCCATGCCGAATATTGATTACAAGCGCTCGCCTAAGCCTCCTTCACAGAATACTCGTCGCAATGTGGCCTTCTGGCTGGGTAATCAAATTCGTTTGTATGCTCGTAAGCGTTACACACCTGAGTACGTGGTATCTCGGTTAATGAATTCAGGGTTAGAGGCCGAGTTAGCCGATTACTTCTCGGTGCGAATGTTTGGTGAAAACGATTTGTTAGTCGATGTGCTTTACGATTTCGTTTCAGAAAAAATGCGTGTGTTGTGGCTGAGTGGAGTTGCTGCGTGATTAAGAAATTGCCCGATGGTCGCTACCAATTAAATTTTCGTCCGGCTGGTGTTAATGGTCCGCGCATTAAGCGGATTCGCAAAACTAAGCGGGAGTGTCTCGAACTTCAACAAAAGCTCGAAATGGAATACGAAGAAGCGCCGACGAAGTTCGAAGTTGATAAACGCCCTTTGTCTGAATTAGTGGACGTTTGGTATCGCTTCCACGGTAAGACGTTGCGTGACTCCAAGTATCGTTACTCCCGCACCTTAGCGGTATGTGAAGCCTTGGGGAATCCGCCGGCTTTTAAGTTTACGGCGACGATGTTTGCCAGATACCGCGAACAGCGTTTGGGGGAGGTTTCGATTTCGACGGTCAATCATGAGACTCGTTATCTTCGTGCGGTGTTTTCTGAATTGATTCGGTTGGATCAATATCACGGTATCAATCCATTGGCTAAGCTACGCACGTTCAAAGAGCGTGAACGAGAGTTGGCGTTCCTCACCAAAGAACAGATTCCGATTTTGCTTGCGGCCTGTGACCAATCGCAGAATAACCACTGCGGAGCTGTCGCTCGGTTGTGTCTGGCTACGGGGGCTCGTTGGTCGGAGGCGAATGATTTACCTCGTTCTGGTTTGTTTGATGATCGGGTCGTGTTCTCTGACACCAAAAACGGGCGCGTGCGTGTTGTGCCGATAAAACCGGAACTGGCTGAATATCTTCGTGGGTTGTCATTTCCGATGGGGCGTAGGCTCTTTACGAGCTGTAAGGGGGCGTTTCGCAAAGCGGTCGATCGTTCCGGCATCTATCTACCCGATGGACAACTGACGCATGTGCTTCGTCATACGTTCGCGAGTCACTTCTTGATGAATGGCGGTGATGTTGTTGCACTCCAACGCATTCTCGGGCACTCCGATTTAAAGATCACCATGCGCTACGCTCACCTCGCACCGGACTACATGGCACAAGTTCGCGATCTTGCCCCCATCTGACAATGTCCACTACAGAGGAGCCGAAGGCTAATAGGCGGCGGTAAGAGGTCGTTAAGGTGTCGGTATATCCCGCCGGAACAAAACAGACGTGTTCGAGCTGAAGGCTAGAGACCTAGGCATATCGACAGCGTGGGTAGGCAAAGGCGGTGGGTAAGACACAAAGCATAATCTGCCACCTGAAAAACACGCTTTTTCACTCTTTCCGGTTACTGCGATATTTCTACAAGAGAAAAAACTACGGACTATCAGGGCTAAGACTTTGGAAAACGCTTTTTCCAAAGACGCTGGGATATTGCTACAGGATAGATAAGCGATCTTGAATAACGGTTTGATATAGCTACAGAGGAGCCGAAGGCTAATAGGCGGCGGTAAGAGGTCGTTAAGGTATCAGTGTATCCCGCCGGAACAAAACAGACGTGTTCGAGCTGAAGGCTAAAGACCTAGGCCTATCGACAGCGTGGGTAGGCAAAGGCGGTGGGTAAAACGCAAAGCATCATCTGCCACCTGAAAAACACGCTTTTTCACTCTTTCCGGTTACTGCGATATTTCTACAAGAGAAAAAACTACGGACTATCAGGGCTAAGACTTTGGAAAACGCTTTTTCCAAAGACGCTGGGATATCGCTACAGATAGACAAAGCGGTCTTGAATAACGGATCGATATAGCTACAGAGGAGCCGAAGGCTAATAGGCGGCGGTAAGATGTTGTTAAGGTATCAGTGTGTCCCGCCGGAACAAAACAGACGTGTTCGAGCTGAAGGCTAAAGACCTAGGCATATCGACAGCGTGGGTAGGCAAAGGCGGTGGGTAAAACACAAAACATAATCTGCCACCTGAAAAACACGCTTTTAAGGATTGCTACAGGGTGGGAAGGTAAGGCTTGGAGAGGGTCGAAAATAAGGTGGTACTTTTGTGGAACCCAATAAAAAAGGCTCAGACACTTTCGTATCTAAGCCTTTGAATTTTATGGTAGCTAGAGGCGGACTTGAACCGCCGACCCCAGCATTATGAGTGCTGTGCTCTAACCGGCTGAGCTATCTAGCCATAAAACAGAGGCGCGCATTTTGGCTATTTTAGGAAGGAGTGTCAAGAGTAAAAATACTTTTTTGGCACAAAAAGTTGTTCTTAAGTGGGATAGCAGGTGCCTCGCGGGTGTGATGAAGGTATGATGTGGCCTTAATTTTTCTGTTGATTAGCGTTTAATCAGCCCTCGATCACTTTTTTGGCTAATAGGTTGATGATGGAATTTTTGGATCTTGCTCCTCGTTCACGCGCGCAAGGCACTGTGCAGTTGCCTGGCTCGAAAAGTATTTCTAACCGCACCTTGTTGCTGGCGGCTTTGGCGACAGGTACCACGGACATTCGCGATTTGCTCAAGTCGGATGATACCGATCGCATGTTGGAGGCATTGGCGAGCCTCGGCGTGAGTGTGACTAAAACTGGCGAACAAGATTACCGAGTGGTCGGTGTGGCAGGGCAATTTCCTAATAAGTCGGCCGATTTGTTTTTAGGTAATGCGGGTACAGCTTTCCGCCCGCTTACTGCGGCTTTGGCTGTTGCGGGTGGCGAATACCATTTGCACGGCGTGCCACGTATGCACGAGCGCCCAATTGGCGATTTGGTGGATGCTTTGCGCCAAGTGGGCGCGGATATCACCTACGAGGGTGCCGAAGGCTTTCCGCCATTGCAGATTAAGCCTGCCAATATTGCCGCTAATGGCACTATTAAAATCCGTGGTGATGTATCTAGCCAATTTCTAACGGCCTTATTAATGGCTTTGCCGATGACTGGCAAAGAAACCACCATCGAATTGGTAAGTGAGTTGATTTCTAAGCCTTATATCGAGATTACGCTCAAGCTCATGGCGCAATTTGGTGTCGAAGTTAAGCGCGAAGGGTGGAAGCGCTTTACGGTTCCGGCTGGGCAGTATCAAAGCCCTGGCGAAATTTTTGTGGAAGGCGATGCGTCTTCCGCATCGTACTTTTTGGCGGCCGGTGCCATTGGTGGCGGGCCAGTACGCGTAGTAGGTGTGGGTAAAAACTCTATTCAAGGCGACGTACGTTTTGCCGACGCGCTGGAAGAAATGGGCGTAACCATCACTCGCGGCGATAACTGGATCGAAGCCTCGGCACCCTCGTTGCCGTTAAAAGCCTTCGACCGCGACTTTAACCACATCCCCGATGCGGCCATGACTTTAGCCGTAGCCGCCCTATTTGCCGATGGCCCCTGCCGCTTAACCAATATTGCTAGCTGGCGAGTGAAAGAGACCGATCGCATTAGCGCTATGGCGACCGAGCTACGTAAGCTGGGCGCTATTGTGGAGGAAGGTGAGGATTGGCTGCGAGTCACGCCTGTGGAGTCGCTTATTCCGAATGCCGAGATCGAAACCTACGACGATCACCGCATGGCGATGTGTTTTAGTTTGGCGACTTTTGGTGGTGTACCTGTGCGCATTCTCGACCCAAAATGCACTGCTAAAACTTTTCCGACTTATTTCGACGTATTCCAAAGAGTGGTCGAATAAGCTCTGGCAAAACATTTTAAAAAGCACCTTAGGGTGCTTTTTTTATAGGCAAGCTGGCTGTGGTTGCTAGTAAGCTTACAGGCTCGCGCTCGCAAAAAATTGAGAAGACTATTATTTAGGCTTGACGCGCAAAGCCTTGCTACTAAAGGGTTAGTGGTGAGGTCGCACAAGTTGCTCCAATAGTTATCCACAGAAGTTGGGCATAAGTTATTTATACACAGAGTGGTGTAGGCTTCTGTGAATTGAATAGAGGAATCATGGCGATGGCGATTTTTAAAACCGATTGGACCAGCGAGCTTGCGCAAGTAAATGAGTCGCTCACCCAGTTGCTGCATACCGAAGTTGAGCCCATGGTGAGTAAAACGCTGGATCGCAGCGTGCACGAGGTGGAAGAAATTCTTGGCAAACTTAGTTTCGAAATGCAGCAAACGATTGAACAAGCCGCGACCGAAGTCGAGAAGCAGCGGCTGCAATTAGTGCGCAGCCTCTGGATTATGATGGCCGCCGGTGTCGGGTTACTGACACTCAGCGGCGCATTTCTGATTTGGCTTTCTAAAACAATTTAACCTTAAGCTGGAACTTTCATGCCGCGCTCAACAGCGGGGCGCGCAAGAAAGTTTTCAAGAACACGCATTACGTTGGGGAATTGATCAAGGCCCAGTGTGTCTTTAGCGTCGTAAGCGGTGATAAGCGCACTAATCCACGGGAAAATGGCAATGTCCGCGATGGTGTATTCATCGCCCAGCATCCAGTCTTTCCCGTTGAGATGGTTGTTCAATACACTGAGTAAGCGCTGGCTTTCTTTCAAATAGCGCTCTTTTGGGCGAGGGTCGTCGATCTCTTTGCCGCCGTAGCGGTGGAAAAATCCAAACTGGCCAAACATGGGGCCAAGCCCCCCCATCTGAAACATTACCCATTGGAGGGTCTCGTAGCGGCGCGCTGGTTCCTGTGGCAATAGTTGGCCCGACTTTTCGGCAAGATAAATCAAGATCGCGCCCGATTCAAAAAGGGTAATGGGCTGGTTATTCGGGCCATCAGGGTCGGTGATCGCGGGAATTTTATTATTGGGGTTTTTCGCTAAAAATTCTGGGGTGAATTGTTCGCCGGTTGAAATATCGACTTTATGGGCCTCATAGGGCAGGCCGATTTCTTCGAGCATAATCGATACCTTCTGCCCGTTCGGCGTAGCTAATGAGTAAAGTTGAAATCGCTCGGGATGTTGCGCCTGTAAGAATGGTGATGCCATGGGATGCTCCTCTAACTTACCTAACACGCTTTGATTAAAATCTCGGCAAGGGCTTGAAGCCCTTGCTAGCTATGACTCTGCGGCCAGTCGCCACACATTATTCCAATAGTTATCCACAGAATATGTGGGCAACTCGGTTGCTCAGCTCACGCTTTGCTGTTGGCCTGAACCTGATTGATTGTCTCAAGAATACCTTTAATCAGTTCGGGGCTGGATGCCACCCCAATAATGCCATTCACAATGAACTGAATGCCAATGCAGAGCAGAATGAATCCCATGATTTTTGTCATGGCTTGTAAACCGCTTTCGCCGAAAACCCGCACCAATTTTGTAGAAAGACGAAGCGCAACCAAGACGGCCAAGCCTACAGCGACGATACCGCCGATAATCGCCACTAAATCTAAGGTGTCTTTCACCAAGGAGGTAAGACCTAGCGTGACCGAAATCGAGCCAGGCCCAGCCAGCGTTGGCATAGCCAGCGGGATAAAAGCCACATCGCGTTTGCGCAATTGTTCAAGCGACGGATCCACCAAAGGCGCGGTCGCATCCTTAGGGTAGAGCATGCTAAAGCCCAGCCCAGCGACGAGAATACCGCCGGCGATGCGAAGGCCCGGCAGCGACAGCCCAAAAAACTCCATTATGAAGCGCCCGCCAACCAGCGACAGAATGAGAATGCAAAGCATGTAAATTACCGCTTTTCGCGCTTGTTCTCGGCGCTCCTCTTTGCTGTAGCCGTGGGTAATCGCTAAAAACAGCGGCGCGGCGCTGAAGGGGTTGATGATGGGCAGAAGCGCAACAATCGTTGCAATGGCGAGTTCCATAAAAGTCCTAAGGCGTATTACTGCGGATTGGCGGGTGTTGTTAAATTAAGGTTTGAAAGGGGCTTAAAAACAAGTGTGAACACAACAAGAGTAGCGTCAAAGGGCGCGTCTCGATCACTATGAGTGAGATCATGTCGAAATTTGTGTGATTCTTCAATGAGTAAACTTGTTGACTGTTATCGCCTCGTTAATTAATCCAAGAGCAGCAAGGCTGTGGTAACCGCCACTAATAAAGTTTGTCCGCAATAATGTTTGATGTACCGCAACTCGATGGTCAGTGCCCCTTGGTCTAATAGGCCTAAATAACGGAGGTGACTATGCAAGAGCGGATTTACAAAAAAATTGCCGGTACGTCGGCGGTGTTTATTCCGGCGGATTTTGAACATGTCGCACCTATGGAACGTGACGGTATGACATGGACAGCGGAGGAGTTACACATGCCAACCAGCCCGCAGCGATTGGTATGGAAGCAGCCTTTGGAGAGTTCGCTGGCGTTAGAAGGGCTAGAAGAGTACGACCCGCCCACCGACAAAGATGCGCGTTTCGTGAATAAACTAGGCGCCGCTTTTGTTTACAATGAAAAAATACGCGGCTGGGTCGCGCTTACCGATTACGCATAATTTTTATAAAAAATTAAAACTAAAAAGGCCGCAGTAGCGGCCTTTTTAGTATGTGCGGCTAAAGGTGTAACTTACACATTAAATAAGAAGTGCAACACATCACCATCTTTAACGATGTATTCTTTTCCTTCTTTACGGGATTTGCCTGCGTTTTTAGCGCCTTGCTCACCTTTGTAAGTGATGAAATCTTCGTAAGAAATGGTCTCAGCGCGAATAAATCCTTTCTCGAAATCGGTGTGAATAACACCAGCTGCTTGAGGTGCAGTCGCGCCCACTGGAATTGTCCATGCGCGTACTTCTTTCACACCGGCGGTGAAATAAGTTTGTAAACCAAGCAATTGGTAGCCAGCGCGAATAACACGGTTAAGGCCTGGTTCTTCCATGCCCATTTCTTCTAAAAATTCTTTTTTGTCATCGCCTTCAAGCTCGGCGATATCGGCCTCGAGCTTATTGCAAATAGGCACAACGATTGAATTTTCTTCTTCCGCAATTTTACGCACCACATCTAAATGCGGATTATTTTCGAAACCATCTTCCGCCACGTTAGCAATGTACATGGTGGGTTTTAAGGTTAAAAGATTCACTTCTTTCAAGAGAGCGATCTCTTCTTTGTCGAGACCAAGCGAGCGCAAGGGCTTTGCTTCGTTGAGATGCGGTAAGGTTTTCTCTAACACGGCTTTAATAGCAACCGCGTGTTTGTCTTGACCCTTGGCCAGCTTCGCATAACGGTTGAAGGCTTTTTCTACTGCTTCTAAATCGGCGAGTGCGAGTTCAGTATTAATCACATCGATGTCGGCCGCTGGGTTTACGGTGTTGGCAACGTGGATCACATTGTCGTCATCGAAGCAGCGTACAACATGAGCAATCGCATCGGTTTCGCGAATGTTCGCCAAAAATTTATTACCAAGGCCTTCACCGCGGCTCGCACCGGCAACCAAGCCTGCGATATCCACGAATTCCATGGTGGTAGCAACAATGCGTTCCGGCTTTACAATTTCAGCCAGCTTGTCTTGGCGTGGGTCGGGAACAGCAACAACGCCGGCGTTCGGTTCGATGGTGCAAAAAGGGAAGTTTTCTGCACCTATACCTGCGTTAGTGAGTGCATTGAATAACGTAGATTTGCCGACATTGGGTAAGCCGACGATTCCGCATTTAAAACCCATAATATGGTTCCAGTAAAAAACGATGAATAAAAAATTGAATAGTGCGGATTATAACCCGCGTGAGCGTCGCGGCTCTAGTTAAGTACAAAATTGAAGGTAATTTCGCCCTGTTAGGCTTTTTTAGGATCGGTATGAAGCAATTTCATCGCGCTATCCCATTTGCCTTCGAGCGCTTCGGGTAGGCAATCGAGCGCTCGGTCGATTGCGTCGTCAATAAGCTGCTGTTCGGATTGCGGCGCACGTTTTAATACAAAGTTTGCCACCTGTGCTGCGCTTCCCGGATGGCCAATGCCAAGTCTTAAACGGTAAAAATTATTATTGTTACCGAGCGCGGCAATAATGTCTTTTAGGCCATTGTGGCCCCCATGGCCACCGCCTTTTTTAAAGCGAGCAATACCAGGGAGAAGATCAAGCTCGTCGTGTGCGACTAATATATTTTCCGGCAAAATCTTAAAAAAGTTGGCCAAAGCGCCCACCGATTGTCCGCTTCGGTTCATATAAGTGGTCGGGACTAGCAAGCGAATATCTTTGCCGTTAACCGAGGTGCGGGCTGTGTAGCCAAAGTATTTGTTGTCGAGCGTCAGACTCACGCCCCATCGGCGAGCGAGTTGTTCGACAAAATCTTGACCGGCGTTATGGCGGGTGCGCTCGTATTCGCTGCCCGGATTACCAAGGCCAACAATTAATTGAATGCTCATAGTGAATCCCAAAAGTCGTCGAGTGGTTCAATGATAATCGAGTAAGAATACTAATAAAAAAGGGGCTGAATTGCTTCAGCCCCTTTTTAAGATCGACACTTAAAATTAAGCGCGAACTAAGTCCAAGTGCAATACTTTTGGCTTAGATGGGTGACGTTGAACAGCTTGTACTTTAACAGCTTGATCTTTGCCATCTAAATTCAAAGTAATGTTGCCATCAAAAAATTCTGGCTTATCGATTACTTTGTCCAATTCGCTGTGTGAAATGCTGAAAGCTGCTGGAGCTTCTGCACCACCGTAAACGATACCTGGAACTAAATCAGCAGTACGACGAAGGCGGCGGCTCGCACCTTTCCCTAAGTCGTTACGGCTTTCTGCAACTAAAACGATAGACATAATGTCATCCTCATTATTCCTACAGGTCCGCGACCAGAACGAGTAGGGGGTTAATAACGTTTTACGGGTAATGGTCTTAATAAGCCCGTAAAACGGTTTCTTAAATGGATGTTCTAGCGGAACATCGCACTTAAAGATTCTTCGTTGCTCAAGCGGCGAACCGCTTCAGCAAGCATGCGTGATAAAGTCAGGGTGCGAATGCGAGAGCAATTTTGCGCGGCTTCGCTCAGCGGAATTGAGTCGGTAACCACAAGTAAATCCAATTCGGAATTGCTGATGTTATCAATCGCAGCGCCAGATAATACTGGGTGTGTACAGTAAGCGACAACGCGACGAGCGCCTTGCGACTTAAGAGCCTTTGCGGCAGAACACAAGGTGCCAGCGGTATCGATAATGTCATCAACCAAAAGGCAGGTGCGATCTTTCACATCACCAATTAGGTGCATCACTTCGGCCACGTTAGCGCGTGGGCGACGTTTATCGATAATCGCAAGATCAATACCGAGCGCTTTAGCAATCGCGCGAGCGCGAACTACGCCACCAATATCCGGTGACACAATGGTTAAGTTTTCAAATTGCTGTTGTTCGATGTCTTCGAGCAAGACGGGTGAACCGTAAACGTTGTCCACAGGAACGTCGAAGAAACCTTGAATTTGTTCGGCGTGAAGATCGACGGTTAATAATCGGTCGATACCAACACCAACGAGCATATCGGCAACTACTTTAGCGGTGATAGGTACACGCGCTGAACGAACACGACGATCTTGACGTGCATAACCGAAATAAGGAACAACCGCAGTGATGCGGCCTGCTGATGCACGACGAAGTGCGTCAACCATTACCACTAATTCCATGAGGTTATCGTTTGTAGGTGCGCAAGTGGGTTGAACCACAAATACATCGCGACCACGAACGTTCTCCAAAAGCTCTACCGCAATTTCACCATCCGAAAATTGATTCACTGATGCTTTGCCAAGAGGGCGCCCAAGTTGATCAACAATTTTTTGAGCTAAAGCGGGGTTTGCGTTGCCGGTAAAGACCATTAAGTCAGACACGTCAGATACCTTTAAGTGCTGTAATAAATAAAGCGAGAGCCGATATTGCCAAGACAGAAAAACCACAGGTTTTTACTTTTAGGCATTTTACCGTAAGATCGGGAATCTGTGTGAATTTGGTGGGGAAAATAAGCGATATTGTTGAAATAATAACAATATTGGATTTAAGTCGTGGGGTTTTGAGAGGAGAAAAATAGAACTTGAAAAAAGATGGCAGGGGCGGAAGGACTCGAACCTACGAATGACGGGATCAAAACCCGTTGCCTTACCACTTGGCGACGCCCCTGTTGTACTTGATGCTATGAAGGAATTAGCTTGTAAAGTTCAGAGCGGTTAACGCCCTTCGCAATAAAGCTTGGTAGATTCTTCGGTAGCTTAGCTTGCGCTTCGGCGGCGAATTCTACACTAGCGAAAGTTGCAAAGCAACAACTTCCTGTTCCTGTCATGCGTGCATTTGAGTCAAATTTGACGAGCTCGTTGAGGGCTTTATCGACTTCGGGATAGAGCTTTCTCACCAAGGCTTCACAGTCATTTTTGCTGTCCTGCTCAAGGAAGGCCGCCACTTTAATGGGAGGCGTATCTCTTGTCAAACATTTATTTGAAAATATTTTTTGGGTGGATATGTGGCAGTCAGGTTGAACAACTAAGAAGCATTTTTGTGGTAATTCAACCGCTTGCAGTTGTTCTCCCACACCTTCGGCGAAGGCGGTTTGGCCAAAAATAAATACGGGCACGTCGGCGCCGAGTTTTAATCCCAGCGCTTGTAGCTCTTTTTTGGATAGGTTGCATTTCCACATGTGATTTAGTGCGACAAGTGTCGTCGCCGCGTTACTCGAGCCTCCGCCTAAACCTCCGCCCATGGGTAAAATTTTGTCGATGTGAACGTGCACCGCGCAAGGCTTTGTACGAAAGGGCAGCAATAGTTTGGCGGCGCGAATAATAAGGTTGTCGTCGTAAGGAATGTTGTCGAAGGTTGGTGAGAGTTCGATAAGGTTCTGATCTTCATTGTCGAGAGGTGTAAATGACATTTTGTCCCCATAATCGAGCAATTGAAACAGGGTTTGCAGATTGTGGTAGCCGTCCTCGCGGCGACCGGTAATGTGCAAAAAAAGGTTCAGTTTGGCGGGGGACAACAAATGAAGCGTCGACATATACAGCGAGACTCGATGAAAATTAAAAAGTATAAAGAATAAAATTAGCGGCTTTACTGATCCAGCGACCACTCACGAACGACTAGCGTAATTCTATAGCCCTCGCGGCTAGCCACCATTTTAGTTGGCATGGAAAGCTGACTTACGGCGGCGCCAGGGGCCAGGTTTTGTGCCACATAATTAGAATATTGGATATGCCAGCCCAATTGATGAAGCTCGGTAAGCAGGCCTTGTGCATCGCGCACCTGATGGTCGATGGGTGCTAAAGGAGCGGGTAGCGCGCGAATCCAATAAGTTAATTGCGTAACAGGAAAGTACCAGCCGCTAGCTTTATAAATAAGCTCCTCAGCAGTGCTGGCGTGAAGGGTTTTGTCACCTTGGATGAGTTGTACGCCCTGTGTATTGCCCGTAATGAGCGTGCGTTTTGCGCCCAGCGGGCCACTTAAGTGAATTTCGAATGCGCCTGGAGTTTGCATCCAGCGGATATTGGCTGAACCGCTGTCGGACGGCGCTCTTACGCCCAGCTTCCCCTGTAAAATAAACGCATCAAGTGAGTGGCGAGCTTTGTCTTCTGGGGGTAAGGAAACGGTTTTCTGAGTGCTACAGCCTTGGATTAACAGGCTTAAAAGCAATAGCAGGCTGGCGCTACGGAGCATGGCGAGTTCCTAAAGGTAATGAAGTATTGAAGTAGTTAGAGCTGTTAGCATTATATCGTCGAGAGTCCCTTATCGAGTTTAGCTTCATCTATACCCTAGGAATAAATCCATGAGGTCGCGCCTAACTTCCTTTATAATGCGGCCTTTCGCCTATTGGGGCCAAAATTTATCGCACGTTACGATTAAATATTGTTAATTCACCGACGTATAGCCCCCGATAATCGGCGTGATTGAGGAGGTTGTGCGCAATTTAGGTGGATGCAAGGCATAATGTATGCCCAAATGAGCGCCTTCATTAAGGTGCGTTCAACGACTTTTATGACATAGCCCGTGATCCATGAGTTTGCTCGCTTTCGGAATTAACCACAACACAGCGCCACTTGCCGTACGCGAGCGGCTGGCGTTCGCGCCGGAATCGCTCCAGGAATCTCTGCGCGTGGCCACCGAGAAAGCCAAACTTCGTGAGGTGGTTATTCTTTCTACCTGTAATCGCACCGAAATTTATGCTGCGGCCGACCAAGATGAAGCCGCGCTGCGGCATTGGCTCGCGGATATTTCTCAAGTCGACCTAACCGTACTCGATAAAAGCGCCTACGCCTATAAAGATCAAGATGCCCTTGCGCACATGATGCAAGTGGCCGGTGGGCTTGACTCGCTGGTGTTAGGTGAGCCGCAAATTCTTGGCCAAATGAAAACGGCCTATGCTGCTGCATCTGATGCCGGCACATTAGGCTCAGAACTGCACACGGTTTTTCAACATGTATTTGGCATTGCCAAACGAGTGCGCACCGAGACTGCCATTGGCGAAAATCCTGTCTCGGTTGCTTACGCCGCAGTAAGTTTAGCGCAGCAAATTTTTTCGGATCTAAAACAAGATACAGCGCTTTTAATTGGTGCCGGTGAAACCATCGAATTGGTGGCAAGGCACCTGATGGAGCAGGGCATTCATAAAATAATTGTGGCGAACCGAACGCGTGAGCGGGCTGAGCGATTGGCCGACGAGTTTGGTGCAAAAGCCATAGTGCTTGGTGATATTCCCGAGCATTTGCACAAAGCAGACATCGTGATTTCATCGACCGCCAGCCCACTGCCGATTTTAGGAAAAGGCGCTGTGGAAACGGCGCTCAAAAAGCGTAAACATAAACCCATGTTTATGTTGGACATCGCCGTCCCTCGAGACATCGAAGAACAGGTAGGCGAGCTTGAAGACGTTTACCTTTATACCGTAGATGATTTGCACGCGGTAATCGACGAAAACAAAAAGTCGAGAATGGAAGCGGCCAATCACGCGCGCGATATTATTCGCGAAGGTGTCGAAAATTTCGTAAGGCAGCAGCGCGCACTAACCGCGGTTTCGACCATTAAACAATTGCGTGAGCAAACCGATCAGTTGCGCGAACAAGAATTGCAAAAAGCCCTGCGCCAATTACAAGCAGGCGCTGATGCCGAGCAAGTTCTCTCTCAATTTGCTCGCACCCTAACCAATAAATTTTTACATGCACCCACCACAGCTTTGCGAGAAGCCAGTGCGAGTGGTCGCCATCAAACTGTCATTGTTGCCCAAGAAGTTTTTCAGCTTCAACCTCCAAGCGACAACGCCTAAACATCTACTGAACTTGACTCAAGCGAGCCAAAATGAAAGCGTCTATTTTAGAAAAGTTAGAGCGGTTAAGAGAGCGTTACGAAGAAGTGAGCGCGCTTTTAAGTGAGGCTGACATTATCAATAATCAAAACAAGTTTCGTGAACTCTCGAAAGAGTACGCCGAGCTTGAGCCGGTGGTAAAAGCATTTGCCGATTACCAACAATTACTGGCCGATTTAGAAGGGGCAAAATTGCTCATCGCCGAAGGCGACCCTGACATGAAAGAAATGGCCGAAGAAGAGTTGGCCGATTGTGAAGCGCGTCTTGAGCCTGCTGAACTTGAATTGCAAAAGCTTTTGCTGCCGAAAGACCCTAACGACGATAAAAACTGCTATTTAGAAATTCGCGCGGGCACCGGTGGTGACGAAGCGGCTATTTTCTCCGGCGATTTGTTTCGCATGTATTCGCGCTATGCCGAAACACAAGGTTGGCGAGTTGAAGTCTTGAGTCAGAACGAAGGCGAACACGGTGGCTATAAAGAAATTATTAGTTTAATTAGTGGCCAAGGCGTTTACGCAAAACTGAAATTTGAATCGGGCGCGCATCGAGTTCAGCGCGTGCCAGATACCGAATCCCAAGGTCGCATTCACACCTCGGCCTGTACGGTTGCTGTTATGCCAGAAGCTGATGAAATGGAAGAGGTAAACATCAATAAAGCGGATTTGCGTATCGATACTTTCCGTGCATCTGGAGCGGGTGGACAGCACGTTAACAAAACCGACTCGGCCATTCGCGTTGTGCATATTCCAACGGGTATCGTTGTTGAATGTCAGGACGAGCGCTCGCAACATAAAAACCGCGCGCGTGCGCTAAGTTTGTTGGCGACCAAACTCAAAACCATGCAAGAAGATGCTGCGCAAAAATCCATGGCGGACGAGCGTCGCAATCTGGTTGGTTCTGGGGATCGTTCGGAACGTATTCGCACTTACAACTATCCACAAGGGCGAGTGACCGATCACCGCATCAACCTTACCTTGTACTCCTTGGATGCCATTATGCATGGCGATTTGGACGATTTAGTTGGGCCTTTGGCGAACGAATATCAAGCCGATCAGTTAGCTGCTATTTCCGATTAATGATCGAGGGTGTCATGACTTCTTTGACTGTCGCCGACTGTTTGCGCATGGCATCCCGATTAATTCACAGCGAAACCGCTCGCCTTGATGTGGAGCTGTTGCTATCGCATCTGCTCAAAAAAAATCGCACGTTTTTATTCACTTGGCCAGATCACCGGTTAACGAATGCCGAGTCAGTCGAGTTTATCAATTTGCTTGAAAGGCGCGAACAAGGCGAACCTGTCGCGCATATTTTAGGTGAGCGTGAGTTTTGGTCTTTGCCGCTTATGGTGAATTCCAGCACGCTTATCCCGCGCCCAGACACCGAGGTTTTGATCGAGACCTTATTGGAATTAGTACCCAGCCAAGATTCCTTGGCCTGCCTTGATTTAGGAACAGGCACCGGCGCGATTGCATTGGCGATCGCCAGTGAACAATCGAGCTGGAATATTCTGGGTGTCGATTATTCTCATGACGCTGTGGCGCTTGCCAAACGTAATGCCGAGCGCTTAGGTTTCAGTCAGGTTTCGTTTTTACAAAGCGATTGGTTTTCACAAGTGCCGTCGCAATTATTCGATGTGATTGTATCCAATCCACCCTATATCGATCCGGAAGACCCCCACTTACATCAGGGCGATGTTCGATTTGAGCCGCGCTCGGCACTGATTGCAAATGACCGAGGTATGGCCGATATTCGGCACATTATTTCGACCAGCAAACATTATTTATTAGATGGCGGTTTGTTAATGCTTGAGCACGGTTACGATCAGGCTTGCGCGGTACGGGAGTATTTCTGCGAGGCGGGTTTTACGCAGGTTGAAAGTCGACAGGACTACGGCGGCAACGACCGAATCAGCTTTGGCCGCTGGTTTATTTCGAGTAGGAATTAAACGCTTTGACTATGAACGATCAGCAACTGCTTCGCTATTCGCGCCAAATAATGTTGCCGGCCATCGATCTGGACGGTCAGGATGCCCTACTTAAGGCGCACGTGGTGATTGTCGGAGCGGGCGGCTTAGGCTCTCCGGTGTCAATGTACCTGACAGCGGCCGGCGTCGGGCGACTTACGCTTGTGGATTTTGATGAGGTTGATTTATCGAATCTTCAGCGGCAGATCGCACATACAACGGCGCGCATTGGGAAGAACAAGGCAGAGTCCGCAGCGGAAACGCTTAAAGCGCTCAACCCCGAAGTCGAGCTAACCTTAGTGACCGACAAGGTCGATGTGGCGGCTCTGACAGCTTTGGCAAAAACGGCCGATGTGGTCGTGGATTGCACCGATAACTTCGCGACTCGCTTTGCGATTAATAAAGCCTGCGTCGCTAGTGGCAAACCTTTGGTATCCGGTGCTGCCATTCGGCTTGAAGGTCAAGTAGCGGTATACGATACGCGCCAAGCGCAGAGTCCTTGCTACGCCTGCGTATTCGCCGACGAAAGTGACGATCTTACTTGTGCCGCCAATGGAGTGATAGCGCCGCTGGTGGGAATGGTTGGATCGTTTCAAGCGCTTGAAGTGATGAAGCTCATCGCCATGCCACAGTCGGTAGCGGCAGGAAACCTTTGGTTATTCGACGCACAAAAATCTCACTGGCGATCGCTAAAAATTCCCCGCGATCCCGAGTGCAGTGTTTGCCAGCACCGAACTAAATAATAAACTTTCGAAGGCAGGGAGTTGGTAAGAGCATGAAAACCTATCAAGGCGAAGTCGTCGCTTGGAATGACGCTAAAGGATTTGGCTTTGTCGCTCACCAAAATGAACGGGTGTTTTTCCATATTTCTGATCTAAACGAATCGGCGCGGCCAAATATTGGCGATTTACTTTCGTTTCGCGTCGAGAAGGATGCGCGAGGAAAGACTCGTGCAACATATCTTTCCTATGTCGCTTTGGCTGCGAATCGCGATGCAAGTTTTGCTCGTGATCTCCGTCGAGAAACTAAGCCATCGACGCACACGCAAGCGACACCCCGATCATGGCGTAAAGGTTCAGTAACATGGGGCTTACTTGCATTGTTGCTCGTATTGCCTTCGCTTGGCATGTTGAAAGCGCAAACCGAGCCTTGGGGTCTTTGGGTGGTGTTGGTAAGTTTTTTGGCCAGCGGTGCGGCCTATTATTTATATTGGCGCGACAAGCGAAGCGCGCTTGCAAAGGAGTGGCGAGTCGCGGAATCGACCTTGCAGGCAACGGCGCTATTAGGTGGCTGGCCGGGCGCTTTGGTGGCTCAGCAACGATTTCGGCATAAAACCCGTAAGGCGTCTTTTTTGATTCCCTTCTGGTTGATCGTCATCGCGCATCAAGTGATTTGGTTCGATTACACCTTTATGTCCGGCGAGTTGTTGCGCGAAATTCTTCCACAATTGCTGCGAGCGTTGATGCGATAAAAAAAGCGTGAGCAAATATGGCTGCTCACGCTTTTTATTTACGTCTCAATTTTTTGTGTTCGAAATTTATTGGGATTTAGCTTTTATTTAAGCTCCGACTTAAGTTCGCCGTACTGCTCGGGTTGCAAGCGCGGACCAAATTGGCTCACAACGCGTGCAGCGGCGATACAAGCAAATTCGCCAGCGGTTTTGTAATCTTTGCCTTGGCAAATTGCGTGTAAAAAAGCACCAGCAAACATATCGCCCGCACCGTTGGTATCTATTGCGGTAACGCTAGGTGCCGAGACTTCAATCAATTGCTCGCCGTCGAAAATGACAGCGCCCTGTGCACCGCGAGTGATTGCAAATTGACGTGCGTAAGTTTTAAGCGCTGCGATCGCCGCCTCCAGCGACTGAGTCTGCGTAAAGCCCATGGCTTCATCTTGATTACAGAAAATAATATCCACGCCGTCGCCAATCATTTCTAACAGGCCATCGCGGAAAAATTGCACCATCGCTGGGTCGGATAGGCTCAAAGTTGTTTTGGTGCCTTGCGCTTTAGCTTCGTCACGTAACTTAATCGCGGCGGCGCGTCCGGTGGGTGAGCTAACCAAGTAGCCTTCGATGTAAACGTAGCGACTTTGCGCGACGGCGGCTAAATCGAGTTCGTCGACCGATAAGTCTTGGCTGATGCCTAAGAAGGTATTCATCGAGCGCTCGGCATCGGGCGTGATTAGCACCAAGCACTTTCCGGTAATACCTTGCGATAAGGCGAGTGAGGATGGTGTGGCAACACCGGCTTCGCGAATGTCGTTAAGATAAAACGCGCCGTTTTCGTCATCGGCAACCTTACAGCTGTAAAAAGTCTTGCTGCCAAGATAGGCGGCGCCCACCACAGTGTTGGCAGCCGAACCGCCCGAGGCGCGTTTTGAGGCCACTAAATGATTACTGAGTTGATCGATCATTTGGGTTTGACGCGCTTCATCGATGAGTGTCATCACGCCTTTCTCGACGCCTAAGGCTTTTAATTCGTCGTCGGTTAAGGTGATTTCGGTGTCCACCAATGCGTTGCCGATGCCGTAAATATCAATGTTGCGAGACATAACCATCCTATATGGCCGTGAAGGCCCAATTAAAAAAGTGGCATTATGCCAAGTTTCACGCAGACTTTGGAAAAAGGCATTCGAGGTTAAATGGGATTCATCTTCAGGCGATACACTAGGGCGCGCGTTAGACTCGCTCGCTAAGGCGAAATGGGCGCCGCGGCGCTTTTTGATAGAATCCCGCAATTACATTGGCAAGGCAGTTGGTTGATATGGCAAAACGGCGAAGTAAATCAGGAGCAGGTCAGGGGCGAACCTGGCGCAGTCGCTTGCTGTGGGCGATGGTGTGGTTCACCGTCTTAGTGACTGGGTTAGTGCTCTTGTGGGCGGTTTATCTCGATTACAAAGTTCGTGAACGCTTTGAGGGAAAAAAGTGGGAGTTGCCCGCGCGCGTGTACGCCCAGCCTCTCGAAGTTTACGTGGGAATGGATTTGCCTGCGGTCATGCTCGAAAATTCCTTGCGTCGATTAGGTTATCGTTTTGTGACCGATGCTCGCACGCCAAGTGCCGGTCAGGTGATTAAACGACCCGTGGCCACTGCAAACGATGTGCGCTATCAAATTCACAGTCGCGGATTTGATTTTTGGGATAAGCGTGAGCCGGCTCAATCGTTTGTATTGCGAATTCGCAACGACCGCGTTGAACAGCTGTTAACCGCCACGGGTGATCAACTGCCGATTGTTCGCTTTGAACCGGAAGAAATTGGTGGCTTTTATCCGAACGACCGTGAGGATCGCCTGCTTGTCCGCTTAAAAGATTTACCGCCCTTACTCGGTGAAACCCTTATCGCGGTGGAAGACAAAAATTTTCTCGATCACCATGGCGTATCGCCCTTAGCCATTTTGCGCGCGGCGATTGTGAATTTGCGCGCAGGAGACGTGCGTCAAGGTGGTTCCACCATTACCCAACAGTTGGTGAAGAACTTTTATCTCACCCACGAGCAACGCTTTTTTCAGCGAAAAATCCCCGAGGCGATCATGGCGCTTATCGTGGATATGCGTTATTCAAAAGCCGAAATTCTTGAAGCCTACATTAACGAGGTATTTTTAGGACAAAGTGGCGACCGCGAAATTCACGGATTCGCCTTAGCCGCACAACATTACTTTAAGCAACCCTTAGCGGAGCTTAAAACTCAAGAGTTGGCGCTTTTGGTGGGCTTAGTGAAGGGGGCTTCTTTCTACAATCCTTGGCGCAATCCCGAGCGAGCCACCAATCGTCGCAATGTGGTTTTGGGGGTGATGCATCGCGAAGGGCTGATCACCAACAATGAATACGAAAAAGCGCTGGCGGCACCCTTGGGGGTGGTAGAACCGGGCGCTAGCGCAACCACAACTTACCCTGCCTTTATGAGTTTGGTGAAACGCCAATTGCAAAAAGATTACGCCGAGCAAGATTTGCAAAGCGAAGGTTTACGGGTGTTCACGACTTTAGCGCCTTGGGTACAGCGACAAGCTGAACAAGCCTTCACGGCGCGCATCAATACCTTAAGCAAAAATCATAAGTTGCCGGAATTACAGGGCAGCATGGTCGTCACATCCGTAGGTACGGGTGAAGTTCTTGCGCTCATCGGTGATAAAAATCCGCGCTTTGATGGTTTTAATCGGGCGCTTGATGCCAAGCGTCAAATCGGTTCGCTCTCTAAGCCGTTTGTTTATCTCACCGCCTTGGATAAGCCGCAGCAGTACAATCTTGCCACGCCGATTAGTGATGATCCTGTGAGTTACAAATCCGGTGGGCAATGGTGGTCGCCGAAAAATGCCGATCGCCAAAACCACGGTGAGGTGCCGCTCTATCGTGCGCTCGCGATGAGTTATAACCAAGCCACCGCTCGGCTTGGCATGACGCTCGGGCTTGATGAAGTTACCGACACCTTCCGAAAGGCGGGATTTTACGGCGACATCAACCAAGTGCCCGCGATGCTGTTGGGTGCGATAGAAATGACGCCTTTCGACGTTGCCGGCATTTACCACACCTTAGCGGCCGACGGGGTTTACGCGCCCCTTAACGCTATTCGCGAAGTGTTAAATGTCGATGGCAAACCCCTGAAGCGATTCCCGCTCGAAATCGAACAACGCTTTAGCGTCGCCACTAGTTTCTTAGCGCAAACCGCGCTGCAAAAAGTCATGCTCGAGGGCACTGGTCGCAGTGTATATCGCCAATTGCCAGCGCGATTGGTGGTGGCCGGAAAAACCGGAACCACCAACGACAACCGCGATTCTTGGTTTGCAGGTTTTAGCGGCGAACACGTCGTTGTGGTGTGGATGGGGCGCGACGATAACGCCCGCACTCCGTTCAGCGGTGCCAGCGGTGCTATGCAGGTGTGGGGCGATTTCTTCGCCAAAATGCCAAGCCGAAGTTTAGAGGTTGAGCCGCCCATAGGCGTTGAAATGGAATGGCTCGATGGGCAGGGTCTTTTGGCCGGCGAACACTGCCCTGGCGTCATGCGGTTGCCGGTTAATCAAGACGTTCGCCCAGCGCCCGGCAGCTGTGGACAAAATGTACGACAAGAGCGGCCTTGGTTTTGGCAGCGTTTCCGCTAAGAACTAAAGCCCCCGCGAGGGGGCTTTTTATTCCCCCCTATCTTTTTATGCGCACAAAAATTCGACATTTTGTAGGCGCGAACCCGTCATTAGGGTAAAATAACCGCCTTTCATGCTCGCCCTTCCTATAAGTCGACGACTTATACGGCCGCATTATTTGCTTTTCCCATTTAAGAGAACTTCACGTGATTTCTACCGCTAATATCACCATGCAGTTTGGTGCAAAACCGCTATTCGAAAATGTGTCGGTTAAATTTAACAACGGCAATCGCTATGGCCTAATTGGGGCCAACGGTTGCGGTAAATCGACCTTTATGAAAATTTTAGGCGGCGACTTAGAACCAAGTGCAGGGCAGGTGATGCTCGAGCCAGATACTCGCTTGGGTAAACTCAAGCAAGACCAATTCGCTTACGAAAATTACAGCGTGATCGACACTGTAATCATGGGTCACGAAGAGCTCTGGAAAGTGAAAGAAGAGCGCGACCGTATTTATTCGTTGCCAGAAATGAGCGAAGAAGATGGTATGCGCGTGGCCGACCTAGAAGTGGCTTTCGCCGAGATGGACGGCTATACCGCTGAATCGCGCGCGGGTGAATTATTGCTCGGCCTCGATATTCCGGTTGAACAACATTTTGGCCCCATGAGTAATGTTGCTCCGGGTTGGAAACTTCGCGTGCTTTTAGCGCAGGCGTTATTTTCCGATCCGGATGTTTTGTTATTGGACGAGCCCACTAACAACCTCGACATCAACACCATTCGCTGGTTAGAAGGTATTTTGAATCAGCGTAACAGCACTATTATTATCATTTCGCACGACCGTCACTTCTTGAACGCCGTTTGCACTCACATGGCCGATTTGGATTACGGCGAGCTGCGTGTGTATCCGGGCAACTACGATGATTTCATGTTCGCCTCGACTCAAGCACGTGAAAAACTCTTGAACGAAAACGCGAAGAAGAAAGCGCAAATCGCCGAACTACAAACTTTCGTGAGCCGTTTCTCAGCCAACGCCTCGAAAGCTAAGCAGGCTACAAGTCGTGCAAAACAAATCGAAAAGATTCAGCTGGACGATATCAAACCCTCGAGCCGCGTAAGCCCTTACATCCGATTTACGCAAAACAAAAAATTGCATCGCCAAGCGGTGACTATCGAGAATTTATCGAAAGCCTTTGATCGCCCATTATTTAGTGATTTTAGTTTAACTGTCGAAGCGGGTGAGCGTGTGGCGATTATTGGCCCGAACGGTGCCGGTAAAACAACTTTGTTACGTTTGTTGATGAACGAGATCCAACCGGATGCAGGCTCAATTAAATGGGCGGAGCAGGCCGAGATTGGTTACTTCGCGCAAGACCACGCCGCCGACTTTGCGGATGACCTTATTTTGTTTGATTGGATGAAGCAGTGGACTAAAGGTGACGAACAATTGGTTCGCGGTGCCTTAGGCCGCATGCTGTTCTCGAACGACGAAGTGAAGAAAAAAGTTAAAGTGCTCTCGGGTGGCGAGAAGGGCCGGATGTTATTTGGCAAACTCAGCTTGATTAATCCTAACGTCATGCTGATGGACGAACCCACCAACCACTTAGACATGGAATCGATCGAAGCGCTAAACTTGGCGTTAGAAAATTATCCGGGCACCTTGTTGTTTGTCAGTCACGACCGCGAATTTGTTTCCTCGTTGGCGACCCGCATTATTGATATTCAGCCAACCGGTATAGTCGACTTCAACGGTAATTACGATGAATACCTACGAAGCCAAGGGATTTATACCGACTAAATTACCCTTTCCAAACGCGAGCCATGCTCGCGTTTTTTTTGCTTGAAAGTTCGACTAGGCTTTAAAGATTCGATAAGAGGACTGGCCTATGTCTAATTTATTCTCTGATCAATCGTCATCACCTAAGCCGATATCGCCTAGCGAATCTCAAGGTTACGCCACCCATCAGGTTTTTAATCAGCCGCCCGCGTTTGCGCCAGAGAATCTCTACGCGCAAGACCAGGTCTTACAAGAACATCTCGCTTGCTTCGGTGTTAAAGAAGAGACGGAAATTCTAACTCGTTATGGTCGTATAACTGCTCTGGATTTAATGCAAGCAGGGGAGTTTGCCAATCGTTATCCGCCTGAGCTTCGTGCGTTTGATCGCTTCGGCCATCGAATCGAGCAGGTGGACTATCACCCTGCGTATCACCAATTAATGTCGTCGGGTATTGAAGCTGGAATTGTTTCTATGCCTTGGGAATCGAAAGAACAAAACCGGTTTTTATTGCGCGCGGCATTGCACTATCTACACATGCAAGCTGATGCGGGCAGTGGCTGCCCTCTGACGATGACGTTTTCGGCTTATCCACTATTGAACCGCGTCGCCAAGTGGCGCGAGCCGTTAATTTCAAAATTATTGGCTCGCCGCTACGACCCACGCAATATTTCATGGCAAGAAAAATCGAGTATTACCGCCGGGATGGCCATGACCGAGAAACAAGGTGGCAGTGATGTTCGCGCCAATACCACTTGCGCCACCGCCTGCGGCGATGACCGATTTTCGTTAGTGGGGCATAAATGGTTTTGTTCGGCACCCATGTCCGACTTTTTTCTTACTTTGGCGCAACTGCCGGAGGGGTTGAGTTGTTTTTTAGTGCCGCGATTTCGACTTGATGGCGGTCGCAATGCGATGGAGTTGCAACGGTTAAAACATAAATTGGGCAATCACTCCAATGCGTCGAGCGAAATCGAATACCGCGGCGCTGAGGCTTATCTGGTGGGCGATAGAGGCCGAGGCGTTGCAACCATTATCGATATGGTGTCGCTTACCCGTGTAGATTGCATGCTAGGTTCGGCTGCGTTAATGCAGCGGGCTTTAGTCGAAGCATTCCATTATGGGCATTACCGAAAAGCTTTCGGCGTGCGCCTAATAGATTCGCCTTTGATGCAAAATGTTTTGGCTGATATTGCCATCGAGCAAGAAGCATCATTAGCGTTTTTTTTATGGTTGGTGAGTTTGCAAGAAGCACCAAACGATGCACGCGCGAGCACTCTCTTGCGGCTACTGACGCCTGTAGGAAAATATTTTATCTGTAAGCGTGCGTCTTGGATTATTGCAGAGGCATCGGAAATTTTGGGCGGCGCAGGCTATATTGAAGAGCAGGTGATGCCTCGGCTTTATCGCGAAGCACCGGTGAATTCCATTTGGGAAGGTTCTGGTAATGTGCAGTGTTTGGATGTGTTACGCGTTTTAAAAAAACAATCAGATGTTATCGCGGTTTGCGAACAGGAGTTTGCTTGCGCGAAGCATCCTTCGCTACAACAATTTTGTGAAAAATTATTAGATCACCTCACGACGCTAACGAGTAGTGATGAGGTTCATCAGCAAGCGGCAGCAAGGCACATCACCGAGCAACTAGCCTTAGCGTTTATGGGATTGCGGCTTGAGAACTTATCCAGTCAACTAGTGGCGGATGCGTTCATGGCTTCGCGATTGGACGTTAATAATCGATCGTTAACCTTGGGTTGTCTGCCGAGCAGTATCGATTGTGCGGCGATACTGGCTCGGCGAAAAAGTGTTATCCACTAATGTGAAAAACTAAAGCTAGGTAAATCCCAGTTGTCTGTTAAATCAATTTTCACCATGCGGCGACGACATTCAGTCGGATCTTCTTCTTTACATTCGGTATTTGCATTAATAAACACGCGCGACGCATCAACACCTAGCTGATTGACCAAATGTAACTTGGCGTTGGTTGAGCGCTCAAGTGCCAGTTGCTCAAGTGCTTCAGGCGCTACGTCAAAACTTGCGAGCCAGCCTTCATATTGTTCGTCGATGGTTAAATCTTTGTCGCTATCGATTTTAAGGTTGCGGTAATGTTTACTCACTGCCGTTTCCCAGCGTTTATTTTTTTGCTTGATGTCGTCGCGAGATAAACCTTGCGCTCCTAATACTTCGTTAGCTTGCAAAATTTGTAACCCACGCGTATCGGAAATAGGATCTACACGGCCAATTAATTGAATGCGAAGTGCTGGGCGTTTTTCGAGAGCCTCTTTCAAGTTGTTCAAGCGGCGATTGGCGGTGGCTAAAATTTTTTGAGAACCTGAATTAAACGGCAGCACACCTAAGTCTTCGTCGCTATTAACCAATCCCGCCAGCATTCTAAAAGGCGATGTCACAAGTTTAGTGATGGAGTTGATTAGCGCATCGCGAATAAGTTTGCCAATGTGGAATGAAGGCTCATTCACATCGCCGCTTACGGCAACGTCCAGTACAGCACGGCCTTGAGTATCGGTAATCATCGCGAGTGCGAGTCGCAGCGGAATGTCCATGGCCTGCGCACTGCGAACGCGCTCACCTAATTGAAGTTTGTCCATCTCCACGTGGTTGTCGCCGAGGATGCGCCCTTGCTCAAGATGGTAATTAAGGTTGGCCGATAGCTGGCCACGCTCGATGCGCCAGCCTGCATAGGTGCTGGAATAAGTGCTTAAACCGCCGAGATCCAAATGCTTAAAGGTCAGAGCGGCTTGTACGTGTGGATCAGCTAAAAAAGGTTGAGCTTGGCCTTTGAGTGTTACGGGGGCGTAGCCATCGACATTGCCTGCAAAATTGAAAGCGGCAGGTGTTGAATCTTCGCTGGATAATTTTTGCATTTGGCCAGAAAAATTTTGTATCGCGGCAGTAAAGTTGGGCGTGAGTGATTCGTCATGGAAACGGAATGAGGCGTTATCCAAGGTAACGCTTTGCAGCGTAATTGCCCATGGCTTTTCGTCAGTTGTGTTAGTCGCATCCGTTTTCACAACATCGTCGTTGCTGGTGTTGTGTGTGTTCAATAACGCATCAAGGTTGGTGGTTCCCTGCTGCGTGATGATGAAGCGGCCATCGAGATTTTGAATTGCTAAGTGGCCGGCATCGATAGCGTGTTGTTGCAGGTGAACTTGCGTGTCTTGCCAGGATAGAGCGGTAAAACTTACGGCTTCTTCTTGGGTGTGGTGGGGCACTAATAGAAAATTGTTAAGCGCACCATGTGAGCTTGCGAATGTAGGCTCGCCATTGGTGAGTGTAATTGACGCTTGGGCATCGAGTAATCCTGATGCTAATTGGCCGTTTACAAAATCCTGCACAATAGGATTTGCAAGTTGCAACGGCAATTGCGCGAGATGGAGATTCACCGAACCATCGAGATTGGCGATATTCACTTGTCCATGGAGTGCAATCTTGCCTGTCGCAGTTTGGTCAACAATTTCTGTGTGCAACGTAAATTTCGAAGGACGACCATTGGGGTTGAGATCGTTCGCGGTAACACGAATATTATTAAGGCTTAATGCGAGCGCATTAAAATCCTTGAGTGTCCAATCGACGCGACTATTATTTAGCGCTAAGTGTTTAATGTGATAATCGAATGGTGAGGCTTCTTCACCAACCGTATTTGAATCTTGATTAGATTCGTTGGTGGTAGAAGCCGCTTCGGTCAATGCGAATGCATTTAATAAACCCAATTCGTCGCCGTTATTCCAAGACTTCAAATTCAAACCATCGAAGAGAACTTTTTCAACACTGACCCGCTCGTCGTTGAGGTCGTTGGCTAATACGTCAAGATGATGTAACGACAAAGTCAGATCGTCGGGCGTTTTACCGCTTATTGCTAATTGGTGAATTTGGGTGTGCACATCTTGCAGCGACCACTTAAGCGATTGGCTCCAATCGACGGAATATTTTCCGGCGAGTGACAATTTCCCATTATCGATAGTGAGATTAAGCGATTCCGAGAGATAATCACTGATGGGCGATAGTGGAATATCGGTTAAGGAGAATTCGCCTTGGCTAAATTGGCTTTTAAGCGATAAGTCACCACGCCAACGTATGGTGCCCAACTGATCGAGTCGCGCGCGAAACGCGTACTCTTGCCCGTTCTCCGAAATAGTGGATAGGTCATCCAGTCGAAATAAAAAATCATCGATAGATTGCGTGAAATCTTTTTCGGTGCGCTGTTCGGTATAGCGGATCGATTTTAAATAAAGACGAGTCTTTCCAATAAAAAATCGCGGCAAGTCCCCAGCAGTTTCGATTTCGGGAGCGGTTTTTGGCTCGGTATTAGCAGCTGCCAAAGCGCTTTGGTGATCGAGAATATCGGAAAAGTTAAAGGTGCCTTGTTTATCGCGGGTAATGTTGGCAACTAAGCCTTTAATTGTCACTGCATCCATTCCGGGAGCGGCGCGAACAATGCTCGCCCAGAAGGCGAGGTTAAGGTCGATACGATCTACTTTCCAGAATACACTGCCATCGGGGTTGTGGTCGGCGGCACGCGTCACGCTCAAATTTAAACTCAGCGGATTAAAGTTGACCAAATCGTAGGTCACAGTGCGTCCGGTTTGTTCTTTATAGATTGCGCCCAAGTAGTGGTTGAGTAGAGGTTGAGCGACGACACCTGTGAGTACACAAAACACTAAGTAGGCGAGCGCGAGTCTTTTTAACCAAGGCTGATTGAGCTGTGAACCTAATTGAGCAGTAGTGGAAGAGAACAAAAAGTTCATAATGGCAGTAACCCTGTGAGTACAACGATGATTAATCGACGCAACTGCAGGGCCATAAATGAAAACAGGCATTCCTAGGGAATGCCTGTTTTAGCAACGGACATAAAATCTCAGCAGTTACGCTTTTTTCACAAATTCGGATTTTAACATCATGGCGCCAAAACCGTCGATTTTACAGTCGATATCGTGATCGCCTTGGACAAGTCGATTAATTTTGACTTTAGTGCCCACTTTAATGGTGGATGATGTGCCTTTGATTTTTAAATCTTTGATGAGAGTCACGTTATCGCCGTCTTGCAGACGGTTGCCGTGAGCATCTTTTACGATGAATTCATCGGCATCTTCCACAGCTTCACTAGGATTCCATTCGTGTGCGCACTCGGGGCAAATTAACAGTGCGCCGTCTTCGTAGGTGTACTCCGAATTGCACTTGGGACAGGGTGGTAATGCGCTCATAACTTCCTCAATAACGTCAGTGAATAACAAATTTTCGACATCGTTTAATTATTAATGGAGCGACATTATAGGCGCTCGAGGCCATTAAGCCAAAAAGCACTGCTGATCGAGATAGGAAAGGTCGAATAAACGTGAGAAAAACTGCTCAGAAATCGTGATAGCCCCGAGCAGTGAAACTTCACTCGGGGCGAGGGATGAGGGACGAAAGTTATCGCGTTTAAGGCTTTTTAGGCTCGGGTAAATAATTTTGGCCATCCATAGTGGTGAGGTAGTCGCCCCACAACTGATAGGTTCTTTGCTGCGTGAGGCTTAAGCGGCATTCACCTGCCATTAGGCTGCGGATACTGCCTCCTTGCCATTGGATGTAAATCGCATTGCAGTAGTCGTCGCGAAAACTCGACCAAGACGCTTGAGATTTTTCAAGCGCAGCGACGGCATCTTGGGTGAATTCATCGTCAGACTTTTTAAGAATTTCAACGGCTTTGGCGAAGTAGGTGTCGAGCGTTGCTTGTGCTTTTTTAATTTCAAGCGCGGCGCAATCGTTCATTTCGAGCGTGGTGTTGGCATTGTCGCAATCGAGTGCAAAGGCGAGTGGGGAAAAACAAATGAATAGAGTTAGCAGGCTGTGTTTTATCGCATTCATGGTCAGATCCTTATGAGAGAAAAAAAGAACCCCTGATAAACAGGGGTATTAAGAGTACACCACTAGAATTTGAATCAATACATTTAGAAAAAACTTTTGCGAACTTACTGAGGCTCGCCTTGCAGTTGCGGTGCTTGCGCTCCGAGATTTTGTAAACTTTCAACGGTGTTGCCGGCATGGTCGCGAATACTTAAATCGGCACCATTGGCTTTAAGTTCGTCGAGAATTTCTGTGCGCGCAAACAAGGCGGCATACATCGCAGGTGTTTGGCCTGCATTGTTCTGGTGATTGGTTGTGCATTCGGCTTTCATGAGTGTGCGAGCGATACGAACTTCGCCTTTAAATATTGCACCCAATAAAGCAGTGTTGCCGCGCTTGTCCTCTTGGCAAGGGTCGGCGCCGTGTTCAAGTAAAAAATCTACGGCTTCTTTTCGGCCATTGTAGGCGGCCAAAATTAATGGGGTATAACCTTTTGCGTCCTGACGATTTAAGTCGTAACCACTTTCGACAAAGACGTTAAGTAATTCGAGATCGCCTTGGCGTGCGGCATTAAACAAATAACTGTCGATTTCGCTTTTGATGTCTTGCGAGATTGGCGCTGTGGCAGCGGCTTGATTGGCAATCGGTGCCTCGGTCACGGCGTTATTAGCCAAGGTTGGAACCGCCGTTGCAATCAGAAGTGCGAATGCAAGCAGAATATTTTTCATAGGTTCTCTCCGATGGTTGATGTGCGGTGAAAAGTCGGCAGCGAGAGAAAGAGGGCCCTTTCGGGCCTTCAATTCAAAGACGATTAGTCTTTAAGTTTTGCAGCAAGCTCTTTGACACGCTTCAAGTCGCCTTTGGCTACTTTGGTCAAGCCTTCACCGTATTTAGCGTCAGCTTTGTAGAAGTGTGAAAGCATGGTGTGTTTTGCACCGTCTTCAGCACCCGCCAATGAACCACCAAGGCTGTTGATCAAGTCTTGTTGCATTTTTTTGTCGTACGAGCGGAACAAGTCACCCGCTTGTTTGAAGTTCATCTCGCGAGCGATTTTGCGCTGTTGAGTTACGCCTTCAAGTGGCAAGTTGCTGTAACGTGCAGCTGCAACTTGTGGTTTAGGTTCCATGCTGCTTGGCTCGTAGTTAACTTCGCCAGTGCGAGCACCCACGTTCATGAAACCGTCTTGGTTGTTGTTGTTAACCGCAACGCGTGGTTTGTTGATTGGCAACATTTGGTGGTTAACACCTAAACGGTACATTTGAGTATCCGAGTAGCTGAACACACGGCCTTGCAACAAACGGTCTTCCGAAGGTTCGATACCAGGAATCAAGTTGGCAGGAGCCATAGCCACTTGTTCGGTTTCTTGGAAAATATTTTGTGGGTTTTTGTTCAATACCATTTCACCAATTTTGCGAGAAGGCACTAAATCTTCTGGCCAAATTTTGGTTGCGTCTAATGGATCGAATTCAAACTTCGCCAATTGGTCGGCTTCTAACACTTGCAAGTACAAATCCCATTTTGGGAAGTTGCCCGCGTTAATGTTTTCGATCAAGTCGCGGCTCATGTGGTTAAAGTCTTTACCTTGCACACGCTCAGCTTCTTTTGGATCGTGGTTTTTAACACCTTGCTGTGATTTCCACGCGAACTTTACGTATACGAACTTGCCATCTTTGTTCACTAATTTGTAAGCGTGAACAGAGCTGCCGTCCATTGTGCGGTAAGACGCAGGAGTACCTTCATTAGAGAACAACAAAGTTAAGGTACGAGTAGCTTCTGGAACGTGTTGGAAGAAGTCCCACAAGGTTTTATCGGTACCGTAGTTTTTGTCTGGATCTGGTTTAAACGCGTGAACCATGTCTGGGAACTTGATCGCATCGCGAATAAAGAAGGTTGGGAAGTTGTTGCCCACTAAGTCCCAGTTACCTTCTTCGGTGTAAAACTTGGTCGCGAAACCGCGTGGGTCACGCAAGGTTTCAGGTGAGTGGTTACCGTGAACCACAGATGAGAAACGTACGAACACAGGAGTTTCTTTGCCTGGAGTGAAAAGGCTCGCTTGAGTCAAATCAGACAAGTCGGCCGTTGCAGTGAACACACCATGCGCACCAGTACCACGGGCATGTACCACACGCTCAGGGATACGCTCACGGTCAAAACGCTGCAATTTTTGAATTAAATGAACGTCTTGCAACAATACAGGGCCGTTAGCACCTGCAGTTTGCGAGTTCTGGTTGTCGCCAATCAAAGCGCCGTTGTCACGGGTAAGATCGGCAGAAAAGGCAGTGGCGCTGGCGAGCAATAAGCTCAATGCACCCATTTGAAATATGCGTTTGCGACCATTGTTTCGCATGGTTTAGCTCCTCAGTACGTAGATAAACTCTTGGTTTAGGAGCGGCCACCTTAACCTCCGCCTAATTATTGCGGAAATTAATAATCTTTAAGAAGTTGATAGCTAATTCTTAGGTTGGCGAAAACGAGGCTGTTTCGAGTGATTAGACGACAGTTTGTCACTTAATCACTCGAAATCGATGAAATTTAGAGGGCGGGTGGCGGTGGGGGCACTTCACGACGTCCGTCGGGGTATTGGGCGAAGCGCTCAGCTAAGCCGTGCGTATGCGATCGCGATGGCCATGGCCAGCCACCAAATTCGGTGCGATGGTATTCGTTCATGGCTTGGATCAGCTCTTCTTGGCTGTTCATCACAAACGGCCCGCGGGCGGCCATGGGTTCACCAATGGGTTTACCCTGTAGCAAGAGCAGTTCGATGGGGGTTGTAAGTGGGTTGGCGATGGTTACCGCATGATCGGGCTTTAGCTCGATTATCACCCGCTTGCAAAAAGTTTCGCCCGCGACTGTTACGCCCTCGCCACTGGTGAGATAGAGCGAACGAACCGCTGAACTAGAGGCGGTCGGCAGCTGCAAACTGGCACCTGCGTCTAATTGGATAATCCAAATCGCCACTTCGGAATCAGGCTCATTGGCCCAAGAATGGGTTGGCGGCGGTAAGGCTTTGATAATGGCCGGATTTTCAACGGCGTGATAATCACCCGCCACAATTTCCACTTTAGCGTAGCGATTGTGCTCGTCGCAGTGCATGTAATGGGGAATTTCATGTGCCCAAAACATCGTAAAGTTGGGTGGCGCCATTTTATTTTTGGCCGGAAGATTCAACCAAATTTGAAAAAGATCCAAGGTGTTGTCTTTATCTTCGTGGACCAGTGGAAACATCTCGCCGTGCTGAATACCCGCGCCGGTGGTAAGCCATTGGACGTCGCCCTCCCCGTAACGGGCGGTTGCCCCAAGTGAGTCGGCATGATCGACCAATCCTTTACGCACGATGGTGACTGTTTCGAAACCTCGGTGCGGGTGTGCGGGAAAGCCGGGAATTTCGTTGCCGTGATACATGCTCCATCCGGAGTTACCACTAAAGTCCATTCCTAAATCGCGATCGCGCAAAAGCGCCTTATCCGGCCCCAGCGCGCCATTGCCTTTGGGGTAATGATCTTGGTGGTAAGCGCCGAAAATGAACGGATCGACCCCTGGCATGGGGCTGGTTAACGGCTGCACACTGATGATGGCAGTGTCTTGATAGGGGTTATTCATAACGACTCCGGCAATAAAAAATCCTACTCACTCGCGGCAGTAGGATTTTCGTTCAAGCACTCAAACTCATGGAAGGGGTTTACTTAAATCGATACCAGATTTTCCGGGCGCAAAAATATTGTTTGGATCAAGCGCGCGTTTAAGTGTGTGGTTGATCTCTTGCTGCACTTTACCAAACGAACGGGCGACGCGATCCATGTAAACGTTATTCACACGGTAAACGCCGTAGCCGGCTTTTTCAAACTCGTCGAGCAGCTCGGCAAAGCAGTCGTGGGCGCGCTGCATTTCCTCCGGATCGGTGCGGTCGAAAAGCACATCGATAATGTGGTGCATACAGCGTTGGGTCACAATAAATTCACCCACATAGTCAAAACCGTATTTATTCAAAATGCGCGTGGCGAGCTTCACCTGATTGAGCGTTTCCGACCCTTTAGCTTGCGATACGGGCGCGAACCACATAGAACCGCCGCCGCCTCGCCAGTTGTACAAGCCGAATTCGGTCATGGTCATGTTACCGCGCATAAGGTCGGCGCGGTATTTAAAGGCTGGATCTTTATTGCCTTGTTCTTCTTCGACAATGCGACCTTTGCCCATGCGCTTGACCATGTCGGTCACGATTTTCCAGTTGACCTCGACCTGTTCTTTAGTGCCGTAGAGTGCGCCGTAAAGAGTCCAAGCGCCGACGTCATGATCTTTGCGAATCTTGTTAATAATCGCCTGCGAGGTTGCACCTTTCTCTTCAGTGTAATCTGAGCGTCTCACCGTCGCCGAGACTTCGTAGAGGGTTCCCACCAGAACTACACCGTTGGGAATAATGTTATTGATGGAGAGTGGGCGGAATTCGTCGACCAATTGCTCCACATCATTATCGGCGTCATATTTGATGGCGAAAGGTTTATAGACTGGCGGCTCGGGCATTAACCAAATGCCCAATTTGGTAACTACGCCGAAGTTTGATTGAGTGAAAATACCATCGAGATAAGGGCCGTAACCCCACTTGAACACTTGCCAAGTATTAGAGCCTTGTACGCCGCCCATACCGGTGCGCAGTACCTTGCCGTTTGCCAACACCACTTCCATGCCACATTGAAATAAAAAGTGTTCGGCATAAGGCGTATAACCTACACCGCGGTCAAGGGTGTTCCCGACTGGACCTACAATGGCTGAAGGTGCGGGCGGATCTACCCAAAGTTTATATCCCTTCTCTTTCAAGTAATCGACAAGCTGTTGATAGGTCACGCCCGGCTCAAGAAGTGCGGTGCATAAATCCGGATCGACGTGAATAATTTTGTTCATCTTTTTCAGATCGAGAATGACCTGACCGGCGTGATGGGGTGCGGCGGTGCCGTAGCCAAAGTTATTGCCAGTTGAGATGGTCCAAATCGGAATTTTAAACTCGTTACAAATGCGAATAATTTCTTGAATCTGCTCGACTTTGGTTGGTGTTAAAACCGCCGAAGGCGCAAACTCTGCTTCCGGTTTTGGCATCATCACTTTCATATAGGGCGCGATTTGTTCGTTCTTCAGCAAGACTTCAGAATCACCGAGTAATTGACGAAACTTGGCCAGCGCTTTGTTGAAGTTTTCTTGTGTTACGTTGCGAGGTAACACGTTTGTGCCATTATTTTCCATGTGCTGCTCCTAGCAAGTTTCGATAAAAAAAGTGACCGCCGACCCGCGTAAGGATGGGCATTGAGACAAGGATTGATTGCAGCTGGCCGGCGCATTAGGGTCGCTCAGTGCAGCCAAGGCCAGGGCCAAATCGGCCGCCCAAGCTTGCGGGTGCGCCACCGTACTTTTGCCTTCGATTACTTGATGTTTTAAGCCTTGTTCAAACAACTGATGATCGTGAGTGCACTCGCTTAACCACGTCTCGAAACGATTGCTACAACCACCGCCGTTACCGCTTTTTAAAATGTTGTGACGGCTTAGGGTTTGATCGAACGCATGTTGGCCAAGCCAATGCACCTTAGCGTCGTATTGTCGGGCAAGCTGTGTAATCACCGCCGCGTTTCCGTAATCAATCATGCCGACGAGGTGATGCGTTTTTTGCGTAAGATGTTCTCGAAGTTCGTCGTAAATAATGCCTGTTACTAACTGCAATTTTGCAGGCTTAGCCGCGGCAATACCTTTGGCAAAAGTCGATTCGGCCCAGTCTTGATTGACTAAGGCAACTATTGGTTTGTGACCGATAAGACTCGCACTCGACTGGCGCAATTGCACAACGGCATTTTGAATTGGATTAGCGAATACCACCCGGGGTGCCGCAACCGACAGTGCCGCCGTTGCGGTTATGCCCTTAATTAATTCTCTACGTTTTACGTCCATAACCTACTCCTTGTTCGACGGTTGTTGATGAGCGGCGACCAAGTCTTGAGCCACTGATTCATGGCGGACAACACGGGTTTCGCTACTATCAGAATCGAAGGACGCGCTTGGCGTTTGAGCGGGCTCTGGAGATTTTTCAATGTATTCGGCGAGCGCTTTGAGTGCTGCGTCGTCTAAAAACGATGCTTTAAACGATGGCATCGCGCGGTTGCCATTCCGCACTATGTGTTCAATAACAACAGCAGGAAATTGGCGTCCCTTTAACACGGGACCAACACCTACCTCATGACAATACGCGCATATTTTGTTGTAAGTTTCTTCCGCACTCGTCCACTTCCCTGATCCGTCTGCGTAGCTTGCGAGGGAAATAGCCATTAGCGGCACGCCTGCAAGTAAGGCAACACCTGTGCTTTTCGACATAAATTCGCACCTTTAGCCAATGAATATTGTAAAGAGTAGGCTGACACGCCGCCCCTAATGCACTCGATAGATAAGGCTCTTCATCGATGTTTTATAAGAATAGTCAAGACTGGCAAAAGCGCGTGGCGGACGAAGGAGTAATCCTTTACTGGTAACTAGGTGAACGGTGAATGCAGGCTCAGATCAGTTGCGTCAATTGCGGGATAAAAAAATAGATAAGCGGTGAGGACTAAAAGACAAGGTCGAACTTGGGCGTTGAAAACAATTTAAATGAGTTGGAGCAGGGCGCGCTTTAGCGCGCCAGACTAAAACTGCTCATAAGTCGAGATCGAAATGCGGGGATAGTCGTCCGGCGCTACCACGCGCCAATCGCCGTCACGATTCTCAAGTACGTATTGGAAGGTTTCTGTTCCACCTTTGTCATGCTCAATATAAGGTGGTCCTGCCAAATCGGCAGTGGGGTGAAGCTCGAATAAGACATTCGCGGTGCAGCGGTCGGCTGAACACTCAAGATTTTGCACTTCGCTGTTTTTCACCACAATCACGCTATCCCAACCTGCTTCTTCATGGTTTTCCGCAAGGTGCGCGTATTTTCCGGCGTAATCGTCGTAGTTATCTGAATTCAATCGCCCGCCATTAAGTTCAAACGCGATGAATTCGTCGAGCGCCACTTCCGGAGTATGCCAAGCCAATGCGGTGGATGACAGCAAACACAAAGTGGTCGCTAAATTTTTTTTTAACATGTCGTTCACCTAAGAAAATTATAAGTTTTTGATTTTAAGGCAACACAAAACGCCTCGATCATAATCAGCTTTGGTATGGCAAACAACACAAAATAATTAAGATGGTCAGTAAGCAAAGAAAGGAGGAAAGCTTAACGAGGTGTTGCGGGGTGGCGGTAGTAAATGTTTACGCATCTCGGAGGCCGTGTGGATAGCAGTCGCACGACCTCGTATTGATTAAATTACAAATCTAGATTTTGTCTTTAGCTAACATTTTGCGTTGACAGTAAATTGACCTATCGCTGCAATATAAACGACGGTGTGCACGATGATGCATGTAAGTAAAGATACAAAAAACTCTAAGCCGAAAACCAGAGCTAAGCCAAGTCTCAACGCCAAAAGCAAACTGAGCATCTCTAGGTAAACTTTTGCCTGTAGTCGCAAGCCTAAATGAAATGTGAGATACGCAAAACTGATAAGGGCCAGCAGTGCCTCACAGGCAAAAAAAGTTTTAAGAATGATTTCGCCGGATGACTGTTGGGGGCCGAGTAGACTAGACGTCACGTGCATTAAGTCATCCCAAAAATAATGGTAAGTCAATGCAAATATCAATGTGTAGGCGAATCCGGTGAGCGCAATGAGTGCGTTAACCTTTCCACTATTTGGATTAGTTGAAAGTTTTGAATGATTTAGTGCTGTTGATTCCATATCCATTTTCCTTATGTGATGGTTATATGAACGAGAAAATGATGTAACGCCACGGCGGGCGCGAGCATCATATCTAAATAAACTTCATATAATTAGTACTTTTTTGGCGTGTAAATATTCACTTCCTTGTGCGCCTTTGATGTGACGTAAATTTTTTCTAGTTTATTTAATCAGCTCACGTCAGACGATGTTGGTTATCTTAAAAACTTCGGTGAGTTAATGCTTACATCTAGTCAGATAAAATTGAGAGTAAAAATTTGGGGAGAGCTTTGAGGCTAGTGTAAAGACTAAACTTCAAAGGTGCGGAGCAATTATAATTGTTTGGGACTATTTAGCTATTGCTATTACCTATTAATGTTAATTTCATCACACGCCAGAACGCGGGTGAATTAACCGCCCCACCCTAAGATGGGGCTTAATCACTACTTATTTTTTTTGAGTGCTTGTTGTAGTAACGCGGCCATGCTGCCGAGTTGTTGTGGTTGAGGGTTGTTACGATTGGCGTCGCGGGATTGGTTTTTACTCACTGGTTGCGGGCCTTTGCTACCTTCGGATTTTTCGCCTGGGGTATCATCCAAACGAAGTGAAAGTGCGATTCGGCGGCGCGCCACATCGACTTCCATTACCTTGGCTTTAACAATGTCTCCGGCTTTGACCGCTTCACGCGGGTCTTTAATAAAGTTGTGTGAGAGTGCAGAGATATGCACCAATCCATCTTGATGAACACCAATGTCAACGAAAGCGCCGAAGTTGGTCACGTTTGTGACAGTGCCTTCTAAAATCATGCCTTCACGCAAATCTTTAATGTCTTCAACACCGTCGGTAAATTGTGCGGTTTTAAATTCCGGGCGTGGGTCGCGACCAGGTTTATCCAACTCTTTAATAATGTCGGTTACCGTTGGTACGCCGAATTTTTCATCGGTGTATTCTTGCGCTTTGAGTGCGCGCAAAAACGATGAGTCGCCAATGAGGCTGCTGATGTCGCGCGCATTTTTTGCTGCAATTTTTTCAACTACGCTGTAGGCCTCGGGGTGAACGCCCGATGCATCCAGCGGGTTTTCCGCTCCGGCTACCCGCAAAAAGCCCGCAGCTTGTTCAAATGTTTTTTCACCAAGACGAGGAACTTTCTTCAACGCGGCGCGAGATTTAAATGCGCCGTTTTGATTGCGGAATTCCACAATGTTATTCGCAATAGTGGTATTTAAGCCGGATACACGAGCTAATAGAGCGGCCGAAGCAGTGTTAACTTCAACACCCACGGCGTTCACGCAGTCCTCAACTACGGCATCAAGCGAGCGAGCTAATTGGGTTTGCGAAACATCGTGTTGATATTGGCCAACACCGATGGATTTAGGATCGATCTTGACTAATTCCGCGAGCGGATCTTGCAAGCGGCGAGCAATTGAAATAGCGCCGCGGATAGTCACGTCGAGATCGGGGAATTCTTTGGCGGCGTATTCGGATGCAGAATAAATCGATGCGCCGGCTTCGTTAACCACAACGCTTGTTGCGGTGATGTCTTTATGAGTTTTTAAAACATCTTTAACAAATTTTTCTGTTTCGCGCGATGCGGTTCCGTTGCCGATGGCAATTAAACCAACGTTATGCTTCTTACATAAGTTGACGAGTACGGCTTCGGATTCGCGAATTTTATTAAAAGGTGGTGTTGGGAAAATTGCGCAGTGGTCAACCACTTTTCCGGTGGCGTCGACAACGGCAACTTTAACGCCCGTGCGCATGCCTGGGTCGAGTCCGATGGTGGCTTTTTGCCCAGCGGGAGCGGCAAGTAATAAATCTTTAAGATTCGACGCGAATACTTTAATCGCTTCTTCTTCGGCTTTTTCGCGAAGCTCACCCAATAAATCGGTTTCTAGGTGTGTTAAGAGTTTGACTCGCCATGTCCAGCGAACCACTTCGCTAAGCCAAGTATCCGCAGGGCGGCCAAGATCTTTTAAATTGAAGTGATCGGCAATCATTGCTTCACAGGGATGACCAATGCGAGCTTCTTCGTCGCCGACCTTAATCGCAAGGGTCAGCACGCCTTCGTTGCGACCACGAAACATTGCAAGCGCACGATGAGAAGGCACCGATTTTAAGGCTTCGTCGTGTGCAAAATAGTCGCGGAATTTTTGTACTTCTTGAGCAGGGTCTTCTTCTTTACCTGGAGCGACACGTGAGCTTAAGTGAGCTTCTTGCTGTAGGAATAAACGAAGCTTTCCGAGAAGCTCGGCGTCTTCGGCAAATTGCTCCATCAAAATATATTTAGCACCGTCGAGTGCGGCTTTAATGTCATTGATGTTGTGCTCGGGATTGAGATATTGCTGCGCTTCATTTTCAGGCTCCAAGGTCGGGTCTTGAAGCAACGCGAGTGCAAGGGGTTCAAGCCCTGCCTCCTTTGCAATTTGGCCTTTGGTGCGGCGCTTAGGTTTGAAGGGTAGATATAAGTCTTCTAGACGATTTTTAGTGTCGGCTGTGAGTAGATCGCGTTCAAGTTCGGGCGTGAGTTTGTCTTGCTCGGCGATCGATTTGATAATGGCTGCGCGACGGTCTTCCAGTTCGCGCAAATAACGCAGGCGCTCTTCCAGTGTGCGCATTTGTGAATCATCCAATCCACCGGTGACTTCTTTACGGTAACGAGAGATAAAAGGCACGGTAGCGCCTTCATCGAGAAGACCCACCGCGGCGCTGACTTGGCCTTCGTTGACATTAAGTTCGTCCGCAATCCGTTTTGCAATACTCGGCATACTCATAGCTTTACTCTGACTCTACAGGTGGAGGTAAACCCCCATTATCCTTAAAACTTAGACTTGTGTAAGTCTTGAATTTCGCATTAATCTCTGTTTGCTCAGACGCATCACAAGCAATTCGTTTAAGTTTTAATCGGCCTGAGTTGTTTCTGTGCATCGGCTACTATTTCAGCTGGCCCCAGTGTTGAACTCAAAACCATAAGTTATGACTCAGCCAATTGCGCATTGTTAATCGCTGGAATCACCTCGTGCTTGGAGCTATAAAAAGGAACGTCGATCTGTAAGAAGGATTGATTTACAGTGAAGCGGTATTTATCGGCAATTAGTTCACCATCAAAGGAACGTTATGTTTTCTCTATTCAATTTATCTTGTCAGCGTCGAGGTCTTATGTGCGGCGCTTTGGTGTTGGCGGTCTTGGCAACTGGCTGTGGTGATAAAACCGCGAGCACGGTTGAAACAGCGGCATCGGCGAATCAGACATCTTCTATCGCGAGCGCAAGCCAAAAAGCATCTGCCATTAACGTAAGTCCCAATGATGATCGCAAGTATTCGACATTCGTTCTACCCAACGGATTAGAAGTGATTGTCGTGTCCGACAAAGAGGCGGAATTGGCGGCGGTATCGGTAAGTGTGGCTGCGGGCTCTTATCAAGATCCGGACGCGCACTTGGGTTTAGCACATTATTTGGAGCACATGCTTTTTTTGGGTAACGAAAAATATCCCGAGGCTAACTCCTTGCAAAAATTCGTTGATCTAAATGGCGGTGCTTGGAATGCTTACACTGCACCGGATCACACGAATTATTTTTTTCAAATCAAAGCCGATAAATTGGCTCAAGCCTTAGATAACTTTTCGCAATATTTCATTTCACCTAAACTCGATCAAACCTACGCCGATAAAGAGCGCAATGCGGTTAATAGTGAATGGTCGATGGGACGAACACATGACGGTTGGATCATTCAGCGTGTCAGTGGATTAACGGGAAACCCAAAAAATCCTGCTGCACGCATTAGTGTCGGCAATTTAGAAACTCTTCAAGATACCGAGGACAGCAAACTTCAAGACGCGCTGTGGAGCTTCTACAATCGTTACTACAGCGCGAATTTAATGAAGTTAGTACTAGTGAGTAACGAGCCTATCGAAAAGCTCGAAGCTATGGTTAACGAGTATTTTTCCGCAGTTCCTAACCGTAACGCCGAAATGCCCAAGGTTATCGAGCCGGGGATTACAGCCTCAGAGCAGGGTCAGCATATTCATGTCAAAACCCTTCGTGACATCAAGACTTTACAAATAGTGTTTCCAGTTGCTAACAACGCGCATCAATGGCGAGAAAAACCTAACACCTACATCGAAAATTTATTGTCGTCCGAAGAACCTGGCACATTGGGTAAAGTGCTCCGCGATCAAGGTTTGGCACAAACCGTAAGTGTTTGGAGCGACCCTGAGCGTTATGGCAGTGACGGTGTTTTTGCTATCAATATCGTCATGACCGAAAAAGGCATGACGGCACGCGACGAAATTATCGCTGCCACCTTTGCGTATATCGATCTGGTTAAAAAGTCTGGCGTACAAGAAGCCTACTACAACGAACTTAAAGCGATTGCCGAGCAACAATTTGCCGAACAGCCTAAAACACCTTCTTTAGCGCTTGCGCGCGAACTTGCGGCAAAAATGCTCGACTTGCCAAGCCGTCACGTGCTTGATGCATCGGTTGTTTTTGCGCCTTTTAATGCCGAAGTTATCAATAGCGTTCTTGCACAAATGACGCCGGAGCGCGCACGAATTTTTCATATCGATAACACTGAGGAAGCGCAAACCCCCATTCCATTTTACGAAGGCGCCTATCGCGTGCGTAAATTCACCGACGATGAGTTAGTTAAATGGCGTGAGCTGGCGAAAACTTTTGAACTATCGTTGCCGCCACTTAACGATTTATTTACTGCAGGACAGGGCGAGGTGGTGGAATCGACTCTGCTTACGCCCAAGACAATTTTGAATGAAGCCGGTATTGAAGCGTTTTTGACACACGCCGATGCTTATCGTGAAAACAAAGGCGTGTTATGGCTTGAGCTTAATAATCCTGTCGCACTGGAATCCGCTAACACCTACACTTATGCGCAAATTCTGTCGATTATTTTAAATCAGCAACAACTCAGTTTGATTGATAAAGCTGCCCGCGCCGGAATTGAAATTAGTATCACTCAGGGAGATACGGGCAGCCTTGCCGTGCGCTTAGGTGGATTTACACAAAAGCACGAGCAATTATTGTCTGAGCTGGTAGATGATATTAAGAAGTTAAAAATTTCACCGGATGATTTTATTAAAGCGCAAGAAATCATGGTGAACAACATTAAAAACTTGGCTAAAAACCCTCCTTTCCAACAGGGCATTTCCAAGTTCAATCAAGTGATTCGTCCGGACGTGGGCTTTGAGTCGGAGGCACTTTTGGCAGCCGCCGAAGGAGCCACTCGTGAAGAAATCGAGCAGTATCACAATCGACAACTCGCGGATCATTTATTACGGGTGTACGCCTTCGGTAATTACCAAGAGCAAAGCCTTGTGAATACGTTAAAACAGATTCAAAAAACGCTTGGCTCTTCGCGTAAACCAGAGTCTCGGTTATTGGCGACTTACCTGCCGAGTAATGCTCAGTTGTATGCGCCGAAAGCGGATGTTGACCCCACCGATAACGCGTTGGTGGTGAGCTTTATTGCTGAACAACCTTCACTAAAGGATTCGATAGCGGCTCGATTGTTATCGAGTGTCTACAGTAATTCGGCCTTCACGCAGCTGCGTACCGAAGAGCAACTGGGTTATGTTGTAAATGGTCGCGGCACCGACATTAATGAGCGTGCGACGCTGTTGATGTTTGTACAAAGTAACAACACGGCGTTAGTTCCATTAGCAGCACGCATTAATCGCTTCCACCAAGAATTTTCTCAAGTGATGGCGGATTTAACGGATGAAGACTTTGAGCAATTGCGTAAAGCTGAAATAGCCGCGCTCACTGAAAAACCTGTAAATTTTTATGCCGAAGCAACACGTTTTATGGGCGATTTTAATCGTGCCGATTATCGATTTAATCGTCGCGAGCGAGAATTGGCGGAGTTGAATAGGATTACGAAAGAGGATTTGCAGCGCGTGTATCAAACTCTAGTGGGCGACCAGCGTGGCAGCCGAATTTTTGTACAAATTCGCGGTAAAAATTTTGCGAAAGAACCTTACGCGGCTGACGAGTTGATTCAATTTAAAGCTGCAACTCCAGCAGCCAAGGCGGAATAATACTTCGCGAATAAATCCTGCCCGCGCTACAATCCTATCTTTATTGAGCGCGGGTGTGATTGAGAGGAATCTATGAGTCAAGACAATAACCAGCAAAATGCAGCCATTAGTGAAGACGATGAGAATCGCTATTGGGATTGTGTTGAATCGTTTATTAACGATGCCAATGAAGCCTGCGAGAATACCGATCCGGGCCTTGTGAGTGCGGCGTTGTTGAATGCGGCCGCTCGCTTTAATGCTTTTGTGGTCGCCCATTCGTCGCTTGATCGACATGAGTTTGCTGAAGATTTAGACGGAACGCTCAATTACATGACGGGCCGTTATCGCGACTTTTTAAAAGAGCATCTAACCGATTATCGCGATAACTATGCAACGCTCATTGGAAAACGCGACTTGCCAGAAGGTGAAGTTGAGTAACTCTAAACCCGACGATGTCGGGTTTTTTTTACCCAAAATTCATGATGGTTGTTGCGCCAATGGCTTTCGCGTAGCATGTATACAAGTAAATAAATAATAAGCGGTCAATCGCACAGCGAGGAAAACATGCCACCTAAATCGATATTCACGGGCGTTCGCGCGCCTCTCGTTGCACTCAGCCTTCTCTCTCTTAGTATTTCCTGCGTCACCCAAGCCGATGTAACTTTGCCTCGCTTGTTGAGCGATGGTGCGGTCTTGCAACACGGCAAGCCGGTTCCGATTTGGGGGTGGGCTGATGAAGGCGAAAATGTCACTGTCACTTTCGCCGGTAAAACTCTGTCAACGACGGCTAAAAATGGCGAATGGAAGGTGGAATTCCCCAAGCAAAAGCCAGGAACCGAGCATAATTTGGTGGTCGAGGGGAACAACCGAATCGAGCGCAAAGGTCTGTTAATGGGCGATGTGTGGTTCGCCGCAGGTCAGTCGAATATCGAATTGCCGATTCGCCGCGTCACCCAAAAATATACCGATCTAGTGGCAAAGACCCATTTACCGAACGTGCGCGAATTTAACGTGCCACTGGTTTATAACGTCAAAGGGCCTGAGCAGGATTACCGGGTCGGGCAATGGTCACCCGCCACCAAGGAATACATTAACGATTTCTCGGCGGTTGGCTTTTTTTACGCGAAAAAGTTGTGGGAACAAACAGGTATTCCTCAGGGCGTAATTCGAGTGCCAGTGGGAGGTTCGCCCATAGAGGCTTGGTTGAGTGAATCGACATTGGCGAAATATCCCCACTATCTCGAAAAACTCACCGATATGCAGGTTGAGGGCGCGTTGGAAAAGCGTTTAGCCGAAGATAAAGCCAATAGCGATGCTTGGTTTGCGTCTTTGCATAAGAGCGATCTTGGCATCGCTGGGGCTTGGGAAAAGCAACCGATCGATACAAATGCTTGGGCGCCGGTGACTATGCCGGGCTTCTTAGTTGACCAAGGTATCGACATCAAAAATGGTTCTGTGTGGCTGGCGAAGACCATCACGCTCACCGCCGAGCAGGCCGCTAAAGACGCCGTGTTGTGGTTGGGTTGCATTGTCGATGGCGATCAAACCTACATTAACGGCGTGCAGGTTGGGGCGATTGGTTATCAATACCCGCCAAGAATTTACACTATTCCCAAGGGCTTACTGAAAGCGGGTGAAAACACCATCACGGTGCGCATCACCTCTTACTCGGGTAAGCCTGGATTTGTACCCGATAAGACCTACCAGTTAGCGCTAGGGGATGAGTCAATCTCGCTTGAAGGTCAGTGGTATTACCGTGAAGGCGCGCGCATGCCGTCGATGCCGCCAAGCTTAACGCCCCATTACATCCCATCGTCGTTGTTTAACGCCAAGGTGGCACCTGCGCTCAATATGCCGATTAAAGGCGTGCTTTGGTATCAAGGTGAATCCAACGTGGGTCGCGTGGTGAAGGACGATGTAAAACGGCTTCCGAGCGCCCTATGTAAAGACGAAAGTTGCTGGGGCAGTAAAGATGAGTACCGCTATTTATTGACCGATCTTATCGATCAATATCGTCGCGATTTCGATAATCCGAAATTGCCGGTTTACACGGTTCAACTCGCGAATTTCCTGGCGCCACAATCTGAGCCCTCGGAAAGTGGCTGGGCGCAAACCCGCGAAGCGCAGCGTCAAGCAGCCGCTCTACCGAACACGGGTATGGCCGTCATCATCGACACCGGCGAATGGAATGATATTCATCCGCTTAACAAGCAAGATGTCGGCGAGCGTTTGGCTCTATTGGCTCTTAAAGGCGCCTACGACCAGAAGCGTTTGATCGCTAACGGCCCCGAGCTTAAAGGGATCAAGCGCCGAGGTAATGAGCTTCATCTTCAGTTCAATTCGGTTGGCGATGGATTAGTAGTAAAAGATGATGAGCTTAAAGAAATCGCCATTGCTGGCGAGGATAAGAAGTTCGTTTGGGCCAAGGCTCGCGTCAGCAAGAATAAGATCATTGTCTCGGCTGATGGCATCGCTAAACCTCACTGGGTTCGCTATGCATGGGCAGATAACCCAAGCCAAGCAAATCTGTATAATAGCGCCCATCTACCCGCATCGCCCTTTGAGGCGCACGTTGACTAACCCCCTGTAGTTCTTCGACGTTTAAAAAGCCGATGCTGGTTTCCACGCATCGGCTTTTTTTATGGATTCATCGCTATCTACTTGTACAGTTAATCTGGTTGGTGGAGGCCCGTCGGGTCTCATGGCGGCAGAAGTGATCGCTTCGGCCGGCGTCAAAGTCAATTTATTCGACGCCATGCCCTCGGTTGGGCGCAAGTTTTTGCTCGCTGGTATCGGCGGGATGAACATTACACACAACGAAAATTGGTCACAATTTCTCACCCGCTATCAAGCCGCAGAACCTTTTTTTAGCTGGTTGAACGACTTTGATAATCGCGCCCTAATCGACTGGATTCACGGGCTTGGCATAGAGACCTTTGTGGGCTCCTCTAATCGCGTATTCCCCAAAGATATGAAGGCCGCGCCATTACTGCGCGCTTGGCTGTCGCGCCTTAAACAACTTGGGGTCGATTTTTACCCGCGTCATGAGCTTTTGGGGCTCGACCCTTCCGGCGCTTTGCGCTTTAAAACCCCTGAAGGCAATCTTTGTATCTGTGGCGACGCGACGCTTCTCGCGCTCGGTGGTGGTAGTTGGGCGAAGCTTGGCTCTAACGGCGTCTGGGCGAACTGGCTGACACCAATGGGGGTAAGCGTCACACCACTTAAGCCGAGTAATTGCGGTTATATCGCGCCTGCGGCCGAGCATTGGCGTGACATCGCAGGCGAGCCGCTCCACAACCTTGGCTTAGGTTGCAACGGCAAAATCATCCCCAAAACCGAGATGATTCTCGCCGACTATGGCGTAGAAGGGACGGGTGTTTATGCCTTGTCGCGGTGGATACGCGAGGCACTTGAGCGCGATGGTAAAGCCACCATCTTGATTGATCTTCTGCCCGATCTATCGCCCGACACAGTGCTAACGCGCTTGCAAAAACCGCGTGGCAAAAACTCGCTTAGTAACTTTATTCGCAAACAGCTTCATTTGGCGCCAGCGAAATTATCGTTATTACGAGCCTTGACCGAAAAACATATTTGGCAAGATATTCCGGCGCTTGCGCAGGCGATCAAAGCGCTGCCTTTGCAAGTTACCGAGCCGCGCCCCTTAGATGAAGCCATCAGTACCGCAGGCGGAATTGCGTTAACCGAGCTTGATAATTACGGCCAACTGCATGCGCTACCAGGGGTATTTGTCGCCGGTGAAATGCTCGACTGGGACGCGCCCACCGGCGGCTACCTCTTGACTGGCTGCTTTGCCTCGGGGCGTGCAGCAGGTTATGGTGTCTTACAATATTTGCAGCAAATGAGTGAAGCGCGCCCAGCTTAAAGGGGGGCTTGCTTGTTTTTTATGGCTAGCCTATGATCGGCTCAATCCTTCCTTAGACAATATTCTTCGTATAACCATTGCCCTAAATAAACAAGCCGGTTGATTTCGGCCGGGGGCGCTATTTTTGAGAAAAAGATTATGATGCCAACTATTGCCTTGTCGGCGAAAGATTTTGAGCGTATCGAAAACTTGTTAGATTCACTGCCAAAAGATTTTTCCGCAGTGCGCGATCGCTTATTCAGTGAATTAGAGCGCGCAGACGTGCTCGAAATTGAAGATGTGCCCGCCACGCTTGTGACGATGAATTCGCGCGTGCGTTTCACTGTGCTTTCCACTGGCGCGAGCATGGTGCGTCGTTTAGTTTATCCGCGCGATCAAGCGGCTGATCCAGAAAATATTTCGGTACTCACCCCAATGGGCAGTGCACTACTGGGTCTTTCGGTTGGTCAAGAAATTGAGTGGGCGATCGAAGCGAATAAAACCATGCGCGTTCGCATCGACGCTATCGAATATCAGCCAGAGAGCGCCGGCGATCATCATTTATAATTTCGCGTGATGATTCGAAGGCGCGCTTACCACGCGCCTTTTTTTATTGCTGCAAGAGAGAATTCCGTGAGTCATTGCGACGCAAAAACGCAACAACGCTTATTAGTGGTTGGCTATGTTTGGCCAGAGCCAAACTCGTCGGCCGCGGGTACGCGTATGATGCAAATTTTGCAGGCATTTTTGCGTGCAGGCTTCGCTATCACTTATGCATCGGCGGCAATTAAATCGGTGCATCGCGCATCGCTTGAATCCTTAGGTATTCAAGAGCTGGAAATTCTTTTAAACGATTCGAGTTTCGATGAATCCGTTGCCGATTTAAATCCGGATGTTGTGATCTTCGATCGATTTTTTACCGAAGAACAATTTGGCTGGCGCGTTAGTCGCGTGTGCCCTCAGGCTGTGCAAATTCTCGATACCGAAGATTTGCATTCGCTTCGAGCCGCGCGTCAGGCTGAATTAAAACGCCGCGTTAAAGATGATCCAAAAACACTTTGTGTTAGCACCGATGCATCCATTAATACTGAATGGATGAAAGACACCAGCGAAGCGCATCGCGAGATCGCCGCTATCATGCGCGTTGATATTGCGTTGATGATTTCACCCGTTGAAATCCAATTGCTCACCCAATATTTTTCGGTACCCGCAAGCTCGTTATTTTATTTGCCATTGATGACGCAAATCGGTGACGAAACTGTGACGCCATCATTTGCCGAACGCGAGCATTTTGTCTCGATTGGTAATTTTCGCCACGAGCCTAATTGGGATGCGGTGCTCTACCTGAAAGAGCACATTTGGCCACGCATAAAACAAGCCATGCCCAATGCGCAATTGCATATTTATGGCGCATATCCGCCGCCCAAAGCGACTCAATTGCACAATTCAAAGCAAGGTTTTTTAGTGAAAGGTTGGGCGGATGATGCGCTTGATGTGATTCGCCGTAGCCGTGTGTTGTTGGCGCCGTTACGATTTGGTGCTGGCGTTAAAGGAAAGCTGATCGACGCGTGGCAAACCAATACGCCGAGCGTGACTACACCTATCGGTCAAGAAGGTTTGCTCCTCGACGGTGAACATCATCATGAAGAGCTGCCGCAATTAATCTGGCCGGGTGCGCTTTGTCACAACATTGACGATTTTGTCGAAGCGGCGATTACGCTTTATCAAAATCAAACTCGCTGGGAAGTTGCATCAGCACATTGTCAAAAAATGTGCGAGACGCTCAGCCCAAATGCCATGCCTGATTTAGTGGCGCATGTAATAGGCATACAACAGCAGTTATGGGCGCACCGCCGTGATAATTTTTGGGGCGCAATGCTCCGACAAGAAACCCTTCAAAGCGCGAAATACAAAAGTCTCTGGATAGAAGCAAAAAATAAATAATGCTGTTAAGTTTTGCCATTTGCTCGTCAAGTCGCTGATCAATTATTTCGTCATACAACTCTTGCCACAATTGTTGGTTACTTTAATTCTCATAAAAATCCTTTGCATACGTATGCAGTGCGCCAGCTCTTTGTGGCTGAAACATTGCATACGTATGCAAATTGCTGTTTGAAAATTGACTTAATAGACTGCAAGTGGAGCACTTTTTTAACAATAAATTTATTAGTGTCGACTTATAGAGATCATGCGCATTCTTTCTATGCGGTCGAATATAAATATAAAATCGATTGGAGTCGGAATATGACCAAACATCGCCCCTACGTTGGGCCGCTCACACTTTGTATAAGCCTTTCGCTGCTAACCGCCTGTGGTGGTGGAAAAGGCACAGACAATAAAAAGCCGGATTTAGTCGCCTGCCAAGATCCTTACGTGTTGCTTGATAACGGCCAATGTGGCGAGCCGCGTGATAATTTTTTACCGCCAGCCTGTCCAGACGATCAGATTCGTGACAATAAAGGCACCTGCGTTGTACCCGATTTTCCAGCGCCCGTTTATAAGCCGAAAGAAGGCGAAGCCGTTATCTACGTGAATGTGGATAACACCAATAAAGAAGCGATGTTTGCGTCTTACAATTTGCACTTGTGGCAAGACTGCGGCAATGGCTGGGGCGCATCCGCGACCGATAGCACAGGTGCAACTTGGGCGATTCCTACCACTTGGCCGCAAGGCCCCGGCATCACCAGTAAACCTGCCGATGTGAATTTTCAGCACGACCCCTATTACGGTGCTTACTTTGTTATTCCGGTGAATCCCAACGGGACTTGCGGAAATTTTATTGTCAAAACTAAAGACGGTAATAATCAAACTAACGATCAGTCGCTCAGTATTAAATGGGGCGGCGAATACGATCGCATGGCTTGGGTTATCGTGAATCAAAACGATATGCGTTCAAGCCGTGTGAGCTCGTTGCCTATTTGCATTAATGACGTTTGTACGCTTAAAAAACCGCTGCTCAGTTTTACCGATGTGGAAGCCCACTGGATTAGCCCGCGCACCATTGTGTGGGATAGAGCTTTCGCGGAAGGTAAAGCCATCGAGCTTTATGCTTCGGCCGCCGGTGGCATGAGTGCCAGCGAAACTGGCGAGCTTATCGGCGGTGAAAAAGTGGCGACTTTATCGGGAGGCCGCGCATTAAGCGAGGCTGAAACCGCGCTAGTGCCGCATCTTAACAATTACATTGCTTACGATTTGCCGGATGATCTTTCGATTGAAACTATCAAGCAATTGTTGACTCAAGAATTGCTGATCATTGGTCGAGCCGATATTCAAGAAGATGGCAAGACAATTGAAATCGGACAGGGTACTCGCATCCAAACGCCGCACGTGCTCGATGCACTTTATACCCAAGGCGACAACGATGCGGATGAAGCGCATTTAGGTGTGAGTTACTCATCGAGTGGTGTGACGGCCGCTGTGTGGGCGCCGACAGCGCAATTGGTTGAGCTGCGAATCTACAGCGATGAATATCGTTTAGTCGACAGCAAACCCATGCAGCGCGATGAGGTGACAGGCATTTGGCGCTTTACCGGATCGCTCGCGGAGTTGGATAAAAAATATTATCGCTATCGCGTTACCGCCTACAACGCCGAGGCCAAACGTGTTTTGCGCCGCGAAGTAACCGACCCTTATTCGGTGTCTCTAAGCGCGAACGGAATGCACTCACAATTTATTAATTTAGATGATCCGCAAACTCAGCCATCGGGTTGGGCCGATCATCAATCTCCCGCGGCTACCGCGCCCGAAAAAATCGCCATTTACGAAATGCACGTGCGCGATTTTAGTGTGAGCGATGAATCCACAACGCCAGCTAATCGCGGCAAGTATCTTGCGTTCACCGAAACCCAATCGGTGCCCATGCAACATTTGCGTGCGCTAAAAGATGCTGGTCTCACTCACGTACACTTTTTGCCACTTAACGACAGCTCCAACGTTAAAGAAGGCGCTAACCAACAGGTTAATCTCGATAGTTTCTTATTCGATTTATGTCAGCGTTCGGCGAATCCCGATTCGATTGCCGCGTGTAACTCTGGCAGTAAAGCGGTGACAATTCGCAGTTTGCTCGAAAGCTATGATCCAACGTCCACACAGGCTCGCGATTTAATGGAAGCCTTAAAAAGCATGGACGGATTTAATTGGGGTTACGATCCTCAGCACTTTAATGCGCCTGAAGGAAATTACGCCTCTGACGCCGACGGCGCCGCGCGTGTGAAAGAAATGCGAGCGATGATTAAGTCGCTACATGAGTTAGGTCTTCGCGTTGTGCTCGACGTGGTTTACCCGCACACAGTATCCGCCGGAGTGGACGCACCAGATTCGGTGTTCGACAAAATTGTTCCGGGCTATTACTACCGTGCTGACAAAGCCACGGCCAAAGCCGAGCAGGGTACAGGCGCAGGCCCAGATACGGCGACCGAACACCGGATGATGGCGAAATTTGTAAAAGATTCGGTTTTACACTGGAATAAAAATTTTGCGGTTGATGGTTTCCGTTTCGATCAGTCTGGGTTTATGCCTAAGTCGGTTTTGGTCGATGCCTATCAGGCGGTTAAAGCCCAAGACCCAAGCGTGTATTTTTATGCAGAAGCTTGGAACCCTCACGGTGGCACATCGACTGAGCGTATCGCCGAGCTTGCGACCCAAGCGAATCTTGCTGGTACGGGTATAGGAACCTTCAACGATAAGCTACGTGACCCACTGCAAAAACTCGCACTCATTAAAGGCGAGAATGTCGATATCGTAAAACTTGGCTTAGCCGGAAATTTAGCAGCCTTCCCACTTGCGGCGAAATCGGGCGCGATCATTACTGGTGATAAAGCTGGTGCTTATAACCTCGATCCACAAGAAGCCGTTAACTATGTCGAGAAGCACGATAACGAAACTTTCTGGGATTGGATGCATCGCCCCAATGCGCTTGCGACCGAAGTGCCAATGGCCGACCGCGTGCGCATTCATTCGCTAACGCAAGCGATTCCGGTGTTGAGTCAGGGTGTTGCGTTTATCCATATGGGCGCTGATTTGTTGCGTTCAAAATCTATGTCGCCTAACAGTTACAACGCCGGCGACTGGTTTAATAAAGTCGATTTCACCAAGCAAGACAACAACTGGGCTAAGGGGTTGCCGCCAGAGTTGCGTGATGGTGTGACCGATGCGCACGTGATTGAGCAATTTAACAATCCCGAAACTTATGTTACGCCCGAGCGAATCGAACAAGCCTCGGCGGTTTTCAACGAGTTCTTACGCATTCGTTCAAGCAGCCCGCTCTTTAATTTACCCACCCAAGAGGAGGTGATTGATCGGGTGGGCTTCCACAATGTGGGTAAATCGCAAATTCCGGGCGTGATTGTCATGAGTATCGACGATGGCGAGAGCACCGAAGGCCGCACCGATTTGGATCCGACGCTCGATGCTTTAGTGGTCGTCATCAACGCAACCGAACAAACCCAAGCGATGACTGTGCCCACTGCCAAAAATTTTGTGCTGCATGACGTGCAACAAAATGGCGCCGATGACATGGTGAAAGCGGCGCAATTTAGTTATTCAACTAATGCCGACACAGGCACCTTCGTTGTTCCCGCCTACACGATTGCAGTATTCGTTAAACCTCAAGCGGGCGCTCAGGGTGAAGGTTTAGCGGCGGATGTGAGTATGCCGCGCGAGTTGCCACCGCCTTATGGCGATACACCTGTGTATGTGCGTGGAGATGTCACGGCTGCTGGCTGGAATGCCGAGGCGGGCAATCAAATGCAATATGTGGGCGAGGGGATTTACATTCTCGAGGTGCAATTAAACGCGCTCACCAATGCTGCCTTTAAATTTGCGGAAGCGGATTGGAACTACCCCAATATTGGTGCTGCCGCGCCGCTCGTGTTGGGTGAATGGGGCGATGTATTGCAAGGCTCTAACGACAACTTAACACTCACGATCACCGAGCCAGGCCTCTATCGATTCGAGCTGGATGCTTCCAATGTGGACGCGCCCAAAGCACGCATTAGCAACCCCGATGTTTATCGAGCCGCACCGGTACAACTGGTAGGCACGCCCACTAACTGGCAGTTCGATGACGTAAATTCGGTGGCGCTTACCCACATTAGCAACAGCCGTTATGAAGCTCGCGTGAATTTAACCGCAAGCGTCACCGATCCGGCGCAATTTAAATTCGCTAATGCCGGATGGGGTGGCGTGAACCTTGGCAGCGCGGACGAAAACGCTATGGCCTTGGCGGTTCCTAAATCGCTGATCCAAGGAAATAGTTCGAAAAATATCAGCCTCTGGATTCCGGTGGACGACGAATATTTATTCTCGCTCGATGCACGTGATTCCGAGTCGCCCATTCTCACTATTACCAACGGCGATACCTTTGCAGGCACCGACATTTTTATTCGCGGCGCCATGAACGGCTGGGGTACCGATAATCCGCTGGTGTATGTGGGTGGCGGAAAATATCAGGCCGTCATCAATATCGCGAGTGAAGGTGAATACGCGTTCAAAATTGCCAGCGCCGACTGGAGCACCGTGGATCGCGGTGTGCCTGCTGCAACGAAAACGGTTTCGCTCGGTAGTGCCCACGACTTCCATGTGGGTGGAGGAGAAAGCGGTATGGTCGACGCCGTGATCCATCTCGCCGCTGGAAGCTACCTGTTTGAGATCGATGGCGCCGATCCTTTGAATCCAACTTTAATTGTGACCGCCGAATAATGATCTTGCGCTGGGTGCGCCCAGCGCAATAGTGATAACAAATAACGAGATCAACACTATGAAACAATTTTCCTTAAAGCCGATGGCGGCCATGATGACCGCCTTGGCAATGGCTGGTGTTTCCCACACCAGTTGGGCGCAAAGCGATTCCGAACAAGTAAAACAAGTCGAAGAATTAACTGTAACTGGATACGCGCGCTCGATTCAAAATGCGCTCGACGTTAAACGCAATGCCGACACAGTGGTGCAAGCCATTTCGGCGGATGACTTGGGAGCCTTGCCCGACGTATCCATCGCCGATGCTTTGGCGCGAGTGCCCGGCATTACCGTCACGCGCTCCGACGGACAAGCGGGCACCATTCAAGTGCGCGGTATGGGTGAAGGCTTTGTATTCTCAACCTTAAATGGCCGCGAGCAGGTATCCCCTAACGGCACCCGCGCGATGGAATTCAGCCAGTTTCCGTCTGAGTTAATTCAATCGGTAGAAGTTTACATGTCTCCTAAAGCATCGCTGATTGAAGGCGGTGTAGCAGGTTCGGTTGAACTAAAAACTGCCAACCCCTTAGACATGAAAGAAAATCAGCGAGTGACTCTGTCGGTGCGTGGAAGTTTTAACGATCAGGCCGACGACATTTATGGCGCCGACGCCATGGGTAGCCGCGTCACTTTGTCGTTACAGAAAAAATTTCTCGACGACACTTTGGGGGTGAGCCTTGGTTATGCGAAATTAAATCAGCCTCGCGCTTCGGCAAGATTCGAACACTACAACTACGAGCAAGAAACACTCGGACTGTTTGGTGATGAATATCTTGGCGTTCATGTGGTGGATCGCGATTTCAATTTGACGCCCGCCGACGAGCGTCCAGCGCAGGTGGCGATCAGTGACGGTTTCGAATTATTTCAAACGGGCGGTGATGAAACTCGCGATGGTTTTGTCGCGGCGATTCATTTCGAACCTAACGACAGCTGGACTATCGGCGCCGATGTTTTTCATTCTAAATTTGTCTCCGAGAGTTATGCGCGCGGCTATCGCATTCAGCCGTTACGCAATGCTCAAATCAACAGCGTGGTATTGCATGATGGCGCCGTGATTGGTGGCGAGTTCGGCGTAAAAGATGCAAGCCCTACCTCTTTTAATTTGCAGATCAACTCAAACGATGTCACTCAAGAAAACGAGTTGTTGTCTGGTGGATTTAATATCGCTTGGCAAAACGAGAATCTTCGCTTGGCGTTCGATGCTTCACACTCAGAGGCGTCTGGTCATCAAGCGGAAGGTGTGGTGCGCGCCTATTTGTATCGCCCATTGGATGAAGCCATCCCTGGGCGCGACGCCTTCGAGCGGGATCCGAATCAATCGGTCACCTATTTGCTCGATGGCATTAATTTGCCCTCGGTTGCATTAAGCCGAAGCTATACCGACTACGATGCAAACGGCGTAAGTAATGTGCGTTTGTCCAATTACGAGCGTTATCCTCGTATTAACGACGATGTTCTCGATGCGGTTCGCTTCGATGTTGAATACGAGTTCGACATGGATTTCGTGCGCAGCCTAGAAGCGGGCGTTCGCTATTCGGAGCGCAACCACAAAGATCGTCGTCAAGTATTTGTGTACGGCGGTCACTTCCCCACCGATTTCAGCTTACCGATCACGACCGAGAACTCGAAAGTAGTGCATTGGAAAGGCGACTTCGATCATTTGCCATCGTTCTTGGCAATTGATGGCGATAAAATTATCCGCCAAGCCGAAGCCGACGGCTTAGTGCTGGGTACTGCAACCGTCGATGGATATGAGCCGCGCTCGATCGAGCCTGCGGCGCGTTGGGGAGAAGGACGCGATTGGTCGATGCGCCAACGCTCCAACATCGATGAAAATGTCACCGCGCTTTACCTACAATTGAATTTAGCCACGGAATTATTCGATAAAACGCTAACCGGTAATATCGGTGTGCGTCATGTGGATACCGATCAATCGAGCGTAGCCTTGGTGAATGTGAACGGTAATCCTGATGCGGGCGCTATCGCGATCGTCGACGAACTGGGCGTCCCGAATAGCCAATATGCTTATCAGAGGATTGGCACCACTTATTCGCATAATCTGCCGTCGCTCAACTTGAATTATCAGTTGGCCGAAAACGATCAATTGCGTTTTGCCGCGGCACGCGTATTGTCGCGCGCGCCCATCAATCGCTTAGCGGCGTCGGATTCCGAAGGTAGCGTCTCGGTCAATGGCAGTATTGCCACATTTAACTATGGCTCTAATACTTCACCTTACCTAAAACCGTTTATTGCCGATCAGATCGATCTATCCTACGAGCGCTATTTCCCCGATAGCAACGGCGCTTTTGTGATCGCGGGTTATCACCGTGAAATTAAATCATTTATTCAAGACGTGACTTACGATCGATTCGACTTCCGAGCGGCGGGCTTTGATGTTCCCGACACTTGGACCGTTAACGAAGGTGGCCTCGATGTTGAAGTGGAAGTTGAAAACGGAACCTATTCGACCGCCATCAATAATATGGACGGCGGGTATATTCGCGGGTTAGAAGTTGCCTATACGCAAACTTTTAATTTCTTACCGGGCATTTGGGAGGGGCTTGGCGCTTCGCTGAGTTACTCTTGGACCGATTCTGAAATTACGGTGAACGACCCAATTGGTGCTGCAGCATCGACGGGTAGTTTACCGTTCCCGGGTTTAGTGGAAAACTCCGCGAACGCGACCTTATTTTACAGTTACGATAATTTTGAAACTCGCATTTCGGTCACTTATCAGGATGAGTTTGTGGGCGAAACGCGCAACATTAATTTGCAGCCGATTGTTTACGCCGCCGAAACTTTGGTCGATTATCAAGCGTCATACAAATTTGATTCGGGCGTTGATCTTGTGTTCTCGGTGAATAACCTCACCAATGAGCCGAATCGTTCGTTTATGTACGACCAGCAATATGCGCGAACCCTGCAATGGTTTGGTCGCACCTATTACGTAGGCGCGAACATTACGTTTTAAGGTTTAACGCAATAAAAAATGGCCGCATTAAGCGGCCATTTTTTATTGCGGGTTCAGACTTATTTAAAGTTGACCCAGCGGTTACTAATACCAAACCACTCTTTCTTTTCGCCTTTAAGGGCGTACTGCACACTAAAACCAGAATTGCCACCGCCTTGGAAGTAACTGATCTTCACCAGATGGCTGCCTTCGGTAAGGTTGATTGGACAAGTCTGGATGGCAAACGGGCGATCTCGCTGGAACTCACACAGCTTCTTATCGTTAACGGACAATACAAAACCATCGTCACTGCCCACGTAGAACTCGTAAGTGCCCGATTTACGCACTTTGATGGTGTGGGTCACGTCTACGAAAAAGTTGTGTGTGTAACCGGCCACGTTATTAAGTTTAGGGTGCATGAAGCGGTGCTTTTGGTGCAGGTCGAGTTTGTCGACCCACACTTTTTTGCTCGATTCGACATCGCGTGCTTGGTTGATATTAAAAATTCCCAGTTTGTTTTTGGTGATGTCGAGCAGCACGTTGTGATCCACGCGCACGGGAATCATGCGGTTGACAATCCAAATGGTAATGATCGCCAATAGAAGGCTAAGTACCCAATTTCGCTGAAGGCTAATCATTATTTCACCACCTGCATTTTCCAGAAGCTAAACCAATTGCGTAATTCGAATTCGCTTTCGTTCAAACCAAAGCCATAAGTAAACGGCGAGAAGAAGGCGTAGACTCCAATCACTAGTGCGGTGAAAATTCCGAGGTTAATCATGGTGTGACGACGGTTCGCCATCACGTCCTCGTAGAAAATGTAATTGAATACCAGCGCAAGGTTAACCGCGCCGAAGATCAGCGGAACCATGTAGTGGTACATGTACATCACCCGTTCGATTTGCAATATGGCGACCATGTAAGCGACGTATAGGGTGGTGAACGCAAAAATCCAATAGAACAATTTGGGTTCTTTGATGGGTGCGTTATAAATGTAACGGCCAGCGATCAGCACTATGGATAAAACGATGCCGGCAAGTACACCAAACCAGACAACGGGGTTGGCGACCAAATATTTGTAATGAACAATTGCCTCGCCGTTTTCGGTGATTTTATCCCAACGATAACTGATGGTTTTTTTACCGACTATCCAGTCCAGCGCAAAACTGCCGTTCTCGCCCACTTTACATTCATCCAAGCGGGGCACACCATCGGCGTATTCGGCGATGTAACGTAAGTTGTCTTTCGCGCCCACGATGAATGTGGAGGGTGACCAGGTTTCGCCCGCTTTAATTTTGGCTAAATATTCTGGCGAGGCTTTGTAAGTGCGGTTGTCGATCACCGTGGTTCCCATGCCAATGTGAACATAGAAAACGGCGAAGAACACAAACGCAAGAGGAAGAACACCGGATGGAACTGTTTTGGCTAAATGAATAACTAATTCGCCAATGCGCCAATTTTTTATTGCTTGCCATTTATCGACGCCATAGAGCATCACGAACAATAAAAGCAGCACAAAACCATTGAGTTTTACCGAGACTACCAAGCCTATCAGTAGCCCTAAAACGGCGTAGTCGGATAATTTAATCTCGCGGTTGTCGTAAACTTTTTGTGCGACTACACGGGTAAACCAATAAAGTGCAGCGAGAATAAAAAATAGTTGGATGCCTTCGAGCATGGCCGCGCGGGAATGCACTACCAAGGCGTTATCGAAAATCACCAAAGGCGTGAACAGCAGTGCTACCCATTCCCGCTGTGAAATGCGCCGAATAATGCCATAGAAAAATAACGCACTTAGCAGCATCATCACCGTAGAGGGCCAGCGCCATCCGGTGAATGTCATGCCCTGTGGCATTTGATCGCCCTTGAGATAATCAGTGGTATTAAGCACCGACATATCGCGATCTTCGTTTTGCCCGAAGAGAGTTTCACCCACGGCGATGAGCATTTTACCCAGCGGTGGATGTGGCTCCATATACATCACACCGTCGATATGTTTTTGCGCGGCGGCGATGTGATAGTTCTCGTCCCAGAACATGGCAGCGGGCGAGCCGTAGAAAGGAAAATAAATGGCGAATGACGTAACGAGCACTAAAAGCGGGTACAGCCAATTTGAGTGCTTGGACATTGAGCGATTCATAGGATTCATTACTTGTAAGTTGTTGGACGCGTCCTGCGCAGCCTGTGAACAGCGTAAGGCGAAGTGCAATGACAGCGGATTACACGTTGGCTGCAACACCGGAAATTATCGTAATGGTCTTAGATGTTGCAGTTATGACAGGAGTTTATAATAGATCATCAAAGGCTCGCCACACCTAAAGCCGCAAGAATCTTTGCATGTGACCGAGTTGCAATTTTAGGCGCTACTCTTTCACCGCGAGAAAAATTCCCGAGATAGGCTGAGCATCTTTAAGGGTTCCATTGGCATGGGATGGATAGACTTCGCTTAACGTGAGAAGGGAATTGCGCTTCACTAACCGCGTTTGGGTTGCCATGTAATCGGTGTTGGAGCCCAGAGTGACCAATTGATAAAGCGCGAGGTTATCGCCAGCGCGCAGGCCATGGTTGGCGCCCGTGTCGAGCAACATATCGCGACGGCCCGGATGAACATCTAGCCGGGCAATCAGCGGCTGACACGCCAAAGTGTCGGCTAATTTATTCGCCGCTTCGGTAACGACTTGGCGAATTTTTTTACCGTAATCGCTGGTTTGAAACTGCGCCGTATTAAATCCGACTGGATGCTTAAATTTCCAAAACGCCCAAGTGGAATAGTCATCACTAAATAAAATTTCGCCAGTAAAACCGTCGCGCAATTCAAGCGTGATGCCAAAGTAGCGGTGACGTTTGTCGAGTGCGGTGGCACTGGTTCGATCGGTGATGAGATAGGTCGCCTTATCGAGCAGGTTGGGATGATAGGTTTTATCGGGGTGCATCATGGTCATGTCGTCGATGTAACCCTGAAGCACGAATTGCGCTTGTTGCGCTCGCGCGATGGATATGGCCGCCTCACGCTTCTCGCGTTCGGTCATCTGTGACTGGACGGGGGCATGGAAGCGCTCCGGTACTAAGTTGTGCTCGGCGATTAGGGCATCGCGAAAAAGTGTGGCGAGTCCATTTTCTACCGCTTCGAGTCGCCCAGCTTTTGCGGATTCCAGTTCGCGCCTCATGAAAGTATTAACGGCCACGGTTTTAGCTAAATAGGCGGTGCGAGGGCAATTTTGCGCGCGACGCTCAAAGCGTGACAACTCCGGCTCGACCCTTTCGTCCGCTGTGGTATCCGACCTACTAGCAGCCGACGATGATTGAGAGGTTGTCGGCGTGGTCATGGCTTTTAGTTGAGTCGCGGTTAAGTCTACCGGTGGCTTTGCGGGGGGCGTTTTAGGTAAGCTTGTGTGTTTCGCCACTGGTTGTTGTGCTGTGTCCTTAATCGACTTAGAAGTCGCATGGCGTTCACTTTTTTCTCGAGACCATGGCCACCAAGAGCTTTTACTAGTGGATTTTGTCGTGGAAGACTCTTTGAGAGTTTCACGCGTCTCAGTGGTTTTGGTGGTTGAATTGGCTTGATCGCAATTACAAAAAGATTCTTTAACACTCGCGCAGCCTGTCATCGCCACCACAGCGGCCATTAACAGGGCGCGGCGGCTCAAACCGTAAAAGCGATGAGAGGGCATGGGAATCTCCTGAAACAAACATAAGACGCATGACTGGAACTTGTCGCCCAAACGCCATTCGAAGTGGCCTAGTGAAGGGCTTTGTTCACCGAAACATGCAAAGTATAACGGCCAGAATCACGACTTCTTTAATAATGCGTGGTTGATCACCATCGTAAAACTTGTATAGGACGCTTTATGAACACATTGTCGTTGTGGCGTTTTGCGCCAGTCGCACTTGTCGCACTGTTGCTCGCTTCCTGCACTAATACAGGGCGCCACTATGTGAATAGTATGAGCAACGAGCGACTTGAAACCGAGATCCTGCCCAACGGCAGTAAGATGTTTGTGTACCAAATTGGACGAATGGCGCCTGCCCATGCGTCAAGACAGGGCATGAACGGCCAGACACCTATGGCCGATATCGCAACCGCCGAACGCTACAGACGGGGCGCGAGACCCGAGCGAATTTCGGAAGACAAGCTGCGCGCGAATGCCGACTATGTAGTTGCGACAGCGGGCTATTGTCGCGAAGGTTTTTTTATGTTGGATCGAAGCCTCGTGCATAACAACCTTTGGGTGCGAGGCGAGTGTCGCGATAGCGCGACCCAAGACGATTTGCACGTTTTTGGTGCTAACAAAATTCTCGATGCACAGGCTTGGAACAAATCTGCGAATTAATTTTATTAGGCGATCGAGCTTTTGGTTCGATCGCCTAATTTTTCTGTCTTATCGTCACGCCTCTCTTTCTTCGATCAAGCACAAGGTTGCGAATCATCACCATCCTTTCCAGCGTGATATCTCGCGGATTTTTATCGACTTTTTGTTTGTCGGTAATCAGTTTGTTGTTTCGTTTTTAACTTCCCGTTAAGCGCATTTAAAAAAATTGGGGTGATTTTTTCTACCGCAATTTTCTTTGGCACATATTTCGCAATTACTCACTTCCGCGGCGAGTAAAACCCTGCACCATTTTGGGTATCGCGCAAGCAACCGTGTTTGATTGTAGAGATGCGAATATGAGTAACGGCCTGTATCAGCTTGACGAGTTTAAAGATAACTGTGGTTTCGGATTAATCGCCCACTTGAAAGGCGCCACTAGCCACAAGTTGGTGGTAACGGCCATTGAATCCTTAACTTGCATGACCCACCGTGGCGGAATCAATGCCGATGGAAAAACGGGTGACGGTTGTGGTCTATTAATGCAAAAGCCCGACGCGTTTTTACGGGCAGTTGTTAACGAAGAATGCAATGTGGAGCTGACTGAGGTTTACGGCGTAGGCTCGATTATGTTGAGCCGCGATGCAACTGAAGCAGCTGCCGAGCAAGCCGTATTCAACGAAGAAATTGCGCGCGTGGGTTTGCATCTTGCCGCTTGGCGCCAAGTGCCCGTTGATACCGCCTGCTTGGGGCCGATTGCGCTCTCATCTTTACCGAATTTCTTTCACTTGTTCGTAAACAGCCAAGGCTTAAGTGCAATTGAAGTTGAGCGTAAACTCTTTGTTGCGCGCCGCCGCACCGAACAGCGTCTTTTTGAAGACAAGTCATTTTACGTAGCGAGCCTTTCGACCAGCGTTTTATCCTTTAAAGGTTTGATGATGCCGGTGGACTTGCCGGGTTTCTTTAAAGACTTGGCGGACGAGCGTTTAGAGACGGCGATTTGCGTGTTTCACCAACGTTTTTCAACCAACACCATGCCCCGCTGGCCACTTGCGCAGCCATTCCGCATGCTTGCTCACAATGGTGAGATCAACACCATCGTGGGTAACCGTAACTGGTCGGTCGCCCGTACACCTAAATTCATCACGCCATTTTTGCCTGAGCTGCAAGAGCTTACACCGCTGGTGAACCGCGTAGGTTCAGACTCATCAAGCCTCGATAACATGCTCGAAATTTTGGTGCTAGGTGGAATGCCTTTGCATCGCGCAATTCGCATGCTGGTTCCACCTGCGTGGCAAAACGTGGAAAACATGGACCCGGATCTGCGTGCCTTCTACGAATACAACTCCATGCACATAGAGCCTTGGGATGGTCCTGCGGGTTTGGTGTTAACCGATGGCCGCTACGCCGTCTGTACGCTTGATCGCAACGGCTTGCGTCCTTCGCGTTGGGTGATCACCGATGATGATTTCATCACAGTAGCATCAGAGGTCGGTACTTACAGCTACGAGCCTGAGAATGTTGTAGCCAAAGGCCGCTTAGGGCCAGGTCAGATAATGTCGATCGACACCTTGACTGGCGAGCTGCATCACACCACCGACATCGACAATCAGTTAAAAAGTACACAGCCTTACAAGCAATGGCTGAAAGAGCGCGCGTTGCGCATCGAGTCAACTCTCGAAGCCGACGAAAAAGAAGTTGGCTTAAGCGCTGCTGATTTAAAAGCGAACATGAAAATGTTCCAAGTGAGCTTTGAAGAGCGCGATCAATTATTGCGCCCGATTGCTGAGGGTGGTCAGGAAGCTGTGGGCTCCATGGGTGACGACACTCCTATGGCAGTCCTCTCGCAACAGGCGCGTTCACCTTACGATTATTTCCGTCAGCAATTTGCGCAGGTCACTAACCCGCCGATCGATCCATTGCGCGAAGCGATTGTGATGTCGCTCGAGACTTGCTTGGGGCGTGAGCTGTCGGTTTACGACGAAAAACCTGAGCACGCAGATCGCGTGATTTTAACCTCGCCGGTGTTATCACCTGCGAAATTCCGCGGACTCTTGTCGCTTAATCGTGAAGGTTATGCGCACGAAGTTTTTTCGCTTTATTACAATCCAGACGAGATCGGCCTCGAAGCGGCGATTAAATCGTTGTGTGATCGTGTGACGACATCCGTTCAAAGCGGCAAGGTGCTGATGGTGTTATCGGACGCGGGCTTAACTCAAGGCGTGTTGCCGATCCCTGCACTCTTGGCCGTGGGTGCGGTCAACCAGCATCTGACGAATGTCGGCTTGCGCTGCGATTCCAACATCATCGTTGAAACAGCGAGCGCCCGCGATCCGCATCAAGTGGCGGCACTCATAGGTTACGGCGCAACCGCGGTTTATCCTTACTTGAGCTACCACGTGCTTAACGATCTGATCGAAAGCGGCGAGTTGTTAGTCGATGTAGACACGGCTTACAAAAATTACCGTAAAGGTATCGACAAAGGTCTCCTAAAAATTATTTCCAAGATGGGGATTTCGACCATCACGTCCTACCGCAGTGCGCAACTATTTGAAGCGGTGGGATTGTCTGATGAAGTGACCGAGCTGTGCTTTGCCAGCACCCCATCGCGCATTAAAGGCGCAACCTTTGCGGATTTAGAAAACGATCAAAAACTTCTCGCGAAAACCGCGTTTGTTGAGCGCAAAGCGATTGTGCAAGGTGGCCTACTTAAATACGTTCACGGCGGCGAGTATCACGCGTTCAACCCTGACGTAGTGCAAATGCTGCAACGCGCTGTGCAATCGGGTGATTACGCCTTGTGGCGTAAATACGCCGACATAGTGAACAAGCGTCCAGTGGCTATGCTGCGCGATTTGCTCGCTATCAACGAAGATAAATGTTCACCCATTCCATTAAGCGAAGTGGAGCCGATTGAAGCCATCATCCGTCGCTTTGATTCCGCCGGTATGTCGCTAGGCGCCTTATCGCCAGAAGCCCACGAAGCCTTAGCCGAAGCCATGAACCGTTTGGGCGGCCGCTCAAATTCCGGTGAAGGTGGTGAAGATCCTGCACGTTACGGCACCATTAAATCGTCGAAAATTAAACAAGTTGCCTCTGGTCGCTTTGGTGTGACTCCGGCGTACTTGGTGAATGCCGAAGTGCTGCAAATCAAAGTGGCGCAAGGGGCAAAACCCGGCGAAGGCGGCCAATTGCCGGGCGGCAAAGTCAATGGATTGATCGCGCGGTTGCGTTACTCAGTTCCCGGTGTGACTTTGATTTCGCCTCCACCACATCACGATATCTATTCGATCGAAGATTTGGCACAGCTGATTTTCGATTTGAAAGAAGTGAATCCTGAGGCGTTGGTTTCGGTGAAATTGGTATCGCGTCCTGGCGTTGGCACTATCGCAGCGGGCGTCGCAAAAGCCTATGCGGATTTGATCACTATTTCGGGTTACGACGGCGGTACTGCTGCGTCTCCTTTAACGTCGATTAAATACGCCGGTTCTCCGTGGGAGCTGGGTTTGTCAGAAGCGCATCAAACTTTGCGTGCGAATGATCTGCGCGGCAAAGTGCGTGTGCAAACCGACGGCGGTTTGAAAACTGGTTTAGATGTGGTGAAGGCCGCGATGCTGGGAGCCGAAAGTTTCGGTTTTGGTACCGGCCCCATGGTTTCACTCGGTTGTAAATTCTTGCGTATATGTCATCTGAACAACTGCGCAACCGGTGTTGCGACCCAAGACGACAATCTGCGTAAAAACCACTATCTAGGCACTGTCGAGATGGCCATGAACTTCTTCAAATTCATGGCAGAAGAAACCCGTGAATGGTTAGCGCGTTTAGGTGTGCGTAGCTTAGGGGAACTAGTGGGCCGGGTGGATTTGTTAAAAATTCTTGAGGGGACCACCAGCAAGCACGCGAATTTGGATTTAAGTCCCATCATTCACACCGATAGCTTCTTAGAAACTAAACCGCAATTGTGCGAAGTGGAGCGTAACTATCCGTTTGATAAAGCGGTTCGTTCAAACGCTATTCTGCCGATTGTGTTGCCTGCAATCGAAGGTAAAACCGGTGGCGACTTTGAATTCTCTATCACCAACTGTGACCGTTCAATCGGTGCGCGTTTGAGCGGTGAAATTGCCAAACGCTATGGCAACGAAGGTATGAATGATGCGCCTATCAACGTGCGCTTCAAGGGCGTAGCTGGCCAAAGTTTTGGTGTGTGGAATGCCGGCGGCTTGAATCTAATTCTCGAAGGCGATGCCAACGATTATGTGGGTAAAGGCATGGCGGGCGGAAAAATTGTGATTCGCCCACCACAAGGTTCGCGTTTCCAATCCCAAGACATATCCATCATGGGGAATACCTGTCTATACGGCGCAACTGGCGGCAAATTATTTGCGGCTGGTACTGCGGGCGAGCGATTTGCTGTGCGTAACTCCGGTGTGCAAGCGGTGGTGGAAGGGGCAGGCGATCACTGCTGTGAATACATGACAGGTGGTGTGGTGACTGTGCTTGGCAAAGTCGGGCTCAACTTCGGTGCAGGTATGACGGGCGGTTTTGCCTACGTACTGGACGAAGCCAACGATTTTGCTGATCGCTACAACCGCGAGTTGGTAGATACCACTCGCGTTAATACCGAGCAGTTAGAAGCTCACCGCCATCACTTGCGCAGCATCATCGAAGAGCATGTGAGTGAGACAGGCAGCGCCTGGGGCCAACATTTGCTGGATCATTTCGATGATTACGTGGGCAAGTTCTGGTTAGTCAAACCGAAAGCGGCAGCAATCGGTGGTTTATTGAATAGTTTTCGTCGTCGCGGCGAGTAATTGAGTGAGATCGAGGGTTTAATCATGAATGCACGTTTACAAAATGATTTTCAATTCGTCGAAGTTGCTCGAAAAGATCCTGCGAAAATCGACATCGAAAGCCGTCGTCACAAGTTTGTGGAAATCTACCAGCCGTTTGCAAAGACAGAAGTAGAAAACCAATCCCACCGCTGTTTAGGTTGCGGTACGCCTTATTGTGAGTGGAAGTGTCCGGTGCATAACTTCATCCCGAACTGGCTGAAGTTGATTTCCGAAGGCAATATTTTTGAAGCCGCGGAACTGTCTCACCAAACTAACACCTTGCCCGAAGTGTGCGGACGGGTTTGCCCGCAAGACCGCTTATGTGAAGGCGCTTGTACCTTAGCTGATGGCTTTGGTGCCGTGACTATCGGCAACGCTGAGAAATACATCACCGACACTGCGTTTGCGATGGGCTGGAAGCCGGACATGTCGAAAGTGGTGTGGACCGACAAAAAGGTCGCCATCATAGGTGCAGGTCCCGCGGGTCTAGGTTGCGCAGATATTCTTGTGCGCAATGGTGTTAAGCCTGTGGTGTTCGATAAGTACCCCGAAATCGGTGGCCTCCTCACATTCGGTATTCCTGAATTCAAACTTGAAAAATCCGTGCTCGTGCGTCGCCGCAAAGTTTTTGAAGAGATGGGTGTGGAATTCCGCCTCAACACTGAAATCGGCAAAGATGTGGATATGGCCTCGCTCATTAATGACTACGATGCGGTATTCATGGGCATGGGGACTTACAACTACATGAAAGGCGGCTTCCCGGGCGAAGACCTTGCGGGCGTGTACGACGCTCTGCCATTTTTGATTTCTAACGTGAATCGCAACTTGGGGTTCGAAAAAGACGCGGCTGACTTCATCAGTGTCAACGGCAAAAAAGTTGTAGTGCTAGGCGGTGGCGATACCGCGATGGACTGCAATCGTACTTCGATTCGCCAAGGCGCGACCTCGGTAACCTGTGCTTACCGTCGCGATGAAGAAAACATGCCGGGCTCCAAGCGCGAAGTGGCTAATGCCCGTGAGGAAGGCGTTAACTTCTTATTCAACCGCCAGCCGGTCGCCATCGTCGGGGACGGCAAAGTGGAAGGCGTGAAAGTGGTCACGACTCAGCTTGGTGAGCCCGATGAAAATGGTCGTCGTCGCCCTGTGGTTGTTGAAGGCTCAGAAGAGATTCTGCCCGCCGACGTAGTCTTAATCGCTTTTGGGTTTCGCCCAAGTCCACAACCATGGTTCGACACCAACGGCGTGAAAGTGAACGAGTGGGGCGGCGTGATTGCCGCTTCTCATCAAGAATTCAAATTCCAAACCACGAATCCGAAAGTGTTTGCTGGCGGCGATATGGTGCGCGGCTCTGACTTGGTGGTCACCGCTATTCACGAAGGTCGCGAAGCGGCGCAGGGGATTTTGGATTATTTGGGCGTTTGATCGACCAGCGGCGAAAAGAATGTATTCGTGGCGCTAAGTGCGCCCCTTTCTTAATTTTGTAACTCAGGTACACTCAATTAGCCTTACGAGGTCACAATTAACATAAAAACCCTGTCAGCATCTGGCAGGGTTTTTTTATGGGTTCGTCTAGAGCCCGCGATTATTGACGAGAGAATTACTACATATGATGTCTGTGGCAGTTGAAGTTGCCGGAGGTATTGGTCTATTCCTACTGGGCATGAGTTTGATGACCGACGGCCTGAAAAGCATGGCCGGTGAATCGGTGCGCAAGGCGCTCACCCGATTCACCAAGAGTTCAGGCAGTGGCGTGTTGACGGGAATTATCACCACGATTCTCACCCAATCCTCGAGCGCTACCGTGATAATCACCGTCGGCTTTGTCGGCGCCGGTGTGCTCGCCTATTCCCAAGCGCTGGGCGTTATTTTGGGTGCGAGTGTGGGCACCACGGTGACCGGATGGGTGGTGGCGGTGGTGGGTTTCAAGTTGCAACTAAGCGCTATCGCCTCGGTATTTATCTTTATCGGCGCATTTATGCGATTGTTTGGCGGCGCCCGACGCTCGGGGCTGGCCTTCGCGTTGGCGGGGTTCGGGCTGATCTTTGTGGGGATCGCCACCTTGCAGTCGGGAATGGCGAGCCTGCAAGAAAGTGTTGATCTCGGATTTTTCCCCGCCGACACTTTACTCGGTAAGTTCATCTTAATGGCGGTAGGTACGCTATTTACGTTGATTACTCAGTCGTCCACTGCCGGTGTGATCTCCACTTTGGCCGCGCTCCATGCGGGCGTCGTTGATTTCGAGCAGGCTGCAGCACTGGTAGTCGGCATGAACGTCGGCACCACCTTTACCTCAGCGGTTGCGACCATTGGTGGTAACGTGCACGTGCGCCGCACCGGGTTTAGCCATGTGGTTTTTAACACAGTGGTGAGCAATTTCGCTTTGTTCTTGATTACGCCCTACATTTATTGGTGGCAACGACTCTTCCCTATGATGCCCTTGGGTGAGATCGCTCTTGTGGCCTTCCATACCTTATTTAACGTGGTGGGGGTGATTTTATTGCTGCCCTTCATCAAGCAGTACGCGAGGTTTATCGAACGGCTGTTCCCTCTAAAAGCCAACGAGAGCGAGGAGCTGCTCGACTCCAGCGTGCTTCGCTATCCAGAACTGGCGCTCAATGAGGTCAAAAGTGTTCTGCTCAAACAAATCGCCACGCTGATGCAGCAGTTAAGTTACATCTTAGGGGAAAGCCCGCGGGCGGTCTCATTGATCGAAACCGAAAAGGCATTGACCGAAGTGCGCAAGTATCTCGATCAGCTGCATCTAGACGCGAGTGCCGGCCGCGACTGGGAGCGACTGCTTGCGTGTATTCATTTGCTCGATCATGTTCAGCGACTGTACGACCGCTGTACTCACGAGAATGTTTACCTCGTTTTGCACCAAGGCAACGACTTGGCTACGGCGAAATTATTGCTGTGGGAGTTGGTTGAACAAATATCCAAAGGCGAACCGCTTAATATGGATCATGCCGAAATGTTGGTCGAAAAACTGGGCGAGCAAGACAAGCATTTACGTGAGCTCACCATGCAGCAAATTGCTAAAGGGTCGTTAGAACTCAATCGTGGCGTCAATATTATGGAATCGGGTCGTTGGATGTACCGAGTTGGTTTCCATTTACTGCGAATCGACCACAATTTGCAGCGATTAAACCTAACTTCGGATTCGAGCGCGTCGGCCGCCCAAACGGAAACGCCTAACCCGAGCCCGACTGTGTAATAATGCCGCTCTTCTCGTTGGATGGTAACTATTATGTCTGAATTGAAAAATGATCGTTTTTTGCGCGCGCTTTTGCGTCAGCCAGTTGATGTCACTCCAGTTTGGATGATGCGCCAAGCGGGCCGCTATCTGCCAGAATATCGCGCCAGCCGCGCGCGCGCGGGTGACTTTATGGGCTTGTGCATGAATCCAGAAATGGCCTGCGAAGTCACTTTACAGCCGCTGGATCGTTATCCGCTCGATGCAGCGATTTTATTCTCAGACATATTGACCATCCCCGATGCCATGGGGCTTGGGCTTTATTTTGAAACGGGCGAAGGCCCCAAATTCAAAAAGACAGTTCGCACCGAAGCCGATGTAAACGCACTAAAAGTCATAGATCCAGCCAAAGATCTGCCTTACGTAACCGACGCGGTGCGCACCATTCGCCGCGAATTAAACGGCCGCGTACCTTTGATTGGTTTCTCAGGTAGCCCTTGGACGCTTGCCACTTATATGGTCGAAGGTGGTTCAAGCCGCGATTTCCGTCGTGCTAAGGAAATGCTCTATAGCCAGCCGCAAGTCATGCATCAATTGCTCGATACCTTGGCTGAGTCGGTAATTGTATATTTGAATGCGCAAATTTTAGCCGGCGCTCAAGCGGTGCAGATTTTCGATAGCTGGGGCGGCGCCTTATCGCATGCGGCCTACGAAGAGTTTTCGCTCAAGTACATGCGCAAAATCGTCGACGGTCTAATTCGCGAGCACGACGGTCGTGAAGTTCCCGTGATTCTTTTCACCAAGGGTGGCGGCTTGTGGTTAGAGTCTATGGCTGACACTGGTGCGACGGCGTTGGGACTCGATTGGACGTGCGATATCGGACAGGCTCGTGCTCGCGTGGGTAGCAAAGTCGCGCTTCAAGGCAATATGGATCCGAGTGTACTTTACTCGTCACCTGCACGTATCCGTGAAGAAGTTGCGCGAATTTTGGCGTCTTACGGTTCAGGAAGCGGTCACGTATTTAATCTGGGGCATGGTATTACCCCCGAAGTTGACCCCGAAAACGCCGGTGCGTTTATCCATGCGGTGCACGAGTTATCGGCTCGGTACCACCAATAAGTGGGTATATTCTCCCCAATACATTAAAAACGAGGCCTAGTGCCTCGTTTTTTCGTATGATGTGGCGCGATTTTCTCGGTTGTTTTCACGCCTTGCTACTTAATTCATATTTTTAAATTATCATTTTCTGTACGCTGCTCGGTTGAATTAGGTGCACGACTCTTCTTGTGAGGCGCAAGTGGGTATTAAACAAGTCAAAATAGGGGTTAACGAATTGACCATCGGCATGTTTGTGTCGGGGTTAGATCGCCCATGGACTCAAACGCCATTTCCTCTTCAAGGATTTTATATCCGCGAAATGGACGAGCTGCGCCAACTCAAAGTTCTTTGCCAATGGGTCATTATCGACACCGAAAAAGGCCGCGGGCCCATAGGTGCCAAGCTCAAAACCGGTGGCATTAAAGGTGGCGTGGGTAAGCGCGATCCCCTTTCTTCTTACTCGGAAGCCGTCACTCCAATCCGAATCCAGCGCGGGGTCTACACCTCGACAAAACCTTTCCAGCAAGAAGTTAAACACGCTCGACAACTTCACCAGCAGGTTTATAGCGCGGTCGCCGAAGTTATGCGGCAGATCGACTCTAACGAGTGGGGCAGTGCTTCGCTCAATGAAACTAAGCGCGTCGCGAGCGAGATGGTCGATAGCGTTTTGCGCAATCCAGATGCCTTCACTTGGCTGGCGCGAGTGCAAGCTAAAGATGAATACACCTACAGCCATGCGGTGCGCTCGTCGGTTTGGGCGATCTTATTTGGCAGGCATATAGGGTTATCTAAGCGCGATTTGGATGTGTTAGCACTTGGAGTGTTATTGAAAGACGTGGGTAAAACCGCGCTGCCATCAGAGCTTTTGATTAAGACCGACCGCACGCCGCAGGAGCAAGCGAAATACGAAACTTTCGTGGAGCTTGGCTGCGATATTCTTCGAAAAACGCCTAACATCGAACCAAGAGTGATTAGTGTGGTAAAAACCCACTGTGAACGCCTAAACGGCAGCGGTTTCCCTATGGGCTTAAGTGGCGACAAGATTCCAGTGCTCGGCAAAATCGCAGGCATTGTCACTCACTACGATCACATCACGAATCCTCGCGGTGCCGATGCACCCATAGCTCCGTCACGTGCAGTGGCCAAGCTCTACGAGTTGCGACAAATTTTGTTTCAAGAAGATCTAGTGGTTGAATTTATTCGTGCCATTGGGCTTTATCCAACGGGCACGCTGGTCGAACTAAACTCCGGCGAAGTTGCCGTGGTGGTCGAGCAAAATTTCGAGCGGCGCCTCAAGCCCAAAGTCATCATCGCGCTCGACAGTTTAAAGCGGCCGCTGAATCAATGGCTGCTTGTCGATTTAGCGGAAGACGATAAGCGCAAACAAGCGCTGATCGATTCCGGTCAAAAATCAGCTCGTGAAGTAGAGAAAGTGGAAATCGCCCGCGACCTTGAACCGGGGAGCTACGATGTTGATATCATCGCCATCCGCGATCACTATTTCAAAGCAGTGTCACAAAAAGGCATCATGGGATTCCTCTCTCGCTTGTTTTCTCGTGCGTAAAATTTTTTAACGAGTGTTATTATTAAATAACTTAACGATATTCCCTGCCTTGCGTAAAATGTTGTTCAGCGTTACAGCGTCGCTGTAAGTCAAATTCGTCCGATTAATTCTGCGAGAGATCATCATGTTTGAGTGGATTGCCAGCCCCGAGGCGTGGGTCGCCCTTGCGACACTTACCGCCCTCGAAATTGTGCTTGGTATTGATAATATTATTTTCATTTCTATTTTAGTTAGCCGACTTCCCCCCCATCAGCGCCAGTTAGGGCGTACTGTGGGTTTGGGTTTGGCAATGGTGACTCGCCTCGCGTTGCTTTTCTCTTTAGCTTGGATCATGGGGCTAACCGAGCCACTGTTCCATGTAGCAGGATTCCCAATTTCTGGTCGCGATATTATTTTGATTGGCGGTGGCCTTTTCCTTATCGCTAAAGCCACTCACGAAATCCATCAAAGCGTGTTAGGTGTTGAAGAAGCGCCTCGTTCGGCGTCGGCCAACGGACTGATGATGATTCTGCTGCAGATTGCCGTTATCGATATCGTCTTCTCGCTCGACTCAGTCATTACTGCGGTAGGGCTTGTAGATCAAGTTTCTATCATGGCGTTGGCAATTATTATTGCCGTGTTGGTCATGATGTTTTCAGCGAAAGCCATTGGCGATTTTGTAGACGAGCACCCGACTATTAAAATTCTGGCCTTGTCATTTTTGGTAGTCGTAGGCTTCACATTGATGATCGAAGGTTTTGGTGTACACGTGCCCAAAGGTTACATCTACTTTGCCATGATCTTCTCGCTCGGCGTAGAGATGATCAACATCAAACTGCGTAAAACACTCGAGAAAGAAAAAGCCGAAGCAAAAGCCGCTCAGGCTGGAGAAATCGAGAACAATGCCGATGCGCAGCTGTAATTCCCCTGCGTGATTTAGATAATAAAAAAGGCCGACATATGTCGGCCTTTTTTATGGGTGGAACATTTACATCTGATTTTTACAGCTTTCTTCAATTGCTTGGTTCATTTCTTTGATTTTTGCTTCTCGCTCGTGTGGTTCAAGTAGGCGCGATCCGCCTTCTTCGGTCATGGTGCGCACCTGGCGTTGGCTGGTGAGCGCTTCAAGATTTTTTATCGCTGCATTGCATCGTTCCAAGTCAAGTCTTGCCACTTCAGCGGCTTGAATTTTTGCTTGACGCTCACGCTGGAGTTTTTCTTGCTCGTCGTCAGACCAAACGGCACCTATGGCTTCGTTAGGCTCTGTTGCAGTCTCATCTTCTGGGTCTTGGTAGCGAGCTTTTTGTACCAGCACGGCATTGCTGTCTTGCGGTGGCCGTTGGCCAAAGTGAGTAACACCTTTGTCATCAACCCACGAATAAACTGAGTGTTTATTAGCGAAGCTTTGGGCGGCTAACGTAAGACATACGCTTATTATGATTAATTGACTGCGCATAACGAATCCTTGGCAAAGTTGAGTGCGACCGAATCACTATAACGATTATCGGCATCTGATTAAACCATAAGCGGTGGGAATGTGACTTTCTTCTAGCTTTCTACAATTCGGGCGGTGAAGGGTAATAATAAGGAGTTTGCATAAAATTTAAGCATCAATTGGCCAGAATTTCTTGACATTGACGCCTAGGCTGAGAAAATGAGCACCATTCCGCAAGATGGCTACAGCCAACCTTATTTGGTTCTTCGTCTGTACTCCGATAAGTCCACCCTCTTATCGCTCCATCTGCACACGATGCGCTACCCGCGCTGTCGTGAGAGTGCTTTGCTTACCTGCAATGCATTCGCTGATCCGATCGCAGCCTTGCCGGGCGACGACTCGTGGATCATTCCAATTGAGGTGCTCAGCCGAGTTTTCCTCTAATCGTGCCGCTAGGGCACATGCGCATATGCGACTTTCCAAACCTAAAAGGGGATATATTGTGGAAATGCTTTCCGGCGGAGATATGTTAATCCGCGCATTGAAAGACGAGGGTGTTGAATACATTTTCGGCTATCCGGGCGGTGCTGCCCTGCATATTTACGATGCTATTTTTCGTCAATCTGACGTTCAGCATATTTTAGTAAGACACGAGCAAGCGGCTACACACGCTGCTGATGCCTATTCTCGTGCGACAGGTCGTGTGGGCACTGTTTTGGTGACCTCAGGCCCCGGCGCCACTAACGCGATTACCGGCATTGCGACCGCCTACATGGATTCAATTCCGATGGTTGTGATTTCCGGCCAAGTGATGAGCCATTTAATTGGCGAAGACGCTTTCCAAGAAACCGACATGGTGGGTATCTCTCGCCCTGTGGTTAAGCACAGCTTCCAAGTTAAACACGCGTCAGAAATTCCTGAGATCGTGAAAAAGGCGTACTACATTGCGTCTACCGGTCGTCCTGGTCCTGTCGTTATTGACGTCCCTAAAGATATTACGAGTCCAGCGCAAACCTTCCCTTATCAGTATCCCGAGAAGGTCAAAATGCGCTCGTACAACCCTGCGACCCGTGGACATTCTGGGCAAATTAAAAAAGCCGTACAGCTATTACTAAGTGCTAAGCGCCCGATGATTTATACCGGTGGTGGCGTGGTGCAAGGCAATGCGTCAGATTTGCTACGTGAATTGGCTGACATGCTCAACTACCCAGTGACCAGTACCTTGATGGGGCTTGGCGCTTATCCTGGAACCGGCCGTCAGTTCCTCGGCATGTTAGGAATGCATGGAACTTACGAAGCCAACACAGCTATGCATCACTCTGATGTGATTTTGGCTGTAGGTGCTCGCTTTGACGATCGTGTAACTAACGCGGTCAGTAAATTCTGCCCTAACGCAAAAATTATTCATATCGACATAGACCCCGCCTCCATTTCTAAAACTGTGGTGGCCGATGTACCTATCGTCGGCGCGGTTGATAGCGTACTGAGCGAAATGGTGGCTTTGGTTAAAGAAGCTGATGAAAAGCCTGATGCAGAAGCACTAGCGGCTTGGTGGAAGCAAATCGACGAATGGCGCGAGCGCCACGGTTTGTATACCAAAAACCGCTTTGACACCACCGGCGACAAAATCAAACCACAAGAAGTTGTTCAAGCGGTTTGGGAAGTGACCAAAGGCGATGCTTATGTGTGCTCTGATGTAGGCCAGCACCAAATGTTTGCGGCGCAATATTATCTGTTCGATAAGCCGCGTCGTTGGATTAACTCGGGTGGACTTGGCACTATGGGCTTTGGTTTGCCAGCTGCTATGGGCGCACAAATGGCTGACCATGATGCGACAGTAGTTTGCATTACTGGCGAAGGCTCGATTCAAATGTGTATCCAAGAGTTATCGACCTGTACCCAGTACGGGTTGCCGGTGAAGATTATTTGCTTGAATAACCAAGCGCTCGGCATGGTTCGCCAATGGCAAGACATGCAATACGCTGGGCGTTATTCTTCTAGTGTCTACGAAGATTCATTACCTGACTTTGTGAAATTGGCTGAGGCCTATGGTCACGTGGGAATGAAAGTAACCAAGCGTGAAGAACTCAAAGCGAAACTTGAAGAGTGTTTCGCAATGAAAGATCGTGTTGTGTTTATGGATATTTACGTGGATCAATCTGAGCACGTTTATCCCATGCAAATTGCACAGCAATCGATGCGCGATATGGTTTTAAGCAAGACGGAGCGTACCTAATATGAGACGTATTATTTCGGTTTTATTAGAAAACGCCCCAGGTGCTTTATCACGCGTTGTCGGGTTGTTTTCTCAACGCGGTTACAACATCGAGACATTAACTGTAGCACCGACAGAAGATCCTACTCTGTCGCGCTTAACGCTGACGACAATTGGTGATGAGCACAAAATCGAGCAAATTACTAAGCACCTCAATAAGTTAATTGATGTGGTGAAGTTGGTCGATTTGTCTGAAGGTGCTCATATTGAACGTGAGCTGATGCTCATTAAAGTGAAGGCGTCGGGTGCTCAGCGTGCAGAAGTGAAGCGTTGTGTGGATATTTTCCGTGGTCAGATCGTTGATGTGACTAGCACGCTTTACACCATTCAAATTACCGGTACATCTGACAAGCTCGACGCTTTCATTCAAGCGGTGGGTGATGCAGCAATCATCGAGGTGGTTCGCTCCGGTGTGAGTGGCATTTCGCGCGGTGAAAAAGTATTGAGCTTGTAAAGTTACAGGTAGTTCCCGTAAAAAAGACCGATCTTTTGATCGGTCTTTTTTTATTAAAAAAATATCGAGATTTAAAAATGGTTAAGCGCTTCATCGCAATAACTTTGTTGATGGGATTGTTTGGGTGAGTCTCGCAAAAGCCATTGTTTTCTGAGCCCTATCCTGTTAACTCCGACTTTGCGTCTATTTATTTGTACTATCCATCATCGGTCTTGGGTGGTGCCGGAGCGGCGATGGAAATAAACGGCGAAACCATCGGCTTTTTACAGCAGAATAGCTTTATTTATAGCTACGCCCAGTCTGGCTCACTTAAAATTAACTCTAAGCTGACCCTTCTGGACGTCGAAAAGATTTTTGAATTAAATGCTCAAAGTGGTGAAGAATATTTTTTAAAAATGATTCGCCGGGACAAACTATTGGTCGAAATCTATAGTTTGGTTCTCGTCGATCGAGATACTGCCTTGGCGGAATTGCGATCATGTTGCAGTAAGGGTATTGTTAAAGAACCTAACTTACAGTAGACATCTAAACATCGGTAGCTGGTATTTGATTCAAGTTTTTCGGCGAAGAGGTAATGAATGTCGAGCGCTCTAAGAGAGTATTTGACTTCCCAGTCGGCTTGGGAAATCGCGCCAAGGTTATTAGGCGCCGAACTGTTGGTGCGGGGCGTGGGTGGAATTATCACAGAAGTTGAAGCCTATGATCAGTCTGAAGCCGCGTCACACACATTTAAAGGCCCGAACCTGCGCAACCAAAGTATGTTTAAAGCGGCAGGGATTATTTATGTTTATCGCTCGTACGGAATTCATTGGTGCATGAATATCGTTTGCGGCAAAGCGGGGCATGGGGCAGGTGTCTTGATCCGAGCATTAGAGCCCCGATTTGGAATTGAGCAAATGAAAGCGCGGCGTAAAACCGAAAATATCAATTTGCTTTGCAAGGGCCCAGGTTGTGTTGGGCAGGCGCTGGGCATTACGCAGAGTGATGATGGCTTGGTTATTGATGATCAAGTCGTGTCGCTCAAGTTATCAAAACATCAACTGGCTTTTGTGTCGGGCCCGAGAATCGGTATCAGTAAAGCGATGGATTTGCCTTGGCGATTTGGGCTTGCGGAGTCTTCATTTTGGAGCCGAAAATTTGGTTAAGTTGTTTTTAGTTGGCTCCAAAACGCGTTTACAACAGGGCTTTTTAGCCGTTTATCGAGTACAAAGATTCCAGTGTTGTAAGGCCCCAAATTGGGTTGAGGCGTAAACTGCTTAACTTTGCCGCGTAGCGGGCTATTATCAAGCACAACTTTAGGCACCACTCCAACGCCAAAGCCCAAACTCACCATACTCACAATCGCTTCATTACCTTGTACTTCCGAATAGGTTTTAGGTGTGATTTGTTTAGCTCTAAACCAAGCGTCCAGTCGTTCACGCGAAATGCCTTTTTCTGGAATGATAATAGGAATGTCATTCCACTCTAAACCTTCCCATCGGTTCGATTTGATGTCGGTAATAAATACCAGTGGCGATCGGCTTATCGGCTTGAAACTTACTCCATCAGGCAGCTTGTCGGGGCGGGCAGCGATGACTAAATCCTCGCCACCCGCTAAGAGGCGGTTGAGCGCTTGTTCTGGGTCGCCGGTATGGAGCTTGATGTTGATATTTGGGAAGGCATCTCGGAAATCTGTAAGCAGGTCGTATAAAAAAGAATAGCTTGCCGTTACTGAGCAATAGATACTCAACGAGCCGCGCATCTCTTTACCTTGTTCGGCGAGGCTCGCTTGAAAACTTTCCCATTGATTCAGTATGTCTTTAGCGAACGAGAGAAATTGTTTGCCTTCAGACGTCAAGGTGACTGATCGATTGTCCCGCTCAAACAATGTAATTTTAAGATCGTCTTCGAGCTGCTTTATATTGCGGCTCAGGGTGGACGGGCTGACATGGGCTGCCGCCGCCGCTCGCCCGAAATGCAATTCTTGGGCGAGGTTGCAGAAAAGTTGTAATCGTACAATATCCATGGCGCCCACTTGTGTTTCATAAAATGCAATAATAGGTTGCGAATATATCATTTTACGCGATGATCGCTTTTACCTACACTGGCTGTCAATTATCCATGGCGAATTGCCTATTTCTTCTGAGGAGTGTGTTATGCACGTTTATTACGATAAAGATTGTGATCTTTCTATCATCAAATCTAAAAAAGTTGCCATTATTGGTTACGGTTCACAAGGTCACGCACACGCATGCAACCTTAAAGACTCTGGCGTTGATGTTACTGTAGGTTTGCGTCCAGGTTCAGGCAGCATTAAAAAGGCCGAAGCTCACGGTTTGAAAGTGTCAGACGTACCAAGTGCTGTTGCAGCTGCTGACGTTGTGATGATTTTGACTCCAGACGAATTCCAATCAAAACTCTACAAAGAAGAGATTGAGCCAAACATCAAGCAAGGTGCTGCTTTGGCTTTTGCTCACGGTTTCGCGATTCATTACAACCAAATCGTTCCACGTGCTGATTTAGACGTAATTATGATTGCGCCTAAAGCTCCAGGCCACACTGTTCGTTCAGAGTTCGTACGTGGCGGTGGTATTCCTGACTTGATCGCGGTATTCCAAGACGCATCAGGCAAAGCAAAAGATATCGCACTTTCTTACGCATCAGGCGTAGGCGGCGGCCGCACTGGCATCATCGAAACAACTTTTAAAGACGAAACCGAAACTGACTTGTTCGGTGAGCAGGCGGTATTGTGTGGCGGTGCTGTTGAATTGGTGAAAGCGGGCTTCGAGACTTTGGTTGAAGCAGGTTATGCGCCAGAAATGGCTTACTTTGAATGTTTGCACGAATTGAAGTTGATCGTTGACTTGATGTTCGAAGGCGGTATTGCGAACATGAACTACTCGATTTCTAACAACGCAGAATACGGCGAGTACGTAACTGGTCCAGAGGTGATCAACGCTGAATCACGCGAAGCAATGCGTAATGCATTGAAGCGCATTCAGTCTGGCGAATACGCGAAAATGTTCATCGCTGAAGGTGCCTTGGGTTACCCATCAATGACTGCTGCTCGTCGTAACAACGCCGCTCACGGTATCGAAGTTGTTGGTGAGAAGTTGCGCGCCATGATGCCATGGATCGCAGCGAACAAAATCGTTGATAAGGCGAAAAACTAATAAGTTTCGATTGATTAAAAAAGCGCGGCTTCGGCCGCGTTTTTTGTTTCAGGTGTGTACAATAACCCCCACTCCATCTTTGGGAATCGAGAAGTAATTCATGACTGATCAAAATAAGCCTCAACAAAACCACGAGCCTCTTGAGCACGAGGTTGATGTTCCCTTTGGTGATCTCGTTGAAGAGGTTTCTGAGGGTGGTCAAAAAGTTCGCCATAAAGGCGTATATCTGCTCCCCAACCTTTTTACGACGGCAGCATTGTTTTGCGGTTTCTATGCCATCATCTCGGCAATGCACGGAAATTTTGCGCAAGCGGCGGTAGCAATCTTCGCAGCCATGCTCCTAGATGGCATGGATGGGCGAGTGGCGCGAATGACCAATACGCAAAGTGCTTTTGGTGAGCAGTACGATAGTCTTGCTGATATGGTTTCATTTGGTGTTGCCCCGGCATTGGTGGTGTTCACTTGGGCACTTCAAGATTTAGGGCGGTGGGGCTGGGCGGCGGCGTTCATATTTGCGGCTTGCGCGGCGTTACGCTTGGCGCGATTTAATACTCAAATTGGCGTAGTGGATAAAAAGTACTTTATTGGCCTCGCGAGCCCAGCGGCCGCCTCAATCGTCACGGCTATGGTTTGGGTGTGGTACGACATAAAGCCCCAAGGTATTGGTGCTATGGCGGTGGCGCTGGTAACGGCATTGTCGGGCATATTAATGGTGTCGAACTTTCGCTATAGCAGTTTTAAAGGGTTTGATTTCAGGGGGCGTGTGCCTTTCGTCGCTTTGTTGGCAATTGTTCTAGTGTTTGCACTGCTAATTATTTACCAGCAAGTTGGATTGTTGGTGATAGGTGTGCTTTACGGATTGTCTGCGCCAGTATTGTGGCTCGTTAGCAAAGTGTTCGGATCGAAGGCGGAGTAAATCAGAGTGGATTGTAGTCAGTTTGTGTGAGATGCGGGCAGGCAATAATAAAAGTAAAAGATTTTTTAAAAAATGCTTGTCAAAGGTCGCTCAAATCCCTATAGTGCGCCACCTCAACGTAGCGAAGCGAAAGTAGAAGGCAAGTTGAGTGAAGTAAAAACTTAAATAAAATTAAGGGTTTACAAAGGATTTGAGGTGTGTATAATGCGCCTCCCACGGTTGAGCCGAAGCGCTAACCGGTTTTTTA
>JBJEWS010000013.1:0-5030 GCA_051885175.1 Cellvibrio sp.
CCTACTTTCTTCAAGAATATTTTACTTGCACAAAACGGAGCGTCCATAGATGTTATAAGCACAAAATGGAGTATTTATGCATCCCAAAGTTTTTGTAAGTCACGCAAGTGAAGATAAAGAAAGATTCGTAACAAATTTCGCAACAAAATTGCGTGAGAATGGTGTGGATGCTTGGCTAGACAAGTGGGAAATGCTGCCAGGTGACAGCCTAGTTGATAAGATCTTTGAAGAAGGCTTAAAAGAAGCTCAAGCAGTGATTATAGTGCTTTCAAACTACAGCATAAAAAAGCCGTGGGTTCGTGAAGAGTTAAATGCAAGCATTGTTGCCAAACTGTCTAAAGGTACAAAGATAATTCCAATTGTATTAGATGATTGTGAGGTTCCTCAATCGCTAACATCAACTCTTTGGGAGTCAATTCCTGATCTAAAAAATTACGATCAAAACTTTAAGCGAGTGTTGTCTTCAATTTTTGGCGCTACAGATAAACCAGCGCTTGGCAAGGCTCCTGCACATACGACATCTGTATATCATGAGATTGGAGGCTTAACAAAGGCAGATAATTTGGTTTTAAAAGAATCTTGTGAATACGCTATTGAAAATGATGACATTATGATCAATCCAGAGTCATTGTTCGGGGATGGAGAAAAACTAGGATTCAGTCGAGCTGAAATCAAAGACTGCATTGAGGTATTGGAGCAGAATGGATACCTTGATGTATCTCGATATCTTGGAGGTGGTGGAGACAATTACTCATGCCATTTCAGAGTAACTACATATGGTCTAGATAACTACGCTAGGTCCTATATCGCTGACTATTCAGAAACACTGGAAAAGATCGTTAGCCTTATCGTCAATGAAGATATAAATTCAAACGCAGGCATTCAAGAAAAAATTGATAAACCAATCTTAATTATCAACCACATATTGGACGTATTAGAGTCAAATAACCATGTTAAATTATCCAAAACTATTGGTGGCATGGTTCAAATATATAATGTTTCAGCAAGTCTGCGCCGAGCATTGGCGTAGCGTGCTTATAACAAGCGCATGTTGTCGGACTGGTTTTCCGCTGCGCTCCAAACCAGCCGCAAATGCGGGCGTTATGTGGGTTCTGTTTTTGGTTTTTAGTTGTTAAGCGCCGTAGTTAATTTTTAGCTCGGCAGTTTTGTTCTTGGTGCTTTCGGCAGGCACAAACAATAAAAATAGGTGTGGTGCATTCTTTGCGGTGTGCCACTCAGTTAAATTTTTGTGTTGGCAGGGTGTGATTTTTTGCGGTTGTATTTATCGGGCATCGGCTTCGCTGGCGCTCCGCAACTACGCTTAAACAAGTGCATCGTGTCACCACATAACCATGTGCACCATCTGAAGCCAACGCTGTCGCGTTGTCTCAGTTGTGCACGGCGTTATGCATTAAAAAATATGGCTTATGTATTAAATGACAGACATAAATATAGAAATGGAAAATAACATTAAGCTTCTTGAAGAAAGTATTGATCTGCCAACAGGCTATTGCTCAAGGCTTTTATCAGAAGATGATTGGTCGTTCATCATTAAGTTGAGTGCGCTATTTGAAGCAGTAGCTACAGAAGCATTATCTGCGAAATTCGGAAGCCAAAACATAACTGAACCAGTATCATATTTAGAATATGCAAACGCCAAGTCTGGAAAAATAGTTTTTTTGGAAAAGTTAGGTGTGATCAACAAAGACCAATTCAATTTTTTAAAGAAACTTGCAGAGCTTAGGAATAAGTTAGTACACACCATCTCTTCAACAAAGTTTTCTTTCGAAACACATATTCAATCATTAGACAATAATCAGAAAAAAATATTCGCAAGTACGTTTGGTCATGGGCTAAAAGAAAATTTTAAAATAAATGAAATTTCATTAACTCGCGAAACCTGTACATTAGAAAACCCCAAAATAGCAATATGGGTAACGGCATATGAAATATTAGCCTGCATACATGCTGACTATTCAACTCATACTAAAGTTGAGCAAGTAAAGACAGAATTTTGGAATGCTTTGATTGAAAAATTCCAGTGAAAAATGCATAACAATGCGCTGCAGCAACGCGCACTTCGTGCGCTCGACAGTTTGTAAGCCGCCGTTTTGTGGTTTTGCTTCGCAAAAGTAATCCACAAAAAGTCAACTTACAAACTGCGGCTGAGCTTGGCGTTAAATGTCTATGATTGCACCAAAGATGAGCGCGTTAATTTCTGGGGCTGCGATTGCAGTGACTGGTGTTTTGGTTGAAGAAAATAATTAGCCATTTTTCTTAGTAGCTTTGGTTTTCCTTCCCTCTATCATTATTTTCGTTGTTGGCTCTGAAATCTTTCGAAAGTGGGCAAGATGTGAGCATATAAGTGGCTATGCGATTGACCCAAAAGATAAAGAAGGCTGGGCTATCTATGGTCGGATATGGTTACGTATGTTTATGCGCTTCGTAGGTGCTGGGATAGCAATGCTGGCTTTATCAGCATTGCACAACATATAACAAGTAAAGGTAGCAGCGCCCTTCGGGCTGGATGCGCTAACGCGCGCCTCTGCTTTAAGCGCTCCCCCAAGCAATTGAAGCGCACATCCCCACGAGGAAAAACATATGGACTAATCTTATTCTGGATTAATTGGCGATTTAATTAGCGGCGTTGCGTGAAATTCGCGGCGAAATGAACGAATCATCCGATAAATGTCTCAATGTCTTAATCAGGATTACCAGCAGCGAAGACTACGCGCGCAGCTAACTACCAAGCCTTCCTGAAAAAGATGGCTTCACTTGAAAGAGTAACCGTGCTTATCGCAGGCGACGATGAACCTATGTCGGCACCGCTCTGGTTGGCACCATGGAAATCCTCGTTCCTATGGCAGGCCTAATCGACAAAGAAGCAGGCAAACTCGAGCAAAACATCCAAAAGCTCGATGGCAAACTCAGCAACGCCGCAGTTGTCGATAAAGCCCCTGCAGAAGCGGTCGAGAAAGAACGCGCAATTCTTGCCTACAACAAAATACCACTCGAAAAAATTAAAGAGCAGATTCAAAAAATCCAAGCGCTTTGATTGGTTAGATAAACAAAAAAGCCCCACATATGTGGGGCTCTTTTGTGAGTGTTGGCACGGATGGAATATTGCGCCTCAGTTAAAATTGCGACTTAAACTGCAACCATATTGATCACAGGGAGTGATGTATGAGCGCCATTAGGTATTCTGTAGGAAACAAAGGAATAAATACTAAATCAGACGTCGTTACTATTCAGAAATTACTTAACAAGAAGATAGCGTCACTCAAGCCTCTTCTTTCCCTTGCTATCGACGGCGTGTGTGGCCCGTTGACAATAGGCTTAATCAAAGAATATCAGCGACGCACTTTAGGCCATAAGTGGCCGGACGGACGGGTTGATCCGTCAGGTAAAACTTTATCCAGCCTTCTAGCTTCCAGTGTAAGCTCGAAAAGTCAAATTACCCCTACCACTGCAGAATTGCTACATTGCCAGATCAATTCGTCGTTCGATCCGCCCTCAGCTGGCCCTTTGCCTAATTCAAATGCCATCCTCACAGACCGCGACTACGAAAATGCCGCTATTGACCTCGGAGTTGAAATGGCTGCAATCAAAGCAGTCGCACAAGTCGAATCATCTGGTAGCGGATTTACATCAAGCGGACTTGTTCGAATCTTGTTTGAAGGCCACCAATTTCACAAGCGAACTAACGGCAAATATTCAAAAACTCATCCAAATATTTCTCATGCAAACATTGACCAAACCAAATATGCGAGAGGCGGTTTGGACGAGCGAGTGCGACTGGAGCATCAACGCTTGGCTCAAGCGATCACTTTAGATCGAGCGGCAGCCCTTGCATCGGCATCATGGGGGAAGTTTCAGGTAATGGGATTTAACCACAAGGAAGTTGGCTGGAAAGATGTGGAGTCCTTCGTAAGAGATATGAAAAAATCTGAATCCGAGCACTTGAAAGCATTCATTGGCTACGTAAAACATAGAAAGCTAGTCGCAGCATTGCGCAGCAAGGACTGGGCGGCATTCGCAAGAGGGTACAATGGTTCACAATACCACCTCTTCCAATACGACATAAAAATGGCTAACGCATATAATGCGTACAAGAGGAACTAAAATGTTCAAGGTAACCGCACTATCTTCAATCGTTTTATTTTTACTAGGATGCAGCAGCGACCTTACCGCTCAACAACTCACACACGATACCCACTCAGAAACACGCAATATCTCGGCCGCCGAAGGTGAAAATCAATCTTGGAGCATCAATTTAACCTATCCGATCTTCAAACACTCTGAGGCTGCGAGCAACATCAATAAGCACGTCGAGGCATCCATCAAAAAATATGAATGCCCAGAGAAAGGAGATCACCAGGCAAAAATTGAGGTCGCCTACTCGAGCCCTACCTTTGTAAGCATGAAACACCATGGGGCGACCATGTGCGCTGATATGCCCCGCCCTTATTACTACTCCGAGAACATCAACATAGATGTAAAACTTAATAAGCTCGTTACCATTGACGATCTGATAAAGAAAGAGCGCCTTGCAGAACTTACCGATTTAACCTCACCCAAGATCAATCAAAATATTCTCGACAAAGAAGAATACCAAGCCTGTACCGCGAGCATTCCAAACGACTTTTATGTAACCACCGAAGGCATCCTCTTTGTTTACACTGAACTTGTCCAAGAGTTACCTTACCCTTGCGAGGGAGCGGCGCTTCTAACCAAGGTAGAGGTCGATTCCTTTTTAAGTGATAGCTATAAAAAACTGTGGAACTACTGATCTGAAGCAGCGATACATTTTTCAGCAACACCCCAGCGGAAGTGGTCGAGAAAGAACGCGCAATTCTTGCCGACAACAAAATATCACTCGAAAAAATTAAAGAGCAGATTCAAAAAATCTAAGCGCTTTAATTCTTAAACCCAATAAAAAGCCCCGCTATTGCGGGGATTTTTTGTTTTGCATCCACCCACAAATTTCATATCCAGCCTCATAAGCTATCGCCTACCGATATGGATTGCTC
>JBJEWS010000014.1:0-35450 GCA_051885175.1 Cellvibrio sp.
TTACGCAAATTATAAGAGTAAACAAGGTTTTCACCCCACGGATTCGTATGAGATCCGAGGCGCTTTGCTGCATCCAAGGTGTAGACGGAATTCAAATTAGATGGGCGCGAAACCTGCTCAAAGGCTCCTGTTTCAAAATAGTTAATATTCTGGATGATTGCGCCTGATAAACTGCTTGAAATAGAGTTAACCCTTCCGTGAGCATCATGTGTATAGTGAAAGAGATGACCGCTCGGGTGAGTGCGAGTTTTTAGCAGTCTGTCGCTATCGTAAAGATAACTAAACTCAAATGTTTTGTTATCTATAGATAGAATCTCACCTGTAAGATTATCGACTTGATCATAGTTGTATTGCCATGTGGAGTCTCCGCGAACCAGGGTTTTAACATTACCATTATTATCGTAAGTTCTATAGATCGATGGCGTTGTAGTGGAGTGAGGAAAATGCATTTCGGTCAACTTTCCATTGGTGTCATAGTGCATAGTGACTTTATTTGCACTTTCAATAGTAGTTGCGCAGCCAGTCCCTGCAGCTTGACCGTCAGCGTAGGCAATCAATCGATCAGCACTATCGTATGCGTAGAGAACATCACCTTTTTCCGACATGCGCAATCGACAGAGTCTGTCACTCTGGTCGTAAAAATAATGAGTGACCAGTCGGGAGTTATTGGCTCTTATCTGCGCCATGCTGTCAATTTTAAGCAACGCCAAATCATAGTTGAACTCGGTCGTAATATCTTCTGGCTTTTGTTGCTTCACTAGCACCGGACTTTCGAATGATCCCAATGCAATAAATGTATTGATCGTTTGGAAGCCCAGCGGATCGGTCTCAACCATCTTATTGCCTGATTGAAAAGAATATCTTGTTATAGCTCCTGTCGCGGTATTTGTAGCCTGCGTCAGACGATTAATTGAGTCATAATCATTTCGAATACCGAGTGAACTATCTCCGCCAGGATAATAAGGAAGACTTACAAAGGTCTTTCGATTGAAAATATCGTATTCGGTAGTTATTTTGATAGGTTTGGCTGAATTCACGCCGCTCACTGACTCAACTTTTCTCAGAAAAGTGTCATAACGATTGCTTGTTACTAAGCTACCTGTTGTCGTTGTCTGGAGTAGACCATCCGCTAGAGGTGTGTATTCGATATATGAGCTGTTGTAGTTTCCGGGATAAATAATTTCATTAATAAAACCAGAAAGATTATATTTATATCGGGTTTCGTATCCATTCCAGTTAGTTTCTGACAATAGCTGTCCAAAATTATTAATTTCTAACCGATGATCCCTACCGCCAACATCGGACAGTTAACTAACATACAGTTCTTGCTTCAAACCGCTCAGGGCTAATAAAGCCAATTGCGCTGTGGCGGCGGTACCGTTTGTAATCTACTTCGATATATTCAAAAACAAATTCGCGTGTTTGCTTTCCATCCTGTAACGGCTCACCCTGAATCAGCTCAACTTTAAGAGAATGGAAAAAGCTTTCCGCACACGCATTATCCCAGCAATCGCCCTTGCGACTCATACTCTGTGTGAGCGAATATTTTTCCAGTAACCCCCTAAACGCGTGCGATGCATATTGGCTGCCTCGGTCGCTGTGAACAATAACGCCTTTGGGGAATTTGCGTCGCCACAATGCCATGGTCAACGCATCACAAACCAATTGCGCATCAATATGCTTACTCATCGACCAACCAACAATTTTACGCGAATATAAATCAATCATCACGGCGAGATACAACCAACCTTCTGTCGTTTGAATATACGTAATATCCGTTACCCACTTTTCATTAGGTTGCTGCGCAGAAAAATCTCTCGCCAACAGGTTTGGTGCAACAGGTAGTGAATGATTGCTGTCAGTAGTCACCTTGAATAACTTGGCAGCCTTTGCAATTAATCCCTGTCTTTTCAGGCTTTTTCGAATCGTTTTTATATCGAGCGGATTATCTTGCTCCGCCAAATCATAAAAAATTCGTTCGGCACCATACCGGCCTTTACCAGCTTCAAACGCAGCCTTTACCAGCGCATCAATCGATTCTCGTTGTTGCATGCGCCAACTAACCATTTCACGATTATCAAGCCAGCTGTAATACCCACTTCGCGAAACTAACAGAACGCGCGCCATCATCGCGATTGAATATAGCGCGCTATTTGTCAGCATAAATTCGTAGCGTTTTATTTTTGATGCTTCGCGAAGTAGGTAGCCGCCTTTTTTAGGATTTCGAGCTCCTCTGCTTGCTCGGCCAATTGTCGTTTGAGACGTGCGTTTTCAGTCGCAAGGAGGGATTCTCTTTCGGTACTCGTGCGGTTATTGTTTTGTGCGCTGCGCCAGCTGTAAATTTGGCTGGTATAGATGCCCAATTTTTCGGCGGCTTCTGCTACGCTCAATCGCTCGGCCAGTTTAATAGCCTCACTTTTGAACTCGGCTGTATACTTCTTATTCTCTTTTGGGGTTGGTTTCTTGCTCATGGATCACCTCTGGAGTAAGTTTACTCAGTTTCTAAGGTGTCCGATATTCGCGGAGGGGATCAATAAATTTTATATTTGTTTTTGACAAAAACGGCAATGCAATCAAAATCGAAAGTGATTTCCTCGTAGAGGCCGATTTGCCCAGCCTATTTGAACTATAACTTCATGCACCTCATTAACAGTTGTACCATTTTTCTTGTAAGGAGCCTCGTTGAGGCTCTATTTTCAAAAGAGGCCCAACATTTTTTAATTGAAAAATGTTGCACTATTCATTGCCAAATGAGTTTTTATAAGTGAGGCGTGTGTTATTGATTGTTGAAAGAAGTTGCAGACACCTACCTTTCTTGGCGAGAATCATCCACTCCCAGCACACTCAATGCTCCAATCAACATCATGGCGCCGGCTAATGCGATGATGTAGATCGCTTCGTTAGCGAACCAATATTTCACCATAAGCCCCGCAGTTAAACCTGCAACAATTTGCGGTGCGGCAATGGTGAAGTTGAAAAGGCCCATGTAAACACCTGTTTTTTCGGCGGGAAGTTTTCCGGCAAGAATTGCATAAGGCATGGCAAGAATTGCTGCCCACGCGATACCCACCCCGATCATAGGAATGACCAAATTAAGTGCGCCTTGCGGAACAGTCACTTGCGTAATGAGCAAGTTAGCGTTGACGACTGTGTGATCTTGAAATAATAAAAAACTTAAGTAGCCCACACCGCCTGCGACGAGCGAAAGTCCGTAGGTAAGTTTGCGTCCGACCTTGTTAGCAATTGCCGTTAATGCGATTGAAAATAGTGCGGCAAATAATGAGTAAGCCGCGAAGATAATGCCAACCCAATCGCCTGCGGCGCCTTTAGCTTGCGCTATCTCGGCTGGTACGCTTTCGAGAGTTGCAAGGTAACTTGGATCGAACCATTTTTTATCCACGCCCCAAATATATTGAGTGATCGCCGGTGTGGTATAGACCCACATGATATAAAGCGAAAACCACGAAAAAAATTGCACCACCGCGAGTTGCTTCATAGTACGGGGCATGGTGATAAATAATTGCCAAAAACTTGCAAGGCGATTACCCAAAGAGCGGCGGGGAGCCGCCGTGGGTGCAGGAATATTTTTATATTCGCGATAGAGCGCGGGTTCGTATTCTTGAGTGCGCATTACGGTCCAAAGCACACTTAACAACAAAACACTGCCACCTAAATAAAACGCCCAAGTGACGGTTTGCGCAACTTCGCCCGGTTGGCTGGTGTTATCGAGCCCGATGATGTTGGTGAGCAAGAAGGGCAGCAGCGAGCCAACCACAGCACCAATGTTAATGAGCAAAGCTTGAATGGAATAACCGAGCGTACGTTGGCGCTCAGGTACCATATCGGCAACAAGCGCGCGGAAGGGTTGCATGGTGACGTTAAAGGCGCCGTCCATGAGTGCCAACATCAGGCCACCAAATAACATGGGCGCCATGAAAGCCACAAACAAAGACGCATTGGGCATGAGGAACATGCCAAGCGCAGCGACGATCGCACCGCCTAAAATATAAGGGCGACGGCGGCCAAAGCGGTTCCATGTATTATCGGAAGCGGCGCCTACGATAGGTTGAATCAGTAATCCCATAATAGGCGCTGCAAGCCAGAATAAGCTCAGTGAGTGAAGGTCGGCGCCCAGATCGGAAAGTACGCGGCTGATGTTGGCGTTTTGCAAAGCAAAACCGAATTGCACACCTAAGAATCCGAAACTGATATTCCAGATTTGCCAAAATTGAAGATTAGGTTGCTTCATGAAGAGCGGCCTCGATTATTGTATTGATGCAAAAGTGTGGCGCCTTAGAGTCTGTAAATTCGCCGATTGCTTCTACGATCTTAAAACACTAAAACTCCCGAAGGAGTTTTAGCGAGTTGCGATAGTTACGGAGTTTCTTTTTTTACGTAGCGCTCTTCAGCTTGTGGGTAACGATCCCATACTTGTTGATCGTGATAGCTGCGTAAGAGTTTGATGTATTCCGCATGCGCCCAAGCAAGCGGCGTCGCCACGTTAGTGCCTTGGCCGAGCTTGTAGTTATATACCGAATTATCACCAACACCATCGTAAACTTGTTCGGCGAGCATATAACCTTCGTTGGCGAATAGCTCCATGCCTTTCACGTAGGTATTGCGCAACGCGTTAATATCGACTTCGCCTTGTGTCTTGGCGAGTTCTAACTCGTAGTGGCCGCGCTCTCCGGTAAAGAACGGCCATACTCGTCCACGCTGCCCAGCCGTATTGGTCGAGCCATCAAATTGATAGGCTCTTCCGTTAGTTACATCTTCACCATAGCCATCGAGCCCGTAACGACGCCAGCCGGGGAAAGTCCCATCGACGCCCTCAAACGTGAACTCGTATTTCACGCGGATTAAATCCGGCAATTGAGTGTTGTCGAGTTCCGGTAAGGATTCGAGAACGTAAGGATCGTTAGCCGCACGCACACCGTAGCGCACCAATTCTAGGAACCCGCCATCGACAACTTGGCTCTTATCGTTGATGACTTGGCCATTGGCTAAATCCATAGGACCGCGATCATTCGGATCTTCGCTGCGATTAATGCGAAGGTAATAGCGTCCATCGCCATATTCACCGGTTAAGCTGCCGTTGGTGGTGAAGGTTAATTTCTCTAAAGATTTTGAATAATCATCGGCCGCCGCGAGATATTGCTCCGCCGATGCGCTGTCGCCTGCTAGCTTGGCAAGATCAGCCGCGCATACCAAAGCGGCAATAATCGACGCAGTCGTGCTGGGTGAATATCCGGATTGCTCTTCCCAGCGTTCTTGTTGCGTGAAGGGTGGTTTGATTTCGGTTTTATTCCAAAGAATATCCACCTTGCCGCCGTTCAATAAAAATTGTGCGGCGGGTTTAAGCATTTTCTCGTACCAGCTTAAGATTTCGTTTTGAGTTAATACGCCTTCTTGCCATAAGCGCCAGCCAAGCATGATCGGCATAGCGGTTTGATCGAGTTGAACTGCCACCCACTCAATTTCGCCATCCACGTGTGTTTTCTGTAAGAAATAACCCGGTGTGCCTTTATAGCCGGGTGTGTCTTCACGGGCTTGAACTTTTTGCAAATATTCAAAAGCAACTTTGGGGGTGTCTTTATCACCTAGGGCGAGCATGGCCATGGCGACCTGATAGAAATCTCGTGGCCAAACCGCTTTATATCCAGTTACCGATTGCTCCGCCGATTTTACTTCGCCCCATGGATTCGATAGCGAAGCTATGAGCGCACCTGCGTGAATTTTGTCTTCTTGTGCTTTTAAAACCAATGCGCTTGAGTAAAGTAATTTGCCTTGGTCGGTCGCTGTTTTGCTGAGTGTTTCGAGCGATGGCAATGAGGCAAGGTAATCTTCCCAGCCAATATGCTCACCTTCACCGTTGTAATGAGCGAGCACTTTATCGTATCCGCGCGATAAGGTTTTTTCGGCGGCCGCTAGGCTTGCTTTTGAGTTTTCACCAAACCCTAACACTATGTCGAAGGTTTGGGTTTCACCTTGTGCAATGGGTTTAAGCGAGAAAGTCATGGCGACGTTGCCAGCAGTTTCACCGGTTGAACTATAGACAGCGTCAATACTTCCGCCTTTTTTAAGGGCCGAAATACCGTCCGATACACCCACAAAACCGACGGTCGCTTGATCGATTACCGCCGTGGTTTTAACGGCGAGGCTTGCAGAATCATCTTGTGCGATGCCGACGTTATTTTCGATGCGGGCAAAATCGTTATTGCCGGTGTTACCAATCGCCGGGTCGACAAACAGATGAGGGGTGATGTCTTGGCTAATGGCGGTGATTGAAACTCGCATCATCAAAGCTTGGCTATCGGGATCGGTAAAAATATTTTTCACTATTTTGTAGTGATCATTTTTACTCTGCGTCGTTATTTTATAAGCGAGTGACAGTGGGCGGCCTTGCGCATCTTTGTGTAAGTAATCGGTGGTGGCGTGAGTGTCGATTTTTTCTTCTTCAAAAAAATCGTCACCTTGAATAAAAAATTGTAATTCACGTAATTGGGCTTCGTGAATTAAACCGTACATTGTTTCGGTAAGAATACCCTGTGCAATCGAGAACCAAACTTTTGAAACTTCGCCCGTTGCTGCTTTATCGGTATAAACACCGTTTTGGTATTGCTCGTAAGAAGTGCCAATACCCGTTTTGCCAGAGTAAGACCAAAGTGCAGGATTGCCGGGCGCGCCAGGGGCGATGGTCAAAACGTCAGTCTTGGGTGCTTCGCTACAAGCGCCTAACAACAGGCTAGCGATAGCAATAGATAGCAATTGCTTTTTCATTTTTATTCCTCATGAGTGTCGACCCTATAAATGGCGTTTCGGCCTATGGAGGTGGCATTGTCACTTATTCTAGACCGAGACAACCGAGTCGACGAGTCTTCCGCTTAGGGCGAGATTGTGTTTGTGAAGCTACCTTATGCTGTACCCGTGTGGCTCACAAGCGGCTGCATACGTATGCAATGTAAGTTTTAGTCAAGCGTGAGATTTCGACTAAATTTAAACGGTGCAGACACGTTCTTTTCAAATGATATTTGAGGAATTTTTTATGCATACGTATGTAGTCTATTGGCGTTACGAATTGCCTGGCGTATGTTACTTAACAAATTAAATCGCAGCCTTAGTTATAAAACTTAATGCTGTAGCAATGGAAAAAACAGTAAACAAAAGTGCGCAAGCGGCGACACTTTTGGAGAGGAAGTTGGTATGGCAGTTAATCCTTGGTGGCGCGGCGCCGTCATTTATCAGGTTTACCCTCGTAGCCTTAAAGACAGTAACGGTGATGGCATTGGTGATATCCCAGGCATCATCGAAAAGCTCGATTACATTAAAAGTTTGAATGTCGATGCTATTTGGGTTTCGCCATTTTTTAAATCGCCGATGAAAGACTTCGGATACGACATCAGCGACTACCGCGATATAGATCCTATTTTTGGCAATTTGTCGGACTTCGATCGTTTAATCGAAGAGTCGCACAAACGCGGACTTAAAATAGTGATTGATCAAGTGTTGAGTCACACTTCCGATCAGCACGAATGGTTTTTAGAGAGCCGCGAATCTCGCGACAACCCCAAAGCCGACTGGTATGTATGGGCAGACCCTAAAGAAGACGGTACTCCACCCAATAACTGGTTATCGATTTTTGGCGGTGGCGCTTGGGAATGGGAGCCGCGTCGCGAGCAATATTACTTGCATAACTTTTTAAAGTCTCAGCCCGATCTTAACTATCACTGCGAAGAAGTTTCACAGCAAATTTTGCAAGAAGTTGAGTTTTGGTTGAAGCGTGGTGTTGACGGTTTTCGTTTGGACGCTATTAACATGTGCTTCCACGATAAAGAACTGCGTAATAACCCATCTAAACCTGCAGAGCTGCGTAAAGGCCGCGGATTTAGCACCGATAATCCCTATGCGTATCAAGCGCATATTTACGACAACACGCGCCCGGAAGCCTTAGGCTTTATGGAAAAAATTCGCGCATTGATGGATCGTTATCCGGGTGCGGTTACGCTTGGCGAAATTTCCGCCGAAGATTCACACAAGGCGATGGCTGACTACACCGCGGGCAATAAGCGCTTGCATATGGCTTATAGCTTTGAACTCTTAGCAGACAAATTATCCGGCACCTACATTCGCAACACACTTGAATTGCTCGAAGAAAAGTTAGGTGATGGTTGGTCGTGTGTTGCTATCGGTAATCATGACGTGGTGCGAGTCATGTCGCGTTGGGGTGGCGAGCAGCAATCACCGCAATTGGCGAAAACCTTAAATGCAATGTTGTTCTCTTTGCGCGGCAGCGTGTGTAGCTATCAAGGTGAAGAGCTTGGTTTAACCGAGGCAAACATCGAACAGCACCAACTTCAAGACCCTTACGGAATTACATTTTGGCCGCGCTTTAAAGGGCGCGACGGATGTCGAACGCCAATGCCTTGGAATGCAGATGACCACTACGCAGGGTTCAGTGACTCACAACCTTGGTTGCCGATTCCGGATGAACACAAGCGCGTAAGTATTGAAGTTCAAGAAGCCGATGAGCATTCCATTTTGAATAGTTACCGCCAATTTTTGAAATGGCGTGGCGAACAATCGGCGCTGCGTACCGGCGATATTCGTTTCTTATCGGATGATGTCGATCATCTCGTGTTTACTCGAAAAGATGATAGTCAACATATTTTGTGCGCATTTAATTTTTCAGACAAACCCATCGAGATTAAACTTCCTGAATCACTCAATTTAATTGAGATGAACGGGCATGGATTTAATTCGATCAGTGGGGAGTATTCCACATTAGTGTTGCCAGGTTATGCATCGGTATTCGGTCAAATACTTTAATAACTCCGGTGTAAAAGCAAAGGGGCATTAGCCCCTTTTTTCATTTGTGCGAATTTGTTTTTGTAAAACGTTTAATTTTCTATGGCGATATTTTTTACAAATTTGATAAGGCTGCGTCATATCAAATGGGTTTTTAATTCTGTTTTTGTTATCACAAAATTGTGACAGATTTATTTAAATTGAATACGTATGCAAAGACTTTTCAAGCCTAATTATTCTGCCTAGTATCCTTGCTAAGCTTTGCTACAGTTTATTAGCGAGTTGATCGCCCAACTAATTATAAAGACAAACATCGGAGAAACTATGAAGAAGAATAAGTTTAATTACTTGCTTGCCGCCGCCTCGACTATGGCGATGGTTGCAGGTTCTCAAACCGTTTACGCACAATCAGAAGGTCTTGAAGAAGTTTTAGTGACAGGCTTTAGAGCCAGCTTAGAAAACTCCATCAGCGCTAAGCGTGAAGCTTCATCAATCGTCGACGCGGTTTACGCGGAAGACATTGGTAAACTTCCTGATACCAGTATCGCCGAATCTCTTGCGCGACTTCCTGGTCTTGCTGGCGAGCGTCGCGATGGTCGCACCAGCGGAATCGCAATTCGCGGCTTTAACGAAAACTATATTGCAACTACGTTAAACGGCCGCGAAGTTTTAGGCATTGGCGACAGCCGTGGTGTTGAGTTTGATCTTTACCCTTCAGAAATGCTTTCCGGTGTGGATGTTTATAAAACGCCAGACGCAACTAAAATGAGCCAAGGCTTGGGCGGTATCGTGGACATGAAAACCATTCGTCCATTGGATAGCGACCGCGTGTTAAGTTTTTCTGGTGCCTACGAAGTTAACGGCCTTGAGTCGGCTAACCCCGACGTCGATGACAACGGCCATCGTTTAGCATTCACTTACGCCGACAAATTTGCCGATGATACAGTGGGTGTTGCCTTGACAGTGGCAACGCTTGAATCGCCGTCTCAAGAAGAGCAATTCCGCTCATGGGGTTACGCCGATGATGGTGGCGTTGCGGTTATTGGTGGACACGATTCTTACGTTCGCTCATCAATTATGGAACGCGATACTTATTCTGGCGTGTTCCAATTCCGCCCAAACGATAACGTGACGGTCAGTCTCGACGGTTTATATATCGACTTTGCCGAAACCAAAGTTATGCGCGGTATCGAAGAAGGTACTGTGTGGGGCGGTGCTACTAGCGTTCATGAAACCATTGAAGACGGTTTAGTAACCGCCGGATATTGGGATGGTTTCCACAGCGTTATTCGTAACGACGGTGAAGTAAAAGAAGGTAACTTACAGGCCTTCGGTGTGAATGTGGATGTTGCCTTGTCCGATGCTTGGACAATGAACGTGGATTTATCAACCAGTGAATCTGAAAAATCCATTATTAATATGGAGAGTTATTCGGGCGTTGGCCGCGCCGGCACGCTCACTCAAGGAGATGCCGCAGCGCGTTCGTTTGTCATGACCTCTACTGGCGTTATGTATTCGGCGCATCCCACCATTGCTATGCCAGATTACAGCGATGCGTCCATCATTCGCTTAGCTGGCCCACAAGGTTGGGGCGGTGGTATTTCATCGATCATGAATGGCTTTAACAACGCGCAAGACGGTTTTGTTAACGCACCATCGATTGATGAAAGTTTAGATGCATTCCGCTTGCATTTTACTGGCGAAGTTGACTGGGGCTTGATGACGGGCTTGGAATTTGGTGCTCACTATTCTGATCGCACTAAATCAAAAGTGAACTATGGTGCATTCTTGGTTGCACCCGGTTTTTACCAAGCTGACGGCTCTTTGCCAACCGACATTTCGCAAATTACTGATGTCGCTATTCCGCAAGAATATATTTTGGGTACGACCGATTTAGGATTCTTGGGCTTAGGCTCGATGATCGCCTACGACAGCATCGGTTTGTATCGCGATGGTTTCTATACCGAGATAGACTCGGGCAATTACGAAACCGATCGTAAAGGCGACACCTATTCAATTAACGAAAAAGTCACCACCTTATTCGCCATGGCGAATTTGGAGGCAGGGCAGCTTACCGGTAACTTTGGTTTGCAAATTGTGCAGACCGATCAATCCGCTGAAGGGTTCGATTCTGTACCAGTGGCACCAGGTGCGAATGGTACCGTTATGGCAGTGGCTGTTGCTGATGGCGATAAGTACACCGATGTGTTGCCAAGCCTTAACTTAAACTATGCCTTAACCGACGAGCAAAACATTCGTTTGGCTGTTGCGAAAACTATGTCGCGCGCGGTGATCGACGATTTAAAACCAGGCCGCACCATTGGTTTTACTTTCGATAATTCTCGTCGTGCGTCGGATGATCCAGAATTCAGTGCTTGGAGCTCGACTTCTGGTAACGCTCGCTTGAAGCCAATCAAAGCAGTACAAATCGATTTGGCTTACGAATATTATTTCGCACGCGATGGACTCTTCTCGATTTCAGGTTTCTACAAAGATTTACAAAACTGGCATTTGGAAGGCAGCGAGTTAATTTCGTTTAACGATTATTTCGTACCCGGCTATCATGATGCGAATATGCCAGCGGGCGAAACCTTCGCCTCATTTGAAGGTGGTAATACGACAACTTTCGAAGCCGGTGGTGGTTCTGTATCGGGTTACGAGATTCAAGCGTCTGTTCCCTTTCATCTGTTTAGTGATCTGTTAGACGGATTTGGTATCACTGCATCGGCGACCTTCTTGGATTCGAGTTTGCTCCATAACGGTGCCAGTTCAGATATTCCAGGCTTCTCGAAAGAGATTTACCAATTCACCGCTTACTACGAGCGTGGTGGTTTCGAGGCGCGTATTAGCGGGCGTAAGCGTTCAGACTTCTTAACCGAAGTACCTGGTTTGAGCTTGCGTGCAACCCCAGCGATGGATGTGGGCGCCGAGCTTTGGGATGCTCAGATTGGTTATAACTTTGCCGACTCGGGTATTACCAGTCTTGAGGGTTTAACCGTTACACTGCAAGCCCAAAACCTGTTCGACGAAGACACGGTTAATGCAGAGAGTGGCGATGCTCGTCGCATCTCTAAATACCAAAACTTCGGTGCGAACTATTTACTCGGGTTCAACTACAAGTTTTAATCGAATCATGAATGATAAAACCCTGACTGCCCATTCGGCGTCAGGGTTTTATTGTTTTTAGATTGGCGAAACTTAACAAAAATTAATAAAGATAAGAGGCGCGTTTATGTTTAAACGTTTTTCATTAGCGCTTTGGCTTTGCATTGTTTTTTCGGTGTTAAGTCTTACGGCACATTCGGCAACTGATATTAAACGAGTCGAGCCATTAAATTGGTGGGTGGGTATGACTTGGAATTCGCCCGAATTATTGATTTATGGCGATGGGATTGCCGAGTATCAGCCCAAAGTTAAATACCAAGGGGTGAAGGTTAAAAAAGTTACCCGTGTTGAAAATCCCAATTATTTGTTCGTCACTTTGGCGATTAGCTCGCGAGCAAAGCCCGGCACGATTGAGTTGGAATTCGTTAAGGGTGATAAGCGCATTAGCTATTCATTCCCTTTGTTGGCCCGTGACAAAGAGTCGGCAAAGCGTCAGGGCTTCTCGCCTAAGGATGCCGTTTATTTAGTAACGCCCGATCGCTTCGCGAATGGCGATCAGACTAACGACAATCATCCCAGTATGCTCGAAAAAGCTAACCCTGCTTATAAGGGTGGGCGTCACGGTGGTGATTTGGCGGGTTTAACTCAGCATTTGGATTACATCGCGGCACTCGGGTTTACGCAGATTTGGCCCAATCCTTTGGTCGAAAATAATATGCAAACCTATTCCTACCACGGTTATGCCGCAACGGATTTCTACCGCATTGATCCGCGTTACGGATCGAATGACGACTTTAAAAATTTCGTGCAAGAAGCTCGCGCGCGCGACATAGGTGTGATTAAAGACATAGTGCTTAACCACATTGGCTCGAATCACTGGTGGATGAATGATCTACCCAGCAAAGATTGGATTAATCAAACGGCGCAGTATCAAGAGACAACTCATCGTCGCGAAGTTGTGCAAGACATTTACGCCGCCGATACCGATAAGAATGAGTTTTTGAATGGTTGGTTTGTACCAACTATGCCAGACCTTAATCAGCGTCAGCCGCAACTAGCGAATTATTTAATTCAAAATTCGATTTGGTGGATCGAATATTCAGGGCTCAGTGGCATTCGAGAAGACACTTACGGCTATGCCGACGCAGACTTTTTGACCCGTTGGTCCGAAGCCATCATGACCGAGTACCCAAACTTTTCGATCGTTGGTGAAGAGTGGACAAACAATCCAGCGCTTATTGCCCATTGGCAGAAAGGTAAGGTGAATCCTAATGGCCATGTGTCTAGTACCAATAGCATGATGGATTTTCCAACTCACGATGCACTGCGTTTTGCGCTAGCAGAGGACGAAGGTTTTGATACTGGTTGGGTAAAACTTTACCAAGCCTTGGCGAATGATTTTCTGTATCCCGATCCGAGTATGTTGATGGTGTTTCCTGAGAATCACGACACCTCACGCATTTTTTCTTATCTCAACGAAGACCTAGCGCTCAATAAAATGGCTTGGGTTTACATGGCGACGATTCGCGGCATACCCCAGTTCTATTATGGTTCTGAGGTTTTAATGACCAGTCCGCGTGAGCGTGACGATGGTGCTGTGCGCGCGCCTATGTACGGCGGATTTACGAATCAAACTAAAAATGCTTTCACGCAAGAGGGATTGAGTCACGCCGAAAAAGATATGCAAAACTTTGTGAAAACGCTGCTCAATTGGCGTAAGCATGAAAGCGTCATTCATCGCGGTAAACTCATGCATTTTGTGCCCAAGAATGGTGTTTACGTCTATTTCCGCTACACCGACGAAAAAGCCGTGATGGTGGCTTTATCCAAAAATAAAACGCCGATCGAACTAGATTTGTCGAGATTTGAGCAGGTCATTGGAAGTAAGCGCAACGCGAAAAACGTTTTCTCGCAGCAATCATTCAATTTAAAACCCACGATTACACTCGAGCCAATGAGTGCGACCTTAATCGAATTATTTTAATAAGTGGATATTCCCTTAAGGATTTTTTATGAAAAAGTTTGTCACCCTCTCTAGCGCCTTGGCGTTAGCCCTAATGGCCTCGCAGGGGCTATACGCAAAAACCGCATCGGTAAAGTCGCCCAATGGCTTAATTGAATTTAGTGTGTCTGATGATACTAGCGTGCCCACATACCAAGTAAATTTCAAAGGCAAACCTGCACTTAATGCTTCAGCATTAGGCTTGGAGTTTGCCCGTGTCGATGGTTTTACGCGCGATTTAACAATTGCTTCAACCGAAAATAAATCCGTCGATACCCAGTGGGAACAGCCCTGGGGCGAGGCTCGAATGATTCGCGATCATCACAATGAATTAGCGATTCACTTTGAAGGCAAAAATCCCGACGGTTCGAAAAAAACCATGGTGCTGCGTGCTCGCGTATTTGATGATGGCTTAGGCTTCCGCTACGAAGTTCCAGAGCAAACGGGTTTGCTTCCTAAGGGTGAAAAATCCATCACCATTATTGACGAAAAAACGCAATTTGTTTTACCCGATGCGGACAAAGCAACCGCGTGGTGGATTCCGGGTCGCCAGTGGAATCGCTACGAATATCAATACAACACTACACCTGCGACCGATATCGATCAGGCTCATACGCCTGTTACCTTTAAATTAAATAGCGGTGTTCACGTCTCCATCCATGAGGCGGCGCTGGTCGACTATGCAGCCATGGTATTGCAGCAACAACGCGGTGGAATCTTCCGCGCTGACTTAACGCCTTGGTCAGACGGTGCGCGAGTTAAAACACAATTAGGATTCAAAACGCCGTGGCGAACCATTCAGATTGCCGACCAGGCTTACGAGTTAATGAATTCACATTTAATTCTTAACTTGAACGAGCCAAATAAATTAGGTGATGTGTCCTGGGTCGAACCCGGCAAGTATGTGGGTATTTGGTGGGGCATGCACATCAATAAAAATACCTGGGGGTCGGGGCCAATTCACGGTGCAACCACATCGGAAACTAAACGCTACATGGATTTCGCCGCGGAACATGGATTCTCGGGCGTTTTGGTCGAGGGCTGGAATATCGGTTGGGACGGCGACTGGTACAGCAACGGTGATATTTTTAGTTTTACCAAAGCCTATGATGATTTCGATCTGGCAGCGATTGGCGAACATGGCAAACAAAAAAATGTACGCTTGATTGGACATCACGAAACCTCGGGTTCAGTAACCAATTATCGCAATCAAATGTCGGATGCTTACGACCTTTATCAAAAGCATGGGGTGACTCAGGTTAAAACGGGTTACGTTGCAGATGCGGGAAAAATTAAGCGCATCGACGAAAACGGCGTAATGCGCAATGAGTGGCACGATGGCCAATTTATGGTGGGTGAATATCTTCATTCGGTAACCGAAGCAGCTAAGCGCAAAATTAGCATCAACACGCACGAGCCGATTAAAGATACTGGATTGCGTCGCACCTATCCTAACTGGATTACTCGCGAGGGTGCGCGTGGACAGGAGTACAACGCTTGGGGTACGCCGCCAAACTTCCCAGAGCACACCGCTATTTTACCCTTCACACGTATGTTGTCCGGCCCAATGGATTACACCCCAGGTGTTTTTAATCTAGCGCCTTATGGTTTAGATAACGAGAACCGTATTCGTTCGACATTGGCAAAAGAGCTTTCCTTGTATGTTGTGATTTACTCGCCCATCCAAATGGTGGCGGACGTGATTGAGCACTATTACGAAAAAGACGGTAAAACCTTAAAGCCCGGCTTTCAGTTTATTAAAGATGTTCCCACCGATTGGGAAGAAAGCCGTGCGCTTGCCGGCGAAGTGGGTGAGTACGTGGTTGTTGCGCGTCGCGAGCGTGGCGGTAAGGATTGGTATTTAGGTGCACTAACCGATGAGAAGTCACGCAAGATTAATATCAAACTCGACTTCTTGAGCGAGGGTCAGCAATACCTCGCGCAAATTTATCGTGATGGTGCCAAAGCCAATTGGCAAAAGCGCCCTTACGATTTGGTAATCGAAGAAAAGCTAGTGTCATCGAAAGATGAGTTGAAATTTAAATTAGCCGAGAGTGGTGGTGTGGCGATTCGATTTATCGCGAAGTAATTATAGAAGGGGAGGCGACTCCCCTTTTTTACGGGAGTAATTATGAGTTTTTCAAAATTTAAACAGGCTACGCTTGCCGCTGTTTGCGTTGCACTATTAAGCAGTTGCACCACGCAAAATTCGAGCGATCAAGAGCAGCTTCAACAGGCTGCTCAGGAGTTTCAAGGCAAGCCGGTGGTTTACCAAATTTTCACCCGCTTATTTGGTAACACCACGACGACCAATAAGCCTTGGGGAACTATCGAGGAAAATGGAGTTGGAAAATTAAACGATATTTCCGATAAGGCGCTCGCGGAATTAAAGCAGCTTGGTGTAACTCACGTGTGGTACACGGGAATTCCTCATCACGCGCTCATTGGTGATTACAGTGCTTTTGGCATCAGCGCCGACGATCCGGATGTTGTGAAAGGTCGAGCAGGCTCACCTTATGCGGTGAAAGATTATTATTCGGTGAATCCTGATTTAGCGGTTAATCCCGCGAAACGTTTGGAGGAATTCGACGCGTTAATTGAGCGCACCCATCAACAAGGTTTGAAAGTCATCATCGATATAGTGCCGAATCACGTTGCTCGACATTATCAATCGCTTGGAAAACCAGAAGGCGTTAGAGATTTCGGCGCAGACGATCGAACAGACGTTGAGTACGCACGCGATAATAATTTTTATTATGTCATTGGTGAAGCCTTTCGAGTGCCTGTGATGAGTGATGCAGACGCGCCCTTGGGTGGCGAGAAGCACCCACTGGCCGACCGACACTTCGCCGAGTCGCCTGCAAAATGGACGGGCAATGGTTCTCGTGCTGCACAACCGGACGCAAACGATTGGTATGAAACCGTAAAAATTAATTACGGGGTAAGGCCAGATGGCTCTTATGATTTCCCCAAATTGCCGCGAAACTTTGCCGAGAAAGATATTGCCGCTCATAAGGCATTTTGGGATGCGCAATCAGTTCCCAACTCTTGGGTGAAGTTTCGTCATATTGCAGAATTTTGGCTCGACCGAGGCGTTGACGGTTTCCGCTTTGATATGGCCGAAATGGTGCCGGTGGAATTTTGGAGTTATCTAAATTCGGCTATTAAAACCAAAAATCCTGAGGCTTTTCTCCTCGCTGAAATCTACAACCCCAAGATTTACGGAGAATACATTCATCTCGGTAAAATGGATTACCTCTACGATAAGGTGGATCTTTATGATCGACTAAAAGACGTTGTGCAGGGTAAAGCCACTCCTGCTGTAATCACCGAGGTTCAAGAAAACCTTGCTGCATACGATAAGCATCTGCTTCGTTTTTTAGAAAATCATGATGAGCAGCGCATCGCTCACCCGGAGTTTGCTGGCGATGCTAAAAAAGCGAAACCGGCGATGACGGTGACAGCCTTGCTTGGGCAAGGTCCGGTGATGATCTACTTTGGTCAAGAAGTGGGAGAACCCGCGCTAGAAAATGCAGGATTCGGAAAGCCATCGCGGACCAGTATTTTTGATTACATCGGTGTTCCCCATCATCAGCGCTGGATGAATAACGGAGCCTTTGACGGCGGTCAGTTATCGCAAGACGAGCGTGCACTGCGTACCTATTACCAATCACTACTTAAACTCACTCGTCACTCAGCTTTATGGTGGGGAGCTTTTGAACCTGTGTCTGCGGTAGTGAATGCAAAAACTGGAGAGCAGGCGCAGTCGCTTTATAGCTTCATTCGCACAAGTGATAAAGATTCTGCTTTGGTAGTGGTGAACTTTAGTGACGAATCTATCACCGCTGAGATTGAGCTTCCAAGTGAGTATTTAACAGCAGGCGATGGGGCGGCTATGGAGACTTTGTTGTCCGACAATGCTCAGTATATTGATCAGCGCGGAAGCGAGAACGCTCGAAATAAACTAAAAGTTGAGATGAATGCGTACGGCAGTTTAGTGCTTAAGCTTTAAAAAATTAATGTAAGCGAGATTTAATGAATACGTATGTAGTCGCTTGAGCTTATAGCGCCACGCTTTTACACTCATCGTGAGTCAATTGATTGCTGAGAAATTTGGTAGTCGGTTAACGGCTAGGTGAATTTTCGTTGACGTCGCTGTTGATAGTTTTGGGGCACTTAGGTGCCCCTTTTTTATTTGGCGAGGGATTTGAATTAGTTTGTTGAAGGTTCGTCTTCACGAGGACGATTTTTAATGGCCAGACGGCCGAAGAGTAGCCCCGCTTCAAATAGCATCCACATAGGAATGGCGAGCATGGTTTGCGACATGATGTCGGGTGGTGTTAAGAACATTCCAATCACGAAGCAACCGACGATAATGTAACGACGCTTGCTTGCAAGACTCTCGGGTGTTGTGACACCGGCAAGAATTAATAGAACCGTTGCGACAGGAATTTCAAAGGCGAATCCAAAGGCGAAAAACATTTGCAGCACGAGATCAAGATACTTGCTGATATCCGTCATGGTGCTCACGCCTTGCAGTTCAATCCCGACCGTAAAACGGAACAGCATCGGTAAAACGACATAATAGGCAAACAGCATTCCCATGAAGAAGAGCACAACGCTCGAAACTAAGATGGGGGCTGCGAGGCGCTTTTCATGGCGATAGAGCCCAGGTGCGATAAAGCCCCACACTTGGTACAAAATGAACGGCACCGATAAAAAGAACGCGAGTGCGAAAGTTAATTTCAGTGGCGTAAAGAACGGTGAGATTACATCGGTAGCGATCATGTGCGTGTCGGCTGGCAACACTTCACGCAATGGTAACGATAGGGTGGAATAAATATCGTTAGCAAAAGGAAATAAGCACGCGAAAATGAGAATAAAGCAATAAAACATTCTCAAAAGTCGCGTGCGCAATTCAATCAAGTGGGCAATCAGTGGTTGCTCTCTTTCTGTATTGTCTTGGCTCATGAGGGATTTTTCTGATTGTTATCGGAACTGACGTTAGCATCCGTTGATGGGGTGGGCGCGATCAACGAGGCTGGTTCAGGCGAAGGCTCGCTGGGCGTTACGGCGGGTGCCTCTACCGTCTGCTGCACATCTTGCTGAAGCTGCTGAACATTCGCTTGAGCTTTGTTCATAGTCTCGTTGATGTGGCGTTGAGTTTCCTCAAGGCTGCGCATGATTTCTTCGTTATGCAATTGGCGTCGAATGTCATCCGCGCCGATTTGTCGCTCAATTTCCTCGCGAGTGTCGCGCATGCTGCGTTTGAGGCGCCCGACCCACAAGGCGATCGAGCGCACCGTTTGCGGCAGCTGTTCAGGCCCTATCACGACCAGCGCAACCAGCAAGCAGAGGATAATTTCGGTAAAGCCGATATCAAACACGCGTTATGCTCACTTTTGTTGAGTGGTCGATTTTTCGTTGGTTGTTGACTGCTCAGGAGTCTTAGGTGCCGATTGCTCTACGGATTTGATATCAGCCTGAGGGGCTTGTGGTTGTTCTTCGGTTTTGTTGGTGTCGTTCATGGATTCTTTAAATCCTTTTAACATGCCGCCCAAATCCGAACCTAAGCTCTTAAGGCGCTTAGTGCCGAATAAAAGAACCACGATCACTAAAATAATGAGCAAGTTCCAAATGCTAATACCGCTGAATCCCATGATGTTTCTCCGTACAAAAAATTGATGTTATAAAAATTGCTGTTAGAAAACTGGGTTGTGGTGCGTGTTACTGCGCGCGCGATGCTTTCTCGGCAATGCCTGAGACATCGAAGCGACGACCTAATTCATTAAGCACATCTTCGGCGCTTAGGCCCAAGTGTGACAGCATGACGAGACTATGAAACCATAAATCAGCAGTTTCGTAGATGACGTCACTGGTATCTCCGTCTTGTTTGGCGTCTTTGGCGGCAAGAATGGTTTCGGTGGCTTCTTCACCCACTTTCTCCAAAATTTTGTTTAGCCCTTTGTGATGTAGGCTCGCCACGTAAGATGACGCTGGGTCGGCGTTGTTTTTGCGCTCTTCTAGTACTTGAGTGAGACGACGTAAAACGGCGCCGGTTAAATCTTGTTCGTTCATGGTAATCTCGTTACAGCCAAACGTGGTAATTAAACGCTTAATAAATCTCTTTCGGGTCTTTCAAAATAGGGTCGACCACTCGCCACTCGCCGCCGTCGAATACTCGATAAAAACAAGATTCGCGGCCAGTATGGCAAGCAATGCCACCGATTTGTTCCACTTGGAGAACAATAACATCGGCGTCACAATCGAGGCGGACTTCGAGGACTTTTTGAGTATGGCCGGAGGTTTCACCTTTGTGCCACAACTGGTTACGCGAACGAGAGAAGTAGATCGCTTCTTTTTTCTCGCACGTTAGGCGCAGGGCTTCTTCATTCATCCAGGCCATCATGAGTATTTTGCCGCTGCTGGCGTCTTGCGCTATGGCGGGAACCAGCCCATCTTGGGTCCACTTCACCTCGGCGAGCCAATCGTTCATGTCTACCTCTATTCGTGTGTGTTGCCGACCAGTGCGGTCAAGGCGGCGACGACATTGTCGCGCAGGTGTTCGGGGTTAATGGTGCCTATGATAGCACTGCTCACGCCAGCCTGATTGAGGGCTAGTGCGAATGTGTTGTCTCTTGCATTATTTTGGGCGTCATCATGGCAGATATGCCCGCTGCCGAGAACTTTTTTTAATAAAACGCCGGTATTTTTCTCAAAACACCGCTCGATGACGCTCAATTCATCTAAGTGATGAGGATTGAGTGTGACCATCACGACATCGACGAGTGAGGCCGCCGCCAAACCGCCCTCTGGAGTTTTAGTGGAGATGCCATAGGCACGAATGAGGCCAGCGTCTTTAAGGCTATCGAGTGTTTCGAGGGCATCGGTATTGTGGATAACGTCGAGGTCTTCGCCGTTTGAGTGGACGAGCACCACATCTAAATAATCGGTATTCAGACGCTTCAAACTGCGCTCGACGCTCATGCGGGTATGCTTGCGATCGAAAAAGAATTGCGACACACCGTCTGGATGGTGATCGTCGTGGTGAAACTCCTCGCCGGTTTTGGTCGAGAGAATAAATTCGTCGCGTGAGGTTTTGAGTAATTTACCTAGGCGCTCTTCGCTCAATCCATAAGCGGGCGCCGTGTCGATTAAGTTGATGCCGAGTTCGCGGCCGATAGCTAAAAGCTCAAGTAAAGTCTCGTCGTTAGGTAGCTCAAATGGGGCGGGGTATTTGAGCCCTTTATTGCGGCCAAACTTCACAGTACCCAATCCTAATGGGCTTACCATAATGCCGGTTCGCCCAAGCGGACGCTTTGGGAGTTGCATTGTTATTCCTCGTCTAAATTGGAGAGCAGCAGGCGCTCTAGGCGTTCTTCTTCCGATTCCTCTGGGGGGAAGGCTAGCTCCCAAGGCATCTTAGTGAGCGGGGCCAGCGGGCAAACTGCCGTTAGCTGCTGCTTAATATCGTGAACGGATTGTGTCGATGGCTCGACGGGGCTATTAGCTAAAAGAGCCTCAATTCGCGCTTTGTAATTAGGAACCAGCGTGAGTTTCGTTGGCCAGCCGACCCAGAGATTGTTGATCGGGCTTTCATCGAGATAGGCGTCGTCGGGACGTGCGCCCTTCGGTTGTTGGAGCTCGGCGCGATTGATCGATAACGTCGCCCAGCTTGCCCCTTCAAGATTAAGCCAAGGGATCAATGCGGAGAGTTCCTGCTGAGCCAGATTAATTAAAGGCTCATCATCAAGCGTGGCCCCCTTTTCGGCAAGGCTGCCCCCGAGATACCACACGCTCTCACCATGGGGTAATCGATGGCTTGAAATCGTGAGCCGAGGTGTTGGATCAGCGCCCAAACAATGACCGAAAAATTCGAAGGGGAAATCTTGCTTCACCATGACCTGCTTTAAAGGTCGGCGCTGCATCGCGGGTTTGCTTAACCCCAATTGTTCGAGCAGCTCTGCATTACCTTCACCCGCGCACAACACTATTTTAGACGGTCTGACCTCTATTCCGCCGAGCACCAGATGGGCTGCGCCGGCTGTTTGCTGGAGGCGCGCGCCTTCCGGCAATTGGAATACGGGTATTTTTAAATTGTTAGCGAGGTTCGCCACAAGGCTTTTGGTGTCGATAACAAGATCGTCTAATTTATAAAGGTGGCCACCAAAATCGGAATGTCGCATTAGCGGCGGGAGCTGATTGTCGCTAACGGGAGTGACACGCCCACGGGTGAGTTTGCTGGCTAAAAATGTTGCGAGCTTAGACGTGACGCTGGCGGTGGACCACAAATAAAAGTGGTCGGACAAAATTCTGGTGTGCGAGAGATCGACATCGCCTTCGTTACACAGACAAGCGCGCCATTGTTTCGGCATGTCGGCAATGGTTTGAGAGGCTTGGGTAAAACTGCCGGTTAGAGTGTACTTCATGCCGCCGTGGATCATGCCTTGAGACGCTAAAGTCTGTGTGCCGCCCACTCCGCGTTTATCGAACACTACTACGCTGTAGCCTTGGTTTTGCAAAAGATTGGCGATCCAGAGGCCAGCAACGCCCGCACCCATAATGGCAAAGTCTGGTGATACACAAGAATTATTAAGCATGAATGACTGGCTCTGCACGGCTAACGTAAAATTTCGCTAGTATAAGACTTTGTTGGGCGAAATACCCTTATTAGCATCACTCAGGTACACTTGGCGAACGTCAAACCTAACGAGCCATTATGTCTACAAAGTTACTTCTCACTGACACAACTTCACCGCTGGGGCAGGCACTCTTACACGAATTGGAGCGTGAGCATGTAGATTTGCTCGCGCCCAGTTTCGAGGAATGCAACTGGACAAAACGCGAAGCTACCAATGCGTATATCCGCTCGTTTCATCCCGACATTATTATCAACACGTTTGCGTTCGATCGTCTTGATTCGCCAACAGGCCCTAGTGATTTTGTCAGCGCCAGTATGAATCTGGCCGCCGCCAGTGGCATTGCCGATATTCCTTTGGTGCACGTGAGTAGTTACGGCGTTTTTTCTGGCGATAGTAAAAATATCCATGCCGAAAAAGACACTCCAAAACCGGTGGATGCACTTGGGCAAGTATTAGCCCAAGCCGAGCGGCAAATTGCCGAGTTAGCACCGCGACATATTTGCTTGCGTGCAAGCTGGCTTATCGGACCTTATGGCGACAATCTTCTCACCCGTTTTTTGGCGGGTTTTTTCGATGGCAAACCACTTCGTATTCAGCATCAAGCTAAAGGCGCGCCGACAACCTACGCGGATTTTGCTCGCGTCATAGTGGCGCTTACCAAGCAAATTAGTTGCGGTTCCGAAAATTGGGGCGTTATGCACTATTGCTCGCCCGATGCTTGTACTCAAGAAGAGTTTTTCGAGCAGCTAATGCAATTGTTGATTCAGCATCAATTATTACAAGCTGAGCCGAGAATTGAGGCGGACGACGAATTGCCGGAAAACTACACCAGTGCGGTGTTAAGCAGCAAACTTGTGCGTGACTATTTTGGAGTGCAAGGTCGTTCGTGGCGGCCAAGTTTAATGCCGATGGTTAAGCAATGGCTGCATAGCCGAGAGCAGGCCAATAGCTAAAAAAATCCCCGCAGTAGCGGGGATTTTTTTGATTTTAACCTTCCATTTGCTCCAGTTCTTTTCCTTTGGTTTCTTTGACCCACCACATCACAAAGAAAACCGAGAACAACGAGAAGAAAGTATAGATACTGTAGGCGCCTGCTAAACCAAGGCTTGATGCCAGCAGCATTGGGAAAGTCCACGTGATTAAGAAATTCGCACCCCATTGCGCTAAACCGGCAAAGGCGAGTGCGGAACCGCGAATTTGGTTGGGGAACATTTCACCCAACATAATCCATACGATTGGGCCCCAAGACATATTAAAAAACACCACGTAAAGATTCGCCGCGATAAGTGCGAGCAAGCCATTGCTATCGCTTAATTGCAGTTTTCCTGCTTCGTCAATCGGAGCGCCCGAGAAGGCAAACGCGACCAGGCCTAGTGTGATAGTCATGCCGATAGAGCCGAACCACAATAACGGCTTGCGACCGATTTTATCCACCAAGAAGAAGGTGATAAACACAGCACCGATACTCACGGCACCGGAGATGACGTTAGTGAAGAGAGCGTCACTTTCAGAAAAACCCGCCGCTTGCCAAAGCACAGCACCGTAGTAGAAAACCACGTTAATCCCGACGAACTGCTGAAGAATCGCAAGGCCAATGCCCACCCAAACGATGGGGCGAACTTTGCGCGTGGCTTTGTCCAAAATGTCGGCGAGACGTGGTTTGTGATCTTCACTAAGAGTTGCTCTGATTTCAGTTGCTTTTTGGTCCGCAGCCGCGGCGCCATAAAGTTTGCTCAATACCACAACGGCTTTATCGCGATTGCCCGAAGCCACTAAATAGCGAGGGCTTTCAGGAATCAATAATAGAGCGAGTAAAAAGAGTGTGCTGGGGATAAGCTCCATCCAGAACATCCAGCGCCAGGTTTCATAGCCCCACCAAAAAACGCTGGTTGATGATCCGGCGGATTCCGCCAAAAAGTAGTTGGATACAAAAGAACAAAAGAGACCAAGAATAATGGCGACTTGTTGTAGCGAGGTGAGTTTTCCACGGTATTTTGCCGGTGCAACTTCCGCAATATAGGCTGGGCAAATAATAGAAGCTGCGCCTACTGCCATGCCGCCAATTAAACGATAGAAAATAAATTCGTTTTGCGAGGTGGCAATGCCCGACCCCCAAGCCGACACAATAAATACGATGGCTGACATCATTAGCACCCACCAGCGGCCAAACTTGTCGGCCCATTGGCCAGCGAAGAATGCACCTACGGCACAGCCGAGCAACATAGATGAAACGCTAAATCCTGTGCCTGCCGAGTTGGAATTAAATGCTTGTTGAAGCCCATCAACCGTGCCGTTAATTACGCCCGAGTCGTAGCCAAACAAAAAACCGCCGATGGCGGCGATCACGCTAATCAACACGATAAACGCCATGTTGACTTCTTGATTAGGAGTAGTTGGGTTCATATTGCACCTAGTTATGGCGATTAAATTATTATTAGCTGGTGGGGGTGGACCAGCGTGCACGGACATGTGCGCATTGCGGGCTTGTGGCCACTTAGTTATTGTCAGAGTAATTTAATTAATGTCAGATCGACCATTAATTTGTCAATTTCAACCGGGTAAGGTTTTGTCAATCTAGACGCTCGCTCGGAATTGTCGAGCAGCGCCATCATGATTTTTATTTTTATATTTCGAACGCAAATCCAGACTGCGTTAACTGCTCGTAAGCTGCTGAGTCAAAACGATACAAACTTGCGGCGCGATGCGGCACACCTTGCTGCTTTTCATTGCATGGGGTTAGCAAATTCATTTTCATTATTTTGCGACGGAAATTGGGTTTGTCGAGCGTGGTGTTGAGGATTGCTTCGTACAGGGCTTGTAATTGCAGCAGCGTGAATTTCTCGGGCAATAAGTTAAATCCAATCGGCTGATGACGAACTTGATGGCGCAGCACACTTAAACCGTGTTCGATAATTTCGGCGTGGTCATACACCAAATCGGGCAGGTGATTGATGCTGTGCCAACTCACGTCATCGGCGCTTTGACCTGCAACAATGGAATATTTGTCGGCACTGACGAGGGCGTAGTAGGCGATAGTCACCACACGATCATTAGGGAAGCGGTCGACGCGGCCGAAAGTTTTTAATTGTTCTAAGAATAAATCGTCGATGCCTGTTAATTCTTTTAGAAGGCGGTTGGCTGCATCGCGCAGGTTTTCATGGTAGCGGATCCAGCCACCTGGCAGAGCCCAGTTACCTTGATGGCGGGGGTCGTTCTGCTTAACTAGAAGAATCTTAAGCTCATTTTCATCCATGCCAAAGACAAGGTTATCGATCGAAAGCGCTTTAATGACGTCGTCGGGAAGCGACGGCGCCAACAGACTAATAGCGGTTGATGTGGGTTGTTCTAACACGAATTGCTCCTTTGGCAGATCATATTGTGATCTAAACCGTTTACATAAGCGACGCATTGTAGCCATTGGTCAAGAGATAAGCGAGACCCCAAGCTGAACACAAGTTAAATGCATAAACGTAAATAACTGTGAAATATCCCCTAACAGCTCTTGTTGTCATATGGACAATAAGATATATTGATTCCAGATTTAAACAGGCGACTAAAAATCGGCACTTTAGTTAAGCTTAGGCTATTCACATTTAGATAAATTGGACCGGTAACTCATATGTTGTTTCTTGGTATTGATCTTGGCAGTTCTTCGGTTAAGTTGTCCGTTGTCGATGGCGACACAGGGGCTAACTTGGGTGCATTGTCATACCCAGAAACAGAGTTGGCGATTTTAAGTCCAGAGGCTGGCTTCGCGGAGCAAGATCCATCGGTATGGTGGGACTGCGTTGTCAAAGGCTTCGCTAAATTGGTTAGCAAGGGCAACTTCGACCCTAAACAAATCGGCGGTATTGGTATCTCTTACCAAATGCACGGTTTGGTGATGGTCGATAGCGCTCAGAACGTTTTGCGTCCTGCCATTATTTGGTGCGACAGTCGCGCCGTTCCTTATGGCGAAAAAGCGCTGCAAGATCTTGGCGAAAAATACTGTTTCGAGCATTTGCTCAATTCGCCCGGCAACTTCACCGCGGCTAAGTTGCGCTGGGTGCAAGAGAATCAGCCCGAGATTTTTGCAAAAACCCACAAAATTATGCTTCCAGGCGACTTCATTGCTATGAAGTTGTCGGGCGAAATTACCACTACAGCTTCAGGCTTGTCTGAAGGCACCCTGTGGGATTACGAAACCAAAGCACCGGCCGAGACATTACTGGCTCACTGGGGTATTCCGTCGTCTTACATTCCATCGATCGTTCCTAGCATTGGCGTTCAAGGCAAAGTCAGTGAAGTAGCGGCGCAACTATTGGGAATCAGCCAAGACGCGATTATCGGTTATCGCGCGGGTGATCAGCCAAACAACGCGTTCAGCTTGAACGTGTTGCAGCCTGGTGAAGTTGCAGCTACTGCAGGAACCTCAGGTGTTATTTATGGCGTAACCGATCAGAAAGCAGCTGATCGTGCATCGCGTGTGAATACTTTCTTGCACGTCTCCTCGACGGAAGAAGCTCCACGCTACGGCGTATTGGTTTGTGTGAACGGTTGCGGACGTTTGTATTCGTGGTTGCGTCAAACTCTCGGTCAGGCGGGAAGTGTGCCAGCATACCCAGCGCTTAACGCATTGGCTGAACAAGTGTCTGTTGGTAGCGATGGTTTAATTTTCCATCCGTTTGGCAATGGTGCCGAGCGAATTTTCCAAAACCGTTCAGTGGGTGCGTCGCTTGCCCACCTTGATTTCAACCGTCACGGTTTGGGTCACATGGTGCGCGCTGCACAAGAGGGCATTGTGTTCTCACTCAACCAAGGTTTCGATGTATTGAAATCTTTGGGCGGTAGCTGTGATGTCGTGCGCGCCGGTAAAGGCAACATGTTTTTGAGTGATGTATTTGCATCGACCTTCGCTAACACCACTCAGGCCACCGTCGAACTTTACGAAACCGACGGTGCCGAAGGTGCAGCTCGCGGTGCCGCCATGGGTGTAGGACACTTCGCTTCTGCTAAGGAAGCATTTGCGAACTTAAAGCGTGTCGCAGTCATCGAGCCACAAGCCGATCAAGCGTCACGTTACGCCGATGCATATGCTGCATGGGTGAATGCGTTACCGAGCGAATACCGTTAATTCGTTGGGCAAATTTTACAGTAAGCAATACGCTTAAATTTTTACATTCTAGTTAATTCGTTAACCTTAAAGGTAAACCTTATGAGTCAAGAATATTTTAAAGGCATCGGTAAGATTGCTTACGAAGGCCCAGAGTCTGACAACCCACTAGCGTTCAAATGGTATGACGAAAACCGTGTTGTTGCGGGCAAAACTTTGAAAGATCACTTCAAGTTTGCGACCAGCTACTGGCACTCATTCTGCGGCACTGGTGCGGATCCATTCGGCCCAGGTACTCGTACTTTCCCATGGTCTGCAACTCCTGATGCAGTTAGCCGTGCGAAAGAAAAAATGGACGTTGCGTTCGAATTCTTCACCAAGATCGGTACTCCTTACTACTGCTTCCACGACGTTGACTTGATCGACGAAGGCGCTAGCCGTGCAGAAACTTCTGCTCGTTTACAAGCTATCACTGAGTACGCGAAAGAGAAGCAAAAAGAAACTGGCGTTAAGTTGTTGTGGGGTACTGCAAACCTTTTCTCTAACCCACGTTACATGAACGGTGCTGGTACTAACCCAGACTTTAATGTTGTGGCCTACGCTGGCGCACAATTGAAAGACGCTATCGACGCAACTATTGCGTTGGACGGCGAAAACTACGTATTCTGGGGCGGCCGTGAAGGTTACATGAGCCTGTTGAACACCAACATGGCGCGCGAGACCGAGAACCTAGCTCGCTTCTTGACTGCAGCTCGTGACTACGCTCGCAGCCAAGGTTTTAAAGGTACTTTCTTCATTGAGCCTAAGCCAATGGAGCCTTCTAAGCACCAATACGACTTCGACGCGGCAACTGTTGTTGGCTTCTTGCGTCACTGGGGCTTGGACAAAGACTTCAAATTGAACTTGGAAACCAACCACGCCACTTTGGCTGGTCACACTATGTGTCACGACATGCAAGTTGCTGCTGACGCTGGCATGTTGGGTTCACTCGACGCTAACCGCGGCGACTACCAAAACCAATGGGATACCGACCAGTTCCCAATGAACATCAACGAAACCGTTGAAATGATGTTGGTCTTCTTGCGCGCTGGCGGCTTGCAAGGTGGTGGTGTGAACTTCGACGCGAAAATCCGTCGTAACTCACCAGATAACGTTGACATGTTCTACGGCCACATTGGCGGTATGGACACCTTTGCTCGCGCATTGATCATCGCTGACGATTTGATCCAAAACTCTCCATTGGAAGCAATGCGTGCAGAGCGTTACGCAACTTTCGCTTCTGGTAACGGTAAGTTGTGGGCAGACGGCCAAATGTCTCTTGAGCAATTGGCTGCTATCGGCAACGCTGGCGGTGAAGTTGCATTGACTTCAGGTCGTCAAGAATTGTACGAAATGATTATTAACCGCTACATCCGTTAATAATCCAGCGATACCCTCTTAAGTTTCTAGCAAAGCCTATTGCCGCGGTTATCACGCAAGTGAGACCCGCGGCCTTTTTGTTTATGACAACTTGAGTAGAAATTGTAAAAAGCCGAATAATCCTCATTATTCGGCTTTTTTTATAGGCCAATATGCGTAAGACTGCACATTGGCCACTATTCTTAATGGATGGGCGTAACTCGACGGCCGCATTTTTATCAATAACTTGTAATTAGGGACAGTCATGGCACTACCAATTATTCAACACATTAGCCGCATCGCGGTCGCCAGCATAGCGATTGCCATGGCTGCCTGTGGCGGCTCATCAAGCGGCGATAGCAAAGGTTTTCTCGACGATCGCGGAAGCTCGTCGTCGAAGCCTATAGCACAGCGACCAAATCCTCACCCTCTTGCGGTTTGGAAGCGAAATGAATTTGAAGCATCATCTAACTTCCAGCACCTCTGCGAAAAGCCTCGCCGCGGAATTAATCCATTCACAGGAGAAGCCTACGCGGACAAACTCGGCACCATGACTGACGAGAAGTTTTATATCCGCTCCTTAATTAACGAGACTTATCTGTGGTACAACGAGGTTGACGACGTTAACCCTGCAAGTCACTCCAATGTTCGTGATTATTTCTACGAGCTTAGAACCAAGGCGAAAACCCCCGCCGGCAGTGATAAAGATAAATATCACTTCGTCACGGATACCGCCACCTCAGAAATCATTCATTCGGGTGAAGAGGCTGAAAGCCATGGATTGCACTATGCACTCTATGCAGAGGAAGAGCTCGAGATCTATGTCAAATATGTCGATAGCCAATCACCTGCCGAGCTTGCCGGCATCAAGCGCGGTGACCGTATATTGAGTGTCGATTCCATTGCAGTCAGTTTTGATATGACTCCCGATGAACTTGAAAAGCTTGATCAAGCCTTATTTCAGCCATCTGAGAATCGCAGCGTGCGTTTACAGTTAGAGCGAATTAATGGTGATGAATACTCTGCCGTTCTTAAAGGTGCACCTGTTGCCCCTACTGTTGTCGATAAGCTTCAGGTCTATCAGGAAAGTGACCAACGCGTGGGCTATATGCTTTTTAATGCGTTTTCTACCGCTTCCGAAAAAAAGCTTTATGAGGCAATGCAATATTTAGATTCGCAAAACGTTACTCAATTAATTCTCGATTTGCGTTATAACAGCGGTGGTTATATTTCGATTGCGTCACAATTGGGCTACATGATTGCGGGCTCGGCTCAAACCCAAAATAAAATTTTTGGACAAACGCAATTTAACGATAAGCATCCCACCATCGATCCTTTTACGGGCGAAACCATTACTGATGATATTTTTTACAGTACAGGTCTTGGTTTTAGCTTGGATGAAACCTTGCCGCTTCCCTCATTAAATTTGTCGCGGGTCTACGTCATCACCACACAAGAAACTTGCTCGGCAAGCGAAGGTTTGATTAACGGTTTGCGTGGCATAGGCATCGAAGTGATTCAAATTGGTTCAACAACCTGCGGTAAACCTTACGGCTATTATGCATTGGATAACTGCGGATCGACTTACTACTTTGTGCAAATGAAAATGTCGAATGCCTTGGGTTACGGCGATTTCGTCGATGGATTTACGCCGTCCTCGTTTGATGACGGTCAGGCAGATATCAAAGGGTGTTTCGAGGCTGACGACCTGACTAACGAGTTGGGCAATCGCAACGAAGCGAGTCTTTCGCAAGCGCTTCATTATATTCAATACGGCAGCTGTAAAAATTATCAGTTGCAGCGTGGCGCAACTAATGGAGTGGCGATTGCTCCGCTCGCTTTGCCTAAAGGCTTAGCTTTAACGCCCGTGAAAAATCCGGCGGCGACTGTGATGTTGCGAAACCGTCCCAATTAATATTGGAGTACAAATAAAAAAACCGGCTTAAGCCGGTTTTTTTATTTAAGCGTGATTAAAACACTTGGTTTTCATTTGCTTTAGGATCGCGCGACGCGAGTAGTGTAGTGGTGGCTTTTTGTTCCGGTGAACAATTGAGGAATTCAGATTCTTTCAGCCATTTTTGATCAGGATAATAAGAAAATAAAAATTGCTCGCCTTTAATGGTGTCGATAACTTTCTTTGCGACGCCGTTACTCACTGCTGGGCAGCCCCAGCTGCGGCCAATTCGGCCGTGCTTTTTCACCCAATCTTGGGAAACATAAGGCGCTCCATGGAAAACAATGGCGCGTTCCATGGCCTTGTCATTAAAGCCCTTATCAAGCCCCTCCATACGAAGCGAATAACCATTTGCTCCGTGATAAGTATTTTTTGTTAAAAATAACCCCAGGCTAGTTTGAAGACTGCCGTAGGTGTTAGAAAAATCAGTTGCATACTTCTCACCGGTGTTTTTACCGTGAGCGACTAATTCCTCGAATAATAGCGAGCCCGATTCTAGATCGAATACCCATAAGCGTGGTTGGCTTGATGCGATCGAGTAATCAATCACTGTCAAGTTGTCGGAAATTTCATGTCCTGAGTTGGCCGCACACGCAAGTGCACTTAAGGCCAAGCGAATGACATTGGGGTTGGCCTTGGGAGCTTCACTGGCGAGCTGTTGTGTGAGCTCATCGAGCGAAAAAGTAGAGTGGTCTGACGTATCCTTAGCAACACTATGTAGACTTACGCCCAAGCAGGCGAGAGTCACCCCGGCTCGGAAAAAGAGCTTGCGTAACATAATTTAATCTCGGAGTTGTATTGATCGGTCTATCATGAAAACAGGTAGTCACGCTCGCGGGAATTTGACTGGATGAGTCGAAGGCGATTTTTTTTGCCATAGCCGTTTTCCGGCCACTTCCTAGCGGTCCCATGGTGCGAGCAGATTGATGCTAACATGATGAAAATTGTGTCGCAAATGAAGGGATTGTCGTTCTTATATGGATATAAGCAGTACAGGGGGTTGCTAGATATGATTTGGTTATTAAATCGAAGTTTTCTACCATTGGTAATTTTTTTTAGAGGTATTTCATCTAAAAACGTTACTATTTTTCTGTTGCTTTTATTTTGTTATAACAAAATAGTTTTAGCAGAAAGCCTTGAATCGCCCCCTATCTCTGCTAGCAATTTGAGTATTCCTTCACATTTGGCAAATTATTTCGCTATGCGAGCGCCATACGTTAACGACGAGGGCGTTACCGTCACGCCAAATCCCGCTTATCAAAGTCGATTTGTCGGTGGTTCACGCACAATATCCATTGCAGTAGCCGATTTATATGTGCGAACAAACGCCGTGGAGCTTTGGCGAAATGAAGGTGCACGCCAAGCGCTTTACGATCAATTAAATAAACTCAGAGACGATGGTTTAAATACACGTGATTATCAACTTGACGAAGTCGGCCAAAAAGCTGCATCGGACATGTTTACTCTTGATGATGATGTAGTATTTTCGGCGCGATTATTACGTGCGCTTTATCATCTAACGCGTGGGAAAATTAACGAAAAGGGTACGGCTGCTGTTTGGAATTTTTCGCTAAATGATCTTCCTCCCGCTCTCGTTCAAATACTGCTTAAGGCTCCATTCGACGCAAACACGATTAATAGCGCGTTCGATCATGCTCGCCCGGCACAGGCTGAATATGTCAATTTAAGAGAGGCCTATATCGCGCTACGAGATGGGGGGGCAGGTGAGCCTTATCCGAAGATACAACCCGCCGGCGTGTTGAAGCCCTGTGAGCGATCAAGTGATGTACCTAAACTTCGCGAACGTCTTCGCATTACCGGTGAATATTCTGCAAACGACGATGCTCTACTTGAATCGTCTAGAAGATGCTTTGAACAGATGCATCGACAATCGATTACTCAAGCAAGGCGTGCGCGCGAAGAAGCTTATGAAAACTGGCGACGCGAAAAATATCAGGCAGAGCTTGAAGGTTATGTGTATTCGACGCCTGAACCGACACCTTGGAGTGAGGCAGACGAGGCTCGTTTCGCGGCTCCGGTTTCGACTTCGGCCAGCGATGTCTACGATGAAAACTTGGTTGAAGCGGTTAAACAATTTCAGCGCGAAAACTTACTCAAGGTCGATGGCATTGTAGGGAGTGCAACGCGGCGCGCTTTGAATATTTCACCAAGTGATAGGCTCGACCAAGTAAAAATAAATTTAGATCGCGCGCGTTGGCGGCTGCACCGAATGGAAGATCACATGGTGTTAGTTGATCTCGCCGGATTTCGTGTTCGCTACTATGTTGATGGCGAAATTGATTTCGAATCTCGTGTTCAAATCGGGATGGCTTATCGGCATTCACCGGTTATCCATTCTTCAATTACGCATATTACGCTTAACCCTTCGTGGATAGTTCCGCCGACGATTTTAAAAAAAGATGTGTTGCCTAAATTTCGGCGCGATCCGAGCTACTTAGCGAAAAATCGCCTCAAGGCTTACGACTCAAGTGGTCGCCAAGTCGACCCGCATTCGGTGAATTGGAACAATCCTGGCTCGGTTCGACTGCGTCAATCCCCTGGGCCTAAAGGTGCACTAGGGCTCGCGGCGATTCGTTTCCCTAATAATCATGCGATCTACTTGCATGACACGCCCCATCAGCGGCTTTTTGATAGCGATCAGCGGGCGACTAGCTCGGGATGTATCCGAGTGGAAAATGCGATGGAACTAGTAGAACGTTTATTGGCGCACACGCCAGAGTGGCAACCGGACGCAATTGACCGAACTATTCGGACGGGGAAAACCCGTAATGCTCGATTAAAATCGACCATTCCAATTTTAATTGCGTATTGGACAGTAGATGCCGTCTCACCCACTCAATTAATTTTTAAAGAGGACGTTTATAAACGTGATGCGGCGATGCTTGCAGCCTTCAATAGCAACGACTAATGATAAAGAGATAATCACTCGCTATTGTTGTTGCCATCTTTCTAGTGTTGCTATTTTTTCCACAGCGGCTAAAACCGCAGAAATAGACAAACCAACAAAACCAGTGATATATGCTAATACCTTCATTTTTCTATTTCTGAACTTGAGCTTTCATTACGGACGATATTTGACAAAGAGACTTCAATGCGACCTCTTTGAGCCTGCGTTAACCTAAGTAGAGGATCTTCAAGCCACCTAGCTAGAGTTTTTTGGGCTTCATATTCGTGTGCCGGGTTGTGAGCATCTCCCAAGCATGCAATAAGCTTTTCTATATTTTCATCTGACACTGTTTCTACCATGTGCGCTTTACTCCTAACGCCTGGCACAGCGGATCGCAAACCTGGCGCGGCTTTTGGTACAAAAGGCGTGACAGGTTTGCGAATCCGTTGCTGCCACTTGTTAACCCTTTTGCCAGATTTGGTAACTATAATTTATGTTAGAGGCGAAGTCTTGGGTAAAAACTGGCCTAAAATTGCTGGGGATTTCAGGAAAGTAAACATCACCTTCCGGCTCGATGTCTATTGTAGATATATGTAGTGTATCTACTTGATCGATCAGGCTTTTGTATATCTCCCCACCACCTGAAACAATGACATGATCCGTTATTTTCTTTAGGTTGGTTAAAGCATCTTTAATTGATGGAAAGATCAATACGTTCTCATTGTCAGATGTAAAACTTGAACGTGTTACGACCGCATACTTTCGGTTGGGTAATGCTCCCATTGATTCAAAAGTCTTGCGTCCAACCAACAGCCATTGGTTATAGGTAATAGCTTTAAACAGGAGCTGTTCACCTTTGGCACTCCATGGAATATCAGGGCCATTCCCGATAACTCCATTCTTCGATATAGCTACCATTAGTGATAGTTTCACAATTCTTCCTCAGAGGTTAACGCCCGGCTATGGCGCCGGAGTGCAGTTGGTATTTTTTGTGGTAACTTTTACCACAAAAAAGGCCGACGGAACGAAGGTCGCCCATGAGCCGCTTGTTAGGCATTTGATGGTTGTAAGTAATCATACAAAGGGTTTTCGTGACTTATTTTATTGTGTACATCCTTCACAAATTCATCCATATTTCGGAGAAAACAGGGTATCCATAAAGGTCGAGCTTGGCCGTCCCCATATACTCGAAGGTACTTAAGTCCAACTATTTGAATAGATTTAACCTTAGTAATATTACGCCACTCAAGTGAGTGATACTTACCCCAAAAATCGTAAGCGCGAATATGGTTTTCAAAAGTTGTTATTTTAAAGTAGTAAGTAGCAACCACCGAAAATAACATTACAAAGATTAGACCAACTAAAAAAGCTTCGTAATTGATATCAAAACCATCATCTATCACCACCAATAGCGCATACAAGCCTAGAATATGTAAAAACATTATCCAAAATTTAGATCGATAAATCATACTATATGTCCTTATTTGCCTAACATCTATGGACGCTCCGTTTTGTGCAAGTAAAATATTCTTGAAGAAAGTAGG
>JBJEWS010000015.1:0-3214 GCA_051885175.1 Cellvibrio sp.
ACGCCAAATCCGAAGTCACTGACGAAGCCATCACCGACGAGAATGGTTATTTTGAGTTTCCGGATATGTATCAGTCCGCTTCGGAGTTTGGGGGGGTTGTCAGATTCATTATTTTTCAAAGCATTACGCTTGTTAATAGCGATGGGACACAAAAGAGCATTTGGCGAGGAACTAAAGATGACGGTGTTGTAGGAGGGGAAAACAGAGGGAATACCTGGGTGGTCGATTGTGAATTAGCTAACGATGAGAGAATAGTTAAGGTTAATGGTGCATCGTTTCATACCATCTGTAGGTGGGATGTGATAGAGGATGAGAAGGACGATTACTCTAATAGGTTGTTTGACCAATAATAAGGAGCATTATGAAGATCAATCCGTTTATGTCTGCTGTACTAGCAGATGCTGTATACAAAATTAATGACGCTGTTTTGCTACACGATATCGTCGCTGATATTCGCGACAAGTTTGGTGATAACTTTGTGGTCCCAAAAGCCACAGTTAATGGCAGCTACGGAATGGGCGTCGCCAAAGTGAGTACTAAAGGCGGACTTTTAATAATGGGTAAAAACCAATTAAAAGGTCACGCGTTTATCATTTTCCGTGGGACGCAACTGGTGGTCGATTGGGGTACGAATTTGAATATCGGCACACAATCTATCAATAGCGGCCTTGTTCACGAGGGTTTCTACAAAGCCGTGAGTAGCATGAAGGATCAGGTTCGCGAATTTGTTCTTAAAGCGCGAAATGACGGAGCCGTGCACTTTCATTGTATTGGCCACAGCTTGGGCGGGGCAATTGCAACCTTGTGTGTCGATTGGCTGAAGTCTGCCCTGAATGTTTCAGCGTACCTCTATACGTTTGGTGCTGCACGGCCAGGACTCAGCAACTTTGCCAACAAATTTAACCGCCAAATTGCGACGGACCGCATTCATCGTGTCTACCATACGGGCGATATAGTTCCACTCATAGCACCATGGCCATTTGTGCATGCACCTAATTCGAGGATATCTGGAAAGATTGTTGCGGGCGGTGTAATGCCTGGGGTTGAATGGCATTCAATGACAAAGTATATCGAGTCGGTGAAAAAGCATTCTTGGAAGACCCTAATAACCGAAGGAGAACGTCCATTTTCAGCAACAGAAATTGAAAATTGGATGTTACTTGCGTATGAGTCAACTTCTGTTGGGTTCACACTTGGGTTTATTGAGCGAGTTTCCGCGGCGATAAAGCATTTGATGCTCAACGTGTTGAAGGGCTTGGTAGGAGGTTTGACAAAAGGCATTAGTACCGGTTTCACCTGGTACGACTTTGTAGCGATGGTATTTAAAAAAGGGCTGGCTCTAAAGGGGCGTGCCGCCGAGTTAGTATTCGGCTTAATGAATAAACTGTTGCGCGCTATGGGCCTTAAGGTAATTGCCGATGCAGGTGAACTAACCCGCGATAAAATTCGTCATGTATTTATGACATTCAATGCGCGCATAAATCATATGGTGTATCAGGCTGTAAACCATACGTTAGCCGGTGGGAAGGCGATCTAGCCAACCTATTTAAATGCTGAACCCCCGCTTTTGCGGGGTTTTTTTGTTGTGGGGGGCATTGTGAATTGAGTATCAGTCGAAAGCTCGATTGGTTCCTATAATGCTGGATTGTTCGTCACCCGAAGGATGGGATGTATATGCAAAAATGGATCTTCATCGCGAGTTTATTTTTTTTATTAGCACAAGGAGGTCATGCCATGGGATTTTTCAGCAAACCCAAACACTGTGTTTTTTCGGCCGTATCGGGTCATCTCACACTCAACGGCGAGCCTGTCAAAAATGCCCGCTTAGTCCGCACCGGCCAACTCGGCCACGCCAAATCCGAAGTCACTGACGAAGCCATCACCGACGAGAATGGTTATTTTGAATTTCCGGATATGTATCAGTCCGCTTCGGAGTTTGGGGGCTTGGCTGCCTTCGTTATTACTCAAACGATCACTTTGCTTAAGGATGATGGTGAGGACGTTAGGATATGGTTAGGTTCTCGGCGTGATGGGTTGCAAGGCGCTGAAAACCGACACAAACCTTGGCACTTAGAATGCGAACTTTCAAATCAAGAACGAATGTATGTAGTTAACGGGTCTGGTTACTTCAGCATATGTGCTTGGGATGTAGAAGAGGACCCTGCGCCTCCAGTAAATAATGAGCGTTAGATAAAAGTTCGATAAAAGGATTTGACAATGGAAATTAGTGCGAGAACCGCAGTGACAATGGCAACCAGAGTGTATCAGCTGAACGAAGCTGCGACGCCTGAGACGATAGTCGCTTTGATAAATCGAGATGTCGGAGGGGGCCTTCAGTTACCTTCGTCAACATTAAAAGGTCAGTACGGAGTTGGTGCATTAAAAGTCAGATCACATGGTGGCCTGTTCATAATCGGTAAAGATAAATACAAAGGCGACGCATTTCTGATCTTCCGTGGCACACAGCTCTTGATTGACTGGTTTAGTAACGCCAATATCGCTACGTGCTCGACCTCAAGCGGACAAGTCCATGCTGGATTTTACAAAGCTATGTCGAGCATGAAAGGTCAGATTCGAGAGTTTGTTCAAGAGGCACTCAAATCGGGGGTGGTCCGTTTTCACTGTATTGGTCATAGTCTTGGAGGAGCGATCGCAACCCTGTGTGCGGATTGGCTTAAGACGATTTTTAAATTTACACCCTACGTTTACACATTTGGGGCCCCACGCCCTGGGCTCATCACTTTCGCAAACCACGTGAGTTCCGCGATTCCCGAAAATCATCTTTATCGCGTGTACCACTCTGGCGATGTCGTGCCGCTTGTCGCCCCTTGGCCATTTGTACATGCTCCCAACTCATCAAGAGCTGCGCGTATCGAATATGGAGGCTTTACGCCGAACACAGCGTCGCACAAGATCGAACGTTATGTGACTTCTGTTTCAGATTCTGAGGGATCTAAACCTTGGGATGTCTTAGTTGTGTCTAATGAGCGTGCTTTATCAGGAAAAGCTCTGGAAGACTGGATTCTCGGCCCTGCTGATTCAACTGCAACGGGTTTGACAACATCATTTATCGAAAAAATTTCTGCTGGAGTCAGACACTTGATGTTGAATGTTTTAAAAGGGGTTCTGGGTGGTTTAACCAGAGGCATCAGTAGTGCGTTTACTTGGTACGACTTCGTCGCAATAGTATTCAAAAAAGGGCTGGCTCTAACGG